>NZ_JBVAXF010000002.1:0-1199209 GCF_055419205.1 Mycobacterium sp. IDUB_39
CGGCCGAGATACGCACGCGACTGGCCGATCGGCTCCCGGCCTATATGGTGCCGACCGCGGTCGTGGTGCTCGAGGCGCTGCCGCTGACCGTCAACGGCAAACTGGACCGCCGTGCCCTGCCGGCTCCGGAGTACACCGATGGCGATCACTACCGCGCACCCACCACACCCGTAGAGGAGATCCTGGCCGGTATCTACGCCCAGGTGCTCGGCCTGGACCGCGTCGGTGTCGATGACTCCTTCTTCGACCTCGGTGGTGACTCACTCTCAGCGATGCGACTCATCGCCGCGGTCAACACCAGCCTGGACGCCGAGCTCGCGGTGCGCACCCTGTTCGACGAACCCACCGTGGCGCAACTGGCACCGCATGTCGGTGAGGGGTCGAGCAGACGAGAGCCCCTGACCGCACAGCAGCGACCAGCAGAGGTGCCGTTGTCCTACGCCCAGAACCGCATGTGGTTCCTGGATCAGTTGCAGGGTCCGTCGCCGATCTACAACATGGCGGTGGGGCTACGGCTGACTGGGCCTCTGGACGCTGATGCCCTGGGCGTGTCCTTGGCCGATGTCATTGCCCGCCAGGAGAGCCTGCGCACGCTGTTCATCGCTGTCGATGGTGTGCCACGACAGGTGGTCGTGCCTGCCGAGCAGGCAGATTTCGGGTGGAAGGTAGTGGACGCCGGCGACTGGCCGGCGGAGCGGTTGGAGGCGGCCGTCAGCGCGGCGGTTTGTCGCAGTTTCGACTTGTCCGCCGAGATTCCCGTACGGGCAACGCTGTTCCGCGTCGACGAGGGTGAGCATGTGCTTGTGGCGGTGGTGCACCATATCGCCGCTGATGGCTGGTCGGTGACACCGCTCGTGGCAGATCTGGGGATGGCCTATGCCAGCCGCAGCGCCGGACGGGGCCCCGATTGGGCGCCGCTGCCGGTCCAGTACGCCGATTACACACTGTGGCAACAGGAGTGGCTCGGTTCGGAATCAGATACCGACAGCGTGGTAGCCGGCCAGCTGGCCTATTGGGAGCAGGAGTTGGCCGGCCTGCCCGAGCGTTTGGAACTCCCGACGGACCGGCCGTATCCGCCGGTGGCCGATTACCGCGGGGCCAGCGTGGCGGTGGAATGGCCTGCGCAGCTGCAGCAGCAGATTACTCGTCTGGCACACGAGCACAACGTGACAAGCTTCATGGTGGTGCAGGCCGCCCTGGCGCTGGTGCTGTCGAAGCACAGCGCCAGCTCAGATGTGGCGGTGGGATTCCCGATCGCCGGTCGCGGCGAGTCCGCGCTGAACGAGTTGGTGGGCTTCTTCGTCAACACGCTGGTGCTGCGGGTGGACCTGGCCGGAGATCCCACCGTGGCTGACCTGTTGCAGCAGGTGCGCCAGCGGGCCTTGGGCGCCTATGAGCATCAGGATGTGCCGTTCGAGGTGTTGGTCGACCGGCTCAACCCGGCCCGCAGTTTGACCCATCATCCGCTGATCCAGGTCATGCTCGCCTGGCAGAACTTCGGTGGGGACCCCGCAGCCGATCTTGCGCTGGGCGATGTGCAGATCACGCCGCTGTCGGCGGAAACGAGTACTGCCCGGATGGATCTGGCGTTCTCGCTGTCTGAACTGTGGACCACTGATGAGGAGCCGGCCGGCATCTCCGGGACGGTGGAGTTCCGTACCGATGTGTTCGATGCCGCTGGTATCGAGACACTGGCGGAACGGCTTCGGCGGGTGCTGGTGGCGTTCACCGCCGATCCGTCCCGCACATTGTCATCGGTCGATGTGCTTGACACGGTGGACCATTCCCGTCTCGACGAGGTCGGCAATTTGACGGCACTGAGCCAGCCCGAGATGGCGATGTCGATTCCGGCGTTGTTCGCTGCACAGGTGGATCGTTGCGCTGACGAGGTCGCGATCAGCGCCGAAGGCTGCCAGATGACGTATCGAGACCTCGATGAGGCATCGAATCGGTTGGCACACTTGCTGGTCGGTCAAGGTGTGGCGCCCGGCGACACCGTGGCATTGCTGCTTGAGCGCTCACCGCGAGCGGTCGTGGCGATGCTGTCAGTGCTCAAGGCCGGGGCCGCCTATCTCGCGATTGATCCGATTGTGCCTGATGAGCGGCTGCGGTTCATGGTGGCTGATGCGGAGCCGATCGTCGCGCTGACCACGGCAGCGTTGGCTGAGCGGCTGCACGGCTCCGACGTTCGGACCCTTGAACTCGACGGTCCCCGGGTAGCCGCCGGTCCTGACACGGCGTTGCCGATGCCATCCCCCGATGACATTGCCTACCTCATCTACACGTCAGGCACTACCGGCACCCCCAAGGGGGTGGCCATCACGCACCGCAACCTGGCTCACGTGGCGGAGTCCATGCCCGCTTTCCTTCCGGCGGCGCAGGTGTGGACGCAGTGCCACTCATATGCGTTCGACTTCTCCGTATGGGAGATCTGGGCTGCGCTGCTGACTGGCGGGCGGTTGGTGGTGGTACCCGAAGCTGTGACGGGATCGCCGAATGATTTCCACGCCTTGCTGATTGCCGAACAGGTCAACGTGCTCACTCAAACCCCGTCGGCGGTGGCTGCACTTTCCTGTGAGGGCTTGGATTCGGTGGCATTGCTCCTCGGTGGCGAGGATTGCCCGTCCGAGGTGGTGGATCGGTGGGCGCCGGGACGGGTGATGATCAACGCCTACGGCCCGACCGAGACCACGATATATGCGTCGATGAGTGCACCGTTGTCGGTGGGATCGCCCGCGGTGCCCATTGGTGCTCCAGTGCCGACCACAGCGCTGTTTGTACTGGATGCGTGGCTGCGGCCGGTGCCGACTGGGGTGGTCGGTGAGTTGTATGTGGCCGGTCGCGGTGTGGGCGTCGGCTACGTGCGTCGGGCGGGGTTGACGGGGTCCCGGTTTGTGGCTTGCCCGTTCGCCGATGCCGGGCTACCTGGAGCGCGCATGTATCGCACCGGGGACCTCGTGCGCTGGGGAACTGACGGGCAGTTGCAGTATCTCGGCCGTGCTGACGAGCAGGTCAAGATCCGCGGGTACCGTATCGAACTCGGCGAAATCCAGACAGTGCTCGCGGATCTGGATGGGGTCGGGCAGGCGGTGGTGATCGCCCGCGAGGATCGTCCGGGTGACAAGCGACTGGTGGGTTATGTCACCGAATCAATCACCGGGGTATTTGATGCAGTGGTGGCGCGCGCCGCCCTGGCGCAGCGGTTGCCGACGTATATGGTGCCTGCCGCTTTGGTGCTGATGGATGCGCTGCCGTTGACGGTCAGCGGCAAACTCGACAAACGGGCGTTGCCGGCACCGGAGTACCAGCTGAGCGCTGCCTACCGCGCGCCATCGGGCCCCACCGAGGAGATCCTGGCCGGCATCTACGCCCAGGTGTTGGGTGTGGAGCGGGTCGGTGCGGACGACTCGTTCTTCGATCTTGGCGGTGACTCGCTACTGGCCATGCGGGTGATCGCCGCGATCAACACCAGTCTGGACTCCGGCCTTGCGGTGCGGACCCTGTTCGACGCCCCGACGGTGGCACAGTTGGCGCCGCGTATCGGTGAGGGATCGAGTGGGCGTAAGCCGTTGGGGGTGCGACAGCGGCCGGCGGAGGTGCCGTTGTCATACGCACAGCAGCGGCTGTGGTTCCTCGATCGGTACGAGGGTGGGGTCGCGACCTACAACATGCCGATCGCGTTGCGGGTCGACGGGCCACTGGATGTCGACGCGTTGGATTCGGCCCTTGATGACGTGATCGCCCGCCACGAGTCGCTGCGCACGGTCTTCCCCGATGTGGACGGCGTGGCGTTGCAGCGGGTGCTGGCCGCACAGGAGGGCATGTGGCGGCGCGGCGGTCCGGCGGTGGTGTCGGTGCCGGAGTCAGATGTGGCCGCCGACTTGGTGGCGTTGGCGGGGTATCGCTTTGATCTCTCGGTTGAGATCCCGATCCGGGCACAGATCTTCCAGGTGGGTCCCGAACAGTATGTGGTGGGGATGGTGCTGCACCACATTGTGTTTGACGGCTGGTCAATGGCGCCGATGGTGCGTGATGTGGCCGAGGCGTATCAGGCGAGGCGCCAGGGCCTGGCCCCACGTTGGGTGCCGTTGCCGGTGCAGTATGTCGATTACACGCTGTGGCAGCAGGATTGGCTTGGATCAGTGACCGATCCCGACAGTGTGATTGCCGGGCAACTGGGCTATTGGCGGCAGGAGTTGGCCGGGCTGCCCGAGGTGGTGTCGCTGCCGACGGATCGGCCTCGGCCGCCGGTGCCCAGTTACCGCGGTGACGGTGTTGAGATGCGGATTGACCCGCAGATCTGGGTGGGAGTCAAGGCGTTGGCGGCGACGCACAACGCGACGGTCTCGATGGTGCTGCAGGCCGTGGTGGCGGTGCTGATGCATCGGAGCGGAGTCGGTGAGGATGTGGCGTTGGGTACGCCGATCGCCGGACGATTGGACGCCGCGCTCGATGGGTTGGTCGGGTTCTTCGTCAACACCTGGGTGTTGCGGGTGGGGGTGAACTCCCACCAGCAGTTCAGCGATGTGGTCGAGCAGGTGCGGCAGAAGGCGCTGGATGCCTACGGCAATCAGGACGTGCCGTTCGATCTGCTGGTCGAGCAGCTCAACCCGGCGCGGTCGACATCGCATCATCCGCTGTTCCAGGTGGCGATGGTCTTCCAGAACAACGTGCGCCCAGAGGTGGCGCTCGAGGGGGTCAGGGTCGAGCCGCTGTCAACTGATACCCGCACCGCCAAATGGGACTTGGACATCGATTTGAGGGAGGTCCCCGGCGAGGGTGCTGCCGGGGTGGTGACATACGCCACGGATCTGTTCGATCGGTCCACGATCGAGCGGCTGGTCGGTTGGTTCGGCCGGGTGGTCGAGGCGGTGGTGGCCGACCCGTCGGTGGTGGTGGGCGATGTGGACCTGCTGGATCGCGGTGAGCGCGAGCTGGTACTAGCGCAGTGGTCTGGTGCACAGGCCGGTGCGCCGGTGGGGTTGGGGCCGCAGTTGTTGTCTGCGGCGGTGGCCGCTGACCCGGATGCGGTGGCCGTGGTCGATGGGGCCCGTCAGTGGTCGTATCGCGAACTCGACGAGGACTCGAATCGGTTGGCCCGGTCGCTGATCGGCGCGGGGGTGGGTCCAGAGCGCGCAGTGGGCGTGGCGATGGGCCGGTGTGCGGAGTTGGTTCTCGCGTGGTGGGCGGTGCTCAAGGCCGGTGGAACCTATGTGCCGGTGGATCAGACCCATCCGGTCGAACGCATTGCCACGGTGCTCGACACTGCTGAGGCGGTGTGTGTGTTGACTCGTGATGCAGATGCAGTGGCAGGGGCTGGGAGCCGTCCGGTGTTACGGGTCGACGATCTGGACGTGTTGGGGCTGTCTGCGGATCCGATCACCGATGCTGACCGGCTCGCGCCGCTGCGCGTGGATGATGCCGCCTACGTGATCTTCACGTCGGGGTCCACTGGCACCCCGAAGGGGGTGGCGGTCAGCCATGCCGGACTGCTGGGTGAGGCCGCAGCGCATCGTGCGGTATTCGGTTTGGAAGCGCGGTCGAGGGTTCTGATGGTCGCAGCACCGACCTTTGACGCCTCGGTGTTCGAGTGGCTGTTGGCGGTTGCGTCGGGCGCGGCGTTGGTGGTGGCGGCGCCGGATTGTTATGCGGGGGAGGCATTGACCGCGTTGGTGGCCGAGCAGCGGGTGGATGCGGCGTTGTTGACTCCCACCGTGCTGGCGACGCTGGACCGATCCCGGCTGGACGGGCTGAGGACGTTGATCACCGGTGGGGAAGCCTGTCCGGCTGAGTTGGTCGCGGCGTGGGCGCCGGGTCGGCGGATGTTCAACGCATACGGCCCCACCGAGGTAACCATCTGGGTCACCTGGAGTGCGCTGTCGACGGGGAAGCCGGTGGGTATCGGCGTCCCGATCGCCGGAGTCAGCGCGCTGGTGCTGGATGCACGGCTCAACCCCGCCCCGGTGGGGGTCGTCGGTGAGTTGTATCTGGGTGGGCCGCCAGTGGCGCGCGGATATGTGGGACGGGCGGCGTTGACCGCGGATCGCTTCGTGGCCAACCCGTTTGGTGATGCCGGGGAGCGCATGTATCGCAGCGGGGATCTGGTCCGTTGGACTGAGGCGGGAACGTTGGAGTATCTGGGTCGTGCCGATGCCCAGATCAAGCTGCGCGGGCAACGTCTGGAACTGGGCGAGATCGAGAACACCCTGCTGGCCTGCCCGCAGGTGTCGCGGGCCGCCGCGGCGGTGCATCACAGCGACACCGCTGAGCACCTCATCGCCTACATCGCCCTAGAGCGCACCAACACCGCCGACAAGGAGGCCGAGGTCGTCGATCAGTGGCAACACGTCTACGACGAACTCTACGACGCTGAGGCCAAGGTTGAGGTGGTCGAGTTCGGCAGTGATTTCCGGGGTTGGAACAGCAGCTACACCGGTGAGGCGATTCCGCTGCCGCAGATGCAGGAGTGGCGTGCGGCGGCGGTGGACCGGATTCTGGCGCTGCGGCCAGGTCGGGTGCTGGAGATCGGTGTCGGTTCTGGGTTGGTGCTGTCACAGGTCGCCCCGGTGTGTGTGGAGTACTGGGGCACGGACTTCTCCGCACCGACAATCCAGACCTTGCAGGCCGCGGTGGCCGGGCAGTCGTGGGGGGATCGAGTTCAGCTGCGGACCCAGCCCGCGCATGTCACCGGGACTCTGCCGCGGGACTACTTCGACACCATCATCGTCAACTCGGTGGTTCAGTACTTCCCGAGCGCGGCGTACCTGGCCGACGTCATCGACAGCGCCGTGGAGCTGCTGGCCCCCGGTGGGGCACTGTTCATCGGCGATGTGCGCAATCACAGCCTGCAGGGTGCATTCCAGACCGGTATCGCATTGGCGCACACCGGAGCCGGTGCTGACGCCGACGAGATCCGGCAACGTGTGCAGCGCGCAATGCTGGGGGAGCCCGAATTGCTTTTGGCGCCAGAGTTCTTCACCACCTGGGCTGCGGAGCATCCGTCCGCGGCTGGGGTGAACATTGCGGTCAAACGTGGGGAGGCCGACAACGAACTCAGCCGCTACCGCTACGACGTCACCATTCACAAGACCCCTACGCGGGTGTGCTCGCTGGCCGGTGCACCGACCTGGGAGTGGACTGACTGTGCAGGGCTCAGTGGACTACACGCCGAGTTGACGGCGCAACGTCCGGCCATGGTGCGCGTCACAGCGATCCCCCGCACCGGTGTGATCGCCGACGTGCACATCCAGCAGGCTTTGGCCGCCGGACTGCCCATGGCGGATGCGCTGGCCCAGGACCCCTGCGAGGTCACCGCGACTGCCGAACAACTGCACCGTCTTGGCGAGACCGCCGCATACCAGGTCGCGGTCACCTGGGGAGCGGCACCGGGCACGCTGGATGCCGTCTTCACCGCCGTCGTTGACGGGCCCGTCGCGGCGCTGACAGACGTGTACCTGACCTCCATCGAGGCCCGGCAGCGCAGCAGCTACGCCAACGACCCCCATACCAACACCAAGGTCAGTGCGGTGCGGCAGTGGCTGAGTGAGCGGGTGCCCGAGTACATGGTGCCCACCCAGATCGTGGTCCTTGATGAGTTCCCGTTGACCTCCTCGGGCAAGATCGACCGAAAGGCCCTGCCGGCACCGGTATTCGCCGTCAGCACCTTCCGCGCACCGCAGACCCCGACCGAGAAGACCGTCGCCGAGGTCTTCGCGGAGGTACTCGGACTCGAGCGGGTCGGCCTCGATGACGACTTCTTCGCCCTGGGTGGGGACTCGTTGATCGCCATCCGGGTCACATCGCGTCTGGAGTCGGCACTGGGCAGGGAAGTGCCGGTGCGCTATCTCTTCGACGCGCCGAAAGTCACCGAACTCGCCGACCACCTGGACCGCAATCTTGGCGATGCGGCCCGCCCACCAATACAGCAGACGCCCCGCCCGCACCCCATCCCATTGTCCTACGCCCAGCAGCGGCTGTGGTTCTTCGATCAGTTGCAGGGCCCGTCGCCGATCTACAACATGGCCGTCGCATTGCGGTTGCGCGGGCCACTGGATGCTGGTGCGCTCGGCCAGGCACTGGACGACGTGGTGGTCCGCCACGAGAGCCTGCGCACGCTTTTCACCACACCGGAGGGGACACCGCAGCAGCTGGTGGTGCCCGCCGAGGAGGCCGATCTGGGCTGGCAGGTCATCGATGCCTCCGATTGGTCGGCGGACCGGGTGAAGGAGGCCGTCGGCGCGGCAGCGCGTCACAGTTTCGACCTATCTGCCGAGATACCGCTGCGGGCAACGCTTCTCCGCGTCGCGGAGGATGAGCACGTGCTGGTGGCGGTCGTGCATCACATCGCGGCCGACGGCTGGTCAGTGACGCCGCTGGTGGCTGATCTGGGGATGGCCTACGCCAGCCGGAGCGCGGGACGGCCCCCGGAGTGGGCGCCGCTTCCGGTGCAGTACGTCGATTACACGCTATGGCAACGAGAGTGGCTAGGGGACGAGTCTGATCCCGAGAGTGTGATCGCCAAGCAGTTGGCCTACTGGGAACAGGCGTTGGCTGGGCTGCCCGAGCGGCTCGAGTTGCCCACCGACCGTCCCTATCCGCCGGTGGCGGAGTACCGCGGCGCCAGTATCGCCGTGGACTGGCCGGCCGAGCTGCAGCAGCAGGTTGATCGAGTTGCTCGCGAGCACAACGTGACCAGTTCCATGGTGGTGCAGGCCGCCCTGGCGGTGCTGCTATCGAAGCTGAGTTCCAGTTCTGATGTGGCCCTGGGAATCACGACCGCCGGCCGAGGAGATCCAGCGCTGGATGATCTGGTGGGCTTCTTTGTCAACACGCTGGTGCTGCGCGTCGACGTGGGCGAGGATCCCACTGTGGCTGAGCTTCTGGCTCAGGTGCGCGAGCGTGGTCTGGCGGCCTACGAGCACCAGGACGTGCCATTCGAGGTCGTGGTGGATCGACTCAACCCGGCTCGCAGCCTGACCCATCATCCGCTGGTTCAAGTGATGTTGGCATGGCAGAACCTGCCCTGGCAGCACAGTGGGGACTCCGCTGCCGGGCTGGCGTTGGGTGATGTGGCTGCCACGCCGATTCCAGCGGAGACCCACACAGCCCGAATGGATCTGGTCTTCTCGCTGGCTGAACGCTTCAACGGTACCGGCGGCCCCGCCGGGATTGGAGGAACAGTGGAGTTTCGCACCGATGTGTTTGACGTGGACGGTGTCGAGCGGCTGATCGAGCGATTGCGGCGGGTACTGACGGCGATGACCGCTGAGGCGGAGGGCGGCAATGACCACTAACCCGCCCCGGCGGCTCTCGTCGATGGATTTGATGGATGAGGATGAGCGCACGCGGCTGGACGAGTTCGGCAACCGGGCGGCGTTGACCCGGCCGACGGGAGAGTCCACCTCGATTCCTGCTGCGTTCGCTGAGCAGGCGTCTCGTACACCAGAGGCGGTGGCGCTGAGCTTCGGCGGTAGATCGATGTCGTATCGCGAGCTGGACGAGGCCTCGAACCGGTTGGCGCACTTATTAGCTGGGTTGGGATCGGGCCCGGGGCAGTGTGTGGCGGTGCTGTTCAATCGGTGCCCCGAGGCCATCGTGTCGATACTGGCGGTGCTCAAGACCGGGGCGGCGTATCTGCCGATAGATCCGGCTCATCCCGATGCACGGATCGAGTTCATGGTGGGCGATGCCGCACCGTTCGCGGCGGTGACCACCGCTGGACTCGCGGACCGGCTGGACGGATGCGATCTGCGGGTTGTCGATATCGATGATCCCGGCCTTGGGGCCCAGCCCAGCACTGCGCCGCCCGCGCCGGCCCCAGATGATGTTGCCTACCTCATTTACACCTCGGGTACCACCGGTGTTCCGAAGGGGGTGGCCATCACCCACCGCAACGTGACCCAGTTGTTGGAGTCCCTGGATGCCAATCTGGAGCTGACGGGACAGGTGTGGACGCAGTGTCATTCGTTGGCGTTTGACTACTCGGTCTGGGAGATCTGGGGTGCGCTACTGCGTGGTGGGCGGCTGGTGGTGGTGCCCGAAGAGGTGACCCGTGCACCGGAGGACCTGCACGCGCTGTTGGTCGCGGAACAGGTGAGCGTGTTGAGCCAGACCCCTTCGGCGTTCTATGCGCTGCAGACGGCCGACGCGCTACAGCCCGAGCTGGGGCGCCAACTGAAGCTCGAGACAGTGGTGTTCGGCGGTGAGGCACTGGAGCCGCAACGCCTTCGGGCGTGGCTGGAGAGCCATCGGGGATCACAGCGCTTGATCAACATGTACGGCATCACCGAGACGACGGTGCATGCCTCGTTCCGCGAGATCAGCGAGGGCGACCTCGAGAGCAGCGCCAGTCCCATCGGGGTTCCGTTGGCCCACCTCGGCTTCTCTGTCTTGGACAAGAGATTGCAGCCGGCGCCGGTGGGCGTGGTCGGTGAGCTGTATGTGGCCGGTGCCGGGCTGGGGTGCGGGTATTGGCGCCGCGGCGGGCTGACCGCGGCACGGTTTGTGGCGTGTCCGTTCGGTGGGCCGGGGGCCCGGATGTACCGCACCGGGGATCTGGCTTCCTGGGGTGCTGACGGACAGCTGCGATACGTGGGCCGGGCCGACGAGCAGGTCAAGATCCGCGGTTATCGCATCGAACTGGGGGAGATTCAAACAGCTCTGGTCGAACTGGATGGGGTCGAGCAAGCCGCGGTGATCGCCCGCGAGGACCGCCCCGGTGACAAACGCCTGGTCGGCTACATCACCGGGACCGCCGAACCGGCCGAGCTACGAGCCCACCTCTCACAGCGTCTGCCGGCGTACATGGTGCCGGTGGCTGTGGTGGTGCTCGACTGCCTGCCTCTGACGGTCAACGGCAAACTGGACAAACGGGCCCTCCCGGCCCCGGAGTACACCGAGGGTGATCACTACCGTGCCCCTGCCACGCCCATCGAGGAGCTTCTGGCCGGTATCTATGCCGAGGTGCTCGGGCTAGACCGGGTCGGTATCGATGACTCGTTCTTCGACCTGGGTGGCGATTCGCTGTCAGCGACGCGGGTGATCAACGCGATCAACACCAGCCTGGATGGCGAGCTTGCCGTGCGTGCGGTGTTTGAGGCGCCCACGGTGGCCCAACTGGCGCCGCGGATCAGTGCGGGTTCGGGTCGGCGGACGCCCTTGACGGCACGGCAGCGGCCCGCGGTGGTGCCGTTGTCGTACGCCCAGCAGCGATTGTGGTTCCTGGATCAGTTGCAGGGACCGTCGCCGATCTACAACATGGCGATGGCGTTGCGGCTGAGCGGACGGCTGGATGGCGATGCGCTCGGGCGGGCGCTGGGCGATGTGGTTCGCAGGCATGAGAGCCTGCGCACGGTGTTCACCGCGCCCGATGGCGTGCCCCAGCAGGTGGTGGTGCCCGCCGGCCAGGCCGATTTCGGTTGGCGGATTGTTGATGCCAGTGGCTGGTCTGCGGGCCGGTTGGGCGAGGAGATCGACGCGACAGTTCGTACGGTGTTTGATCTGTCCACTGAGATTCCGCTGCGGGCAACACTTTTCCGTGTCGCCGAGGATGTGCATGTGTTGGTGGCCGTGGTGCACCATATCGCCGCGGACGGTGCTTCGGTCAGGCCGCTGGTGGCTGACTTGGGGCTGGCGTATGCCAGCCGGTGTGCCGGCCGGCCGCCTGAGTGGGCGCCGCTGCCGGTGCAATACGTCGATTACACGTTGTGGCAGCGCGAGCATCTGGGTGATCTGACGGACGTCGACAGCCGCATCAGTAGACAGGTGGCCTTCTGGGAGCGGGCGTTGGCGGGCCTGCCGGAGCGACTGGAGCTACCGACGGATCGGCCCTATCCGCCGGTGGCCGATTACCGCGGCGCCAGTGTGGTCGTGGACTGGCCGGCACAGTTGCAGCAGCGGGTTACCCGACTGGCCCGTGAGCACAACGCCACCAGCTTCATGGTGATGCAGGCGGCCCTGGCGGTGCTGCTGTCGAAGGTCAGCGCCAGTTCTGATGTCGCGGTGGGATTCCCGATCGCCGGGCGCGGTGACACGGCGCTCGACGAGTTGGTGGGATTCTTCGTCAATACCCTGGTGCTGCGGGTCGATCTGACTGGCGATCCCACCATGGTTGAGCTACTCGGCCGGGTGCGCGAGCACGGTCTGGCGGCCTTTGAGCACCAGGATGTTCCTTTTGAGGTGCTGGTGGATCGGCTCAACCCGACTCGATCGCTGACTCATCATCCCCTGGTGCAGGTGATGTTGGCCTGGCAGAACTTCGCCGGAGACCCCGCATCGGAGTCGGCGTTGGGCGATGTACAGGTCACCCCTCTGCCTGCCGACGTTCAAACCGCTCGAATGGACCTGACATTCTCGCTGTCCGAACGATGGACCGACGTCGGTGAGCCCGCCGGCATCGGCGGGACCGTGGAGTTTCGCGCCGATGTGTTCGACGCGGCCGGCATCGAGGCGTTGACGCAACGACTGCGGCGGGTGCTGGAGTCGATGACGGCCGATCCTGACTGGTCGTTGTCGACCGTGGATGTGCTTGATGCCGGTGAGCATGTCCGACTGGATGAGTTCGCCAACCGGGCGGCGCTGAGCAGGTCTGCGACCGCAGTGTCGATACCGGCGATGTTCGTCGAGCGGGTCGCGGGCCAGCCGGAGGCGGTGGCGATCAGTTTCTGCGGCCGCTCCATGACCTACCGCGAACTCGACGAGGCCTCGAACCGGTTGGCACATCTGTTGATCGGGTTGGGGGTGGGCCCCGGGCAGTGCGTGGCCTTGCTGTTCAATCGGTGCCCCGAGGCCATCGTGTCGATACTGGCGGTGCTCAAGGCCGGAGCGGCGTATCTGCCGATCGATCCGGCGCATCCTCAGTCGCGGATCGAGTTCATGGTGGGTGATGCCACGCCGATCGCAGCGATCAGCACTGCGGGATTGGCTGACCGGCTCGACGGCTGTGATCTGCTGGTCATCGACATCAACGACCCGCGGATCGACTCAGCCCCCCCGGCGGCATTGCCAGCGCCGATGGCCAGCGACATCGCGTACATCATCTACACCTCGGGTACCACCGGTACACCGAAAGGTGTTGCCATCACGCATCACAACGTCACCCAGCTATTGGACTCGGCGAACGCCCACCTCGATCTAGCGGGCCAGGTGTGGACGCAGTGGCACTCGTTGGCCTTTGACGTCTCGGTGTGGGAGATGTGGGGTGCGTTGCTGTATGGGGGCCGGTTGGTGGTGGTGCCCGAGGCGGTCGCGCGTTCGCCGCAGGACTTCTACGCATTGCTGGTCTCCGAACGGGTTAGCGTTTTGAGCCAGACTCCGTCGGGGTTCTACGCGCTGCAGACCGCCGACGCGCCGGAGACCGGGCCGGGAGGCCAGTTGAAACTCGAGGCGGTGGTGTTCGCCGGTGAAGCGCTGGACCCGCAGCGCCTTCGGACCTGGCTGGGCAACCATCCGGGACGGCCACGCATGATCAACATGTATGGCACCACCGAGACGACGGTGCATGCGTCATTCCGGGAGATCCTCAGCCACGACGTCGACAGCAGTGTCAGTCCCGTCGGGGTGCCCCTGGCGGGTCTTGCCTTCTTCGTACTGGATGCCTGGTTGCATCCGGTGCCGCCGGGTGTGGTCGGTGACTTGTATGTGGCCGGACGCGGTGTGGGAGTGGGATATGTGCGGCGACCGGGGTTGAGCGCATCGCGATTTGTGGCCTGTCCGTTCGGTGAGTCCGGCACACGCATGTATCGCACCGGGGATCTGGTGCGGTGGGGTGCTGACGGGCAGTTGCAATATCTGGGCCGGGCCGATGAACAGGTCAAGATCCGGGGCTACCGCATCGAACTCGGCGAGGTGCACGCGGCATTGGCCGATCTGGACGGGGTCGAGCAGGCGGTGGTGATCGCGCGTGAGGACCGCCCTGGCGACAAGCGTCTGGTCGGATACGTCACCGGCACCCTCGATCCGGCACAGGCGCGCGCCGCGCTGGCCGTTCGGCTGCCGACGTACATGGTGCCCGCAGCGGTGGTGGCGCTCGCGGAGTTGCCGCTGACCGTCAACGGCAAACTGGACAAGCGAGCACTTCCGGCACCGGAGTACACCGATGTCGATCGCTACCGTGCCCCGGACACGCCAACCGAGGAGATTCTGGCCGGTATCTATGCCCACGTGCTCGGCTTGGATCGCGTCGGGGTCGACGACTCGTTCTTCGACCTGGGCGGTGACTCGCTGTCGGCGGTGCGAGTGATCAACGCGATCAACACAAGCCTCGACTGTGGCCTTGGGGTGCGAGCCCTGTTCGACGCGCCGTCGGTGGCACAGTTGGCGCCGCATATCGGTGAGGGAGCCGCCAAGCGTAAGCCGCTTGCGGCGCAGCAGCGGCCGGCGGAGCTGCCGTTGTCCTATGCCCAGAGTCGATTGTGGTTCTTGAACCGGTTCGAGGGCGGCGTGGCGACTTACAACATGCCGACCGCTTTCCGGATCAACGGGGCTTTGGATGTGGCGGCACTGGATGCGGCCCTCGATGATGCGATCGCCCGGCACGAGTCGCTGCGCACGGTCTTCCCCGACCGTGACGGTGTGCCACTGCAGAAGGTGCTGGCGGCGCAGGAGGGGATGTGGCGGCGCGGCGGTCCGGCGGTGGTGTCGCTACCCGAGACCGATGTGGCCGCCGAGTTGGTGGCATTGGCGGGGTACCGCTTCGATCTGGCGGCCGAGATCCCGATTCGGGCGCAGATCTTCCAGGTGGGCCCCGAGCGGTACGTGGTGGGAATAGTGTTTCATCACATCGCCTTTGACGGCTGGTCCCTGGCACCGATGGTGCGCGACATCGGTGCGGCGTATGCCTGCCGCTGTGTGGGCCAGGCCCCGAATTGGGCACCCCTGCCGGTGCAGTATGTCGATTACGCTCTGTGGCAGCATGATTGGCTGGGGTCAGAGGCCGATCCCGACAGCGTGATCGCCGGTCAGTTGGGCTATTGGCGGCAGGAACTAGCCAGCCTGCCCGAGGTGGTGTCGCTGCCGACCGATCGGCCTCGCCCGCCGGTACCAAGCTATCGCGGTGACGAGGTACCGCTGCACATCGACGCGCAGACGTGGGCGGGGCTCAAGGCGGTGGCGGCGGCGCACAACGCGACGGCCTCGATGGTGCTGCAGGCTGTGATGGCGGTGGTGTTGCACCGGGCCGGGGTCGGTGAGGACGTTGTGATGGGTGCGCCGATCGCCGGGCGGATGGACCAGGCGCTCGACGATCTGGTCGGGTTCTTCGTCAACACCTGGGTATTGCGAGTGGGAGTGAACTCCGGACTGCGGTTCAGCGATGTGCTCGAGCAGGTACGACACAAGGCCCTGGATGCCTACGGCAACCAGGATGTGCCCTTCGAGCTGCTGGTCGAGCAGCTCAACCCGGCACGTTCCACATCGCATCACCCGCTGTTCCAGGTGGCCACGACATTCCAGAACAACGCGCGTCCCGACGTGATGAAGATCGAGGGGGTCAGCGTTGACCCGCTGGAGGCTGACACCCGCACCGCCAAGTTCGATCTGGACATCCAACTTAGAGAGATGCCCGGCGAGAGTGAGGGTGCTGGTGCGCCGATCTGCGCCGGCACGGTGTCCTATGCCACGGATCTGTTCGACCGGTTCACCATCGAGCGGTTGGCGAGGTGGTTCGGCCGGGTGGTCGATGCTGTGGTGGCCGACGCGTCGGTGGTGGTGGGGGATGTGGAGCTGCTGGATCGCGGTGAGCGTGAGCTGGTCCTGGCGCAGTGGTCTGGTGCTGACGGGGTCGCGCCGGTGGGGCTGGGTACGCAGTTGTTGGCCGCGGCGGTGGCCACCGATCCGGATGCGGTGGCCGTTATTGATGGGGACCGCCAGTGGTCGTATCGCGAGCTGGATGAGTCCTCTAATCGGCTGGCGCGGCACCTGATTGAGATGGGAGTGGGACCGGAGCACGCGGTCGGCGTGGCGATGGACCGCTGTGCGGAGCTGGTGCTGGCGTGGTGGGCGGTGCTCAAGGCCGGCGGGGTGTACGTGCCGGTGGATCGGGCTCATCCGGATGCGCGGATCGCCACAGTGCTCGACACCGCTGGAGCAGTGGGTGTGCTGACCTGTGGCGATGATGTGTTGGGCGCAGCCGGGACTCGTCCAGTCGTGCGCATCGATGGTCTGGATCTGTCGGGTCGCAGTGCCGATCCGATCACCGACGCTGAGCGGCTGGCTCTGCAAAGTGTGAATGATGCCGCGTATGTGATCTTCACGTCGGGTTCCACGGGTACCCCGAAGGGGGTGGCAGTCAGCCACGCGGGACTGCTGGGTGTGGCGGCGGGGCACCGTGAGGCGTTCGAGTTGGGCGCGGATGCGCGGGTTCTGATGGTCTCGGCCCCGACCTTTGACGCCTCGGTGTTCGAATGGCTGTTGGCGGTGGCGTCGGGGGCGGCGTTGGTGGTGGCAGACCCGGATTCCTATGCGGGGGAGGCGTTGACGACACTGCTGCGCGACCAGCGGGTCGATGCGGCGGTGTTGACTCCGACGGTACTGGCGACGCTGGACCGATCCCGGTTGGATGGGCGGCTGGGCACCCTGATCGCCGTCGGGGAGGCCATCCCGGCGGAGTTGATGGCCGCATGGGCGCCGGGTCGGCGGATGTTCAACGCCTACGGACCGACCGAGGTCACCATCTGGGCCACCTGGAGTGCACTGTCGACTGGGCAGCCGGTCCGGATCGGGTCTCCGATCGCGGGGATGCGCGCGCTGGTGCTGGATGCACGGCTCAATCCGGCCCCAGTTGGAGTGGTCGGTGAGCTGTATCTGGCGGGTCCTCCGGTGGCGCGCGGATACGTGGGTCGTGCGGAGTTGACCGCGGATCGTTTCGTGGCCAACCCGTTTGGGGACGCCGGCACGCGCATGTACCGCACAGGAGATCTGGTGCGCTGGGGTGTCGATGGGCAGTTGGAGTATCTGGGTCGTGCCGATGCCCAGATCAAACTCCGTGGCCAGCGTCTGGAACTGGGCGAGATCGAGAACACCCTGCTGGCCTGCCCGCAGGTGTCGCAGGCAGCAGCGGCGGTGCACCACGCCGAGACCGCGGACCATCTCATCGCCTACGTCGCCCTGGAGCGATCGAGCACCGCAGATCATGACGCCGAGGTCGTCGATCAGTGGCAGAACATCTACGACGAGTTGTATGACGCCGAGGGCGCAGACTCAGTGTTCGGTAGCGACTTCCGGGGCTGGAACAGCAGCTACACCGGTGAGGCGATTCCGCTGCCGCAGATGCAGGAGTGGCGCTCGGCCGCAGTGAACCGGATTCTGGCGCTGCGTCCACGTCGGGTGCTCGAGATCGGCGTCGGTTCGGGACTTGTCCTGTCACAGGTCGCCCCGAGGTGTGAGGAGTACTGGGGCACGGACTTCTCCGCGCCGACGGTTCACAAGCTGAGATCAGCGGTGGCCGGGCAGCCGTGGGGGGATCGGGTGCAGCTGCTCGCCCAACCAGCCGATGTGGTCGAGGGGCTGCCGCAGAACCACTTCGACGTGGTGGTCATCAACTCGGTCATCCAGTACTTCCCGAGCGCTGACTACCTGGCCGAGGTCATCGACAAGGCCGTGGACCTGCTGGCCCCCGGTGGGGCACTGTTCCTCGGCGATGTCCGCAACCACAGCCTGCAGGGTGCGTTTCAGACCGGTGTCGCGTTGGTGCACAACGGTACTGGAGCCGAGACCGATGAGGTCCGGCAACGCGTGCAGCGCGCCATCCTCGGCGAGCCTGAATTGATGTTGGCTCCGGAGTTCTTCACCACCTGGGCGGCGCAGAATTCGTCGGCGGTCGGAGTGGAGATTCACGTCAAGCGCGGGGATGCCGACAACGAACTCAGCCGCTACCGCTACGACGTCACCATCCACAAGACGCCGACATCGGTGTCCTCGCTGGCCTCTGCACCGCGCTGGGAGTGGACCGACTGCGCCGGATTGAGCGGTCTGCACGCCGAGTTGATCGCACAACGACCGGCCATGGTGCGCGTCAGCGCAATCCCTCGCACCGGTGTCATCGCCGATGTGGACATCGACGAGGCACTGGCCGCCGGACTCCCGCTCGCCGACGCACAGTCGGCCGCCGCCACCTCCACAGCCGACACAGCCACGCCCGAACAACTACACCGACTCGGTGAGGAGAACGGGTATCAGGTCGAGGTCACCTGGGGTCCTCAACCCGGAACCCTGGATGCGGTCTTCATCGCGGCAAGTGAGTCCGGGAGTGTTCCGGCGCTGACCGATCTGTACCTGCCCCCCGCCGGCGCCCGCCAACGCAGCAGGAGTTACGCCAACGACCCGCACACCAACACGAAACTCAGCGCGGTGCGTCAGCTGTTGAGTGCGCGGCTGCCCGACTACATGGTGCCGACCCAGATGGTGGTCCTCGACGAGCTTCCGTTGACCTCCTCGGGCAAGATCGACCGAAAGGCCCTGCCTGCACCGGTGTTCGCCGTAATCCGATTCCGAGCACCGCGGACCCCGACCGAGAAGACCGTGGCCCGGGTATTCGCCGAAGTGCTCGGCCTGGACCGGGTCGGTCTCGACGACGACTTCTTCGCACTGGGCGGGGACTCGTTGATCGCCATCCGGGTCAGCGCCCGGCTGGAGTCAGCATTGGGCAGGGAGGTGCCGGTGCGGTACCTGTTCGACGCCTCGACCGTCGGAGGCCTCGCCGATCACCTGGACCGTAATCTTGGCGGTGCGGCCCGCCCACCACTACAGCCGATGCCACGCCCGCAGCACATCCCGTTGTCGTTTGCACAGAGCCGGATGTGGTTCTTGAACCGGTTCGAGGGTGGCGTGGCGACCTACAACATTCCAACCGCGTTGCGGATAAGCGGGGCTTTGGATGTGGCCGCGCTGGGTGCCGCCCTTGATGACGTGATCGCCCGGCACGAGTCACTGCGCACAGTCTTCCCCGATGTAGACGGTGCGGCGTTCCAGAAGGTGTTGCCGGCTCGGGAGGGGATGTGGCGGCACGGGGGTCCCGGGGTGCTATCGCTACCCGACTCCGATGTGCTCGGCGAGTTGGTGGCATTGGCGGGGTACCGCTTTGATCTTGCGGCCGAGGTCCCAATCCGGGCCCAGGTCTTCCAGGTGGGTCCCGAGCAGTACGTGTTGGGTATTGTCGTGCACCACATTGCCTTTGACGGATGGTCAATGGTGCCGATGGTGCGCGACATCGGTGCGGCGTATGCCAGCCGTTGTGTGGGCCAGGCTCCCGATTGGACGCCGCTGCCGGTGCAGTATGTCGATTACGCCCTTTGGCAACAGGACTGGCTCGGATCGGTGACTGATCCCGACAGTGTGATCTCCGGGCAGTTGGGCTATTGGCGGCAGGAATTGGCCGGGTTGCCCGAGGTGGTGTCGTTGCCGACCGATCGACCTCGGCCGCCGGTGCCCACTTACCGCGGTGACGAGGCGCCATTGCGCATCGACGCGCAGACGTGGGCGGGGCTCAAGGCGGTGGCGGCGGCACACAACGTGACGGCCTCGATGATGCTGCAGGCCGTGGCAGCGGTGGTGCTGCACCGAGCTGGGGTCGGTGACGACGTGGCGATGGGTGCACCGATCGCCGGGAGGTTGGATGCCGCGCTCGACGATCTGGTCGGGTTCTTCGTCAACACCTGGGTGCTGCGAGTGGGAGTGAACTCCGGACTGCGT
The DNA here is from genome assembly GCF_055419205.1 of Mycobacterium sp. IDUB_39. Taxonomy (NCBI): domain Bacteria; kingdom Bacillati; phylum Actinomycetota; class Actinomycetes; order Mycobacteriales; family Mycobacteriaceae; genus Mycobacterium; species Mycobacterium sp. IDUB_39. The sequence continues at coordinate 19,687 of NZ_JBVAXF010000002.1, forward strand.
TTCAGCGATGTGCTCGAGCAGGTGCGACAGAAGGCGCTGAATGCCTACGGCAACCAGGATGTGCCCTTCGAGTTGCTGGTCGAGCAGCTCAACCCGGCACGTTCCACATCACATCACCCACTGTTTCAAGTCCTCATGGTGTTTCAGAACAATGTGCGCCCCGAGGGTAGGGAGATCGAGGGGGTCAGTGTTGAGCCGCTGGAGGCCGACACCCGCACCGCCAAGTTCGATCTGGACATCGAGCTCAGCGAGATACCCGGCGGGGATGCGGGTGCGCCGATCTGCGCAGGCACGGTGTCCTATGCCACGGATCTGTTCGACCTGTCCACGATCGAGCGGTTGATCAGATGGTTCGGCCGGGTGGTCGAGGCTGTGGTGGCCGACGCGTCGGTGGTGGTGGGCGATGTGGACCTGCTGGATCGCGGCGAGCGCGAACTCGTGCTGAGGCAATGGTCTGGCGCTGATATCGGAGGCCCGGTGGGGCTGGGTCCGCAGTTGTTGGCCGCAGCAGTGGCGGCCAACCCGGATGCGGTGGCCGTTATTGATGGGGACCGCCAGTGGTCGTACCGCGAGCTGGATGAGTCCTCGAATCGGCTGGCGCGGAACCTGATTGAGATGGGAGTGGGACCGGAGCGCGCGGTGGGCGTCGCGATGGGCCGGTCGGCGGAGTTGGTGTTGGCGTGGTGGGCGGTGCTCAAGGCCGGTGGGGTGTACGTGCCGGTGGATCGGGCTCATCCGGACGCGCGGATCGCCACGGTGCTCGACACCGCTGAGGCGGTGTGTGTGCTGACCTATGGTGTCGATGTAGTGGCGGGGGCTGGGAACCGTCCGGTGCTACGCATCGATGATCTGGATGTGTCGGGGCTCAGTGCCGAACCGATCACTGACACTGAGCGGCTGGCTCCGCAAAGTGTGAATGATGCCGCATATGTGATCTTCACGTCGGGGTCCACCGGCACCCCGAAGGGGGTCACGGTAACTCACGCCGGACTGCTGGGTTGGGCTGAGGCGCAGCGCGAACGATTTGGGCTGACCTCTCTCTCGCGGGTGCTGATGGTGTCCGCGCCCACATTCGATGCCTCGGTCGGAGAGTGGTTGTTGGCGGTGGCGTCAGGGGCGGCGTTGGTGGTGGCACCCCCAGATTCCTATGCAGGAGAGGCGTTGACGGCACTGCTGTCCGAGCAGCGTGTCGATGCGGCAGTGCTGACGCCGACGGTGCTGGCGACACTGGATCGAGCCCGGTTGGCCGGGTTGAGCACGCTGATAGCCGTGGGGGAGGCGGTGCCCGCGGAGTTGGTGGCCGCCTGGGCGCCGGGTCGGCGGATGTTCAACGGCTACGGACCCAGTGAGGTCACCATCTGGGTGACATGTGCATTGTTGTCCGTGGGCCAGCCGGTGCGGATCGGGGCACCGATCGCTGGGGTGAACGCGTTGGTGCTGGATGCCCGGCTCAAGCCGGCCCCGGTCGGGGTGGTCGGTGAGTTGTATCTGGCCGGGCCGGCGGTCGGGCGCGGGTATGTGGGTCGGGCGCGATTGACCGCGGATCGGTTCGTGGCCAACCTATTCGGGGAAGCTGGGGAGCGGATGTATCGCACCGGCGATCTCGTGCGTTGGGGTCCTGATGGGCAGTTGGAGTATCTGGGTCGTGCCGATGCCCAGATCAAACTGCGCGGGCAGCGCATCGAGTTGGGTGAGATCGAGAACACCCTGCTGTCCTGCCCGCAGGTCACCAGGGCTGCGGCGGCAGTGCATCACAGCGATGCCGGCAGCGATCATCTGGTCGGATACATCACGTTGGAGCGATCGAGCACCGCAGATCATGATGCTGAGGTCGTCGATCAGTGGCAGAACATCTACGACGAGTTGTATGACGCCGAGGGCGCGGCCGCAGACTTCGGCAGTGACTTCCGTGGCTGGAACAGCAGCTACACCGGCGAGCCGATTCCGCTACCGCAGATGCAGGAGTGGCGCTCGGCGGCGGTGGAGCGGATTCTGGCGCTGCGGCCGAGTCGGGTGCTCGAGATCGGGGTGGGGTCGGGGCTGTTGCTGTCACAGATCGCGCCGAGGTGTGTGGAGTACTGGGGCACGGACTTCTCCGCACCAACGGTTCACAAGCTGAGATCAGCGGTCGCCCGGCAGCCGTGGGCGGATCGGGTGCAGCTGCTCGCCCAACCAGCCGATGTGGTCGAGGGGTTACCGCAGAACCACTTCGACGTGGTGGTCATCAACTCGGTGGTTCAGTACTTCCCGAGCGCGGACTATCTGGCCGACGTCATCGACAAGGCCGTGGAACTGCTGACCCCGGGTGGGGCACTGTTCATCGGTGATGTGCGCAATCACAGCCTGCAGGGAGCGTTTCAGACCGGTGTGGCGCTGGCGCACACCGATATATGCGCTGACGCCGACGAGGTTCGGCAACGGGTGCAACGTGCGATGCTGGGGGAGCCCGAATTGCTGTTGGCACCGGAGTTCTTCACCACCTGGGCCGCCGGGCATGCGTCAGTGGGTGGGGTGGGCATTGCGGTCAAGCGCGGCGATGCCGACAATGAGCTGACCCGCTACCGCTACGAAGTCACGGCCTACAAGACACCAACCGCGGTGCACTCGGTGGCCGGGGCGTCCAACTGGGAGTGGACCGACTGCGCCGGATTGAGCGGCCTGCAAGCCGAGCTGATCGCCCACCGGCCAACCATGGTGCGCGTCAGCGCGATCCCCCGCACCGGCGTGATCGCCGATGTGGGCATCGACGCGGCGCTGGCCGCCGGACTCCCACTTGCCGATGCACGCTCGGCCGCTGCGACCGCGATGTCTGGCAGCGTCACCCCCGAGCAGATGCACCGGCTCGGTGAGGAGAACGGGTATCAGGTCGCGGTCACCTGGGGTCCTCAACCCGGAACCCTGGATGCGGTCTTCATCGCGGCAAGTGACGCCGGATACGGCCGGGCGTTGACCGATCTGTACCTGCCCCCCGTCGGCGCGCGCCAGCGCGGCAGCTATGCCAATGATCCGCACACCAACACCAAGGTCAGTGCGGTGCGGCAGCGGCTTGGCGAGCGGTTGCCCGAATACATGGTGCCATCCCAGATCGTGGTGCTCGACGAGTTCCCGTTGACCTCCTCGGGCAAGATCGACCGTAAGGTCCTGCCGGCACCGGTGTTCGCCACCACATCCTTCCGGGCACCGCAGACCCCAACCGAGAAGACCGTCGCCGAGCTGTTCGCGGATGTGCTCGCGCTGGACCGGGTCGGCCTCGACGACGACTTCTTCGCCCTGGGCGGAGACTCACTGTCAGCAATGCGCCTCATCGCGGCCATCAAGACCGCACTGGATGTCGATCTCTCGGTACCCACGATATTCGAAGCGCCCACGGTGAGAAGTCTGAGTCAGCGCCTGCAGACCGACGCCATGGTTGTGCAAGAGGTAGCGCCCGTTCAGATCCTGAAGAGAGGCACCGGAGTTCCGCTGTTCTGCATCCACCCCGGAGTTGGGATGAGTTGGGCGTATCACTCGCTCTCCAACTACCTGGACTGCTCGATCATCGGAATTCAACAAGTTCTGCAGGACGACGAAGCCGAACCTCATTCGATTCGCGAAATGGCGAGAAACTATGCCGACAGGCTGATCGAGGCGTATCCGACCGGGCCCTACAGCATTCTCGGCTTCTCCTTTGGGGGCGTAGTCGCTCACGAAACAGCCATTGAGCTGCAACGGCGCGGATGCGTAATCGCGCGCCTCATCCTTCTCGACGCTCAACCCGATATGGACAGCAGCGTGTCAGACCGTGCACTGGACAGGAACGACATACTCGAGGGTGTCCTGCGGCTGTCTGAAATAGACACTCCTGAACAGGAGGGCCCGCTCACCGATGAGCAGGTGGAGCAACTGATTCGTGAACACGCAGCCGTGGAGTTCTCTCGATACGAGAAGCTTCTGGACATGGCCGTTCACAACGTCAACACCAACATCGCATTGTTCGGCGATCACGAGCCCAGCGTCTTTCATGGCGATCTTCACGTGTTCTCCGCCCTGCAGAATGAGAACGAAAACGGTTCCTCTGCCCTGCAGAGTTGGCGGCCCTACGTTGCCGGTGACATCACCGAGTACACCGTCGACTGCACCCACGAACAGATGTTGACTGCCGACACTGTCAGCCTGTACGGCCAACAGCTCAAACTCATCTGTGTCGAGGACACCGTCAAGGGGATTCCCTGAGTCACACCGTACGCGCCAGCCGGTTCGCGAGTAGCGCGGCGAACTTCGCAGGGTCCTCGAGTTCGCCACCCTCGGCGAGAATCGCTGTACCGTAGAGTAATTCGGCACTATCGGCGAGATCCTCTGTCAGCGCTGAATCGCCGCCGGCATTCCTGTGCGCAGTTTGCAGTCCGGTCACGAGGGGATGATCTGCGTTGATCTCGAGGATCCGCTTCCCGACTGGAACCACCTGCCCGGAAGCCCGGTACATGCGCGCAAGTGTCGGTGTGATCCCGAAGGCGTCGGTTATCAGGCAGGCCGGTGACTCGGTCAGTCGTGTGGACAACCGCACTTCCTTGACATGATCACTCAACGTCTCCTTCAACCAGGTGAGCAGGTCGGCGAAATCCCGTTCCCGCTCCTGGCGCTCGGCCTCGTGCGCCACCTTCTCATCCTCGGAGTCGAGGGCCACCTCGCCCTTGGCCACGGATTGCAGCGTCTTGCCGTCGAACTCGGCGACCGTTCCCACCCAGATCTCGTCGACCGGATCGGTGAGCAGCAGCACCTCATACCCCTTGGCCCTGAACGCCTCCAGATGGGGCGACTTCACCAGCCGCTGTAGCGATTCGCCTGTGGCATAGAAGATCTGATCCTGACCGTCCTTCATGCGATCGACGTACTCACCCAGGGTGGTGGGTTCGGATTCACCGTGCGTGGAGTGGAAGGAGGAGATGCGCAGCAGCTTGTCCTGGTTGTCGAAGTCCGATGTCAGACCCTCCTTGATGACGGCGCCGAACTGCGTCCAGAACGTGCGGTAGTCCTGCGGCCGCGATGTCTGCAGATCCTTGATGGTCGAGAGAATCTTCTTGGTGAGATGGCGACGTATAGCGGTGATATGCCGATCCTGCTGCAGAATCTCGCGAGAGGCATTGAGTGACATGCCCTCTGCATCGACAACCCCCTGGACGAAGCGCAGGTACCTTGGCATGAGTTCGGCGCAATCGGCCATGACGAAGACGCGCTTGACATACAGCTGCACCCCGGTTGCGGCGTCCCGGTTGAACAGGTCAATCGGCGCGTGCGATGGGATGAACAACAATGCCTGATACTCAAAGGTGCCCTCACCCTTCAGCGAGATGACCTCGAGCGGGTCATCCCAGGCGTGCGCGATGTGTCTGTAGAACTCGTTGTACTCGACATCGGAGACTTCGCCCTTGGGCCTGGCCCACAACGCCTTCATTGAGTTGAGGGTCTGCGTCTCGATCTCGACGCGCTCCTCGCCCTCTTCCTCGGTGGCCGGGATGCGCCGCTCGACCTGCATCCGGATTGGCCAGGCGATGAAGTCGGAGTATCGCTTCACCAGCTCCCTGATCTTCATCTCGGAGGTGTAGTCATGCAGCTCGTCCTCTGCGTCTTGAGGTTTGAGATGCAGTGTCACCGACGTCCCGACCGGAGCCTCGCCATCTGATGAGTCGACGGTCTCGATGGTGTAGGTGGCCTCACCGCTCGATACCCACCGGGTGGCTTCACTCTCGCCGGCCTTGCGTGTGAGTAGCTCGACCTTGTCGGCCACCATGAACGTCGAGTAGAAACCGATGCCGAATTGGCCGATCAGTTCTTCGGAGGAGGCCTTCTTGGCGTCTTTCAACTGCTGACGCAGCTCGGCGGTACCTGACTTCGCGAGGGTGCCGATCAGATCCACGACTTCCTCGTGGGTCATACCGATGCCGTTGTCGCGAACGGTCAGGGTTCGTGGATCGTGGCCAACCTCGATGTCGATGTGGAGGTCGGAGGCGTCAACGTTCAGGTCCTTGTTGCGCAGCGTTTCCAGGCGCAACTTGTCCAGCGCGTCGGAGGCGTTCGAGATCAACTCCCGCAGAAACGAGTCCTTGTTCGAGTAAATCGAGTGGACCAGCAAATTCAGCAGCTGACGTGCCTCGGCCTGAAACTCCAACTGCTCGACGCGTGCGGCCATGTGACTCCATCCCAATCAAACCCTCGACTACAGATTCCGGGAAGATGATACCGAGGGCGCCATCAGTTGTTGCCCGAATCCTTCTGATGCGCAGGTCGTTTCACGACGCCTCAGAGGCCTCCCGTACCCCGCAGTACCAGCGAGAGACCGATCACTGCCAATATGACGGCCACGAACTTCCGATGGTGCGTGCGGGCCCAGTCGTGCACCTGTCGCAGAACCGCCTGGGTCTTCGCCGGCGCAACCAGATTGCTAACCAGAATGAACTCCTCAACCACGAGCACGCCGATCATGTAGGCGATGACGGCGACGACCTGAGTTCCGACCGCGGCTCCCGAGGCCACGATGATGGCGAGTGCGATGAGAACCCCGTCCAGTGGCGGCAGGATGATGACGCCGAGGACGAACGCGATCCACGGGGATCCGTTCTGCCACGCCTTTCCCGTGCGACCCAGTAGCCGCCGAATTGGGGAGCCGCCCTCTGGTTCTCCACTCTGCGGTGGCCGCAGCAGTCGCGAGAGTATGGGTGGCGTAGCCGGTTCAATCGCCAGGGTCGATGTCCTTGAGTCGGCATTGGCATTGGCATTGGCATGTCGTTCCGGCATGGGCTGCCTACGGCCAACACCCGGTGCCGCCACCAACCCACGCACGCCCATCACCGCGGCGATCACCACCAGGACCGCGCCCATGCCGATCGCGATGCGCTGGGCGGCGGGGTTCGCGGCGGGGTCGGCGAAATCCTTCACAAAAGAGGCCGACGTTGTGTTCGAGTGGAGCACGAACAGAGGAATCAGCAGGGAGGCGTTGCCCACTATCAGGGCGCCAGCCCAGTAGGCGAGCAGGTTTTGCATGGGCCGCGGTCGGGAGAGCACCAGAAGGATGAGGCCGAGGCGCACCGGATTGATCGTCGTCATGAGCGCTAGCGCCAGCAGTTGTCCCCACATCGTTAGGCGACTTCCGCGGGTACGAGCTTCTCGCACAGTAACTGCGCCAAACCGTGAATCGTGGTGATGTCGGTGGCGGAGATCCGCACCCCGGTCCCGGTCTCAATGCGGGTACGTAGTTCGAGTGCGCCCAGTGAATCCAGACCGTATTCCGACAGCGCCCGGTCGGGATCGATACTGCGACGAAGGATCAGGCTGACCTGGTCGGAGATCAGCCGCCGCAGCAGGGTGGGCCGATCGTCTGGTGGCAGCTCACTTAGTTCGGCGCGTAATTTCCCTGAGCCCGTTGAGTTCTGCTGGGTGGAACGGAACGCCCGGGCGAACGGGCTGCGCTCGGCGAAGGCGGTCAACCACGGATCATCCGAGATTGGTGCGTAGCCGGTGTGGGGGCGATCGTGGCGTAGCAGCGCCTCGAATGCGTACGCGCCCTCACTCGGAGCGATGGCAGCGCCGGCATCGCCCGCCCTGGCTGTACCGCGTCCGATCTGGCTCCAGGCGCCCCATGCAATCGCCGTGGCAGGAAGGCCTTCGGCCCGTCGCCATCGGGTGAACGCATCCAGCCAGCTGTTGGCCGCAGCATAGGCGCCTTGTCCGGGCGAGCCCACCAGCGCGGCCGCCGAGGAGAACGAGCAGAACCAGTCCAATGGCTGGTCGGCGGCGGCGGTGTGCAAGTTCCACGCACCGTATACCTTTGGCGCCCAGTTACGTTCTATCAATTCGTCGGTGATGTTGGGCAGGGTGGCGTCCTCGATCACGCCCGCTGCGTGTAGCACCCCGCGCACTGGGAGCCCGGTAGCGGTCGCCGCTGCCATTGCCCGGTCGGCCGTCTCGGGTATGGCGATATCGCCGCACTCCACCACCACATCGGCACCGCCCGAGCGGATGAGCTCGATCGTCTCCAAAGTCAACTCATCGGGCTGGGAGCGGGAGGTGAGCACAATTCGCCCACAGCCTCCGGTGGCCATCTTCTGGGCGAAGAACAAACCCAGCCCGCCAAGGCCGCCGGTGATGATGTAGGAGCCGTCGGCGCGGAATGGACGAACTTGGTTGGGCGGTAGCACCATATCGCTGGCCCCCTCGCGGGGAATGTCAAGGATGAGTTTTCCGGTGTGTTGGGCGGCACTCATCTGGCGGAGTGCGATGGCGGCATCGGCGAGCGGATAGCGTCTACTCTCGGGCATTGGCAGCGCACCGTCTGCGGTAAGTGCGTATACCGTCGTCAGCAACTCGCGCACCCGATCGGGATGACTGACTGACATCAAACCCAGGTCGAGGCCGTAAAACGTCAGGTTGCGACGGAACGGGAACAAGCCCAGCTTGGTGTCACCGTAGATGTCGCGCTTGCCGATCTCGACGAACCGTCCACCGAGAGCGAGTAGTTCGAGACCCGCACGCTGGGCGGTGCCAATGACCGAGTTGAGCACTATATCGACGCCGTATCCGTCGGTGTCGCGGCGTATCTGGTCGGCGAAGTCGATACTGCGGGAGTCGTAGACATTCTCAATACCCATGCCGAGCAGGAGTTGTCGGCGCTGCTCGCTGCCCGCGGTCGCGAAGATCTCCGCGCCGGCGGCACGGGCGATCGCGACGGCGGCTTGGCCGACACCGCCGGTTGCGGAGTGAATCAGCACCTTGTCACCGGCCTTGATCCGGGCCAGATCGGTGAGGCCATACCAGGCGGTCGCATGCGCGGTGGTCACCGCCGCGGCCTGATGGTCGGTCAGGCCAGGTGGCAGCGGCACTGCCATTCGGGCATCACAGGTGACATACGTCGCCCAGCAGCCCTCTGGAGACAGGCCGCCGACACGGTCGCCGACCGCGTGATCGGTGACACCAGGTCCCACGGCAGTCACCACCCCGGCGAAATCGGTCCCCAGTTGTGGCAGCTGTCCGTCAAAGGCGGGGTAGCGGCCAAATGCGATCAGCACGTCTGCGAAGTTGATACTGGATGCGGTGACTGCGACCTCGATCTGTCCCGGACCAGGTGGAACCCGTTCGATGGCAACGAGTTCTATCGAGGTCAGGTCACCTGGAACACGAATCTGCAGACGCATCCCGTCGCGCTGCTGGGCAGTGGTCGTGAGCTGTCGATCCTCGGGGCGTAGCGGAGCAGGGCACAATCGCGCGTTGTACCAGTAGCCATTTCGCCAGGCGGTCTCGTCTTCTTCAGATCCGCTGACCAGTTGCTGTGCCAGTTGCTTGGAGTCGGTGGCTTCATCCATATCAATCTGGGTGGCGCCCAAATGCGGGTATTCATTGCCGATTACACGGATCAGACCCCGTAGCCCGGCCTGTTCCAGGCTTGGCCGCTCGCCTGCCAGCACGCTTTGGGCGTCACAGGTCACGACGTATATGAGAGGCAGCTCGCCTTGGATCTTCAGCACCTCGTTGGTGATGCGCACCAGATGCCGGACCATCTCGCCGCCGAGCAGGGGTGTCTGACCGACTGCTTCGAGGTCTGCGGCGTCGCTCGGTCCCATGAGGAGCGCCAGACGGGTGAAACCGCCGGCACGCACTTGAGCTTCAAGCTGCTCACCGTTCGTGTGGTCGACGCTCACAGGCCAGGACACCGTGGCGCACTGCGCCCCATGCCCGCTCAGAGCTTCGGCTAACGCCGTCGCAAGCACATCCGCGCCGGCGGTGGCACTGATCAGCAGCCAGGTTCCGGCGTCGGCATAGTCGGATTGCGGCAACGGTCGTTGCTGCCATTCGATGGCCAACAGTCCCTCGGCCAGCAAGCGATTCCTGTGTGCTTCGGCGGATTCGATCCCGAACCGCAGCCCCTGCACCACGAGGAGCACCGCGCCGTGGTCGTCGAGCACGTCGATGTCGGCCTCGAACCCGGCGGCGTCGGTGCTGGTGACCCGCGTGTAGCAGTAGTGAGCGTTGCGCACGGAGTCGTAGGCGCGCAGCCGCCGGACGCCCAGCGGCAACCCAAGTACGTCCGCACCCATGGCCCGGATATCCGGATGCGCTTCGACGGACTGGAAACACGCATCCAGTAGTGCCGGGTGCACGCCGTACGCGTCCTGTTGTGAGCGGATCGAGCGGGGCAGCGCGACCTCGGCTAGTACAGTGCCGGTTTTACCGTCACCGGTGTACACGGCGGCCAGACCGGTGAACGCAGGCCCGTACTGCATCCCACGCTGGTCCACGCGCTTGCGAACCTCGTCGCCGTCCTCGCGAGATGGATGTGCGGCGAGTAACGCGGATATGTCCCATGCAGGTGGCCGCTCGTCGGTTGCGTCATGCAGGACTGCCGAGGCGTGGCGCGCTTGCTCGCTGCCCTGATCGGACTCCACCGAGAACTCGATGACGCCGGGCGCCGACAGCGACGCGGCGGCGCCGACCGTGGTCTGCTCACCAAGCAGTAGCGCCTGCTCGAAACGGATGTCACGGACCTCGCAGGTCTCGCTCAGGACAGTGCGGGCGGCCGCCAGCGCCATCTCGCAGTAAGCCGCTCCCGGAAACACGGCCACATCGCGTATCTGATGATCAGCGAGCCAGGATTGGCTGGCGGTTCCGACGTCGGCCTGCCACACATGGCGCTCCGGTTCGCCCTGCAACCGCACATGCGGACCCAGAAGTGGGTGCACCTCAACGGTGCAACCACCGTGTGTCGGGGATTCCTGGCTACCGCTCAGCCACACCCGTCGTTGCGTCCAAGAGGGCAGGGGCGCGTCCACCAGCCGCCCGCTCGGGTAATGCGCGGAGAAGTCGACCGCGACGCCCGCGCTGTGCAGATCCACCAGGAACTCCAGCAGCCCGTATGGCAGCGATTGGTCGCGACGCATGGCGGCCAGCGCCGCCAGCGGTATGTCGCGGCTGCGGGCGGTCTGCTCGAGCGCGTGGGTGAGTAGTGGGTGCGGCGACAACTCGGCAAAGACGCGGTGACCATCGTCCATGGCGGCCTGCACGGCCGCGGCGAAGCGCACCATGCGGCGCATGTTCGTTGCCCAATAGGCGCCGTCGCACACAGGCTGTTCTCGCGGGTCGAAAAGAGTCGCCGAGTAGAAGGGGACATCCGGTGTCATCGGGTTGAGATCGGAGAGTGCCTCGGTGAGTTCGTCGACGATCGGATCGACTTGAGGCGAGTGAAAGGCAACATCGACGGGGATCTCGCGGGCCATCACCTCACGCTGAGTCCAGGCCAGGACCAGGTCGCGCACCGATTGCGTGGCACCGGCTATCACGGTGGACTGCGGGGAGGTCACCACGGCCACCACAACGTCATGGATCCCGCGGCCGGTCAGTTCCGAAAGCACCTGTTTGGCAGGCAATTCCACTGCTGCGGTGGCCCCTCCGCCGGCGATGCGGGACATCAGGCGCGACCGGCGGCAGACCAGCCGCACGCCGTCCTCGAGTGACAGCGCACCTGCGACGACGGCTGCGGCGGCCTCCCCGAGGGAATGCCCGACGACCGCGCCGGGGCGGACGCCATGGGCCCTCATCGCGGCGGCCAGACCGACCTGCATCGTGAACAGCGTTGGCTGGATGCGATCTTGACCGACAACCACCTGCGGCGCGGATATCGCGTCGGTCACCGAGAACCCTGCCTCACTGGCGATCAGCGGCTCAACCTGCGCGATGGTGGCGGCGAACGCCGGTTCGGCCGCCAGCAGCTCCGCACCCATGCCCGCCCACTGCGAACCCTGCCCGGAGAACACCCACACCGGGGGCCGGTCGTCGCTTCCGACCGCCGCCTGAAACTGGGTATCGCTGTCGGCGACCTGGCGCAGGGCCTCGGTGAGCTGCGGTCGGGTTCTGGCGATGACGGCGGTGCGCACTGGGCGGTGCGCACGCCGACGCGTGAGGGTGTAGGCCAGATCCGGCAGCGTCACGTCGTCATGCGCCTGTATCCAGGTGGCCAGCCGGCCGGCGGTGTGGCGCAGTTCGTCAGCCGAGGTGGACGACAGCGGGAATAGCAGTGGTGTTGACGGTGATGCGATGTGCCCATTGCGTTGTGACTCAGTGTTGGTGGTTTCGGGAGCCTGCTCCACAACGGCGTGTGCATTGGTTCCGGAGACTCCGTACGACGATACGGCGGCGCGCCGCGGTGTGTGATCGGACGTGGGCCACGGTGTGTTGTCCTGCGGTACAAAGAGATTGGTCTTGATTCTGGCCATGGCATCGGGCAGGCGATTGAAGTGCAGATTCTGCGGAATCACACCATGCTGAAGCGCGAGCACAGCCTTGAACAGTCCGAGAGCTCCAGAGGCCGCTTGAGTGTGTCCGAAGTTGGTCTTCACGGCAGCGAGCGCACAGGGACCGTCGCGACCGTATACCTCGGCCAGGCTCGCGTACTCGATGGGATCACCGGTGGCGGTGCCGGTGCCGTGGGTTTCCACCATCCGCACGCTGTCCGCGTCCACACCGGCGGCTGCCAGCGCCTCCCGGTAGGCGGCGACCTGCGCGGGTTGTGATGGCGTTGAGATGTTGACCGTGTGGCCATCTTGATTGATCGCCGTACCGCGTATGACAGCCATGACTCGGTCACCATCACGCTGTGCATCGGGCAGCCGCTTGAGCAAGAACATGACGCAGGCCTCGCCGGGCACGAACCCGTCCGCCGCGATGTCGAAGGCGTGGCAGCAGCCGGTGGGCGACAGCATGCCCTCGGCTGACCCGGACGCCCACTTCCGCGGGTCCAGTGTCAGCGTGACGCCACCAGCCAGCGCGAGCGCACTCTCGTGCTCATGCAGGCTGCGGCACGCCAGATGCACAGCGGTCAGGCCAGAGGAACAGGCGGTGTCCACTGTTAGCGCGGGACCGTGGACCCCGAGGGCATAGGCCACCCGCCCCGACGCCAAGCTGAAGTTGTTGCCGGTGAAGCCGTACGGTCCCTCCACGGCGTGCGCATCGGCGGCCAGCAGCTGGTAGTCGGCATGCGTCAATCCCACGAATACCCCGGTGAGCGTGTCGACCAGGTTCTCCCGGGTGAGGCCGGCGTGTTCCATGGCCTCCCACGATGTCTCCAAGAGAAATCGGTGCTGTGGGTCGCTGGCGGTGGCCTCGCGCTCGTTGATCCCGAAGAACTCGAAATCGAAGCCCGCAACGTCATCGAGGAACGCGCCCCACTTGGACACCGACCGGCCGGGCACCCCGAGTTCCGGGTCGTAATACTCGTCGGGATCCCACCGGCTGAGCGGAATCTCGGTGACCAGGTCGTCACCTCGCAGCAATGCCTCCCATAGCTGCTCCGGCGAGTCGATACCGCCGGGAAGTCGGCAGGCCATGCCGATGACAGCAACCGGAGTGACGGGTGTGGTGTGCGCGTCGAGCGAGATTGGCGCGGTTTCGGATACAGCCATGTGTCCCCCTCACAAGCGGACCCAGCAGCGGTCATGCCGCAGCTAGGCTCGCTTCCCCCCTGGTGTGAGCTGTCTACCTACGCCGGCGTCCTCAGCTGCCCCCAGCCTCGTCGGCGTAGATAGCGGACAGTCACATACGTCAACGGTAAATTCGCGCGGCCGAGTTGTCTTGAAATCCGCGCAATCAACCGCCTGCGCGCGAGAACTAATGGGGTGCTGTCATTTCTTGACATCCGGTCGCTATGACGGAGATACCCTGATGTGCGTGGGGGGCACATCTATTTTGACTTTGCTGAGCGAGCGTGCGGGCCTGCAGGGCGACGACCCGGCCGTCACATTCATCGATTATGAGCAGGACTGGGCCGGCGTCGCGGAGAGCCTGACGTACGCGCAGTTGTATCGGCGGACGCGCAACGTTGCGCGGGAACTCGAACAACGCGGGTCAACGGGTGATCGAGCGCTGATCTTGGCGCCACAGGGGCTTGACTACATCGTCGGGTTTCTCGGCGCACTGCAGGCGGGGCAGATCGCGGTTCCATTAGCCGTTCCGCTGGGTGGCGTCAGCGATGAACGAGTCAGCTCCGTGCTGCGTGACTCGTCACCCTCGGTCATCCTCACAACATCCCCAGTTGCAGGCGCCGTAGCGGAGCACTTGAGGTCTGCGCCTGGAGCGGCAACACCATCAATAGTCGAGGTCGACTCGCTGGATCTCGATGCACCGACAGGATCGGTTGCCGTGAGCGAAAGCCGCACGGATACAGCCTATTTGCAGTACACATCTGGGTCGACCCGTGCGCCTGCCGGGGTCATGATGTCGCACCGAAACCTACTGGCCAATTTCGAACAGGTGATGGCCGGCTACTTCGCCAAATACGGAAACATCGCGCCGCCGGGTGCCACCATCGTGTCCTGGCTGCCCTTCTACCACGACATGGGTTTGTATCTGGGAGTCTGCGGCCCGGTTCTGGCGGGCATTCCCGCGGTGGTGACCAGCCCGGTGGCGTTCCTGCAGCGACCGGCCAGGTGGATGCAACTGCTGGCAGGCAACAGTCGCGCGTACTCCGCCGCACCGAACTTCGCATTCGAACTGGCGGCGGGAAAGACCTCGGACGACGATATGGCCGGGCTCGATCTCGCGGATGTGCTTGTCATCGTCACCGGAGCTGAACGGGTGCACCCTGCAACGCTTCGACGATTCGCGCAGCGATTCGCGCCGTTCAATCTGCGCGAGGCGGTGCTGCGACCGTCCTATGGGCTCGCCGAGGCAACGGTGTACGTGGCGACCGGGGCACCCGACGAACCACCGGCCGTGGTGCGCTTCGACTCCGAGAACCTGTCGGCTGGCAAGGCGCAACGATGCGGGGACGAAGGTGGTACACCTCTGGTCAGTTACGCCATACCGCAGTCACCGATGGTCCGCATTGTGGACTCGGAGACATGTAGCGAGTGTCCGAGTGGAACCGTTGGCGAGATCTGGGTGTATGGCGACAACGTTGCGACCGGCTATTGGCACAAACCCGATGAGACAGCGGCCACCTTCGGTGGACGGCTCGTCGATCCGTCGGTTGGCACACCCGAGGGGTCGTGGCTGCGTACGGGCGACTTGGGATTCACCTCTGGGGATGAGTTGTTCGTCATCGGCCGGATCAAGGACCTGCTGATCGTGTACGGGCGCAACCACTCGCCCGACGACATTGAGGCGACGGTCCAGGAGATCACCCGGGGTCGGTGTGCGGCCATAGCAGTTCCGAACGGTTCCACGGAGAAACTCGTCGTCATCATCGAAGCCAAGATGCGGGGTGAGTCCGGCGATGAGTCCATGGCCAAGCTCTCCGTCGTCAAGCGTGAGGTGACCTCGGCGATTTTCAGTTCGCACAGTCTTGGCGTCGCCGATCTGGTTCTGGTGTCGCCGGGTTCGATTCCGATCACCACCAGCGGAAAGATCAGGCGAGCGGCGTGCGTCGAGCAGTATCGGCACGGTCAATTCGCCCGCCTAGACGCATGAACCTGGCTTTCAATGACCACGGTGACGGCGATCCGGTGCTGTTCATTGCAGGCCAGGGTGGTGTTGGACGCACATGGGATCTCCATCAGGTGTCCGCATTCCGGGAAGCTGGGTACCGCGTCATCACGTTCGACAACAGGGGAGTGGGCGCGACCGCGAATGCCGACGGCTTCTCAGCCGCGGCCATGGTGGCTGATACGGCCGAGTTGATCGAGCGGCTCGACGCCGCCCCCGTCCGGCTGGTGGGTGTCTCGATGGGAAGCTACATCGCACAGGAGTTGATGTTGGCCCGGCCAGAGTTGGTGAGGCAGGCGGCATTGATGGCGACTCGCGGGCGCCACGATCGCCTGCGCGAGTTCTGCCGCACAGCCGAACGGGACTTTCTCGACATCGGCGTCCAACTGCCGCCTTCCTACGCAGCGAAACTTCGTCTGCTCGAGAACTTCTCACCACGGACCCTCAACGATGACAAATCCGTTCGAGACTGGATCGACACCTTTACGATGTGGCCCACGAAGGCAACCCCCGGGACCCGTGCTCAGCACGGTGTCTACCCAGCCGAGGACCGACTGCCCGCCTACGCCTCGATCACCACACCGGTGTTGGTGATCGGATTCGCGGATGACCTGATCATGCCCCCGCACCTTGGCGCAGAGGTCGCAGACGCGCTTCCGAATGGGCAGTATGTGGAGATTGCTGACACCGGTCATCTGGGCTTTCTGGAACGCCCGCACGCGGTGAACTCGGCGATTCTTGACTTCTTTGCCGCCGCTCCTGGGTGACGTGATGAGCTGACGGGCCCAGGTGTCGGTGATCGTCATGTGGCGAACTCGCCGAAGCCGCTCTGCGGCTGCAGCGGCGTCGAGGCCGGGGTTCGCCGGCAGCGCCCCGGGCTGTGGCACGGCGGCGACGGCGACGGCGACGTAAGGCCAACGGCACCAGCATCATTGACGGCGCATAGGCGCGCCTTTGACCAGGACGATCAAGGGCGCTTGGCGCGACAAATTTGCAGCCAATCACAAGCGATTGCACAGTTTCTGCAACCGGTTACGACCGATCGAAACTTTCCGTACCGTGTCTGTGCGTACGCGGTATGCATTACGATCCCATATCACAGTGGGGAATGGCTCGATATGGAGGGGGGCCTGCATATTTTACTCGCCAGGTTCGGATTGTGCGTCTGGGGCGACGCACGTTTGCCGTGACCCCCAACACGGCTGGCCTCGGACGCTTAATGCTGCAGAGGTGCCGGCGTCTAGCGTGCCGCGATCGATGGGTATTGCCGGTCTCATAGACGGGTGAAGGGGGTTCGCGATTTTGGGGGTTCTAAGGCGGCTGTGGATTCCGCTGCTGATACTCGTGGTGCTCGCGGTTGGGGGATTCACGGTGTCCCGCCTGCACGGCGTATTCGGCTCCGAGAATCGCCCCGTCTATGCCGATACTGAAACTGAGAAGCGCCAGCCGTATGACCCCAAACAGCTGGTTTACGAGGTATTCGGGCCTCCGGGGACGGTGGCACGCATCAGCTATTTCGACAGCGATGCCGAGCCGCGGTTCGTCGAGGGAGCAAGTCTGCCGTGGTCATTGAAGTTCGCGATGACCGAGGCGACCGCGGGGGCGAACATCGTCGCGCAGGGCGACACCGACAGCATCGGCTGCCGCATCACCGTCGACGATGAGGTGAAAGCGGAGCGAATCAGGCAAGGGCAAAGTGCGTTCACCTTCTGCCGGCTGACAGGCGCATGAGTAACCAGCAGGCGAGCGCCCAGCAGACGAGCACCCGCCCGCCGTTCATACCGCGAATGATCCATCGACTCGCGGTGCCGATCATCCTTGCGTGGCTGGCGATCGCCTATGTCTTGGCTGCGACCGTCCCCCCGCTGGAGAAGGTTGAAGAAGCGCGCTCAGTGTCGATGATTCCCAACGATGCGCCGTCGTTCGATGCGATGCAGCGCATGGGTGAGAACTTCGAGGAATCCAATTCCAACAGTGTGGCGTTGATCGTCCTGGAGGGCGAGGCACCCCTCGGCGATGACGCACATCGCTATTACGACGACCTGATTCGTCAGTTGAAAGCTGACACGGCGCATGTGCAGCATGTGCAGGATTTCTGGGGGGATCCGCTCACGGCGGGCGCGGCGCAGAGCGCCGACGGTAAGGCCGTGTACGTGCAAATGAGCCTCACCGGTGACCTTGGCCAGGGCATGGCGAACGATTCCCTGAAATCCGTCCGGGACATCGTGAATCGCACGCCACCGCCCCCGGGGGTCAAGGCCTATGTCACCGGCCCGGTGGCGTTAATCTCGGATTTGAGTCAGAGCGGCAACAAGACAGTCATCCTGGTCACCGGGTTGAGTCTTGCAGTGATCTTGGTGATGCTGCTCTTCTTTTACCGCTCGATCGTCACCGCCATTGTCCTGCTGATCCTGGTGGGGCTTCAATTGCAGGTGGCCCGAGGGGTCGTCGCATTTCTCGGCGACCATGAACTCATTGGTCTTTCCACATATGCAGTCAATCTATTGGTGACGCTCGGACTCGCGGCGGGAACGGACTACGGCATATTCTTCGTCGGCCGGTATCATGAGGCGCGTCAGGCTGGCGAGGACCGGGAAACTGCTTTTTACACCACTTATCGCAGCGTTGCGAAGGTGGTCTTGGCCTCCGGCTTGACCATTGCCGGAGCGGTTTTCTGTCTGAGCTTCACTCGGCTGCCCTATTTTCGAACCCTCGGTATTCCTTGCGCGCTGGGAATGATTGTCGCGGTTGCGGTGGCACTGACGCTGATTCCGGCGGTTCTTGCCGTGGGAGGCCACTTTGGTCTTTTCGAGCCAAAACGGAAGATCATCGTCCGTCGATGGCGGCGGGTGGGCACGGCGATCGTCCGGTGGCCGGCACCCATTCTCGTGGCGACATTCGCCGTGTCGCTTATCGGGTTGCTGGCGCTGCCGGCGTACCAGCCCGGCTACAACGACCAGAAATACCTTCCCAAAGACATTCCCGCCAACGAGGGATATGCGGCCGCTGACAGGCATTTTCCTCAGTCGCTCATGACGGCGCCCGATATCCTGATGGTCGAGGCCGACCACGATATGCGCAACCCGGCAGACTTCCTGGTGTTGAACAAACTGGCCAAGCGCGTTCTGGCCGTTCCGGGAGTTTCCAGAGTGCAGGCGGTGACCCGGCCCGAGGGCACTCCCCTGAAACACACCACGATCCCGTTCATGATGAGCATGTCGAATGCCAGTCAGCTGCAACTTCTGCCATTTCAGAAAGCGCGCATGGACGATATGCTGACGCAGGCCGGCGAAATGACGAAAACAATTGACGTCATGCAGCGAATGTATGGGCTGATGCAACAGCTCGCCCGTACGACGAGCGATATGGTCGGCAAAACTCATGAGCTGGAAGACGTCACGAATGAGTTGCGCGATCACATAGCGGATTTCGATGACTTCTTCCGGCCTCTCCGCAACTACTTGTATTGGGAGCCGCACTGTTTCAACATCCCCGTCTGTTGGTCGATCAGATCCCTGTTCGACGCAATCGACGGAATCGACCAGATCAGCGACAAGATGCACGCTCTCGTCGGCGATCTCGATCAGCTGAATCTGCTTCTGCCGCAGATGATTGCACAGTTTCCGTCGATGATCGCGACCATGGAGAGCACGCAGACCATGATGCTGTCGATGCACAGCACCATGTCGGGAGTCCTAGCGCAAATGGAGGACGGGAGTCAGAACGCCACCGCCATGGGCAAGGACTTCGACGCCGCGCAGAACGACGACTCGTTCTACCTGCCCAAGGAGATCTTTCAGAACAAGGACTTCAAACGCGTCATGGACGTGTTCATGTCACCGGACGGGAAGTCGGCGCGCATGCTCATCACGCAACGCGGCGATCCCGCTACGCCCGAGGGCATCTCGCGCGTCGATCCGATGAGGACCGCGGCCGAGGAGGGTCTCAAGGGAACTCCACTTGAGAGCGCCAAGATCTACCTCACCGGCAGCGCGGCGATGGCGAAGGATCAGGTGGACGGATCGGCATACGACCTCTTGATCGCGGGAGTCGCCGCGCTCTGTCTCATCTTCATCATCATGCTGATCATGATCCGGAGTCTTGTCGCCGCACTGGTCATCGTGGGCACGGTGGCGCTGTCGCTGGGCGCGGCCTTCGGGCTGTCCGTGCTGATCTGGCAGCACATTCTCGGTTTCCCATTGAACTGGCTCGTGCTCGCGATATCCCTGATCATTCTCTTGGCGGTCGGATCTGACTACAACCTGCTGCTGGTCTCACGCATGAAGGAGGAGATAGGCGCCGGTATCAACACGGGCATCATCCGGGCGATGGCCGGCACCGGCAAGGTCGTCACCTCTGCGGGGCTGGTGTTCGCCTTCACCATGATGGCGATGTTGGTCAGCGACGTGCGCACCATCGGTCAGGTGGGTTCGACCATCGGTATCGGCCTGCTATTCGACACCTTGGTGGTTCGCGCGTTCATGACACCCTCAATCGCCGCGCTGCTGGGGCGCTGGTTCTGGTGGCCACTGCCGGTGCGGCAGCGCCCGGCCAGCGCAATGCTTCGGTCGTCGGGCCCCCGGCCGCTGGTAAGGGCTCTGCTGCTGAAACCAGAAGAGCGCGCACCGTAGATGAAGGCCGCATGAGCATCGGCGGGCAGGAGCGAAGCGACCGGGGAATTGATGCCGACGGTGGAACTGGGGGCCGCCCGCCCTTCATCGCGCGGAAGGTCCATCAGCTGGCGGTGCTCATCATCCTTGGGTGGCTGGTGGTCGTCGGCGTTCTGACCTTTGCCGTTCCATCGTTGGAACAGGTCGGCCGGGAATTCTCAGTTTCCCTGGTACCCAAGGACGCACCCGCGTTCGAGGCGATGCAGCGCATGGGCGAGAGGTTCGAGGAGTCCACCTCAGACAGTGTGGCGATGATCCTATTGGAGGGTGAGGCCCCCCTCGGCGATGAGGCGCACCGCTATTACGACGATTTGGTTCGTCAGTTGCGCGCCGATACGGCGCATGTGGAGCACGTGCAGGACTACTGGGGGGACCCCCTCACGGCCACGGGTGCACAGAGCGCCGATGGCAAGGCCGCGTATGTCCAACTGAATCTCGTTGGCAACCAAGGCGAATCCGTGTCGAACGAATCCGTGGAGGCCATCCGGCAGCTCGTCGCTCAGACGCCACCGCCCCCGGGGGTCAAGGCCTATGTCACGGGCCCCGCTCCGTTGGTGGCGGATATGAACCATGCCGGCGACAAATCCATCATCAAGATCACGGCGGTCACCCTCGTGGTGATCTTGGCGATGCTGCTCTTCGTCTACCGCTCGATCGTCACGGCCGTACTTCTGTTGGTCATGGTCGGAATGCAAGTGCAGGTGGCGCGAGGAGTGGTCGCGCTTCTCGGCGAACACGAGGTCATCGGACTGTCGACATTCGCCGTTAATCTGTTGGTGTCGCTCGGACTCGCGGTCGGTACGGACTACGGCATCTTCTTCGTAGGCCGGTATCACGAAGCACGTCAGGCTGGCGAGGATCGCGAATCTGCCTTCTACACCACATATCGCAGCGTTGCCAAGGTGGTGTTGGCCTCCGGGTTCACCATTGCGGGCGCGATCTTCTGCCTGAGCTTCGCCCGATTGCCCTACTTCCAAACCATGGGTGTTCCCACTGCTGTGGCCATGGTCGTTGCGGTTGCGGTGGCCGTGACGCTGATTCCGGCAGTTCTCGTGGTCGGTGGCCGTTTTGGGCTGTTCGAGCCCAAGCGGAGGGTCAATGTCCGTCGATGGCGGCGAGTGGGCACGGCGGTCGTCCGGTGGCCCGTGCCCATACTGGTCACGGCTTCCGTGGTTGCGCTCACCGGGTTGTTGGCCTTGCCGGGGTACAAGACCAGCTACGACGACCGGTTGTATGTGCCGCAAGACATCCCCGCCAATGTGGGATACGCCGCCGCTGATAAGTACTTTCCCCAATCACGAATGATGCCCGACATCCTCCTGGTCGAGGCCGACCACGATATGCGGAACCCGGCGGATTTTGTGGTCCTGGACAAACTGGCAAAGGGCGTCTTCGCCGTTCCGGGCATTTCCAGGGTGCAGGGGATAACTCGGCCCGAGGGAACCCCGATCGCACGGACATCGATACCGTTTCTGCTGAGCCTGCAGAACGCCAATCAGGTTCAGCTTCTGCCATTTCAGAAGAATGGCATGAAGGATCTGCTGGCCCAGGCCGATGGGCTGACGAAGATGACAAACACCATGCAGGGCATGTACACCGTGATGCAAAAGCTGGTCAACACGACCCATGGCACGGTCCTCAAATCGCATGAGCTGGAAGCGCTCACGAATGAGTTGCGGGACAATGTCGCGAATTACGACGACTTCTTCAGGCCGGTCCGCAATTACTTCTATTGGGAACCGCACTGTTTCGATATTCCCATCTGCTGGGCTCTCAAAGCCGTATACGACTCACTCGACGGCGTCAACGAGGTCAGCGACAAGACGCACGAGCTGATCGGAAGTCTCGATCGGCTCGACGCGCTCATGCCGCAGATGATCGCCCAGTTCCCGGCGATGATCGCGTCCCTGAAGTCAATGCGGACCATGATGCTGACGATGTACAGCACGATGTCGGGGATGTTTGACCTGATGGACGCCACTAGCACGGACGCGACCGCCATGGGCAGAGATTTCGACGCGGCCCAGAACGACGACACCTTCTACCTGCCGCCGGAGATCTTCCAGAACAAGGACTTCAAGCGCGCCATGAACTTGTTCTTCTCACCGGACGGCAAGGTGGTGCGGCTGATCGTCTCGCATCGGGGCGATCCCGCGTCGGCCGAGGGAATCTCGCGCGTCGACGACATCGAGAATGCGGCTCAGGAGGCACTCAAGGTGACTCCACTGGAGAACGCCAAGATATCTCTTGCCGGGACAGCGGCGACGTTCAAGGACATGCGGGACGGTTCAACCTACGATCTGCTGATCGCGGGAGTCGCGGCGCTCTGTCTCATCTTCATCATCATGCTGATCATGACGCGAAGCCTTATCGCGGCGCTGGTCATCGTGGGCACGGTGGCGCTGTCGCTGGGTGCGGCCTTCGGGCTGTCCGTGCTGATCTGGCAGCACATTCTCGGCATCGAATTGCACTGGCTCGTACTCGCGATGTCCGTCATCATCCTGCTGGCGGTCGGCTCCGACTACAACCTGCTGCTGGTCTCACGCATGAAGGAGGAGATAGGCGCCGGTATCAACACAGGCATCATTCGAGCAATGGGCGGCACAGGCAAGGTCGTGACGGCCGCCGGTCTGGTGTTCGCCGTCACCATGATGTCGATGGTGGTCAGTGACCTGCGCATCATCGGGCAGGTGGGTTCCACCATCGGTATCGGTCTGTTGTTGGACACCTTGGTGGTTCGCGCGCTCATGACACCGTCAATCGCTGCGCTGCTGGGGCGCTGGTTCTGGTGGCCGCAGCGGGTACGCCAACGCCCGGCGAGTGCACTACTTCGGCCCTCGGGCACCCGATCGTCGACCCGTTCGCTGCTCGGGCAGGAAGAGCGCTGATTCGTCTGCGAAACCCCGAAGAAGTTCGGGTGCAGTGCTTAGAGTGGGGCTTGGGGGAGGAGGTCAATACATGACCGAAAAATTGTTTACCAGAATTGCCGCCGCAGTCGGCGGTGTGGCGTTATCACTGACGGCCGGGACCGGGATCGCGGCCGCCGAACCTGATCTGGGGCCGATCGTCAACACAACCTGCAGCTACGAGCAGGTGATGTCGGCGGCGAATGCTCAGGATCCGGCGGCTGCCGCGCAGTTCAGTGGATCCGCGCAGTCGCAGGGCTACTTGCGGCAGTTCCTCGGGTCGCCGCCCGATCAACGCCAGCAGATGGCCTCGATGATCGTGAACACGCCGGGAAATCAGCAGTACCTTGGCTTGATGCAGCAGATCTTCGGCAGCTGCAACAACTACTGAGGCGATTGAGCTGGGCGCTGCGGCTTGATCCCGCCGAGTTGCTTGGTCAACTCGTCGGCGGTTGCCGCCAGCGCCTGGGCGCGCTCGGTGATCTCCTTGTCGGTCAAGGCCTTTCCGATGTGCAGTGAGGCGACCATGACTTGGCGCTGGTGATGGTCGAACACCGGCGCGGAGATGACGCTGATGTCGTGCGGCGTGCGACCGCGCGGACTCTCGTCGCGCAGATACACCCGTTCGCCGATATCGGACACCAGTTCGCCAAGTAGCGCGCGCAGCTCGTCGGGCAGGTTCGTCGTCGACATCCCAGCCATCAGCGCGTACAGCCGTCTGCCTCCCGGGGTCAGGCACTCCACCAAATATCCGTCTGCGCGGCAGTTCTCGATCACTCGGTTGAGTTGAGCGGTCTTCGTGCGCAGCGGCAGGGTGGGCTCCTTGGCGAGCCAGTCGCGTAGCGCTTCGTCGTCCCAGAGCACGAACATCAGCCCGACCGGTGGTGCGAAGGGGTAGCTCTGGCCGACCTCCACGCCGGCGCGGAAACCGGGCGGCTCGACCAATTCGATCAGCGTGATGCGATCGTCGATCACTCCGGACAGCGCGGCGGCCACCCGGAAGCGCGCGGACAACCGACCCAGTTCGTCGCGCGCGGCCGGGCTCACGCGCAGGGACTCCTGTGCCTTGTGTCCCAGCGTGATCAGTGCGGGGCCCAGTCGGTAGGTCTTGTCCTGCGCGTCGCGCACCAGGTACCCGGAGGCGGCGAGTGTCGTGACGATACCCAGGCAGGTCGGCTTGCTCACCCCTGCGCGGCGGGCCAGCTCGGAGAGACCGAAGCGGTCGTGTGGATGGCTGGCCAGGAACTCGAGGACGGTGACAACGCGTGTGGTGGGTGGAGACGCCCGGCCGGATTCGCCGTCCATGCTGCACCCCCGTCGCTGGAACGTCTTCGCTGGAACGTTGACTGAGATTAGAACGCGTTCTAGTCTCAGGTCGGAAACTCTACCAGCACGGTCCAATATTGAACCGCCGAAGACGACGATGCTGCGAGGAACGAGCCGCGGAGGAGTCGAGCAGACGATCACGGAGGCAGCAATCCGTATGTATTCACAACCGTTGGTCGACGCCATCGCCGAGGCCGAGCACCTCGTCACGACGGCACCATTCATCGAGTCCGAGGCCGACCTGCTCGAGGGTCTGCAGTACCTGGCCGGTTGCATCGCCGCGTGCACACACGTCGCGTTCGACTACGACCGCGATCACCCGTTCCTCCACGAGGGGACAGGGCCATTCACCAAGATGGGCCTGGACAACCCGGACACGATGTACTTCGGCACCCGGGTGCAGGCCAACCGCGAGTACGTCGTCACGGGCAGGCGCGGCAGTACCACCGACGTGAGCTTCCAGTTGCTCGGCGGTGAGTACACCGACGACAACGTGCCCGATAGCGAGACGGCATTCGACGACCGCAAGCTCGACATCGCCGCAGACGGCACCTTCGAGTGGCGATTCACACCCACCAGTCCGGCCCAGCTCGTCATCCGCGAGGTGTACAACGACTGGTCGGCGCATCGCGGCTCCTTCGCCATCGCGCGCACCGATACCGAGGGCACCGCGCCGCCGCCGCTGACCAAGGAACTCATCGAGAAGCGTTACGCCGTAGCCGGTAAGCAGCTCGTTCAGCGCGTCAAGACGTGGTTGCAGTTCCCGAAGTGGTTCTACGACGACTTGCCCGTCAACACGCTGACCGCCCCGCGCCTGACCCCGGGTGGGCTGGCCACCCAGTACTCGTCGGTCGGGCACTTCGACCTGAAGCCCGAGCAGGCCATCGTCATCACGCTGCCGGTCACCGACGCGCCGTACCTGGGCTTCCAGCTGGGCAGCCTGTGGTACATCTCGCTGGACTACATCAACCACCAGACGTCGCTCAACGGCACCCAGATGCAGGCCGACCCGGACGGCAAGATCCGCATCGTCGTGTCCGACGCCAACCCCGGCGTGACGAACTGGTGCGAGACGCTGGGCCACGGCAAGGGTTACCTGCAGTTCCGGTGGCAGCGGGTCTCGCGTGAGTTGACCGAGGCCGACGGCCCGACGATGGAACTGGTCGACATCGAACAGGTGGCCGCGGCGCTGCCGTACCACGAGGCGAACAAGATCTCCGAGGAAGACTGGCGCGCGCGTATCGCGCTACGTCAGAAGCAAATTGGCGACAGGATGGTGGGCTAGCCGTGGGTGGCATTCTCAAGGACAAGGTCGTCGTGATCAGTGGCGTCGGACCCGCGCTGGGTACGACGCTGGCGCGCCGATGTGCCGAGGAGGGGGCCGATCTGGTGCTCGCGGCGCGGACCGTCGAACGGCTGGAGGACGTGGCGAAGACCGTCACCGATCTGGGGCGACGGGCAGTGTCGGTCGGCACGGACATCACCGACGAGGCTCAGGTGAACAACCTCGTCGAGGAGGCGCTGAAGGCCTACGGCAAGGTCGACGTGCTGATCAACAACGCGTTCCGGGTGCCGTCGATGAGGCCGTTGGCCGACACCACGTTCGAGCACATGCGGGACGCGATCGAGCTCACGGTGTTCGGGGCGCTGCGCCTCATCCAGGGCTTCACGCCGGCGCTGGCCGATGCCAACGGCGCCGTGGTGAACGTCAACTCGATGGTCGTGCGGCACTCGCAGGCCAAGTACGGCGCCTACAAGATGGCGAAGTCCGCCCTGCTCGCGATGTCGCAGTCGCTGGCCACCGAGCTGGGCGATCAGGGCATCCGGGTCAATTCCATTCTGCCCGGCTACATCTGGGGTGGCACGCTGGAGAGCTACTTCAACCACCAGGCGGGCAAGTACGGCACCACCGTCGACGAGATCTACAAGGCCACCGCAGCGGCGTCCGACCTCAAGCGGCTGCCCACCGAGAATGAGGTGGCCTCGGCCATCCTCTTCATGGCCAGCGACCTCTCCAGCGGAATAACGGGCCAGGCGCTCGACGTGAACTGCGGGGAGTACAAGGCCTGATGAACCCGGCACGCACCGACGTCGGAACCGTCGACGACCTGCACGCATCGGCAACCAAGGCCTGCGGTCTCGATGACTTCGGTGTCGACGACGACAACTACCGTGAGGCACTCGGCGTGCTTCTGGAGTCCTTCAGGCGTGACGCCGACCTGACCGAACTCGGAAGCAAGATGAACCGGTTCTTCGTGCGCAACGCGCTCGTCGCCCGGCTGGTGTCCGAGGCGGCATTCGCGCAGTATCCGCAGCACGTCAACGTGCCGATCGAGCGGCCGATATTCGTCACCGGGCTGCCGCGCACCGGCACCACGGTGATCCACCGCCTGCTCACCGCGGACCCACGCCACCAGGGGCTGGAACTATGGCTCGCGGAGTTCCCGCAGCCTCGACCGCCACGCGAAACCTGGTCGCAGAACCCGGTGTTCGCCCAGCTGGACGCCCAGTTCACCAAGGCTCACGAGGAGGACCCGGACTACACGGGCCTGCACTACATGACCGCCGATGAGGTGGAGGAGTGCTGGCAGTTGCTGCGTCAGTCGCTGCACTCGGTGTCCTACGAGACGTTGGCGCACCTGCCCACGTACTCGAAGTGGCTTGCCGGTCAAGACTGGACGAAATCCTATCTGCGGCACCGCAAGAACCTGCAGCTGATCGGTCTCAACGATCCGGAGAAGCGCTGGGTTCTCAAGAATCCGAGCCATCTGTTCGCGCTCGACGCGTTGATGAAGACGTACCCGGATGCGCTGGTGGTGCAGTGTCACCGGCCGGCGGAGACCATCATGGCGTCCATGTGCTCGTTGGCGCAGCACACCACGGCGGGCTGGTCCAACTCGTTCACCGGCGCCCAGATCGGTGCGGACGCCCTGGAGACGTGGTCGCGAGGTCTCAAGCGGTTCAACGATGTTCGGGCCGACCATGACCCGGCTCAGTTCTGCGATGTCGACTACTTCGAGTTCGTCAAGGATCCGGTCGCGGCCGTCGAGGGCATCTATGAGCACTTCGGCATCGGGTTCACCCATGAGGCCCGCACGGCGATCGCCGACAGTCACGCGGAGAGCCAGAAGGGCCCCCGCGCGCCCAAGCACACCTACTCGCTGTCGGACTACGGGTTGACCGACGAGCAGGTCAAGGAGCGCTTCGCCGGGCTGTAGCCATCACCGGGCCGCCGGCGTGACTGCGCCGCGTTCGAAGACGACATCGCCACGCACGATCGTCGCGGCAACCGATACGTCGTGGAGTTCCTCGTTGGGCACCTCGGCCAGAGTACGGTCGAGCACAACGAGATCGCCTTGCCGACCGGGCTCGATCACCCCGCGTGCGTCCTGTCGTGCCGCCCTGGCGGCACCGCTGGTGGCCGCTTCGAACGCCATTCGGACTGACAGCGCCTCCTCCGGCAGGAACGGACCATCGGTATCCCCGGGATAGTCGCGGTTGACGGCGACATGGATCCAGTCCATGGGGTTGGGTGTTGTCACGGGCCAATCGCTGCCGAAGGCCAGCGAGACGCCGGCGCGTGCCATGGAGCGGAACTGATACTGAGTGGCGCGAAGCGATTCCGCGAGATACGGCAGTGTCATCTGCGTCATTTGAGCATCCGACTGCGCCCAGAAGGGCTGGACGTTGGCGATGATGCCGAGCGCCGCCATGCGGTCGATGAGTGCGGAGTTGGTGATCTGCAGATGCGCGATCTGGTGGCGGTGATCGCGGGCGGGCGCACCGCGCATGAAGCTCTCGAACACGGTGAGGATTTCGTCGGTTGCCCGGTCGCCGATGGCGTGCACGTGAATGTCGAATCCGGCATTGTCGATGTCACGCATGATCGATGCGAGTTGAGCCGGTTCGAAGAAGGTGAGCCCGGAGTTCGTCTGCGTGTCATCGGTGTACGGCTGCGAGATGGCGGCGGTGAACGTCTCGCAGACGCCGTCGTACATCACCTTCACCCCGTTCAGGGCCAGGTGATCGTTCGGCGCGACCCGTTCGCGGGCTGCAATGAATTCCGGCAGGGCCTGCTCGGGATGCTCGCGGGGGAGCCAGAGATTGCCGGTCGCCTGCCCGACGATCTCGCCTCGCTCCAACGCCGTGAGGTAGGTCCCGAAGACGTTGGTGGTGGGGACGAAATCGCCGACGATCGCCTCCTGCCAGCCCGTAACCCCCAGCGCCAACAGGTGCTTCTGGCCCGCCCGCAGGCCGGCCAGGCGGGTCGCCTCGTCCATCGGCGGCATCAGCTCGGAAACCAACTGCATGGCCGACTCGTGCAACAGCCCGAGCGCTCGGCCGTCGGCATCGCGTTCGATGCGCCCTCCGGCCGGGTCCGCGGTGCGATCGTCGACGCCGGCCCGGGCCAGCGCCGCGGAGTTCACCCAGGCGCTGTGCCCGTCCTTGTTGGAGAGATACGCCGGGCGAGCTCCGGTGATCGCATCGAGTTCGCCAAGCATGCGGCCGGTGTCCTCGAAGTGATCGAGTGACCATCCGCGACCGATGATCCAGTCGGCGTCGGAGTGTGCACAGTAGTCGGCGATTCGGGCGAGCGCCTCATCGCGAGAGCCGGTGGCAGACAGGTCGCATCGCGCGAGTTCCACGCCCGACTCCACGAGGTGTACGTGTGCGTCGGTGAAGGCGGGGATGACGGAGCGGCCATGCGCATCGAACACCGCGGCGTTGCTCACGGAGTGGTGCGCTGCCATCGGCTCGACTGCCGTTATGGTGCCGTTCGCCACGGAAACGGCATGCAGCCCATCGATATCGAGAAGGGGCAGGTCACAGTTGACGAGGGTGAAATCGGCAACGGTCATGTTTCGACTCTCCAATGAAAAAGGGGGTCAGCCGACGAACGTTCGGGTGACGTCGCGTGACGAGGAGCCGCCGGCGCGCAGAATCACGATGACGACCGCCAGCACCAGCAGGGTGCCGACCAGCATCACGGTGGCCATCGCCGCGAGTTCCGGGCGCAGGCCGGCCTTGATCGAGCTGAACACGTACACCGGCCAGGGCGTGCTGCCGGTGGCCTGTACGAACGCAGAGATGATCGTGTTGTCGAGGCTCAGGGTGAACGCCATCAACCCACCGGCCACGATCGACGGGAGCAACTGAGGCAGCATGATCTGCCGGAAGCCATTCCACTGCGACGCATAGAGATCCGCGGCAGCCTCGGCGAGTGCCGGGTCAAGCGAGCGCACTCGCCCGCGGACGAGGAACGACACGACCGCCGTCGCGAACAGCGAGTGTCCGATCGCGAGCCGCAGCACGCCGTTCTCCAGCGGCCAGATTCCCGCGTCGATGACCAGCGAGGTGAGCCATGGCAGCAGTGATACGGCCTGCACGATCTCGGGTGTCACCAGCACGAGGCCGATGACGCCGACGATGACCGAGGTGACCGCACCGCGGCGCATGCCGATCCCGATGCCGAGGAACGTGCCAAGCAGCGTGGCGATCAGGGTCGCGAGGATCCCGGCCTGGATCGAGACGACGACCGAGTCGAGGATCGCGGAATTGTTGAATGCACCCTGGTAGGCGTCGATGCCGGCGCCTTCCCACGCGCCGAGCAGCCGGCCCGTGTTGAACGAGTACACGACGATCACGAGGATGGGCGCGAACAGGAAGCACAGAACCCCAATGCCCACCACGAGCAGCGCCCGATCGATTGCCGAACGGTTGTTTCTCACGAGGCGGTTCCCCCAATGCCAGCGGTTTCCACAGCGAGTCTGTTGTGCCGGCGAGAGATGCGCATTGCCACCAACCCGGCGACGCCGATGAGCGCGATCGTCAACAGAGTGATCAGGATCAGCATGACCGACATGGCCGATCCGAGCGCCCAGTTCTGACCCTGCTGGAACTGGCCGGCGATCATCTGCCCGACCATGTTGCCGCGCGCGCCGCCGAGCACCGACGCGGTGATGTAGTCACCCATCAGCGGGATGAACACCAACAGCACCCCGGAGATGATTCCCGGACTCGCGAGCGGCAATGTCACCTGACGGAAGGTCGCCCACCGCCCGGCCCCCAGATCCGTACTCGCCTCTCGCAGCGCCGGACTCATGCGTTCCAGCGCGACGAAGATCGGCAGGATCATCAGCGGCAGATAGTTGTAGACGACGCCGAGTTGCACGGCCTGCTTGGTGTAGAGCATCGAGAACGCGCCGTCGACCAGGCCAAGGGAACGCAGCAGTCGGGTCGCCGGACCCTCGGGCGCCAGGATGATCTGCCAGCCAATGGTGCGGACCAGGAAGTTCGTCCAATACGGGATGAACACCAACGCCAGCACCACATATCGCCACCGCGTCGACACCTTGATTGCCAACCAGTACGCGAACGGCAGGCCGAGTGCCAGACAGATCGCCGTGCCCAGGACCGCGATCTGAAGCGTGTTCACGAAGGTCGCCAGGAAGGAGCCGCTGAGCGCCTCCTGATATCGGCCAAGGGACAGTGTGTCATTGGCGTGCGTCGCGTACAGGCTGGGCTTGTGGCCCAGGCTGTACCACACGACCACCAGGATGGGGACGACGAAGAACAACGCGAACCACAGCGCGCCGGGAATGGCGAGAGCGGTGAAGAGACCGCCGCCTCGCAGACGACGGCGCGTGGCAGTCAGCAGGCCAGTCATCAGCCCCCCGCTCGGGCTTTCATCTCGCTGACGATGTCCATCCGCACCTGCTGCGCGTCGTTGATGACACCGGTGTACATACGTGTCTTCTGCTCCGCGGTCGGGAAGATCATGTCGAGCAGTTCGGCGTTCTCGGAGACGAGTCGTTCCTGCGTGCCGGTGACGCCGGTGCCGTACCCGACGAACTCGGTGTTGCGTGCCGCCTGGTCCACGCCCAGCGAGTAGTTGATGAACTCGTATGCGGCATCGCGGTTCGGTGCATCCTTGACGATGGCCCAGTTGTCCATCCACAGGTTGGTCTGCGGGGTCGGCAGGACCCACTTCCAGCGCTCTGGCGTGGGGCTGGACAGGATGCCGCGCCTGGCGTCGCCGTTCCAGCTGTGCATGAGAACCTGCGTGCCCTGCGGGATCGCGCTACTGCCGGGTGACGAGTCGAACGACGAGATGCACGGGGCGAGTTCGTCGACGAGGAATGTGCGGATCTGGTCGAGCTGGGCCGGATCGGTGGTGCTCTGATCCCAACCCCGGGCAAAGCAGAGGATCGCTGCGATCTCACCGGGATCGTCGACGAGCGAGGTCCTGCCCTTGGCCTCGCCCTTGGCGGCGGAGATGAAATCGTCCCACGAGGTGAGTTCCCGTTTGATGACCGTGGTGTCGTAGACGAATCCCGTTGTGCCCCAGAACTTGCAGACGGAGTGGGTGTTGTCGGGATCCCACTTCTGGTTGCGGAAGGCGCCGTCGATATTGGTCACGTTGGGCAGCCTCGACATGTCGAGTGTCTCGAGCAGGCCGTTCTCGGCCATCTGCGGGATGAAGACACCGGTGGGGATGACGATGTCATAGCCGCTGGTCCCGCGTGCTGCAACGAGTTTCGCGATCATCTCCTCATTGGAGGAGTAGGCGTCGATCTTGACCGGCTCACCGAAGCCCGACACGTTCTCGTCGGCGTCGTATCCGGCCCAGGAGTAGACGCGAAGGTCGCCCGATGCGGTCGACCCACCGGGCTTTGAGCACGCGGCGAGTGCGACCGCGGCACTGACGCCGGCGACGCCGCCAAGGAACAGGCGCCGACTGATCGCAGCCTCGCGGCCCCTCGGCACGAGCAATCTGGGCGCTCGGTTCAGTGTCATCTCAATTACCCTTCGTGAGTGCCGGTTCGGGCGTCGTCGCCTGAGCCGTCGGTGAATTGGCCGGGAAGGCCGCGACCGCTGTGTCTGCCCAGGAGCAGGTCACCGTGTCGCCCACGACGATGCTCTCGTCGATGTCTCGGCGCGGAATTCGCGCGATGATCTCCTGGCGCGCAGCCGAGTGCAGCACGTACTGCACGACGTCGCCGAGATAGCTGCGGGCGACGACCGACGTTTCGATGGCGTCGCTGTCGGTGGGATGCTCCACGGCGCGCAGACGCACGGCTTCGGGTCGCACCGCGAGTGTGACCGGATCCCCGGGCATGAGCCCGTGCGGGGCCTGGGTCAGGCTGAAGCGAGTGTCGTCGGCTGTCGCGAACCGTCGGTCGGTGTCCACGACGCCCTCGAAGAAGTTCTGCTGGCCCACGAACCCGGCGACGAACCTGCTCGCCGGTCGGGTGTAGACGACGTCGGGGGCATCCAACTGCTCGATCCGGCCATCGTTCATGATCGCGATGCGGTCGCTCATCGCCAGTGCCTCGTGCTGGTCGTGGGTCACGAACAGGAACGTGGTGTTGAGCCGATGCTGGATGAGTTGCAGCTCGATCTGCATCTGTTCGCGCAGTTGACGATCGAGCGCCGCGAGGGGTTCGTCGAGCAGCAGTACCTGGGGGCGATTGACGAGAGCACGGGCGAGGGCGACCCGCTGCTGCTGTCCGCCCGATAGCTGGGCTGGTCGCCGGTCCGCGAGCGGGGTGAGGCGTACCAGGTCCAGGGCATCGGTGACGCGGTCCTCGATCTCGCTCTTGGCGACCTTGCGCTGCCGCAGCCCGTAGGCGATGTTGCCCGCGACGCTCAGGTGCGGGAAGAGCGCATATGACTGGAAAACGGTGTTGACGTCGCGCTTGTTCGCCGGGGTGTCTCTGACCGAGACACCACCGAGCCGGATGTCGCCCGCGTCGACCGATTCGAATCCGGCGATCATCCGAAGCGTCGTGGTCTTACCGCATCCCGATGGGCCGAGTAGCGAGACGAACTCACCGGGTCGCAGCGTCAGGTCGATGCCCTTGACAACGGTGTTGTCCCCGTAGCGTTTTGTGAGACCGCTCAGTTCGAGGGCGCCGCTGGCATGCGTGTCGGTCATTTCTCCTCAATTCGCTCATCGGCGGCAAATGGTGCGCCGTCCAGCCACGTGACCACGCGATCGATGATGTGTCCCGGTGTCATGGAGATGTCCACCCGGAGACCGTGCTCGTCATCGCGCAGTGGCTCGAGGGCGCCGAGCTGAGACTCCAGCAGTGTCGACGGCATGTATTCATGGGTGCGTTCGCTCAGTCGATGGGCGATCAGCGATGCCGTGCCGTCCAGGTGGACGAATACGACGGTGGGCGCGAAGGACCGTATGCGATCTCGATACTTGGCCTTCAGCGAGGAACACGCGAGGACAGGTGACGCACCGAGTCGCACCTCTCGTTCGATCGCCTGCCCGGCTCGGGTGAGCCACGGCGCGCGGTCCTCATCGGTGAGCGGTATGCCACGCGCCATCTTGGTCTTACTGGGCTCATCGTGTAGATCGTCGGCGTCGATGAACGGCTCATTCAGCCGTGTGGCCAGGCCCATGCCGACGGTGGTCTTCCCTGTGCCGGAGACCCCCATGGCGACTATTGGGGGAACGCGTCGAACTCTCGACACTGGTGATCCCACTTCGCTCCATCCTCTTGCCACTGTGCTTGCAGTC
This sequence comes from Mycobacterium sp. IDUB_39, assembly GCF_055419205.1. Lineage (NCBI taxonomy): Bacteria > Bacillati > Actinomycetota > Actinomycetes > Mycobacteriales > Mycobacteriaceae > Mycobacterium > Mycobacterium sp. IDUB_39. Next base: position 53,562 of record NZ_JBVAXF010000002.1, read on the forward strand.
ACACTATCGCTTAATAGGCATACGAATGCAACCAAATGATCGACATCGTATGTCTTCAACCACAGGGACCTAGCTATGACAGGATGTATGGGTGGACGGGGACGCGATAGTCGGTGCATTGCATGAGAGTCTGTTGACCGCGCTCGGCACCGCGATCGTGTCGGGGCAGTACGCGTCCGGGCATGTGCTCACTCTCGATCGGGTGGGCGTGGAGCACGGTGTGTCGCGCAGTGTCGCCCGTGAGGCGATCCGGGTTCTGGAGTCGATGGGCATGATTGCGTCGCGTCGCCGCGTCGGTATCACGATTCAGCCGGCGGAGAAGTGGAATGTGTTCGACCCCAGGATGATTCGCTGGCGTCTCGAGTCCGGCGACCGAGCCGCGCAGTTGGTGTCGCTATCCGAACTGCGCCGCGGTGTCGAACCGACCGCGGCGGCGTTGGCCGCCCGACGGGCCGATCCGCACCAGTGCCGGACCATGGCGGCCGCGGTATCAGACATGGTCATGCACGGCCGTTCAGGTGATCTTGAAGCGTATCTCCTGGCGGACAAGGCCTTTCATCAAACACTGCTCGAGGCCAGCGGTAACGAGATGCTACGGGCACTCAACGGCGTGATTGCCGAGGTGCTCACTGGCCGCACCCATCACGGCATGATGCCGGAGAGACCCAACCCGGCCGCCATCGAGTTGCACGATGAGGTCGCGAGAGCGATACGGCTGGGTGATGAGGTGGCCGCCGAGCGTGCCATGCGGGCGATCATCGATGAGGCGGCGGCCGCTGTCGGTGACGGCCTCGACTAGAGGCACCGTGGGCGATCACTGCTCGGCGAGTTCGGCACGTACGTCGGGTGCGCCGAGCCTTGCCGCATCAGCGGTCTGATCGTCGGGTTGGCGCTGCGATTCGATCTCGGCGCTGACTCGAGCCCGGAAGTACGCAACCTCTCGCCGGGTGTGCAATTCGTCCCAACCCAGCAGCGGCGCAACCAATTCGGCGACCTCCTGCGCGACGTCAACGCCCCGGTCCGGGGTTTCGATCGAGATCCGGGTGCGGCGGGTGAGAATATCGTCCAGGTGCAGTGCCCCCTCGTGAGATACGGCGTAGACCACCTCGGCCCGCAGATACGGTGAGTGCGGCGAGATGCGTCGGGCCAGGGACGGATCAGCGTCGACGACACTCAGGATCTCGGTGATCGCGCTGCCGTAGCGGCCGAGCAGGTGTTCGACAGTGGCCAGGTCCAGACCCGCCTCGGTGGCGAGCCGTGCCCGCGCCGCCCACATCTCGTGGTAGCCGGGGGCACCGATCAGTGGAAGCTGATCTGTGCGCGACTTCTCCGCACGGAGGCCTCGCACTGCCGCGTCGATAGCGTCCTTGGCCATCACCCGGTAGGTGGTGTACTTGCCGCCGGCCACGATGACCAGCCCGTCAGCCGGGCTCACCACGGCGTGCTCGCGCGACAGTGTGGAGGTCTGGTCGGAGTCGCCGGCCAGCAGGGGACGCAAACCGGTGTACACGCCGACGATGTCGTCGCCCGTGATGGGTGTCTGCAGCAGCCTGTTGACCTGTTCGAGGATGTAGTCGATGTCCGAGGCGCTGGCTGCCGGATGGGCGAGGTCTCGGTCCCAACTGGTATCCGTGGTGCCGATGACCCAGTGCAGGTCGCTCCACGGGCAGGGGATGACGAAGAGGAGGCTCTTCTCCGTCTCGGTGATGATGCCGGTGCGGGAGTCGATGGCGGCCCGGGGCACGACGATGTGAACGCCCTTGGACGCGCGCACTTCGAAACCGCCTTGGCGGCCGAGGATTTGCGCAACCTCGTCCGTCCACGCGCCTGTCGCGTTGACGGTCCGTTTGGCGCGGACCGCGATCTCCCGGCCAGTCTCGAGGTCCTTGACTCGTGCGCCGACAACACGATCGCCCTCCCGGAGGAACCCGACCATGCGGGCGCTGTTGGCGCACAGCGCGCCGTAGCTGGCGGCAGTGCGCGCGAGCATCATCGTGTGGCGGGCGTCGTCGAGGTGGCCCTCATAGAAGCTGATGCCGCCGTGCACGGCCCCCAGCTTTGCGCCGGGAAAGCTCTGCAGTGTCTTGCGCCTGCCGAGGTGCCGGTGATGGGTGGGTACGCCCCGCCCTGCGCCGAGCACGTCGTAGACGCCCACACCTGTGCCGACCCAGGCGCGGTCGATGCCGCGACGCATCAGTGGATACAGGAACTCAACGGGTCTGGCCAGATGCGGCGCGAGGCTGTCCATGATGAGGGAACGCTCCCGAAGGGCCTCGAACACCAGGGCGAAGTTGAGCTGTTTGAGATAGCGCAGTCCGCCGTGCACGAGTTTCGAGGAGCGACTCGATGTCCCGGCCGCGTAGTCACGCGCCTCGACCACGCCGGTGATGAGGCCGCGAGTGACCGCGTCCAACGCCGCGCCCGCCCCGACAACGCCGGCGCCGATGACCAAAACGTCCAGTTCGGTAGTCGCCATGGTGTCCAGCGCGAGACGACGGGATTCGGGACTCAGGGGCAGGGGGGTGAGGGTCATGGGCTGTCCTTTGATCGAAACAAGTTGTGGCATAAGGCGTGTCAGTTCACGTCGACCCAGTCCAGGGTTCGCTTGACCGCCTTGCACCATCCGCGATAGCCATGCTCGCGCTGTTCCTCGTCCCACTGCGGATGCCAGCGGGTGCTCTCGTGCCAGTTCTGCTGGAGCTCGTCGGTGGTGTTCCAGAAACCGACAGCCAACCCGGCGGCGTACGCGGCGCCCAGCGCGGTGGTTTCGGCCACGACCGGTCGGCTGACCGGGACGCCGAGCACATTCGCCTGGATTTGCATGCACAGGCTGTTGGCCGTCACACCACCGTCGACCTTGAACACCTCGAGCGGTACGCCGGAGTCCCTGTACATCGCGTCGGCCACCTCGCGGCTCTGGTAGCAGATCGATTCGAGAGTGGCGCGCGCGATATGGGCTTTGTGGTGGTAGCGCGTCAGTCCGACGATGGCGCCGCGGGCATCCGAGCGCCAGTGTGGGGCAAACAGGCCGGAGAACGCCGGTACGAAGTACGCCCCGTCACTGTCTTGCACCTGCGCAGCGAGGGATTCGCTGTCGGCGGCATGCTCGATGATCCCGAGTTGGTCGCGTAGCCACTGCACCGCCGAGCCCGTCACGGCGATCGAGCCCTCGAGTGCAAATGTGGCTGGCTGGTCCCCGAATTGGTAACACACCGTCGTGATGAGTCCGTTGCTGGATCGAACGAGTTGTTGGCCGGTGTTCAGCAGCAGGAAGTTTCCGGTGCCATAGGTGTTCTTCGCATCACCTGCGGACAGGCAGAGCTGTCCGATCATGGCGGCCTGTTGGTCGCCCACTGCGGCTGACAGTGGTATCGCTGACCCGGTCGGCCCCACAACTACTGTGTGCCCGTACAGATCTGGCGCCGAGGAGGGGCGGATCTGGGGAAGCATCTGGCGTGGAACGCCGAACAACGCCAGTAGTTCGTCATCCCAGTCCAGCGTCTCGAGGTTCATCAGCATCGTGCGACTGGCGTTGGTGACGTCGGTGACGTGTGCGCCGCCGCGCGGACCGCCGGTCAGGTGCCACAGCAACCAGGTGTCGATGGTGCCGAACAGTGCGTCACCGTTTTCAGCCGCTGCCCTGACACCATCGACGCTTGCCAGGATCCAGGCGAGCTTTCCGCCGGAGAAGTACGGCGCCGGCGGCAACCCGGTCTTGTGGCGGATGACGTGACCTGCCTCGCCTGCGTCGAGCTCGGCTGACATCCGGTCCGTGCGAGTGTCCTGCCAGACGATCGCGTTGTAGTAGGGCAGACCGGTGCGCCTGTTCCACACCACGGTTGTCTCACGTTGATTGGCAACTCCGATGGCGGCGAGGTCGGCGGGGCGCAACCCGTGCTCGTTCAAGGCCTCGTTGATAACCGATTCCGTCTGCTGCCAGATCTGCACCGGATCGTGTTCAACCCACCCTGGGCGGGGAAGAAGCTGTTCATGGGTGAGTTGGTGGCGGGCGATCACACGCCCGCCGTGATCGAAGACCATGAAGCGGGTGCTGGTGGTGCCCTGGTCAATGGCGCCGACGAAATCTGGCATGAGACAGGTCCTTTCACGGTTGCACTGGCTGAAGCGCATTCAGATCGAGATCTGACACAGGCTGTTGACACTGTGTTGTGACCCCGCTTACAGTAACCACCATCCCGATAGACGGGGTTTTATTCCGATAATCGGAATATGGTCTGAGATCAACGCGAAGAGGGTGAGACGTCGCAATGGAGCGAGCCCGAGTGGCAGTGGACGACGAACGCGAGAAGTCACCGATCAAGCGGGTCGCGGCGGCCAGCCTCATCGGCACGACGATCGAGTGGTACGACTTCTACATATACGGAGCGGCCTCGGCGACGATCGTCGGGACCCTCTTCTTTCCGGGTTTCTCGACCCTTGCCGGCACCCTTGCGGCGTTCAGCACATTCGCCGTCGGATTCATCGCACGGCCGCTGGGCGGGGTGTTCTTCGGACACTTCGGCGACCGGATCGGGCGCAAGAGAATGCTCATCATCAGCCTGCTGCTGATGGGTGCGGCGACGTTCGCCATCGGTCTGCTGCCGACATTCGACGCGATCGGCGTCTGGGCGCCAATCATTCTGGTGAGCCTGCGATTCATCCAAGGGTTTGCCGTTGGTGGCGAATGGGGCGGTGCGGTCATCATGGCCGTGGAGCACGCACCTCGGAACCGGCGCGGCTTCTACGGCAGTTGGCCCCAGATGGGCGTGCCCATCGGGCTACTCATGTCGACGGGCCTGTTCGCGGTGTTCGCGGCGATGCCGGATGACGACTTCCGAACGTGGGGATGGCGAGTGCCGTTCCTGCTGAGCATCGTGCTCGTCGCCGTCGGTCTGTTCATCCGGCTCCGCGTCATCGAGACGCCGGTGTTCGACAAGCTGCAAAAGGAGGGAGCTGTCGCGAAGATTCCGTTCTTCGAGCTTCTTCGGTCCAACACGAAGAATGTGCTGCTCGCCGGCGGCATCTATCTCGGTCACGGGGTGCTGTTCTATGTGCTGAGCGTCTTCACCCTGTCCTGGGCCACCACCGAGCTGGGGATGCCCAGAAGTGTCTTCTTCACCGGAATCATGATCGCCGCCGCGTGTCAGGCAGTCCTGGTCCCCATCTTCGGTCGGCTCTCGGACAGCCTCGGCCGCCGGCGGACATACGCCATCGGTGCGGTGTTCGCCACGCTGTGCGCCTTCCCGCTCTACTGGATGATCGGGACCGGCGTGCCGGCTCTGGTGTGGACGTCGGTGGTCGTTGTCCTGGGCGTGGCGCACCCGATGATGTACGCGCCGACTGCGGCCCTGTACGCCGAGATGTTCCCGCCTCGTGTTCGCTACAGCGGGGCATCTGTCGGTTATCAGATCGGCGGCGCGACAGTGGGATTCGTGCCACTATTCGCCGCGTCCATCGTCGGCTGGGCCGACGGCGCATCCTGGCCGATCTCCGTCCTGATCATCGTGAGCACCGTCATCGGCCTGATCTCCATCTACCTCGTCAAGACGACCTATGGCGACGACTTCACGGGTTCAGCTGAGTCCTTGGACACCGCGGATCTCGAGACCCTCACGAAAATCGCTGATTAGAAGAGAAAGTGGGAACGAATATGACCAACGAATATGACTACGACGTCGCTGTGGTGGGTGGTGGTACCGCCGGCGCGTTCGCCGGGATCGCAGCGGCCGCGACGGGTGCCAAGACGATCGTCATCGAGCAGTACGGTTACCTCGGCGGCATCCTCTCGCTGGGTATGAACCTCCTGGGATCGGCTGACGCAGAGGGGTATTGGGCGCTCGGCGGCTACCCCCGGGACATCGTTCGCGACCTGATCAAGAACGAGCACGCGACACCGCCGGTGAAGGACAGCCTCTTCGGCTCGATCCTCGCTCAGGATCCCGAGCCGTTCAAGATCTTCCTGCTGCGCGCGGCCAGGGAACACGGCGCAGATCTGCTCTTCCACACCATGTTTCTGGGCGTGGAACGCGAGGGTGATCGCGTCGCGAAGTTGACCGTCGCGAACAAGGCCGGTATCTCGACCATCAAGGCGAAGTACGTCGTCGACGCGACCGGTGACGCGGACGTGGTGGCGCGGGCAGGTGGCGAGTTCGTCTTCGGCAACGGGACAGACCGGGTGACCCAGCCGGTGAGCAATATCTTCCGCGTCGGCGGGGTCGACCTGGCCAAGGTGTGGGACTACCTCGAGGAGCATCCGGAGGACCGCACCGCTCCGACCGGCTGGACCGGGACGGGGTACACGATGGATTACATCCGGAACACCCCAGGCGTGCACCTCATGGCATTCCAGAACCTGATCCAACAGGCCAAGGACGCCGGTGATTTCACGATGCCGCGTAACCGTCTGGGTATCTACACCCTCCCCGGGCGCGACGATGTCGTCATCAACCTGACCCGGGTACACGGCATCGACGGAACCGATCCGTGGGACGTCAGCCGCGCGGAGGCAGAGACCCAGCTGCAGACCTACGAGGCGCTGCACTTCCTGCGCAAGTACGTGCCCGGCTTCGACCGCTGCTACCTGGCGAACCTCCCGCACCAGTTGGGTGTTCGGGAGTCGCGGCACATCGTCGGCGAGCACACCCTGACGCGCGAGGACGTCCTCGCCGGTCGGGACTTCGAGGATCAGGTCGGACGCGGTGCCTATCCTCTCGACATCCATGACACCGGAATCGGTGCCAAGGTGCTCGGGACGAAGGTCGAGGGCGGCGGTATCACACTGCAGTACCTGTCCCGGTCGTATGGGATTCCGAAGCGCGCGTTGATCCCCAACGGGCTGGACAACGTCATCGTTGCCGGCCGGTGCATCAGCTCAGATCACGAGGCCGCAGGGTCCGTGCGTGGCCAGGCCGTCTGCATGGTGAGCGGTCACGCCGCAGGCACGATCGCTGCGTTGGGCGCACAGAGTTCCGGCGTGGCTCTGCGCGATATTCCGCACGGCGACGTCCAGGACGTGCTGCGGCAGCAGGGTGCGGTGCTTGAGCGCAACCAGCTGATCGACTGACAAAGCGCAGTGAGGCCAAGGTCGCCATGCCGGAGTTCTCCGGACCTGCGTGTTCCGACGGGAGTTAGGATTCCGGCATGGCGACTGATGGCACCCTTGCCAAGGGCTTCATCTTGCTTGACGTACTCGTTGATCACCCCGATGGCGTGACCGTGACCGGGCTGTCTCGGGAGGTCGACCTGCCGCCCAGCACGGTTCATCGGTTGCTCACCGAGATGGTTCGCATCGGTCTCGCGCGCATCGACCCACAGAGCCGGCGGTATCAACTGGGTATGAAGCTCTTTGAGCTGCACCACCGCGCCTCCGAGGTGCGCACGCTGCCGGAGGTGATGCTCTCGGTCATGCGCCGACTCGCCGACAGCACCGGTCGAACCATCTTCATCGGTGCCCGCGAGGGCGCGGAGTACTACTACGTGGAACGGCTCGGTGGATCCGACCGAGTGCAGATCAGGGCCTATGTGGGGGAGCGGCTGCCGCTGCATGCGGCGGCCGGCGGCAAGTGTCTTCTGGCATTTCTTCCGGCCGCTGAGCAAGAGGAAATCATCAGGCAACTGCACTGGGAGAAGTTGACGCCCAATACCCACATCAATGAAGTGGACTTCCGCAGGGAACTGCGCCAGGTTGCCGAAAGTGGATATGCGGTGAACGACGGCGAGATTCAGCGGGGCATCCGAGCGGTCAGCGTGCCGATCATGAAGGGCGCAAGGCCCGCATACGCGCTGACGGTGTCCGCTCCCGACTTCCGGATGCCGCTCGACGAGATCGCCACGTTCCTCCCTCAGCTGCGAGACGCCGCGCAGGAGATCGCTCTCCAATTGCCGCGCGATGAGGATCTGTCGGTGCGCTCCGCCTGAGGGCGACAGGTCACGCGGTCAGATTGGCGAGTGCCTCAATACGATCCAGCGCGTCTCGAGCCAGTGCCAACACGTCATAACCGTTGACGGTTCCGCACGTGGAGATGCCCACGGCGGCGTTGTGCGCGGCGACGTATGCGCTGTCGCAGGCCCAGTCGGTGGCGGTGAGAGACCACAGCACGATATCGGGTGAACCGGATTCCACCGGGGGCCCGAGCCTGAAGACGTAGGTGCGGTCGCGCATGGTGGTGACCCGCAGGGGCGTGTCCCGACACGATTCGATGGTTCTCCGCGTCCGGTCGAGTGCGTCGCGTGCATCGAAGTCGGCCGGGTAGACGCCGGCCATCTCCTCGATGACCACCCCGTGGCCTGCGGTATCGGACCAGTGCCCACCATCGGTTGCGGCCGGGTCGAGGTCAAAGATGAAGGGCGGGTCAACTTCCCGGGCTATCCCACTGCACTGCTGCGGTTCGACGGTGGCGAACAGATTGCCGTCGACATCCTCGACACTCGGGCTCAACAAGTCACGGACCTGCCCAGCGGTGATGGGTGCGACCGCTGGCTCGGCCTGTGGCCGCGCAGTGTCGACGACCTGCGTGCAGCCGGTGAGAACGGCGCCGAGCACGAGCACCAGTCCCGGTTTCCACATGGCCAGGACAGTAGGCGCTCAGCCGTCGCCGGGGGAGGGGGCAGAGGACACTTCCTCCAGGCAACCCTCGGCCACCGCGTGCTTGATGCTGTCCGACAGCCGTGGGCACGATCGGCTGCGACTGCTGTTGCCACCGCCGGCGCGAATCTCGGAGAACACGGCGCACCGGGACGAGGCGTCCGAGTTCCACTGCACCGTGGTTTGGCTGGGGCCCAGCTTCTTCACCGCGACAGTGGCGTGGCAGAACCGGCAGTCGACCGGAACGAGACCTGCGGTGAGGTAACGCTCCCGGTCCTGGCGGCTCGCCTCGCGGATAGCGGCGGCGCGCGCCGGGTCGGCCGCGAAGTCAGGTGCCTTCGACCACGACCCGCTCGCCCGGCCCTCAGCCGTCGGGTGGTCGGTGCCGTGCTCGTCGTCATGGCCGCTGAGCTGCAGCATCGAGCGGGCCAGGCGGTCTACGTCTGGTGCCTGGGTCCGCTCGCCGCTGGTGGTCATGTCGCCGGCTGTTCCTCGGCGGCCTTCTCCTCGGCCTGCAGCGCCAGGTTCTCCTCGACCTGCACCTGCCACTTCTCAATGGCAGCCGTGGTGTCGACCTCGGTCTCGAAGCGGTCGGTCATATCGGCGGTGACATCCGCTGCGTCCACGTAGAACTGCTGGTACCAGCGACGCATCTGGTAGACCGCGCCGTCCTCCTCGACGAGCAGCGGGTTGTCGATGCGCGTCTTGTGCTTCCAGATCTCGACGTCCTGCAGGAACCCCTTGCTGACACCCTCGGTGAACACTCGGGCCAGCTTGTCAGTGGTCTTGTCGTCCAAGCCCTTCGGCTTCTCGACGATGACGCCCCACTGCAGTACGAACGAGTCCTGGCTGACCGGGTAGTGGCAGTTGATCAGGATGGACTCGGCCTTGAAACCGCCGTAGTTGTTGTGCAGCCAGTTGATCATGAACGACGGCCCGAAGTAGCTGGCCTCCGAGTCCAGGTGTGCCTCACCGTAAGTGGTGCCCATGTCGCCAACGTCCGGGCGGCCGACGTTGTGCAGGTACTGGCTGGCGATGTGGCCCTCGAACACGTTCTTGAAGTACGTCGGCATGCCGTAGTGGATGTAGAAGAAGTGCGCCATGTCGGTGACGTTGTCGATGATCTCGCGGCAGTTGGAGCCCTCGATCAGCATCGTGTTCCACCGCCAGTCGGTCCAGTCGTCGCTGTCGAACTCCGGGATCTCGGGGATGCGCACCTCGGGCTGCGGCGGGTTGCCCTCGACGTCGTGCCAGACGAACAACAGGCCACCGCGAACGTCGGTCTCCCATGCGCGGGTGCGGGCCAGGCGCGGCGTGCGCTTGGCGTAGGGCACCAGCTTGCACTTGCCGTCGCCGCCCCAGCGCCAGTCGTGGAACGGGCAGGCGACCTCGTCACCCTTGATGGTGCCCTGGGACAGGTTGCCGCCCATGTGCCGGCAGTACCCGTCGAGGACCTTGAGATCGCCGTTCGAGTCGGCGAAGACCACCAGCATCGTGCCGAAGATCTCGATGCCGTGCGGCTTGCCGTCCAGGAAATCCTTCACCGGTCCGAGGCAATGCCAGCCACGCGCGAACCGTTCCGGCAGCGCGCCGGTGTCGATCTCGCGGATGTTCGCGGTTTCACCAGAGATTTGGGTACTCACGGTGGGCCTCCCGTTTCTGAGCTTCTAACTAGAACACGTTACAGTTTTTCACCCCTGGAGCGCAATGTGAGCAGGTAGATGGGCTCTTCCGCAAGTGCTCATCGCCAGCCAACCGCGTCTACCACGCGGTATATGTAGGAGATGCCGCTGTATTCATTCGAGGGACGATCCCCAGTGATCGATCCGAGCGCGTTCGTCGCACCCACTGCGACGCTGGTCGGGGACGTTCACGTCGAGGCGGGGGCGTCGGTGTGGTTCAACGCGGTCCTGCGCGCGGACTTCGCCCCCATCATTATCCGCAAGGGCGCCAACGTGCAGGACTGCAGCGTTCTGCACGCACCGCCGGGCATCCCCACTGATATCGGGCCGGGCGCGACCATCGCGCACAGCTGTGTCATCCACGGTGTGAACGTCGGCCCCGAGGCGGTGATCGCCAACCATGCGACAGTGCTCGACGGAGCGGTCATTGGACGGCGCAGCGTGATCGCGGCGCACTCGCTGGTCGTCGGCGGCACCAAGATCCCCGACGAGGTGTTCGTCACGGGTGCGCCCGCCAAGGTCCGTGGACCGATCGCAGGGACCGGCGCGCAGATGTGGGTGGACACCAACCCGGGCGCCTATCAGGACCTTGCCCGGCGGTATCAGGCCGGGCTGGAACTCATCACCGAGATCTGACGCGTCCCGCTCAGAGCTTGCGTGCGCTTGCCGTGGCCTTGTCCAGCTCCCAATACGCCCGTAGCGCGACCATCTGGCCGTCGCCGTTGACCCGGTAGGTGAACACGCCCTCGGCGGTCACCTCGTATCCGCTGGATCGGATCACGATGCTGCCGACGTTGGCCTCCTCGTCACCGCAGATGTAGGTCTTCTCGAAGTTGAACGTCAGCTCGCTCGGGGCGATCGCCATGTCGTAGAACTTGGCGATCGCCGCCTTGCCGCGGTGCCCCTTGCCCTCGGGGTCGAAGTGCGACGGCCCGATCGGGTCCTCGATGACGGCGTCGTCGGCGAAGACCGACAGCCAGGCCTCCTTGTCATGGGCCATGGCCGCCTCGCGGGAACGCTTGCCCGCGAGGTGAACCGGCGCTACGTCACTCACTTCGAGACCGGCTTGTCGGCCGACACCACCCACATCGAGTAGTACTGGGAGCCACCGCCGTACGCGTGACCAAGGGCCTTTCGGGCGCCCTCGACCTGGTGGTCACCCGCCTTGCCCATGACCTGGATCGCCGATTCGGCGAAGCGGATCATGCCGGATGCGCCGATCGGATTCGAGGACAGCACGCCGCCCGAGGCGTTGAACGGGATCTTGCCGCCGATAGCGGTCTCGCCAGCCTCGGTGAGCTTCCAGCCCTCGCCCTCGGCGGCGAAGCCGAGGTTCTCCAGCCACATCGGCTCGAACCAGGAGAACGGCACGTAGACCTCGGCGACGTCGATCTCGTCGATTGGGCTGGTGATGCCCGCGTCCCGCCAGAGGGCAGCCGCGGCATCGCGACCGGCCTGCGGGTTGACCTGGTCGCGACCCGAGTAGGCCAGCGGCTCGGTGCGCAGCGCGGTGGCGTGGATCCACGCCACCGGATGGCCGTCGGCGACACGGCGATCCGCGATCTCCTCGTTGCCGATCACCATTGCGCAGGCGCCGTCGCTGGACGGGCACGTCTCATCGAAGCGAATGGGATCCCACAGCATCTGCGATGCCATCACCTTGTCCAGGGTGATGTCGGGCTGATGCAGATGCGCCAGTGGATTCTTGGCGCCGTTGAGGCGATCCTTCACCGCGACCATCGCCCCGATGTGGCTTGGTGCGCCGGATCGCCGAATGTAGGACCGCACGTGGGGTGCGAAGTAGCCGCCCGCGCCTGCGCCGACGGGCTTGGTGAACGGCACCGGAATGCTCAACGCCCACATGGCATTCGATTCGGACTGCTTCTCCCAGGCCATGGTCAGCACGCGCTTGTACTTGCCCGACTGCACCAGGCTGGCGGCCACGATCGCCGTCGACCCGCCCACCGACCCGGCGGTGTGCACCCGGATGAGCGGCTTACCCGTCGCACCGACCGCGTCGGCCATGAAAAGTTCGGGCATCATGACGCCCTCGAAGAAGTCGGGCGCCTTGCCGACCACCACGGCGTCGATATCGTCGAACGTCGAACCGGAGTCCTGCAGCGCCCTGTCGATGGCCTCGCGTACCAGGCCGTTCATCGACACGTCTTGACGTTTGGCGACGTACTTGGTCTGCCCGGTGCCCAGGACCGCGGCGTTCCGACCGGCCATCAGTTGTCCTTCCCTTCCATCACGGCAACCAGGTTCTGTTGCAGCGCAGCGCCACTCGTGGCATGCGCCAGCACCCGACCCGCTGAACCGTTGAAGATGTGCCGAGCGGCGAAACCGATGCGTTCCAGACCGGCGACGAACATCGGATTGGCCGCCAACGCCCCACCGGACGGGTTGACCACGGCGTTCGAACCGAGCCCGATGGCCTCGGTGAGGATCAACTGCTGATGGCTGAACGGTGCGTGCAGCTCCGCCACCTCGATCGAGCCCGCATCGCCTCCGGTCGCGGCGGCCGCAGAGGCCGCCGTCGACGTCGAGACCGTCAAGTCGCGTGCCCCGAGCACCGGTGTCTCGATGCGGTGCTCAATACCGGTGATCCAGGCGGGACGTTCGCGGAGTTCGCGGGCCCGATCGCCTGCGGCGAGCACTATCGCGGCCGCACCGTCGGTGATCGGCGCGATGTCATGGCGGCGCAGCGGATCGGCGAAGTACGGCCGGGCCAGCAGCTCATCGATGCTCTTGGCGGGCTTCTCCGAATCGGTGCGCTCGGAGACGGCGAAGGAGTCCAACGCCACCTGCGCCATCTGCTCGGCGGTCCACTTGCCGGCGTCGAGGCCGAAGCGGGCCTGCAGACCCGCCATCGACACCGAGTCGGGCCACAGCGGGGCCAGGGAGTAGGGGTCGGTCTGCAGGGCCAGAATCCTGCGCAGGACGCCGGCGCTGGACTTGCCGAAGCCGTACACCAGTGCGGTGTCCACCTGGCCGGTCAGCAGTTTGATGTAGGCCTCGTACAGTGCCCAGGCTGCGTCCATCTCGACGTGTGACTCGTTGATCGGGGGTACCGCACCGATCGAGTCGATCGCCGAGATGAACGAGAACGCCCGACCGGCAAGGTAATCCGAGGAGCCCGAGCACCAGAACCCGATATCGGTCTGTTTGATGCCCAGCTCCGCGTACAGCTCGGCGAAGCACGGCATCAGCATCTCGACGCCGTTGGTGGTGCCTTCGGTGCGGCGCACATGCGGAGCATGCGCAAAACCGACCACCGCGACATTGCGATCCGTCATCTTCTTCAACCGCCCTTAGAGGTGGTGCTTGTAGGTGTCGTAGTCGGCGTCGGGCTCACCCGTCGGCCGGAAGTACTCGATGTTGTCGATGCCAAGGCCCCACTCATCGCGGGGCCGCCACACGGCCTCCACTCGCATGCCCATCCGCACCTCCGCGGCGTCGATCTCGAGGATCAGGTGCAGGAATGGGATGTCGGCACCGTCCAGCAGCACGTAGGCCGCGACGTACGGCGGCTTGATGCGCTGGCCGGCGAACGGGATGTTGATGATGGCGAACGTCGTCACCGTGCCACGGTCGGGCAGCTCGACGTACTGATCGAGCGCCTGGCCGGTCCCCGGATCGGCCTCCTTGGGCGGGAAGTACACCTTGCCGTTGTCCCCGGAGCGCGCCCCGAGCAGCTTGCCCTCCTCGAGTCCACGCAGGAACGTGCTCTCGGGAAGCGATGCGGTGTGCTGGATCTCGAGGGTGCTCGGGCAGACGAGCATCGTGACCGGGTCCCGGTCATCGGCCGCGTCGGGCACCTCTTCGGCGTCCTCGCCGAGTTCGAAGTACGCGATGTCGGTGATGGCACCGATCGGCTCGTCGGCCCAGTGCACGTGCACCCTGGCACCGGTGCTGATCGCGTCGGGCGTCCCGGCGTCGACCGCGTGCAGCAGGGGGGTGTCGGCTCCGTCGAGTGTGATCAGTGCCCAGGCGAACGGACGGCGCAGCGGCTGTCCCTCCAGCGGGTTGGGCTGCCACGTCCACGACACCACCGTTCCGACGCTGGCCACCGGGACGACCTCGCTCAGGGGTGCGTAGGTGACCGGGTCATACTCAGCAGGAGGTACGTGCACCCGGCCATCCGATCCGCGCACACCGACGACATGTCGGCCGCGCAGCTCGGTGAAGAAACGACCGAGTACCGGACCTACTGAACGGGTGTAGTCGAATGACAGCTTCAGGGGAGCCGAAAGTGGAGACTCATGGCCGTCGATCTGGGCCGGACTGCTTTGGCTGGCGCTCACGGCATCGAGTAGAACAGGTTCTAACAATCGTCGCAAGGACGGGCTCACCAGCCCAGGAAGGTTGGCTCGCATGAAGTTGGGTCTGCAGCTGGGATATTGGGGCGCGCAGCCCCCGACCAACCACGCGGAACTGGTGGCCACCGCCGAGGAATCGGGTTTCGACACGGTCTTCACCGCGGAGGCCTGGGGGTCCGACGCCTACACGCCACTGGCGTGGTGGGGACGCGAGACCACCCGCATGCGGCTCGGAACGTCGGTCATCCAGCTGTCGGCGCGCACGCCGACGGCGTGCGCCATGGCCGCGCTGACGCTGGATCACCTCTCCGGAGGCCGACACATCCTCGGTCTCGGGGTGTCGGGTCCGCAGGTCGTCGAGGGTTGGTACGGGGCGAAGTTCCCCAAGCCCCTGGCCCGCACCCGCGAGTACGTCGATATCCTGCGCCAGGTGTGGGCGCGCGAGGCCCCGGTGCACAGCGACGGCCCGCACTACCCCCTGCCGCTGACGGGTGAGGGCACCACCGGGCTGGGCAAGAACCTCAAGCCGATAACGCATCCGCTGCGCGCCGACATCCCCGTCATGCTCGGCGCCGAGGGGCCCAAGAACGTGGCGCTGGCCGCCGAGATCTGCGATGGCTGGCTGCCGATCTTCTACAGCCCGCGCATCGCCGACATGTACAACGAGTGGCTCGACGAGGGCTTCGCGCGGCCCGGTGCCCGGCGCACCCGCGAGACCTTCGAGATCTGTGCGACCGCGCAGGTGGTCGTGACCGACGACCGGGCCGGTGTCATGGAGTTGATGAAGCCGCACCTGGCGCTCTACATGGGCGGCATGGGGGCTGAGGACACCAACTTCCACGCCGACGTCTACCGCCGAATGGGCTATTCGGAGGTCGTCGATGAGGTGACCGCCCTGTTCCGCAGCAATCGCAAGGACCAGGCCGCGTCGGTCATCCCCGACGAACTCGTCGACGACTCGGCGATCGTGGGCAACCTCGACTACGTCAAGGAGCAGATCAAGGCATGGGAGGCCTCGGGCGTCACCATGATGGTCGTCGGAGCTCGCTCACCCGAGCAGATCCGCGACCTCGCCGCGCTGGTCTAGTAGACACTTTCTTGCAGTTGTCTAGAACACGTTCTAGATTTGGCGTGTGACCGACGCCATACCTCCCTCGCAGCACACCATCGCGGGCACGGTCCTCACCATGCCGATCAAGATTCGCGCCGCCACACAGCACATGGCGATGTTCTCGGTCGACGCTGATGCCGCGCAAGCGATGATCGACTACAGCGGTCTGCGGGTCTGCCGTTACCGGCCCAACCGTGCCGTCGCGGTCCTCATGCTCATGCGCTACATCGACGGCGACCTGGGGGAGTACCTCGAGTACGGCACCAACATCATGGTGAATCCTCCGGGGTCGAACGAGAGCGGCATGCGCGCGCTGCAGTCGGCGGGCGCCTTCATCCATCACCTGCCCGTGGACCAGGCGTTCACTCTTGAGGCGGGGCGATCGATCTGGGGCTACCCGAAGGTGATGGCGGACTTCATTGTCAGGGACGGCCACAACTTCGGGTTCGACGTGACCATCGATGGTCAGTTCGCGGTGGGCATCGACTTCCGGCCCGGGCTGCCCGTGCCGTCGAGGTTCACCTCCAAGCCGCAGGTGCATCCGACCTATTCGCATCTCGACGGCGTCACTCGCGAAACCGCAGGGGAGATGACGCTTTCCGGCGTCCGCTACCGACTCGGTGGCGCAACAGTCCGGCTTGGCCAACATGCCTACGCCACCGAGCTCGCGTCACTAGGCTTCCCCAAACGCGCGATGATTTCGAGTTCAGCCGACAACGTCGAGATGACATTCGGCGACGCCAAGGAGATTGCATGACAACGGTTCTTGCCAACACCCGGCCCGACGTCGACCTCGCCGACGGCCGCTTCTACGCCGACGGCAAGGCGCGCGAGGCCTACCGCTGGATGCGGGCCAACGAGCCGGTGTTCCGGGATCGCAACGGGCAGGCCGCGGCGGCGAGCTACGCCGCGGTGCTGGACGCCGAGCGCAATCCGGAGCTGTTCTCCAGCGCGGGCGGCATCAGGCCCGATCAGCCCGGTATGCCCTACATGATCGATATGGACGATCCCGCACACCTGTTGCGGCGCAAGCTCGTCAATGCCGGCTTCACCCGCAAGCGGGTGATGGACAAGCTGCCCTCGATCGAGAACCTCTGCGACACCCTGATCGACGCGGTGTGTGAACGCGGTGAGTGCGACTTCGTCCGAGATATTGCGGCGCCGCTGCCGATGGCGGTGATCGGCGACATGCTCGGCGTCGCACCCAAAGACCGCGACATGCTGCTGCAGTGGTCCGACGACCTGGTCTGCGGCCTCAGCTCGCACATCGACGAACTCACCATGCAGAAGGTCATGGACACCTTCGCCGCCTACACCGCGTTCACCATGGACGTCATCGCCAAGCGGCGCTCAGAGCCCACAGACGATCTGTTCTCCATCCTGGTCAACTCCGAGGTCGAGGGACAGCGGATGGACGACGTGGAGATCGTCATGGAGACCCTGCTGATCCTCATCGGTGGGGATGAGACCACCCGTCACACGCTGTCGGGCGGCACCGAACAGCTACTGCGCCACCGCGATCAGTGGGATGCGCTGGTGGCCGATCCCGATCGGTTGCCCGGTGCCATCGAGGAGATGCTGCGCTGGACCTCGCCGGTGAAGAACATGTGCCGAACTCTGACGGCCGACACCGAGT
Organism: Mycobacterium sp. IDUB_39; assembly: GCF_055419205.1. Lineage (NCBI taxonomy): Bacteria > Bacillati > Actinomycetota > Actinomycetes > Mycobacteriales > Mycobacteriaceae > Mycobacterium > Mycobacterium sp. IDUB_39. The sequence goes on from NZ_JBVAXF010000002.1 coordinate 70,894, forward strand.
TTCACGGCACAGAACTGCGCAAGGACGAGAAGATCATGCTGATGTTCGAGTCCGCCAACTTCGACGAGAGTGTGTTCGGCGACCCGGAGAACTTCCGCATCGATCGCCAGCCCAACAGCCACCTGGCGTTCGGATTCGGCACGCACTTCTGCATGGGCAATCAGCTGGCTCGCCTGGAGCTCTCGCTGATGACCAGCCGAATCCTCAAGCGGCTGCCCGATCTACGCCTGGCTGACGGAGCCGAGGTGCCCCTGCGCGCGGCCAACTTCGTGAGTGGGCCCGAGGGCATGCCGGTGGTCTTCACTCCCACCAAGAGGATCCTCGACTAGCGCGCCCGATCCTCAATTGTGAAAATCACGACGAAATCGGCCTGAGAACGTCGTCATTTTCACAATCGGGTCACTGACGCGCTGAACTTGCGCGCACCCGTAGCGTGCTGGGCACATAGACCGGTCCGCGTACGTCGCGGCCGTCGATGCGATCGATCAGAAGTTCCACCGCCGCCTCGGCCTGCCGGTCGGGGTGCAAGTCGATGGCAGTGACCGCCGGCTCGCTCTCACGCGCCTCCCGGCCGTCGATACCACCCACCACCAGAACGTCCTGCGGGACGCGTAGTCCCCGTTCGCGGCACGCGGTCACGACACCGTTCGTGTAGCCCTCGGCCGTCGCGTAAATGGCATCCGGAGGTTCGGGGCCGTCAAGCAATCGGCAGGCGGCCTGGTAGCCGGCGCGATGGTCGAATTGCACCGGCACCCGCACTCTCAGGTCCGGGAATCCCGTCTCCTTGCACCACGCCGAGTACGCCTCGTCGATGTCGATCGACCAGGCTCGGGTCCATGCCGTCGTGAGCAAGGCGATGCGGCGCGCACCCTGTGCCCGCAGGTGTTCCAGGACCAGCCGGGTGTTGGCGGCATTGTCGCCGGCCACGTAATGGACGCGATCGGGCCTGCCCGCGTCGCGCTCGATGGACACGACGGGAATTCCGATGCCCTCCAGCAGTTCGATCTGCGGATCGGACGCAATCGGATCGCACAGGAGGACCCCGTCGGGATTGATCGCCTCCCACTCCTCCGCGGTGGTGAGTTCCGGCGGGAGGACGAGCGCCCGCTGGTGCTCGAAGGCCGCCGACGCCGCGGTGGCGGCGATGGCCATGTAGTAATCGAGCGCCACGATCTGACGCGCGACCTCCCGGCCGTCCTCGCGCGGCAGGATGAGGACCAGCGACCCGGTCCGGCCGCGCCGCAGCGCCCGGGCTGTCGCGCTCGGCCGGTAGCCGAGCCGGTGTGCCGCGGCCCGCACGCGTTCGATGGTTACCGCGCTGACCTCACCCTTGCCGTTGAGCGCGTGAGAGACCGTGGTGGCCGAGACCCCGGCGGCATCGGCCACATCGCGGATGGTCACTCGAGCACGGGCCACGGGCTCACTTTACTCCGCAGAACCCTCGGGAAAGCGTCAGAAGAGCCAACCCAAATCGGTAAGGGCTTGACCCAAATCGATTTGGGTCTACGATTCCTCCCCATGGAACATGTGCTACCCATCACATCTGGTTCGGGGTTGATCGTGAACGCCGACATCCGCACCCTGGACACCGATCAGCCCAGGGCCGAGGCGGTCAGTTGGGTCAACGGGAGGATCACCGCCGTCGGCACCACCGCCGAGGTGCTGGCCGCCGCGCCCGCCGGGGCCGACCCGATCGACCTGCGCGGCGCAGCACTGACACCGGGTCTGATCGACTCCCACATCCACCCGGCCTGGGGCGCCGAGCTGTCCCGGGGAGCCGACCTGGCCGGGTGCACCACGCTCGAACAGGTACGCACCGCGTTGCGCGCCGAAGCCGCGCGGACACCGGCCGGCCAGTGGGTCCGCGCCTGGAACCTCGATTACGCCGCGTTCTCGGCAACCGGCATACACGCCGAACTGGTCGACGAGGCGGTCAGCGGCAGGCCCCTCATCGGTGTCTTCTACGACCTGCACACCGCCATGGTCTCGACCGAGGCGATCCGACAGAGCGGACTGACCGGCCGCGAGACCTTCCCCGACGCTGCGGCCGTCGTCGTCGACGACGCGGGCCGGCCGACCGGCGAACTCAAGGAACCCTCGGCGTACCAACCCCTGACCACGGCGCAGGCTGAGACGGATACCGCGGCCGTCCTGGATCGGCTGGCCGGTGTCCTTGGCGGGCTCAATCGGGTCGGTGTGACCGGCGGTGTGGTGATGGACGCCAGTGCCGCCGACCTCGACACCTACGCCGCGCTCGACGATGCGGGTCGGCTCTCCGTGCGACTCGTCACCGCGCTATGGCATCACCCCGACCGCGACGACGCGGGAGTCGCCGAGTTCATCAAGCTCGCCGCGCGCAGCGGCCCACGCTGGCGTTCCGGGCTGATCAAGATCTTCAGCGACGGCGTGATCGACACCGGAACCGCATGGCTGCGCGAGCTCGACACCTGCGGATGTGGATCGCATCCATTCTGGCCGGACCCCGAACGCCTTCGGGACGTGATCGCTCAATACACCGCGGCCGGAATACAACTCGCGATCCATGCGGTCGGCGACCAGGCCGTCTCGTTCGTCCTGGACTGCTATCGAGATGTGGGTGGCGGCGGCACCGTGCGACACCGGTTGGAGCATCTGGAACTACTCGAGGACGACGACGTGAAACGGCTTGCCGACCTGCAGATCACCGCGTCGATGCAGCCGCTGCACATGCAGTGGCGACAAGCCGACCACAGCGACTCCTTCGCCCGGCGACTCGGACGCCGCCGCGCCGCCCAAGCCTTCCGGGTCGCCGACGTCATCGCCGCAGGCGCTCCGGTATGCCTCGGCTCGGACTGGCCGGTCGCGGATTCCGATCCCAGGTACGGGATGGCCTGGGCCCGGTTGCGTCGCCGTCCCGGCGACCGCGACGGGCACGTCTTCGAGCCGGACCAACGACTCTCGGGTGAACAGGCCCTGCTTGGCTACACCGCGTGGGCGGCCGACGCCCTCGGCGACACCGACCGTGGCCGAATCCGGGTGGGGGCCAGGGCCGACCTGACGGCCTTTGCCGACGATCCCGTGCGGGTGTCCGCCGACGATCTGATCGACCTACCGATTCCGCTCACCGTCGTCGACGGCGAGATCGTTCACCGAGAGGACGTCTGATGACCGACAGCACCAGCGCACCGGCCCCGCCAACCGCCCGTTGGGTACCACGCCGATCGATCGGAGTGTGGGGACTGGTGTTCTTCGTCGTCGCGGCCGCTGCGCCACTCGCGGTGATGTCCGGTGTCGCACCACTGGCTGTGATGTTCGGCGGTGTCGGTGCGCCCGGCGGATATCTGCTGGGCGGAATCGTGATGGCGGTGTTCGCCGTTGGGTTCACCGCGATGAGCCGGCACGTCGACAACCCCGGCGCGTTCTACGCGTACATCTCGCGCGGGCTCGGCCGTACCGTCGGACTGGGCGCGGCGTTCGTCGCGGTGCTGTCCTATGTCCTCATCGCCGTCAGCTTCATCCCTGCGATAGGGGTATTCGCCCACGACACCGTGCTGTCACTGACGGGCGTGGACATCGCATGGCAGATCTGGGCGGTTGTCGGCTGGCTCGCAGTCGGTGTCCTCGGCTACCTGAACATCACCCTCAGCGCCAAAGTGCTCGGAGTGCTGCTGGGCCTGGAGGTCCTGGTGCTAGTGGTGTTCGCGGTGCCGATCATCGTCCAGGGCGGTGCCGAGGGCCTCAGTTTCGGCAGTTTCAACCCGGGCAACGTGTTCGGTGCCGGTGTCGGCGCGCTGTTCGTGCTGGCGTTCGGAGCTTTCCTCGGATTCGAGTCGACGGCGATCTACAGCGAGGAAGCCAAGGATCCCAAACGTACTGTGCCGCAGGCGACTTTCATCGCCGTCGGATTCCTCGCGCTGTTCTACACCGTCGTGCTCTGGGCGGCGATCATGGCCTACGGCCCGGAGCAAGCCGTCGTGGTGGCGACTGAGGATCCGACCGGCATGTTCTTCACCGCTACCGAACAATGGGTTGGCGCACCCGTTGCCAACGCCATGCACGTGCTGATCGTCACCAGCGCGCTCGCCGCGGCGCTGGCCTTCCACAACGCAAGCGCGCGCTATCTGTCGGCCCTGGCCACAGAGCATGCGCTGCCATCCCCGCTCGCCCGCCGCTCGAAGTCCGGCTCGCCCGGCGTGGCCAGCCTCGCCGTCTCGGCTGTCGCGGCCGTCATCGTCGTGGCCTTCGCGCTTGCCGGCGCCGATCCCTACACCCACACGTTCATCTGGCTCAACGCGATCGGCATCCCGGGCATCATCGGTCTGCAGGCACTGTGCTCGGCCGCGGTCGTGGCCTTCTTCCGGCGGGATCCCCACGGCCACGGTGTCTTCACCCGACTCATCGCCCCCGCGGTCGCCACCGTGGCGTTGACCGGCACACTGATACTCATCGTCATCAACTACGACCTGCTCACCGGGGCCGGGGCCGCCACCAACACGGCGCTGATCCTGGTGCTCCCCGTGACCTTCGTCGTGGGTCTGGTTGTCGCACGCATCCTGCGGGCTCGCCAGCCCGAGACCTATCGACAACTCGCGACGGTACGTCCGGATGAACCGACGAGCGTGGGTTGATGAGCGCATTCGTCATCGCGGGAGTTCTCGAGCTAACCGTTGGCGTGCTGACCGGCTGGCTGATGGTGGCGGCCGGCTCGGATCGCTGGCGAACCCGGCTGCGGATGACCGACACCCGGCGGATCCGGCAAGGTCATCTGGACCTTCTCATCATGGGCGTCATCCTCGTCGCGCTCGGTGCCGCGGATCTGCAGCTGCCGGCCGTGGCGACGGTTCTGATCATCGGAGGATCCTGGATCGCGCCGCTGTTGTTCTTCCCTCTGGCGTGGAAGCCGTCGCTCGCCGACTGCCGACCGTTGAACTGGCTCGACCGCGCCGGGTTCGTCATGCTGACGGTGGGCTACCTGATCACCGCCGTCACGGTGGTGTTCTGAACGTCCGCCGTTTGTGAATCTGACGACGAAATCTGCCGAATAGCGTCGTCAGATTCACAAATGAGAGCAAGGGGCTCGCGCAGCGAGAGCTACTTCATCTGGAAGTTCGGGGGCCGCTTCTCCTTGAACGCCAGCGGGCCCTCCTTGGCGTCATCGCTCAGGAACACCGGGATGCCGTTGGCGGTATCGGGCTTGAAGGCCTCTTCCTCGTGCATGCCCTCGGCCTCGCGAATGGTCTTCAGGATCGCCTGCACCGCGAGCGGACCGTTGTTGTTGATCACCTCGGCGATCTCGAGTGCCTTGTCCAGCGCGGTGCCGTCGGGCACGACGTATCCGATGAGCCCGTAGGACAGGGCCTCGGCGGCCGTGATGTGTCGTCCGGTCAGCAACAGGTCACACGCGATGGTGTACGGAATCTGGCGGGGGAGCCGCACCGCGGAACCGCCCATCGGGTAGAGGCTCCACTTGGCCTCGGAGATGCCGAACTTGGCGCTCTCACCCGCGATGCGGATGTCGGTGCCCTGCAGGATCTCGGTGCCACCGGCGATCGCGGGGCCCTCGACCGCGGCGATCAGCGGCTTGCGCAGCCGGCGGCCCTTGAGCAGGCCCTCGATCTTCGACGGGTCGTAGGCACCGCTCTTGAATGCGTCCCCGGGCGGCGCCTTGGTGGCGGCCTTGAGGTCCATGCCCGCGCAGAAGTAGCCACCGGCGCCGGTCAGGATGCAGGTGCGGATCTCGGGATCCTCGTCGACGCGGTCCCACGCCTCGACCATTATCCGCATCATCTCGCCGCTGAGCGCGTTGCGCGCCTCGGGGCGATTGAGCGTCACGATCAGGGTGTGTCCGCGCTGCTCAATGAGGGCGTCAGGGGCCTTCTCCGGATTAGTGGAGGTGTCGCTCACGGATATCCGCCTTCCAGCGTTGATGCCACAGACTTGTCTCGAAATGTAACACGTTCTAGTTTAGGTTCTGTGGCCCTGAATATTGCCGATCTTGCCGAGCACGCGATCGATGCCGTGCCTGACCGTGTCGCCCTGATCGCGGGCGACGAACAGCTCACTTATGCCGGGTTGGAGGAGAAGGCGAACCGCTTCGCCCACTACCTCATCGACCAGGGCGTCAAGAAGGACGACAAGGTCGGCCTCTATTGCCGCAACCGCATCGAGATCGTCATCGCGATGCTCGGCATCGTGAAGGCCGGTGCGATTCTCGTCAACGTCAACTTCCGCTACGTCGAGGGAGAACTGCGCTACCTGTTCGAGAACTCGGACATGGTGGCGCTGGTGCACGAGCGCCGGTACGCCGACCGCGTGGTCAACGTGCTGCCCGAGACACCGAACGTCAAGACCATTCTGGTGGTCGAGGACGGCAGCGATGATGACTACCAGCGCTACGGCGGCGTCGAGTTCTACTCCGCGCTGGAGCAGAGCTCGCCCGAGCGTGACTTCGGTCCGCGCAGTGCCGATGACATCTACCTGCTCTACACCGGTGGCACCACGGGCTTCCCGAAGGGTGTGATGTGGCGCCACGAGGACATCTATCGGGTGCTGTTCGGCGGTACCGACTTCGCGACGGGCGAGCCCATCGCCGATGAGTACGACCTGTCCAAGCAGGCGGTCGCCAACCCGCCGATGATTCGCCTGCCGATCCCGCCGATGATCCACGGCGCCACGCAGTCGGCCACCTGGATGTCGTTGTTCTCCGGTCAGACCGTGGTCCTGGCGCCGGAGTTCAACGCCGACGAGGTGTGGCGGATGATCCACGAGCACAAGGTGAACCTGCTGTTCTTCACCGGTGACGCCATGGCACGTCCGCTGCTCGACGCGCTGCTCGCGCATCAGGACGAGGGCAACACCTACGACCTGTCATCGCTGTTCCTGCTCGCGAGCACCGCCGCGCTGTTCTCCACCAGCATCAAGGAGAAGTTCCTGGAGTTGCTGCCCAACCGCATCATCACCGACTCGATCGGATCCTCGGAGACGGGCTTCGGCGGTACCAGCATCGTCGCGAAGGGCCAGTCGCACACCGGCGGGCCGCGCGTCACGATCGACAAGAACACCGTCGTGCTCGATGACGACGGCAATGAGGTGGTGCCGGGTTCGGGCGTGCGCGGCATCATCGCCAAGCGCGGTCACATCCCGGTCGGCTACTTCAAGGACGAGAAGAAGACCGCCGAGACGTTCCAGACGATCAAGGGTGTGCGGTACGCGATACCGGGTGACTACGCCGAGGTCGAGGCCGACGGCAGTGTGACGATGCTGGGCCGTGGGTCGGTGTCCATCAACAGCGGTGGCGAGAAGATCTACCCCGAAGAGGTGGAGGCCGCGCTCAAGGGGCATCCCGATGTGTTCGACGCCCTTGTTGTCGGCGTGCCCGACCCGCGCTTCGGTCAGCACGTCGCCGCCGTGGTGCAGGCGCGCGAAGGCGCCCAGCCGACGCTGGCGGAACTCGACGCGTTCGTGCGCAACGAGATTGCGGGATACAAGGTGCCACGCAGCCTCTGGCTGGTCGACGAGGTCAAGCGCTCGCCGGCGGGCAAGCCCGACTACCGGTGGGCCAAGGACACGACCGAGGAGCGTCCGGCTGATGACGTCCATGCCAAGCACGCTGGAGCTAGCACCTGATGCGCACTGAACTCTGCGATCGGTTCGGCATCGAGTACCCGATCTTCGTCTTCACCCCGTCGGAGAAGGTCGCGGCGGCGGTGACTCGCGCGGGCGGGCTGGGCATGTTGGGCTGCGTGCGGTTCAACGACGCCAACGATCTCGAGGACGTCCTGCAGTGGATGGACGCCAACACCGACGGTAAGCCCTACGGCGTCGACATCGTTATGCCCGCCAAGGTGCCGACCGAGGGGACCTCGGTCGACATCGACAAGCTGATTCCGCAGGGTCACCGCGATTTCGTCGCGAAAACCCTTGCAGATCTCGGTGTTCCGCCTCTGCCCGAGGGTGAGGAACGCAATGAGGGGACACTCGGCTGGCTGCACTCGGTTGCCCGGAGCCACGTCGAGGTGGCGCTGAGACACCCGATCAAGCTGATCGCCAACGCGCTCGGCTCACCGCCCAAGGACGTCATCGACCAGGTGCACGCCGCGGGTGTGCCGGTGGCTGCGTTGGCGGGTAGCGCCAAGCACGCCCAGCGTCACGCCGAGAACGGCGTCGACATCGTGATCGCCCAGGGCCACGAGGCGGGCGGCCACACCGGTGAGATCGCCTCGATGGTGCTGGTACCCGAAGTCGTTGACGCGCTGGGTAGTGAGACCGCGGTGCTGGCGGCGGGTGGTATCGGAAGCGGTCGCCAGGTCGCCGCCGCCCTCGCGCTCGGCGCGCAGGGGGTCTGGATGGGATCGGCATTCCTCACGGCCGCCGAGTACGACCTCGGCGTTCGGACGGAGAGCGGTGTGTCGGTGGTGCAGCAGGCGCTGCTTGCCGCGACCTCCAGCGACACCGTGCGTAGGCGCGTCTACACCGGCAAGCCCGCGCGGCTGCTCAAGAGCCGGTGGACCGACGCCTGGGACGCCGAGGGCGCACCCGAGCCGCTGCCCATGCCGCTGCAGAATGTCCTTGTGAGTGAGGCGCATCAGCGGATGAGCGAGTCATCGGACCCGACCACGGTCGCGATGCCCGTCGGTCAGATCGTCGGCCGGATGAACGAGATTCGGCCCGTTGCCGACATCATCGCCGAGCTGGTGGCTGGTTTCGAGGATGCGACCAAGCGCCTCGACGGTATCCGCGAGGGCTAGGAACCAACCCTCGTTCATGGCCGTGTAGCTGGGCGGGCTTCACCTGAGCACGTGTCCGATTTGTTCATGACTCGCCCCGCCGAGGCGTTTAACGTCAGTGCACATGGAGATCCTCGTGCAGTCGACCGTCGTCGAGATCGTCGCCAATGACATTGGCCGATCCCTTGAGTTCTATCGACTCCTCGGGCTCGACGTGCCGCAACCCCAGGGGCCGCATGTCGAGGTGGCTCTACCGGGCGGCAACAAGCTCGCCTTCGACACAGAAGACGTGATCGCGGGAATGCACCCGGGGTGGACGCCGCCGACTGGACCGGGTCGGGTGGCCATTGCGTTCGGGCTTGCAGCGACCAGCGATGTGGACGCGGTCTATGAACGGCTCACTGCTGCAGGGCACCCGGGCACGTTGGCACCCTTCGATGCGCCGTGGGGCCAGCGCTATGCGACGGTCGAGGACCCCGACGGCACCTCGGTGGATCTGTTCGCGGCGCTGTCGTAGGTCAGCACGCGCAGCGGCACACCGGAGAACTCGCGCGCCTCGCGGTGCAGGTGCGACTCGTCGGAGTAGCCGGCGTCTGCCGCAGCTGTCGTCGTCGACTGTCCGGTGCGCAGCAGTGCCAGAGCCCGCCGAAAGCGCATGATCCGGCGCAGTGTCGCGGGTCCGTAGCCGTACACGGCCAGGCATTGGCGCTGCAGAGTCCGTGCCGACCAGCCGAGTTCGCGGGCGACGCCGCTGACCGCGGCGCCCCCGGCCAGGCGTGAGGTGACGTGATGCACCGCGGGCAGTGCCCATGGCGAGGTCTGTGTCCTGGCGGGCCGTGACAACAGGTCTGCCACGACAACATCGAGGCGCGCAGAGGCGACGGCGCACACCGAATCCAGTGGAACTCGCTGATCTCTGAACTCGGAGGCCGGCACACCGAGCAGACGGGGCAGCACGCCGGGGCGAAACCGCAAGCCCGCGAACGACTCCGCCTCTCGATGGCTGATGTGGGCGCGTGTGTCGGGCCCGGCGATCATGATTCGACCACCCATGATGATCAGATCCATGCAGCCGTCCGGGAGCACACGCGCCGCGCCACCTGGGCCGTCGAGGGTCCAGGTCGTCTCGATCAGACCGCGCAGAGATGTGGGCGCAGGCCCCTCGCGATATCCCACACCGCCCAGGCTACTGCCGGGCAGCGACCTGGTCGCGGGCGGCGAGATTGTCGGTCACCTCCTGATGCCACACGTCATAGGCGTGCGTGGTGTCCACCTCCATCTCGAATCGGTCGGTCATATCGGGGGTGACATCGGCCAGGTCCACATAGAACTGCTCATACCAGCGGCGGTGCTGGTAAACGGCGCCGTCCTCCTCGGTCAGCAGCGGATTATCGATACGCGTCTTGTTCTTCCAGATTTCGACGTCCTCGAGGAAACCGTCGCCGAAGGAGCGGTTCATCGCAGCGGCGAGCTTGGCGGCCTTATCGGCGGGCAATCCCTCCATCTGCTGCACAGCCACACCCCACTGGAGCTGGAACGAGTTGTGGCTGACCGGATAGTGGCAGTTGATCAGCGCCACTTCGACGGTGAAACCGGGGCCGAGGTCGTTGTGCAGCCAGTTGATCATGTAGGCCGGACCGAAGTACGTCGCCTCGGAACGCAGATGTGTTCCTTCCCAGAGCTTTTCCGGATTGGCGGTGAAATCCGGCCGGGGCTTGGACTCCATGAACTGGCTGGCGGTGTGGCCCTCGATGACGTTCTTGAAGAACGTCGGGTAGGCGTGGTGGATGTAGAAGAAGTGCGCCATGTCGACGTTGTTGTCGACGATCTCGCGGCAGTGGGCGCCCTCGATCAGTATCGAACTCCACTGCCAGGGCGACCATTGGCCCTCGTTGTAGCCCTCGATGGTGGGCGGGGTGAGTTCCGGGGCCGGCGTTGACCCCTCGGGATCGTGCCAGACCAGCAGCTGGCCGTTGACCTCGTCGGTGAGCCAGCTGCGAGTGCGGGCCAGACGCGGTGTTCGCTTGGCGTAGGGGACAAGCGTGCACTTACCGTCACCGCCCCAGCGCCAGTCGTGGAACGGGCAGGCGATGGAGTCGCCCTTGACGGTGCCCTGCGACAGGTCGCCGCCCATGTGCCTGCAGTAGCCGTCCAGGACCTTGAGGTCGCCTGCCGAGTCGGTGAACACCACCAGTTTGGTGCCGAAGGCGGTGATGCCGTGCGGTTGACCGTCCCGGAAGGACTCCGCCAGGCCCAGACAGTGCCAGCCGCGCGCGAACCGGGACATCGGTGCGCCGGTGTGGATTTCGCGAATATGATCCGTCATCGCCTCTACTCCTTGATCATGTCTCGCACCGCCAAGTGCGAGAACACCATGCTGGTGCCGATCGGATTGCCACCGCCCGGGTAGGTGGTGCCGCTGGGGGCGGCCATTGTGTTGCCTGCCGCGTACAGGCCGCCGATCACCTTGCCGCTGGTATCGAGCACTCGAGCCGCCGAGTCGGTCCTCAGACCTCCCTTGGTGCCCAGGTCGGAGACGCCGAATGCGGCTGCATGGAACGGCGGACGCGCTATGGCGTACAGCGGCGGCGCACCTCCCGAGAACGCCCGATCGTAGGGTTCGTCGCCGCGGCCGAAATCCCCATCGACACCCTGCGCCACGAAATCGTTGAACCGCGCGACGGTCTGGACCAGATTGCCCGGCGGCACACCAATTTTGGCGGCCAACTCCTCAAGAGTGTCGGCGGTGTGCCAGAGCCCGGCCGCGACATACTTCTCGGGCTCGACCATCGACACGTTGGTGGCCTTCACCGGAGGAACGCCGTCGTCGGTGTCGTCATAGACCATCCAGTACGGCACCGACGCGGTTCCCGCCGCGATCGCGGCGACGATCTCCCGGCCGAGACGGTCATACGGTGCCGACTCGTTGACGAATCTCTTGCCGTCGCGGTCGACGAAGATGCCGCCGGTGAACCACAGTGCGAATGCCGAGCGTCCGTCCGGGTGAGTCAGGCCAGGCGACCACCAGGCCTGATCCATCAGGTCGGTGTCGGCGCCGGCTTCGATCCCCGCCAGATGCGCCAGGCCCTGATTGCCCCACGGGCCCATGGTGTCCCGGGAGGACCCGGGAACACCGTAGCGCGCCCGCATCTCGTCGTTGTTCTCGAAGCCACCCGCGGCCAGTAACACGCCGCGACGCGCTCGGATGGCGGTGCGCTTGCCTGCGGTTTCCACGATGGCGCCCACCACCGCGCCGTCCTCGACGACCAGTTCGGTCAGCGCGGTGTTCAGCAGCACCGAGCTGTGCGGGTATTGCCTTGTCGCGATGAGGAATCGGGCGATCAGGGCGCGGCCGCCCACGAAGTAGTCGTCGGGCTGCGGCGCGCCGAGGCGATCAGAGTCGAGCGGCCCGCGGATCAACTCGCGCAGATCCGGCGCCGCGGCCACCTTGAGCGCCTTGGCGGCGATATGCCGCATACCGTCGGCGCGCGCCTTGGGGGCCTTGCCGAAATAGTCCGGCCAGGGCAGCAGCTGGAACTTCAGCAGGTCGTCCTGTTCGAGGTAGGAGATCAGCGGTGCGCCGCTGCGGACGTAGGTCTCCTGCAGTGCGCGCGGGGTCCGGTCGCCGACCACGGCGGTGTAGTACTCCAACGCATCGTCGATGGTGTCGTCCGTGCCGGCGCGCTGCAGCACCGGATTGACGGGAAACCACATGCCGCCGCCACCGGAGTATGCGGTTGTGCCGCCGAACTTCTCGGTCGCCTCGACCAGAATGACGTCGAGTCCCTCCCGGGCAGCGGTGTAGGCGCCGGTGACCCCACCGGCACCAGAACCGGCCACGATGACGTCGACCTCGGTATCCCAGTCAGACAAGGCTTTCCCTTCCATGTCGAATGAATTCATCGTCAAGTTCGCGCTTGTCCCCATCGGTCATCCGGTGGTATTCGGGGTGGTCCCGACCGATCCAGCGGTAGACCGGTTCGTCGCAACGCCAGCGCTGCGCCTGGAGGTCGCGCTTGAGCACCTTGTTCGACCCGGTCACCGGTAGGTCCGCAGAGAGCCGGATGAGCCGTGGAATTCCCTTGCTACCCAGGTCATTCTGCGCAGTCAGATAGCTCGCCAGAGCGCCGATGTCGAAGCTGTCCGGATCGGCAACCTCGAGTGCCGCCATCACCTGGTCGCCCGAGCGGGGATCGGGCACTCCGTACACGCCTGCCGCGATAACCCTCGGATGACGGCGCAGGACCCGCTCGATGACCAGGGCCGACGTGTTCTCGCCATCGACTCGGATCCAGTCGCCCCGGCGTCCGGCGAAGTACAGGAAGCCGGCCTCGTCGATGTAGCCGAGGTCACCGCTCCAGTACCAGCCGTTGCGCACCCGCTCGGCGTCGGCGCCGTCGTTCTTGTAGTAACCCTCGAAACTGCGTGATCCGTTCTTGTCGACGATCTCCCCGATCGCGGCGTCGGCGTTGGTCACCCGACCGTGCGGATCGAGGATCGCCCGCGGGCAGTCGTGGAGTGTTTGGGGATTGACGATCGCCACGTCGTCGTGTGCCGGACGCCCGAGTGCACCCGCGGGCGCGTTGGGCACCACCGTGGCCACCGCGCCGCCCTCGCTGGACCCGTAGCCCTCGAAGAGCTGCGCGCCGAACCGTCGCCGGAACTCGGCCTGATCGTCCGGGGAGGCCTCGGTGCCGAAGCCCCGGTTCAGCGTGTTGTCGGCGTCATCCGGTTCCTCGGGGGTGGCCAGTAGATAGCCCAGCGCCTTGCCGACATAGGTGAAGAACGTCGCGCCGAAGAACCGGACATCGGACAGGAATCCGGACGCCGAGAACGCCGGGGTGAGGCAGACCGTCGCGCCGTTGGCGAGCGCTGGCGCCCACAGCGCCATGATGGCGTTGCCGTGGAACAACGGCATGCAGCAGTAGTCGACGTCCTCGCGCACGTGACCGAACTTGTCCGTCGCCGCGTACGCCACCGCCGCCAGGCGTCCCTGCGTGCAGCGGACCGCCTTGGACGTGCCGGTGGTACCGGAGGTGAAGAGCAGCAGCACGAGTGAGTCGGGACCCGCGCTCGTCCCGATGGGTTCGGTACGGCGCGCGGCCACCGCTGACAGGTACGCCGGATCGTCGATCACCAGGAACCGGTCGGCGTCGAGGCCGAGGTCGAGCTCGCGCAGCCGCGCCATGCCCGAGCTGTCGGTGACAATCAGTTGGCAGTCCGCGTGCCGGATCTCGGCGGCCAGTTCGGTGCTGCCACGGGTGGGGTTGATGCCCACGATGGTGGCACCGGCCAGGGCTGCCCCGCCGAGCCAGAAGATGAAGTCAGGCACGTTCTGCAACAGCACGCCGATGTGGAACGGGCCGTCGGCCCGAAGCGCCTCGGCCAGCGCACCGCGCGCGGCCGATTCGCGGACCACCTCGTCCCAGGACCAGTCCTGGGTTCGGGTCCGCAGCCCGAGCCGCTCATCGCCGATGCGATCGAGCAGCATTGTGGCGATGTCGTTGCGAGGCTCAGGCATGGGCGTAGTCGCCGACCTGCTGGGCGGCGACGCCCGGGTAGATCACCTTGAGCCAACTCTCGGTCATCACACAATCATCGTCGACGGCGAGGCGGTCGATGTCGAAGACCAGCACATTGGCGCCACTTTCCTCGAACGCCGTGTAGGGGCACCCAGGTGTCACCAGTCGCAGCACCGAGACGGGGTCCGAACCCAGCTCAGAGAGCCGAACTCGGGGGAGCGTCATGGCCGGGCGATCGGGTACACCGCGTCGGTGCAGTCGGTTCCCTCCGCCGACAGCAGCCGCTTGATGACCTTGAACGTCTCGGTGCGGGGCAGGTTCGTGCCGATCCGGACGAACGATGGCCACTGCTTGGGGCCGAGATCGGGTTGTTCGGTGAGGAATCCGATGAACCCCTCGGGACTGAACTCGACACCGTCGCGCAGTACCAGCGCGGCCATCACCTGGTCGCCGACCGCCGGATCGGGGATGGCATAGACCGCCACCTCGATGGTGTCGGGGTGGCGCAGCAGAATTCGTTCGATCGGTGCGGTGCCGAGGTTCTCGCCGTCGACGCGCATCCAGTCGCCCAGACGTCCGGCGAAGTACGCGTACCCGTCCTCGTCGCGGTATGCCAGATCACCCGTGTGGTAGACGCCGCCGGCCATCCGCTCGGCCTCGGCGCCCTCGTCGCGGTAGTAGCCGCGGAACCAGCCACGCCCGGTCGGGTTGATCAACTCGCCCACCTTGCCCGGTGGGCACGGCGCACCCGTCTCGACGTCGACTATGGCGACCTCGTCGGTCAGCGGACCGAGCGAACCCGCGGGAGTGTCGGGTGTCCGGGCGATGGCGACGCCACCCTCGGTGGACCCGAAGCCGTCGACGACCGTGACGCCGAACCGCTCGCTGAACCGCACCAGGTCACGCGGCGCGCCCTCGTTGCCGTACAGGATCCGCAACGGGTTGTCAGCGTCGTCGTCGCGCGGCGGCGTCGCCAGGACATAGGACAGTGGCTTGCCGACGTAGTTCGCATACGTCGCGCCGTGGCGCCGGATGTCCGGGATGAACTGTGATGCGGAGAACTTGCGCCGCAACGCGATCGACGCGCCGGCGGCCACTGCGACGGCCCACCCGGCCAGCACCGCATTGGAGTGGAACAACGGCATCGACAGGTAGCACACGTCGGCGGCCCCGAGCCCGAACCGTTGCGCGAGCATCACGCCGGGCACGGCCACCTTGTCGTGGGTGATGCGTACCGCCTTGGGCTCGCCGCTGGTCCCGGAGGTGAAGATCAGCATGAAGAGATCGCCGGGATCGGCATCGGCGAACGTGACGGGCGCACCGCGGTGTGCCTCGAGTTCGGCCGTCCAGTCGCTGGATTCGACGCCCTCGGATTCGACCCCCTTTGATGTGACGTCGATGACCGCAACCCCGGGATCGCATGACGCCCACGCCTCGACATCGTCGGTGAGGATCACCTGGCAGTCGGCGTGCGCGACGTCGCGGGCCAGTGCCGCACCGCGGCGGGTCGGGTTCAGGCCAACCACGACCAGTCCCTCCAGCGCCGCCGCGACCAGCACGCTGGAGAAGAACGGTGTATTGCCCAGCAGGACACCGACGTGCGGTGGCCTGTTGGGATCCAACCTTGCCCTCAGCGCAGCAGCGAGCACGGCGGCCGACGCGATGTGGTCGCGCCAGCTGATGAAGTTCTCGCCGTCGTGCACTCCGCGGTCGGTGACGCCGGCAAGCGGCAGCACCAGGTCACCGACCGTCGGGTTGAGCGGGGTGGTCACCTGGTTCAGGCGGGCGTCTCGGCGAGTTCGCGGCCGATGCGCAGCAGCGCACCGGTGGCTCCGCCGACCGCGAACTCTGTCTGCTTGGCCGCCAGGAAGTACCGGTGCACGGGGTGGTCTGTGTCGATGCCCACGCCACCGTGCACGTGCACCGCGGTGTGGGCCACCCGGTGGCCAGCCTCGGCAGCCCAGAATGCCGCACTGCTGACCTCGAGGTCGGCCGGCAGATCCTCTGAGAGCCGCCATGCCGCCTGGGTCAGGGTCAGGCGCAGGCCCTTGATGTCGATGTACCCGTCGGCCAGGCGCGACGAGACGGCCTGGAAGCTGCCGATCGGCCGGTCGAACTGTTCACGCTCGCGGGCGTACAGGGCCGTGAGCTCCAGAGCGCGCTCGACGACCCCGAGCTGAAATGCGCTGCGGCCCAACGTGCCGTGGGTCCTCAGCCAGTCGAGCACGTCTTGCCCGCCGACCACGCGGTCGGCGGAGACCTCGACACCCTGCAGGTCCAGGTGTGCCACGCTGCCATGGCCCGTGGTGCTCAGTGATTCCACCGACACCCCGGCATCGGTGGCCGCGACGAGAAACACCGTCACGCCCGACTCCGTCTCGGCGGGTACCAGGAACGCGTCGGCGACCGGACCATAGGCGACCAGCGCGCGGGTCCCCGTCAGACGGTGCCCGGCGCCGCTGGCGGTTGCCTGAACCGGGCCCTGACCCATGTCGCCGTCGAGTGCAACGGTCAGGATCTTCTCGCCAGCGATCGCAGGGGTGGCCCAGTCGGCCTGCAGCGCAGGCGTTCCGAACTTGGCCAGGGCGCCCGCGCCGAGCACGACCGACTCCAGGTAGGGCACGGCGGCCATCTGCCGCCCGAGGGCGACCAACACCGCGACCTCCTCGAGAACGCCGAACCCGCCGCCGCCCAACGCCTCCGGCGCGGTGGTCGACAGTGCGTCGGCGTCGATCAGCTTGGTCCACAGGTTGCGGTCGAAGCGCTGGTCGAGCCCGTCCAACTCGCGCTGGTGTTCCGGCGTGCACACCGATTCGGTGATGGTGCGCACCAGGCCACCCAGGTCGGTGGCTGCCTCAGTTGTGGTGAAGTCCATGTTCTTTTCCTCGTGTCCTTGGATCGCCGGTTAGCGGTTGACCCGGGGCAGCCCGAGGGCCACCATGCCGATGATGTCGCGCTGGATCTCGTTTGTGCCGCCGCCGAACGTGAGGATCAGGCAGGAGCGGTGCATGCGCTCGACGCGACCGCGCAGTAGCGCGCCGGGGGTGTCGGTGCGCAGGGTTGCGGCCGTGCCCAGGACCTCCATCAGGAGGCGGTAGGCCTCGGTGGCCAGCTCGGTACCGAAGACCTTGGCTGCCGACGCGTCGGCGGGTGAGGGCGCGGCCTCAGTGGAGGCCAGTTCCCAGTTGATGAGCTTGAGTACCTCGGCCTTGGCGTGCACCCGGGCGAGGTTGAGCTGCACCCACTCCGAGTCGATCAGCCGCTTGCCGTGCGCGTCCTTGGTGTTCTGCGCCCATTCGCGAACTCCGTCGAGTGCGGAGAAGATCGGCTGCGCCGAGACCAGGGCCACGCGTTCGTGGTTCAGCTGGTTGGTGACGAGCTTCCAGCCGGCGTTCTCCTCGCCCACCAGGCTGGACGTCGGAACCCGGACATCCTGGTAGTAGGTGGCGCTGGTGTCGACGCCGGACATGGTGTGCACCGGTGTCCAGGAGAAGCCCTCGGCCGTCGTCGGCATGATCAGCATCGAGATACCGCGGTGCTTCTTGGCCTCGGGGTTGGTGCGCACGGCCAGCCAGACGTAGTCGGCGTAGGCGATGAGGCTCGTCCACATCTTCTGGCCGTTGATGACGTAGTCGTCACCATCGCGTACCGCGGTGGTGCGCAGCGCGGCGAGGTCGGTGCCCGCGCCGGGCTCCGAGTAGCCGATCGCGAAGTGCAGGTCGCCGGACGCGATCTTGGGCAGGAAGAACTTCTTCTGCTCCTCGGTGCCGAACGCCATGATGGTCGGCGCGACGCTGTTGATCGTCAGGAATGGCACCGGCACATTGGCGATGGAGGCCTCGTCGTTGAAGATCAGACCGTCCATCGGCGGACGGGCCTGTCCGCCGAACTCCTTCGGCCAGCTCAGCGTCAGCCAGCCGTCCTTACCCATCTGCGCGACGGTCTCGCGGTAGACGTTGCCACGCCCCATCTCGCCGTCGCTGGAGCGGAGCGCGTCGGCGCGCTCGGGTGTCATCAGCTTGGTGAAGTACGCGCGCAACTCGCGTCGCAACTCTTCCTGCTCTGGGTTGTAGCCGATCCGCATTGGGATTTCCTCACTCGTCGGGGACTTGTTCGACGGCCACCGGGGACCCTTCGATCACTCCGGTTGTAACACGTTCTAGTCTTGGAATCCAGGCCGGTGATCTACCTGCCTTCGGTGCGGCGGAGTCGTATCCTTCCCGTTATCGACTGCGGGCCGTCCGTCCAGTGTCTGCGAGGAGGTTGTCATGCGAGTTGAAGTAGACCGTGATCGCTGCGAGGGCAATGCAGTGTGTGTGGGTATCGCCCCCGACCTGTTCGATCTTGACGACGAGGACTATGCCGTCGTCAAGGTGGATACAGTGCCCGAAGATCTGGTGGACGCGGCCGAGCAGTCCATCGCCGAGTGTCCCCGAGCAGCCCTGAATCGCAGAGACTAGAGGTATTCATAAATTGACGAACGACAATCAGCACTCCAGCGGTGGCGATCTGTCCGGACTGGTCGCGGTTGTGACCGGTGCGGGCGGGGGCCTGGGTCGTGCCGAGGCCATCGGATTGGCGCGCCAGGGCGCGACTGTGGTGGTCAACGACATCGCCCAGGCACTGGACAAGTCGGACGTTCTCGACGAGATCGCGGCCGCGGGCGCCAAGGGTGTCGCGGTGGCCGGCGATATCAGCGAGCGCTCCACCGCCGATGAACTCGTCGCGACCGCCGACGGGCTCGGCGGTCTCGGAATCCTGGTGAACAACGCGGGCATCACTCGCGACCGGATGCTGTTCAACATGACCGACGAGGACTGGGACGCTGTGATCGCGGTCCATCTTCGCGGGCACTTCCTGCTGACCCGGAACGCGGCGACGTATTGGCGCGATAAGGCGAAGGCGAACAACGGCACCGTGTACGGGCGCATCGTCAACACCTCGTCGGAGGCCGGGCTGGTCGGTCCCGTCGGGCAGGCGAACTACGGCGCCGCCAAGGCGGGCATCACCGCTCTGACGATGACGGCCGCGCGTGCCCTTGGCCGGTACGGCGTCCGGGCGAACGCGATCGCGCCGCGGGCGAGAACTGCGATGACCGCCGACGTCTTCGGCGCGGTACCCGAACTCGCCGACGGCGAGGTCGACGCGCTGTCACCCGAGCACGTCGTCAATCTGGTCCGATTCCTGTCCTCTCCGGCCTCTGAGGGAGTCAACGGACAGCTCTTCATTGTCTACGGTCCAACCGTGACTCTGGTCGCGGCACCGACGGTGGAGAAGCGGTTCACGGCGGACTCCGGCGCATGGGCCGCAAACGATCTTGACGCGACTCTGGGGCAGTACTTTGCTGAACGGGACCCCGACGTGGGATTCTCGGCCAGCGCCCTCATGGCGGCCGAAGATTGACGGTCTAGAGCGTCAATTCTGACAATCGACTAGAACACGTTTCAGAATGATCTGTGTCACACATGTCCTGACCAGCGCAAATAGGGCGATTCCCACTGATTTCACCGTTCGTTGACACTGCGAACGTGTTCTAGTTAATATGACCGGGCTCACTAAGAACAGTGCTTAACCAAGGGGTGGGAAGGCCGTTCCGGCGGGCAACTTCTTGGCCTTCGCCGTAACTACTTCAACAGTCCCGTCCCAAAGAAATGGAGCCGAGGTTGATCGAACAGCTTGCGGCTCCGGCGCGAGCCGTTGGCGGGTTCGTCGAGATGTCCTTGGACACGTTCGCCAAGATGTGGCGACGACCGTTCCAGTTCCGTGAGTTCCTCGATCAGACGTGGATGATCGCTCGCGTCTCTCTCGTACCGACTCTGCTGGTGGCCATCCCGTTCACCGTCCTGGTGGCATTCACGCTCAACATCCTGCTGCGCGAAATCGGCGCCGCGGACCTGTCCGGCGCGGGAACCGCGTTCGGCACCATCACCCAGCTCGGTCCCGTCGTGACGGTGCTGGTGGTCGCCGGAGCCGGCGCGACGGCCATCTGCGCCGACCTGGGTGCCCGCACGATCCGCGAGGAGATCGACGCGATGCGCGTGCTTGGCATCGATCCGATCCAGCGGCTGGTGGTTCCACGCGTGCTCGCGTCGACATTCGTGGCCCTGCTGCTCAACGGCCTCGTGTGCGCTATCGGAATCGCGGGCGGCTACGCCTTCTCGGTGTTCCTGCAGGGGGTCAACCCCGGCGCCTTCATCAACGGCCTGACCATCCTGACGGGCCTTGGCGAGCTGGTTCTCGCGATGGTCAAGGCGCTGCTCTTCGGAGTGTTCGCCGGGCTGGTGGGCTGCTACCGAGGCCTCACCGTGCAGGGTGGCCCCAAGGGCGTGGGCGTCGCGGTCAACGAGACCGTGGTCTACGCGTTCATCTGCCTCTTCGTGATCAATGTGATCATGACTGCGGTCGGCGTGAGAGTGCTGGACCGCTGATGAGCGCTTGCGCGAAGAACGAACAGCCGCTGATGAGCGCTTGCGCGAAGAACGAGGCGTTCTGATGAGTTTCGATGCGACACTTCGCTTCCGCCGCATGTTCCGCGGTGTGCCCAAGGTGGTCGACACCATCGGAGAGCAGGCACTCTTCTATGGCGAGTCGGTCCGCTACATCCCCAACGCGCTGACCAGGTACCGCAAGGAGACCATTCGCCTGATCGCCGAGATGACGATGGGCACCGGCGCACTGGTGTTGATCGGCGGCACCGTCGGCGTCGCGGCGTTCATGACGCTCGCCTCGGGCGGCGTCATCGCGGTGCAGGGCTACTCGTCGCTGGGCAATATCGGCATCGAGGCCCTGACCGGATTCCTGTCGGCGTTCCTCAACGTGCGCATCGTGGCTCCGGTCATCGCGGGCATCGCACTAGCGGCCACCATCGGTGCGGGTACCACCGCGCAGCTGGGGGCGATGCGGGTGGCGGAGGAGATCGACGCCGTCGAGGCGATGGCCGTGCACTCGGTGTCCTATCTGGTGTCCACGCGCATCATCGCCGGCCTGATCGCGATCGTGCCCCTGTACGCACTCTCGGTGCTAGCGGCGTTCTTCGCGGCCCGTTTCACGACGGTGTACATCAACGGGCAATCCGCGGGTCTGTATGACCACTACTTCAACACGTTCCTGGTGCCCAGCGACCTCTTGTGGTCGTTCCTTCAGGCCATCGTCATGTCCGTTGCGGTCATGCTCGTGCACACCTATTACGGCTACAACGCGTCGGGCGGCCCTGTCGGCGTCGGCATCGCGGTCGGCCAGGCCGTGCGGACCTCGCTCATCGTGGTCGTGACCATCGTCCTGTTCATCTCGCTCGCGGTTTACGGGGCGTCGGGCAACTTCAACCTCTCGGGATAGGGCGGGACGTACATGTCGGACATCGAGGCGAAGCGCAGCCATGTGAGGATCGCGGCTGCGATTCTTGCGGCTGTCGTCCTCGCAGCCGCGGTGTTCACGTATCTGTCGTACACGGCGGCGTTCACCTCCACCGACACCGTGACGGTGACGTCGGAACGCGCGGGCCTGGTGATGGAACGCGACGCCAAGGTCAAGTACCGCGGGATCCAGATCGGCAAGGTCTCCGACATCCAGTACGCGGGCAACGAGGCCAAACTGACGCTGTCGATCGACAGCAACCAGATGCGCTACATCCCGTCCAACGCCACGGTGAAGATCGGCGGCACCACGGTGTTCGGCGCGAAGGCCGTCGAGTTCCTGCCGCCCGCCGATCCCAAGAGCGAGTCGCTGCGGCCCGGCGCCACGGTGGCGGCCAAGGATGTGCAGCTCGAGGTCAACACTCTCTTCCAGACGCTTACCGACGTGTTGAAGAAGGTCGACCCGATCAACCTCAACGCCACCATCACCGCGCTCGGTGAGGGATTGCGTGGCAACGGCGACAACATGGGGGAGACCCTCGCGGGCCTGAATTACTACCTGCAGCAGCTCAATCCGAAGCTGCCGACGTTGCAGGAGGACTTCCAGAAGGCTGCGGTGGTGACCGGCATCTACGGTGACGCGGCACCCGATCTGGTGACGGTGTTCGACAACGCGCCGACGATCAGCCAGACGGTCATCGATGAGCAGGAGAACCTGAACGCCGCCCTGCTCGCCGCCACGGGGCTGGCCACCAATGGCACCGCGACGCTCGAACCCGCCGCCGACGATTTGATCGCGGCCATTCAGCGTCTGCGTGCTCCGCTGAAGGTGCTGGGCGACTACTCACCAGTGTTCGGCTGCTTCCTGCAGGGCTCGGCACAGGCGTTGAGGACATTCGCCCCCGTCATCGGTGGTATCCGGCCGGGCCTGTTCGTCGCGTCGAGCTTCATTCCCGGCTCTCCTGACTACACCTTCCCCGAGAGCCTGCCGATGGTGAACGCCTCCGGCGGCCCGAACTGCCGCGGCCTTCCGAACGTGCCGACCAAGCAGTACGGCGGGTCGTGGTACCACACGCCGTTCCTGGTCACCGACAACGCCTACGTGCCTTACCAGCCGAACACCGAGTTGCAGTTCGACGCGCCGTCGACGCTGCAGTTCCTGTTCCACGGCGCATACGCAGAACGGGATGACTACTGATGAAGGCCGATAGGACAGTCGTCGGTGTCAGCATCTTCACCGTCGCCATGCTCGTGGTGGCCGCGGGTCTGGTCGTGGTGTTCGGTCAGTTCCGGTTCGCGTCGGGCAGCTCCTACCACGCGACGTTCAGTGATTCGTCACGGCTGAAGTCCGGCCAGGATGTCCGGATCGCGGGTGTCCCGGTTGGCTCGGTCAAGAAGGTCGCCCTCAACCCGGACAACACCGTCGACGTCGAGTTCGACGTGGACAACCGCTACCAGCTGTACACGTCGACCAAGGCCGTCGTGCGCTACCAGAACCTGGTGGGCGATCGCTACCTCGAGATCACCTCCGGCCCAGGCGACCTGCGCAAGTTGGCGCCTGGTGACACCATTGCCAAGGAGAACACTCAGCCAGCTCTGGACCTGGATGCCCTGCTCGGCGGGCTTCGGCCAGTGCTCAAGGGACTGGACGGTGGGAAGGTCAACGAGGTCAGCAACGCCGTCATCGAACTGCTGCAGGGCCAGGGCGGCGCGTTGTCGAACATGCTGGCCTCGACCAGTTCGTTCACCCAGGATCTGGCATCCCGTGATCAGCTGATCGGCGACGTCATCAACAACCTCAACACCGTCCTCAGCACGGTCGATGAGAAGGGTGCGCAATTCGATGCGAGCGTCGACCAACTCCAGCAGCTCGTGACGGGGCTGGCGGAGAACCGCGACCCGGTCGCCGGGGCCATCCCACCGTTGGCGTCGGCCACCAATGACCTCACCACCATGCTGGAGAAGAGCCGGCGACCGATTCAGGGTGTGCTCGAGAACGTTCGACCGTTGGCGCAGCGTCTCGATGAGCGCAAGCAAGACGTCAACAAGGTCATCGAACCGCTCGCCGAGAACTACCTGCGGCTCAATGCGCTCGGTGCCTACGGGTCGTTCTTCAACATCTACTACTGCTCGGTTCGCTTGAAGATCCCCGGCCCCGCGGGCAGCGACATCCTCGTCCCGTTCGGTGGCCCGCCCGATCCATCGAAGGGGAGGTGTTCGGACAATGGCTAGACCCGATGGTGGCAACGCCACGCGCACCGGGATCTTCGGCATCGCTTTGGTGGCGTGCCTGGTACTGGTGTCCTTCGGCTACACCAGCCTGCCGTTCTGGCCGCAGGGCAAGAACTACCAGGCGTACTTCGCCGACGCGGGCGGCATAACGCCCGGTAACGATGTCGCCGTCTCCGGTATCAAGGTCGGCAAGGTGTCGTCGGTCGAGCTGGCTGGCGACTCGGCTGAGGTGACGTTCACCGTCGACCGCAAGATCAGGGTGGGCGACCAGTCGCTGGTGTCGATCAAGACGGACACTGTGCTTGGGCAGAAGTCGATCTCGGTGACCCCGAAGGGCTCGGGCAGCTCCACGGTCATCCCGTTGGGCCGCACCACGACTCCCTACACGCTCAATACCGCTCTGCAAGACCTCGGCCAGAACGCCAGCGCGCTGGACAAGCCGAAGTTCGAGCAGGCGCTGCAGACTCTGACGTCCACGCTGCGCGACGCCACCCCGCAGTTGCGCGGCGCGCTCGACGGCGTCGCCAACCTGTCGCGGAGCCTGAACGCCCGCGACGAGGCGCTGGATCAGCTGCTGGCACATGCGAAGCGGGTGTCCGACACGCTGGCCCAGCGCTCCGGCCAGGTGAACCAGCTCATCACCGACGGCAACCTGCTGTTCGCTGCTCTCGATGAGCGCCGCCAGGCACTGAGCAACCTCATCTCCGGTATCGACGATGTGTCGCACCAGCTATCCGGCTTCGTCGCCGACAACCGGCGTGAGTTCGGGCCCGCGCTGCAGAAGCTCAACCTGGTGATGGACAACCTGCTTGAGCGCAAGGAGCACATCGGAGAGGCCCTGCGCAGGCTGCCGCCGTACGCCACCGCGCTCGGCGAGGTCGTCGCCTCGGGGCCGGGCTTCCAGATCAACCTCTACGGCCTGCCGCCAGCGACCATCTCGGAAGTCCTGCTTGACACCTACTTCCAGCCCGGCAAGCTGCCCGACAGCCTGGGTGATTATCTGAAGGGACTCGTCTCCGAGCGCCTGATAGTAAGGCCGAAGTCACCATGACACAGCAGAATTCGCAATCGAGATTGCCGCACTGGGTGCGACCCGCGCTGACGGTAGCCTTCGTCGCACTTCTGGCCGCCGGCGTGTACACGGTGTGGCCGTCGCGTGCCGGCCATGAGGTGGTGGCATACTTCCCGACCGCGGTCGGGCTGTACCCGGGCGACAATGTCAGCGTCGTCGGGGTTCCGGTCGGCACGATCAACTCGATCGAGCCTCGGGCTCGCGATGTCAAGGTCACCATGACCATCCGCGACGGTGTGAAGTTGCCCGCCGACGCCCGCGCGCTCGTCATAGCGCCGAATCTGGTGTCTGCCAGGTTCGTTCAGTTCACGCCCGCCTACACCGACGGTCCAGTGATGGCCGACGGCGCCGAGGTGGGGCTGGACCGGACGGGTGTCCCCGTTGAGTGGGACGAGGTCAAGGAGCAGCTCACCGAGCTCAGCGCACAACTCGGCCCGAAAGAGGGCGGGGTCCAGGGGCCGCTGTCGGAGTTCGTGAACCAGGCCGCGGACACATTCGACGGCAACGGCGACTCGTTCCGAAACGCCCTGCGCGAACTGTCGCAGACTGCCGGCCGGCTCGGTGACTCGAGTTCCGACCTGTTCGGCACGGTGCGCAACCTGCAGGTGCTGGTGAACGCGCTTTCCAACAGCAACGAGCAGATCGTGCAGTTCTCCAACCACGTGGCATCGGTGTCACAGGTGCTGGCCGACAGTTCACAAGATCTCGACCAGACGATGGGCGCGCTGAATCAGGCACTATCCGACGTCAAGGGCCTGCTTACGGAGAACAACACGGCGCTGATCGGCCAGGTCGGCAAGCTGACCGAGTTCACCACCCTGCTTACCGAGCACAGCGATGACATCGAACAGATCCTGCACATCACGCCCAACGGCTTGGCCAACTTCTACAACATCTACAACCCGGCGCAGGGCACCGTCGGCGGTCTTCTGTCGCTGCCCAACTTCGGCAACCCCGTGCAGTTCATCTGCGGTGGCACCTTGGACGTTGGCGCATCGCCGGACAACTACAAGCGTGCGGAGATCTGCCGCCAGCGCATGGGCCCCGTGCTCAAACGCCTCGCGGTGAATTACCCGCCCGTGATGTTCCACCCGATCAACAGCATCACCGCCTACAAGGGGCAAATCATCTACGACACCCCTCAGACTGAGGCCAAGGCGCAGACGCCGGTGCCCTACCTGCAGTGGCAGCCTGCGCCCGGTGTGACCCCGCCGACGCCGAGTCCCGACGGAATGCTCAGCGACATGATCCTGCCGCCGCCCGCGGTGACGGGTCAGATATCGCCCGCGGGTCCGGTGCCCGCACCCCCGCCGATGGGCGCAGGCCCACTGCCGGGGCCGGCACCGGCCGAGACAGCGGGTGGCTAGCCATGCGGTGTTCAAACAAGCGGCGTCCAAACACGCGGCGTTCACACACGATGGGTGACAAGGTGCTACGGACCACGTGTCGTACCTTCGCGATCGGGTCGGGGGCGGTGCTGCTCGCGGGCTGCTCGTTCGGCGGCCTCAACTCGCTGGACATGCCGGGCACCGCCGGCCACGGCAAGGGCTCCTACACGATCACGGTGGAACTACCGGACGTCGCGACGCTGCCGCAGAACTCGCCGGTCATGGTCGATGACGTCACAGTCGGCAGCGTGTCGGGTATCGAAGCCGTGCAGCGGCCCGATGGCAGCTTCTTCGCTGCGGTCAAGCTATCGATGGACGGCAACGTCGACCTGCCGGACAACGCGACAGCGACGGTCGCACAGACGTCGCTGCTGGGCTCGCAGCACGTCGCACTGGCGAGCCCAGTGGGCAAGGCCTCCGAGGGCAGACTTCGGGAGGGTTCGAACATCCCGATGTCGCAGACCGGACGCTATCCGACCACTGAGGAGGTGCTCTCATCGCTCGGTGTCGTGGTGAACAAGGGCAATCTCGGTGCGCTGCAGGACATCACCGACGAGGCCTACGCCGCCGTGGCGGGCCGAGCGGGTAGTTTCGTCGACCTCATCCCGAGACTGGCCGAACTGACCGGGTCCCTGGACAAGCAGACGACCGACATCATCGCCGCGGCGGACGGGCTGAATCGCTTCGCCGGCATCCTGGCCCGTAGCAAGGACAATCTCGGCCGGTCACTCGACACCCTGCCCGAGGCACTGAAAGTCCTCAATGCCAATCGCGGCAATATCGTGGATGCCTTCACGGCACTGCGCACATTCGCAGGCGTGGCCTCGAACGTGCTGTCGAATATTAAGGACGACTTCGCGGCGGACTTCAAGGATGTCTACCCAATCGTCAAGGCGCTCAACGACAATGCCGACGACCTCATCTCGGACCTGGAGTTCCTGCCGACGTTCCCGTTCCACTACAAGTACCTGCGCAACGCGGTGCGTGGCGACTACCTGAACGTGTTCGCGACGTTCGACCTGACGGTCCGGCGCACTGGCGAGACGGTCTTCACCACATCGAAGGGCCTTGATCCCAATATGAAGCGGATGAGCGAGGTCATCAATCCGCCGGACTTCCTCACCGGAGCCATGTCGAACCTGTCCGGGCAGGCCGCAGACCCGTTCAAGATCCCTGCGGGCGCGGCCACGCAACACGGAGAGGGGCCGTAAATGCGGGATCGACTCATTCGGATACAGCTCACGATCTTCGCGATAGTGACAGTGCTGTGCGTCGGCGCGATCTCGGCGTTCTACCTGCACGTGCCGTCGGCCCTGGGCATCGGCTCCTACAACGTGACGGCGAACTTCGTGGCAGGCGGCGGGCTGTATGAGAACGCCAACGTCACCTACCGTGGCGTGACGATCGGGCGGGTCGAGTCGGTGGGGCTGTCGAAGGACGGCGTGGTCGCGGGCATGCGACTGAACACCGAGTTCCCCGTGCCGGAGAACGTCACGGCGACGGTCAAGAGCGTGTCGGCGATCGGCGAGCAGTACATCGACCTCGTGCCGCCGGACGATCCGGCCGCGAAGACCCTCGGTAACAACGCCACTATCGACGTGAGCCGCACCGCCATCGGGCAGGACATCTCCAGCCTGCTTACGCAGGCCGACAACCTGGTGAACAGCATCGGCGACAGTCGGATCCAGGATCTGCTTCGGGAGACGTTCAAGGCGTTCAACGGTTCCGGGCCTGAGCTGGCCCGACTGATCCAGTCATCCCGGCTGCTCATCGATGAGGCCAATGCGAACTACGGCCAGACCACCGCGCTGATCGACCAGGTCGGTCCGTTCCTGGACGCGCAGATCCGCAGTGGTGACGACATCAGGTCGCTGGCGGACGGCTTGGGTAGGTTCACGACAGAGGTCGCAGGAGCCGACCCGCAGCTGCGTAACGTGTTGCAGACCGTGCCCGGCGCCGCCGAGGCCGCCAACACCACGTTCGACGGCATTCGACCGAACTTCCCGATGCTGGCCGCCAACCTCGCCAACGCGGGCCGGATCGGCGTCATCTACCGCAAGTCGATCGAGCAGGCGTTGGTGATCTTCCCCGCGCTGATGGCCGCTCTCGTCACCGTCGGCGGCGGTCTGCCCGCAGACGAGGGCGCCAAGCTGGACTTCAAGGTCGATATCGGCGCCCCGCCCTGCAATGTGGGCTTCATCCCGGCACCGCAGATCCGCACGCCAGCCGACACCACGCTGCGTGATCTGCCAACCGATCTGTACTGCAAGACGGCGCAGAATGACCCGTCGGTGGTGCGTGGCGCGCGCAACTATCCGTGCCAGGAGTTCCCCGGCAAGCGCGCACCGACCATCCAGCTGTGCCGCGACCCCGTTGGTTATGTGCCGGTCGGCAGCAATCCGTGGCGGGGTCCACCGGTGCCCTATGGCAGCACGCCGATCACCGATCCGCGCAACATCACGCCCGCCAACAGGTTCCCCAACATCCCGCCGAATGCGGACTATGACCCGGGGCCGCCGGTGGTCCAGCTGCCGCCGGGGGTGCCGCCCGGTCCGGGACCTGCGCCGCACGCGCCCTTCCCGCTGCCGGTCCCGCCGAGTGACCCGGGTGTACCACCGCCGCCGTGGCCGTTCTTTGCGCCGCCGGACCAGGTCCTTCCGCCGTACGCCCGCACGCCACCCGGGGCTCCGGCTCCGGTGCCGCCACCCGGCCCCTTGCCTGCTGAGGTGCCTCCGCCACCGATGCCTGCTGACGTGCCTCCGGCACCGATGCCCGCCGAGGTGCCTCCAGCACCGCTGGCCAGCGGCCCGGCGACCACCACGTACGATTCGAGGACTGGTGTATTCGCCGATCCCAATGGCGGAACGGGTGTCCTGGCCTCGGGCTCGGAGAAGTTCGTTCCCGCTGAGACGTGGGTCGATCTGATGATGGATTCAAGGCAGGCATGACAGAAGAGCACGAGGCTTCGGGCGACTCCGCGACTGAGACGCCCAAGCCGGCAATCGGTGCTGCGCGGCGACGGGCATCGCGCGCCGCCGGGCCCGCGGTCGGTGCCGTCGGGGAGGCCCCCGCCGGCGTACGCGTCGAGACACCGGCGACGGTGCGTCAACGGGCTGCGGGACGTCCCGCAGCACCGCCACCGCGTAGGCAACCGCACCGCAGTCGCGTCGCCGCGATCGCACTGGGAGTGGGCGCCGTCGCGGTCGCCGTGCTCGCTGGTGTGGCACTGCTGCTGGCGGATCAGCAGCGCGATGCGCGGGCTGAGATCGAGCGGGACCAACGGTTCGTCGACACCGCGCGCCAGACGGTGGTCAACATGTTCAGCTACGACCAGAACACCATCGACGAGAGCGTGAACCGCTTCGTCAACGGCACCAGCGGCCCGCTACGTGACATGTTGAGCCAGTCCAACAACGTCGACAATCTCAAGGCGATCTTCCGTGACACCCAAGCAACGTCGGAGGCGGTGATCAGCGGTGCGGCACTGGAGAAGGTCGACAACGTCGCCGGGAACGCATCCGTGTTGGTGTCGGCCCGTGTGACCGTGACGGATATCGACGGGGTCAACAAGCCGTCCCAGCCGTACCGGCTTCGCCTCATCGTGCACGAGGACGACAATGGCCACATGACCGGCTACGACCTCAAGTACCCAGACGGCGGCAACTGATGGGTCGGTGGACCACCAGGCTGGTGGTGTTCGTCGGTGCCGTCCTGGCGCTCGGGTTCGTGGTGCTCAGCGGCGCCGGTGGCTACCTGTACTGGAATCGGATGCAGGCCAACGCCGAGCGGCAGACGGCTGCAGAGTTGGCACCGCTTGCCCAAGAACAGATTCCGCTCGTGTTCGGCTACGACTACCAGACCGTCGAGGGAAGCCTCAACCAGGCCGCGCTGTTGCTGACGCCGGACTACCGCAGAGAGTTCGACGAGCGGGCGACAAAGGACATCATCCCGCAGGCGCGTGAGCGTCAGGTGATCTCCCAGGCGAATGTCGTCGGAGTCGGCGTGCTTGACGCGCAACGCAATTCGGGAAGCGTTCTGGTGTTCATGAACCGCACGGTGACCGACAAGTCCAAGCAGCCCGTGTATGACGGCAGCCGGCTGCGCGTCGACTACGAGAAGGTCGACGGGCAGTGGAAGATCCAGTACATCACGCCGATCTAGCTCCGATCAGGCGTCCGCGCTCGATGATGTGCCGGCGTGCGTGTCCGCGAGTGCATCGAGAAAAGCTCTAGCCCACCGGTCCACATCGTGTGCGAGCACCTGTCGGCGCATCGCACGCATCCGGCGGCGCCCCTCCTCGGGGTCCTGGTTCAGGGCCGCCTCGATGGAGTCCTTCACGCCGTCCAAATGGTGCGGATTGGTCAGGTAGGCCTGCCTGAGTTCGGCTGCGGCACCGGTGAACTCGCTGAGCACCAATGCGCCGCCCAGATCGCTGCGGCAGGCCACGTACTCCTTGGCGACCAGGTTCATGCCATCGCGTAGCGGAGTGACGAGCATGACGTCGGCGGCGACGAAGAACGCGATCAATTCCTCACGCGGCACAGGCTTGTGCAGGTAGTGCACCACCGGGTGTCCCACCCGCCCGTACTCGCCGTTGATGTGGCCGACCTGACGCTCGATATCCTCGCGCATCGCGATATAGCTCTCGACGCGTTCGCGGCTGGGCGTGGCCAACTGCACCAGCACGGTGTCGTCGCGGTTGGCCCGGCCCTCCTCGAACAACTCGGTGAGCGCCTCGAGGCGCACGTTGATGCCCTTGGTGTAGTCCAGCCGGTCGACGCCGAGGAGCACCTTGCGCGGATTGCCGAGTTCGGCGCGGATCTCGCGAGCCCGCTGCCGGACTCGCCTGTCGCGGGCCTTGCCGTCGAGTTCGGCGGAGTCGATGGAGATTGGGAACGCGCCGACCTTCACCGTGCGGAAGCCCACCTGGACCTCACCAAGCCGAGATCGCACGCCGACGCTGGCTCGTGAGGTTTGTGCACCGGTGAGGCGGCGCGCCAGGTACATGAAGTTCTGCGCGCCGCCGGGCAGGTGGAATCCGACCAGGTCCGCGCCAAGCAGACCGTCGATGATCTCCGTGCGCCACGGCATCTGCATGAACAGCTCGATGGGCGGGAACGGGATGTGCAGAAAGAAGCCGATGGTGAGGTCGGGCCGCAGCATGCGCAGCATCTTCGGGACCAGTTGCAGCTGATAGTCCTGGATCCACACGGTTGCGCCCTGGGCGGCGGTCTTCGCCGTCGCCTCGGCGAAGCGCCGGTTCACGGCGACATAGGTGTCCCACCAGCGACGGTGGTAGATCGGTTTGACGATGACGTCGTGATAGAGCGGCCACAGGGTGGCGTTGGAGAAGCCCTCGTAGTACTGGGCGACGTCGTCTGCCGACAACCGCACCGGCAGCATCGTCAGGTCGTCCTCGACGATGGGCTCCTCATCACCGTCGGTGATGCCGGGCCACCCGATCCAGGCCCCGCGCCGCCGCCGCAATAGCGGCTCCAGCGCGGTGACCAGTCCACCGGGGCTGCGTTTGTACGTCGTGGTGCCGTCGGGAAGCCGCTCCATGTCGATCGGCAACCTGTTGGCGACCACCACGAAGTCGGCGTCCCCGATATCCCCAGTGCTAGCGGGGATCTCGGAGTCGCCGTCTCCCGAGGTCACTACGCGTCTTGCTTTGCCGGTCCAATACCCAGCATCGACAGGAAGACGCGGCACTCGTCGGCATCGGTGGCGTACGCAGCGACAACTCGCCTGGCCTGACGGGCGGTGCTGTCGGCCAAGGGCTCCACGTCGCCGAGTTCGGCCGGATCAGATTTAGCTGCCATGACGCAATTCTAGGCGAACTCCGGGCGACTAGACGATTCGCCGGAGTTCGACCGGGAATTAGGAGACGCCGTGGACGGTCGGGCTGCTGCCCACTGACGACGTCGGAGGTACGTACTGCGGGGCGTCCTCGGCCAGGCCGATGCACTGCCCGCTGTTTGCGCCGGTGCACGGGATGCCGTCGATTTCCGGGACGTCGGGGTTGCCGGCGATGCTCCCGAAGGGGGAACTCGGCACGGTGTGCGGTACGCAGACGCCGGTGAACTGATCGGCCTCCTCGCCAGCCGAACAGGCGAGCGGCGCGGCCGGGGCCGTCGAGGGCCCGGCGAACGCGGCAACCGCGGGAGCCGCGGCGACCGCGAGCGCAAACCCGCCCGCAATGATCAGTCGTCGAGCTGAGATCTCCAAGATCGCCATCGTCACGCTTTCTTCCGTAATTGACCGAGCCGTGAAGTGGATTCTATGGAAGCTGAGAGAAATCTGCACAACTTCTTCGAGTTCCCTGATCACACAGCGCGTGAGGTTACGGCCAGCGCGAGGTTGGGTGGGCTCCCCGCCCGTTCTGCGAGGGCTAGGAGACGCCGTGGACGGTCGGGCTGCTGCCCACTGAGGACGTCGGAGGAACGAACTGTGGCGCGTCCTCGGACAGGCCGATGCACTGGCCGGAATTGGCGCCAGTGCAAGGGATGCCATTGATCTCGGGAAGGCCGCCGGCGGGCGAGGTCGTGCCGAATTCCGGCGAGTTGGGCACCAGATCAGGGGTGCACACTCCGGTGAAGGTGTCGGTGGACTCCCCGTTGGGGCAGTCCGCAACCGAAGGTGCCGCGACGGAGGGTGTCGACACGGCGACAAGCACGGGTGTTGCGGCTGTTGCCACCGCGAATCCCGCTGCGAGGACCATTCGTCGTACTGAGATCTCAAGGCTCGCCATCGTCGTGCTTCCTGTCGTAGAGGTACTGCCAAAAACGATACGCTGACGAGCCCCGTTTCATCGGCTGAAGATCGACAAAACTGGTGCGTATGTGCCATTTCTGTGAGGGCGCTGACAGGCCACTGTGGCGTTGCTGGCCAAGTGGTGGCAGCGGCGCGCCTATGCACCGGTCCCACGCCGTGGTTCGATGACGAGAACGTGTTTCAGTTTTGTTGGCACGAATGGACTAACCCGAATTGATGCGGAGGACAGCGGTGCAGATTTCGTTGGCGGATCGGACGTTTCTGGTCACGGGCGGCGGCAGTGGGATCGGCAAGGGTGTGGCCGCCGAGGTCGTGGCCGCCGGCGGTGACGTGATGCTCGTCGGGCGCAACGCCGACCGTCTGGCCGCCGCGGCCGACGAGATCAACGCCGCGTCCGTCGACGGCAGCGGCACGGCGCGATACGAGCCCGCCGACGTGACCAACGAGGACGAGGTGGCCCGGGCTGTCGCGGCGGCGACCGCGTGGCACGGTCGGCTCAACGGTGTCGTGCACTGCGCAGGCGGGTCGCTGACTATCGGGCCCATCACGCAGGTGGACTCCGAGGGTTGGCGTCAAACCGTGGACCTCAACGTCAACGGCACGATGTACGTGCTCAAGCACAGCGCACGGGAGATGGTCCGCGGTGGCGGCGGCTCGTTCGTCGGCATCTCGTCAATCGCATCGAGCAACACCCACCGCTGGTTCGCGTCCTACGGCCCCAGCAAGGCGGCCGTCGACAACCTGATGATGCTGGCGGCCGACGAACTCGGTGCGTCCTGGGTGCGGGTCAACGGCATCCGTCCCGGCCTGATCCGGACGGACATGGTTGCGCCCATTCTGGATTCGCCGGAGATCAGCGCCGACTACGCGGCCTGCACGCCGCTGCCGCGCCCGGGTGAGGTCGAGGATATCGCCGGTACGGCTGTATTCCTGCTCAGTGACGCGGCTGCGTGGATCACCGGACAGGTGCTCAACGTCGATGGTGGGCACTGCCTGCGGCGCGGCCCGGACATGTCGTCGATGCTCGAACCGATCTTTGGCGCAGACGGCCTGCGCGGCGTGGTCTCCTAACGCACCGGGCTGGCGCCGCCCGCCTCCCACGCCGACAGAGCGCCCACCGCGGACCAGTCCAGCGCGCCGCCTCCGTTGGCCAGCAGGGTCAGGAAGCGATCGCGCAGCAGGCTGGCGATCGGCATTGGCACCTGCAGGTCCTCCCCGGCCTCCAGGACCAGGCGGACATCCTTGAGGCCGAGCGTGGCGGCGAACCCGGCGGGCTCGAACTCCTCTCGGGCGATTAGGCCGCCGTAGACCTGGTAGGCCGGTGCGCCGAACAGTGTCGAGGTGAGGATCTCCACGTAGGTCTGCTTGTCGACACCGGCCTTGCCGATCAGTGCCATCGCCTCGCCGAGTGACTCAATGACCGACGCGATCAGGAAGTTGCCGGACAGCTTCACCAGGTTCGCGGTGCTCGGCTGCTCGGCGACGACGAAGGTGCGCTGCCCGAGCGCGTCGAACACGGGTGAGAGCGTCTGCAGCAGTTCAGGTTCACCGGCAGCGACGATGAACAGCTTGCGGGCGGCCGCGGCCTCGGGGCGGCCGAAGACCGGTGCGGAGACAAATCGCTGGCCCGCCTCGGCGTGCGCCTCGGTCAGGCGCTGGGCGAGGTCGACGCTGATCGTCGAGCACGAGACGTGCACGGCCCCGGGGCGCAGCGAGCCGAGGATGCCGCCGTCGCCGAACGTGACGGCTTCGACCGCCTCATCGTTGGCGAGCATCGAGATCACGGCGTCATCGCGACAGGCCTCGGCGACGGTGTGAGCCGGCCGTGCCCCAACGGCAACCAACGCGTCGACCTTGGCTCTGCGGCGGTTGTGGGCGGTGACCGAGTGACCGGCCCTCAACAGGTTCTCCGCCATCGCCGCGCCCATGTTGCCCAACCCGATGAATCCCATGTCCATGGCTCCACTTCTACTCTGGGAGCGTGAGGTTCTCGACGACGATGTTCGTCGACGGCAACAACACCGGCATCGAGGTGCCCGCCGACGTTGTGGAGGCGCTCGACGCGGGTAAGCGGCCGCCTGTCTTGGTGGATGTCAACGGGTACCGGTACCGCTCGACCGTCGCGCCGATGGGCGGCAGGTTCCTGATCCCGTTCAGCGCCGAGCGCAGACGGGAGTCGGGCATCGGTGGGGGAGACGCGATCGATGTCGAGTTGGTGGTCGACACCGCGCCGCGCACTGTGGAGGTGCCCGCGGATCTACGGGTGGCCCTGGACACATCACCGGGTGCGGCGGCCGCGTGGGCGGCGCTGTCCTACAGCAATCAGAAGGCACACGTGACGGCGGTCCTGGGGGCCAAGGCGGAACAGACCCGGGCACGTCGGATCGCCGCGGTGGTCACCAAGCTCGCGGGCTGAGCGCTTCGGGGTTATCCGGGTGCGGAGCCGGGGCAGTACGCCTGCACCGCGAGGCTGCCGAACGTCGTGAGGTCGTCGACCTTGGTCCACTCGGTGCCGTTCTTGACGTGCAGCAGCGCCGTCTCGACCGAACCGCCGCGGCCGAGCACATCGCAGGTCGAGTGCGCGAGGTCGATCGCATCGGCCTTCGACTTGATCGGTAGCCGTTTGTCGCGGATCGCATCGATGAACAGCTCGTCGATCTGCTTGTCGTTGTCCGTGCCGGGGCCGGGTTCGGCGAGCGCGGGGACGGCCCACGCGGTGGCAGCTCCGGCCGCGACGAGCAGCGCGGCGGCGACGTGCTTGCTTCTCATCTGTCTCCCTGTCGCGTTTCGATCCAGCGGCCAGAGTACGCCAGCAAAGGTCAGGTGTGGGCTTGGGCGACCTGTTGCACCGCGTTGACGATGCCCTGATAGCCCGTGCACCGGCAGAAGTTTCCCGACAGGCCCTCGCGGATCTCCTCCTCGGTGGGCGTGGGATTCTCGGTCAGCAACGCCGTGATCGACGTGACGAAGCCTGGTGTGCAGAACCCGCACTGCAGTCCGTGGCAGGCGCGCAGCGCCGTCTGCACAGGGGACAACTCGCCATCGGCGTCGGCCATGCCCTCGACCGTGGTCACCTCCTGCCCGTCCACCTGGACCGCGAAGATGAGGCATGACCGCACGGCCTGACCGTCGAGCAGCACCGTGCAGGCCCCGCACGCCCCGTGCTCACAGCCGAGATGCGTGCCCGTCAGACCGCAGTTCTCGCGCAGATAGTCCGCGAGCGTGACGCGCGGTTCGACCGTGCCACCGTAGGGGCGGCCATTGACCGATACCTGGACTGGAAGTTCATGCATCGAGTGCCTCCGTGATCGCGTCCGTCCAGGCGCGTGCCACCATCGCGGCGCCGACGCGCGTGCGATAGGACACGGACCCCTGCAGGTCCTTCGGGACGGCGTGCAGCCCCGTCATGGCCAGCGCGCCGATCTCATCGGCGTGCAGATCGTTCGCCGGCCGGCCGAGCACCGCCTCCTCGGCCGGTGTGCCGCGCTCGGGGGTCGAGCCCAGCCCGAGCAGTCCGACACCGCAGCGGGTGACGCGTTCGTCGCTATCGAGTTCGACGGCGACCGTGGCGCCCGCGATGGCGAAGTCGCCGTGGCGCCGGGCGTACTCGTGCACGGCGAACCCGCAGCGGCCCGACCACACCGGGAAGCGCACCGCGGTGAGAACCTCGTCGGCGGCCAGCGACGTCTCCCACAGGCCGGTGAAGAACTCCGCTGCCGGGATCTCACGGGGCCCGCGCGATGAGGCCGCCTCGATCGTGGCATCGAGGGTGAGCGCCACCGCCGCGTACTCGCTGGCGGGATCGGCGTGTGCGATGGCGCCGCCGAGCGTGCCCCTGGTCCGGATCTGGAAGTGTCCGATGTGGGGGGTGGCCCGCGTCAACAGCGGCACTGAGTCGGCGACCTCGTCATCCATGCCGACGAACGCGTGCGGGGTGGCCGCACCGATACGCACCTCGTCACCGATGAGGTCGATGCTGCGCAGTTCCTCAACTCGCGAGATGTCGACCAGGTTCTCGAAGTGGGTGAGACGCATGGCGAGCATGGCCACCAGGCTCTGGCCGCCCGCCAGAATCTTGGCCTCGTCGCCGTACTCCGCGAGCAGTTTCACCGCACCGTCGACGCTGTCGGCCCGGTGATAGACGAAGTTGGCCGCTTTCATGACTGGGCCTTCACGACAACAGCCGGGCCAGCGCGGCCGCCAGATCGTCGCTCAACACGCCGGCAGCGGTGCCGGCTCGGCGCCTGCGCTTGCCGACGAGGAAGCCGACGGCGCCTGCCGCCGCGGCCACGGCCAACACCGGTCCGAATCGCTTGGCGACCGGCAGGGCGACAACCTTGAGCAGGTCGACGGAGTCGCCCGCATCGGCCTGCGGTGCGGCCGCGGCCCGGGGTGCTGAGGAGGAACCGTTCTGCGATGCCACAGGAGCGGGTGCTGCGCCGCCGAGCAGCTCGGCCTCCAGGCTCTTGGCGAACTGCGCGATCAGGTTGCCCGAGACGTCGGCCAGCACGCCGCGGCCGAACTGGGCGGCCTTGCCCGAGATCGCCAGATCGGTGGTGATCACCACATGGGTTGCGTCGCCCTCATCCTTGAGCTGGGCGGTGACGAGTGCCGCGGCGGTGCCGTTGCCCCGCGTCTCCTTACCCTCGGCCTTGAGCACGATCCGCTGCGCGGTGGCGTCCTTCTCCTGGAACGACGCAACACCCTTGTAGGACACCGTGATCGGGCCGACCTTCACCTTGACTGCGCCGGTGAAGTCGTCGCCGTCGACCGACAACAGGGTGGCGCCGGGCAGGCAGGGCGCGACGCGCTCGACGTCGGTGATGAACTCCCAGGTCTTCGCGGCGGGGACCGCGACTCGGAACTCGTTGTTCAGTTCCACGGTTAGTGGTCCTTTCGGGCTGCTTGGTCGATGAGGTCGACGATCGTGGCGGGGCTTGCGGGAAGGTGCGTGACCGTGACGCCCAGCGGTGCGAGTGCGTCGTTGATGGCGTTGATGACCGCGGGGGGTGATCCGATGGCGCCGCCCTCGCCTGCGCCCTTGTATCCGCCGACACCCGGGCCGGGTATCTCGACGTGGCCGAACTCGATGTGCGGCACCTCGGTGGCGGTCGGCAGCAGGTAGTCGACGAACGTCGAGGCCACCGGGTTGCCCGCGTCGTCGTAGGCGAGGTGCTCGAGCAGCGCGCCACCGATGCCCTGCACGGTTCCGCCCGCGACCTGACCCTCGACGACGTTCGGGTTGATCATCGGTCCGACGTCCTCGCTGACGATGTAGCGGGTCAGCGTCACGTGCCCGGTCGTCACGTCCACCTCGCACGTGCATGCGTGAGTGGCGTTGGCCCAGTGGATCATCGCCTGGGAGTTGAACCGCGCCGTCGCCTCCAAAGTGGGTGACACGCCGCCGAGTTGGCCGGGTTCGTAGTACGAGCGATAGGCGATGTCGGCGAAGCTCGCGCTCTTCTCCGGATCGTCGCGGACGCTCGCCTGGGAGTTCGCGAGCACAATGGTGGTCGGGTCGGCCCCGAGAATCTGGGCCGCGATCGCGATGATCTGATTGCGCAGGATGGTGCCCGCCTCGTTGACCGCACCCGCCGTCATCGGCGCGCTGCGGCTGCCCTGCGTGCCCGCGCCGTACGGCGTGACTGCGGTGTCACCCTGGATGGTGGCGACGTCATCAATGTTGGCGCCCAACGCATCCGCGGTGAGCTGGACGACGGTGGTCTCGATGCTGTTACCGCTGGATCCGCCGTTGACGTAGACGTTGATCTTCCCGGTGGACTCCATCCGGATGGTGGCGCCCTCGGTGGCGAGGTTGCCCGTCGCGGCGCCCGTCGGCTCGATGTAGGCGGAGAAGCCGAGCCCGAGGTAGCGGCCCTGCGCCAGGGCCTCGGCCTGCTCCTTCCGGAAGCCCTCGTGGTCGAGGATCTTGACCGCCTGCTCGAGCGTGTCCGACGGTGCGACGTGGTCATAGGGCATGCCGTTGGGATTGAAGAACGGCATCTCGTCGCCGCGCAGGATGTTGATGCGCCGAAGCTCGAGGGGGTCCATGCCCATCTTGCGGGCCGCGCAGTCGAGAAGGATTTCGCGCGTGAGGGTCTCGTACTGCCACGGGCCGCGGTAGGCGTGCAGTCCCGGAGTGTTGGAGAACACCGTCTTGTAGTTGAAGCTGGCCTTCGGTACCCGGTACGGACCGGGGAAGAACATGCCGATGGCCGCCGTGGTCAGCACCGGGTACGGCGTCGGGTAGGACCCGACGTCCTGGACGAAGTCGATATCGGCGGCCAGGATCCTGCCGTCGGCGTCGAAGGCCATCCGCACTGTGCCGTCGACATGGCGGGACTGGCCAGCCGACATCAGGTTCTCGCGCCGGTCCTCGATCCACTTCAACGCGGACGGTACCTTGCGCGCGGCCAGCAGAATGCACATGTCCTCGCGCATCGGCACGACCTTCTGACCGAACGCGCCGCCGGTGTCACGCATGATGACCCGCACGCCCTGGGCGGGGATGCCCAGCAGGCGGGCCGAGAACGCACGCAACTCGTGTGGTGTCTGGGTGGAGGCCCAGATGGTGAGTTCATCTGTGGCCGAGGTCCATTCGGCCACCATGCCGCGGGTCTCCATGGGCACCGGGACGTACATCTGCTGATAGATGTGCTCGGTGACGACGTGTGCGGCGTTGGCGAAGACCTCCTCATCGGGCGGCATACCCGCCATGCCTCCCGCGACGTTGTCGGGGTAGGCGTCGTGCACGACGGGGATACCCGCCTCGGCGCCCCCCACGGCCTTGCGGAAGTCGGCGATGGCGGGCAGCGGCTCGTAGTCGACGTCGACGAGGTCGACGGCGTCCTCGGCGACGTAGCGGCTGTCGGCGATGACGAGGGCGACCGGGTCGCCGACGAACTTCACCTCGCCCTCGGCCAGGGGCGGCCGGGGTGTGTCGGGGACATCCTTGCCCGCGACGGCGTGCCAGGCCTCCTGCACCGCGGGGTTGATGTCCTGCGCGGTGAACACGGCGTGCACGCCCGGCAGGGCCAGCGCCGCCGCCACGTCGATGCCCCTGATGGTGGCTCGCGCGAAGGGGCTGCGCACGAAGCAGGCGTGCAGCATCCCCGGACGCGAGACGTCGTCGACGAAGGTGCCCTTGCCGGTCAGCAGGCGGGTGTCCTCGACCCGCGGTACCCGGGTCCCCGAATAGCGGGTCGCGACAGGCCCCTTAGCTGATGAAGTGGCGGTTGAAGTCACGTCTGCACTCCCTCGAGCTTTCGCGTGTAAGTGGCCGCCATCACATTTTCGGCGAGTTTGGTTATCGTACAAGAGAAGGATGATTCCAAAAAGGGAGAGTGGCGTTACCGCACGTCAACCCCGGCGTTTGTGGCAGTTCTGGATGCTTCGTGGTGAATCCGGCCATCGAGTTCGGTAAGCGGCCGGCCACCGCCGCCCCATCGGCGCGCGATGATCTCGCCGATGATCGACACCGCGGTCTCCTCGGGCGTGCGCGCGCCCAGATCCAGGCCGATGGGGCTGGACAGCCGGTTCAACTGGGCCTCGGTAAGGCCCGCTTCCTGTAATCGGGCGAGCCGGTCGAGATGCGTCGGCCGGGAACCCATGGCGCCCACATAGCCGACCTTCGCCAACCGCAGCGCCACCTCCAGCACGGGGACGTCGAACTTCGGATCGTGGGTGAGCACGCAGATGGCGGTGCGTTCGTCGAGTGTCCCCGCGGCGACCTGGGCACGCAGGTAGCGGTCCGGCCAGTCGACGACGACCTCATCGGCGGCGGGGAAGCGCGCAGGCGTGGCGAAGACCGGCCGGGCGTCACACACCGTGATCCGGTACCCGAGCAACGCCGCCTGTCGGGTCAGCGCCGCCGCGAAGTCGATCGCCCCGAACACCAGCATTCGGGGCCGCGGGGCATGGCTGGCGACGAACACCTCCATGCCCTCGCCCTGACGCTCTCCGTCGGGACCGTAGGTCAGCACGTCGGTGCGGCCCGCGCCGAGGAGGCCGCGGGCATCGTCGGCGACAGCGGCGTCCGCGCGCGCAGACCCGAGCGTGCCGTCGACCGTGCTCTCGCCGATCACCAGCCTGCGGCCGACCCGCTGCGGGTCCGGGTGGGTGATCACGGTGGCCACAGCCGTGGGCCGGTGTGCCGCGATATCGTCGGCGATCGCCTCGAGTTGGGGAAACGTCGAGCGTGAGACCGGCTCGGCGAAGATGTCGATGATGCCGCCGCACGTCAGTCCCACGGCGAACGCGTCGTCGTCGGTGATGCCGTAGCGCTGGAACTGCGGATGCCCGGTCCGGGCCACTTCACCGGCCAGTTCGTAGACGGCGGCCTCGACGCAGCCGCCCGAGACCGAGCCCGCCACGGTGCCGTCGGGTGCGACCACCATCGCCGCGCCGGCCGTCCGAGGGGCGGACTTGATGGTGCGCACAACGGTGGCCACGCCTGCTGTGCCACCGTTTCGCCAGACCGCCAGCACTTCGTCCATCACGTCGCGCACAGCAGAAGTGTATGTCCGGGGTCGACGCCGGCGCGTGCTGGCCTGAGCGAGTGCTCAGCACGTGGCGGCGGTGCCGCATGCCGGGCGTGTCCGGCGGACCTTTGTACTCTCGGGTTGGGATTGTGTCGTTATCGAAGGGAACTGCTAGTGAATCTGCCCGTGTTGGGGCCATTGCCGCTGTCGGGCTTCACGCACATCTGGTTCTTCCTGTTCCTGTTCGCGGTCGCCGGCCTGGTCTTTCTGTACTTCTGGATCCAGCGCAGCAGGAGGGCCCGACTCGCACGGTTCGCCGACAGCGACATGATCGAAAGTGTCGCCCCCAAACCGCAGAGTCGGTGGCACCATCTACCCCCGGCACTGGTCGCCGTCGCCCTCGTGATGTTCACCATCGCGATGGCGGGCCCGGCACTGGACCGCAAGATTCCCCGCAACCGCGCCGTGGTGATGCTGGTGATGGACGTGTCGACCTCGATGGATGCCACCGACGTCTCGCCGAGCCGGATGAAGGCCGCGCAGGAGGCCGCCAAGAAGTTCGCCGACGAACTCACGCCCGGGGTGAACCTCGGCCTGATCTCGTTCGCCGCCAACCCCACCATGCTCAGCTCGCCGACCACCAACCACGAGGCGACCAAGGTCGCCATCGACAAGATGCAGGTCGCCGAGCGCACCGCCACCGGCGAGGCGATCTTCGCGGCACTGCAGGCGATCTCGACCGTCGGTGCCGTCATCGGAGGTGGTGACGAGCCGCCCCCCGCCCGCATCGTGCTGTTCTCCGACGGCAAGGAGACCAGCCCGGGAAACCCCGACAATCCGAGAGGCGCGTTCACGGCCGCTCGCGCGGCCAAGGATCAGGGCATCCCCATTTCGACCATCGCGTTCGGAACTCCGGACGGCACCGTGAAGGTCGACAATGCCGATGTGCCGGTGCCGGTCGACGACACCACGATGAAGCAGGTCGCGCAGTTGTCCGGGGGCACCTCCTACCTGGCGCAGGACGCACCGCAGCTCGACCAGATCTACAAGACCCTGCAGGACCAGATCGGTTACGAAACCGTCCGCGGGGACGCCAGCACGGGCTGGCTTCGGCTGGGAGCGTTGGTGCTCGCGATTGCGGCCATCTCGGCGCTGGTGATCAATCGCACGTTGCCCCTGTAGATCCCGTCGGTTTCGCCGATCGAACGGTGGGGTATCAGAGTTCGGTGATCATGAAGCGCAGCAGCTCTGATGTCCACGATCCGATGACCGAGGTCGCCGCAACGGCGGGTCTGCTGCTCATGTTCGTGGCAGTCATCGGTGCCGTCTTGGGTCTCGCCGTGTTCAGCGGCGGGGAGATAGTCTTCGCCACGGTCGTCCTCGCGATGGCCCTGACGAGCTTCATCGCCAGCCTGGCCTGCTTCGCGGTCGACGCTCGGCGTCTCGAGCGCGCCGAGGTGACGCTGCCCTTCCCGAGCATGTTGCGGCGCTAGTCTCGTCAATATCGGCGCGCCAACAAACCGGCTGGGTTTCCCCAGTACGGTTGACGCATGCGCCGTGTGATCGCCGGGCTGTGCGTCGCCGCTCTGGCGTTAACGGCCGCCTGTAGCCGCGACGGGACCCCGAACTCGCTGTTCGACACGGCCGGCTACCACGTCGCGGGCGACACGGTGTACTACCTGAACGCGTTTCCGGGCAAGGCTTTTCAGATCGACGGTGCCGACGTGGCAACTTTTGAGGTGTTTGACCGCACCTACGCCCGCGACCAGTCGACCGTCTACGTCGACGGTGGCGTCCTGGCGGGCGCTGACGCGGCGACGTTCGAACTGATCGGCCCGCAGATGGCCAGCGACGCCGAGCACGTCTACGTTCGTGACCGCATTCTCAGCGATGATCCGGTGAACTTCGAACTCCTGCCAGACGGAATGTCGCGAGACGGCGGGTCGGTGTATTGGACCGATGGCAGCGTGCTGTCCGACGACCCGCAGAACTTCGAGGTCATCGCCGATGACGACGACTACCTTTTCAGCAGGGACACACGCAACGTGCACGTCAACGGCACCCCGATCGTGGGTGCTGATCCCGCCACCTTCCGGGTGCTGAGGGGCGCCCATTCAAGCGACGGTGAGCGGGTCTACTACTACACCGACGC
The DNA here is from genome assembly GCF_055419205.1 of Mycobacterium sp. IDUB_39. NCBI lineage: Bacteria > Bacillati > Actinomycetota > Actinomycetes > Mycobacteriales > Mycobacteriaceae > Mycobacterium > Mycobacterium sp. IDUB_39. Next base: position 114,571 of record NZ_JBVAXF010000002.1, read on the forward strand.
CGTACCGGAGGCCGACGTCGGGACGTTCCGCGTCCTCGATGGGCCCTATGCGAGCGACGACCGATACGTCTACTGGATGGGTGAGCCCATCGACGGTGCCGCCCCGGCGAGCTTCCGGGTGCTCAACGTCGATTTCGAGTGTTCGGCCGACGCGACCCGGGCGTACTACCGGGGTGATCCCATCGCCGGCGCCGAGCCGGCGTCGTTCCCGGCCGGTCGCGAGGTCATTGGCTGCTCGGCGACGTCGATATCATTCGCGCCATGACCTCCTCGGCGCAGGGCAGCACGGCAGTGAATGTGAGTACCGACAATTTCATCCGTGCGGAGTCCGATCTCTACTTCGGCCACATCGTCGCCGATGGCAGCCTCGGACGGTTCACGCACAACCGGGAACTCACGCCCCTGGACAAACAGTTGGTGATTCGGCAGAACCGCGACACCCTCTACTCCGCGGCGGTTTTCGACCTCGACGCTGGACCCGTCGCCGTGACGATTCCCGATGGCGGGCGCAGGTTCATGTCCGCACAGGTCATCACCGAGGACCACTACGTGCCTGAGGTCACCTACGGGCGGGCGCGGCTCGTGCTGGACCGCGACACCATCGGCACCCGCTACGCGGCGGTCGCGGTACGCATCCTGGTGAACCCGAACGATCCCGCGGACGTGGATGCGGTCCACGCCCTGCAGGACCAGATCACCGTCGAACAGGAATCGGTCGGCAAGTTCGAGATTCCGGCTTGGGATCCGCAGAGCCAGAAGACGGTGCGTGACGCACTGGTCGCGCTGGCCGCGTTGCTGCCCGACACCAGGGGGATGTTCGGTACGAGGGAGTCTACGGATCCCGTGCGCCATCTGATCGGCTCGGCGAACGCGTGGGGCGGCAATCCCGAGTCCGATGCGCTGTACCTCAACGTCGTCCCCGAGCGCAACGATGGAACGACGGTGCACCGCCTCATGATTCGCGACGTACCCGTTGACGGCTTCTGGTCGGTGACCGTCTACGACGCAGACGGCTACTTCCAGTCCAACTCGCAGAACGCATACTCGCTCAACGATGTCACCGCCCTCGCCGCACCGGACGGTGCTGTCGTCGTGCAGTTCGGCGGATGCGATGGTCAGACACCGAACTGCCTGCCCATCACGCCCGGCTGGAACTACATGGTCCGGCTGTACCGCCCTCGCGCGGAGGTCCTCAACGGAGAGTGGACGTTTCCCGTCGCACTACCGGACGATGTCGAACTCGACGTGCAGCGCGGTGGGGCCTGAGATTCCGAAGAGCGGTTTCCACGGCGCAGTCGCGGTCCGCCGGATAGCGGGCATCCGCTGCGCCATCACTCGCAGTGCCTCGGCGAGTGCGGTACGGCCCGGGTCCGGTGTCGGCGGTGGGAGTGCGCGGGTGATGTCGAGCCGTTCGGGATCGGCATACGCATCGGGATCACGATGGGCAGCAGCGATATTCACCGTCACCACGGTATCGGCGGGGATGTGGGTACCGTCGACGTCGACGTCCTCGGTGGCCACCCGCAGCACACTGAACACGACCGGCGAGTGCCGCATCGTCTCCTCGACAGCCCGCGGAGCGAGGTCGGTGTTCTCGGCGAGCAGCGCCCACTGCTCCGGTTGGTCACACAGCGCCTCGACCGATGCGGCCAACTGACTGCGCATCCTGTTCGCCTCCGACGTCAACAGCGTTGCGACCAGACGGCGCAACTCATCGGTCGTCAGGCCGTCGTGGTCGATGTCGGCGACGATGAGGTCAGACAGCAGATCGTCACTGAGGTGGGCGCACCGTTGCGCGACCATCACATCGACGTAGTGGTGCAGCGCCTCCATATCGGTCACGTCATTGGCCCAGCGGGCGAGACGATCCCAGTCCGCGCGCTGCACTCCGAGCGCAGCGCAGACCGCGTGCACCGCGTAGGGGGCCGCCACGTCGGCGACGACGTCGCACCGGCCGGTGTCGGCGAGCGGATCGATGAGGCGGTCGACGATATCGGCCACGGCGGCGCGGAGGCGGTCCGCGGCGTGCGGTGTGTAGGTCTTGTCGAGGATGGCGCGCAGACGCGGGTAGGGCACGCCCAGACCAGCCGGCGCCCGGAAGCGTGGATCGGCAAGCGCGCTGTAGACGACCTCGTGGCCGATCAGTTCGAGACCGAACGGGCCTCTGGCGATCGGGGCCCGCCGGCGTGCGTCGGCGATGCGTCGGTGCGCGACTTCCGGGTCGGCGGCGCCGAGGTAGTCGAGCGTGGGTAGGTCGAGGGAAGTGGTCATCTCCATTTCTTCTTACCGCTGGTCGGGGCCGGTTGTCCGCTCCACGTGGTGTGACGTTGCGCAGCGGGGGCGTGGTGTTGACCACACCCGCAGGACACAATCGAGAGCGTGCCGAATCGAATTCAGTCGCTGCTGGGCGTGCAGTACCCCGTTGTCCAGGCGCCCATGACCTATATCGCCCGCGCGGACCTGGCTGTCGCCGTGTCCGAGGCGGGCGGACTCGGGATGCTCGAGACGCTCACCGCGGATGGCCGCGCCGACCTGGCCCGTGTACGCGGACTCACCGACAAGCCCGTTGCGGCCAACCTCATGGTCCAGGGCTGGAAGAAGGATCCGTCGATCGTCGACGTGCTGGCCGAGGCTGGTGTCCGGCATGTGTTCAGCTCGGCGGGCGATCCGGCGTTGTTCACCGGGCGCCTGCATGACGCGGGCATGACCGTCGTGCACGTGGTCGGGTCGTTGAAGGCGGCGCAGAAGGCGGCCGATGCCGGGGTCGACGCGTTGGTGGTCGAGGGTGTGGAGGGCGGCGGCTTCAAGTCGGCGCTGGGGGCGTCGACGATGGTCCTGCTGCCGCTGGTTGCCGAGAACGTGGACCTGCCGATAATCGCCGCGGGCGGTATGTGCGACGCCCGTTCGGCCGCGGCCGCGCTGGTCCTGGGAGCTGAGGGCGTGCAGATGGGCACGCGGATGCTGGCGAGCCTGGAATCCGCGGTGCACACCAACTTCAAGAGCGCGATCGTGGCGGCCGACGACGCGGGCACCATCCTCCTGGACCTGCCCGGGAACCCGACGATGCGGGTGCTGCACACGGGTCTGGCCGCGCGGGTGTTCGCCGACGGGCCTGGCGCCTCGCTGCTTGGCGCGGTCACCGATCTGTACTTCGAGGGTGACCTCGAGGCCAGCGTCGCCAACACCGGTCAGGTGTCGTCACGGATCGTGGATCTGCTGCCGGTCTCGGAGATCGTCAAGCGCACCTGGGCCGAGATCGAGGACGCCCTGGACGCGGCGCGGGCCCGGATGGGGTGAGGATCAGTCGCTCGACCGCTGCCACAGGCAGTCGCCGCTCATCTCGATCGTCAGTAGCCGCGGGATCACCTCGAGTGCCAGCGGGCGGCCGGGTTCGCCCTCGTCGACTCGCGCCTGCCCGTCGACCTTTCCGTAGGTGACCGACACCTGTTGGGCGCGGCAGCGGCTGTCGGGGTCCAGGGGAGTGGCGGTCCACCGGCCCGGTTCCAGCGCGGGGTTCTGCCTGGCGCCGCCGGACAGCGTCAGTGCCGGTCCGTAGCTCACCCAGCGGTCACTCGACGGGTAGGGCGTGGTGACGGTCTGCCACTGATCGTCCGCGCACACCAGTGGTGCCTTCTCGCCGGGCAGCCACGTCATCGCACCGCCGACCGCGGCGGCGCAGGGCGTGCCGGGTCGCGGATCGGTGGGGGCAGTGGGATCCGCTGGATCAGCGAGGGCGGCAGGCGCCGACGCGGTCAGTGTGACCACGATGAAACCGATTGCCGCCCAACGCCACATCATCGACCCGCTAGATCTTGCTGAGGTCGGTCTTCATCAACATGACGTTGTACTCCGACCACAGCGACATGTTCCAGTACAGCTCCGTCCCGGTGCCCAGCGTCGACGGCGACCACGGGTGCATCATCGGCGCGTAGATGCCGCCCGGTTGCTGCTTCATCACGACCTTCGCCGAGGACCAGGTGCCCTGCGGCGTGTCCGAGGTCCGAATCACGATGTTGTTGAACTGATCCGCGTGCATCACGACGTACTTGTTGAGTTGCTTGTTGTACTGGACCGACATCTCGCTGACCTGATTGCCGGGCTTGGCGACACCGCAGGCACCCTTGTCCTGGCCGAACACGGCAGTGGCGGCCGCCGGGTTGCGATACCAGCCGGCCTTCGTGGCGCCAAAGCCGAAGAAGCCGGCGGTGCCCTTGCTGTAGTACTCGTACTTGGACACGTCGAGGATGTCCTGCTCCAGGACTCGCGAGACATACGCGGCGCCCTGCCGCCCGTTCGGCGTGCCGTAGGCGTAGACGTAGCCGTCCCCCGGGCGGACCAGCGCGGCCTGCTGGAACTTCGCATTACCGCTGTACGGATCGTTCATGCGCACCGAAGTTGGTGCGATGTACCAGTTCTCGCCATTGTCGGTGGAGTACGCCATGGCCGAGTAGTTGGTGGTCCACTGGCCCGCGGAACCCCACTGCTTGACCGACATGAAGCTCAGGTACTGCGTGGCGCCGAACTCGGTGCCCGGTGTCGGTACCGATATGCCCGCCGTCGGGATCAGCGTCACACCGGCAGGCAGGCCCGCGGGCAGCCGCTCGGGCAGGATGATCTGACGTGCGTAGGTCGGCTCCCACAGTGGCGAGCCGCCGAACATGTTGCCGTTGAACCATTCACCGTTGGGGATGCTCAGGCCGTCGGCGAGGGTAAGGTCCGAGCTGCGGAACAGCGTGTTCAGCCGCCAGGTGCCCGTCATATTGGGCCCGCCGAACGTGTCACCGAAGGCGATGAGCACCTGGTGTTCGTTGATGGGCGTCGTCGGATCGTCGGGGATGCCGTTGTCCCACATCACTCCGACGTCGGTGCCCCAGATGCCGTAGCGCTGGAACGTGTTGTTGGGCTGGAAGTTTCCGGTCACCCAGTCGACGAAGCTCGTCGACGGGCTGAACTGCTGGCCGGGGACCGGGGTGCCAGGACGTGGTGGTACCGGCGTCACGGCGGCCGTGGCGAACGGGTCAGCCAGGGCGAGGCTGGTGGTCTGCGCCGACACCGCCGGGGTCCCTGGCGCCTGTCCCGTCGCCGCGGCGACGAAGTTGTCGATCTCGCGCCGGGCGAAGGCGAGCAACGCCCACCCGATGGGCGCCTGGGCCGGCGCGGTGGGTGTGGTACCTGCAACCGGCCCCAGCACCCAGTTCACGACGCTGGACACCAGGTTGTGGACGATGTCGAGCGGATTCTGCCCTGCGGCGGCAGCGGGCTGCTCAGCCGTCATGGTGCGCGCCACCGTTGCGACGGGTGTCGTCGGCTGCTCGGTGTCCGCCTGTTCCGTGGCGGCAGTCGCTGATGCGACGGTCTCGATCTTGGCGGCCGCCGTCTTGGCTGCGGCAGTCTTGGCAGCCGCGGTCTTGACGGCAGCGATCTTTACAACCGTGGCCTTGGCGGCGGCGAGGGGCTCGGTCTTCGGCGCGGCCTTGGGTGCGGTGGTCGCGGGCGAGTCGGTGGCCGAATCGTTCTTGGGTGCGGAGACGGTGGGCTTCTTGGGCTCCACCGGTGGCGTTTCCTGCGCCGGTTCCTCCACCACGGGTACCTCGACCTCGGGCTTTGGGTCGGGTTCGACCGTCGCGTCGGGGACCTTCGTGTCAGGCCCGGCCTCGGTGTTCTTGGTGCCGGTGTCCTTGGTGCTGGCGTCCTTGGTGCTCGACGACCCGGTGTTGGTCTGTGCGCTCACTTGTCCGGACACGGCGGGGCCGGCGGTCTTGCCGTCGGGAGCCGAGGCCTTCGGGTCCTTGGGATTCGAGTCCTTGGCGTCCGCGACCGCAGGCGTCGAGTCCCCGGGCGTGGCGTCCTTGGGCGTCGACTCGCTGGCTGAGGCCGCCGAGGAGTCCGACGCGGATGAGGCGGAGGTGGAGCTGCCGTCGTCGGCCAGCGCCGTGCCATGCCCCGCGATGAGGGCCGTGCCGACACCCAACGCGACGGCTAATCCGCCCACCCGGCCGATGTACGTTGCGGCACCCATGACAGTCCTATCGCTCGACCAGCAAACTTTTCCCCGTCATCAGCGATTGAAGCGCAGATGATGCGAGGGCAGGGGCAAACGCACCGATTGCCCCAACTTTCACTCGCGTTATCTGTCGTCGCAATAGCCGAGGGTGTTACTGGTCGAGCTTCCGGAGTGCGTCGTCGTAGAGGTCGATGGCCTCGCCCAGGCCGTCGTTGACCCAGGCGTCGACGATGCCCACCCGGTCAGCGACCAGCTGGACCTGGGTGACCCAGGTCTGGAAGTCGTGGTCGGCCCGCAATGCCTCGAGCTGCTCACGGCTGCCCTGGATCAGGAAGAAGCCGCCCAGTTCAGCGCTCTGTGGACGCAGGATCGCGGTGTCGAAGCGCTCGATACGCTCCGATGTTCGCAGACCCTCGAGATACCCCGTCGTGGTCTCCTTGAGGAGATCCAGTGCCTGGCGCTCGCGGCCGGTGCTCGGCAGGCCCCACACCACCCAGAATCCAGCCTCAGCCATTGCGACCTCCTCCCGACGAACATATCGGCGTCGGGCATGGGATGTCGTCAGGCGTGCCGTGCGGCGTTTCAAGATCCCGGCAGACTGGGTATTGAGAACTCAACTTGTTTCACCCGCCTGCGGGCCGGAAGAGGACTGCAGGCGTGAAGAGGAGTCGAAGGATGAGCGCTGTGGACACGGCCAAGAGGCGGCGGCGACTACCCAGGGGATCTCGGGATCAAGCGCGGTGTGGCCGCGCGGTCACCTGACTCAATCTGCCATCGCCCTATCAACCAACTCACGTAGATCTTCACCGACCGGACCCGTTGCGTGGACGGCTGCGGTGAAGCTGACCCATGGAGGCTTGTCGTGACAGTTCACGATGACGACCACGTGGCGCCCGCGGCACGTGGTCTTGCGCAGACCCTCGGCGATCTGGCCGTCGAGATGCAGTCGCTCACCGACTCGAGAGCTGTTCTGGAGACGATCGTGTCCGCGGCGATCGACATCGTTCCCGGCGCCAGTTGGGCCGGTATCTCCCTGGTGTCGCGCCGCAAGGTCGTGCCCGAGATTCAGACCGATGAGGTCGCAGCCCGGCTGGATCGTCTGCAGACCGATCTGGGCGAGGGCCCGGCGCTCAGCGCGATCCACGACCGGTACACCGTCCTCATCGACGATCTGGCGACCGAGACGCGCTGGCCGAGCTTCAGTGCCACCGCCGTGAAGATCGGAGTGCGAAGCATGCTCTCGTTCCGGTTGTTCGTGACGGGCGAGAGTCTGGGCGCACTCAACCTCTACGGCGCGGCGGCGTATGCCTTCCCTCCCGAGGCGATCATCACCGGTGAGATCTTCGCTCAGCATGCCGCCGTGGCGATGGCCGACGCGGCGTCGGAGGAGCAGTTGCAGTCCGCCGTCGCCAGTCGTGACGTCATCGGGCAGGCCAAGGGCATCCTGATGCAACGCGACGGCCTCACGGGTCTGCAGGCGTTCGCGACGCTCACACGTGCATCGCAGGAGACCAACATCAGGCTAGTCGACGTCACCCGGATGTTCGTCGCCGACCACGAGGCATCCGTTGACGGTCACGCGTCGACGAAGCGCTCCCGGTAGCCGCGCAGCCTGCTCGCCACCTCGTCGGGGTCGAGACCCAGGTCGGAGGGCGCGTAGATGACACCGCCGTGCCTGCCGCGCGGATGGTCGTCACGGAACTGGGTCATCGCCGAGCGGGCACGATCGTCGTACGGCTGGCCGGCCAGGTCATAGATCGCGGTGACGATGCCCTCCTCGTCGGCCATGAAGTCCTCGAACCGCACATCGATCGACTGTGCGGCGGGCAGCACGTCGCGATCGCGAAGGCAGCCGTTGAGCAGGTCGTCGGCGCGGTCGAGCCAGTACCGTGAGGTGCGCTCGGGCTGGGGGCGATCACTGGCCATCCGCTGCGCGTAGCTGATCATGGTCGACATCGACATCGTGACCTCGACGGGATCCCGGTGGGTCACCACGAACGTCGCGTCCGGGAAGGTCGCGAACAGGATGGGAAACTGCTCGAGGTGCTGCGGAGACTTCAGCACCCACCGCTGCCCACCCCGAAGCCACTGCATGGCCTGCAGCGACCGCTTCATGTAGGCATACGACGCGCTCTGATCGTGCGACTTGTAGTGCGCGGCATAGTCGGGCAGGTAGTGCATGGTCTCGAACAACATGCCTGAGATGTCGTTGCCCAGGAGCTGAATCTCCTCATGAGCGTGGTCGACGGTCATCTCGTGCATCCGTTTGAACTCGGGCATCGACTCCTCGATGATGTCGAGCCCGGCCGCGCACCGGTCCCGGCGCGGCTGCTCGTCGACATCGTCGGGGCCGGGGAACGGCTCGAGGCTCTCCCAGTAGGGCATGTACCGGATCGCGGGATCGGCGGCAATGAGGTTGTGCAGGTGGGTCGTTCCCGTGCGGGGGAGACCGCAGATGATGATGGGACGCTCGATCGCGACGTCCTCGATCTCGGGATGCGCCGCGACTAGTGCTTCCAGCCGAAGTCGGTTGACCAGGTGGCCCACCAGCTGCTCGAACGCCATCGCCGTACCCACACCCGAGAGCCCGGCGTGATCGCGCAGCGAACTGCACAGGATCTCGAGGCGTTCACGGAACGCTGGATCGCCCCACTGGTTCAGCCCAGTGCGCTCGGTTGCCGTCTGCAGCAACGACTCCGGTGTCAGGGTCAGCGCCGCCCCGTAGGCGGCGAGGCCGTCACGCATCGGCAGCGACGCCTCCGGGAAGACCGGCTCGGCCAGATCTGTCAGCCTGACAGCGGCAGGGCGTACGGCGGTCATGACGCGACGTCGGCGATGTTGACGACGCGGCAGACCGGGCGTGCCGGGGTCTGCTCGGGCAGGAACCAGCGCAGCCAGATCAGCCCCTTGGACCGGCCCGCCGTCGACACCCAGTTCGGGTGTCCGGGGTCGCGTTCGCTGATCACGACCCGCCAGGAACCGTCCGGCTCGTAGGTCACCTCCGTGCCGTTGATGGTGACGCGCTCACTGGTGAAGTCGTAGGTGTGCAAGAAGGGATTCCACAGGCACAGGTTCCAGAACACGCACTCCGGTGACGTGCCGTCGACGATCAGTGCCTCGTCGGGACCCAACTCGTAGGCGCCCATGGCGTACGCGGCGTCGCCGGCCGCCCAGCCGTACGTGACGGTGGGCACGGGGTACGGCTCGTGAATCTCGTTGGCCGGCTCCACCTTCGTGGGGATGAACGCGAGTTGCGCGGCAAGCCACGTCCGCGCGGCCTTCAAGCGCCGTGCCATATCGGCGCGGTCCTCGGTGCGGCGTTGCGGCGCGTCGACGGCCTCGATGGTCCATGTCGGGCGCCGATCGGTCTCGCGGGCGGCCACGTAGTCGCGGGTCAGGGCGAACACCGAGTCGGGTTCCAACGTGATCCCCGGCCCGTCCGCATGTGTCGGGCTCATGATGAACTCGAAGTTCCCGTCGGCGTCGAACTCCATGGCGCGGTCATTGAGGGTGCCGACGATCCGCTCGCTGTAGCGGCCGTCATCGGGCCCGCCGTAGACCGTCATCGACAGGTACGCGGCGTCGCCGCGGTTTCCTCGCACGCGATAGGTGCGGGCCGGGTCCAGTGGCGAGAGTTGGTAGAAGGCATCGGAGTTGTCACCGCCCCACTTGAGGAACGGCCCGATGACGTCGACAAGGCGCGGACGGTCCTTGTCGTTCCACACGAACGCGTCGGTTGCCACCCGGAGCAGGCTGAAAGCCAGGCGGTAGCCGTCGAGGAGGTCGGCCTCCGGCAACGGCGGGTCCGCCGCGAGGAGCTTCTTCTCGACCTCTCGAACCTCGTCCAGAAGGCCCGAGAAGGCCCCTGACAGTTCGGTTCCGGCCTGTTGGTCAGTGGTCACGGACTCTCCTCGCCTCTCATCTGTGCCCCCTGCATCACCAGGGCACAGAGTCTTTCGACGACGTCGTCGACGTCATCGCAGTGCTGAACTTGCGTGGTGTAGAACGACGTGCCGATCAGCAGGTCGTAGAGCATCTTGATGTCGACGTCGGGTCGTACCGTGCCCTGCTCGATACCGGCGCCGACCAACTCGGCGAACTTGTGCTGCGTCTGTTCATCGAGGAGCTTCTGGGTGCGGATGAATAGCGCCGGGTCGCTGTGGCGGTCGGCGAGGATGCCCATCGTGGCGCTGGCGACTATCGGCTCACGCCAGAAGTCGCACACGCCGTGCACGAAGTGCCGAAGGTCGGTGTCGAAGTCGCCCGAGCCCTCCAGCACGTCCGCGTTATCGGCCCAGCCGAACACCGCGTCGAACACGACGTGGGCCTTCGACGGCCAACGCCGGTAGACGGTGGGGCGGCTGACGTCGGCCTCGCGAGCGATCGATTCGATGGATATCTGGTCGTAGCCATTGGTGCTCAACAGCTTTCGGGTAGCCGTCAGGATCGCCCGTTGCGTGCGGGGATCGCGAGGCCTACCCCGCGCCGGTTCCGCCGTCATGGGCCATATCGTTACATGGCGTAACGTAACGTGTCAACGGAATCACCGCAATGACACGGTGACCTCGCCTCCGCGGGGATCGACGCCGTCGAGAATGCTTGAGGGCAGCCGGAACACCCGTCCTGGCGAGGCCGGCCAGGGCAGCGTCCGACGCCCGACGATCCGGCCGTCCTGACGCGCGACCACCCGTGGCACGCGCACCAGGGTGTCGGTCCAGGTCAGCAGCCGATGGCGCGGTGGGGGACCGTCCCCCGGACAGATGATGCCGGGCGAGATCCACCGCAGCGGCGTGTCGACCCGAAGCCGAACACCGTCCGCGGGCCCACGGGCACCGCGCAGGTAGTCGCGGACGGGCCCGGCGACGTGCCGTCCGTCGAGTGCCGCGATATCGGCGGTGTCGACGGGGTGCAGCAGGTTGCCGACCGCGAAGACGCCGGGCCGGCTGGTCCGCATCGCGGGATCGGTCAGGGGGCCAAGGGTTCCCGGATCCATATCCAGTCCGGCGCTACGGGCGAGTTCATGATCGGGAATCCAGTCCCCAGTCAGTACCAGGGTGTCGCACTCGACGATGCGGCGCTGCCCGGTGTCGATGTTCTCCACCTCGACGGCGGCCAACGTGGGCTTGCCGATGATGCGTGTCACCCGTGTGCGGGTGGCGACGTGGGCGCCGAGCAACGGCGTTCGGCCGGCGACGTTGAACACGGCGTAGGACTCCGGCGACGGATACGGCGTCGTCATCAGGACCGTCTCGCAGCCGACGTGCTTGAGCGTGAGAACCGCGGAGTAGCTGACCAGCTCGGCTCCGACCACCACGGCGCGTCTTCCGACCTTGCGGTGTTGCAGGTGGACGAGGTTCTGCAGGTGTCCGGTGGTGTACACACCCGCACACCGATCGCCCGGGATCATGCGTGCGGGTCGCGGCCGCTCGCGCGCGCCGGTGGCGAGGATGACGGCACGTGCGTCGATGCGTCGTCGACCCTCGGGTGCGGTGACCTCCAACGAGGTGTCGCCGTGCCAGCCCGTGACCATCGATCTGGTGTGTATGTCGACACCGGCGGCCTCGGCCCTCTCGACGAGGCGGCGGGCATAGGTCGGTCCGGAGATGAACGTCCTCATGTCACGCATGCCATAACCCGGGTGGTCGCTGTGGCGGGGGATGCCGCCTGCGGCTGACTCCCGTTCCAGGACGGTGACGTTCAGATCCCCGGCGGATGCGAGTTCCGCGGCGGCCGTCAGGCCCGCGGGACCGCCGCCGACGATGGCGACGTCCGTGGTGATGACGTTCATCGGTGCACCCCCTGGACGAGCTCGATCGCGTCGAGGTAGGTCTGGACCTCAGCGCCGCAGAAGAAGCCCTGGCATCGGCCGTTCATCACGCGGGTGCGTCGGCGCAGACCGTCGAGGCCCGCCGGCGGGATGGTCGAGCAGCACGCGTCGCGCAGTTCGCCTGCGGTGACGCGTTCGCAGAAGCACACGATGGTCCCGTACTCGGGATCCTCGGCGATGCGTTCGGTGTCCTCATACGGGCGGGTGAAGGCCTCGCCGAGGTTGGGCATCCGAGGCGGTGGTGGCAGGGATTTCCTCGCGACGAGGGTGACACCGGCGTCGCGGACCATGTCGCGAACGTGCTCGGCGATCGCCATACCGGCTGTCAGACCCGTCGAGCGGATACCGCCGACGAGTAGATAGCGTTGTGCGACATCGGTTTCGATCAGGTAGTCGCCGTGATCGATGGCCGCGCGCAGCCCCGCGTAGGTGGCGGTGACCTCCTCGTCGAGCAGACGCGGCATCAGCGCCCGGCCCTTCTCCAGCAGGAAGTCGAGCCCGGCCTCCGAGGTTCCCGTCGCCGAGCGATCCTGCAGATCCTCCGATGTGGGGCCGAGCATGACGTTGCCGTAGATGGTGGGGCTCACCAGCACACCCTTGCCGCGTGCGCTCGGCACCGGCAGCACGATCTTGTTCACCAGAGGTCGGGCGAGCTTGTCGTACACGATGAGTTCGCCGCGGCGCGGGGTCACCGTGAATCGGGAGTGGCCGAACAGGGCGTCGATGACATCGGCACCCAGGCCCGCGGCGTTGATCACCCACCGCGCGGTGACGTCGCCCGCATTGGTGTGCAGCGTGGTCGTGTCGGCATCGGTGTCGACGCGCTCCACCCGATGGTTCCTCAGCAGCGTCGTGCCGCGATTGACCGCGTCGGTGGCCAGGGCCAGGTTGACCGTCCAGGTGCAGATGATCGACTCATCGGGCACGGTGAGCCCGCCCAGGACACCCTCGCCAAGATCGGGCACCTGCGCGTAAACCGCGGCGGCGTCGATGATCTCGCATTCGGCGTAGCCGTTGTCCTGCGCCTTCTGCTGCAGTGACGGCAGCGCGTCGAGCTGTTCGGCGTCCCATGCGACGAGGACGGCACCCGTGCGTTCGACGGGGATCCCGGTGCGCTCCGCGTACTCGGACAGCAGTCGGTAGCCGCGGCTGACCATCGCCGACTCCAGCGTGCCGGGTTTGGCGTCGAAGCCGGTGTGCAGGATCGCGGTGTTGGCCTTGCTGGTGCCGTCACCGACGTCGTCACGCGCCTCGAGAAGTGCGACCGACAGGTCGTGGCCGCTCAGTTCGCGTGCGATCGCCGATCCGACGATGCCCGCGCCGATGACGACAACGTCATAGGGGGTTGTCACGATTTCCTTTCAAATGCGACGTCCGTCCCGGACGCGTATGTGGTGTCGGCCAGTTCGCGCCAGGCCGAACGGAATTCGGCTGCGCGGGCGGCGTCCCACCTGGGTTCGTAGCTGGACGCGGGCGTCCATTCCGGTACGACACCGCGGATACCCTTGGCCGGATTCAGGCTGAGGTCGGCCAGCGCGGCGGCACCGAGGGCTGTCGCGTGGGGTGACGGGTAGACGTCGACGGGCACCTGCAGGACGTCGGCGACGGCCTGCATCAGCACCCTGGACTGGGTCAGTCCGCCGTCGGCGCGGAGTCGGTTGAGCTGGGTGGTGGTGTCGGCCTGGATCGCCGAGACCAGCTCGCCGATCTGCGCCGCGATGCCCTGCAGCAGGGCCAGCGCCAGGTGCCCACGATCGGTGGACAGTGTCATCCCGGAGATCGTTGCCGTCGCACTGGATTCCCACCACGGCGCCGCCAGACCCGCTAGGGCCGGCACGCACAGCACACCCCTGGCGTCGGACGCGGCGACGACGTCGAGTTCCTCGGCGCCGCTGATGACGCCCAGGCTGGCCAGCCAGCGCACGGCCGAGGCGGCGGTGTACACCTGGCCGTCGACGCAGAACGTGTCCTGGCCTGCGACCCGCCAGGCCACCGACGTGGTCAGCCCGGATCGGGACCGCACGGCCGTCGATCCGGTGTTGGCCAGCAGGAACGCGCCGGTGCCGAAGGTGCACTTGGCCATTCCGGCCTCGAAGCAGGACTCGGCGAGCAGCGCGGCCTGCTGATCGACGACCAGACCACCGACGGGCACCTCGGCACCGAAGGCCGATGTCGTGCCGATGAGGACGTCGTTGGCGACGATATCGGGCATGACCTCGTCCTCGAGGTCGAAGAGCGCCAGTAGTTCCCGGCTCCACCCGGTCGAACCGAGATCGGTCACCAGCGATCGGCTGGCGGTGGTGGCGTCGGTGACGAACTCGCCCGTCAGCTGATGCAGTAGCCAGGTGTCGGACGTGGTGACCACGCCTCCGGTCTCGACGTTGCGGCGCAGCCACGCCATCTTGGGTGCCGAGAAGTACGGGTCGAGAACCAGTCCGGTGCGGGCCGCGAATTCGTCGGCGTGTTCGGCCATCTCGGTGCACAGCGCCTCGGCGCGGCGGTCCTGCCACACGATGGCCTGCGTCAGCGGTTGCCCGGTGGCGCGGTCCCACGCCAGGACGGTCTCGCCCTGGTTGGCCAGTGACACCGCATCGATCCGACGGCCCGCACGAGCCACGGCGTCGCGGCCAGCGGTCAGGACGGAGTCGAGCAGCTCGTTCGGGTCCTGTTCGACTCCACCGCCTTCGAGGTAGCGCGGGTGGACCGGCACCTCGGCCACGCCGCAGACCCCGTGTTCGGGGTCCACGACGATGGCCTTGGTGCCGGATGTGCCCTGATCGATGGCCAGCACTGTCATGGGGTGGGAGCTTTCCCGTCGGTCTCCGCCACGTGGTCGAGTTCGGCGTCGATGGACGTCATCGCGGGCATCCGCAGCCCGTCACGGCCGCGGGTCGCCAGCAGGTAGGCCAGATAGCACGCACCGATGGAGACCATGATCGCCACGTAGATCCACGCGTCCCGGAACGAGGCGTCGCGGAACAGCGAGAGTTCGAACACCAGCCACACCACCGCGACGACGATGATCGGCAGCTCCCAGCGGCCGAGGTTGAATCCCGCGCTGGCCGGCAGCTTGCGTCGCTTGGTGATGTAGAGCGCGACGGTGATGGTGTAGATGATCGCCGGAAGCAGGGTGGCCGCACCGAACAACTTGAACAGCGCATCGGTGCTGGTGGAGAACAGGCCGAGGATGACAAGGGCGATCAGCGCCATCACGATGGTCGCGTTGAGCGGCGTCTTGGTGCGCGGCGAGACCTTGTGCAGGGCTTGCCAACCGGGGAAGCGCTGGTCGCGCGACATGGCCCAGACCAGCCGGACGCCGGTCAGCAGGATCACCAGACCGCAGGCGAAGATCGCGATGGAGACCAGGACCAGCAGGGCGGTACCGACGAACGAACCGAGCACGTCCTGGATGACGTCGGCGACGGGCGTGCCCGACTGCGCGAGCGCGATGGGATCGTTCACGGCTGCGGTGACCGCCAGCAGGAACAGGAAGCCCAGCACGCCGGATGCCAGCACGGCCTGCCACATGGCGCGCGGCACCACGATCTCGGGACGCTTGGTCTCCTCGGCGAGGTTGGCCGCGGACTCGAAGCCCACGATGGTGAAGGCGCCCAACAGGAATGCGAGCATCCACGGTCCTGCCGCGGTCGCCTCGCCGATGCTCCAGTAGTTCTCGGCGGGGACTGCGCCGGTCGAGAAGAGGTTGTCGACACTGAGCTTGCGGGCGATCACGCCGACGATTAGCAGCAGCGCGACGAGTGCCACCATGCCGATGAGCTCGGCGGTGACCGCGAAGTTGTTGACCCGCTCGGTCCACTTGGTGGACAGCCCGATCAGCAGCGCCTGCAGCACGATGACGCCGGCGGTGATGAGGAACGCGGTGGCCGGTGTGCCCTCGAAGGAGAACAGTGCGGGCAGCACCGTGGAGGCGACGGTGTAGTCGACGGCGCTCACCACGATGGCCAGGAAGGTGAACGAGATCCAGCCGGTGATCCAGCCCAGGATCGGGTTGGCCAGCCGCGACACCCACTGGTAGGCGTAGCCGGTGACGGGGATACGTGCCGCGAGTGCGCCGAGCAGCAGTGCGACCGCCAGCTGGCCGACGACCACGATCGGCCAGGTCCAGATGCCCATCGGGCCCGACGTGTTCAGCACGCTGCCGTAGGTGGTGAAGATGCCCGTCGCGATCGACACGAACGCGAACGCGACGGCGAACGATGCGAACCGGCCGGTGGACCGCTCGAGGGTCTCGGTGTAGCCGAACTGAGAGACGGACGGCGCGGCGCCCGATGTGGAATCAGGTTTCATGGATCGTGCTTTCTGACTGGTGTTGACTGTGCGAGTTCGCTGGGCATATCGGCGCTTCCGGTCACGCTGACAGGACGACACCTCCCGCTTCCTGTACGGCCGCTGCAACGGCCGCCGAACTGCTGACTTCGGTGATGACGCCGCTGATCGAACCCAGATCGCACACGCGGTGCGGGGCGATGCGGTCGAGCTTTGACGAGTCGGCCAGAACGTAGGTGGTGGCGCTGTTGGCGATGATGGTGCGCCGCACGGCGACCTCGTCGAGGTGGTAGTCGGTGAGGCCGGCATCGGCGTCGACCCCACCGGATCCGATGAACGCGATATCGGCGTAGATATCGGAGAACAGCGCTGCCGCATGGGCGTTCGCACAGGCGAGATCCCCTGCCCGCACCCTTCCGCCGGCGACCAGCACATCGACGCCGGGCCGCCCGGCGAGTTCGATCGCGACCCGCAGTGACGGGGTTGCGACGGTGCCGCGGAATGAGGCCGGGATGGCGCGGGCCACCTCGACCGCCGTGGTTCCGATATCGATGATGACGGTCTGACCCGGTTCGATCAGCCCAGCTGCGACGCCGGCGAGATCGGTTTTGGCCTGATGGCGGGTCAGGGTGCGTTCGGAGAACGACGCCTCCTCGCCGCTGCGGCGCCTCAACACGGTCGCCGCGCCGCCGTGCACCCGCATGATCGCGCCGCGTTCCTCGAGTAGCGCGAGATCACGACGCACGGTCTCGGCGGACACCCCGAGCCGGTTGACCAGCTCATCGGTGCTGACTGTCTGAGCACCGTTGACCAGGTCGACGATGGCGTCGTGCCGGGCTGCTGGGAGCACTCGCGTGCCTCTCTGTGTGGATTAATGACCGTTTATGACTGTCATTGTGTGACAGCGACCACCCTTCGTCAACTGGGAGGGCTGGGTACCGTCATTCGCGTGTCACCGACGAAGCCCCCTGTGGACCTGCGGGCGCCGCTGCGCGATCTACCCGACAGCGGCTACGTCTACTCGACGGCGTGGAAGCTGCTGACCAGCGATATCGACAGCCACCTCAACGCCAGGCTCGACGGCGTCGCGCGCTACATCCAGGAGGTGGGCGCCGAACACCTCGCCGATGCGGGTGCCGCCGAGGCGCACCCGCACTGGATCGTGCAGCGCACGGTCATCGACGTCATCACACCGATCGGCCTGCCCAGCGACATCACCTTCCGACGCTGGTGCTCGGCGCTGTCCCCGCGCTGGTGCACGATGCGCGTGCGCCTCGACGGCTCCGACGGCGGCCGCATCGAGACCGAGGGGTTCTGGATCCTCATGAACAAGGACACCCTGACGCCATCGCGGGTCAGCGACGAGGTCTTCGACCTGTTCGCCAGCACCACCGACGTGCACCGGCTGCAGTGGCGACCCTGGTTGCCGGGGGCGGTACCCGACGACGCCCAGGTGACGCCGTTTCCGTTGCGCTACACCGATATCGACCTCTTCGAACACGTGACCAACGCCGCGTACTGGCATGGCGTGCACGAAGTGCTCGCCCGTGAGCCGGACCTGGCGACCACGCCCTACCGCGCCGTCGTGGAGTACCGCAAGCCGATCAAACTGGACGAGACGGTCGTCATCGCGCACGAGCGTCGCGGTGACGCGCTGCACATGTGGTTCCTCGCGAGCGGGGTCGTGAAGGCGGCTGCGCTGGTGTGCAGGCTGTAGACGACACTGTTCAGATGCCACGCATCTCGCCCCTGTCACCGAAGGAATGGCCCAAGGAGTTCCGCACGGCCCTGGCGGCACTGCGTCCGGCCAACGCGCGGTACGCCCCGATGTCCACCGAGAATCGCCCCAAGGGCCTCAATGTGCTGGGCACCTGGGCCCATCACCCCGAACTGGCGCAGGCGTACTTCACCCTCAACGGACACGTCTTGATGGCGACCACGCTGTCCGAGCGGCAGCGCGAACTCCTCGTCCTTCGGGTGGCCGCGGTGCGCAAGTCGGGCTACGAGTGGGCGCAGCACGTCTTCGTTGGCCGCGACGTCGGACTGACCGATGAGGAGATCGGGCGCATCGCCTACGGTCCGGACGCGCCATTCTGGAGTGAGTTGGACGCCGCGATGCTGCGTGCCGTCGACGAGCTCATTGCCGGTGGCGGCATCAGCGCATCGACGTGGGAGGCGCTGACCGCCGAACTCGACGTCAAGCAGGTGCTGGACCTGATCTGCACCGTCGGCACCTACGAGACGCTGGCCCGCGTCTTCGCCTCGTTGGAGGTCGAGATCGACGGCGATATCAACGAGCTGATGCAGCGCTACGACGAGCTGTTCTGAGCCGGGGTTTGGCCGGGCCCGTTTGCGGCCACTCTGCGACGGTGGAACAACAGCGCACCCCGCCGCCGACGCCCAGGGACGCCACCAAGGCGACCGAGGAGCAGCGCGAGCTTCAGGATCAGCTGGAACACCAGAATGACGACCCGGACGCGCCGGCTCGGCACCAGGATCGACACGATATCGCCGACGAGACCTAGCGTCAGTCAGATCTAGCGCTCGTTCGGCGCACCCATTGACAGCAGTTCTCGCGCCTTGATCGCCAACCACATCTCGGCGCGGGAGTCTGCGGACTCCAGGGAGCAGTTGGTGATCTCGCGGATCTTCGCGAGGCGATTGCGCATGGTGTGGCGATGAATACCTATTGCGGCGGCAGCGCTTTCGATGTGCCCGTTTGAGTGCAGGTATGCCTCGAGCGTGGCGATCAGACCGGTTTCGGGTGAGTTCTCGGCTCGGTCGTGCTCGTCGAGCGGTTCGAGTTGTTGCGCCATGAGTTCGAGTTCGGCACTGGTTCGGTTGCCGAGGATGACGCTGAAGACACCGAGTTCTGCGAAGCTTCTGACGCGATCCTCGGCGGGGCCGCTACGCATTGCCGCCTGTGCCTGGCGCAGGCACAGGCCCAGATTGCCGAACGTGCCCGGAAGGCTCACGCCGCCGCCGAGCCGCCTCTGCAGCCGGGTGCCCAAGGCCTGATGAATGTCGTTGGCGGCAGTGCTGCTGTCGGCGGGCAGGACGAGGTTGATCTCGTCGGCTCGCGAGGCCATCAGGTAGGGGGTGGCGAGGGTGCCAAGGACGTCCTGGGTGTGCCTCTCGGCGGCGAGTGCTGGCCCGGTGTTGCTGAGCGCGACGACAACGGCCGACCGCTCCGGGTCGAACCCGAAGTACCGCAGGAGCCCGGCGTCGATGATGGCATCCTGCGCGAGCACCGCTTGGGCCACGGCGGCTCGGAGCCGGTGCTCAGCGTCGAGAACCTTTGCGGGTTTGTCCATTTCGATCGAGATGAGGGACACGGCGTGCGCAACGAGCAGTCTGTCGAGCGGAGACAGCGGGGCGTCGCGTCTGACTGCGAGGTGACCGCGCAGCGTCTGTGTCGCTCGAAGGGCCTGCAGCGTGCAGTATCCGACGTCATCGGCGAACACGCGGCTGGCCTGGTCGCGGGTGGTGCGTGCCCGGGGGCGCTGCAGATGCTGGCTGCAGAGATGCGCCACACGGCTGCTGTCGGGCCCGGCGGCCGCGAGGGTACTGGCGTCAGTGGCCAGGACGATGACGGTCGCCGACAGGGATGTGCTGAGCGCGCTGACCACCCCCGGTATCCCGTTCTTGAGGGCCTCGCGTGCCATCACCTCCTGCTGATCAACGATGCGTTGGACCGATCGGAGTTGATCGGCGGTGACCTCGTCGATGACCGCCCGTGTGATGGCGATGAACGGAGTGCGCGCGGGGACTGCGATCACGGGCATGCCGAGCGCGTCACCCGCGACGATGATCCCGGCCGGCACCTGGGCGAAGCTCGTCCCGGTGTCGAAGGCCAGCGCCGCGACACCGGCCGCCGAGAGGCGGGCGAGGTAGTCGTGCTGCTCGCGATCTGTCGCGCCGACGTTCATGCCCGTTGTCATGACGAGTTCGCCACCCGAGAGATAGGGCGTGGGGTCGGCGAGTTCGATGGCATGTGCCCAGACGATGGTGCGGTCGGTGTTCTCTCGGCCGGCGACCAGTGTCAGCCCAAGATCGGGGTGTTGCACCAGGCGGCCCACGGTCATCGTCACGGCACGGCCTAGGGCCGATGCGAGGAGACGAGTCGCGTGAGATTCACCAACACGGATTTGATGCTAATCGCATGCGGTGCTCGGTGCTGTCATCGCTGGGCGCCACCTCCCAGTCGGGGTGGGGCGCTGCGGTAGGTGGGCGGTGTGCGGGACATCGAGATCGGGTTGGCGACCTGTGGTGTGTGACTGCCGGGCACGGCCACAGTGGGGACCAGCCCGAGCTTCTCGGCGAAGGCGAATGCCTCGGCGATGTCGTTGATGGGGCCCGCCGGCACGCCGACATCGGACAGCAGCGCGTACCAGTGGTCGGCGCCTTCGCTTTTCAGCGTGGCGGTGAGGATGTCGATGAGCGCGTCACGGTGGCGCACGCGCAACGCGTTGGAGCTGAACCGATCATCCTCGATAAGCCAGTCCAGCTCTAGGGCACGGGCCAGCAACGCGAACTGCTTGTCGTTGCCGACGGCCAACGCGATGGGCCTGTCCGCCGTTGAGAACGTCTGGTACGGCGCGATACTGGGGTGCCGATTGCCCATGATGGCGGGCGTGGCGGCCGCGCCGAGGTAGCCCGAGGCCTGATTGACCAAGGAGGACAGCAGTACTGACAGCAGGTCGGTGTCGATTCGCTGTCCTTCACCGGTGCGGTCGCGGTGTGCCAGGGCGAGCAGGATGCCGCTCAGTGCGTGCGCGCCGGCGAGCACGTCGACCAGCGCCACCCCCACCTTGGTGGGTTCGCCGGGGCCGGGGCCAGTCATGCTCATCAGCCCGCCGACCGCTTGAACGAGCAGGTCGTAGCCAGGTAGGTCGGCGCCGCCATCGCGGCCGAAACCAGTTATGGCGCAGTAGATCAGGTTTGGGCGCAGTGCGCTCAGGGTGTCGTAGCCCAGGCCGAGTCTCTCCATGGTGCCGGGACGGAAGTTCTCCACGACGATATCGGCGCCGGTCACCAGGTCGCGGGCGCGGGCGACGTCTGCGGGGTCGGTGAGGTCGAGCACCACTGAACGCTTGTTGCGGTTGACGGCATTGAAATAGGTGGCCACCCCATCGGAGTCATACGGTGGTCCCCACTCGCGGGTGTCGTCACCGACCCCAGGGCGTTCGATCTTGATGACATCGGCGCCGAAGTCGCCCAGCATCATGGTGGCGTACGGTCCGGCGAGCACGCGGCTGAAGTCGACGACGACAATCCCGTCGAGTGCGGCACTCATGGGCGTGCCATTCCGCCGCGCAGGTACACCGTGGTGGTGTGGGTGAAGAACTCGCGTGCGGCGCCGCCCTGCTCTTTGGGGCCCAGACCGCTCTTCTTGGCGCCCCCGAACGGCACATGGGGGTCGGCACCGGCGGATTCGGAGTTGACGTGCAGCACCCCGACGTCGATGGTGTCGATGGCCCGCAGGGCGCGAGTCAGGTCCTGGGTGAACACGGCTGCCGACAGCCCGAACTCGCTGTCGTTGGCCAACGCGAACGCCTCGTCGTCGTCGGCGGCGCGTCGCACTGCCAAGACGGGTCCGAACAGTTCGTCTGTCCATATGTCAGCCGGTTCTCCCGTGAGTTCCACGACAGTGGGGGAGATGAAGTAGCCACCGGCCAGCGGCCCGTCCAGATCCACTGACCCGCCGGTCAGCAGCGAGGCGCCCTGGCTGGTCGCGGTAGCGATGCCGGTGCTGATGGACTTGTGCGCCGAATCGTTGACCACCGGTCCCATCTGGGTGGAATCGTCGGTCGGGTCACCCACGATGAGTGCGCGGGTCTTGCTGGTCAGTGCGTCCAGGAAGCGATCGGCGATGCCGTCGGTGAGGATCAATCGCGATGTGGCGGTGCACTTTTGGCCAGTGGAACGGAACGCACCGAGCATCACCTGTTCGAGGGCGAGATCAGCGTCGGCGTCGTCGAGGACGATGGCGGCGTTCTTGCCGCCCATCTCGCACTGCGCCGGCACCCCGCGCGCTGCGGCCGCGGCGGCGATGCGCCGGCCGATCCCGGTGGAGCCGGTGAAGGTGATGGCGTCGACGCCAGAGTGATTGACGATGCCGTCGCCGAGATCCGAACCGCCGATCAGCAGGTTGAGCACACCCGCCGGCAGCCCGGCGGCGCTGAGCGCACGCGCGAGGTGCGTCGCCAGCAGTGGCACCGTGCTGGCCGGTTTCCACACCACGGTGTTGCCATAGATCAGGGCGGGTGCGATCTTCCAGGCCGGGATCGCGATCGGAAAGTTGAACGGGGTGATGACACCGACCACGCCGACGGGTTTGCGGGTCACCAGGATCTGCTCGCCGCGCCGCGGTGAGGAGTAGATCTCGCCGGACTGACGATCACCCTCGTTGCCGTAGTAGCGCAGGATCTGTGCGGCGCGGCGTACTTCGCCGACACCCTCGGCCTTGGTTTTGCCCTCCTCGGTGGCCAGGTCCAGCCCCCAGTCCTCGGCGTGGCGGTCGATGACGTCGGCGGCCGCCAGCAATACCGCCCCACGCTCGTGGATCGGTTTCGCACTCCACCCGGGCAGGGCATCGGTGGCGGCAGTGACCGCCGTGTCCAGGTCGGCCGCGGTGGCCGCACCCCCGTGGGCCACGATGATCTCAGGCCGGGCGGGGTTGAGGCTTCGCAGTTGTTGGCCGGTGCCCGAAATCCACTCACCGGCCACCAGGTGCTGCAGTTCCACGGGGGTGTAGACAGTCATGGTTGTTCCCATTCAGGTTGCGGCAGAGGGTGATCAGCGGAAGGCGGCTTGGCCGGTGAGGGCCTTCCCGATGGACAGCATGTGCATCTCGGAGGTGCCCTCGTAGGTCAGCACCGATTCGAGGTTGTTGGCGTGGCGCAACGGGGAGTACTCCAGGGTGATTCCGCTGCCGCCCAGCAGGGTTCGGCATTCCCGGGCGATGGCGATCGCTTCGCGGACGTTGTTGAGCTTGCCCAGTGAGACCTGCTCGGGGCGCACGCCCTCGGCGTCCTTGATGCGGCCCAGGTGCAGCGCCAGCAGCATGCCCTTGCCCAGTTCCAGTGTCATGTTGGCGAGCTTCTCCTGGGTCAGCTGAAAGCTCGACAGCGGCCGGTCGAACACGTCGCGGGTGCCGGTGTAGGCGATCGTGGTCTCCAGGCTGTCGCGGGCGGCGCCCAGCGCACCGAACACGATGCCGAAACGCGCCTCGTTGAGACACGACAGCGGTGCGCTCAGACCGGACGCGTGAGGCAGCTGGGCCGAGGCGGGCAGCCGGACGTTGTCGAGCACCAGCTCGGAGGTCACCGATGCGCGCAGCGACAGCTTCTTGTGGATCTCGTTGGCGGTGAAACCGGGTGTGTCCGTGGGTACCAGGAAGCCTCGGACACCGTCGTCGGTCTGAGCCCACACGGTGGCCACGTCGGCGAGGTTGCCGTTGGTGATCCACATCTTGGTGCCGTTGAGCACCCAGTCGCCGCCGTCGCGGCGGGCGCGGGTGCGCATACCGGCCGGGTTGGAGCCGAAGTCGGGCTCGGTGAGGCCGAAGCAGCCGATCGCGTCACCGGCGGCCAGCCTGGGCAGCCACTCGCTCTTCTGCTCCTCGGAGCCGTAGCGGTGGATGGAGAACATCGACAGCGAGCCCTGCACCGAGACGAAGCTGCGGAAGCCACTGTCGCCGGCTTCGAGTTCCAGACACGCCAGGCCGTAGCTGACGGCATTGGTTCCGGCGCAGCCGTAGCCGTCGAGGTGCATGCCCAGCACACCGAGGTCGCCGAACTCCTTGGCCAATTCCCTGGGCAGGGTTGCGGATTCGAACCAGTCCTCGACATTGGGCTTCAGTCGAGACTCCACGAACTTACGCACGGTGGCGGCGATGTCGCGTTCGTCGTCGTCGAGCAGACGATTGGTGTCGAAGAGCCCCAGCGGCGTGTAGGTCTTCTCGGTACGGGAGGCGGAGGTGATGGTCATGGGTGGCTCCAGATGGGTGCGAGGTACTGAGTACGGGTGGGCTGCGGTCAGAGTTGCGCGAAGGCGTCGCGTACGACGTCGAGGCCCTCGATGAGCAGCTCATCGGTGATCGACAGCGGGGGCAGGAATCGCAGCACGTTGCCGAACGTGCCTGCCGTCAAGGTCAATACGCCGTTGTTCTGGCAGTGCCGGGTGACCGCGGCGACGGCGTCGCGGTTGGGGGATCGTCCACCGGGCACGACGAGTTCGGCGGCGATCATCGCGCCGCGGCCGCGGATCTCGCCGATCACCTCGGTGGTGGCGGCGATAGCGCGCAGTTCGCGCACCAGGATCTCGCCCACGGCCTGGGCGCGGTCGAGCAGGTTGTGGGTGTCGATCTCGTCGAACACCCCGAGGGCGGCCGCGCACGCGACGGGGTTGCCGCTGTAGGTGCCGCCGATGCCGCCGGCGTGCGCGGCATCCATGATGTCCGCGCGGCCGGTGACCGCGGCCAACGGCATACCGCCGGCCAACCCCTTGGCGGTGGTGATCAGATCGGGCACGATCCCGTCGTGCTCGCTGGCGAACCACGTTCCGGTGCGCGCGATCCCGGTCTGCACCTCGTCGGCGACGAGCACGATGCCGCGGTCGCGGCAGAAGTCGGCGACCGAGCGCAGGAACCCGTCGGCGGGCACGATGAAACCGCCCTCGCCCTGGATGGGTTCGATCACCACGCACGCAACCGCATCGGCGCCGATCTGGGCGTCGATGAGTTGCGCGAACTGGCTGAACGCCTCGGCCGCGCAGTTGTCCGGGCCAGAGGGCCAGCGGTAGGGGTAGGCCATCGGCGCCCGGTACACCTCGGGAGCGAACGGGCCGAAGCTGTGCTTGTAGGGCTGGTTCTTGGCGGTCATCGTCATCGTGAGCAGCGAGCGGCCGTGGAAGGCGTGGTCGAAGACCACCACGGCGGGCCGCTTGGTGAACGCGCGGGCGTACTTCACGGCGTTCTCGAGCGCCTCACTGCCGGTGTTGAACAACGCCGTGCGCTTCTTGTGGTCGCCCGGGGTGATCCGGTTGAGGACCTCGGCCACCTCGATGTACGGCTCATACGGTGTCGCCAGGAAGCACGTGTGGGTGTAGCGGGCCAGTTGTGCGGCGGCGCGTGACACGACCGCGGGGGCGGCGTTGCCGACCGTCGTCACGGCGATACCGCTGCCGAGGTCGATGAACGAGTTCCCGTCGACATCGACGACGACGCCACCGCCGGCCGCCTCGGCGTACACGGCGGCGCCGCTGGACAGCCCGGCGGGCAGTGCCGCGGTGCGCCGTGCAGCCAGCTCGCGAGATCGCGGCCCGGGCACCTCGGTTATGAGCCTGCGTTCCTGGCGGAGGCCGGGGCCACCCACCACCGTGTCGATCATCGTCATCCCGATCGTCCCTTCACATCGATGTGTGGTCAGCGTAGGAACGTCGACCCCCCGGCCCTATGGCCGAAGTGGACAACTACGGAGCTATCGATGTCCATATCGGCGATGCCTCGATAGAGCGTGGTGTCTGAGACGGAGCGGCGGTGCCCGCGGGTCGACCGTCGCCATCGTCTGCCCAAGCAGCGGCCGGAATCAATGTCGTAGGGTCGCCCAGTAAGATCCCCGATGATCCATCGAGGTGGACCCGCCTCCGTAGCTCAGTGGTAGAGCAACGCTCTTGTAAAGCGTAGGTCGTCAGTTCAATCCTGACCGGGGGCTCCATCAATCGGCATAGCGCTCGGTGTCAGTCCTCGTGGTCGATGACCCGCTGAGAGGTGACGGTTTGAGGTGCGGGGCGGCGCCCCGGCCGACGGCCCGGGAATGGGATCCGATCAGCGATATTGCTCAGCGGGTTGACCACCTGACTCAGCGTGACGACGGCATCGTGCAGCGCATCAATGGTGGGCGCCAGGGCCTCAAGGCCCGGTGCCAGCCGGTTCAACGTGTCGGCGACATCGGCCAGCTGCTCCAGCGGTCCGTTGCGAGCCGTGAGCTTGTCGATCAGGCCACCCTCGGCCAGCAGGCGATCCGCCAGGCCGTCCTCGGCGAGCACCCGCTCGATCAGCCCCTCCTCGTCGAGCAGTTGATCGACCAGACCGCCCGGCTCGATGGCGCGCATCAGCCCACCGTCCTCCTGGGTGAGCCGGTCCAGCGCTCCTCCGGGTGCGGTCAGCTTGTCGACGACACCTCCGGGCCGCAGTAGCCGGTCAAGTGGGCCGTCCGGCGCCAGCGCACGGCCAAGGGGCTGGTCGTCGTCGATCAGGTGCGCGATGCGGTTGGCCCGCGCCACGGCGTCGTCAAGGCCCATCATCTTCGCGACCGAGCCCGGTCCGGCCGCGCCCGTACCGGGCTCGCCGAGCGTTGCCCTGGCCATTCCCAGTGCTCCGGTGGCCATGCCGATACCGACGTCGGCGACCGCGAGCCCGACGCGCGCCGGGGCCATGGCCAGGTCCACCAGCGTTTTGCCGAGGTTCATGACATCGAGTCTATGACCGGCGTCACAGTTCGCCAGGATGAGGGGTGTCGTGGCAAGCTGAGAGAATTCACAGGAAGCTCACAGCGCCTGCGCAGTTCCTATCGCAGCTAAAGGGTGGAGATTGATCGCATGGCCATGCCAGCAATTACCGAGAATGTTCCAGAGGCGCGGGTGCTCGTTGTCGACGACGAGACCAACATCGTCGAACTGCTCTCTGTGAGCCTGAAGTTCCAGGGCTTCGAGGTGCACACCGCGTGCAGCGGACCCGCAGCCCTCGACAAGGCGCGTGAAGTGCGACCGGATGCCGTGATCCTCGACGTGATGATGCCGGGGATGGACGGGTTCGGTGTGCTGCGCAGGCTGCGAGCCGATGGCATCGACTCCCCGGCGCTGTTCCTGACCGCGCGGGACACCCTGCAGGACAAGATCGCGGGTCTGACGCTCGGCGGCGACGACTACGTGACCAAGCCATTCAGCCTCGAGGAGGTGGTGGCGCGCCTTCGTGTGATCCTGCGGCGGACGGGACGCGGTGTCGAGGAGACCCGCAGCGCCCGGCTGTCGTTCGCCGACATCGAACTCGACGAGGACACCCACGAGGTGTGGAAGGCCGGTGAGCCGGTCTCGCTTTCGCCGACCGAGTTCACCCTGCTGCGCTACTTCATCATCAACGCAGGCACCGTGCTGTCGAAGCCGAAGATCCTCGACCACGTCTGGCGCTACGACTTCGGTGGCGACGTCAACGTCGTCGAGTCCTACGTGTCATACCTGCGACGCAAGGTCGACACCGGTGAGAAGCGGCTACTGCACACGCTGCGCGGCGTCGGCTACGTGCTGCGCGAGCCGCGGTAGCGCGCCCTGATCGAGGGAATGGCGACACTGCGCGGGCGAGGGATTCCACTCCGGGTCGGGCTGGTGGCCGCGACCCTGGTTCTGGTCGCCTGCGGACTGTTGGCCTCAGGTGTTGCCGTCACGTCGATCATGCGACACAGCCTGGTCAGTCGCGTCGATCAGTCCTTGCTCGACGCGTCCCGCGGCTGGGCGCAGGCGCCCCGGCGAGCCCCTGCCGCCCCCATCGAGGGCCCGAACCCGGCGCGACCCCCGTCGGACTTCTACGTGCGCGGCATCGATTCCGAGGGAGACAGCTGGATTGCGGTCAACGACCGCGATGCCGAACCCGCGTTGCCCGACGACAACGACGTCGGGCCAGTGCCCGTGACGGTGGGCTCGGTCAACCACTCGGGGGTTGAGTGGCGGGCGATGACCGTGCGCGGCATACGCGGCGAACTCACCACGGTGGCCATCGACCTGTCCGAGGTGCAGTCGACGATGCGCGCGCTGACGTGGTCGCAGGTCGGCATCGGTGTCGCGGTGCTGTTGGTGATCGGCATCGCCGGTTTCGCAGTGGTGCACCGCAGCCTGCGACCGCTGGTCGAGGTGGAGCAGACGGCGGCCGCGATAGCGAACGGTGAACTCGACCGACGCATCCCGCAGCGTGACCCCCGTACCGAGGTGGGCCGATTGTCATTGGCGCTCAATGGCATGCTCTCTCAGATCCAGCACGCGGTCGCGGCATCGGAGCTGTCGGCCGAACAGGCCCGCACCTCCGAGGACCGGATGCGTCGGTTCATCACCGATGCCAGCCATGAGCTCCGAACCCCGTTGACCACCATTCGCGGGTTCGCCGAGCTGTACCGCCAAGGCGCCGCCCGTGACATTGAACTGCTGATGAACCGCATCGAGAGTGAGGCTCAGCGGATGGGCCTACTCGTCGAGGATCTGCTGCTGTTGGCCCGGCTCGACGCGCAGCGACCGTTGGAGCGCCGCCGAGTGGACCTGCTGTCGCTGGCTAGCGACGCGGTGCACGATGCACGGTCGGTGGCGCCCAAACGGGATATCGCGATGGAGGTCTTCGACGGCCCTGGCACACCCGAGGTACTCGGCGACGAGGCCAGACTGCGCCAGGTCCTGGGCAACCTCGTGGCCAACGCGCTGCAGCACACCCCGGAGGCGGCGCGGGTCGCGATTCGGGTGGGCACCGACGGGGACGCCGCCGTGCTGGAGGTGTGCGACGAGGGCCCCGGCATGAGCCGCGAGGACGCGCATCGAGTGTTCGAGCGGTTCTACCGGACCGACTCATCGCGGGCGCGGACCAGCGGCGGCACCGGTCTTGGGCTCTCGATCGTCGACTCGCTCGTATACGCGCACGGCGGCCGGGTCAGCGTCATCACCGCGCCCGGCGAGGGCTGTCGGTTCAGGGTCAGCCTGCCGCGCATCGCCGAGGTGGCGGTGCCGGTCGGCTGAGCGTCAATCCAGTTCGGCCAGAGCGGCTTTGATCTTGGCCTGTGCCTCGTCGAGGGATTCCGGCGACGGATTGCGGTCGACGTTCGCGAAGCCGAAGTCGGACAGGTTGCGGGCGGGGAACACGTGCACGTGCAGGTGCGGCACCTCGAGGCCGGCGATGATCACACCGGACCGCTCCGTGTCGAAGGCCTTGCAGACGGCCTTTCCGATTCGTTGCGACACGCTCATCACGTGCTGGAACGCCGCAGGATCGACGTCCTGCCAGTTGTCGATCTCGGCCCGCGGCACGACCAGCGTGTGGCCCTGCGTCATCGGCTCGATGGTCAGGAACGCCACCACGTCGTCATCCTCGTAGACGAAGCGGCCGGGCAGATCCCCGTTGATGATCATGGTGAATACGGACGCCATGACCCGAGCATGCCAGACCGTCACGCCGTCGTTCAGAACAGTGGTCACCCTTACGGTGCTGAACCGATTTGGCACTGGTCGCGTCCGACCGTATCCTGGTTGGATTCCTCGCACTCGCCGGAGAAGGGAACCGTGTGACGACTCCCATCGCTCTCCCTCGAGACGCGGAACCGTTCCGTGCTGAGGCGATCGATGCCCAGGTGGCCTCCGTGGCCGCCAGTCTCAGGGCCCGGATATCCGAGCGCCTCGCGAATATCCCGCTCCCAGTGGATGATCCATCGACGATCATCGGTGCCCTCTCGGGCGGGAAACACCTGCGCGCGCGGACTGTGCTCCTGATTGCTCACGCGTTCGGTGCACCTGATCTGAGATTCGCCGCCGAGGCCGCCGTCGCTCTTGAGTTGCTGCACACCGCCTCGCTCGTTCACGACGACATCATCGACGGGTCCCGATTCCGCCGCGGGCAGCCATCGCTGCACTACGCCGCGGACGAGGCCACCGCGATCCTCATCGCAGATCTGCTCATCGCCATGTCGTTCGAAACCGCGGCAGTCCTCGGGGAGCGTGCCGTGACTCCGCTCGCCCGCGCCTTCGGGCAGCTATGCAGGGGACAGCTGCTGGAACCGGCGCTTGAGTGGAGCGACGAGGCCCGGCCCGCGATCGAGGACTACGCGACGCTCAAGACCGGCGCGCTCTTCGGAGCGGCCTTCGAACTCGGCGCCATGGCAGCCTCCTGCGACACGGGATTCCAGGACCGCTTCCGCAGAGCGGGCGAACGGCTCGGTCTCGCATTTCAGCTCTCCGACGACCTTCTCGATGTCAGAGACGACGCGCTGAACCTCGGTAAGGATCACGGAGCCGATCTCCGCAACGGAGTTCCCACGGTTCCGCTCTGGGGTGCCTATCGCCGACTCCTCGATCGGGGTGAGACCCGTTCGGCCGCAGACCCATCGCTGCGCGATGCTCTGGCCGAAGAAGCAGGTTCGGATCGCACACTTCACTCCACGAGGGAGCGGATCTCTGCTCTGGTCGAGGAGTCGCGGGTGCTGCTGCCCCCGGCGAGGCAGTCCCAGGCACTCGATCTCACCGTGCGCACAGTCCTGGGCGGTCTCGAACAATTCTCGAGCACGCATTCCGAGGCCGAGGTTCCGTGAGATCTCGCCGCATCACCATCAAGGACGTCGCGCACGAAGCCGGCGTCTCCATAGCCACGGCGTCGGAGTCGCTGAATGGCAAGGGACGCGTCGCTCCCGCTACCCGTCAGAACGTGATCGACGTCGCGAATCGACTGGGGTACACGGCGAACCGGATCGCCAAGAATTTGAACGCGGGCAGGACCGGCTCGCTCGTGCTGACCGTCTCTCCGATGGCCGTGCAGTCCTCGACCGCAGATCTGCAGCCCGAGTGGGACATCGAATACTATTTCCGGGTCCTGAACGGGGCGACCGCCGAAGCCTTCCAGCGCGGGTTCCTAGTTTCCATGCTCCCCTCCCACTCATCCTCACAGGCGTTCCTCTCCGCGGCCGACGGCCTCATCGTCGTTGACCCGAGCGATGACGATCCGCTGCTCGCCGAAGCCGCGCACGCCGGCTTGGCCTGCGTCACCATCGGCCGGAACTCTGGCGAGTTCAGCTGGGTGGACAACGACTTCTCCACGGGCACGACGACGGCTCTGGCTCATCTCAATGCGGTCCGCAGTTCACGAACGGCGCTGTTTCTGAGCGAGACCAGTTCCTCCTATGTGCGCGACGAGCTTTCGGCGTATCTCGATTGGTGCTCGACAGTCTCACTTGAGCCCATCATCATCCGCTCGCCCGGTCCGCGTGTGGATGAGGCCGAGCCCGTGATCCGGGCCGCGCTCGCATCGCCCGACCGCCGTTTCGATGCCGTGCTCGCCACTCTCGACACCCTGGCCTTCGCCGCTGAGCGAGGCGCGCACCTGCTGGGGATGGCCGTCCCCGAGGACCTTCAGGTGGTCAGTCTCACGGACAGCCGCTACCTCGACTACGGGCTGCAGAAGCCGATCACCGCGCTCGATCTGCACCCGGTCCGGCTGGGCCAGGTCGCGGTCGATCTACTGCTCTCCGCGCTGGACGGAGAGGCCGGTCGGCGACGCGAACTCGTGAACGCATCGCTGACCGTGCGGGAGTCGACGCTCGCGGACTGACGTGTCATCCGTCCTCACACGGTCTCCGAGGTGGTGAGGCGGTCTCCCGCGGTGTCGCGACGAGGCTCGTGCTCCGTATCGTCGTCAGCCGACTCGTCACGCTCGAAGATCACGATCGTGCGCCCCGTGGAAGCCGCGTGCAGTCTCCTTCGATGCACCCACGCCTCCACCACAACACCGAGCAGACCGACGGTGACGGCTCCGATGATCGTCGACCAGTCGCTGGCCCATCCACCGCCGGTCTCCCGCGGCCACGCGACGTTGACGATCTGGAATACGAGCCACATCAGCGCAATCCACCCCGTCGCGCGCCCTGCGCGTCCCAGGAAGAGGCCGGGCTCGTCTTTCCACTGCCCGCGAACGCGCGCGATGGCCAGGCCGAGGATCGGAAAGAGGAAGGAGATGAAGAAGCCCACTGAGGAGAAGGAGATCAGGGCCATCTGAATGCCCTCGCTCTGAAACGGGATGAAGAGCAGCATCGCGATGATCGCTGTGACGATGACCGCCCGCCGCGGCAGCCCCGTCTCTCCGGAGAGGCGCGTGAGGAGACGCGCGAACGGCAGCTCTCCGTTTCGTGCGGTGGCCCAGACGATTCGGGAAACCGTGATCTGAATGGTCATGAGACTCGCGGCGAAGGCGATGACGAAGAGGGCGAGGACGCCGCGGAACACCGGCTCGGGAAGCGCGGCAGCCATGATGGCAACGGCCGGATCGGCAGCGTTGTCGGGGTTTTGCAGGAAGGCCTCGTTCGGCACCGCGAGGGTGAACGCGAGCGTGCTGAGCAAGACGATGCTCATGATGGCGAAGAACGAGATCACCATCGCGCGGGGCACGGCCCGCTTCGGTCGCTTGACCTCCTCGGCGATCGAGCTCGCGCTCTCGAAGCCGATCGCGAAGTAGCTCGAGAACGCGATGGCCATCACGAGCGGGGCAGAGAAGAGCACCCCTTGGTAGTCGAAGAGTGCGGCCGGTGACAGGTAGTCGAGGTCCTGATGGCGCTCGAACACGAGCAGCCAGATGGCAACTCCGACCGACCCCACCGCCTCGGCGACGATCACTGCGACCATGAGGATCTTGATGAAGACCCGCCCGGCGAGATTCACCAGCGTGCTGAACGCGAGGAGGGCGACCGCCAACCACGTGACAAGGCCGTGATCGGCGCCCGAGACGTCGAAGATGGGCGGGAGCAGCACGGCCCCGGCGTACGCGACCGCGGGAAGTGTGATCAGGAGTGTCCAGATGTAGGTCCACGAGGCGAACCAGCCGTACCGAGATCCCAGGAGACGGCGAGACCACTGATAGATACCGCCCGAATCCGCCCACTTCGAAGCCAGCACGCCCAATGTGAGCACCACGACGAACTGCCCCGCGTAGAGGATGAGGCCGCCCCAGATGAACGCCGGCCCCGAGGTGGCCAGTCCGACACCGAGAACGCTGTACAGGGCAACGATCGGTGAGACGAACGCGAACGCGACGGATAGAGCGGAAAACGTGGTGAACTCTCGCTTCATCACCATCGGTGCCTTGGCCATTGGACTCCTTGATTCACTAGGTGAAGGCGTGTAACCGCGCTCACACTACGTAAGCCGAAACGTTTTAACAACCCTTGTTAAGCACCCGGTGGAGGTACTATTGGGGATCGAAACGATTTAACTCGGGCCTCACGCTCACCCCGTGACCCAGGGAAACCGGGAGTAACATGACACCGCCGACCACTCTGCGCCTCACAGTGGTTCAGGACGAGCCCCGGCCCCGGGACCTCGAGCGCAACATTTCCCACGTCGGAGACCGTCTGGCCGCGACAAGCGGAGTCGACCTGATCGTCTTCCCCGAACTCTTCCTCTCGGGGTACCAGACGACGGCCCTCGACGAGATCGCGCTGACGCCCGACGATCCCCGCATCGCGGGACTCGCGGACCGCTGTCGTTCCGCGCGCACAGCCCTACTGGTGGGATTCGTCGAACCCGGCCCCGGGGGCTACTTCGATTCCTACCTCGCCATCGACCGAGACGGCACCATCGGGAAGCCCATTCGCAAGACGCACCTGTTCGGGACCGAGCGCGAGGCATTCCTGCGCGGCGATGTGCTCGAACCGGTCACCCTCTGCGACACGAGGATTGGCGTTCTGAACTGCTTCGAGCTGGAGTTTCCCGAGGTGTCCCGCACGCTCGCGCTCCGCGGGGCGGCCCTTCTCGTCGCTGGGTCGGCCAACATGCATCCCTACGAGCGTGATCATGTCATCGCCAGCAGCGCTCGCGCGCTGGAGAATCGCGTCCCGGTGGCATACGCAAACCGGGTCGGTACCGAGTCGGGACACCACTTCTGCGGATCGAGCCGGATCGTCGACCGGGACGGCTCGGTGCTCGCCGCGCTTGACTCCGTTGAGACCGGCAGCGCGACTGCGGATGTGGAGATCGGCGTACGCAGTGAAGGGGCGATCGACATGCTCGCTCAGCGCCGCCCCGAACTCTACGAATCCTAGGAGCAGTCCGCGCAGGGGGAGTGCCGAGCGGCTCGCTACGCACAGACGGGTGCGGGCCCGGACCTGTTCGGCCCGAGCCCGCACACGTTGACTTCGAGTCAGCCGACCCTGACCGGTGTGTTGGGCGATCCCGCGTGGAATGCCAGCGCCTCCAGCGCGATACGAGCAGCGATCAGCTGAGTCCGCGTCGAGTGGTCATGCGCGGGAGCTGTCTCCGCGATATCGACACCGATCAATCCCGCGGGCGAGATGCCCCGAACGATCTGTAGCGCCTCACGCATGGTCATTCCACCCGGTGTCGGAGCGCAGGTTCCGGGCGCGTAAGCCGCGTCGAGTGCATCGACGTCGAACGTCAGGTAGAACCCCTCCTCGCCGACGCGCTCGAGAATCTGTTCGACGACCCACGCGGCGCCGTGCTCCCAGATCTCCTCCAGCCAGATCACCCGGATGCCATTGTCCCGGCAGTACTTCAGCTCCGTCTTCGGGTTCAGCCATCCGTTGATGCCGACGAGCACGATCTTCGACGGGTCGTAGCCGTTGTCGACCGCGCGCGTGATGGTGCAGCAGTGATTCAGCTCCTCGCCGCCGACATGTGGTGCGGCATCGAGGTGCGTGTCGAACTGCACCCAGCCCGGGCTCGTCCCTGCCTTCTTCGCGGCCTTGCCGACCGGAATGCTCACCGAGTGGTCACCACCGAAGACCACGGGAATCGCTCCGCCCGCGACGATCTCGGTGATATCGGCCTCCACTCGCTCGAAGGTCTTCACGGTATTTCCGAGAGCGACATTGCAGTCACCGCCGTCGGCCAGCGGAAACCGTTCGAAGAGGTCGAAGTCATAGGTCGCCTGGAAGTTCGTGAACTGCACCGAGGTCTCACGGATCGCGCGGGGACCGTAGTTGGCGCCGCTCCGGCTGATCGTTGTCGCGTCGAACGGGAAGCCGTACACGACCGCCTTCGTTCCAGACGCCTTGATCGCCTCGCGGTCGAGTTCAATGCTCGGCACACCCATAAAGTTTCCGCCGACGCCTCCGTGCAGGAGTCCGGTCCACATCGTCTCGTCGAATGAGCCGGCCGACACTTCAGTCATGGTTTCCTCACTTGTTTTCTGCGCGAGCAGAGGCTCGCAACTCCACTGGTAGATCGTCTTGGAGACCCATCGCCTTCACGGCGATGTCTGCCGAAACGATTCGGCACGACCGTAGCACTCGCCTCCTCCGGCGTCTAGGGAACGTTTTCGACGGGCATGGTCCGGACGGCACGGGCGTTACACAGGTATGACCACGCAGGACTCCGTAGCAATCGTGCACTCATTCTGGAACGACGTGTGGAACGCCCACGACCCGTCGGCGGTGGATCGGTTCGTCGTCGAGGACTTCGTCATCGTCACCGGCGGTGAGACCATCACCGGTCGCGACAACTTCAAGCGATGGATCGAGGGCTTTCTGGCCAAGGTCGACGCCCTACATCTCGAGGTCGTCGAGTCCTTCCAGAATGCCGACGGGAGCCGGGTGGCATCGCGCTGGCTGCTGACCGGGCGCAACAATGGCATCCTCGGAACGGCGCCCGACAAGCAGAACGTCGCGATGACAGGCACCGCCGTCTGGGCGGTGCGTGACGACGGCAAGCTGTTGACGAACTGGGTCGAGCGCGCGTCGTGGGAACTGCATCAGCGGCTTACCGCCGGATGAACCCAACGAGTTCGTCGGGAGTCCGCAACGACCTCTAGCGCCAGGGAGTGATCGCAGTGCTTATCGAACTGCTCACGTCGCCGGGTTGCCCCAACGCCAACGCCGCCAGAAACGTCGTTGCTGACTGCATGGCCGCGTTGGGCATTGACGTTCCGATCATCGACCGCGTCGGTCGTTACGCTTCGCCGACCGTCCTCGTTGACGGAGTTGACGTGATGCGCCCCGAGGACGGCGCACCGGCTGGAGATGCGTGCCGACTCGATCTACCAACACCGCAGCGCGTTCTTGACGCACTGCGGCAGCGGCTTACCGCCGGATGAACCCATCCAGCTCGTCGAGTGACCATGGCGGCGAGTCGTGGTGGTCGCGGTAGGCGACGATCGCGGGTGTCTGACGGTCGAAGCGGCCGACGAAACCGCCTGCGGCGATAAAGATCTGTCCCGTCACGTCATTGGCGAGGTCACTGGCGAGGTAGGCGTAGGTGGGCGCGACGTACTCCGGCGGCGCGGCGTCGAGTGCACCCTGCATGCTGATCTCGTCGAGCAACCCGCGCCGGTTCAGGTCGGCGATGTGGGCCTCGTAATCCGGGCCGGTCGACAGTCGGGTTCGCGCGCCGGGACACACCACATTCGCGCGGACGCCGTACGCGCGAAGTTCGGCGGCGATGGCGAGGGTGAGGCCGTTGACCGCACCCTTGCCCGCCGGGTATCCCGTGCCGCCGTAGTCGCCGAGAAATGCGAACGAACTGGTGTTGACGATGGCGCCGCCACCAGCGGCGACCATCCGTGGCGCTGCCGCGCGGCACGTCTCGAACACCGTGCCGAGATGAGCGTCCAGCAGATCCCGAAACTGGGCCGATGACACATTGAGGATCGATGACCCCGCCGGCTCGGCGGTTCCGGCGCAGTTGATCAGCGCATCGATGCGGCCGAATTCGTCGATGCACCGCTCGATCAACGCGTCGGCAACCACGGGATCTGCGGGGGAGCCCGCGTAACCCACGGTGCGACCGCCGATGCCGCCGACGGCGCTGGCGACGGCATCGGGGTCACGCCCATTGACGACGACGCCGAACCCCTGGCTGGCCAGGAGTTCGGCGACCGCGAGCCCGACGCCCCGGGAGCCGCCGACGACGACGGCGCCCCGACCGCTCAGCTTGCGTCCTCCTGGCCGAACTTCATCGCATCCATGTTCCAGTAGCCGCGCAGGTTGGTGATGAGGCCCTCGTCGTTCACCCGGTAGGTGAAGACACCACGCACCGTTGCGGTGAAGCCGTTCGGAAACACGGTGTGCAGCATCAGGATGTAGGCGATCTCCTCAGGCGAACTCGAGGGGAACGTCTCCTCCCGGGTGACGGTCAGGGTGTTGGGCCCGATGTTCGCGTCGTAGAACGCCGCGAGCGCTTCCTTGCCCTTCACTCCGGTGCCGTCGGGGTTGGTGACGGACTCGCCGATCGGATCCTCGACGACGATGTCGTCGGCCATCAGCGCCAGCCAGCCCTCGCGGTCACCCGACTGCACGCAGCGCCATGAGGCCTCCGACGCGGTGAGTACGGGGGACTTCTCAGCGGTTTCCTGTGACACCGCTGCTCCTACCGGTCTGCGTCGGTGTAGCGGATGACGCCGCGGATGTTGCGGCCCTCCAACATGTCCTTGTAGCCGTCGTTGATCTGCTCCAGCTTGTACTGCCGGGTGATCATGTCATCGAGGTTGAGCTTGCCCGCCTTGTACATCGACAGCAGCTGCGGGATGTCGAAGTGCGGGTTGCCGCCACCGAAGATGGTGCCCTGCAGGCGCTTCTGCATCAGGGTCAGCATCGCCAGGTTCAAGGACACATTGGTGTCCATCAGGCTGCCGATGGCGGTCAGCACCGTGGTGCCGCCCTTTGAGGTGAGGTTGACGTAGGTGTCGACGTCCGCGCCCTTCAGCTCACCCACCGTCACGATGACCTGCTTGGCCATCAGACCATAGGTGGCCTCGGCGATACCCGCGAAGGCAGCGTCAGTGTCGGGATAGGCGTGCGTGGCACCGAACTTCAGTGCGGCATCGCGCTTCCACTCCACCGGCTCGATGACGAAGATGTGGCGGGCACCGGCGTTGACCGCACCCTGGACCGCCGACATGCCGACGCCGCCGACACCGATCACCAGGACGTCATCGCCGGGGCGGATGTCGCCGGCCTTCACGGCCGAGCCGTAGCCCGTGGTCACACCACAACCGACCAGGCAGGCCACCTCGAAGGGGATCGACTTGTCGATCTTCACGACCGAGCTCTTGTGCACCACCATGTACGGGCTGAACGTGCCAAGCAGCGTCATCGGGAAGACCGGCTGGCCCTTGGCCGTGATGCGGTGTGTGCCGTCGGATACGGCCTGGCCGCCGAGCAGTCCTGCGCCCAGGTCGCAGAGGTTGCGCAGGCCGGCCTGACATGACGGACATGCGCCACACGACGGGATGAACGACAGCACGACGTGATCACCGGGTGCGATGTCCTCGACGCCGGGGCCGACCTCGGTGACGATGCCCGCGCCCTCGTGGCCGCCGAGCACCGGGAAACCGGCCATCGGGATGTCTCCGGTCACCAGATGGTGATCGGAATGGCACATGCCAGATGCCTCCATCTGGATCTTGACCTCGTCCTTGACGGGGTCGCCGATCTCGATCTCCTCGATCGACCACGGCTGGTTGAACTCCCAGATGAGAGCACCCTTTGTCTTCATCAGTACATGCCTTCCGCTAGACCCAGTGAGGCCAGACTAGAGCCATTAGTTAGATGCGTCACACCCACCCCCAAGCAACTGCTTGGCCGGGACCTCACCAGATCGGAACTGGGCTGGTCCCGATCGGGTAATACCCCGGCAGCTTCTCCCCGGCGAGGCTGCGTTCGATGCGCTCCTGCATCCCCTTGGACAACTTCCCGTTGGTCATGAGGTCGAGGTAGAGCTTCTGAACGTGGCCGAAGTCGAAGAAGTCCCGCTGCCACTCGATCTTGAGGTCGGCGTTGAGTCGGAACCAGCTGCCGCCGATGCCGTAGATCTCACGTGGCTGCGCCGAGGGGTCATCGGGATCGCTGGCGACCTGCTTCCAGAATCCGACGATCTCGTTCTGCTTGTCGTCGATGATCACCCGCTGGTAGGGGTAGTTCCAGCCCTCCAGGCCCGCCATCTCCAAACCCAGTGCAATGTCCCGGATCTCGTCGATGCCGATACACATCACGTCTTCCTTGGGGCCGATGTTCCAGCCGTAGGTCGCGTCGTCGGAGTAGAAGTCGGCCAACGGCTTCCAGTCGCCAGCCTTCTCCGCGTCCCGGTTGACCTGCAGCCAACGGTTGACCCAATCCTCCAGCTGCTCACGTGACGCCATTGTCATGCCTCTTTCTCTGTGATGGATAGTGCTTGGGTTGGACACATTTCGACGGCTCGTTCGACGTCCTCGCGGAGTTCGTCGGGCGGTTCTGCGTCGAGGATCTCGACGACGCCGCGTTTGGGCACCTTGAACACGTCGGGGGCCTCCAGTTCGCACATGGCGTGGCCCTGACACAGGTCGTCGTCGAGTTCGACGCGGTAGCACCCCACTGGACTATCCCTTGACGATTCCCGAGTCGCTGCGCTCCTGCCCGCCGGCGACTCGCTTGCGGTAGCGCACCTTGGCGGGCTGGGCCAGCTGCACGACCATCTTGGAGTGATCGTTCTGGTAGCTCTCCGACGGTTGTGACATCTCGAACTCGTACTCGCGCAGCAGAACCGAGAAGATCGCCTTGATCTGCATCTGAGCGAACGCCGCCCCGACGCAGCGGTGCTTGCCCGCGCCGAAGGGTATCCACGTCCAACGATTGGCCAGATCCTCCTGCCGCGGCTTCTCGTAGCGGTCGGGGTTGAAGACGTCCGGGTCGGGGAAGTCCTCGGGAATCCTGTTCGAGATCGCAGGCGATGCGGCCACCATCTGACCCTTGTGGATCGGGAAGCCCGCCACCTCGAACTCATCCTGCGCGACGCGCATCAGGATGATGAGCGGCGGATGCAGGCGCAGAGTTTCCTTCAGCGAGTTGTCGAGTTTCGGGATCTGGCGCAGCGCATGGAAACTCACCTCCTGGCCGTCGGCGTAGAGATCGTCGAGTTCGGCCTGAACCTGGGCGTAGACGTCGGGGTGACGTAGCAGCTCGATCAACGTCCACGACGAGGTGCCCGAACTGGTGTGGTGACCGGCGAACATCAGTGAGATGAACATGCCGGTGACCTCGTTGGCCGTGAAGCGGGGATTACCGTCGTCGTCCTTGATCGAGACCAGCACGTCGAGCAGGTCGCGATCCTCCTTGCCCTTGGGTGGGTTGGCGATCCGGCCGTCCATGATCTCC
Source organism: Mycobacterium sp. IDUB_39 (assembly GCF_055419205.1). Lineage (NCBI taxonomy): Bacteria > Bacillati > Actinomycetota > Actinomycetes > Mycobacteriales > Mycobacteriaceae > Mycobacterium > Mycobacterium sp. IDUB_39. Next base: position 154,562 of record NZ_JBVAXF010000002.1, read on the forward strand.
TGCACCAGTGCAACGAGTTTGACGCGTGACTCGTCACGGATGCGGAAGCTCTCGATGTCGAGGTAGGGGTCGACGTAGCAGAGCGGATCGGTCCCGCGCTCCAATTGGTGGTAGTAGTGCGCGAACCGACTGTCGAGCTGCTCGCGGAACTTCAGCCCGATGAGGCACGCCGTCGACGTGTAGATCGTCAGCTCGGAGAAGAAGTCGAGCAGCTCAATCTCGCCCTCGTCGCCCCAGTCGGCGATGATCTTCTTGACCTCGTTCTCGATGGTGGCGGCGTGGCCCTTCATCTGCTCGCCGCGCAAGGCGGTGTTGTGCAGCATCTCGGCGCGACGCTCGGGGTCGGCGTCGAACACCACGCCCTCACCGAAGATCGGCGTCATGAAGGGGTACGCCTCGGCCTGGTTGAGCTCGCTGTCGGAGGAGCGGAAGAAGAACTCGTTTGCCTCCGCCCCGGACAGCATGACGACCTGCTTGTCCGCCAGCTGGAACCAGCCGGCATCCCCGCACTCCTGCCGGGTCCGCCACATCAGGCCTATCGGGTCGGTGCGGAACTCCTCGAGGTGGCCGTGCTCGTCCTCGCCACCTGAAACCCGTTGCACCTCTTTGGTGACGGTCATGACGGCATCCCCTCATCCCCCAGGGCCAGCTTCTGACGGTCCTTGGTGTCGGTCAGTGGAGCCTCGGGCTGAAGTTCCATATTCGCGATGTACCCGCCGCGCGGGGTCTCGGCGACGAACGTGATGGCGCGTGCGAGATCTGCCGCGCGCAGGAAGTAGTCATGCCGGGCCTGGCCCCATTTGGCCCAGTCCTCCAGCGCGGGTCCGATCAGCTCGGCGGGCAGGCTCCAGCCCATCGAAGTCTTGGTCGGGCCGGGGTGCACTATCGAGGCGCGCACGCCGGTGCCCTCGAGTTCCATCTGGTAGTTGGTCACCATCGCCACGAGCGCGGCCTTGGCTGCGCCGTAGGCGCCCATGTGTGGACGCTGGCGCAGCGCGACATCGGACCCGACGAAGATCAGGTCGCCGCGCTGGCGCTCGATCATGCCGGGCAGCACCGCGCCGGCCAGACGGTTGGCCCCGACCAGGTGAATCTGCAGCTGTGAGTTGAAGTCGTCGGTGCTGATCTCGGCCAACTTGCCGAAGTACGTGTCACCGGCTCCCGCCACCAGCAGCTCGATCTCGCCGAGCGCCTCGACGGACTGAGTCACGAACGACTTCACCGAGTCGGTGTCGGTGACGTCGAGGTGGAACCCGACCGCCTCACCACCGTCGGCGCGGATCTTGGCGACCAGGGCATCGAGCTTCTCGACCCGGCGGGCACCCAGCGCCACGGGGAAGCCGTGGGCGGCGAGTTTCAGGGCGGTGGCCTCCCCGATACCGGCTGACGCGCCCGCCACGATGGCGGGTCGGCGGTCGGGAAGCGGTGCGAAACGTGGCATCTATCGGGCCTTTACGGTGATCGGAAGGTGGGCGAAACCGCGGACATTGCTGGAGTGGACGCGAACCGAGTTGGCCTCGTCGACCTCGTATCCGCGGATGCGTTTGAAGAGTTCGGCAAGCGCGACGCGGGCCTCCATGCGGGCCAGGTGCGCGCCGAGGCAGAAGTGCGCACCGCTGCCGAAGCTCTGGAGTTTGGCACCGATGTCGCGGCCGATGATGAAGTCGTCGGGGTTCTCGAACGCCCGCTCATCGCGGTGCGCCGATCCGGGCAGCAGCAACAGCACGTCGCCGTCGGGGATTTTGGTGTCGTACAGGGTGAGGTCACCGGTCACCAGGCGAGCCAGGATCTGGCTGGACGTGTCGTAGCGCAGCGTCTCCTCGACCCACAGCGGGATCCGAGACTCGTCGTCGTAGATCGGGGTGATCTGATCGGGGTTCCGGTGCCCCCAGAAGGCGGCATTGGCAAGGAGTTTCGTGGTGGTCTCATTACCCGCGATCACCATCAGGAACAGGAAGCCGAGCACCTCCTCGTCAGTGAGGCGATCACCGTCGATCTCGGCTTCCAACAGGGCAGTGGTCAGATCGTCGGCTGGCTTCTTGCGGCGCTCGGCGACCATGTCCTGGTAGTAGACGATCAGGTTGATCGACGCCTCGATCGCCTCGGCGGGCACGTCCTTGACACCGTCCTCGCGGTGCATGACGCCGTCTGCCCAGGCTCGAATGCGGTCCCGGTCCTCCTCCGGCACACCCATGAGTTCAGAGATGACGTCCATCGGCAGCTTGCCCGCGAACTCGGCGACGTAGTCAACGGTGCCGTCTTGTGCCCGCTCCATCATGGAGTCGAGGTGCTTGACCGCGAGTTCGGTTACCCGAGGCTCCAATTCGCGAATGCGACGCGGTGTGAAGCCCTTCGACACCAGCGTCCGCAGCCTGAGGTGATCGGGATCATCCATGGCGAGAAACGACATGGTCTTTGATGCGTGCGGCCCGCGGGAGATCGGGTCCAGCGACACGCCCTCGCGGTTGGACAGCGTGGTGCTGTTGCGGAAACCCGTCAGGACATCGGCGTGCCGTGACAACGCCCAGAAGCCGAGGTCGGGATTGTGATAGAGCGGAGCCTCGTCACGGAGTCGCTTGTAGTACGGGTACGGATCCTCGTGGAAGTCGTAGTCGTACGGGTCGAGCAATACGTCGGCTCGCGTCATCTATTGGTCCTCTCCAAGGATCAAGCCGACGACGTAGCTGAGTCGATCGGCGATCTGGTGGTAGGTGAAGGCGCCGCTGCCCGCATTGACCAGCGCGCCGAAGTACGTCATCTCCAGGGCAGAGACCACACGCGGATCGGCATCGGGGCCGACCGCCGAGCGGATCCTGCGGTGGATCTCGGCGCCGATGCGATCGCGGACGCGCCGCACTGTCGGGTCGGTGCCGGTCAGCAGTGCTGTGGTGCAGGCCGCGGCGACCTCGGGTTCATCGGCCACCATCAGCGCCATGCTGCGCAGCGCCTGCTCGACGCGCGCCGTCATCGGCTCGTTGACGTCGGTGAAGAAGGGGACCTGCTTCATGAGGTCGAGATACACCTCGGCGATCAGGTGGTTCTTCGAGGAGAAGTAGGTGTAGGCCGTGGCCGGCGCGACCTTCGCCCTGGCGGCCACAGCGCGCACGGTTAGGTCGGCGTAGCTGGATTCGCGCAGCATCTCCACACCGGCGGCGAGCACCTTGCGGAAGGTCTCCTCCTGCCTGCGGTTGCGCGTTGGCTCGCCAGGGTCCGTCTCGGACGTCCCTGTGATCGCGAACACCGAATCGCTGGACACATGTCCAGGTTATCGGACGGTGTGCCGCGAAGGCAAGCGGTCGCCGTGAAATGCCACTGCACCTGCTATATCTCGACGCCGACACCCCTGCGGCTTGTGTTGACCCTTGCTTCCGTCGCGCGTCTGGGGCTAAGGTTCGACGCAGTACGGCTGGACAGTTGTCCAGGCGTTTGAATCGGAAATTCTGCACATGGGAGTTCGGATGGCGCTACTGAGCGATCGCGAGAGTCGACTGCTCATCGGAGGCAAGCTGGTCACCGGCGGTTCGGGCACGTTCCCGACGCTGAACCCGGCGACCGAGGAGGTCATCGGCGTTGCGGCCGATGCGACCGCCGATGACATGAGTTCGGCGATCGGCGCGGCGCGCGACGCATTCGACGACACCGACTGGTCCACCAACCACGAACTCCGGGTGCGGTGCATTCGGCAACTGCAGCAAGCGATGCGTGATCACGTCGAGGACCTGCGCGATCTCACGATCGCCGAGGTGGGCGCACCGCGGATGCTGACGGCGGCGGCGCAGCTCGAGGGTCCCGTCGAGGATCTGAGCTTCTGCGCCGACACCGCGGAGTCCTATGAGTGGACAACCGACCTCGGTATCGCGTCGCCGATGGGCATCAAGTCCCACCGCACCATCGCCCGCGAGGCCGTTGGGGTCGTCGGCGCGATCACGCCGTGGAACTTCCCGCATCAGATCAACCTGGCGAAGATCGGACCGGCGCTCGCGGCCGGAAACACGTTGGTGCTCAAACCGGCACCCGACACCCCTTGGGCCGCAGCCGTACTCGGCGAGCTGATCACCGAGCACACCGACTTCCCCGCGGGTGTTATCAACATCGTCACCTCCAGTGACCACGGCGTGGGTGCGCTGTTGTCGAGGGACGCGCGCGTCGACATGGTGTCGTTCACCGGATCGACCAACACGGGCCGCGCGGTGATGGCCGACGGCGCGGCGACCCTGAAGCGGGTCTTCCTGGAACTCGGTGGAAAGTCGGCGTTCCTGGTGCTCGACGACGCCGATCTGGCCGGCGCATGCGCCATGGCCGCATTCACCGCGTCGATGCACGCCGGACAGGGCTGCGCCATCACGACACGTCTGGTGGTGCCACGCGCCCGTTACGACGAGGCCGTCGAGGCCGCGGCGGGAACGATGGCGGGCCTCAAACCTGGCGACCCGACGAAGCCGGGCACCATCTGCGGGCCCGTGATCTCCGCACTGCAACGCGACCGCATCCAGGGCTACCTGGACTCGGCGATCGCCGAGGGCGGCCGGTTTGCGTGCGGCGGCGGACGTCCCGCCGATCGCGACACCGGATTCTTCATCGAGCCGACTGTCATCGCGGGCCTGGACAACAACGCCAAGGTCGCCCGCGAGGAGATCTTCGGTCCCGTGCTCACGGTCATCGCTCACGACGGCGACGACGACGCGGTGCAGATCGCCAACGACTCGCCATACGGCCTTTCGGGGACGGTGTTCTCCGGCGATGACGAGCGCGCGCAGGGTGTCGCCGCGCGGATGCGGGTCGGCACGGTCAACGTCAACGGTGGTGTCTGGTATTCGGCCGACATGCCCTTCGGCGGCTACAAGCAGTCCGGCATCGGCCGGGAGATGGGGCTCGCGGGTTTCGAGGAGTACCTCGAGACCAAGGCGATTGCCACGGCAGCGAAGTAAGGAGAGACAGTGAGCCTGTACGGGGATCAGTTCAAGGAGAAGGTCGCGATCGTCACCGGAGCCGGTGGCGGTATTGGCCAGGCCTACGCCGAGGCGCTGGCGCGCGAGGGCGCGGCCGTCGTCGTCGCCGATATCAACACCGAGGGCGCGCAGAAGGTCGCCGACGGTATCAAGGGTGAGGGCGGCACGGCGTTGGCGCTGCGCGTCGACGTCTCCGACCCCGACTCCGCCAAGGAGATGGCCGCACAGACACTGGCCGAGTTCGGCGGTATCGACTACCTGGTCAACAATGCAGCGATCTTCGGCGGGATGAAGCTCGACTTCCTCGTCAGCGTGGACTGGGACTACTACAAGAAGTTCATGAGCGTGAACATGGACGGGGCGCTGCTGTGCACCCGCGCGGTGTACCGCAAGATGGCCAAGCGCGGTGGCGGGGCGATCATCAACCAGTCGTCCACGGCGGCATGGATGTACTCGAACTTCTACGGGCTGGCCAAGGTCGGCATCAACGGCCTGACACAGCAGCTCGCCACCGAGTTGGGCGGACAGAACATCCGCATCAACGCGATCGCGCCCGGCCCCATCAACACCGAGGCAAACCGCACGACCACGCCGCAGGAGATGGTGGCCGACATCGTCAAGGGCATTCCGTTGTCGCGCATGGGCGAACCGGAGGATCTAGTGGGCATGTGCCTGTTCCTGCTGTCGGATCAGGCAAAGTGGATCACAGGGCAGATCTTCAACGTCGACGGCGGACAGATCTTCCGTTCGTGAGAGGACGCAACACATGACTGAGGACCTGAAGCTGGGCTACATCGGCCTGGGCAACATGGGCGCGCCGATGGCCAAGCGGCTCGTCGAGTGGCCCGGTGGGGTCACGGTGTTCGACCTGCGCACCGAGGCGATGACGCCGCTGGCCGAAGTCGGTGCGACGCTGGCCGATAGCGTCGCCGATGTCGCGACCGCCGACATCATCAGCGTGACCGTGCTCAACGACGCTCAGGTGCGCGAGGTGGTGGCCGAGCTGGCCGAGCACGCCAAGCCGGGCACCGTCATCGCGATCCACTCGACGATCAGCCCGGAGACGGCGATCGAACTGGCCGACGAGCTGCGGCCGCGCGACATCCACGTCGTCGACGCGCCGGTGTCCGGTGGTGGGGGTGCCGCTGAGAAGGGTGAGCTGGCCGTCATGGTGGGCGCCGACCGTGAGGTGTACGAGCGCATCAAACCGGCGTTCAAGCAGTTCGCGTCGATGGTCGTCCACGCCGGGGAGCCCGGCGCGGGAACGCGAATGAAGTTGGCGCGCAACATGCTGACGTTCACCTCCTACGCCGCGGCGTGTGAGGCGATGAAGCTCGCCGAGGCCGCGGGTATCGATCTCGGTCAGCTCGGCCGGGTGGTCCGCCACACCGACGCGCTCACCGGCGGTCCCGGGGCGATCATGGTCCGCGAGGACATGACGACGCTGGCCCCCGACCACTGGCTACACGACGCGTTCACCCACACCCGCGGGCTGGGGGAGAAGGACCTCAGCCTGGCGCTGGCACTCGGCGAGGCGACGGACGTCGACCTGCCGCTGGCCACGGTGGCGCTGCAGAATCTGGCCGCCGGACTCGGTGTGCCGCACACGTCGAGCACGAGGGAGTAGCTCCTATGGACGAAGCACGCCGCAAGGGCCTCGAGAAGATGAACGAGGTCTACTCGTGGGAGATGCCGAACATGGAGGGGGACGCATACTTCGACCTGACCGTCGATCACCTCTTCGGCGCCATCTGGACCCGCCCTGGCCTCTCGATGCGCGATAAGCGCTTGATGACGCTGGCTGTCGTGACCGCGCTCGGCGAGCAGGGGTTGGCCGAGGTTCAGGTGAATGCCGCGTTGGCCAATGGCGAACTCACCGAGGAGGAGCTGAAGGAGATGGCGATCTTCCTCACCCACTACGTCGGGTTCCCCCGGGGTTCCGGGCTCAACGGTGTGGTGGGAAAGGTTGCCGCCAAGCGTAAGAAGGCAGCGGACAAGGGTAGGGGGCAGGATACGGCCGAAGACAGGCGAGCGAACGTCAACGCGGCCGTCAAGATGAGCACGGGCAAGACCCTCGATGATGAGTAGGTACGCGGCGCTGTCACGCGAGGAACTGGCCACGCTGGTTCCCGAGCTGCTGCTGATCGGTCAGCTCATCGATCGATCCGGAATGGCCTGGTGCATATCGTCATTCGGTCGCGAGGAGATGCTGCAGATCGCGATCGAGGAGTGGGCGGCGTCCAGCCCGCTCTACACCAAGCGGATGCAGAAGGCGCTCAAGTACGAGGGTGTCGACATCTTCACCCTCTTCAAGGGCCTGCAGTTCGATATCGGCGCGCCGCCGCAGTTCATGGACTTCCGCTACACCGTGCACGACCGCTGGCATGGTGAGTTCCACCTCGATCACTGCGGCGCGCTGCTCGACGTGGAGCCGATGGGCGAGGACTACGTCAAGGGGATGTGCCACGACATCGAGGACCCGACCTTCGATGCGACCGCGCTGGCCACCAACCGCAAGGCTCAGGTCCGGCCCATCCACCGGCCGCCCAGGACACCGTCCGACCAGCACCCCCACTGCAGGTGGACCGTGATCATCGACGAGTCCTACCCGGAGGTGCCGTTCATCCCCGCGATGGACATCGTTGGTGCCAGCCGGGCCTACCACACCGAACTCGGTGCCATCGATCCGAACGACGAGGGAATGGCGGACTACTCGGGCCCGTTGCTGTCCGACGTCGACTTCGGTGCGTTCTCACACTCGGCCCTGGTCCGAATTGCCGACGAGGTCTGCCTGCAGATGCACCTGTTGGTGTTGTCGTTCACGCTGGCGGTCCGCGCTCGCGCGAAAGGTGATGCGGCACTGGAGACGTCGATCCGCACCAAGCAACTGATCGGCATCGCCGGCGTCGCCGCCGAGCGGATCCACAAGGCGCTGAAGCTGCCGGGTGGTGTCAAGGGCGCGCTGAGGGTGCTCGAACTGCACCCGCTGCTGAACCCGGCGGCCTACGTGTCGGCCGACGTCGACCCGGACTTCGTCCACGTGCGCAAGTCACCCGCCTACGAGGACGGCTCCTGGATATCGCTGTGCTCGCCGGTGTCCGACAAGCCGCTGCAGGCGATAGTCGCGGCCGTGGACCCGCACCTGCGCGCCGAGGTCTCGGGGACGGAGTCCGATTGGACGGTCCGCGTCATCGAGACCGACACCGCGGCCAAGGAGCTGCCCGAGGTCGAGGTGTGCAAGTTCAGTGGTGGTGCCAGCTGGGTGTTCGAGGAACGGAAGTCGCTGCCGCTCACCGTTGTGTGATGGCCGCCTCCGGCGACGGTGGTCTGATTGTCGCCTCCGGCGACGGTGGTCTGATTGTCGCCTCCGGCGACGGTCGGCTGAAGACCGCCCCGCCCACCCAGCGTCGCAGGTAGTTGCGCAGGTCCTGGCCCGTGCGCGGCGGCCGGCCGGGATCGATGACGAAGGACTGGATGATGCGCAGCAGGTGCTCGGCGAGCTCGTCGAGGTCTGCGTCGGTGAAGCCCTGAGCGGTCCAGTCGACGTCGAACCGGCGCAGCATCGAGTTGGCGAAGCGCTGCGCCACGTCCGACGTCACCGACTCGGTGTGCGCATCGGCTCGGCCGGGCACGACGAGCAGGCCGATGTGCTTGTCCTTGGGAAGCCACTCCAGTGCCGTCGCGATGGCCTCGGTGACCGCGTCGACCGGATCGTGCAGACCGTGCAGATGGGCGGCCAGGCGCTCGAGGAAGTCGTCGGCCGCGTGCACCGCGGCGGCGATCAAGAGGGCGTCGGTGCTGGGGAAGTAGCGGTACACCGTCTGGCGCGTGACACCGAGCGTGCGGGCCACGTCGGCGATGGAGATCTCGGCACCGCGGGCGTCGATGGCCTGGCCTGCCGCGGCGAGAATGCGCGCCACCGCCTCGTCATCGCTCGCGGGAGCCGATCCCGACCAGCCGTGGGTACGCACGTCGGAATCGTAGCGCCGCGAGGATCAGCCCCGGTAGGAGACCGATAGTTCCTTGACGCCGTTGATCCAGCCCGACCGCAGTCGTTGAGGTTCAGCGAGTTTGGCGATGTCGGGAATCTGGTCGGCGATCTCGTCGAAGATCAGCTTGATCTCCATGCGCGCGAGGTTGGCGCCGATACAGAAGTGGGCGCCGTTGCCACCGAACGCCAGGTGCGGGTTGGGGTCGCGCAGGATGTCGAAGTTGAACGGCGATTCGAACACCGTCTCGTCGAAGTTCGCCGAGCTGTAGAAGAGGCCGACCCGCTGGCCCTCCTTGACGGTCACGCCGCCGAGTTCGACATCGCTGCGCGCCGTGCGTTGGAAGCAGTGCACGGGGGTCGCCCACCGGATGATCTCGTCGACCGCGGTGGAGGGGCGCTCCTTCTTGAACAACTCCCACTGGTCGGGGTTGTCGAAGAACGCGTTCATACCGTGCGTCATCGCGTTGCGGGTTGTCTCGTTGCCCGCGACGGCCAGCAGGATCACGAAGAATGCGAACTCGACGTCACCCAGCGATTCACCGTCCACGTCGGCCTGGATGAGGCGCGTGACGATGTCATCGGCCGGATGCCGCCTACGCTCCTCGGCCATCGTGTAGGCGTAACCCATCAACTCGGCGTTGGCCACCGTCGGATCGGAGTCGAAGTCGGGGTCGTCGGTGTTCATGATGGCGTTGGTCCATCCGAAGAGCTTCTGCCGGTCCTGCTCGGGCACGCCGATCAGGTCGGCGATCGCCTGTAGCGGCAGGTTCGTCGCGATGTCGTCGACGAAGTTGCCACTGTCCTTCTCGGCGGCCGTGCGGACGATCTCCCTGGCCGCGGTGGCGAGCGTCTGCTCCAGCGTCGCCACGGCGCGTGGGGTGAACAGCCGCGACACGATCTTGCGCAGGCGCGTGTGCTCGGGGGCGTCGTGGTTGATCAGCAGTGCCTTGGTCAGGTCGAGCTGCTCGCTGGTGACCCCGTCGGGCAGACGCATCACCGCGCCCTTGGCGTTGGTCGACCAGAGGTCGCCGTTACGGGAGATGGACTTGATGTCCTCGTGACGGCTGATCACCCAGTAGCCGCCGTCGTTGAAGATCGACTCGCTCTGCTCGTTCCACCACACCGGGGCGGTCTTGCGCAGTTCCGCGAACTCCGTCACCGGGATGCCCCTGAGCAGGACATCGGGGTCGGTGAAGTCGTACCCCGGGGGTAGGAGCGGGCTGGTGTTCTGCATGGTCGTCATATCCACCACCTCATCGTGTGACGTACGGCACCGTTGAGATAGACCATACACTGATTCGTCGTGTGTATGCCCGGAGTCCTCGGGATAAGGTTGACAACCGTGCGCGTCCTCGTAATTGGATCCGGTGCCCGTGAACATGCGCTGCTGCTGGCGCTGCGCCGGGACCCCGAGGTGACCGACCTGTCCGTCGCGCCCGGCAACGCCGGCACGGCGAACCTCGCCGGCCAGCATGACGTCGACATCACCTCCGGCGAGGCCGTGGTGAAACTCGCCCAGTCACTCGGCTCCGACCTGGTGATCATCGGACCCGAGGTCCCGCTGGTGCTCGGCGTCGCCGACGCCGTCCGCGCCGCGGGCATCGCCTGCTTCGGGCCGACCAAGGCGGCTTCTCGCATCGAGGGTTCCAAGGCCTTCGCCAAGGACGTCATGAACGCCGCAGGGGTGCGCACCGCAACCAGTGAGATCGTCGACAACCCAGCGCATCTCGATGCGGCACTGGACCGGTTCGGGCCATCGGCCGGCGATCAGGCGTGGGTGGTCAAGGACGACGGACTGGCCGCGGGCAAGGGCGTCGTCGTCACGCCCGACCGGGACCTCGCCCGCGCACACGCCGCCAGCCTGCTCGACTCCGGGCACCCCGTGCTGCTGGAGTCCTTCCTCGACGGCCCCGAGGTCAGCCTGTTCTGCGTCGTCGACGGCGAGACCGTCGTCCCGCTGCTGCCCGCCCAGGACTTCAAGCGCGTCGGCGACGGCGACACGGGGCCCAACACCGGCGGCATGGGCGCCTACTCGCCGTTGCCCTGGCTGCCCGAGGAGACTGTCACCGCCATCGTTGACGACATCGTCAGACCCGTTGCAGCAGAGTTGGTTACGCGAGGATGCTCGTTCTCCGGGCTGCTCTACGTCGGCCTGGCGATGACGTCACGGGGACCGGCGGTGGTGGAGTTCAACTGCCGTTTCGGCGACCCCGAGACGCAGGCCGTGCTTGCCCTGCTCGAGTCACCCCTGGGGCAGCTCCTGCGTGCCGCGGCCGTCGGTGAACTCGACGAGCACCCGCCGCTCACCTGGCGTGACGGCGCCGCGGTGGCCGTTGTGCTTGCCGCCGAGAACTACCCGGGCCGCCCGCGCGTCGGGGACACCATCGGCGGGTCCGAGGCCGAGGGTGTCCTGCACGCGGGTACGTCCCGGCGCGACGACGGTGCCGTCGTGTCATCGGGCGGCCGGGTGCTCTCGGTGGTCGGTACCGGTGCCGACCTCGACGCGGCACGTGCCGCCGCCTACGAGCTCATGGGCTCGATCCGGTTGCCGGGGGGACACTTTCGCAGTGATATCGGCCTGGCCGCGGCCGAGGGGCGAATCGGTGTGTCGCCCAGAAACGCCTCAAGCGACGAGTAGCGGTGCCATCCAGGTGATCTCGGCGGGAAGCTGCGCATTCCAGAACGCGCTGTCGTGACCGCCGGGGGAGAACCCGCCCGCGGGCGGAGTGGGCAACCCGGCGATGAACTGTCTGGTTGCCGATGCAAAGGGATCTCCGTTGCCGCAGTCAATGCGGATCGGGATCGAGTCCAGGGCGGGTAGGTCCCAGACGCTGTTCGCCGCGTAGTCCTCGGCGCCGTCGAAGGCGCCGGGCGCCGTCGCTCCCGACGACGTCCACAGGGCGGGGCTGACCGCGCATATCGCCGCGGTGCGCGCCGGTCCGAGTCGCCCACCGAGGAGTAGCGCACCGTAACCGCCCATCGACCAGCCCAGGAATCCGACGCGGGACGTATCGAGCCCCTGGTCCGCCAGTGCCGGGATCAACTCGTCGAGCACCATGGCCCCCGAGTCCTCGCCCGAGGCGCGTCGGTGCCAGTAGCTGCCACCCCCGTCGACCGCCACCACCGCGAACGGCGGAAGACCGGCGGCGACCGCCTGTGCGAGACCGTGTTCGACACCGCCCGCCATCACGGTGGCGGCATCACTACCCTTACCGTGCAGCGCGATGACGGGTCGCAGTGGTCCGGTCTGACCGGGTGGCCGCGCGATCGCCCAATTCGTCGAAACCCCACCGCGCGCCGCGGAGACGAACGATCCCGTGACGTAGGTGGGCACGGGTGTCGCGGTGGCCGGAGTTTGCCCGAGCGTCGTCGAGAGCGCGTAAGCGCCCGCCGCACCGAGCGCGGCGCCGGCACCGAGACGCAGGACTGCGCGACGGTTCAGGTCTGGCATGTGGGCCATCATGCCACCGGAGTCTGGGCGGATCTGACCGAGGCAGGAAGGCAAGGGAACTCAAATTATGAGCAACACCTGATGATTGACCGAAACCGCTATGCCGCGACCTCGCGACTGGCAGCATGCAATGCGTGACGGCAGCGGTCACCCCCAAGGGTGAGAGGCGACGGTACGCGCTTGTCAGCGCGGCCGCCGACCTGTTGTGCGAGGGCGGCTTCGATGCCGTCCGGCACCGCGCCGTCGCCCGCCGGGCCGGGCTGCCGTTGGCGTCCACCACGTACTACTTCTCCTCACTCGACGACCTGATCACCAAGGCGGTCGAACACGTCGGCTCGCGCGAGTCCGAGAAGCTGAACCTGCGCGTCGCCGGGCTCTCGCGCCGCAAGCGGGGTGCCGAGAGCACCGCCGACCTCCTCGTCGACCTCCTCGTCGGCGACGGGCCGGGGACACGCGAGTCCGAGGAACTGATCTCCCGGTATGAGCGCTACATCGCGTGCGCGCGCCAGCCCGGCTTGCGCGATGTGCAGCGCCGGATGATGCAACAACGCTCCGATGCGGTGCTCGAGGTGGTCGAACGTTCGGGCCGCGCCGTGCGCGAGGAACTGCTCACCGCACTGGTGTGTGCGGTCGACGGTGCCGTGGTCGCGTCGTTGGTGGGCGTCGGGGAGGGGCCGCGGGCGACTGCGCGCGCCACCCTGGTGGAGGTCATCGACGTCCTGGCTCCCTACGACACGACCGGGGTTTGACCAGCGCCGCTGCGGGCTACTGCCTAGGGCAATGAACACCACCAGTGTGCTGACCGGCGTCGTTGACGGCGTCCTCGACCGATCACTGATCGGCTACACCAAACTCGGCTCCGGAATCCGACGACTCTGGTGGCCCGCCGACCCGCCCGCACAGGCTCTGGCCGGCAAGCGTGTCGTGGTCACCGGCGCCACGGCGGGCATCGGCGAGGCGATGGCCAAGTCCTTCGCCCGACTCGGTGCCACCGTGCACCTGCTCGGCCGCAACCCCGACAAGGTCAGGCACTCGGCGGGCGTCGTGCGCCGCGAGGTTCCCGGCTCAGTCGTCATCGACGAGATCTGTGACATCGGCGATCTCGACGCCGTGCGGGCATGGACCGACGACCTGTCCGGGCGAATCGACGCCCTGGCCGGTCTGGTGCACAACGCCGGGGCGATGCCCAAGGAACGTACCGAGACCCCGCAGGGCCATGAGACGCAACTCGCCTGCCATGTCCTCGGGCCACACCTCATCACCGAGCGCCTGCTGCCACTGCTGAACGCGGCCAAGGGATCGTCGGTGGTCTTCATGTCCTCAGGCGGGATGTACAGTGCCCCACTGCGCGTCGACGATATCGAGTCGACCGGAGGTGAGTACGACGGCGTCCGGGTCTACGCGCGCACCAAACGGATGCAGGTCGTCCTCGCCGAGGCATGGGCTGATCGACTGGCGGGCACCGACGTCCGCGTCGAGAGCATGCACCCGGGCTGGGTCGAGACACCAGGTGTCGCCGACGCGCTGCCGATGTTCCGCACCATCACCCGCCCGCTGCTCCGAGACGCCGCGGACGGCGCCGACACCGCGGTGTGGCTGGTGGCCACCAGACCGGAGTCCACACCTCACCACTTCTGGCACGACAGGGCGCAGCGTCCCACCACATTCGGGTGGCAACGCGAGCAGGATCCAGCCGCGGTCAGCTTGTTCCTCGGCCAGATCACGGCGATGACCGGCACCGGCAACGTGTGGTCAGGATCGGTGAATTGACCAGCGAAGCACGCGACTCTGGCTGATGATGGACTAAACCGGTGATGTGCCAGGAGGTGTCATGACTCAACCAGACACGGTCGAGGAGCAGCCTCAGCTCAAGCGGGTGATGGGGCCTGGGCTGCTGCTGCTGTTCGTCGTCGGTGACATTCTCGGCACCGGCGTCTACGCGCTGGTCGGCGACGTCGCCGCCGAAGTCGGTGGCGCGGCCTGGGTTCCGTTCCTGGTGGCCTTCCTGGTTGCCACCGTCACGGCGTTCAGCTACCTCGAACTCGTCACCAAGTACCCGCAGGCCGCGGGCGCTGCGCTATACGCGCACAAGGCATTCGGGATCCAGTTCGTCACATTCCTGGTGGCGTTCATCGTGATGTGCTCGGGTATCACGTCGGCGTCCACCGCATCCCGCTTCTTCGCCGCGAACTTCTTCACTGCCTTCGACTTCGACTGGGGCAAGGCCGGAATCGTCGTCGTCGCACTGCTGTTCATGGCCCTCATCGCGGCGGTGAACCTGCGCGGCGTCGGCGAGAGCGTCAAGCTCAACGTCGTCCTCACGATCATCGAGATCACCGGTCTGCTACTCGTGGTCGGTGTCGGATTCTGGGCCTTCGGCGGCGGTGGCGCCGACGTCGACTTCGCCCGCGTGGTGGCCTTCGAGACCGCTCAGGACAAAAACGTCTTCTTGGCCGTCACCACGGCGACGTCGCTCGCGTTCTTCGCGATGGTGGGCTTCGAGGACTCGGTGAACATGGCCGAGGAGACCAAGGATCCCGTGCGGATCTTTCCCAAGGTTCTGCTGACCGGTCTCGGCATCGCGGGCGTCGTCTACGTGGTGGTGGCCATCGTCGCGGTGGCACTGGTGCCCGTCGGGGTACTCGAGGCCAGCGACACCCCGCTGGTCGAGGTCGTCAAGGCCGGCGCACCGGGGCTTCCGATCGAGACCATCCTGCCGTTCATCTCCATGTTCGCGGTGTCCAACACGGCGCTGATCAACATGCTGATGGCCAGCAGGCTCATCTACGGCATGTCCCGCCAGCACGTCCTTCCGCCGGTGCTCGGCGTGGTGCACCCCAGGAGTCGTGCGCCGTGGGTCGCCATCGTGTTCACCACGCTGATCGCGTTCGGCCTCATCTTCTATGTGACCGCGTTCGCGAACAGCAATGCGATAGCCGTACTCGGTGGCACCACGTCACTGCTCCTGCTGGCTGTCTTCGCGATGGTCAACGTCGCCGTGCTGGTGCTGCGCCGCGACGTGCGTGCGGTCGGCGGGCACTTCAGGACGCCCACAGCGCTACCCGTCGTCGGCTTCCTCGCTTCGGCGTACCTGGTGCTGCCGTTCTCGGGCAGGCCGGTTCAGCAGTACGTGCTCGCCGGGATCCTCGTGGTGATCGGCATCGTCCTGTTCTTCATCACGATGGGAATCAACCGGCAGCTCGGCATCCGTGGCTCGGGCATCATCGACCCGGTTCATCTCGGCGAGGCACCTGACTAGCCAGGCCGGCACGTAGGCGTTCTAACCTGTTCTGCAACAGCTCTTTTCGGTGTGCGTTCCCGTGAAGTGCGAGATAGTCGTCGCCGAACACGGCCAGCAGCGCGTCGTCGAGGCGTCGCACCGCACCCGCCGGGTATCGGTATCCCATCGCCTTGTTGATCGCCTCCTCGTCGACCCGATCGAGGACTGCCGTCAGCTCGTCGAGTGAGGTGATGCCGAGTTCCAGCAGCAGACCCGAGATCCAGCCGTAGTGGTCGGTGCGCGACCAGCCCGCGTCGGCGTAGCGGTTGCCCAGGTAGGTGGCCAACACCGGGGTGGCGACGCGCGGATCGGTCGACGCCTCGTCCGTCGTCTCCTCGTCGACCACGGTGGAGCGCAGGCGTTCGCGGATGGCGGTGAACTCGCCGTCGGCCAATTCGAGAAGACCCGCGGCGAGTGCGAACCGGCGATCCAGATCGGGAGCGTGCTCGGCGGGGATCGAACCCTTGTAGCGGACGTCGTGCTCGAACTCCGCCCACGCATGCTGCAAAACCGTGCGGAGCTGGATCGAGGCCGGCTGCTGTTCGCCCTCCACCCCGACCAGAAGGTGCCTGCTGGCGTAGCCCCAACGGCCCTCGCGTGCGGTCTCGACACCCCAGTCCCGATCCTCGAGCAGCCGCAGTTCCTGGGCGAGCAGGGTGGCGACCGTGGCGACGTCGTCGCGCAGGTAGGTGATGACGCGCAACCCGATCTGGTCGGTGATCTCCACCAGCGGGTCGCTGAACACGGGCTGGTCGTCAACCATCCGGGCGGCCTTGGCCGCGAACGACTCGACGCTCTTGGTGCGCGCGGTGATGCTGAGGTAGTTGATGCCTGCGTCGTCGAGCAGCGCCGTCACCAGCTGAAGGTAGTGATCGGTGGAGATGACGAGGGCGGGGCGGCGCGCCACGTATTCGGCGACCGCGGCGCGCGCAGCAGCAGCGGCCGGCTCCGACTTCTGCGGCAGCAGTCCCACCGGCAGCGTCGGCGTGAGGATGTAACCGGTGTCGGCGTCGCCGTAGATGGTGACGTCATCGGGCCGGCGCACGGAGTGCAGCGCGATGTACGCACACAGCACCGCGTCCACGGGATCCTCGACGCGACGGAGTTCGCTCTTGGTGGTGGCACCCTCGGCCGCGCGACGCAGCCGCTGCCAGTCCTCATTGGGCTCGACGCGCAGCGTGAGGTCGGCGTCGGCCAGGCCCTCGATGAGGTCCATCAACTTCAGCAGCTCCGAACGCAGCTGGTCGACGTCGCGGCCGGGTTTGGCCTTGTACTTAAGCGTCCGGCCGAGCCGGAACAACGCCACCGAGGCGGCGTGCGGGTAGACCTCGAGCGCGCGGCGCGGATGTGCCGACCGCGGGTCGAGGTCAAGGTCCAGAGCGGCCGCGAGGCGCCCACCGCGCGTACCGTCGGCGAACTCGGGCTTCCCGGTGTTGGACGGGTGCGCGCCGGACTGGAAGGCACGGAAGTCGCGGTTCAGCGCCGCCTCGCACGGCCTGTTGCCGGTCGGGTTCGTCACGATGAGCGGCGCGTCGATCCCGACGACGACATCGCCGCCGACGTAGGGCTTGATCGCCTTGGTGATGCTCTTGTCATCAGTCTGTGCGGAGACGTGCAGGAGCGCGCCGTCGGCGTCGATCACGGCGACACCGGTCGGCTTGCGTTCCCCCCACGCAAGGTCGAGACCCACGAAGTACATGGGATCAGCTTGCCCCACTCGGAACGTAAGCTGTGCTTTCGTGACGATTCCGAATGTCTTGGCCAACAGGTACGCCAGCGATCAGATGACGGCAATCTGGTCGCCCGAGGCCAAGATTGTGGCCGAGCGGCGCCTCTGGTTGGCGGTGCTGCGCGCGCAGGCTGAGCTGGGCGTATCGGTGCCCGACGGTGTGGTCGAGGACTACGAACGGGTGATCGACGACGTCGACCTCGGCTCGATCGCCGCCCGTGAGCGCGTGACCAGGCACGACGTGAAGGCGCGTATCGAGGAGTTCAACGCGCTGGCCGGTCACGAGCACGTGCACAAGGGCATGACGAGCCGCGATCTGACCGAGAACGTCGAGCAGCTGCAGATCCGGCGCTCGCTGGAACTCGTGCACGCCCACGGCGTCGCGGTGGTCGCCCGGCTCGCCGAACGGGCGGTGCTCTACCGCGACGTCGTCATGGCCGGCCGCAGCCACAACGTCGCCGCACAGGCCACCACGTTGGGCAAGCGGTTCGCCTCGGCGGCCGAGGAGACGATGCTGGCGCTGATCCGGCTCTCTGAACTGATCAACCGCTACCCGCTGCGCGGTATCAAGGGCCCGATGGGCACCGCGCAGGACATGCTCGACCTGTTCGACGGCGACACCGAGCGGCTTGCCGAGCTGGAGCGTCGCATCGCCGAATTCCTGGGCTTCAACGTGGTTTTCACCAGCGTCGGCCAGATCTACCCGCGTTCACTCGACCACGACGTGGTGTCCGCGCTGGTGCAGTTCGGTGCGGGGCTGTCATCGATGGCGCACACGATCCGGCTGATGGCCGGCCACGAACTGGTCACCGAGGGATTCGCGGCCGGGCAGGTCGGTTCCTCGGCGATGCCGCACAAGATGAACACCCGCTCGTGCGAGCGCGTGAACGGTCTGCAGGTGATACTGCGCGGCTACGGCTCGATGGCGGCCGAACTCGCTGGCGCGCAGTGGAACGAGGGCGACGTCTTCTGCTCGGTGGTGCGTCGCGTGGCGCTACCCGATGCGTTCTTCGCCGTCGACGGGCAGATCGAGACCTTCCTGACGGTGCTCGACGAGTTCGGCGCCTATCCGGCGGTGATCCAGCGCGAACTCGACCGGTACCTGCCGTTCCTGGCCACCACCCGGATCCTCATCGCCGCGGTGCGTGCCGGGGTCGGGCGTGAGACCGCCCATGAGGTGATCAAGGAACACGCGGTCGCCGTCGCGTTGGCGATGCGCGAGAAGGGGTCTGAGCCGGATCTGCTCGACCGCCTGGCAGCCGACCCGCGGCTTCCGCTGGACCGCGCGGCGCTCGACGCCGCGCTGGCCGACCGGGCGGCGTTCAGCGGTGCCGCCGGCGCGCAGGTCGACGCCGTGGTCGCCGCCGTCGACGATCTGGTCCGCCGGTATCCGGAGGCGGCCAGCTACACCTCGGGCGACATCTTGTGACGATGGGCGCCGCGCTGGCTGAGGTCGACTTCACCGACCTGGACAACTTCGCGTCGGGATTCCCGCACGATCTGTTCGCACGGCATCGCAGCGAGGCGCCCGTGTACTGGCACGAGCCCACCGAGCACACCCCCGACGGCGAGGGCTTCTGGTCGGTGGCCACCCACGCCGAAACCCTTGCGGTGTTGCGGGACCCGGAGACGTACTCGTCGGTGACGGGCGGGGACCGGCCGTTCGGCGGGACGCTTCTGCAGGACCTGTCCATAGCGGGCCAGGTGCTCAACATGATGGACGACCCGCGGCACTCGCAGATCCGTCGGCTGGTCAGCTCCGGTCTGACCCCGCGGATGATTCGGCGGGTGTCCGATGACCTGCGCTCGCGCGCCCGGCGGCTGCTGGATTCTGTTGTGCCGTGCCAGCCCTTTGATTTCCTCGTCGACGTGGCCGCCGAACTGCCGATGCAGATGATCTGCATCCTGTTGGGAGTGCCGGAGTCCGAACGACATTGGCTGTTCGAGGCCATCGAGCCGCAGTTCGACTTTGGCGGTTCGCGCACCGCGGAGGTGTCCCGGCTGTCGGTCGAGGAGGCCGGTTCGCGGATGTACTCCTACGGTCAGGAGCTGATTGCGGCCAAGCGTGCGGCACCGACCGACGACATGCTGTCCATCGTGGCCAACGCGGCCGTGGACGACGGCGGCGGACTGTCGGATCTGGAGCTGTACCTGTTCTTCAGCCTGCTGTTCAGCGCAGGCGCGGAGACCACTCGCAACTCGGTGGCCGGCGGGCTGCTGGCGTTGATCGAGAACCCCGCCCAGATGGCGCTTCTGCGTGACGACGTGGAGCTGCTGCCCGGGGCCATCGAGGAGATGGTGCGGTGGACGTCACCGTCACCGTCCAAGCGCCGCACAGCCACGCGGGATGTGCAGCTGGGTGGCTGTGCAATCAAGGCCGGGCAGAAGGTGCAGATCTGGGAGGGTTCGGCGAACCGCGACTCCGCGGTGTTCGTCGACGCCGACGTGTTCGATGTGACGCGAAAGCCCAACCCGCATCTGGGATTCGGTCAGGGCGTGCACTACTGCCTGGGCGCCAACCTTGCTCGCCTGGAGCTGCGGGTGCTGTTCGAGGAGCTGTTGAGCCGGTTCTCGTCGGCGGAGTTGGTGGCGCCCGTCGAGTGGACGCGCAGCAACCGGCACACCGGAATCCGGCACATGGTGGTCGAACTGCGGTAACCCATGCGATTTCGGCGCGTTTCCGTTCGCCTGCCGACGGTTAGCGCGCCGAAGTCGCGCGTAGGACAGTCGCGATGACGCGGTCCGGGTACTCGACGAGGTCCAACCACGTGAATCGAAGTACCTGATAGCCGGCCAGCGCTATGGCGTTCTGCTTGATGCGGTCGCGCTGAAATACCACCGAGTCGATGTGGAAGGCGAATCCGTCGGCCTCGATGGCGACCTTCTCGGACTCGAAGACGACATCGACCTCGTAGCCGGCGATCCATTGGTTCGCCTTCCAGCCGGTGATGCCGGCGTCCTTCAAGAGTCGGGTCAACACACGCTCCGCGTGTGACCGGGCGCCGCCATCCGCGGCTTGAAGGAGTCGCCGTGCGGCTGGCGAGCCGTGCCGTCCCTTGTTCCGGAGGTGTGCCGTCCACAGCGTGGGCAGATCGGTGTGCCGCTGTAGCGCTGTATCCATCAATTTCACGCCACCGCCTCGCCGCACTGATGCCTCGAGCGCCGTGAGTGGTAGGGCCGTCATTCGTACACCGCGGCACTCCACCACGTCGGTCGGTGCCAGATCGCGGCGCCGAACCCGAGTCCCGTCGTGGCAACGACCATGACTGCGCTTGGGCACGGTGACTTCGATGACGTCTGGGGCGAACTTGGTGATGTCGAACCACCACGCCGCCGCCAGGCCGCTCGCCGCTGCCTGCCCGCCGTAGCTCCAGACGGCGGCACGTAGGCGCGCGGCGTCCGTGAAGGGTCGATCGGCGGCGAAGTAGACACCTCGCGAGCATCGTCGCCAATGACCGGACCGAACGCGGCGATCGATTGCATCCTGACTCAGGCCGGCCGTCTCGGCTTGTGAGGACGTGATCACGCCGTCGTGGCGGCGCAGCAGGTCGTCGAGCACATGTAGATCGACGCGAGCCGGGCTTCAACGGTTCCATCGTGGGCGGATTGTGTGCGCTTGGCCGCGCTCACCGCGGCTGCGCGCGCACAAATCGCTGTTGGGGTTAGGGGCGGCGGCGGGCGATGCCTGCCGAGCGCAGCTCCAGGTTGGCCAGGCCACGGACGGCGACGGCGTCATCGCGCCGCCAGGCGCCCACCGGGTCGATGCTGACCTCGGCGAGCCTGGCCAACGGCCGATTCGCCAGTGCCCGCAGCGCCAACAACTGCTCACCGGCCGGGGTCGAGGCCAGTGTGATCGCCGTCCACTTGCGACGGAAGAACCTGATCCGCAGGAACAGCCAGGGCATCGCGATGAACAGGATCGGTGGCGCCGCGACGGCGAGGGCCAGCACCACGGCCAGCCAGGTCGCCGTGGTGTCGAGGTTCTGCCCGGCCCCGGCGATGTCGAGGGCGGCCTCACTGGCGGCGCGCAGGGGTTTGGCCAGGGAGTCGCCCACCAGCGGGAAGTTGTCCGCGTTGTCGCCCGCCGAGTTGAGGTTGCCCGCCACGCCGGTGGCGCCGTCCTCGACCTGCCTGCCGACCTCGGCGATCGTCGACACCGCGGTGTGCACCGCCAGGCCGACGGTGATCCATATGACGGTCCAGACGAGTACAACCAGATCGCTGACCAGTTGGCGCAGCAGCCGGGCGGGTGTGGTCGCGTAGGGGACGTACTTGGAACTCATGGATCGATCCCAACACAGCCGGGCCGATAGGCTTGCCCAATGCGCCCAGCTCTGTCGGACTACCAGCATTTGGCCAGCGGCAAGGTTCGCGAGTTGTATCGCATCGACGACCAGCATCTGCTGTTCGTCGCGTCGGACCGCATCTCGGCATTCGACTACGTCCTGGACAGCGCGATTCCCGACAAGGGCCGCGTCCTAACCGCGATGAGCGTCTTCTTCTTCGACCTCCTCGACGTGCCCAACCACCTGGCAGGCCCGCCCGATGACGCGCGGATCCCCGCCGAGGTCCTCGGCCGCGCGCTGGTGGTGCGCCAGCTCGACATGATCCAGGTGGAGTGCGTGGCTCGCGGCTACCTGACCGGATCGGGACTCATCGACTACCGCAAGACCGGCTCGGTGTGCGGTATCCAGCTGCCCGAGGGGCTCACCGAGGCCAGCAAGTTCGCCCAGCCCCTGTTCACCCCGGCGTCCAAGGCCGAGCTGGGACTGCACGACGAGAACATCACGTTCGACGACGTCATCGCGCTGGTCGGTGCCGAACGTGCCGGCCAACTGCGCGACGCCACCCTGGCGATCTACAACAAGGCGGCCGAGCACGCGCTGAGCCGGGGGATCATCCTCGCCGACACCAAGTTCGAGTTCGGCGTCGATGCCGACGGAAATCTGGTGCTGGCCGACGAGGTCTTCACCCCCGACTCGTCCCGCTACTGGCCGGCTGACACCTATCAGGCGGGTGTCGTGCAGCCCAGCTTCGACAAGCAGTTCGTCCGGAACTGGCTCACCAGCGGAGACTCCGGGTGGGATCGCGGCGCAGAGGTGCCGCCACCACCACTGCCGTCAGACGTCGTGGCCGCCACCAGAAATCGTTACATCGAAGCCTACGAACGTATTTCGGGGCTCAAGTTCGCGGATTGGATCGGAAACGAATGACGAGTACACCGCCGGCAGCCAAGCGTGTCGACCACCGACGCGAGCATCACGGCGACGTCTTCATCGACCCCTACGAGTGGCTGCGCGACAAGTCGAACCCCGATGTCATCGCCTACCTCGAGGCGGAGAACGCCTACACCGAGACGCAGACCGATCATCTCGAGCCGTTGCGGCAACAGATCTTCGACGAGATCAAGGCCCGCACCAAGGAGACCGACCTCTCCGTGCCAACCCGTCGCGGTGACTGGTGGTACTACGGGCGCTCCTTCGAGGGCAAGCAGTACAGCGTGCACTGCCGTTGCCCGCTAACCGATCCCGACGACTGGACGCCGCCGCAGTTCGACGAGCACACCGAGGTTCCGGGTGAGGTGATACTGCTCGACGAGAACGTCGAAGCCGAGGGACACTCCTTCTTCTCCATGGGTGCGGCGACGGTGAGCGTCGACGGTCACACCCTGGCGTACTCGGTCGACGTGGTCGGCGACGAGCGCTACACGTTGAAGTTCAAGGACTTACGGACCGGTGAGCTCTACGAGGACTCCATCGTGGGCATCGGAGCCGGTGCCACCTGGGCCGCGGACCATCGCACGATCTACTACGTCACGGTCGACGATGCATGGCGGCCCGACACCATCTGGCGTCACCGCATCGGCGCGGGCCTGCCCGCCGAGAAGGTCTACCACGAACCCGACGAGCGGTTCTGGGTGGCCGTCGGCCGCACGCGCAGTGACAAGTACCTCTTCATCGCCGCGGGTAGCTCGGTCACCACCGAGGTGCTCTACGGTGATGCCGCCGACCCGGAGGCCACGTTCACCTCGGTGCTGCCGCGGCGCGAACTGGTCGAGTACTCCGTCGAGCACGCCGTGGTCGGTGGCGAGGACCGCTTCCTGATCCTGCACAACGACGGCGCCGAGAACTTCACCCTCGTCGAGGCGCCGGTCAACGATCCCACCGCGTTCCGCACGCTCATCGAGCACCGGGAGGACGTCAGGCTCGACGGGGTCGACGCCTTCGACGGCCTGCTCGTGGTGAGCTACCGCAGCGAGGCGCTGCCGCGGACTCAGTTGTGGCCCATCTATGCCGACGGCAACTACGGTCACCCCGCGGAGATCGAGTTCGATACGGAGTTGACCTCGTCGGGGTTGGCGGGCAACCCGAACTGGTCGGCACCGCGCTTGCGAGTGGCCACCACCTCGTTCGTGGTGCCCCTGCGCGTGTACGACATCGATCTGGCGTCGGGCGAGCGAATCCTGCTGCGCGAGCAGCCCGTGCTTGGCGACTACCGCCCCGACGAGTACGTCGAGCGGCGGGACTGGGCGATCGCCCCCGACGGGGCGCGCATCCCGGTCTCGATCATTCACCGTGCCGGGCTGCAGTTCCCGGCGCCGACGCTGATCTACGGCTACGGCGCCTACGAGTCCTGCGAGGATCCCCGGTTCTCCATCGCGCGGCTGTCGCTGTTGGATCGCGGTATGGCCTTCGTCATCGCGCACGTGCGCGGGGGTGGCGAACTGGGCAGGCCGTGGTACGAGCACGGCAAGTTGTTGGAGAAGAAGAACACCTTCACCGACTTCATCGCGGTGGCAAGGCATCTCGTCGACACCGGGGTGACACGCCAGGAGAACCTGGTCGCGCTCGGTGGCAGCGCGGGCGGTCTGTTGATGGGTGCGGTGGCGAACATGGCACCCGAGATGTTCGCCGGAATCCTGGCGCAGGTGCCGTTCGTGGACGCCTTGACCACGATCCTGGATCCCTCGCTGCCGCTGACCGTGACCGAGTGGGACGAGTGGGGTAACCCGCTCGCGAACGAGGACGTCTACCGGTACATGAAGTCCTACACGCCGTATGAGAACGTCGAGGCCAAGCAGTACCCGGCCATTCTGGCGATGACGTCGCTCAACGACACCCGGGTCTACTACACCGAGCCGGCGAAATGGGTTGCGGCACTGCGGCACGCGCAGCTGGACCCGGCCAAGGACGCACCCCGTGTCCTGCTGAAGACCGAGATGACCGCCGGGCACGGTGGGATCAGTGGACGCTACGAACGGTGGCGGGAGGCGGCGTTCCAGTACGCGTGGTTGCTAGCCACTGCCGACGGCGACCACCACGGCGGCGGCGAGATAGACCACCTCTTCCGCGGTTCTCAGGTCTAGTCGCGACTTCATCGACTTGGGTGGGTTGGGTATCCGGGCCGCATAGACGTTGGCGGGGAACATGATGAGCATCAGGACGAACAGGCACGCTGCCGCGGCCACTCGTGTGGGCGGGTAGAGCAACCCTGCGGCGCCGAGCAGTTCGAGCACGCCGGTGATGCTCACCAGCAAGGCGGGCGCTGGCATTCGTGGCGGGACGATGGCGATCATGTCGCGTCGCATCCCCGGCGCGAAGTGCGCGCCGCCCGTCATCGCGAACATCACGGCGAGGCCGACGGCGATGGCCTGTGGCCATCCGTCGACGTAGTCGACCCCCAGCCATCCGACGACACGAGCCGCGAGGCTTCCGAGCACCAGTGCGAGGAACACGGCCATGGTGGCACTCCTAATCTAGACAGTGGCAAGATAACCGTATCAGCGATCTATCCGCTGTCAAGATTCCCGGCTACGATCACGAACGTGAGCAAGGAGACCTACCACCACGGCGATCTGCGGGCCGCCATCCTGGCCGAGGCGGCCGTACTGGTGGCCCAACGCGGAGCGGACGGCATCTCGCTGCGCGAACTCGCCCGCGCGGCCGGCGTCTCGCACGCGGCACCGGCGCACCACTTCGGCGACCGCCGCGGCCTGTTCACCGCGCTGGCGGCCGAGGGCTACCGACTGCTGGCCGCCGCGCTAGCTGCGGCCGCGCCGGATTTCATCGACGCCGCCAAGGCCTACGTCCGGTTCGCGCTCGACCACCCCGGCCACTACGCGGTGATGTTCGACAGGTCGCTGTACGACGACACCGATCCCGGACTCGTCGAGGCGGAGGCCGCCGCGGCGGATGAACTCAATCGCGGTGTCGGCACGCTGGGCGACGCCAAGGCCAAGGCCGACCCCGAGGGTGCCGCGCTCGCCGCGTGGTCGATGGTGCACGGGTTCGCACTGCTGTGGCTCAACGGCGCAATCGACACCGCGGGCGACCCCATCGACACCGTCGAGCGCATCGCCAGAATGCTCTTCGACGACTAGCGCGTTTCGGGAATGGAGTCGTCGCCATCGGCCAGCGACGTACCGACGCGCTCCATCACCTCCGGACGCTTGCGCAGGGTGTACAGGAGAAGCGCAATGCCGATCACGACCCATCCGAGGTACACGAACGGCAGTGCGCCGTAGATGCCGTCCTGCAACGGCCACACTGTCTTGTACAGCGGGTATAGGAAGACGAGCGAGCCCAGGACGCCGAGCACGCCGTGGCGGAAGAGCTTGAACTCCCCGATGCGCCGCATGTAGCGGACCATGCCGAGATTCGTGAATATGTAGGACACCAGGAACGCGATGGAGATGAGGAACCCGAAGTACCCCCACACATTGAACGGGCCCACTAAGAAGGCCAGCGGTACGCCGAGCAGCATCGACAGCACGCCCATCACCGCGACCGCGACGCCCGGAGTCTGGCGTGCGGACACCTTCGCCAGGTGGTGCGGCAGTACCCGTTCCCGCCCGAGCGTGTAAAGCACCCGCGCACCGGCAATGAATGCCGTCTGGCTGAACGCCAGGATGCTGCTGACGGTGGCCAATACGACGACAGCGAGTCCGGCTTTGCCCCAATATGATTGGGCGATCGTCTGCAGTGGCGCGGGGTCTTCGCCGAATTCGGCCATCTTGTCGATGCCGTATCCATAGACCATGGCGTACGCGATGACGATGTAGAAGATCGGAACGACCACCGCGGCGGCCCACAACCCGCGAGGAATCTGGCTCTTGGGGTTCTTGACCTCCAGTCCCAGTGTGGCGCCCTCCTCGATGCCCACATGGGAGAGCACCGCGTAGGTCATCGCCAGCCCCACCCCGCCCCAGCCCAGTCCCGCCGCCGAGGAAATGTCGAACGGGACGGTACCGAAAGTGTCACCCGACTGTGGCCCGGAGACGAAGATCCACAGCGCCAGCCCAATCAGAACCACCATCTCGAAGCCCAGCAAGCCGAGCGCCGCGTGCAGTGACTGTGCGATGCCCAGGTACGCCAGCACGCAGACGTAACTCAGTGCGGCGAAGGTGAATACCCACCACGGCACCTGCACATCGAACTGGCTGCTGAGCCATTCCTCGACCCACCCGCCGAACACCGCGAAACCGGCTGCGGAGAAGACGAGGTAGGCGCCGACGAAGACCCAGCCGTAGACGAATCCCGCGTTGACTCCCCATGCCTTCGAGTTCCATGTGTAGAGCCCACCGGATGTCGGCAGCCTTTTGGAGAACTCAGCGAAGGTGTTGACCAAGAGCAGGATTCCCGGCCAGACCAGAACGAAGGCGAGCACCAGGGCAGCGCCGGCGAACTGACCCATGAACTGAAGGTTCAGCGCGATCACCGATGCGGGTCCGCACCCGGCCACCGAGAGCACCGCAACCTGTTTCCAGTTGATGTTGGCACGCCGCAGCGTGGCCTCTTCGGTGTCCGGTGCCGGTGTTGCCTCGCGCTCTGCGGGTTTGGACATGGCTGGCTGGTTCCCTTCCACTATCGATGGTCCGGTGTTCTCACATTGGTTCCAGATAACGGGCGACTTCCCAATCGGTCACCGCGGTCGCCTGGGCATTGAGCTCGGCCCTCTTCATTTCGACGTAGTGAGCCACGAAGTCGTCACCGAGCCAGTGCCGGGCGACGTCGCTTGTCTCCAGCAGATCAATGGCATCGGCGAGTGTGGTCGGAAGGCCGACAACCTCGTCCTCGCTGAGGCCGTAGACATCGGCGTCACTGAGATCGCCGGGTTCGATCGCGTTGGCTAACCCGTGCAACCCGGCCGCTAGAACGGCGGCGGTCGCGATGTAGGGATTGGCGTCGCCGCCGGGCTGGCGATGCTCCAGTCGGGTGCCGTACTCGCCCTCACGGATCACTCGCAGGCCCACCGAGCGATTGTCGATGCCCCACGTTGCGGTCGTGCCGGCCCATGAGTAGGGCACGAAACGCCGGTATGAGTTGGGTGTCGGCGCCATCAGCGCGGTGAACTCGCGCATGGTGCTCAGAACGCCACCGGCGAAGTGCCGCATGGTCTCCGACAACTGCTGTGGTTGGGTCGCATCGAAGAACACGCCGTGCCCGTCGTGGTCGCGGAGGCTGATGTGCACATGGCAGCTGTTGCCCGCCCAGTCCGAATGTGGCTTCGCCATGAAGGTGGCCAGCAGATCGTTCTGCGCTGCCACCTCCTTGACCGCTGACTTGAACAGGAAGGCGTCGTCGGCCGCCTTCAGACTGGGTCCGTACTTCAGCGTGATCTCGAACTGGCCGGGCCCGGTCTCCGGATTACATGCCTCGACCGGTAGTCCGTAGTCGAGCATCTGACTGCGGATGAGCGCGCCGATGTCCTCTTGAAGTGACCCGAGTACGACGCCGTACGTGCTCGGCGCCTCCTGTAGCGGCACCAGGTCTGCGCACCGCTTGTGGTGGAATGTGCCTGCCTGTTCCCGCAGGAGATAGAACTCGAGTTCCACCGCACTCAGTGACTCGTAGCCGATGTCCCGAGCGCGATCGACGACGCGGCGCAACACGCTTCGCGGCGAGATGGGAACCGCGCCTGCGTCATCGGGAAGGTGCCAGTCGCAGAGCAGCAGCGCGGTGTCTGCGTGCCACGGCACGATCCGCAGGGTCGCCAGGTCGGGAACGGCGTGGATATCCGGGTAGCCGTTCCGCTCGGAAGGGAAGTATCCGCGGTGACCCGCAGGCCTTGCCACCAAATCGGATTCGTCGACGTGCAGGACCCAGAAGACATCGCAGACCGGAAGCCCTTGTGTCAGAACCGTCTGCAGGTGTCCGATCGGAACGCGCTTCCCACGCATCACCCCGTGGGTATCGCAGCCACCCAGTACGATGGTGGTAACGCCCTGGGTCTCCAGTCGCGAAACAACCTCTGCGGCATCTGAATTGGTCGTACTGGTCATGCCCGGGCTCCCTCTGCAGCGACGTCGCTGGCGTGACCCAGCTCGAATCCCTCATAGCCATTCGAAGCGACCTGTTCGCATTCCTCACGGTATTGACCGCAGCCGGCTACATAGGGCATGAAGACGCGCGGCTTTCCGGCAATGTTGGCGCCGAGGTACCACGAGTTGGCCTTGGGGTACAGCGTGTCGGCCGCGATTCCGGCAACGTGGTCCATCCACGCGGCCTCGGCCGCGGGCGTGGCTTCGATGCGATCGCATCCGTGCCCACGAAGGTGGACCAGACAATCCGCGATCCAGTCGACATGTTGTTCGATGGATACCAGCATGTTGCTCAGCACCGATGGGCTGCCTGGCCCGGTGATCATGAACAGGTTCGGGAAGCCGGCGGACTGTAGCCCCAGGAGGGTCCGAGGCCCGTCGGCCCACGCCTCGCTGAGGAGCCGTCCGTCGGTTCCCCTGATCTCGATGTCGGCCAAAGCGCCGGTGATCGCGTCGAATCCGATCGCGAAGACAATGGCGTCGACGTCGATCTGGCGATCAGTCAGGCGGACACCGGTGCGGGTGATCTCGTCGACGGGGCTTGACCGGACATCGATGAGTTCGACGTTGTCGCGGTTGTAGGTCTCGAAGTATCCGATGTCGGTGCAGGTGCGTTTGGTCCCGATGTGATGCTGCGGGGAGAGCAGTTCCGCGGTGCGCGAGTCATCGACGAGGTGCCGGATCTTTCCGCGGGCGAACTCCTGCGCGCTGTGGTTGGCGTCCTCGTCGACGAAGAAGTCGGTGAACGCCGCCGACAGCGCGTTGATCCCCCCTCGTTGCCAGCCTTCCTCGTAGCGCTGCTGCCGCTGTTCCACACTGGCCTCGGACGTCGCCTGCGTCGGCGGTGGATGCGGGATTCCGGCGTCGGAGGTCTGGCAGATCCGGCGTCGCTGTGCGAAGCCTGCGATCGCCTCCTCGAATTCCGCGTCGCCGAGCGGTCGATTGTGGGCAGGCATGCTGTAGTTCGGCGTGCGCTGCAGCACGTAGAGCTGCGCCGCTTGCTCGGCAATGCGTGGGATCGCCTGGATGCCCGATGAGCCGGTGCCGATCACCGCCACGGTCTTTCCGGTGAAGTCCACCGGCTCGTGCGGCCAGCGGCCCGTGTGGTACCACTCTCCGGAAAACTGCTGCAGACCAGGGAAATCGGGTTGCTTGGCGACCGACAGGCATCCGGTCGCCATGATGCAGTGGGTGGCGCGGACCGTTTGGCCGTTGTCGAAGCCGAGGGTCCAGTCGTGGCTGCTCTCGCTCCACTGCGCGGTTTCGATCGTCGTGCTGAAGGTGATGTCCCGGCGGAGATCGAATCGATCTGCCACATACCGGATGTAGGCGAGGATCTCAGGTTGGGCCGCATACCGCTCGGTCCACCGCCAGGTGCGGGTCAACTCCGTGTCGAATGAGTATGAGTAGTCGATACTTTCGATGTCGCACCGCGCACCGGGATAGCGATTCCAGTACCAGGTGCCGCCCACGTCGTCGGCTCGCTCCACGATTCGTGCCGTGAAGCCCAGTTGCCTCAGACGATAGAGCATGTAAAGCCCGGAGAAGCCCGCCCCCACGATCACAGCGTCGAGGTGACCGCCGTGGTCCGGCTTCGAATGTGTAGGTGTGTCCATCTGATTCCTAACCCTCCGTCGGGGCCAGTTCGCGCGCGGACAGGGCAAGCGCGGCGGTGAACAATTGCTTGACTTCCTCGGATCGCCAGGGCTCAGGAGACATCGATATGAAGTAGTCCGCGAGGCTCATTTCACTCAGCCTGTCGATGTCGTTCGCTGTGACCCCGAGGTCGGCGAGCACTGGGAACGTCAGGTCGGTGAGGAGCTGCCGGACTGCGGTCACCAAGCGGGAACCATCGCGAATACCGCTGTCGGGCAGGCCCCACGCGTCTGCGACCCGCTCCAGTTGATCGGGGATGAACTGGCGTTCGCGCTCCAACGTCTCGGCCAGGACAAGCCCGATGGTCAAACCGTGTGGTGCACCGGTCAATCCGCCGATCGCCTGACCTAGTGAATGCTCAGCCGTGCAATCGGAGATGTTCATCGCAAGGCCCGCCATCATGCTTCCGCACGACATGGCAGATCGGGCGCCAGCGTCGTTGCCGTCGCGGTAGGCGGTCAGCAGTGAGTTGCCGATCAGGCGCACCGCTTCCAGGGCGATCGCATCGCCGATCGGTGTGCGGACGGTGGCCACCATCGCTGCGATCGCCTGAGCCAGTGCATCGATACCGGTGTTGGCCGTCATCGCCGGAGGCATGCTCCAAGTCAGCACAGGATCGACCACCGCATACTGGGCGCGCAGATTCGGGTGCGCGATCCCGGCTTTGCGGCCGGTTTCCGGGTCCGAGACCACCGAGCCGCCGGATACCTCCGAACCCGTTCCGGCGCTGGTCGGTACCGCGACCAGCGGTAGGGACGGCTCGGGGTAGCCGGGCGCGGAGTCGAGGAACTCCGAGAACGACATATCGAGTTGGTGGCATAGCCGCGCGGCCTTGGCGGTGTCGATGACCGAGCCGCCGCCGATCGCGACGAGCACATCGGCCGCGTGCTCTCCCAACCGCGCAGCCAGGGCGTCGACCATGGCGAGCGTCGGTTCACCGGCGGGTTTGTCGGCGCGCACGATCGTCAGCCCCGAGCCGGCGAGATGGTCCAGAACGGCGGCGACCGCCGGGTTGTAGATGTCGATCTTCTCGTCGGTGATCACCAGGACGGTTCTCGCACCGATCCTGGACAACAGGTCGGGTAGTTCGAGCGCGCGGTTGTCACCGAAACTGACGCGGACCGGCAGGTGATTGGCGAACGAACTGATGGCGGGTGTCTGCATGGCTCTCCAGATTTCAGTTGGGGGAGGGGGTTGCCGAGGTGTCCGGCTTGGTCGATACGAAGATGTTCTTCAACTCGGTGTAGGCCAACGGCGCGTCGGCGCCGAGCTCTCGCCCCAGGCCGGACTGTTTGAAGCCGCCGAACGGTGTGTTGATCCGCACCGACGTATACGAATTGACAGCAAGCGCACCGGCTTCGATGGCCCGGGCCATGCGGAGACCACGGGCTCCGTCCCGGGTCCAGACGGAACCGGCGAGACCGTACTGCGAATGGTTGATTCGGCGCACGACCTCGTCTTCGCTGTCGAACGGGAGGACGCAGGTGACCGGCCCGAATATCTCTTCGCGGGCAGCCGGATGGTCGTCGTCGATCGGGTGCAAGACGGTGGGCGGATACCAGAATCCGGGTCCGTCTGGTACCGAGCCCTGAAACGCCACAGGCGCGGAATCAACATAGGATGCAACACGATTGCGTTGAACACCTGAGATCAGCGGGCCCATCTGCGTGGCCTCGTCGAGGGGGTCGCCAACGCGGATCGCCAGGGTGGCCGCCTTCAACTCCTCGAGGAATTGATCGAGCACCGGCCGTTGCACGAAGACCCGGGACCGCGCGCAGCAGTCCTGGCCCGCGTTGCCGAACACGGCATCGACGAGGCCATGCGCGGCGGCCCGGATGTCGGCGTCGGCGAACACCGCGGACGCCGATTTCCCGCCGAGCTCGAGGGTCACGCGCTTGAACTGTGCGCCGGCGCGCTGACTGATGTCGCGGCCGACCACGGTCGATCCGGTGAAGGCGATCTTGCCTACGCCTGGATGCTCGACGAGCGCTTTCCCGGCGACGGGTCCTGTGCCTACGACGACGTTGACGAGTCCATCGGGCACACCGGATTCGGCGCAGATTCGGGCCAGCTCCATTGCGGTCAGTGGCGTGAGTTCCGAGGGCTTCAGCACGATTCCGTTGCCCGCGGCCAGCGCCGGGGCGACCTTCCACGTCGCAATCGATAGCGGAAAGTTCCACGGAGTGATCAGCCCAACCACCCCGATCGGCTCATGGAAGGTCATGTCGATACCGTCGGCGACCGGGATGGTGGCGCCCAGAAGTCGCTCTGGCGCAGCCGCGTAGTACCGGAACGCTGATGCCGCGCCGGCCACAAGCCCGCGCGCGTCGTTGATTGGCATTCCGACATTGCGGGCCTCCAGCCGCGCCAGGTGCTCCGCTTCGCTCTTGATGGCCATCGAGATGGCCAGGAGAATCTCGGCCTTGTGCGTGGGACTCGTAGCGCGCCAGACCAATTGAGCCGCGGCTGCTCGTTCGACAGCGCGATCGACGGCGGCACCGTCCGAAAGTGGAACCTCGGCCAGAACTTGGCCAGTGGCCGGTTCCAGGACAGACGTGATCATGACACCCTCTCTTCGACTGATCGACTGCATCGGGCCGCCGACGCAGCGCTGACAAACGCACGGAACAGGTCGTCCATCGCGGGATCCTCCGGGTGCCACTGCACACCCAACGAGAACCGCCGGTCTGGCCACTCGATGGCTTCGACCCCGTGATCGGGAAGTGATACCGCCGCGATATGCCCGCCCCTGCCGATGCTGGCGACGCCTTGGTGGTGGTGCGAGTTGACGTCCCGAAGGTCGGCGAGACCGCAGCGGGCCAACAGGCTGCCCGGTGTCACTCGAACTGCGTGGTGGGTGGCCTCGTCCAGTCGGCCGGGTGCGGGACGGTGCTGCCCGTAACCGGAATCGACGAGATGCTGGTGGAGGGTTCCGCCGGCCGCGACGTTGAGGATCTGCAAGCCGCGGCATATCCCGAGCACCGGAATATCGCGTTCCTGTGCAGCACGGGCAAGCCGCAACTCGAAAACGTCGCGGGCATGGTGGGTCTCCTCCATGCGCGCAGTGGCCGTTTCGCCATAGTGCTCGGGTCCCACGTCGGTGCCGCCAGCCAACACGATCCCGGCTGCCAGCCCCGCGAGCTCATCGATGTCGGCGTCGAGAGAGGGGACGAGGATCAGCGGCTGGCCGCCGGCCCGGGTCACGGCGTCGAGGTAGGTCTGCGCGGTTAATACGGCAGGCTGTGACCAGAACCCCCAGCTGGCCTGGGCCGGCACACCCGATATCGCGATGAGGGGGCGTCTCAACGCCTTGGTCCTATTTGCATACCACGGGACCTTAGAGCCAAGTGCGGTAGAGTGCAACGGTGTACGAGGACTTTCTCCTGCAGCCGCTTGAGACGCCACCCGCGTACTCGGCAGTCGTCGACCGAGTGCGGCGCGCCATTGCGCTCGGCGCAGTACTTCCCGGAGACCGCCTGCCGACTGAGCGCGCGCTGGCTGCCGGAATGCAGGTGTCGCGAGTGACCATTCGAGAAGCAATGCGCGTCCTGCAAGGTGAAGGGCTGGTCGTCACGAAACGGGGCAGCAGCGGCTCGATGGTGGCGCCGTCGGTGGCGCGGCTGCAAATCGGTGACGACAAGGAAAGCCTGCGTGAGGTTTTCGAGTTGCGGCTGGCGGTCGAGACGATGACCGCACGGCTCGCCGCTGACCGGGGCGCGCCCGCCGATATCGAGCGACTCGACGCCTGCCAGAATGCGCTGAAGTCCAGCACCGACGTGCATGCCTTTCGGCAAGCCGACTCCGAGTTCCACCTCCTGGTCGCGCACATGAGCGGCAACAACATGCTGCAGCAGGCGGTCGAGGACGCGCGGGCATCGGTCTTCTCGGAACTGGATCGCCACGAGTTCGCCCTCATCTACGAGTCGTCGATCCGGGGGCACTCGGCAGTGATCGAGGCCATCAGGAAACGCGAACCGGCTGCGGCAGCTGCCGCCATGGCCGCGCATATCGAAGAGGGCTGCGACGAGGTGATCTCGGTGCTGTCCGAGGACTGCTCAGTGCAGGACCATGCCTCTTGACCGGTGCGCCAACCCGTTGGGTAGCGTCAGCGCCATGACGCAGTCCGTGACCGACATCGCCCTGACCACCCTCGACGGCAAGCCCACCACGTTGGCCGAATTGTCGGACGGCGCAACGCTGGTCGTCAACGTCGCCTCCAAGTGTGGCCTGACCCCGCAGTACACCGCGCTGGAGAAGCTGGCCAAGGAGTACGGCGATCGCGGGCTGACGGTCGTCGGTGTGCCGTGCAACCAGTTCATGGGCCAGGAGCCCGGGACGCCCGAGGAGATCGCCACGTTCTGCTCGTCGAGCTACGGCGTGACGTTCCCGCTGCTGGCCAAGGTCGACGTCAACGGTGACGGCCGGCACCCGCTGTACGCCGAACTCACGAAGGCCGCCGACGCCGAGGGCGCATCCGGCGACGTGCAGTGGAACTTCGAGAAGTTCCTGCTGGCACCCGGTGGTGAGGTCGTCAACAGGTTCCGGCCGCGCACCGAGCCCGACGCCCCCGAGGTGATCGGCGCCATCGAGGCCGTCCTGCCGAAGTAACGCAGCTGGGTTGATTGCCCACCCACCACCCAAACGTCAACTCCCGCCCACGTGTCCGTCACCGTCGGGACACCTTGCGTTGCCATACTGCGGGCGTGGCTGGACAGCTGATCGTCTCGGTCTCCGGGATCAGGGACCGCACACTGGCCGACGCCGTGGCGTTCCGCGCCGAGCTCGAACGGCGCCGGGTTCCGGCGTCGCTGCTCGTGGCGCCGCGGCTCAAGGGTGGCTACCGGCTCGAGGCCGATCCGGGCACCGTCGACTGGCTGACACAGCGCCGGGCCGACGGTGACGCCGTCGTGCTGCACGGTTACGACGAAGCGGCGACCAAGAAGCGCCGCGGCGAGTTCGCGACGCTACCCGCGCACGAGGCGAACCTGCGATTGATGGGCGCCGACCGGGTGCTCGAACATCTCGGGCTGCGCACCAGGCTGTTCGCCGCACCGGGCTGGACTGTCTCACAAGGCACGGTTACCGTGCTGCCCCGCAACGGCTTCCGGCTGCTGGTCGGGATCAGCGGGATCACCGACCTGGTCCGTCAGACGACGCTTCGAGCGCGGGTCCTCGGGATCGGTGGGGGATTCCGCGCCGAGACGTGGTGGTGCCGGACGCTGGTCCTGTCCGCCGAACGAACGGCGCGGCGATCCGGGACCGTCCGGATCGCGGTCGCGGCCGGTCAGCTGGCGCAGTCCGGTCCACGGCAGGCCGCGCTCGACGCCATCGACCTGGCGCTCATGCACGGGTGCACCCCTGCGGTGTACCGGTGGGCGCCCATGCCGGCAATGACGGACGCCGCCTGAGCGTTCGAGGTTCCTAGAACTGCGCGGTCGCCTTCTCCAGCAGCCGGCGGGCGGCATTGAGGATGTCGTCACGGGCGCCGAACGCGCCCGGTTTGGTCAGGATGAAGGGCCGCTCACCGGATTCCTCGACGGCCAGCGGGACACCTGCGCTGACTTCGTTGGTGACGGTGAATCGGTGCCAGCCGATCCGGTCGCAGATGGCACCCGTGGTCTCGCCGCCGATGAAGTAGACGCCGGCGCCTGGTATCGCCCCGAGGGCATCAGCGAACGGGGCCGCGAGACGCTCGGCGAGGTCGCGCTCTGTCCAGCCCGCCGCATGCCGATGCGTGGTGACGCTTCGTTCGGTGACGCCCGGATCAGTGTGTACGACGACGACCGGGCTGCGACTCGCGGACGCCAACCCGCACACCCGTGCGCGTTCGTCGTCGTCGTCATCGCCGCCGGCGACGAGCCGGCCGATGTCGATGACGATCTCATCCGCGCCCTCGTCGACGAGCCGACGGAGCTGCGCGGTGGTCGCCGGGTTGGCCGAGCCGGCGAGCACCAGCAGCCGTTCCGTGGTGGGCAGGGCGGCTGACTGCGTCGATTCCCCGCTCCTGAAAGCCGTACCGAGACCATAGGTTCCGGCGAAATCGGTGATGCCCACGGCACGCGATCCGCTGACCACCGCGTCGAGATCGTCCTGCGTCATTGCATCGGCCAGCACTGACCGGGCGGCGTGGCCGGCGAGCCAGGCCGCCACCGCTTCGCCACCGCAGCGGACGGTGTCGAGGGGAAGCAGGGCGGGCGGCTCCTCGAGCACCCCCGACAGGAGGGCGGCGACATCGCGCAAGGGATCGGCGGCGCGGTACTGACGTCCGCCCCGCACTCCGAGCGATACAGCCGGACAGGCCGGAGCGATTACGACCGTGCCGTCACTATCGGCGACGAAGGCTGCGAGTTCGGTGCCAACATTTCCCTTCAGGGTGCTGTCGATCTTCTTCATGGTGATGCCGACGCCGAGCTCGCGCGCGATACGGCGAGCCCGCAGGACGGCGACCGCCGCATCCTCCGGCGCGATGTATCGGCTGCCGGTCTCGACCACCACGGAGCGACCGCGCACGGGGTCGCTCTGGCCGAGGCGCACGATGTCGACCTCCGGGCCCCCGTCCCTGGCGATCTCACCCGCGACGGCGGCGCCGCCGGTGAGATCGTCGGCGACGATGCCGAGCAGGGGCCGGGAGGTCACGCGCGCCGACCGGCCGCTGCGGCGGGCGATCCGAGCTGAGTGGCCAGCGCGACGGCACGCGCCAGCAGGCTCGGCGAAGCCAGACCCTGCCACGCGATGTCGAACGCGGTGCCGTGGCCTGCTGTCGTCCGGATGATCGGCAGGCCGGCGGCATAG
The DNA here is from genome assembly GCF_055419205.1 of Mycobacterium sp. IDUB_39. Lineage (NCBI taxonomy): Bacteria > Bacillati > Actinomycetota > Actinomycetes > Mycobacteriales > Mycobacteriaceae > Mycobacterium > Mycobacterium sp. IDUB_39. Next base: position 191,730 of record NZ_JBVAXF010000002.1, read on the forward strand.
GTGACGTAGCCGTAGCGCTTGAGCGGGATGGTGCCCTGGTCGTGGTACATCGCGAGGACCGCGTCGACCTTGCCTGCCTCGTGCGCGGCGAACAGGCTGTCCGCGGCCATTGGGTCGCCCAGGTCCATGCCCTTGGCACGGCAGCGCTCAACCGCGGGGGCGATCTCGTCGATCTCCTCGCGGCCAAGGACGCCGTTCTCCCCGGCGTGTGGATTGAGACCGGCGATGCCGATGCGCGGGTTGTCGATGTGGAAGTGCTGCCGCATCGCCTGATGCAGCTCGCCGAGGATCCGCTCGATTCGGTCGGATTTGACTCGGGCCACCGCCTCGAGCATCGAACAGTGCGCGCTGACAAGGCTCACCCGCAGGGGTCCGCCGACCAGGATGGTGTGGAATGCGGTGGTGTCGGTGAGGTGGGCGTAGATCTCGGTCTGCCCCTCGAAGTGGTGGCCGGCGAGATTGAAGGCCTCTTTGTTGGCCGGCGCCGAACAGGTGGCGATGATGTCGCCGTCGAGGGCAAGCTTCGCGCTGAGCTCGATGGCGTCCACCGCCGCCTGACCGCACGCTGCGGACACGGCACCGGGCACGACGGCGTCGGCATCCAGCGGTACGTCCAGGACGTATGCCACGCCGGGTGCTCGCTCTGCCTGCGCGACGTCATCGATCGCCCGAACTTCGGCCGGCATGCCAACTGCGGCCGCGACGCGGCGCAGCAGTGCGGCGGAGCCGATCAACACGACGGGCGCATCCGGCATCAGGTCTGGATCGGTGGCGACCCGCAGGCTGATCTCGGGACCGATGCCGGCCGGGTCACCGATGGTGATGGCAACTGGGCGGCTCATCGGACGGCCTCCCGCTGCTGCGCGGGGATCCCCAGCTTGCCTGGGGCGAGCAGTCCCTGTGGGTCGAGCGCGTGCTTGACCGCCGCGAGGACTCGGAGGCTGTCACCGTGTTCCATGGTCATCCATTCCTTTCTGGCTTCCCCCACACCGTGGTGGTGGCTGATCGACCCGCCATGCTCGAGGACCGTCCGCAGGGTCGCATCCCACGCGGACCGGTAGCGGGCTCGGGCACCGGCGGCATCGGGTCCTGAGACGAAGAAGATGAAGTAGATCGCGCCGCCGTTCGGATAGAAGTGGCTGTAGTGGGCGTAAGCCTTGTCGGCATGCGGCGCAAGTGCTTCGAGTACCCGCGTGTGCAGCACTTCGAGCTGCGACCACCCGGCGGAAACCTCGATCGCATCGGCATAGTCGTGTGTTCCGGCGTTTCCGCGGTCGAGCCAGCTCGCGTCGAAGCGGGTGCGCTCCCACACCTCTCCCGGGGTGGCACCGAGATCCTTGCCACCAAGGGTGCTTGTGACGTGCAGTGCGGCGGCCTGCTCGGTCTCAATCACCAGAGGGTGCCCGTCGAAGCCGAGGATGAGTAGCGCGCCACCGGGTTCGAGGCCACTCTTGACGAAGATGTGCTCCGCTTCGGCCGGGTCGTACAGGCGAATCACTGCGGGAGTGATGCCACCGTCCAGCATTGTGCGGACCGCGGCGATACCCGACCCGAGCGAGGTGAAGGCGATTCCACGGAACATGCTGGCGGCCGCGAGTGGCAGGGTTCGCAACGTGACCGCAGTGATCACGCCGAGTGTGCCCTCGCTTCCGACGAACAGCTGCGCGATACTCGGCCCGGTTGACGAGCGCGGTGAGGCTTTCGTGGTGATCACCGATCCGTCGGCCAATACGACTTCCAGGCTTACCAGCAGGTCCTCGATGTTGCCGTACTTGCTGCTGAAGGTGCCCGACGAGCGAGTCGCGACGAGACCGCCGACGGTTGCCAGCGGTAGGGACTGTGGGTAGTGCGGCAGTCGGCGGCCCCGGTCGTTGAGCATTCGCTCGAGATCGGCGCCGATCATGCCGGCCGACACGGTGACTTCCCCGAGTTCGTCGTCGAACAGCGGCGAGGAGGTCAGCCCGGACACGTCGAGGCTGACGAAGTCGCCCCTGGAGACGACCCCGCCGACGACACCCGAGCCGCCGCCGTAGGGGATGACAGTGACGTCGTGAAGGGAGGCCGCCTTGAGGGTGGCCGCCACGTCGGCCGTCGACGTGGCCAGGACAACCGCTGCCGGCGAATGGTGCTGGGCCTCCTCGGCGGTCCATTTCGCGGCCTCGGGCCACCGGTCTCGGGAGTGACGCGATATCTCGCCGGGTTCGGTGGTCACCGCGAGCGTCGGACGCGTCGCGGCCAGGTGGGAGAGGAACGATTGCATATCCGGGTGGCCTTCTCTCAATGGGTTGGGTCAAGTGGGCGAAAGTTGTTCCCAATTCTCAATATACAACGTACTGTTTAATGAGTCTAAGTGGAACGCAGATCTTCCAACCTTCAGAGAGGTGCGTCGTGTCACAGTCCGTCCGCCACCCCGGGGCGTCCCCCGCCCGCACCGACAAACCGCCGCGGGGCGGCCGGTTTCGCCTCCGGTGGGTGATCCTGGCGGCGACCGCCGTGGTGCTCGTGCTCAACTACGCGGACCGGGCCGCATTCAGCGTGGCCGGACCGCACATCATCGAGGAACTGGATCTCACCGAGACGCAATTCGGCCTGCTGGCCAGCGCCTTCTTCTTCGGCTACGTGCCGTTCGCGTTCATCGGCGGGTGGCTGTCCGACCGCTACGGACCCCGGTCGATCATGGGCATCGCCATCGCGTGGTGGTCGGTGTTCACCGCGCTCACCGGCGCCGGCGTCAACTTCGCCGTGATGTTCGTAGTCCGTGTGTTGTTCGGTTTCGGTGAGGGCCCCCAGGGGTCGGTCGGCACCAAGACGATGAACAACTGGTTCCCGCAGCGTCAGATCTCCACGGCGATGGGGCTCACCCAGGCGGCCACGCCGCTCGGTGGCGCCATCGGCACCCCGGTCGTCGTCCTTCTGATCACGGTGTTCGACTGGCGGGTCGCGTTCGTGGCTCTCGGCGTGCTGGGTCTGTTCTGCACCATCGGCTGGTTCGCGATCGTCCGTGACACCCCCGAAGAGCATCCGTGGGCCCGACTGGAGGACGTCGTGGATCGCCACCAGCGCCTGGCCGCTCCGATCGACACGGCACGCAACACCGATGAGGACAGCGATGACGTGCCGCCGATGCGGCACTACTTCAGGAACCCGCTCATCCTGGCCACCGCTGTCGCGTTCTTCGGCTACGCCTGGGTGCTCTACACGTTCCTGACATGGTTTCCCGTCTACCTCTCCGACGCCCGCGGGGTCGCATTCAAAGACCTGGCGATCAGCGGTTCCATCCCCTGGGTATTCGGCGTGATCGGCCTCATCGCCGGGGGACTGGTCACCGACGCGATCGTCCGGCGCAACGCAAAGCCCATCGCCACCCGCGCGTGGGTGATCGTGGTGGGCCTACTCATCACCGCCGGCGGTTTCGTCCTGACCGGCGTCGTCGCCAGTACCACCAGCGCAGTCATGCTGATGGCGCTGGTCGTGTTCGCGCTCTACTTCACCTGCGCGCAGTACTTCGCCATCGTCACCGACATCGTCCCCGGTCGCCGGGTCGGCGGCGTCATGGGATTCGTCCATTCCATCGCCAACCTCGCCGGAATTCTGTCGCCCATCGTCGTCGGCACGATCGTCGAGCGCACCGACAACTGGGCGCTGACATTTGGGATCAGCGCCGGGATCTGCGCCGTCGGGGCCCTGGTGCTGGCTGTGTTCAGCCGCGCCAGGTTCATCGCCGGCGCGGCCGCCAGGCGCGACTAATCTAGTGAGCCATGCAGACCTCGGCTCGCGCGGCAGCCCCAAATGCGCCGACGCGCGAGCCGGAGTCGCCGCAGCAGCGCGCCACCGTCGCCATCGCCCGCATGCTGTTGACACGTAGCCCAGGCGAGCGGATACCCAACGTCAACGACCTGCGTGCGGAGATCGGCGTCGGCGCGGGCACCGTGCAGAAGGCGCTGGTGGAGTTGCAGGCGCACGGGCTCGTCACACTCAACTCCAAGCCGCGATACGGGACCTACATCGTCGACTGGCAGCTCGGCGGACTGTGGGAGGCAGCGGCGCTGCCGGGCTTCACCATCCTGCTTCCGCTGCCGAACAGTTGGGAGTTTCACGGCCTGGCCAGTGGCCTGCGGGTAGTGCTCGACGCACTGTCGATGCGGTCCACCTTCCTGTTCGGCCACGGGTCAGAACAGCGGGCCGCGGCGCTCGAGTCCGGTAAGGCGCAGGTGGCAGTGATGTCGGAACATGCCGCTGAGGTGGTGTCGGCGCCGGGTTCGGGTCTACGGGTGCAGCATTCGCTGGGACCCGGTACCTACTACGCGCCCGATTCGGTTGTCGTGCTGGCTCGTACGCCGCGCAGCGATACCGGGCAGAACCCCCGCATCGGCATCGATCGCTCGTCCGACGACCATGTGGCGTTGACGCAACGGGAGTTCCCCGGGGCGACCTACGTCGACGTCAGCTACTCCCACATCCCGACAGCCCTCACCAGGGGTCACATTGACGCCGCAGTCTGGCATCGCACCGCACTCGGTCTCTCGCTGGCAGATCAGGAACTCGTGACCTGGACCCCGATCTCGGCGAGTATCACCGACTCTGGTGGCGCCGACCTGAGCGCCGCTGCACTGGTCGTGAACGACAGCGACCCGTTCACGCAGAGCGTCCTGCGGGCCGCTGCACTCGATGACATTGTCGCGGTGCAACAAGCCGTCGTTCGCGGCGACGCTTTACCCACCTACTGAGCGTTCGAAGCTAGGTTGGCGTCATGGCTGACATGGGAGCTGCCCCGGCGGCGACGTCGAGCGCTGACGTGATCGTGGTGGGTGCCGGGCTCGCGGGGCTGGTGGCCGCATGTGAGGTGGTCGACCGGGGACGGTCGGTGCTGATCGTCGACCAGGAGAACGCCGCCAACCTCGGTGGTCAGGCCTTCTGGTCGTTCGGTGGGCTGTTCTTCGTCGACAGCCCCGAGCAGCGCAGGCTCGGCATCCGCGACAGCTACGAGCTGGCACTGCAGGACTGGATGGGCACCGCCGGATTCGACCGCGCCGAGGACCACTGGCCGCGGCAGTGGGCCAACGCCTACGTCGACTTCGCGGCGGGCGAGAAGCGCAGCTGGCTCCGCGAGCGCGGTCTGCAGACATTCGCACTCGTCGGGTGGGCCGAGCGCGGCGGGTACGACGCCCGAGGGCACGGCAACTCCGTGCCGCGTTTCCACATCACGTGGGGCACCGGGCCGGCGATCGTCGACGTGTTCGCGCGCCGGCTGACCAACCATCCGCAAGTGCGATTCGCCCACCGCCACCGCGTCGACGAACTCATCGTCGAGGCCGGTGCGGTGACAGGTGTTCGTGGCGCGGTGCTCGAGCCGTCATCGGCCGCGCGCGGTGTGGCGTCATCTCGGAACGTCCAGGGCGAGTTCGAGTTCCGGTCGTCCGCGGTGATCGTGGCCAGTGGTGGCATCGGCGGCAACCACGACCTGGTGCGCGCCAACTGGCCCGCCCGCATGGGCCGGGTGCCCGAGCAGTTGCTGTCCGGGGTGCCCGCGCACGTCGACGGCAGGATGCTCGGCATCAGCGAGGCCGCGGGCGCGCACCTGATCAATGGCGACCGGATGTGGCACTACACCGAGGGCATCACCAACTACGACCCGATCTGGCCCGATCACGGTATTCGCATCCTGCCGGGCCCGTCATCGCTGTGGCTCGACGCGACCGGTCGACGCCTGCCCGCGCCGCTGTATCCAGGGTTCGACACGCTGGGCACGCTGGAGTACATCGCCAAGACCGGCCACGACTACACCTGGTTCGTGCTGAACGCCCGCATCATCGCCAAGGAGTTCGGGCTGTCCGGTCAGGAGCAGAATCCTGACCTGACGGGCGCCAGCGTGCGCCAGGTGCTGGCCCGCGTGAAGCCCGGGGCGCCTGCGCCCGTTCAGCGATTCGTCGACCGTGGCGTCGACTTCGTCACGGCGAATTCGTTGCAGGAGTTGGTGTCCAAGATGAACGCCGTCCCCGACGTTGAACCGCTGGACTACGCCGTGGTGGCCGATGAGGTCACCGCGCGCGACCGTGAGGTGGTCAACAAGTACACCAAGGACAGTCAGATCACCGCGATCCGCGGGGCGCGCAACTACCTGGCCGACCGGATCAGTCGCGTCGTCGCACCGCACCGGCTCACCGACCCGAAGGCGGGCCCGTTGATCGCGGTGAAGCTGCACATCCTGACCCGGAAGTCGTTGGGCGGCATGGAGACCGATCTGGACGCGCGAGTCCTTAAGGCCGACGGTGAGGTGCTCGACGGGTTGTACGCCGCCGGTGAGGCCGCCGGTTTCGGTGGAGGCGGTGTGCACGGCTACCGGTCACTTGAGGGCACGTTCCTGGGGGGCTGTGTGTTCTCCGGTCGTGCCGCGGGTCGTGCCGCCGCGCGCGACGCCTAGAGGCTCTAGAACGAGGTGCCGTTCTCCTCGGTGAGGACCTGGAAGTCGGTGTCGGTCATCTCCGAGAGCCGGCCGTAGTAGATGCCCCGCGCGCTCGGTTCGACGATGCCCTGGTGGATCGGAACGGCGCGCGTCGGAGCGACGGCGCGGAGATAGTCGACGGCCTCGGAGATCTTCATCCACGGTGCGGCCGCCGGTGTCGCCAGCACGTCGACGGGTTCGCCGGGCGTGAACAGCGCATCGCCCGGGTGCATCAGGCGTGCCGGGTGATCACCGTCACCGACGAGGTAGGAGATGTTGTCGATAACCGGGATCTCGGGGTGGATCACCGCGTGGGTGCCGCCGACGCCGCGGACGGCGAGGTGGCCCACGGAGAACGCGTCACCGGCGTGCACAGCCGTCCACGCCGCCCCGAGCTGGGCGGCGGTCATCGGGTCGGCGTACAGCGCGGCCTGCGGGTTCGCGTCCAGCAGTGCCGGCAGACGCGAGACGTCGGCGTGGTCGGGGTGCTGGTGGGTGATGAGGATCGCGGACAGGCCGGTGAGGCCCTCGAAGCCGTGCGAGAAGGTGCCCGGGTCGAATAGGACCGTGGTGTCGGGGCCCTCGCCGTCGGGGAACGTCGCCAGCAGGCAGGAGTGGCCGAAATGCGTCAGCTGCATGACTCCATTGTGCCGCCGGTAGAGTGATCGCCGACCGTTCTCCACCAGAAGGAGCCGCCCGTGGCCCGGGTCGTAGTGCACGTCATGCCGAAGGCTGAGATCCTCGATCCGCAAGGTCAGGCGATCGTCGGTGCCCTTGGCCGCCTCGGCCACGCCGGAGTGTCGGATGTTCGGCAAGGCAAGCGGTTCGAACTCGAGGTCGACGACAGCGTCAGCGATGACGCGCTCGCCGAGATCGCCGAGTCGCTGCTGGCCAACACCGTCATCGAGGACTGGGTCATCACCAGGGACGATCAGTGACCACGCGCGTCGGGGTGATCACGTTCCCCGGGACGCTCGATGACGTCGACGCGGCCCGCGCCGCGCGTGCCGTGGGCGCCGAGTCGGTGAACCTCTGGCACGCCGACGCCGATCTCAAGGGTGTCGACGCCGTCATCGTCCCGGGTGGGTTCTCCTACGGCGACTACCTGCGCTGCGGTGCCATCGCGAAGTTCGCGCCCGTGATGGGCGAGGTCGTGGAGGCTGCGCGCGGCGGCCTCCCGGTGCTGGGTATCTGCAACGGTTTCCAGGTGCTGTGCGAGGCGGGCCTGCTGCCTGGCGCCCTGACCCGCAACGCCGGACTGCACTTCATCTGCCGCGACGTCTGGCTGCAGGTCGCGTCGACCTCGACGGCGTGGACCACACGCTACGAGCAGGACGCCGACCTGCTGATCCCGCTGAAGTCCGGGGAGGGCCGTTACGTCGCCTCCGAGTCGGTGCTCGACGAACTCGAGGGCGAGGGCCGTGTGGTCTTCCGTTACCGCGAGAACCTCAACGGCTCGATGCGCGGTATCGCCGGCATCAGCTCCGCCAACGGCCGCGTCGTCGGCCTGATGCCCCATCCCGAGCACGCCACCGAGGCGCTGACCGGCCCGTCCGATGACGGGCTGGGCATGTTCTTCTCGGCGCTCGACGCCGTTCTCGCTGCCTAGCGGGCACTGCTCGGCTCTAATCGTCGTGTTGAAAAGACGTGCGGCACGTGTCGATGAACGCTGCAGCCGGTCGGGTCAGCTTGGCCGCGGCGAGTGTCACCGCGCTGATCGCGAGACCGAGATGATCGCCGCTGAGGGTTCGGGTCGTGAAACCGCGACCTTCGTAACTCGTTGATACGTAGGTGCGCTGGCTGAGAATCGAGTAGCCGAAGCCGCGGGCAACCAATGACCGAACGAGTTCGAAGCTCGTGGCGCGGTATCGCACCGTTGGTTCGAGTGCTTCGGCATGAAAGAGCGACAGGAAGTAGTCGCCACCGGGTGCCAAGCTAAACAGGATCATCGGCTCGTCGGCCAGCTGGCTCAGTGACACCGATTCCTGTCGCGTCAATGGGTGATCCTCCGCAAGAAGCACGTACGGCGGGGCCGTGAAGATCAGCTCGGACCTGAGGTCGTCGCGATGCGCGGCGACATCGGCGCCGTAGTCATACAGCAGCGCGAGATCCAAAGTCCCGTTGCGGAGCTTGTCCAATAGGTAGTCGTGTGAACCCTCCGAGAAGGAGATATCCACGCCTGGAAAGCGATCGACGTAGTCACCCAAGGCGCGGGGCAGGACGATAGGCGACAGCGTGCTGTAGCAACCGACCACCAGTCGGCCGGTGAGGCCGTTCTGACGTTCGCTCGCAGACGTCTGCAAATCGTGCAGATCAGCGAGAAGGCGGCGAGCGTCGGTGAGAACCTGCTCGCCGATGGCGGTGGGGCGCACGCCGCGGCTGTGCCGAACCAACACCTGTGCTCCGAGCGCGCGCTCCAGCTCGCTCAGCGCCATCGACAAGGCCGATTGCGACAGGTGAAGGCGTCGAGATGCCGCAGTCACCGACCCTTCCTCGACCGCCGCGATGAAGTACTCGAGTTGACGCAGTGTGGCGTCAGACATCAATTTTTCCGATCGTTCACTTCAAATAGTTCGACTGTACAGGGTAGGTGACCGGCGTCATAGTCGTAGACATCAACGTTCGCGACAAGAAAGTCACTATGAACGAGAGTCACGGAGCAGCACCACGGACGGCTGAGGCCTATCCGTCATCAGGCCCGGACGTCGAACCCGAGCAGGGGCTCAAACGGTCCCTGGATAATCGGCACATCGTGATGATCGCCCTCGGCGGCATCATCGGCGCCGGGCTCTTCGTGGGCAGCGGTGCAGTGATCAATCGCACGGGTCCTGCCGCTGTCCTGAGCTACGCCGTATCTGGTGTCCTGATGATCCTGGTCATCCGTGCCATCGGCGAAATGGCCGTGGCAAGGCCATCTTCCGGGTCGGTCGCGAACTTCTCCCGCGAGGGTCTGGGCAATTGGGCCGGATTCAGCGTCGGCTGGCTCTACTGGTACTTCTGGGTCGTCGTAGCCGCGATCGAAGCGGTGGCCGGCGCCGGCATCCTGGCCGCGTACATACCGGGAGTTCCAGCCTGGCTGTTGTGTCTGGGTCTGGTGCTGATTCTGACTGGCTTGAACCTGCTCTCGGTCAAGGCATTCGGCGAAGCCGAGTTCTGGTTCGCCTCCATCAAAGTCATCGCAATCATCTTTTTCATCTGCGTCACGGGCCTGTACCTGCTCGGCGCAGTGGGCAAGACCGAGAGCCCCGGTCTCACCAATCTCTTCGCTCACGGTGGCCTGTTCCCGTACGGGCTTGTCGCTGCGCTCATCGGCAGTGTGACGGTGCTGTTCTCGATGGGAGGTGCGGAGATCGCGACAATCGCCGCGGCCGAATCCAAGAAACCCGTCGAGTTCGCCGCCAAGGCCACCAAGCAGGTCATGACGCGGGTGTTCATCTTCTACGTCCTGTCCATCATGTTGATCGTTGCCGCCGTGCCGTGGGACACGCCCTACACCGGCGACACCATTCGCAGTCCATTCGCAGTCGTGCTGGAACGCATTGGCCTGCCGGGCACCTCGGTGCTGATGGAAGCCATCGTCCTCACCGCCGTACTCAGCTCGCTGAACTCGTGCATCTACATCACGTCGCGGATGCTGTTCGCTCTCGCCGACAAGGGTGATGCACCCAAATCGCTGGTGAAGATCAACAAGCGGGGCGTGCCAGTGCGGGCGATTCTGGCGGGCACCTCGATGGGCTACGCCGCGGTGGTCGCGAACTACTTCTTCCCCAAAGAGGTATTCATATTCCTGATCAACTCTTCCGGCGCCATTCAGCTCATCTACTACATCATCTTGGTGGGCGCGGAGATCCGTCTGCGGCGCAGACTCGAGCGTACGGACCCAGACGCCCTCCGGTTGAAGATGTGGTGCTTTCCGTACCTGTCCTGGTTCTCGATCGCGTGGATGATCGTCGTCCTGACGATGATGGCGTGGATTGAAGAGACCCGATCCCAACTTCTGCTGAGCCTCATCGCCTTTGGCCTCATCCTGCTCGCCTACCGGGCTCGCGCCTCCCGCGGCTCGAAACAGACCTCGATCATCCCCACAACACGCGCCTGAACTGCGCACCGAGAAGAAGGAACACCATGATCAGAACCGGCGAACAGTACCGGGACTCCATCCGTGACGGACGCAACGTGTGGATCGATGGTGAACGTGTAGACGACGTCACCACACATCCGGCATTCAAGCCGATCGTAGACATCCGCGCCCGCATCTACGATCTCGGCCACGACGAGGTGACCAAGTCGACCATGACCTACGTTGACGAGGAGACGGGTCAGACGTGCGCGATCGGGTCCAAACCGCCTCGAGAGAAGGAGGATTGGCGAGCCAAGCGTCGCGTGGTCGACACCATCCTGGATCACGCCGGGGGTGTCGTGACCCGCGTCGGCGACGAGACGGTCGGTGAGATGTGGTCGCTGGCCGACGGACAGGACGTCCTCAACCGGATCAACCCGGCCTTCTCCGAGAACATTATTCGCCACGTTCGGGACGCCAGCTTGAGCGATCCGTTCCACGTGTCAGCCAACACCGATCCCAAGGGTGACCGATCCAAGTGGCCCCAGGACCAGGATCCCGACGTTCTGCTACGTGTCGTCTCGGAGAACGATCGTGGAATTGTGGTGCGCGGAGCGAAGTTCGAGACGGCGGCTGCCTATTCGAACCAGGCCTTCGTCAAGCCGACGATCGGTGAGTGGAACCAGCAGACGCACTCGGAGTATGCGGTCGGATTCATCGCCGACATGAGCGACCAGCGCATCAAGCACATCTGCCGCTCGGGATTCCGAGGGGGGCGCGCGCCGGAGGACTACCCACTGACCAACCGGGTCGATGAGATCGACACCATGATCGTGTTCGACGACGTCGAGGTTCCGTGGGAGAACGTCCTCTTCTATCGTCACACCGAGGCGGCGAGTTTCATCCGCGCCACCCTGCACCGCTACAGCATCTTCCCCTTTATTCAGCGTCACCTGCGCTGGGCAGATCTACTCCTCGGATTCGCGCATGCCAGTGCACGCCAAACCGGGGTCAAGATGCACCAGGGCGTGCGGGAGAAGATCGCGGAGGTGGCCGCGTACCGGGAGGGGATCAACGCCCATCTCGTCGCCGCTATCGAACTCGCTGAGCCAAGCCCAGGCGGCTACCTGATGCCGCACCAGGCCACCATGTACTCGGGACGTGTCTTCGCGTGCAGCAACCTGCCCCGCATCATGCACTTGGTTCGCGATCTGGCCGGCTGCCAGATCAGCCTGACCCCGAGTGCCTCGACCTTCGCGAACGAGGAGACATCAGGGTGGCTGGCGAAGTACTTCGCCGTCGGCGAGGTCGACGCCGAGGAACGCCGCAAGCTGCTCGCCTACGGCCGTGATCTGCTCAACTCCGACTACGCCACCCACCGGTTGACGTTCCAATTGTTCGCTCAGTCACCGCCGTTCTCGCACCTACTTGCGGTCTACAACAACTACGACTTTGAAGCGGCAACCGAACTGATGTGCCAGTCGGCCGGGATCAAGGCCATCGATGGGAAGGGACGATGACGAATTCGATCGTGGTTGGCGGGCATCGCCGCCTACGGCCGTTCAACACGGCCGACGCCTACCCGGAGCAGAGCCTGTCCAACGACCTCTCGCAGGGTGTCGTCGCGGGCAACACCGTGTACCTGCGCGGTCAGGTCTCCCAGGACCTGAACACCCGAGAGAACGTGGCGCCAGGCGATCCGGTCGGTCAGACGCACAAGGTCGTCGACAACATCGAGCTGCTGTTGGGCGAGGCCGGCGCGGCGCTCGAGCACATCGTCGCCGCGCACGTCTACCTCACCGACGTACGCCACCGTGAGGACGTGTACCGGGTTCTCGGCGAGCGGCTGAAGGGCGTGTTCTACGCCTCGACCGGGCTGGTCGTCAGTGCGCTCGCGCGACCGGAGTGGGTCGTCGAGGTCACGGTAACGGCGGTGATCCCGTGACGTTCTCAGTGATTGGTCGGTGCGCCCGTTCCGGCAGGTTCGGCGCGGTCGTCACCTCATCGAGCCCAGCGGTCGCGGCCCGGTGTGTGTGGGCCCGCCAGGGGATCGGTGTTGCGGCGACCCAGAACGTCACCGACCCGACGTTGGGCAACAAGTTGCTGGAGCAGTTGGCTGGCGGCGCGACCGCGCAGCAGGCGATGGACACCGTGGTGGCCACGGCGAGCTACGTTGAGTACCGGCAACTCACGGTTCTCGACGCCGCGGGGAACGGCGCCACACATTCCGGCCTGAATACGTTGGGCACGAACGTCGTCGCCCTGGGCGTCGACGTGGTGGCGGCAGGCAACCTGCTCTCCTCGGAGCGGGTACCGCGGTCAATGGTCGAATCGTTCGAAGTCGATCCCGATCGAGATCTCGGCGACCGCCTGCTCGCAGCGTTGCGGGCAGGCGAGGAGGCCGGCGGCGAGGAGGGTCCAGTCCATTCGTGCGGCCTGCTGATTGTGTCTGACGCTGAGTGGCCGCTGACCGATCTGCGGGTGGATTGGGCCGATGAGGACCCCATCGGTCGGCTGGAGGAGGCGTGGGCAGTGTGGAAGCCGCAAGCCGAGGATTACACATTGCGGGCACGGCGACCCGATCTCGCGCCGTCGTATGGAGTGCCAGGTGATCAATGAGCTGAAGACGCGAGCCCAGAAGGCGGTGGAGGACGCGCTTCCCTCACTGATCGCGCTGTCGGAGAAGCTGCACGCCCATCCCGAGACAGCGTGGAGGGAACACCGGGCGGTCGGCTGGGTCAGCGGCTGCCTGGGTGACAGTGGGTTTGCCGTCACCCACCCATACCTGGGCCTGGACACTGCCTTTCACGCAGTGTCCGGAAGCGGCAAGACGCGGGTTGGGCTGTGTGCTGAATACGACGCTCTCCCGGGATTGGGTCACGCGTGCGGGCACAATCTCATCGCGGCCATGTCGGTCGGAGCCGCGCTTGGCCTGGCCGCGGTTGCCGACGAATCCGGGTTGACCGTCGAGGTGTTCGGAACCCCTGCCGAGGAAGGCGGTGGCGGAAAGATCGAGATGCTCGAGCGGGGTGCGTTCATCGGGTTGGACCTGGCGATGATGGCCCACCCAGCCCCGGTCGACGTCGCGGAGGCACGCCCATTCGCGGTGTCCCACTCCGAAATTCAATTCACCGGTAAGGCAGCACATGCGGCGGCGTATCCCGAGCAAGGGCGCAACGCCGCTGATGCCTTCGTCATCGCCCAAGTGGCACTGGGTCTTCTGCGTCAGCAGCTACCCGGCACCGTGCGTGTACACGGTGTCGTGACGGACGGTGGAGAGGCACCCAACGCCATCCCCGAGCGCACACGGGGTCGCTGGTATGTGCGCGCGGAATCACTCGACGAACTCGATGCGCTGGAGCGAAGGGTGTTTCGCTGCTTCGAGGCTGGCGCGCTGGCGAGCGACTGTGAGCTGACCATCTCGCCGGAGAGCAAGCCGTACGCCGAGTTTCGCACCGACGAAGAGGCGCTGCGCGCCTACCGTGTGAACGCCGAAGCGCTGGGTCGACGCTTCACTGGTGGCGAACAGGCGTCCAGGATGAACCGCGCCTCGACGGACATGGGCAATGTCTCACAGGTCGTGCCCGCCATCCATCCCTACATCGGGATCGACTCGTTGCCGGCACTCAACCACCAGCGTGAGTTCGCCGATCACTGCGTTGGCGAGGCTGCCAACAAGGCCATCCGCGATGGTTCGATCGCATTGGCATGGACTGCGGTAGACCGGTTGACCGCTGCCCGCGGAGGCGCGCATGGACACGTCGACTCACCACTGATTGGAAGTGAAACCAGCATATGACCGCAACATCGCAGACAAAGTCCACCGAACTGGAACTGCTGCAAGAGATCCTGTCGATCGACTCGACGTGGGGAAACGAGAAGCAGCTCGCCGAGTTCCTCGCCGATCAATTGCGCTGCGCAGGAGTTGAAGACGTGGCTCTGGTCGAATCGATGCCGGGACGGCCGAGTGTGGCGGGGCGCCTTCGGGGCACTGGTGGCGGCAGGTCGCTGATCCTCAACGGGCACCTTGACATCTACGAGGTGTCACCGGACTGGCAACGTGATCCATTTACGTCGGAGGTGGACGGTGGCCGCATCTACGGCGCTGGTATCGCAGATATGAAGGCAGCCACCTGTGCAAGCCTGGCCGCCATTGCACGCATCGCCGCCGGCGGGGAACGTCCGCGCGGCGACGTGATCTTCCAGGGGGTGTCGTGTCACTTCGAGGGCGGGGTCGGCACGCGCTCGCTACTTGATGCCGGCTACACCGCCGACGCCGCGATCTGTGGCGAGCCGACTGACAACACGTTGGGCATCGTTCACCGCGGCGCGGCCTATCTGAAGATCACCACGTTCGGCAAACAAGCTCACACCGCGGGAAAGCACATGGGGCTCAACGCCATCGAGACGATGGAGCCAATCCTGGCAGCACTTCGTCGGTTCGAGAGCGATATGCCCTTTGTCCCCCATCCGGATCTGCCGGGTGGCCCGATCCTGAACATTGGGACCATTCGCGGTGGCACCAAACACAATCAAGTGCCGGACCGCTGCGAGATCACCATCGACATTCGGCTCCTGCCGTCCCAGGACCCCCACGACGTCCGCCGGCAGGCCGAGGAACTCATCAGCCGGTTGCATGACGAGGTGGATGATCGAATCACGGCCAGTGTCGAGTTCAGCGAGCACTGGCTTTCCGGGCCGCGGTACCCGTACGAGATCGCCAGGGAGGCTGAGATCGTGCAGATTGCGGCCAACGCTGTCGCGGATGCCGGTTACGCCCAGCCAAAGTTCCAGGGGATCCAGTTCTGGACCGACATGGTGGTGATGCGGGACTTCGGGATTCCGGCGGTCAACGTCGGTCCCGGGACGCCCCCGTACAGCTGGGCCGACGAGTGGGTGGAGGAGAAGAAGTACGCCGAGATCGTCGATGTCTACGAGAACGCCGCCCGTCAGTGGTGCCAGTGACGCCCATCGAACACCGCACCGAGTCGGACTTCCTGGGCTGCATCGATATTCCCAAGGACAACTACTGGGGCATTCACACCGCGAGGGCATTGGAGAACTTTCCAATCAGCGGAATCTCGCTATCCGCCCACCCGGAACTCATTCACGCTCTCGGTGCCATCAAGCTGGCGGCGGTACGCACCAACCGCGAACAGGGTCATATTGATGAGTTGCGGGCGAGCGCCATCGAGAGGGCGTCTGTCGACGTGATGGACGGCAGACTCAACGAGCACTTCGTCGTCGATGTCGTTCAGGGCGGAGCGGGCACGTCGACGAACATGAACGCCAACGAGGTCATAGCCAACCGTGCACTTGAGCTACTCGGCATTCCTCGCGGTAGCTATGACCACGTGCATCCACTCGACCACGTCAACCGAAGTCAAAGCACGAACGACGTGTATCCCACAGCAGTCAAGATCGCACTGCTCAACGCTCTTAATCCACTGTCCGACGCACTGAGACACCTCATCGCGAGGTTGACGGCCAAGAGTGAGCAGTTCGCCGAGATCGTGAAAATCGGCCGAACTCAGCTGCAGGACGCCGTCCCAATGACCGTCGGACAGGAGTTCGCGGCATGGGCCGTGACACTCGCGGAGGAAATCGCTCGGGTCGAGGAGGCACGCCGCCTCCTGACCGAGATCAACCTCGGCGCCACCGCGATCGGCACGGGCATCACCACATCGCCCGGCTACGCGGCTGCCGTGTGCCGGCACCTACGGGACGTCACAGGACTGCCGTTGAGCACGGCGACCAACCTGATCGAAGCAACCTCCGACACAGGTGTCTTCGTGTACCTGTCGGGTGTCCTGAAGCGAATAGCGCTCAAGGTCTGCAAAATCTGCAATGACCTGCGGCTACTGTCCTCGGGTCCGCAGTCGGGATTCGGTGAACTACGGCTTCCGCCACGCCAGGCGGGATCCAGCATCATGCCGGGCAAGGTCAATCCCGTCATCCCGGAGTCCGTCAATCAGATCGCGTTTGCAGTGATCGGTAACGATGTCACCATCTCGATGGCGGCCGAAGCCGGCCAACTCCAGCTGAACGCCTTTGAACCGATCATGGCGCACCGTCTACTCGAGTCCATCGGTTGGATGCGACGCGGATTCACCACGCTCGCTGACCTTTGTATCGATGACATCGAGGTCAACACTGAGCATCTGAGGGTGTCGACCGCCCGAAGTGCCGCGATTGTCACGGCGTTGGTGCCCTACCTCGGGTATGCAGCCGCAGCTCAGATCGCGAGACAAGCGCTCTCCGAGAGCGGAACGGTGCGCGACTTGGCGTTGGCAACGGGATCGATCTCCAGTGGCGTGCTCGACGAGGTTCTGCGTCCGGAGGGACTTGCCAACTTTGCGACTAGCGAGTCAGGGCGACGGACGCCTCGGCCGTGTAGTTGAGGAACGTCAGGGTCTCCTCGAGGTAGAGCGAGATCGTGTCCGCGTCGTGAGCGAGGTAGCCGATCGAGACGTCGGTGCCGAGCTGCAGGTCGAAGTCTCCGCCCCGGGTGGACAGCACGAACGCGCCGTCGATCGCGGGTGCCCAGATAATGTCGCCGTCGACCAGCCGGCCGAGGTGCTCGCGGATCGGATAGCCGTGCGCGGTGGTCTCGCTGACCGCGGTGTACACATCGGCAGACAGCAGGACGCTGTACGGTCCGTCGACACCGGCGAGGCGCAGTTCGGACAGGGCCTGGGCGATGACGTCGGGGATCTCGCGGACATCCTCTGGCAGCGCCAGAGCCGGGTTGGAACTCGTCTTGCGTATGCCGCTGATCGACGCCGCCGGGTATCCCTCGAAGATGGCCCGGTCCTCGGCGAATGCCAGTTGCTTGGCGGCCTCCTTCACCGGATCCCAGTCGGAGTCCTGCGAGCCGCGCTCGACATCGTCAACATCCGTGCGGCCCACGGTGAACGGCACCCGCAGGCGCACCAGCGGACGGCTGTCACGCAGGTGCGCGACCACGCCGTCACCGGGTGACTCCACATCCAGTAGGTGACCGGTGCTGATCGCCGCCGTGGTCGACCCGCTGGGCCCGCTGACGTCGATCACACGACGACCTGCGATGTGCCGCTTGAAGGTTCGGGTCGCCTCAAGTTCGATCTCGGCCCACGCCTCGTTGGTGATCGGCGCGAGTTCGCGGTGCAGATTGTTCATCAGGGTTGTCCTTTCAGACTGCCGATCGAGAGCGAACCGGAATACGAGGGAGCGGGTGCGGTGGCCACGGGGCGCTCGACTTCCGCATCGGTGGGCAATGGCGGTGGATCATCGAGGAAATCGGCGGTGGGCGTGAAGAACAGGCAGCCGCTGACCGCGGTCGAGAAGTCCAGGATCCGATCGGTGTTACCGGGCGGATCCCCGATGAACATGTTGGTCAGCATCCGCTCGGTGACCGCGGCCGCACGGGAGTAGCCGATGAAGTACGTGCCGAACTCCGCCTTACCGACCTCGCCGAACGGCATGTTGTGCCGCACGATCTTCAGTTCGTTGCCGTCGTCGTCCTCGATGACGTTGAGCGCCACGTGCGAGTTGGCGGGCTTGACGGTGTCATCGAGTTCGATGTCATCGAGCTTCGTGCGGCCTATCGCCGCCTCCTGCTCCGCGACCGAGATCGAGTTCCACGCACTCATGTCGTGCAGATAGCGCTGGACGTGCACGTAGCAACCGCCGGCGAAGTCAGGATCCTCGTCGCCGATCTGCGTGGCGCTCGCAGCGATCTGACCGCTGGGGTTCTCCGTGCCGTCAACGAAACCCATCAGGTCCCGGTTATCGAAGAACTTGAAGCCGTGCACCTCGTCGATGACGGTCACGGCACCGGCCATCGCCTCCACGAGCTTGCCAGCCAACTCGAAGCAGACGTCCAGGGACTCCGCGCGGATGTGGAAGAGCAGATCGCCCGGAGTGGACGGCGCACGGTGGCGCGGGCCCTCCAAAGCGATGAAGGGATGCAACTCGACGGGTCGCGGCCCGGCGAACAACCGGTCCCACGCGTCGGAGCCGATCGAGGCGACGACCGACAGATTCTTCGTCGGATCGCGAAAGCCGATGGCGCGCACTAGGCCCGAGATATCGCCGAGCGCGTCGTGCACCACGGACTCGCCGCCGTCGTCGATCGTGGCGATCAGGAAGATCGCAGCAGGCGTCAGCGGCGCCAGCACTGGCTGCGGAACGACATCGGGCACATCTGGACCCTAGCGCCAACGCGGGGGAAATCACCCGTCAAGATACAAAGATGGCAGCCAGCCCCCAGAGCCTCTGCGAGTTCATCGACGCATCCCCGTCGCCCTATCACGTGTGCGAGACCGCAGCGCAGCGGTTGCGCGACGCGGGCCTGACCGAACTGTCCGAGAGCGAGCACTGGCCGAGCACGCCCGGTGGCTACTTCACGGTCCGCGCGGGCTCACTGGTGGCGTGGCGGACGAACGGCGCCGCAACGCCGTTCCGCATCGTCGGCGGTCACACCGACAGTCCCAATCTGCGGGTCAAACAGCACCCCGACCGGGTCGTCGCCGGGTGGCGCGTCGTGGCACTGCAGCCCTATGGCGGGGCGTGGCTGAACTCCTGGCTCGACCGCGACCTCGGGGTCAGCGGCCGGTTGTCGCTGCGCCGCTCCAACACCGTCGAACACGTGCTGGTCCGTGTCGACGACCCGGTGCTGCGTGTGCCGCAGCTGGCGATACACCTCTCCGAGGACCGCAAGGGTGTGACGCTGGATCCGCAGCGCCACGTCAACGCCGTGTGGGGCGTCGGCGATTCCGCACGCGACTTCGTCTCCTACGTCGCCGCGAGTGTGGACCTCGACCCCGGTGAGGTGCTCGCTGCGGACCTGATGACCCACGACCTGGCCCCGTCAACGGTTATCGGCGTCGACCGCGACATGGTCAGTGCGCCCCGGCTCGACAATCAGGGCACCTGCTACGCCGGGTTGGAGGCGTTCCTGGCCGCCGAACCGGGTGACCACCTGCCGGTGCTCGCGCTGTTCGACCACGAGGAGGTCGGCTCGACGTCCGACCACGGCGCGCAGTCCGATCTGCTGCTGACGGTGCTCGAACGCATCACGCTCGCCGCGGGCGGGGGACGCGAGGACTTCCTGCGCCGCATCCCCGGGTCCATGGTGGCGTCCGGCGACATGGCGCACGCGACGCATCCCAACTACCCGGATCGCCACGAACCGGGCCATCTGATCGCGGTGAACGGCGGGCCGGTGCTGAAGGTGCAGCCGAACCTGCGCTATGCCACCGACGGTCGCACGGCGGCTGCGTTCGCGCTGGCGTGTGAGCAGGCGGGTGTCCCGTTGCAGCGCTACGAGCACCGCGCCGATCTGCCCTGCGGGTCGACAATCGGTCCGATGACGGCGGCGCGCACGGGAATCCCGACCGTCGACGTCGGCGCGGCCCAGCTCGCGATGCACTCGGCGCGTGAGCTGATGGGGGCCCACGATGTCGCGTCCTACTCGTCGGCATTGCAGGCGTTTCTGTCACCGGCGTGATCTAGCGTGAGTCGCATGTCTCTCGATATTGCGATGCTGACCTTCGACTGCACAGATCCCGACGCGCTCGCGGCGTGGTGGAGTGAGGCTGTCGGCGGCACGGTGAATGCCGTGGCCCCGGGTGAGTTCGTCATGGTGGCCCTGGAGAAGGGGCCGACGCTGGGGTTCCAGAGGGTGCCCGATCCGACGCCGGGCAAGAACAAGGTCCACCTGGACCTCCACAGTGCCGACAAGGAGACCGAGGTGGCCCGACTGGTCGCCGCCGGGGCGACAGAACTCGGCCGGAACAGCTTCGGCCCGGAGTTCGACTGGGTGGTGCTCGCCGACCCCGAGGGCAACTCCTTCTGCGTGGCGGGCGAGGCCTGACACACCGCCTGAGAATGGCGGTGGACGTGGCAAGATCGCGCCGGTGTTGTTGTCGCTCATCGCGGTCTCGGTCGTCTTGGCGGGGTGGGCGCTCTCGGCCAGGCGGCTCAAACGGTGGCTCATCACATCACCGCTGTTCCTGGTCATCGCCGGCGCTGTAGTCGAATACACCACGCACGGCTCGCTGGCCGACACCCTCGATTCCGAGCTTGCCGAGCACATCGCCGGAATCATCCTGGCGGTACTGCTCTTCGTCGACGCGACCGCCGTCCGTGGGCGCCTGTTCGGTGGTGACCCGCGCTCGACCATGCGACTGCTCTTCATCGCCCTGCCGCTGAGCCTGGGACTGTCGGTGCTGCTTGGCTTTTGGCTGTTGCCCAGCACCTCGTGGGGGACCCTGCTCGTCATCGCGTGCATCGTGGCGCTGGTCGACTTCTCCCCGGTCCCATCGATTGTGCGTGACAGGCAGGTGCCCCGCCGGGTCCGCGATCTGCTCAACGCCGAGGCCGGCTACAACGACGGCATCATCTCGCCGATCTTCATCTTTGCGCTGGCCCTCGCCGGCGGCGATCGCGATCCCGCCGACACCCCGCTGGCGGCGCTTGCCGACGCGGTCCCGCACACTCTCAAGGCCCTTGTCCTCGGCCTGGCGGTTGGTACGGGCCTGGCACTGGCGGCCAACGCCGCCGAGCGACGCGGCCTGATGACGGCGCAGTCGAAACGCATCATCGTGGTGTGCGCGCCCGCCCTCGCGTACACGCTGAGTCTCGGGGTGGCGGGCAACGGTTTCGTCGCGGCCTTCGTGTGTGGTGTCGCGTATCACTATTTCCGGCGTTCCCAGGATGCCGTGCGCGAGCTGGAGCTGCTGGACGACCTCAGCTTTCTGCTGACGGCGGCGATGTGGTTCGTCTTCGGCGGCGTCGCGTTGATCGCCTACTGGCGAGCCGGCCTGACAGTCGGGGTGGTGGTGTTCTGTCTGCTGGCGTTGACGCTGGTGCGGATGCTGCCGGTGGCGGTGGCGATGCTCGGGTCGAAGTTCTCCTGGCCGGAACGGCTGATGCTGGGCTGGCTGGGTCCACGCGGCGCCGCATCGATCGTTTTCGGCCTGCTGGCCTTCAATGTGCTCGAGGGAGGCGACGAACACACAGTCCTGCTCGTCATGGTCGCGGTGGTGTTGGGCAGCGTCTTCCTGCACGGTTTTGGGGCGCCAGCGGCAGCGCGCGCGTTCGCCCGCACGCAAAGCGAATAAACTACCGGGGTGACATCCGGGTCCTCCCCATCTGTAGACACCGTCCAGCACGCCGCCACCACCCCCGATCAGCCTCAGCCCTTCCGTGAGCTGGGGCTGAAGGATGACGAGTACGAGCGGATCCGTGAGATCCTCGGCCGTCGCCCCACCGACGCCGAGCTCGCGATGTACTCGGTGATGTGGAGCGAGCACTGCTCGTACAAGTCCTCCAAGGTGCACCTGCGCTACTTCGGCGAGACGACCACCGAGGCCATGCGGTCCACCATGCTCGCGGGCATCGGTGAGAACGCCGGCGTGGTCGACATCGGCGACGGCTGGGCCGTGACGTTCAAGGTCGAGTCACACAACCACCCGTCCTACGTCGAGCCGTACCAGGGTGCGGCGACCGGAGTCGGTGGCATCGTGCGCGACATCATGGCGATGGGTGCCCGCCCGGTGGCCGTCATGGACCAACTGCGCTTCGGCGCGGCCGACGCCCCCGACACACGGCGAGTTCTCGACGGTGTCGTGCGCGGCGTCGGCGGATACGGCAACTCGCTGGGTCTGCCGAACATCGGCGGCGAGACCGTGTTCGATCCCTGTTACGCGGGCAACCCGTTGGTCAACGCCCTGTGCGTGGGCGTGCTGCGCAAGGAGGACCTGCACCTGGCCTTCGCGTCGGGCACGGGCAACAAGATCATCCTGTTCGGCGCCCGCACCGGCCTCGACGGTATCGGCGGTGTCTCGGTGCTGGCCTCGGAGACGTTCGGTGGCGACGAGGACGGCGCGGGCCGCAAGAAGCTGCCCAGCGTCCAGGTCGGCGACCCGTTCATGGAGAAGGTGCTCATCGAGTGCTGCCTCGACCTCTACGCGGCCGGCCTCGTGGTCGGCATCCAGGACCTCGGCGGTGCTGGATTATCGTGTGCCACATCTGAACTCGCCTCCGCCGGTGACGGCGGCATGTCCATCGAATTGGACAAGGTGCCGCTGCGGGCCAAGTTCATGACACCCGCCGAGGTGCTCTCCAGCGAGTCGCAGGAGCGCATGTGCGCGGTCGTGACGCCGGACAATGTCGAGAAGTTCATGGCGGTGTGCCGCAAGTGGGAGGTCCTCGCGACGGTCATCGGTGAGGTCACCGAGGGCGACCGGCTGCAGATCACCTGGAACGGCGAGACCGTCGTCGACGTGCCGCCGCGCACCGTCGCGCACGAGGGCCCCGTCTACGAGCGCCCCGTGGAGCGCCCCGACACCCAGGACGCGCTCAACGCCGACACCTCGGCGAAGCTGCCCCGCCCGGCCACCGGTGACGAACTGCGCGCGACTCTGCTCGCGCTGCTGGGCAGTCCGCATCTGTGCAGCCGTGCGTTCATCACCGAGCAGTACGACCGCTACGTGCGCGGTAACACCGTGCTGGCCGAGCACGCCGACGGCGGTGTGCTGCGCATCGACGAGGAGACCGGGCGCGGCGTGGCGCTGTCCACCGACGCGTCGGGCCGCTACACCGCCCTTGACCCCTACACCGGGGCGCAGCTCGCGCTGGCGGAGGCGTACCGCAACGTCGCTGTCACCGGAGCCACCCCCGCCGCCGTGACGAACTGCCTGAACTTCGGCTCGCCCGAGGACCCCGGCGTCATGTGGCAGTTCTCCGAGGCCGTTCGTGGTCTCGCGGATGGCTGTGTGACGCTTGGCATTCCGGTGTGTGGTGGCAACGTCAGCTTCTACAACCAGACCGGGACGACGGCGATTCACCCGACCCCGGTGGTGGGTGTGCTCGGTGTCATCGACGACGTCAAGCGGCGCATCCCCACCGGCTTCGGCACCGAACCCGGTGAGACGCTCATGCTGCTCGGCGACACCCGCGACGAGTTCGACGGCTCGATCTGGGCGCAGGTCACCGCCGACCACCTGGGCGGCATGCCGCCGACTGTCGACCTGGAGCGCGAGATGCTCATCGCCGACGTGCTGACCGCCGGGTCGCGCGACGGACTGATCTCGGCGGCGCACGACCTCAGTGAGGGTGGGCTGATCCAGGCGGTCGTGGAGGCCGCCATGGCCGGTGAAGCCGGTTGCCGCATCCTGCTTCCGGAGGATGCCGACCCCTTCGTCACCCTGTTCTCGGAGTCCACGGGTCGGGTGCTGGTCGCCGTTCCACGCACCGAGGAGAGCCGGTTCCGCGCGATGTGCGAGGCGCGCGGACTTCCGGCGGTCCGCATCGGCGTCGTCGACGAAGGCAGTGACTCCGTCGAGGTCCAAGGGCAGTTCACCATCAGTCTCGAGGAACTGCGGAGCACGTCGGAGGGCGTTCTGCCCGGACTGTTCGGGTGAGGGCGCCAGCCCACATACAACACCCGCTACTGGTTTGGGCCTGGAGCCTGATCCGGCTCGACTTCGTCGGCGTTCCGTTCGGTGCGCTGTTCTTCTGTCTGTCGCTGACACCCTCACTGTTGCCCCGCGACTGGCTGTTCCAGGGGCTCATCGGGGGTCTCAACGCGTCGATCGGCTACGCCATCGGCGTGCTGATCGGAAAAGCGGTGCGCCGCTTCATTCTCCGTGGCCGCAGCTGGTGGCCGCCCGCACCGCGAATCCTGTACTGGCTGAAGGCCGTCACCGTCGCGTCGTCGATCGCAGCGTCCCTGCTGATGCTCGTGCCCGCCTCGGCGTGGCAGCGTCAGGTGTCGACGCTGATGGGCATCGAGGGACCCGACACGCCGGCCTACCTACGCACGCTGGGAATCTCGGTGCTCGTCGGCGGACTGTGCGTGGGGATGTCGCGGGTGTTCCTGGACGCCGCCAAGCTCCTGGCTCTTCTGTTCATCCGGCGGTGGCATCTGCACCACGAGGTGGCGTTGTTCATCGGTGCGTCGATCATGGTCGTGGTGCTCATCATGCTCATCAACGGCGTGCTGTACCGGGGCTTTCTGGCCGGCGCGAGCATGGTGTTCCAACCGCAGAACTCCGCCACCCGCGACGGTGTCACCCAACCCACGGAGCCGCAGAGATCAGGCAGCCCAACATCATTCGCGCCGTGGGACACACTGGGCTATCAGGGCCGCAACTTCGTGGCGACCGGCCCCGACATCGACGACCTGGTGCGGGTCAACGGCAGACCGGCCAAGGAACCGATCAGGGTCTATGCCGGGCTGCAGACCGCCGACAGCGACGCCGCGCGCATGGACGTCGTGATCCGCGAACTCGAACGCACCGGCGCATTCGACCGCAAGCTTCTCGTCATCGTGCCAACCACGGGCACCGGGTGGGTCAATCCCGCCGCGGCCCGCGCACTGGAGACCATGTACAACGGCGACACTGCCATGGTCGCGGTGCAGTACTCCTATCTGCCCAGCTGGATCTCGTTCCTCGCTGATCGCGAGAAGTCCATCGAGTCGGGCCGCATGCTGATCGACGCGATCCACGAGCGCTGGACCGAGTTGCCGCCGCAGGGGCGGCCCAAACTGGTGCTCTACGGCGAGAGCCTGGGCTCGATGGCGGGCCAGGGGGCTTTCGGATGGCTGCCTGACATCGCGCGGATGGACTTCTCGGCCGTGCTCTGGGTCGGCCCACCGCACGAGAGTTCGCTCTGGAGCGCTCTCGTCGCCCGACGCGACCCGGGCAGCCCGGAGGTGCAACCGCGCTACGACAACGGGCGCACGGTCCGCTTCTCTCAGGCCGCCGACGCGGAGGACATCGCAAAGATCGCCAAGCCCCCATGGAACGGCACCCGCGTGCTGTTCCTGCAACATGCGTCCGATCCGATCATCTGGTGGTCACCGGATCTGGTGTTCTCCCGGCCACAGTGGCTGGTCGAGCCCCCCGGTGCTGATCGCACCGCGTCAATGCGGTGGTATCCGATTGTCACGTTCTGGCAGGTCAGCGCCGACATGACCAATGCGTCCGCGGTGCCGGGCGGGCATGGCCACAACTACGGCGACTCGGTGCTCGACGGCTGGGCCGCCGTGGTGCCACCGGACGGTTGGACCGCCGACGACACCGAACGCGTCCGGGCCTCGCTGCAGAAGTCGGCAGCCAAAGACGGACCCGCGTCCTGATGCGTGACGCCCTCGCGTTGGCCACGGGGTTGGTGACCTGGAGTGGCACGGTCGGCCCCAGAATGGCGCCCCGCGCGCAGATGGTGGTTCAGACCGCGTTGGCCGGTGTGCTGGTCCGTCGCTCCGGGGCCGCACTCGGGCTGACCCCACCGGCGATCTGGCGCGGCCTGCGGTGGGGGCTTCCGGTCGCCGCCCTGGTATCGGCTGCCGTCGGAACGTCGACCGCGCTGCCGCCGGTGCGAACCGAGATGGCCGATCGGGAACTGCCCGGATCGACGGGGGAGTGGCTGCTGGCCCGCATCCCGCTCGGCACGGTGTGGAGCGAGGAGGCCGCCTATCGTGGCGTGTTGGGCACCGCCGCCGAGGCTGCGTTCGGGCCGCGATGGGGTCGGCTGCTGCAGGCCACCGCATTCGGGCTATCGCATATCGCCGACGCGCGCCGCGTCGGTGAACCCGTGGTCGGCACGGTGCTCGTCACCGGTGCCGCCGGTTGGGCATTCGCGTGGCTCTACGCCCGGTCGGGAAGTCTGCTCGCGCCGATGCTGGCCCACCTGGCGGTCAACGAGGCGGGCGCGATCGCCGCGCTCACGGTGCAGCGCAGGGCTTAGACACCGCGAGCGTTAGACATCGCGGGCGTCCGCAGTGAGCAGGTGCGGCTCGGTGTCGGTGTCGTCGATCCCGAAGCTGATGATGCGTCGTGGTGTGATGCGGATGATGGATCGGTCCAGTCGGTCACCGTTGGGTTCGGTTGGCACAGTGTCGATCTCGGCCTGCACCGCGATGCCGCGGATCTCCAGGCAGCGCACCCGCCACGGATCGCGTGAGGCGATATCGTCCACGACGAACGCGACGGTCGGGTTGGTGGCGATGTTGCGGAACTTACGGCTCGAGGACATGCCGTACCCAACAATGTCGATGGTCCCGAGTTCGTCGTTGTAGCTGAACCCGACGGGACTGTTCTGCAGCGTGCCGTCCGGTGCCATGGTGGCGAGGCGACCCAGGTCGGTCGCCGACATGTACTCGATCTCGTGTTCCCGAAACGTCTTAGGAGCCATGGCAGCCACGGTAGAACCTCAAGCGAGGTTGACGTCAAGGGTTGATGGTCAGCTGACCGATCTGGCGGCCCCAGACGTAGTCGATGGCGACTGGCTGGCCGATCTCCATGTGGTTGTAGGGCGCGATGCTGTAACCGGTGTCCATCACGAGGTAGGGGTGGGGCCACAAGTCGCGGGTCACCTTCTGCCAGCAGCCCGGCCTGCCCTCGGGGCCGCCCCGGGCGTTGACGCGCGGCAGATTGTCGGGATAGATGAACGGGTTTCCCGCGCCCATCACCGTGCCGTACGCCGACAGCGAATACCCGTTGTCGCCGCCGAGTGAGCGCTGAATCCGCGGCGCGACGTCGTGGTAGTTGCGAATGGTGCAGAAGAGCATTCCCCGGTAGTCGTCGAGCAACTTGGCACTCGGCACGAGGTCGGCCGCACCGCGGACGAGGAACGGCGCCGCCTCCTCGAACGTCTCGGCGGCGGTGGTGCCGAATCCGATCGAGGCCATCAGTGCCGCGTCGATCTCCTTGCGTCGCTCGTTGAGCGACGCCGCCGTCGTCAGTGCCGCGTCCAGTCCGTCGACGAGGCCGGGAGCGGAGTCCGCATAGATCTCGGTGAGATCGGCGGCCGCGACGATGTCCTCGGTCAGGCGCGGCATCCGGGCGTTGACGTCGTCGAGGATCACGTTGGCGTTCTCAAGGGATGCGCCGAACCGGTCGCCGAGGCCGGTGAGCGCCTCGGCGGTCGCCGTCAGGGTGGCGTTCAGCTTGATCGGATCCACCTGCTCGGCGATCGCCGTGACCGTCTCGAACAGGGTGTTGAACTCCGTGGTCACCGACGATGCCCTGATCACGTCACCGGATGAGATGCGTTGGGCGGATGGGTCACCCGGAGAACTCAGCGCGATGTACTTGTTGCCGAACACCGTGCTGGCATTGATGTGAGCCTCGACGTTGGCGGGTATCCGGGACAGCTGGCGCGAGTCGACCTCAAGATTCAGGTGGGCTCCCTCGGCGCCGCCGACCATGGTCGTGGTGACCGACTTCAACTTGCCGATCTCGACCCCGTTGAGCGTGACCTTGGCGCCGGGTTCCACGACGAGGCCGGCACGCGGCGATACGACGACCAGCGGCGTGCGCGGATCGAAGTCGCCACGGAACTGCTTGTAGATCAGCGTCGCGACCAGGGCGATCACGATGAGGAAGACCGCACCGGCCGCTTTGTACGGCGGCGCGTGGCGGTCGAAGGCCATTTTGCGACACTAGGGTATGGCTGCCCGTCGCACCGCGGATCCGGCGAAGACTCGGCAAGCGGTGACCGCAATTGCCGACTGGCTGCGCGAGGACGATGTCGGGGCGCCGGACCGAACCGTGCTGGCCGATGCCGTCCGGCTCACGGCCCGAACACTGGCGGCGATGGCTCCCGGTGCGAGCGTCGAAGTCCGCGTCCCCCCATTCGTTGCGGTGCAGTGCATCTCGGGCCCTCGCCACACCCGGGGCACGCCGCCGAACGTGGTCGAGACCGATCCGAGGACGTGGCTCCTGCTGGCCACCGGACTGCTCTCGGTACCCGACGCTGCCGCCGGTGGGGCGTTGCAGATGTCGGGGTCGCGGGCGCAGGAGATCGCCGAATGGCTGCCGGTGGTCCCGCTTTCGAATTGAGCCGCTCAGCCGAAGTAGGGCGTCTCCTGCACCCAGTGGAAACCGCGACTGCGCAGGGTGAAGTCGTCCAGAGGCTGCCGCTGCAGTTCAATCGTGACGGGCTTTCCGTCCATCCTGCCGTCGAGGCGCAATCGGTCCGGGCTCTGCCGGTCGATGGTCAGGGTGGTGGTGCCCAACGTCAGGACATCGCCCGTCTGAGTCGCGGGCTCATCGACGAGTTCACCGTCCATGCGCTGGTGGGTCACCACGCCCGGGTGGTCGAAGACGACCCGCTGCCAACGCATCTCGTCGGTGGTCAGCGGGGGCCGCACGGCACCGTCGACGGTGAACTCGGTCACCGACCAGATGCCGTACAACTCGGGTTTGGTTCTGCCGTCGCCGTACGCGTACCAGCCCGCGACGTTGATCGCCACGCATCCCGCGGCAACCCACACGCCCAGCGCCAGCTGCACCGCCACCGCGATCCGGTTGCGCCTGGCGGCGGAGAACAGGTCGGCAGGGATGAAGGGGTCGGCCTGCCGCTGCAACACCAGCACGTCGGCCAGTCGCCGGACATGCGGCGCCACCAGAATCACGCTGATCACCAGCAGGTGGAACGACAGGATCTTCACCGGCACGTCGTAGGTCATGTTGAGCAGGAAGATCTGGCCGGTGCCCACGACGCTGAGCAGCGCGCCCAGTAGTGCCGTCCGCGGCCAGAACAGCAGTAGCCCGGCCACGACCTCGACGGCGCCCAGTGCGATCTCGTACGGGTGCGAGCTGCCGACCTGCAGCCACAGCACCGCCATGGGGCTCAGGTTCCCGAAGGGTTCGAGCAGGCTCGACAGCGGCGGCGTCGGCATCTGCGTCGGAATCACCTTCGCGAAGCCGTAGAACAGCATCTGACCGCCGAGGCAGAGGCGAAGGAACGTGGTGAACCACGCGGCCAGGCGCGGGTAGGCGGCGCGCCGCCGGTCGAGCACCGACCAGACCGCCGTGGCGATGACGGCGACGGCGAACAGCGAGAAGATCAGCACCCAGATGGCGGCCTGATCGCCGCTGCCGGAGTCCGTCAGCGGCGAGTCGACACCGAGCACCGTGCGACCGACCCATCCGGTGACGGGTTCGAGCGCGATCATCTGCCACAGCACGGCGCGGTCGGGGAGCCACTGAGACAGCACGCCGGTGAACACGAAGGTGATCTGGGCGAACGTCAGGCAGAACAAACCGAAGTAGACGACGCAGAAACGGAACGCGATGCGGGTCGGCAAACGCCAGTGCATGTATCTCCCTTGAGCGTGAATGTGCGGCCGGGAATCGCGCACGGTGTCTTCGTGGTTGAAATGAACTGCGACATCGTCGTGCGATTCCGTCTTTGACCGTCGTTCACCGTAGACTCAAAGACGTCACCCCCAGCCCCCAGGGAGCAGCCTGATTGTGACCGCCGAAGAGCCCGTACAGGTAGATAACGAGCCGAAGGAAGAGTGCGGCGTCTTCGGCGTCTGGGCCCCTGGCGAGGACGTGGCCAAGCTCACTTATTACGGCCTCTATGCACTGCAACACCGTGGCCAGGAGGCGGCGGGTATCGCCGTCGCCGACGGCTCGCAGGTGCTGGTGTTCAAGGATCTCGGCCTGGTCAGCCAGGTGTTCGATGAGCAGACGCTTGCCGCGATGGAAGGTCACGTCGCGGTCGGACACTGTCGCTACTCCACGACCGGCTCCACCACGTGGGAGAACGCGCAGCCGGTGTTCCGCAACACCGCGGCAGGTACCGGTGTCGCCTTGGGACACAACGGCAATCTGGTCAACACCGCCGAACTGGCGGCGCGCGCGCGAGATGCCGGCCTGATCAACACCCGTGCCCCGGCGTCCGCGACCACCGACTCCGACATCCTTGGCGCGCTCCTGGCGCACGGCGCGGCCGACTCGACGCTGGAACAGGCTGCTCTGGAACTGCTGCCGACGGTGCGCGGTGCGTTCTGCCTCACCTTCATGGACGAGAACACCCTCTATGCGGCGCGTGACCCGCATGGTGTGCGCCCGCTGTCGCTCGGCCGGTTGGACCGCGGTTGGGTAGTGGCCTCGGAGACCGCGGCGCTCGACATCGTCGGCGCGTCATTCGTCCGCGACATCGAGCCCGGCGAGCTGTTGGCCATCGACGCCGACGGCGTGCGCTCCACGCGCTTCGCCAACCCGACACCCAAGGCGTGCGTTTTCGAGTACGTGTACCTCGCGCGCCCGGACAGCATTCTTGCGGGTCGTTCGGTGCACGCCACCCGCGTGGAGATAGGCCGCAGGCTCGCCGCCGAGATGCCCGTCGATGCAGACCTGGTGATCGGTGTGCCGGAATCGGGCACCCCCGCCGCGGTCGGCTACGCCCAGGGTTCGGGTATCCCATACGGCCAGGGCCTCATGAAGAACGCCTACGTGGGCCGCACCTTCATCCAGCCGTCACAGACCATTCGCCAGCTCGGCATCCGGCTCAAGCTCAACCCCCTGAAGGAAGTCATCCGCGGTAAGCGGCTGATCGTCGTCGACGACTCGATCGTGCGCGGAAACACTCAGCGCGCGCTGATCCGAATGCTCCGCGAGGCGGGCGCCCTCGAGGTGCACGTCCGGATCGCCTCGCCCCCGGTGCGGTGGCCGTGCTTCTACGGCATCGACTTCGCCACCCCGGCCGAGCTGATCGCCAACGCGTCGAGCAACTCGGCCGACGAGGACGAGATGATCGACGGTGTCCGCCGCGCGATCGGTGCCGACACCCTGGGCTACATCAGTACCCACGGGATGATCGCCGCCACCGAGCAGCCTGCGACGCGACTGTGCTCGGCATGCTTCGACGGCAACTACCCGATCGAGCTGCCCGGTGAGACCGCGTTGGGCAAGAACGTGATCGAGCACATGCTCGAGACCGCGGCCCGAACCGGTATTCCGCTGCAAGCCGACAACGACAACGCAAGCGCCGTCCGTAGGCCCTAAATCACTGCGGCTGGGCAGAACTGAACCGGAACAGGTGACGACGCCCACCGCCTGACGCCGTTCCATCGTGGTCGAGCGCCGCCCTGACCGACTCCCGGTAGGGAGTCAGGCCGCCTGGCGGCGGGCCAATCACCGAGTCGACGTCGTGCTCTAGCGCGACGGCGTCGCAGTGCAAGGACTCGACCAGCGGGCGCGCCAGACCCGAGGGTATCGGCGTCACCAGGCCCACCCACCAGCTTGCGATCGACGGCGTCAGCAGCGGCAGCACCACGATCACGCGTTTGCGGAGCCCGGCGACGTCGGCATAGCCCTGCATCGCCTCGCCGTACTCCATCACGTCCGGCCCGCCGATATCCCACGTGCGCGACTCGGGCACCGACACCTCGGCGGCCGCGGCCAGGTAGTGCAGGACGTCGTCGACGGCGATCGGCTGGATCTGGTTGTGCACCCACTTTGGGGTGGTCATCACCGGCAGCCGGTCGGTGAGGTGGCGGATCATCTCGAACGACGCCGAACCCGACCCAATCACGATGCCCGCCTGCAGCACGACGGTCTCGATGCCCGACTCGATCAGGATGTCGCCGACGGCGGCGCGTGACCGCAGGTGCGGTGACAGGTCGCCGTCGGGGTGCAGGCCGCTCAGGTAGACGAAACGCTTCACCCCGGCGTGCCTCGCCGCGGCGACGACGTTGTTGGCTGAGCGCTCCTCCTCGCTGACGAAGTCGGACGACGAGCCCATCGAGTGGACGAGGTAGTAGACGACGTCGACACCCTCGAATGCCAGGGTCAGCGACTCGGGATCACCCAGATCACCGCGCGCCACCTCGACGTCATCACGCCAGACTTGATCGCGCAGCTTGTCGGGGCTGCGCGCCAACGCGCGCACGGGGTGTCCCCGACTCAACAGCACCGGCACCAGATGCCCGCCGATGTATCCCGTTGCGCCGGTCACCAGGCACCGCGTGTTCGCCTCCGACACCAGTTCTCCGATCGTCCAGCTGGCTCGGTAGGTATTCGGAGCCGGTGGATGTTCGGATGACCGCTGACGGCATCACTCAAACGAGCAGCCGGGGTTGGGCACCGCATTGGCCTGTGGCGCACCGGCCGGCTCGATGTAGCCCACCCACATCACCAGGGGGTCGGGACCGAGGTTGCGGCCGACGTGCACGTAGCCGGGCCCGCTCTCCTCGGTGATGGTGGCGCCCGTGGGGTAGACGCCGTCGATCGAGCAGTCCGAGGAGTAGTGCGTCAGCGTGCCCTCCCGGATCACGCCGTAGACCTGTCCGGGGTGCCAGTGCCAGCCCGTGCTCCCGCCCGGCGCGATGGTGATCTCCTTGGTCAGGTAGTCCACTCCGTCGACGGTCGCCTGTGACAGCGTCTCGGCTTGTATGTCGATGCCGGGCGTCGCCGACGCGGGGCTCGCAACCCCGATCGGGAGCAGTAGTGCAGCGGCCACAGTGGCCGTCAACCAGCGATGTCTGTTCATGATGGCCCAGCGTGACACACGTGTGAGGGCACCGAGGGGGACCGATTGGATCGGCCCGACCGGCGTGCGTGCACCGCGGGGTTCGGGTACCGGTAATCTTGGGCGCGATGAGCGAGGTTCAGCAAGCGAATCAGCGATGACGAACAAGGGCACGCCGGCCGAAGGGCGCGGCACCTCCTATGCGTCAGCTGGGGTGGACATCGAAGCGGGAGATCGTGCCGTTGAGTTGTTCAAGCCCCTGGCCAAGAAGGCGACCCGTCCCGAGGTGCGCGGTGGGCTCGGCGGTTTCGCCGGACTCTTCGCGCTTCGTGGGGACTACCGGGAGCCACTGCTCGCTTCGTCGACCGACGGCGTAGGCACCAAGCTCGCGATCGCGCAGGCCATGGACAAGCACGACACCGTCGGGCTCGACCTGGTCGCGATGGTTGTCGACGACCTCGTGGTGTGCGGTGCCGAACCGCTCTTCCTGCAGGACTACATCGCCGTCGGCCGCACCGTTCCCGAGCGTGTCGCCGAGATCGTGTCGGGCATAGCCGACGGTTGCGTCCTGGCGGGATGCGCACTGATGGGCGGCGAGACGGCCGAGCATCCAGGCCTGATGGCACCGGACCACTACGACATCTCCGCGACCGGCATCGGCGTGGTCGAGGCCGATAACGTGCTGGGCCCGGATCGGGTCAAGCCCGGCGACGTCATCATCGCGATGGCATCCACCGGCCTGCACTCCAACGGATACTCGTTGGCACGAAAGGTGCTGCTGGAGATCGACCGGATGAACCTGGCCGGCCACGTCGAGGAGTTCGGCCGCACGCTGGGCGAGGAACTGCTCGAGCCGACGCGCATCTATGCCAAGGACTGCCTGGCGCTGGCCGCCGAGTCGCAGGTCCGCACCTTCTGCCATATCACCGGTGGCGGGTTGGCAGGCAACCTCGAGCGCGTCATCCCCAACGGGTTGACCGCCGAGCTGGATCGTGGCACCTGGACGCCTGCACCGGTGTTCGGCATGATCGCGCAGCGCGGACGCATCGACCGCGCAGAGATGGACAAGACGTTCAACATGGGCATCGGCATGGTCGCCATCGTCGCGCCGGAGGACACCGACCGAGCGTTGGCGATTCTGACCGCCCGACACCTGGACTGCTGGACCCTGGGCACGGTCAAGAAGGGCGCCAAGGACGAGGCGCGCGCACAGCTGGTGGGACAGCACCCGCGGTTCTGATTAGTTCACCGGGGTTGTGATTGGTGCCCCGCGGTTCTGATTAGTTGATGACCCGGGGACGGCGCGGCCTTGGCGGCGCCAGTCCTGCTCTTCGGGTACGTCAGGACCGCCCCTGCCGTTGAAGGACATCAAGAGCGTGGGACAGCACCTGCGGTTTGACTAGTTGATTGACCCGGGGACGGGCGCGGCCTCAGCGGCGCCAGTCGTCCTCTTCGACCCACTCTTCGGGTACGTCGGGGACACCCCGACTGTTGAGATCGTCGGGAGCGTGCGACAGCTCACGCTGTAGCTGGCTGAGATCGGTCTGCGGAGAGCTGTACTTCAGCTCACGAGCGACCTTTGTCTGCTTTGCCTTTGCTCGGCCACGGCCCATGAGGGACCCCCTCGCGCAATAACGGAGCGGCCCGATGTACAGGCGGCTCCGATCTGAGTGTGTTTTCGTCCTGGCAACACCTTACCGTGCCCTTTGGCTCCGTGCTGTCAGGCCCGGCCCTGTGAGAGCGCCGGGCATGCGGTATCAACGCGAACGGCCACGCAGACGTTCCACGGCCAGCCGTCCCGCCCCCACACCGTCGGTCGTGGGCAGCGAATCGGCGTCGATGACAGCGGCCACCTCGACCTCGCCGCCGGTGGTCAACTCGGTGTCGGCGGGCAGCCCACGCTTCAGCAGAGCCAGTGCAATGGGACCCTCGTCGACGTGGTCGATGACGGTGCCCAACCGTCCGACCGGGCGTCCGCCGGCCAATACGGGATCGCCGGTGGCGGGCCGGTCTCCGGATCCGTCGAGGTGCAGCAGAGCCAGCATGCGGGGCGGTTTGCCCAGGTTGTGCACCCGTGCCACGGTCTCCTGGCCCCGGTAGCAGCCCTTGTCGAGATGCACCGCACCCTCACTCGGGCCGCCGATCCAGCCCACCTCGTGCGGGATGGTGCGTTCGTCGGTGTCCACACCGAGGCGCGGCCGCAGCGCCGTCACGCGGTGCGCCTCATAGGCCCAGATGCCCGCGGGCCGGGCTCCGGCGGCAACCAGCCGGCTCTGCACCTGCGCGGCCTGATCGCGTGGCACCAGGACGTCCACGTCGGTCTCACCGAGGCGGCGGACGAATCCGCCGTCGGGAAGCGCGGTCGCCGCCCCCGCGGCGGGCAGTTCGGCCAGCCCCAGCGCGTCCAGCACCGGGGCTCCCGTCACAGCGGGCCCGAGCAGCGACAGAACAGCCAGGTCAGCGGGCTCCACGACGACGTCGGCCCAGAAGACCATCCGGCGCAGGAAGGCCAGAAGCGGTTCACCGCGCCACGATTCGGTGTCCAAGAAGGTGACACCGTCGAGGTCGACCTGAAACCAGTGATCTTCGACACGGCCCTGCCCGTCGAGGCTCAGATTCTCGGTCACCACACCGTCGGGCAGGTCGCTGACGTGTTGGCTGGAGATGGTGTGCAGCCAGGTGAGTCGGTCCTTTCCGGTCAGTGCGAGCACGGCGCGGTGCGAGCGGTCGACGATCACGACGGACTCGGCTGCTGCGCGTTGCTCCCCGAACGGATCGCCGTGGTGCCACGTGGCGCCTGCGTCGGGGGACGTATCTGGTGCGGGAACTGCGGACATGCCTCAACTCTACGGAGAACTGCACGGATAACCTCAGGCCCATGACACCCCGCATTGACGCCGACGTTGTCGTCGTCCGATTGGGTGTCGGATCGGGCGGTGTCGGATGGGGCCCCGAGGTGATCGATGCCCGCGCGCCGGCGCTCCACGCCGACGACCCCATGATCGCGCGGGGTGACGGCATCTTCGAGACCCTCCTGGTCCGCGACGGCCTGCCGTGTCTGTT
Source organism: Mycobacterium sp. IDUB_39 (assembly GCF_055419205.1). Taxonomy (NCBI): domain Bacteria; kingdom Bacillati; phylum Actinomycetota; class Actinomycetes; order Mycobacteriales; family Mycobacteriaceae; genus Mycobacterium; species Mycobacterium sp. IDUB_39. The sequence goes on from NZ_JBVAXF010000002.1 coordinate 227,552, forward strand.
GACCGCGCACCTCGCCAGGCTGACCGCGTCGGCCGAGACCGTCGGGCTGCCCGCGCCCGACCTCGGTCGCCTTCGGGTGGCGGTCGATGTCGCTGTGTCGCGGTGGTCTGGGGGCGAGGCCGTGCTGCGACTGCTGCACGGCCGTCGCCGCGAAGGCGGGTCGAGCGGGTTCGTGACGGTGTCGGCGCTACCCGAGCGCGCCCTCGTGGCGCGACGTGACGGTGTGACTGCAGTGACGGTTGACCGCGGGCTTCCGGCTTACGACGTCGACGATGCGCCGTGGTCGCTGGCCCGGGTCAAGTCGCTGTCCTACGCCACGTTCGCCGCAGCGCAGAGGCATGCCGAGCGGTTGGGTGCCACCGACGTCGTCCTCGTGTCCGCCGATGGATTCGTGCTGGAGGGGGCGCGGTCGACTGTCGTGATCGCACCGGAACCTGGCGTGCTGCTGACGCCGCCGCCGTCGTCACCGTTGCTACCGGGCACCACCGCGCAGGCATTGTTCGCCGTGGCGCGCCGAGGTGGCTGGCGGTGCGATACTCAGCCGCTTCGTGTCGAGGATCTTCATGCCGCGCAAGGGCTTTGGCTGCTCTCCAGCGTGACGCTGGCAGCCCGGGTGCGGATGCTCGACGGTGCCGTCCTGCCGGTCGCGCCCATGGCGGCCGAGGTGGCCGAACTCGTTGACGCGGCGGTTCAGGAGGGTGGCTGAATCGGGGCCCGAAAATTGGTTGTCGGCCTGTCGGTTCGGGAGTACGGTCGCTCGTACACACGAAGGGAGGTGGTCCGACAAATTGATTGGCATACGGACATGTGAGGTGGCTGCCCGCTAGCAGCGCCGGGGAGTCGTTGCTCTACGCGCATACGAGACACCTGCGCGCGCTAGCGAATTCCCTGCAGCCACCCGGCCCCCGAGCCCCTCGGTCGTCCACCAAGGAGAACCACGGCTCGGGGGCCGCTCCATGTCTGGGGGCCGCGGAGCGGGTCAGTTCAGAGCGACGATCGCGTCGATCTCGACGGTGGCGCCCAGGGGCAGTGCCGCAACCTCAATGGTGGTGCGCGCCGGGAAGGCGGTGTCGAAGAACTCCGCGTAGGCGGCGTTGATATCGGCGAACGAACCCAGGCGGGTGGTGTAGATCGTGGCCCGCAGGATGCGGCTGAGATCGGTACCGGCCTCCGCACACACCGCGGCCAGGTTCGTCAGGCTCTGACGAACCTCGCCGGCGATGTCGGTGGCCTCGATCGTGCCGGTGGCGGGGTTCAGCGGCAATGAGCCCGAGCAGTACAGAACGCCGGCATGGGCAACGGCTTGCACGTATGGGCCCACTGCGGCGGGAGCCGAGGCGGAGGCGATCCTTCGGAGTTCACTCATGAGGTTTTGTGTCCGTTCATCGAAGGGGGTCGACGGCGCGTAGCGCAGCCGGTGTCTGACGTGTTGTCATCTGCTGCGCGAGCAGTTTTCCGGTGACCGGGCCCAGGGTGATACCCCACATGCCATGGCCGCCCGCGATGAAGACCGCAGGGTTGGTCGATCGCCCGATCAGAGGCAGGCCATCGGCAGTGCATGGCCGCGCCCCCACCCACTCGTCCTCACGCTCGTCTAGGTGAGCACCGGACAGCAGCTCCGAGGCAGCGTCACGCAGCACGCCGATGCGCCGAGGGTCCGCGGGCGCTTCGACGTCGCGAAACTCCATCATTCCGGCGATGCGGAGGCGATCGCCGACAGGCGTGCACGCCACCCGCTGGGCGGGGAAGTACACCGGTCCTCGCGGCAGGTGGTCGACCTTCACGGTGAAGCTGTAGCCGCGTCCGGCCTGCACCAGCCGTTTCACGCCATAGGGCTTGACGAGGTTGTTGAGGCGGGCGCCGGTCGCCACCACCACAGCGTCGAAGTGCCTGCCGGCGACTCGTACCCCGGCGCCGTCATCGTCGATGCGGTCAACGGCCGTGTCGCGCACGATGGTGCCACCCCGGGACTGAACAGCATCGGCGACTGAGTGAACGAAGGCCGCCGGATTGAGGAACCGTTCGTCGAGAATGCGGATCGCGGCGTTGACCTCCGACGACAGCGCGGGCTCCTCCGCGCGCGCCCGGTCTCCGTCGAGTAGTTCGAAGTTGACCGACTGGCCCGCTGCACGGATCTGCTCGAATTCCTCGAGCAGCACCTTGCGATCGACCGCGTTGCGATAGGCGGCGATGAAAGGAACTGCAGGAAGCGACTTCTCCGCGAGGCTCAGTTCCATTTCCTCGAACGCGGCAAGCGCTTCGTTGTTGAGTGGGATCAGTGCCTTCATGGCCTTCTCCCACCGGTTGGCGGTGCTGTTGCGCGCGAACTGCGCAAGAAAGCGAAGCAGCTTCGGGTTGAGGCTGGGCGGGACGTAGACCGGTGACGAGGGGCTCAGCAGGGCCCGCAGTCCGTACTTCAGCACCGCGGGCTCCGGCAGGGGGGTGGCGATGCTGGGCGTCAGCCAGCCGGCGTTGCCCCAACTCGATCCGGCGGCGACGTCCTCGCGATCAAACACAGTGACATCGACGTCGTGCTCCTGCAGATACCAGGCGGTGCACAGGCCGACCATGCCGGCACCGATCACCGCGACTCGCTTCAGTGGCGCACTGTTTGTGTTCACGCACTACATACTGTGCCCTGCAATCCATTAGGGGCGATGTCAGAACTGGACACCATGGCAGCTCGCGGCTGTTCGGGATCTACAGTCTGTTCATGCTCCAAGGCGTGGATTTCTGCGAGGCGTTGGGTACCGGGGTTGTCGCAACCCTGGTCGAGGGCAGCCCACGTGTTGTGACAGCGGTGCACCTGTGGGGTGACCACTTGGCTGCCGGCGCCGGTTCGCTGATAGCTGCCGTCGGTGCCACCGAGGAACAGATGCAGAGGCAGGTCGTCGAGCTGGCCGCCAGTGTCTCAGCTGCTGTAGTTGTTCTGCCACAACCAGTCTCAGATGCCGTCCGAGCCTGCGGCACCGAGCGGGGTGTCACGTTGGCGGCGTTGAACCCGCAGATGGACTGGTCGCAGTTCATTTGGTTGGCGCGTGGACTGTTGCTGGATGGGCAGGCAGACGTGACGCGTCCCGCATCGGCGCAGCAAAGGCTGTTCGCGTTGGCCGAGGTGGTGGCCAAGATTCTGGATTCGCCGGTCACGATCGAAGACGCCCGCAGCCGTGTGGTCGCCTACTCGGCGACCACACAGCGTGCCGACGTCACCCGGACATCAACCATCATGGGCCGCGCAGTTCCGTCGGATGTCTTGAAGCGATTGCGGGCCAGTGGGGTTCTCAAGAGGTTGGCCCGGGAGAGCAGCCCGTTTCTGGTGCCGGCTGAGGAGCCGGGCTTTGCGCAGCGTCTCGTCATCCCGCTACGCGTGGGCGGCCAGTTGATCGGTTCGATCTGGGCAATCTCAGATGACGACCTCGATCCGGATCTCGAGGCGCGCCTGTTTGCGGCGTGCACCGCGGTCACGTTGCATCTCGTGCGGTTCTGCGCCGAACTCGAGGTGGCCGGACGGTACTCGATAGGTCGGCTCCGCGCGGCGCTCGCCGGTGAGGTCGCCGCCGATCAGCAGGACGCGTCACTGGTTGCTGAGCCAGTCAGAGTTGTGGCTCTGCAACGACTCTCAAGCGTCGGCCCGCGCGAGGACCTGACCCTGTGGCGGACGTTCCTGCGGAAGAAGTCCTGGGAGGATCCGGTGCTCGTCGATGTCGACGCACAGGTGTTCGCCGTGGTCGGCGAGCGACCCGGCCCGGGCGGCTGGCCATGGCTAGCTGATATTTCTGAGTCCGCCCCTGGGGCGCTCGGAGCGAGCAGAGTCACCGCAGGTAGCTCGGGGTTGGCGGCGGCCCGCGTGGAAGCGGTCGATACGCTGGCCGCGGCGCGCGACTTGGGACATCGATCTGCGACACACGAACAGGTTTGGGACACCATCGTTTTGAGCCGCGCTGTCACTGCGGTTCACACCGTGGCGCAGAGCGAATTACAGCGCTTGCGCGATGCTGATCGCCTCGAGGGCACCGAGCTCGCCAGCACCGTGCATGCCTGGCTCGAGCACTGGGGGGACGTCAACGCCGCCGCGGCCATGTTGAATGTCCATCCGAACACCGTGCGACTGCGGATGAAGAAGGCCGAGCGAATCATGGGTGCAGACCTGGATACGCCAGGTAAGCGGGTCGCCGCCCTGCTTCTGCTACATGACCGCGGGCGGTGACGAACGAGGAAGTGTCCGACGCGTCAGGATGCGGGGCCGGGAGCCTTGCCCGCGCACGCCCGCTGCGCGTCAACCCAGGTCTGCGGGTCGACTCCAGGCGGTGCGGCGGGACCGGCGGATGGTGAGGAGATCCCGTGCTCGGCAAGGCATTCGGCGTAGCCGCCGTGGCCGATCGGGGTGGCAGGCGCCGACGGTGACGGTGACTGGGCGGGCTCGGCCGCAGCACCACACGACGTGAGCAGTACGGCCGCGGCGAGCGCGACGAGCAGGTGTGTGGGTCGCACTAGCCGACGAACCGGGTCAGTCGGGCCGAGAGATGGGGCACGAGTCCGCCGTCGGCGTCGACGCGTTCCTCGACGTAGGCGAGATCACCACCCTCGACGATGCCGTACAGCCGCTTGGCACCGCCGACCAGCGCACCCGACTTGCTGCGTGCCAGCGCATCGGTGGCCAATTCCCACGACGACTGCGTGATGGGACTGCCGTAGAACAGCTCGACATAGCCGGCGGAGTGGGCCAGCAGTAGCTCGATGGCCTGGGACTCGCCCGGGTCGGCCGGATCGTCGACGAACCGCCAGAACCCGGTCTCGCGCAGCCAGGCGACCTCGAACTCACCGGTCTCGGACAGCCGCCACGAGCGGGAATCCCAGTTGAGGTAGTCGCCGCCATCGTGCGACACCACGATCTGCTGGCCGAATCGGTAGTCGCCGTCGGAGTCGCGGCCCTCGCCTTCGCCGCGCCAGACACCGACCATCGGCAGCAGAGCCAGCAGTGCGTCATTGAGCCCGACGCCCAGCCGGAGGTTTGCGGTGTCGGCGGGAACCGGCAGATCGTCGAACCCGGGGATGTTTCGGCCCGCGGTCTCCCTGGCGCGTTCGGCAGCCGCAGCAACGGCGCGGTCGCCGGATCCCGGGGTCAGACCGCTCGTCAGCCCGTCCGTTCCCGCGTCGTCAGAACTCACAACTCGTCAGTGACGAGCCGGTACAGCGCATAGACCGCGAACCACGTGATGACCACGACGGCCACGACTAGCAGCAACTCGAAAATCAGAACCACGATGTCATCCTAGTTCTTCGGCGGGGCCTCGGTTCGCGGGGTGCCCCCGCTTGCCGATGCCCCGCCTCCGCGCTGGGTCAGGCGACCTTGACGTCGATCTCGTGAATACCGGCGCCGGACGGGGCGATGCTGGCATCGCCGTTGCCCGAGGGCGACAGGGCCCGCAGCGTCCACGAACCCGGTGCCGCGAAGAACCGGAAGTCACCGGTGGCCGACGCGACGACCTCTGCGGTGAACTCGTCAGAACCGTCGAGAAGGCGCACGAATGCCCCACCGACGGTCTGGCCGGCGCCATCAACGACGCGGCCCGTGATGACCGTCTCCTTCTCGAGATCGACGCCCGAGGGCAACGTCACGCCTTGCTTCGGTGCAGAGCACATAATTAACTTCCCAACTCAATCGGGGCACCCACCAGGGAGCCGTATTCACACCAACTGCCGTCATAGTTCTTGACGTTCTTATGGCCCAACAATTCCTGCAGAACGAACCAGGTGTGCGATGAGCGCTCACCGATTCGGCAGTACGCGATGATCTTCCTCTCGCCATCCAGACCGGCGTCGGCGTAGAGCTTGGCCAGGGCCTCGTCGGACTTGAAGGTGCCGTCCTCATTGGCCGCCTTGCTCCACGGCACGTTGATGGCACCGGGTACGTGGCCCGGACGCTGGCTCTGCTCCTGCGGCAGATGCGCCGGCGCCAGGATCTTGCCCGAGAACTCGTCGGGGGAGCGGACGTCCACCAGGTTCTTCTCGCCGATCGACGCGATCACCTCGTCGCGGAAGGCACGGATGTCATTGTTCGGGGCCTTGGCCTCATACGAGGTGGACGGTCGGTCGACAGTGTCGCTGGAGAGCGGACGGCTGTCGAGTTCCCACTTCTTGCGCCCGCCGTCGATGAGCTTGACGTCGGTGTGGCCGTACAGCTTGAAGTACCAGTAGGCGTACGCGGCGAACCAGTTGTTGTTACCGCCGTACAGGATCACGGTGTCGTCGTTGCCGATGCCCTTGTCCGACAGGAGCTTGGAGAACTGCTGCTGGTCGATGAAGTCGCGGCGGACCGGGTCCTGCAGGTCCTTCTTCCAGTCCAGCTTCACCGCCCCGGCGATGTGGCCGCCGTCGTAGGCCGACGTGTCCTCGTCGACCTCGACGAACACGGTGTTGGGGGCTCCGAGATTGTTCTCGGCCCATTCGGTGCTGACCAGCACGTCGCTGCGAGCCATGTGTGGAGTCCTTTCGATTTCTGTGAGGTTGTGGGGTTCAGTGGGTTCAGTGGGGTTATGGGGTTCAGGCGGGGAGGTGAGGCGCTTCGTTCACTCGACGCAGACGAGCGACGAGCGGGTACAGCTGACAGCCCAGACAGATGTCGAAGGCGGCGTTGAGGAATGCGGCGATCAACGCGAGGGCGGTTGCCGTCCACCCCAGCGCGGTCCAGCCGAGGGCGAAGCCGACCGTGCCTGCCAGCGCGAAGATGAGGCCGACGAACTGCGCGAACTTCAGGGGCGGCACGGGCTCACGCTTGGTCACCGGACCGAGCCGGGGGGAGATGAGCCTGGCGAAGATCTGACCGTAGGGCTGCCTGCGGGGGCCACCGAGTGCGCCCACGGCGAAGACCACACCCTGGGCGGCGAGAAGTAGCGCCGCGGTGGTGTGGCTGACGGCAGAGGTGAGCAGGGCCGCCACGATGACGGCGGTGGTCACCCAGGCGGAAAAACGCGGACCGCGAACGTCAACCTGATCAAAGTTCTGGTTTGACACGAATTGCTCCTGCTGTTGGACAGTTGTTGGTGGGCACACCACGAGAGGCTGCTCCGAGAGCGACGCGAAAGGGGCGCGGTGCTCAGCAGCTACAACAACAACAGCAACAACCCGCGACGCGGCACAGATCGACTGCGCGGCGCTTGGTGAGCATGGGCTCAAGGCGGGCGGACACGACCGACAGCTTACCCAAATCCGCCCTGAAAGACGAAGTCATTGGGCCAATAGCGGTTCGACGGCCGACCGCAGGTCAGCGACCTTGGGTACACCGGTGGCGCGATACCGCCGGCGGCCGTCGACGTCGAAGACGAAGGTCGTCGGCAACGACAGCACTGAAAGGCGCCGTGCCGCGTCTGGATTGGTGTCCATGTCGATCTCGACGTGGGCGACGGCGGGTAGCTCCGCGCAGACCTGGTCGACGACGCGCCGTACGGCCGCGCACGGTCCGCACCACGTGGCGGTGAAGTGGACGATGGTCGGTCCGGTCGTCGACAGCCCCAGGTCGCTGGTGTCGACGGCGTCCTCGGCCGACTGGGCGCGCATCAGGCCGGCTCGCAGCGTCATCAGTCGTCCGATCACGTAGGCCACGCCCAGCGCGCCGACGAGGATCGCGATGACCGCCACGACCGAAGAGCTCATGACTGTCGGAACCCATCCAGGGGCAGGGTTAGTCCCTCGGCGATGCCCTCGACGATGACGTCGGAGCCGCGGGCGCCTCCGCTGGTGGGTGCGATGCCGAAGGGCAGCCTCATGTCCGGCAGGCGGGTGGTGAATGCGGCGAGCACCGCGGCGAGCTGCTCGTCGGGCACCTCCTGGTCGGCGGTACCGGGCCCGGTGAGTACGCCGGTGGGTGTCAGCGCCACCGTCGTCCGATCCTCGCCAACGATCGTCAGGTCCACCGAGACGCTGACCCGCAGATCCAAACCGGCCGCGGTGGGCGTACCGGTGAACACCAGGCCGTGGCTGTCGGATATGCCCGACTCGGTGGTGCCCCCGGTGGAGTCGTTGGTCTCCCGCGTCGGCGCCTCGATGAGAAGGTCCTTGACGCCCATGAAGCGGCCGACGTGAGTGGAGTCGACGATGATGCGGCTCTCGACCTTGCCGACTTGCAGGGCGGTGTCGGGCGCGACCAGCCAGGACGACCCGCTCAGGTCGACGTCGTGCAGCGTGGACTCCAGTGAGACCTTCCCCACCAGGGGGTGTGCGACACCGTAGGCGCGCATCTCCACCTCGCCGTAGTGGTGCTCGCGTGCCTGGGTGATGAACGGGAAGCCCAGGATGCTGACCCACGGGTCAAAGCCCAGGTCGTTGGCGGTCCTGACGCTGCGGGCCCAGCGGTACTCGGCGTAGATCGCGGCCCCGAAGTCCACACCGACGGCTGCGACGACGAGCGATGTCAGGCCCGCGATGAGACCGATCAGGATCCTGCGCACTGCCACATTCTGGCGTACTGGTGGGTGGGCACCCGCTCAGCGCGGCTAATTCGCAGGTGGCACGCTATCGTTAGGCGATCGTTGGTCGGTAACGGCCACGTGTCAGCCATGAATCTGGGCTGTGACCAGACACCGTCGGCGTAGCCGGGTCGGGTCGGCGTCCCGGAGCGTGATGGAGGACCCGTTGGATCTTTTACTTCTGACCGTCGACCCGCATCCCGAGTCGGTCCTGCCCTCGCTGGCGTTGTTGGCGCACACCGTGCGTTCCGCGCCGACCGAGGTGTCCTCGCTTCTCGAGGCGGGTAGTGCTGATGTGGCGATAGTCGACGCTCGCACCGATCTGGCCGCTGCCCGTGGGTTGTGCAGGCTGCTCGGCACCACGGGGACGTCGGTTCCCGTCGTGGCCGTGGTCAACGAGGGCGGTCTGGTGGCCGTCAGTGTCGAGTGGGGTCTCGACGAGATCCTGCTTCCCAGCACCGGGCCCGCCGAGATCGACGCCAGGCTGCGGCTGCTGGTTGGCCGCCGAGGTGGCGTCGCCGACCAGGAGAGCCTCGGCAAGGTGAGCCTCGGTGAACTCGTCATCGACGAGGGCACGTACACCGCGCGCCTGCGTGGCCGGCCACTCGATCTCACCTACAAGGAGTTCGAGCTGCTGAAGTACCTCGCGCTGCACGCTGGACGGGTCTTCACCCGCGCGCAGCTGTTGCAGGAGGTGTGGGGGTATGACTTCTTCGGCGGCACCAGAACGGTCGACGTGCACGTGCGACGGCTTCGCGCCAAGCTCGGCCCGGAGTACGAGTCGCTGATCGGCACGGTCCGCAACGTCGGCTACAAGGCGGTGCGGCCCGCCCGCGGTCGCGCGGCCGCCCCGGACCCCGACCCTGCCGACGACGTCGACGATGTGGACGGCTACGCAGGAGAAAACTACGACACGGCACCCGAGAACATGTCGGACGCCTTCGATCCCCTCCGCACACAGTGATGATCGCCTGGCACCCAACACTGTCCGAGGCCGAGCAGCGTCGGATCCGCGACATCGTCGATGCCGCAACGGCTGCTGACGGTGTCGCTCCAGTCGGGGACGGGGTGCTCCGCGAGTTGCCCCACGACCGCACCCGGCACCTACTGGCCGTCGACGGTGAGGCCACCGATGGTTCTGGGATCGTCGGCTATCTGAACCTGGTGCCGGGGTCCGCCGAGGCACCCGCGATGGCCGAGGTCGTCGTGCACCCTGAAGCGCGCAGGCGTGGTACCGGTTCGGCGTTGGTGCGAGCCGGGCTCGCCGAGGGTGGGGACGGTGCCAGGATCTGGGCACACGGCAATCTCGAGGCCGCCCGGGCGTTGGCAAAGTCGTTGGACCTGAACAGCGTTCGTGAACTACTACAGATGCGACGGTCGCTCGCCGACCTACCCGAGGTGACCGTGGCGCCCGGCGTGCGACTGCGCACCTACGCCGGACCCGACGATGACGCCGAGCTGCTGCGCGTCAACAACGCGGCGTTCTCCTGGCATCCCGAGCAGGGCGGCTGGACCGAGGCTGACGTGGCCGAGCGGCGCGCGGAGTCCTGGTTCGACCCGGAGGGGCTGTTCCTGGCGTTCGATGACGAGACCGGCGCACTGCTGGGCTTTCACTGGACGAAAGTCCATGGTCTCGCCTCCGGCGAGGGGGTCCATGGGCCAATGCTCGGCGAGGTCTACATCGTCGGCGTCGATCCCGCGGCCCAGGGCCGTGGGCTGGGAGCCACGCTGACACTGGTCGGCCTACACCATCTGAGTGACCGGCTGGGGCCTTCCGCCACCGTCATGCTTTACGTCGAGGCAGATAACTCTGCCGCGGTGAAGACGTACGAACGCTTGGGATTCGGTGTCTTCAGCGCTGACGTGGCGTACACCGCCGGTTAGCGCCTCAGCTGTGTAATCGCTGAGCCTGTTCACTTCACGTTCACCTTTCATCCGCGAACCGTCCATGACGGCCGCATACGTTGCCGGAGAGTCCGAAGACGTCAACCGAAAGTGGGATCAGTGAAGCTCAATCGCATTGGCACTGCGTTGTCCATGACCGCAGCCGCCGCTCTCGTGCTGACCGCTTGCGGCAGTGACAACAACGCGGGCACGGCATCGACGAGCGCCTCGGGTGCCGGGTCGTCGTCCTCCGCGGAGTGTGGCGGCAAGAACTCGCTGACGGCCGAGGGTTCGACGGCCCAGCAGAATGCGATCGCCGAGTTCAACAAGGTGTGGGGTCAGGTCTGCGCGGGCAAGACCCTGGCGTACAACCCCACGGGTTCTGGTGCGGGCGTCGACCAGTTCATCGCCAAGCAGGTCGACATCGCTGGTTCCGACTCGGCGCTGAAGGACGATCAGGTGGCGAAGGCCGCCGAGCGCTGCGGCGGTAACGAGGCCTGGAACCTGCCGCTGGTGTTCGGCCCCGTCGCGTTGGCCTTTAACGTCGAGGGTGTCGAAAAGCTCGTCGTCAACGGTGACGTGCTGGCCAAGATTTTCCAGGGCCAGATCTCCAAGTGGAACGACCCGGCCATCGCCGCGCTCAACGAGGGCGTCAACCTGCCCGATGCCGGCATCACGCCGATCTACCGCTCGGACTCCTCAGGTACCACCGACAACTTCCAGAAGTACCTTGGCGCTGCCGCTCCGGGAGCATGGACCAAGGGCGCGGGCAAGGAATTCCAGGGTGGCGCGGGCGAGGGCGCGCAGAAGTCGTCCGGTGTCGTGCAGGCCATTCAGGCCACCCCGGGCTCCATCGGCTACGTCGAGAAGGGCTTCGCCCAGCAGGCCGGGCTGCCCTACGTCCAGATCGACAGTGGAGCCGGTGCCGTCGAGCTCACCGACGAGACCACTCAGAAGGCCGTTGACACCGCCACGTTCAAGGGCGAGGGCAACGACCTGACGTTGGATCTGGACGCGTTGTACGCCAGCAAGGAAGCCGGTTCCTACCCGCTGATGCTGGCGACCTACGAGATCGTCTGCTCCAAGGGCTACGACGCCGACACGGCCGCGGCCGTGAAGTCGTTCCTGACGGTGGCGGCCAACGAGGGCCAGGCGAACCTCTCGGCGGCGGGCTACGTCCCGCTTCCCGACGCGTTCAAGGAACGACTGCTCAAGTCCGTCGACGCAATTGCCTAGCGACATATAAGCCAGGGAGAATGCCGTGAGGACGGGGTCAGGACCTAATGACCGATAGGGTCACCGACGGGATAACAGTGACAACACCGAATCCAGCCGACGCGGGGTCGGGTGAAGTCATCGCTTCACCGTTCCCCGCGCCGGAACCCATCTCCACCGACCCATCCAGGGGCGGCAAGGTGCGCCTGGGGGATCGGATCTTCCGTGGGCTCTCGGAGGGCTCCGGCATCCTGATCATCGTCCTCATCGGGGCGATCGGGGTATTCCTGTTGTGGCGTGCCATACCGGCGCTCACCCGCAACACGGAGAACTTCTTCACCTACGGCGGGAACTGGGTCACCACCGACACATCGGCGATGCAGTTCGGCATCCTCGACCTGCTGCAGGTGACGGTCTTCGTCTCGGTGTTCGCGCTGCTGCTGGCCATGCCGGTGGCGCTGGGCATCGCCGTCTTCCTCACGCAGTACTCGCCACGCCGGTTGGCCGGGCCGCTGGCGTATCTGGTCGACCTGCTCGCCGCGGTGCCGTCGATCGTCTACGGCGTGTGGGGCCTGTATGTGCTTGCACCAGTGCTCAAGCCGTTCGCCCTGTTCCTCAACGAGAACCTGGGCTGGCTGTTCCTGTTCAAGACGGGCACGGCATCGGTGGCGGGCGGCGGCACGATCTTCACCGCGGGCATCGTGCTGGCGGTGATGATCCTGCCGATCATCACCGCGGTGACGCGCGAGGTGTTCGTGCAGACTCCTCGCGGTCAGATCGAGGCCGCGCTCGCACTCGGTGCGACACGCTGGGAGGTGGTCCGGACCACCGTGCTGCCGTTCGGTATGTCGGGCTACATCAGCGGCGCGATGCTCGGCCTCGGTCGCGCACTCGGTGAGACGATCGCGCTGCTGATCATCCTGCGCGGCACGCAGACCGCGTTCGGTTGGTCGCTGTTCGACGGGGGTTACACCTTCGCCAGCAAGATCGCCGCCACGGCAAGCGAATTCAACGACCAGTACAAGGCGGGCGCCTACATTGCGGCCGGCCTGGTGCTGTTCATCCTGACGTTCGTGGTGAACTCGCTGGCTCGCGCCGCGGTCGCCGGGAGGGGCGCAAAATGACGTCGACCTTGGACGCGCCCGTCAAGGCGCCCACCTTCCAGGGCGTCAGTGCGCGCCGCAAGTTCACCAACAACCTCGCCACCGTGCTGGTGACCGGCTCGGTGCTGGTCGCGCTGGTACCGCTGGTGTGGGTGCTGTACTCCGTCATCACCAAGGGCATCGCGGCCCTGACGTCACCGACGTGGTTCACCAATTCGCAAGCGGGTATGACGGCGTTCTCCCCGGGCGGCGGCGTCTACCACGCGATTGTGGGCACGCTGCTGCAGGGCTTCGTGTGTTCCCTGATCTCGATCCCGATCGGCGTTTTCGTCGCGGTGTATCTCGTCGAGTACGGCGGGGGCACCCGGCTGGGTAAGGTCACCACGTTCATGGTGGACATCCTCACCGGTGTGCCGTCCATCGTGGCAGCGCTGTTCATCTACGCACTGTGGGTGGCAACGCTGGGCTTTCAGCGGTCGGGCTTCGCGGTGTCGCTGGCGCTGGTGCTGCTCATGATCCCGGTGATCGTCCGTGCCACCGAGGAGATGCTGCGCATCGTCCCGATGGATCTGCGCGAGGCGAGTTACGCACTGGGCGTGCCGAAGTGGAAGACCATCGCACGCATCGTGATTCCGACAGCGTTGTCGGGCATCGTCACCGGCATCATGCTGTCCCTCGCCCGCGTCATGGGGGAGACGGCCCCGCTGCTCATCCTGGTCGGTTACGCCCAGGCGATGAACTTCGACATGTTCGGCGGGTTCATGGGCTCGTTGCCCGGCATGATGTACGACCAGATCTCGGCAGGCGCAGGGGCTAACCCGGTGCCCACCGACCGGCTGTGGGGCGCAGCACTCACGCTGATCGTGCTGATCGCCCTTCTCAACGTCGGTGCTCGACTGGTCGCCAAGTTCTTTTCACCCAAGCAGGCTTAGGAGTCTCGATGGCCAAGCGTCTGGATCTCAAAGACGTCAATATCTACTACGGGTCATTCCACGCGGTGGCCGACGTGGCACTGGCGGTACAACCGCGCAGTGTCACGGCATTCATCGGCCCCTCGGGCTGCGGGAAGTCGACCGTGCTGCGAACCCTCAATCGCATGCACGAGGTGATCCCCGGTGCCCGCGTCGAGGGCTCGGTGCTGCTCGACGGTGAGAACATCTACGGTGCCGGCGTCGACCCGGTCGGTGTCCGAAAGACCATCGGCATGGTGTTCCAGCGGCCGAATCCGTTCCCCACCATGTCGATTCGGGACAACGTGGTGGCGGGCCTGAAGCTCCAGGGCGTGCGCAACAAGAAGTCACTCGACGAGGTGGCAGAGCGCTCGCTCAAGGGTGCCAACCTGTGGAACGAGGTCAAGGACCGGCTCGACAAGCCCGGCGGCAGCCTGTCCGGCGGCCAGCAGCAGCGCCTGTGCATCGCGCGCGCCATCGCAGTGCAGCCCGACGTGTTGCTAATGGACGAGCCGTGCTCCGCGCTGGATCCGATCTCGACGCTTGCCATCGAGGATCTGATCTCCGAACTCAAGCAGGACTTCACCATCGTCATCGTCACGCACAACATGCAGCAGGCGGCGCGGGTGTCCGATCAGACCGCGTTCTTCAACCTGGAGGCCACCGGCAAGCCGGGCCGTCTCGTTGAGCTGGACGACACCGAGAAGATCTTCTCCAACCCGACTCAGAAGGCCACCGAGGACTACATCTCGGGTCGCTTCGGCTAGGTAACCAGCGCGATCTAGGGGACCAACACCACCCTGGTCCCGGACGGCTCGACTGTCGTCCACACCTGCTCGACATCGGCAAGTGGGCGGGCCTGTGTGCGTAGATGCAGTCGGCCGTCGGCGACCATGTCGAACAGTCGCGGCAGCGCCTCGGTGCGCGCCCGCGCCATGTCATCGGGCGGAACGCTACCGAGCCCGATCCCTGACATGACGATGCCCGTCCCACGCAGCAGTCCTGCCGACAGGCTCATCGTGGACCCGGCCATCGAGCCGATCTGTACCCACCGAGTGCGGTGGTAGTGCGCGACGGAATGACTGGCGGCCAGCGCACTCATCGCCCGTTCGGCAGGTTCACCCCACAGATAGTCGAGCACGGCGTCGAAGGGTCGCTCAGCGTGGAGCGCGGTGACGCGAGCGTCGAGGTCGTCGTGACCCAGCGCGATGGCATCATCGGCGCCGACCGTGCGCAGCCAGTCGAGACGCGTCGTGTCGCGGCCCGCGACGACCACCCGCCCTGCGTCGAAGACTGACCTCGCCAATTGCACCGCCATCGACCCGGTGACGCCGGTGGCACCAAGCACGAGCACGTGATCGCCTGCCCTCACCGCAGCGCCGAGTTCGAGTGACAACCACGCCGAGACACCGGGATTGGGGATTGCAGCCGCAGTGACCGAGTCGATGCCGTCGGGTAGTTCGAAGGCGCCGTGCTGGCTGACCAGGGTGCGCTGCGCCATCATTCCGTGGGGGGCGAGCGCCCCGGTGTAGAACCGGCGACCGTCAGGAAACCGCACGACCCCGTCGACGCCCGGCACCGTCGGCAGCTCGATCTCCCTGCTGGCGTAGTGGGCTCCCGACACCACGCCACGGGTGAGGTTGGTCAGTGCAGATGCCTCGACGGCGGCGACTATCGCCCCGTCTCTTGGTTGTGGTTCTCCGAAGTCGGTGTAGACCGGCGGCCGGCCCCACTCATCGACTACTGCAGCCTTCATTGGAGTTCCCATCGTTTCGGCAGAAATGGTTTCTATAGAAACTATGGCTCGGGTGCGCGTGCCCTGTCAAGATGGTTTCCGTGAAAACTAAGTCGGCGTTGATCGCGACCATCAACGACCTGCTCGGTGCCGTGGGGGACAAGTTCGACGGTGATGAGGACGGCGATGCCGAGCGCGACTTCATGGCGCAACGGTGCCCTCCACAGCTGTTGGACAGTGTGCGATCGCTGCCCACGCTCTCGATGCACCTGCTCGCCGGAATCGCCGACGGACCGGTCAGCGTGGTCGGATTGGCCGCCAAGACCGCCCAGTTGAAGGGCACGGTCTCCAAGCACGTCCAGCGACTGGTCGAGGCAGGACTGGTCGTACGCGAACCCATCCCGGGCAATCGCAAGGAGGTCCAGCTCAGCCTCACGGCTGATGGTGAGGCCATCGCCGAGGCTCACCGCGAGTTGCACGACGAGATGCGAAGGGGCCTGGAGGCGTTCCTCCAGCGCTACGCGAACGCCGATCTACAGGTGATAGCGACGGTTCTGAGCGATGTGTTGGCGTCCCGCAAGGTTGGGGTCCGGATCGTGCCCGGCGAGTGACGCAGACGTCCGCTAGTGCGGCGTGGAGAGTTCCTCTTCCTCGGGGAAGTGTCCGGTGACCTGGAAGATGACCCGGCGTGCGACCTCGACGGCGTGGTCGGCGAAGCGCTCGTAGAAGCGGCTCAGCAGCGTCACGTCGACGGCGGCGGTCACACCGTGCTTCCACTCCCGGTCCATCAGCACGTTGAACAGATGGCGATGCAGGTCATCCATCGCATCGTCTTCCTCACGGATGCGGGCGGCCTTCTCGGGGTCGCGGGTGAGGAGGACCTCCTGGACGCTGCCGCTGAGTTCGACCGCCACTCGCCCCATCTCGGCGAAGTAGCCGTTGACCTCCTCGGGCAGTGCGTGCTGGGGATGCCGACGCCGGGCGATCTTGGCGACGTGCAGCGCGAGCGCGCCCATGCGGTCGATATCGGCGACGATTTGGATCGAGCTGACGATCGCCCGGAGGTCGCCGGCGACGGGCGCCTGAAGGGCCAGCAGCACGAACGCGGACTCCTCGGCGCGCGCGCTCAGCGCCACGATCTGTTCGTGGTCGGTGATGACCTGTTCGGCGAGCACCAGGTCGGCCTGCAGCAGGGCTTGAGTCGATCGCTCCATCGCGGCGCCGGCAAGTCGGCACATCTCTCCGAGTTGGTCGGACAGGGCAGCCAGCTGCTCTTGATAGGCGGTACGCATGCCGTAAGCCTACGGTCTGTGCCGCGTAATCGTCATGACGTCGCAGGTGAACGAACGGTGAATGGCGGATCCCCGTGCGTCACTCGCAGGTGGTGTCCGCCGCGTTGGTGACGGTGAGGTCCTCGGGCAACTCGGTCGGTGTGCTCGAACTGGTGCCCTTGACGACCTGCACCTGGACCGCTGAGCCGCTCGGGGACGGTGCACCCACCGAGTAGAAGTCGGCGCCGAGAACCACCTGGATCTCGCTACCCATGCCGGGGACCTGCTCGATGGTGTTCTTGGCGAACGCGGAGGCCACGGTGGCGGCGGCCTGTTCGTTGCCTGAGGAGTAGAACACGGTGGTCGAACTGAGCGGTCCCGGGTAGTCGTCGGGATCGGTGACGATGAACCCGTGCTGCTGCAGTTCGCTGGCCGCGGTGGCCGCGAGGCCGCTCTCACCGGTCGAGTTGGACACCCGGACAGTGACGTCACTGGGATCAGTGGTGACCGCGTCAACGGTCTGACCGTTGCTCTTGTCGGCAGGCGCGGACTCGGAGGTGGACGGCTGCGACCCCGAGTCGGGGGTTGCCTCCGGCGTCTGCGGAACCGGGGTGTTGTCCGCGTTCTTCTCCTCGGGCAACGGGTCGTCGTCGATGATCGCGTCGAACAGCGCACGCATGTCGTCGGTGCGCGGGGTCTCGTTGCCGTACTCGTCGGCGTATCCAACCGTCGGCACCGTCACGAACGTGATTCGGCCGGCGTTCACACCCTGGATGGACTGGCCGAGATCGACGAGGTCCCTGGTGTCGATGTTGTCGACGTAGCTGTCGTTGATGAACATGTTCACGACATTGTTGAGCTTGCTCAGCGAGAAGAACGTGTCCTTCGAGATCAGGGAGCGCAGCAGCGAGGAGAGAAACAGCTGCTGGCGTTTGATCCGGCCGTAGTCGCCGTTGGTCTCGGTGACGACCTGGCGGGCGCGCACGTACTGCAGCGCGGTGTGGCCGTCGATGAGCTGGGGACCGGCGTTGGCCAGCACGGTGCCGAGTTCGTAGTCCTCGAGCGGGGTGGTGGTGCAGACCTCGACGCCGCCCAGGGCGTCGACCATCTTGGAGAAGCCGGCGAAGTCGACGGCCATGAAGCGGTTCACCGAGAGGCCCGAGAGCTTCTGAATCACCTTCACCAGACACTTGGGTCCACCGACGGCGTAGGCGGAGTTCAGCTTCGTCTCGGTGTAGGCCTCTTCGAGCCCGTACATGGGGGAGTCGGGGTCGGTGATGGGCCCGTACTTGCCCGACTTGGGGTCCCACGGTTCGCACAGGATGGGTGTGATGGCCAGGTCACGCGGGAAGGACACGGCGACAACGCGTTTGCGGTCGGCCGGGATGTTGACCAGCATGATGGTGTCGGATCGCGCGCCTGCGGCGTCGTCGGTGGTGCCCGCGCCGAGTTCGCTGTTCTCGCCGATGCGGGTGTCGGTGCCGACGATGAGGAAGTTCTCGTCACCGAACTGGGCGTTGGGGTCGAGGATGTCGCGCGAGTTGGGATCCAGCGCCGAGACCCTGTTGAGGTTTCCGTTCTTCACCGACTGCCACTGCCACGCCGCGCCCGTGAGGGCCAGCGCCAAAACGGCTATCAGGGCGGCGGCAACGCGACCGACGATCATCGCCGAGTGCATACCGCGCCGTCGCCCGGTCACGCCGGCTTGCCGCGCCTTCCCGATGCGGGCTGGCCTCGCGGCCCGTCGCGGCTCCTCGGACAGCACAGGCAGGTCATCGGAGTGGGCGGATACCGCGGGGAGGATGTCGGTGACGGGATCGACGCCGGGGTAGTCGCCGCGTTCGGGGTAGTCGTTGCGTTCGGGGTAGTCGCTGCGTTCCGGGTAGTCGAGGTACTCGGCTACCGGTGCCGAATCAACGGGCGGCACCTCAGTCGGTGGCTCGGCCGGTGGTTCGGAGGACTCCTCGCGCGAGCGGTGGCGCCGCGGGCGCCTCACGGACCGCTCAGGTGGTGAGGTGCCTGCCACCTTGGCGATCAGGTCGGCGACGGTCACACCGTCGGTGTGATTTCCCGTTGGCGGCGTGCCGGCCTGGTCCGTGTCGGGTTCTTGGATGTCGGATTCTTGTGCTGCAGCGCGCTCCCACGGCGCGGCGCCTCGCATTGGCCGCGGTGATCGGGTAAGCCATTGATTGTCGCCGTCGGCGTCATCCGGGCGTGGACGGCCGGGAGTGTGGTTCTCACCGTCACTCATGTCCTACCGGCCTCCGACTCCGCCCATGGCGCAGAAATCCTGAAAAGTGCTTCTAGTCTTGTAGCAGCATGATGTGGCGCTCCGCCACCGGAACCGGTGGCGATGAACCCACATCGTACGGAGCAATACTGAGCGTCAGCCAGTCCAGCCACGTGTCAGTGCCGTCTCGATGCCGTCTCAGATCGCGCTAAATGCTCGGCTGAATCATCCTCCAGAGTGCATGACGTCGGCCCCGGCGGGCACCGTGCAGTCGTCGGGATCAGTGAGCCAGCCCTCTGGCAGCGATACCGATGCGGCCGATCCCTGGCGCCCGCGCGGCCCCTCGGCGGCCTCCGGGAACGGGACATCGGGGTCGAGTCTGGACAGCAGGTCGTCGAGTTCGGACCGCGTCTTGACCAGGGCCAATCCGCGACGAAGGTCAGCGCCGGCGGGGAACCCGTGCATGTACCAGGCGACGTGCTTGCGGATATCGCGCATGCCCTTCTCCTCGCCGAAGTGATCGGCCAGGAGTTCGCCGTGGCGGCGGATGATGTGGGTCACCTCACCGAGGGTCGGCGGGGTGGCAGGAGCGCGTCCGGAGAACGCGGCGGAGAGCTCGGCGAACAACCACGGCCTACCGAGGCAACCGCGCCCGATGACGACTCCGTCACACCCTGTGGCGGCCATCATCTCCAGGGCGTCGCTGGCGGCGAAGATATCGCCGTTGCCGAGCACCGGGATGTTCGTGACGTGCTGCTTGAGCGCGGCGATCTGATCCCAGTCGGCGGTGCCGGAGTAGCGCTGCGACGCCGTCCGCGCATGAAGCGCGACGGCGGCTGCGCCCTCCTCGGCGGCGATCCGGCCTGCGTCCAGGTGGGTGTGGTGGGCGTCGTCGATGCCGATCCGGAACTTCACGGTGACGGGGATCCCGGTGCCTTCAACGGCCCGCACGGCCGCTGCCACGATCTGGCCGAACAACTTGCGCTTGTAGGGCAGTGCCGCCCCGCCACCCCGCCGTGTGACCTTGGGAACCGGGCAGCCGAAGTTCATGTCGATGTGATCGGCCATGCCCTCGTCGGCGATCATCTTGGCCGCCGCGTAGGTATTGGCCGGATCGACGGTGTACAGCTGCAACGATCGCGGCGTCTCTTCGGGGGCGAACGTCGTCATGTGCATCGTCACCGGATGACGCTCGACCAGCGCGCGCGCAGTGACCATCTCGCAGACGTAGAGGCCGCTGACCGTGCCCTCGCGGGCGAGTTCGAGTTCGCGGCACAGGGTGCGGAACGCCACGTTGGTGACACCGGCCATCGGGGCCAGCACCACGGGACTGCGCAACGCGATCGGCCCGATCCGCAGTGCGGACCGGGCCGGTGCGTCGGCCAGGGGCCGGGAGTCGGTTAGGACGACGATGACGTCACCAGAAGGTTCTTCATCGCCTTCTTCTCCGCCACCTGCCGCTCACGCTCTAGGCGGCGCTGCTTGGCGGTCTCGAACTTCTGGCAGGTCTCCTCGAGTTCCTCGATGAGCTTGCCGAGGTCGTCGCGCATCTCGGCGGCTTCGCCGGTGAAGTCCTCACGCTCGAAGATGCGCCACTTCTTCAGCACCGGCATCACGACGTCGTCGAGGTGGATCCTGGGGTCGTACACGCCGCCGACGGCGATGATCACGGCCTTGCGCCGGAACTCGGGCACCGTGTATCCGGGCATCTTGAAGTTGCGCAGCACGCGGTGCAGCGACTTCATCGCCTGGTTGGGGGCGATGTCCATACCGGCGGCCGACACGTCCCGGTAGAAGATCATGTGCAGGTTCTCGTCGGCCGAGATTCGGCCGAGCAGCTGGTCGGCGACCGTCTCGTTGCAGGCCTTGCCGGTGTTGCGGTGGCTGACCCGAGTGGCCAGCTCCTGGAACGTCACGTAGATGACCGAGTCGAACAGACGCTCGGCGAACATCTCGCCCTGCGCGCCCTGGCCGGGGCTGAATCCGCGGGTGACCTGCTCAAGGCGCAGGGTCTCCAGCTCGACAGGGTCGATGGACCGGGTGACCAGGAGGTAGTCGCGCAGCGCGATACCGTGCCGGTTCTCCTCGGCGGTCCAGCGGTTGACCCACCAGCCCCATGGGCCGTCCATGGTGAAGTTCATGGCGATCTCGCGGTGATACGAGGGCAGGTTGTCCTCGGTCAACAGGTTCTGCACCATGGCGGTCTGCGCGATCTCAGACAGCTTGGACTCCTCGGGCGACCACTCCTGGCCACCGAGGGCGTAGAAGTTCTTGCCGTCGGACCACGGGATGTAGTCGTGCGGGTTCCAGTCCTTGCGCATCGACATGTGCCGATTGATGTTCTGCTCGACGACCGGCTCTAGCTCCTGCAGAAGCTGCAGGTCGGTGAATTCCTTCGACATGGCGCCTCCGAGTTATCTGTACCTGTTGGTTGCAGTCAATATATCTGTGAATGTCGGTGACATTCAAGCTTGCCATGATGTTGTGTGGCGCGTGTTGCGGAAGTGGATTCAAACCGTGACCGCCCGCGACGGCAGCGTTGTACTATCCGTTGATTCCATTGCCCTCCAGCAAAACAGAAAATCGCCCCGGCGGTGACGAAAGGTCGCACCAATCGTGAAGAGGTTCTTGGTCCTCGGTGCCAGTGCATTCGGATCTGCGGCGGTGGCGGTGGGGTTACTGGGCGCGGGGGTTGCCAGCGCTGACGACGGCGTCGTCGGTCAGACGTTCGCCGACGCGAAAGCCGCGCTGAGCAGGCAGGGGATGTCTGCTCAGGTCGCCACGACGGTGGGTGACCGCAAGGACTGGAACCAGTGCATCGTCTCGAGCGCGACCCCGGCGGCGTCGATCGACGGCTACGGCGACGGGCGCCGCAGTGTGATGAACGTGCATCTCAACTGCTACGCGAAGTACGGCACCGCGCTGTGGCCCGGGTACTCCCTGCAAAGTCCCACGGGCCGCAAGATGTGGGAGGCCGATATGGCGAAGAAAGAGGAGCGGGAAGCCAGGCAGCGCGCCGCCGCGGCCCAGGCCGAGCTCGACCAGCTGGCGGAGGCCGGTGCCCAGACCGGCGCCGAGTGAGCTCTCGGGTAAACGCCAGCTTGCAGACCATTTCTCACCCGTCACACTAGAACTGCGCGGACGCCTCGACGGCGGTACCATCCCCGAGCAGCTATTGGATTGGTAGAGAGGTCGAACGTGAAGAAGTTCATCGTTATGGGGTCCGGCGCAGTGTGCGCGTTCGCGATCTCCGCGGCACTCGGCACGGGCGTCGCGGCCGCCGATGACTACGCGGGCCAGACGTATGCAGATGCCTCCTCGGCGGCAAGTGATGCCGGCCAGTCGGTAGTGGTCGCGGCCAGGGTCGGCGACAAGGTCAGCCAGGACGAGTGCCTGGTCACCCGCTCGCAGCCCACACCCTTCACCAGCGCCGTGGATGGCTCCGCCGTTGACGGCATCCAGTTCTACTTGAACTGCAATGGTGGCGTCGCCTCCGAGACGAAGCCGGGTAACTCCCTGGCCAGCCCTGCCGGCCGCGAGGCCAAGGCGGCCGAAGACGAGGCCGCGGCGGCCGAGCAGAAGGAACTCGAACAGGTCAGCACCCCCGACGAGTAGTCAGGGGCGGTGTGGCTAGTGCGATGACGCCCGGCTGAGCAGCATGTCGACGCAGTAGTCGATGAACTGCTCGCGGGTGGTCGCCAGGCGCCCGTTGAGATACGCCGTGAACAGCGCCGTGAGTGCGCCGACCAGGCCCGTGGCGACCATCGCCTGCACGGCGGCATCGGTGATCCGCGTCAGCTTGTGCTGAAGCAGGTCGATGAACGTCGGCATCCATTCCGCGCCGGACCGGGCCAACACGGGTTCACTCTCGGGTGCGATCAACAGCACCCGACCCCGAACCGGGTCGTCGACCATCAGGGCGACGAAGCGTTCGACGGCATCGCGTGGGGTGGTCGACGAGGTCAGCGCCGACATCGCGGTGCTGCACACGTGGTCGTAGACCGCACGGACGAACTCGTCGCGGTCGGCGAAGCTCTCGTAGAAGTAGCGCTCCGTCAGGCCGGATTCGCGGCACACGGCGCGCACTGTCAGCGCCGGACCGGCTTCGCCGCCCAGGAGATCCACCCCCGCGGCGACAAGCTTGTCGCGGCGCATCGTCTGACGGTCCTCCAGCGGCACACCCGACCACTGGCTCCGTCGTTGACCTGAGGCCACATCCCTCCTAAGCTCGCGGGTGACAACGCTCGTAGTCAGAATATCGTCTGACCGTCAGGAGATGCCCGCCAGTGACTCAAGATACGTCCCCGGCCTGCCCCGTCACCAGCGACGCGGCCATCAGTGGTGGCTGCCCGGTCGCTCCCGGCGGCTACGACGGGCCCCCCGAGGCGCTTGGGCCGGACTCGCTGACATGGAAGTACTTCGGGCAGTGGACCGGTCTGTTCCAGGGCACCTGGGCGGGTTCGATGCAGAACATGCATCCGCAGTTGGGCGCGGCGGTGCAGGAGCACTCGATCTTCTTCATGGAGCGGATCCCGCGGCTGCTGAGATCGATCTATCCGATCGGCGGTGTGGTCTTCGACGGTGACCGCGCGTCGATGACCGGCGCTGAGGTGCGGGATTACCACGTCGGCATCAAGGGCGTCGACGAGCAGGGCCGGCGGTACAGCGCGCTGAACCCGGAGGTCTTCTACTGGGCGCACGCCACGTTCTTCAAGTCGACACTGCTCGCGGCCGAGAAGTTCGGCGGCGGGATCAGCGAGGCCGATAAGCGTCAACTGTTCGACGAGCACGTCACCTGGTACCGGATGTACGGGATGAGCATGCGGCCGGTGCCCAAGTCCTGGGAGGAATTCCAGGAGTACTGGGATCACATGTGTAACAACGTGTTGGAGAAGCACTACGCGGCGACTGAGGTCATGGATCTGTCCACCATGCCCAAGCATCCGTCCCTGCGTTGGATTCCGGATCCGCTGTGGGCGCTGAACCTCAAGGTCATGCAGCGCTTCCTGACGTTCATGACGGTGGCCCTTTACGATCCGCCGGTACGGGAGCTGATGGGGTACACCTGGTCACCCCGTCAGGAGTTCGCGCACAGGCGGCTCTGCGATGTCATCACACTCGCCACCAAGGTGCTGCCCAAGCGGATGCTGATGCACCCGCGGAAGCGTTCCGCGGTCGATCGGGCCACGGGCCGGCTGCCCGCCGACGCCCCGCTGGTGCAGACGCCGGCGCGCAACCTGCCGCCGGTGGAGTACCGCGGACAGCCGCAGTTCTACTGCCCGAAGGTCTGAGGGCGGGCGCCGCTCCTGCGCGGCGGCTCATGCTGCGGCGGCTCGATTGAGAAAATCACGACGAAATCGGCCGGAAAGCGTCGCGATTTTCACAGTCGCTAGCGTGTAGGCGGTGACGGACCCCGAACTCGTCGGCGGACGATACGAACTCCGTGGTCTGCTCGGGCGCGGGGGCATGGCGGAGGTCCACGCCGGATGGGACGTCCGGCTCGGCCGTCCCGTAGCGGTCAAGCTGCTGCACTCCGCACTGTCGACGGATCCCGAGCATCGGGCACGGTTCGAGTTCGAGGCCCGCTCGGCGGCTGCCCTGAACCATCTGAACATCGTCGTGGTGCATGACGGCGGGGAGCATCGGGGCGTCCCGTATCTGGTCATGGAGCGGTTGTCCGGGACGTCGCTCGCCGACACCATCGCGCGGGGCCCTCTGCCACCCGACGGCGTGCGACGCGTACTGACCGACGTTCTGGCCGGGTTGAGCGCGGCCCATGCCGCCGGCATTCTGCACCGCGACGTGAAGCCGGCCAACATTCTGTTCGGGGCGTCGGGGGAGGCGAAGATCGCCGACTTCGGCATCGCCAAGTCGGGCGGCGCGGACCTCACACGGGTGGGACAGCTGGTGGGCACCATGGCTTATCTGAGCCCAGAACGCATCGCCGGACGGCCAGCGACACCCGCCGACGATCTCTACGCCACGGGGGTTGTCGGCTATGAGGCGCTGACAGGCCGCATGCCCTTCCCACAGACCGAGCCGGCCGCGCTGGTGCGTGCGATCGCCGAGCACGACCTGCCACCGCTGGCGACGGTACGTCCCGACGCCGACCCCGTACTGACAGGCGTGATCGACCGCGCGATGTCCTCGGATCCCGCGCAGCGGTTCGGCAGTGCCGAGGCCATGCGCGCGGCCCTGCTCGGAGTGCGGCCGCCGACGCGGGTCATGGCAGCGCCGCCGTTGCCGCTCACCGGTGCCCACATGCCGCCACCTCCGCCGGGACGCCGCCGAAAGGCCTTGGCTCTCACGGCGGTTGCCGCTGCCGTGCTACTGGCACTGATCCTGGTGGTCGCCGAGGCGACGCGGTCAGGGCCGTCCACCTCCGTGCCGCCCGCGACGTCGACGAGCCCCGCAACGTCGAGCAGCGCAGTGTCGAGCACCGTGCCGACGACGACGCCGGTGACTCCGGCGACGACGCCGGAGCCTCGGCAGCACCCCGGCAATGGACCGCCGGGGCGCGGCAACGAGAAGCCGAAGAAGCCGAAGCGCGACGACGGCTGACACCCCATCCCGGGTCGGGAAACCGTGCACCGCACCATCTTCGGTTCAACAGTGTCGGCGGACCCTTCCGGGCCCATCTAGCCCGCTAGCCTCGGCGGCCAGGCGGACTAGCGCCCGACGATCGAGCCGAACTCGGGGCAGTAGAGCTTGACGGCTGCGCGCATCACGTTGGCGGCCTGACCCTTGTTCATGCCGGCGTTGGTGAGGCGGCCCACCACGCCGCGCACGACGGGCACCGGATTGGGCCCCTGGGCGCCGCCCTGGGTGAGCAGGGTGCAGACGTCGTGACCGAGTTTGACGGCCTGCTCGGGGGACTCGACGGTGATGCCGAGGGCCGACACAACCTCGGTGAACTGATCGTCCTGCTCCGTGGCACTGGCGGTCGCCGCACCGATCAACACCGAGCCGCCGAGGGTGGCGGCAGCGATCACCGAGGCGACAGTCCTGGCAATCAAGCGGCGATCCATCGTGGCTCCAGGTCGTAGGGCGGGTGACGAACACGATAGTGGTTGCGTCCGCGTTCCTCCCTGGGAGTATCGAGGAGCGCGGATGCGCCGTTACTCCGAGCACGTGGGCCGCCGGTTGGCGCTGTTGTGCCCCCACCAGGGCTCGAACCTGGGACCTGCGGATTAAAAGTCCGTAGCTCTACCAACTGAGCTATAGGGGCGCGGAGAATCACCTTACTGGGCGACCCCGTTTGAGGATTCGGGTGTCGGTAACCTAAGCTATCGAAGCTCCCAACGGAACAGTGTTGCGAGTACCCCGGAGAGATTCGGATTAGGCCCCCATCGTCTAGTGGCCTAGGACGCCGCCCTTTCACGGCGGTAGCACGGGTTCGAATCCCGTTGGGGGTACGCAACGCGGAGACGCGGAGCACAGCAGGAAAGTAGTACAGCAGGAAAGCAAGGCCCTGTGGCGCAGTTGGTTAGCGCGCCGCCCTGTCACGGCGGAGGTCGCGGGTTCGAGTCCCGTCAGGGTCGCCAGTTCGGCGAGGATTCTCGGTCGTAAAAGGCCGAGAGCCTTCCGGCCAGGTAGCTCAGTTGGTACGAGCGTCCGCCTGAAAAGCGGAAGGTCGCCGGTTCGATCCCGGCCCTGGCCACCAAGAGAACCACCTGGTGACGGGTGGTTTTTCTCGTATCTGGGGCACGCGGCGAGAGCGTCCCGATGACCAGGTTGACCCATTCCAGATTTAATCGACCGCGAGGTGACCCCGATGACCCACGGCGGGGTCACCTCGACGCGACGGTGGCTCGTCGGAACGGCCCGACAGCGGTAAGGGGCGGCGGTACTCTCAGCGCACTATGAGGACACGAGTGCTCTTGGCGGCTGCGGTGTTCGCCGCGCTGCCGATCTTGAACACGGGCATCGCATCAGCCAACGAGTACTCGTGCGCCAACGCTGCTGCAGCGAACGGCTACGTCAACGAAAACAACTTCCTCGAGCAGGTCCAGCAGGACTGCGCCGTCGCATACGGGATCGCCTATGCGGACGGCGTCGGCACTCAATCTGAGGCCGGCGCCGCCGTCGCTGCCGCCGAGCATTACTTACATTCGCGCGGGTACGACGCCGCGACGGTTGAGCAGATGGACATCGCCGGACACGGGGTGTAGCCGCCGCGAGTTACTCCGCGGCTCCGTCCGGCTTCGCGGTCGTGATCGAGTTGAGCACCGCGGCGGCGTCGGCCAAGGCGTCGTTGGTGCTGTGCGCGTAGGTGCGGAGAGTGAAGCCGGCGTCCTGGTGACCCAACCACGCCGCGATCACGACGACGGGCACGCCCCGCATGTGCACGAGCGTCGCGCAGGAGTGCCTCGCATCGTGCAGCCGGGCGTGGGGGAGGCCGGCGTTGCTCAGCGCCTTGCGCCACGCCGCGGTGAGAGTGTCGGGGTGCGGTGGTGCTCCGAGCGCGTCGACCACGACGAGGCCCGAGTCGTGCCACTTCGATCCCAGCGCGAGCCTTGCTTCCCGCTTCCGCTCAGCCTTCAAGGCGCGAGCGAGGTCCTCGGGCATCGGCAACGTCCTGGTGCTGGTCTTCGTCTTCGTCGCGCCGGTGAGGCTGCCGCCCGAGACGGCGAGGCGTGCGGCGGTGATCGAGACGGTGTTCGCGTCGAAGTCCACCGCGTCCCAGCTGAGCGCGAGAATCTCACCGCGGCGCAGGCCATGCACCGCGAGCTGCCAGGCGATCCCGAACGTGTCGCCTGCCGTCGACCTGAGCAGATTCGTCACCTGATCGGCGTCGAGGGTGTGCATCTCCGACTTCTCCGTGGGCAACGACTTCACCAGCGCGGCCGGGTTGCGGACGACGACGCCCTGGTTCATCAGGTCCTCGAACACGCTGCGGGTGCGCGCCAGCATGGGGTTGATGCTGGCGGGTGCCCACGCTGCGCGTGTCGCCTTCTTGTTCTTGGTGAGCTTCTCCGGCGCTCGCCACGTGCCCATCGCAGAGGTGCCTTCGCGCAGCGCGGTGACTACCTTCTCTATGTCAGAAGGGCTCGGCCCAGATCGCGGCGGCCGACGCCAAGATCGAGGCGCTGTGGGCCGAGACGCCGCCCGCCGTGGTGCTGGTGCGCGGCGATACGCCTGCTCAGGCGCAGGCCCCCAAGCCGGCGCCGGAGCAGAAGCCGGTCACCCCGGTCACCCCCGCGGCGGTCACGCCGGCGGCTCAGACCCCCGCGGCGCAGGCGCCGAGCAAGACCGAGACGCCTCAGAGGACGAACTACGACGACCTGACCAAGCTGCTGAGCCAGCTCGGGAACAAGCAGACGCCGACGAGCAACCCGCTCGGCACCGGCAGCGGTCTCGGCGGGTCGCCGCTCGGCACCGGTACCGGCGGCGGCAACACCGGTGGCGGTACCCCGCTCGCCACGAGCAAGCCGGACACCAGCGAGAAGAGCGAGCCGAAGAAGCTGGTCGACGACAAGAAGGAGACCGACACGAAGGCCGAGCCCCGCAAGCTCGGGGACGACAAGTCGCTGAGCGGAGCCAAGCCGGAGCAGGCGAAGGCCGCGGTGCCGAAGCCCGAGGACAAGCCCGCGGGCACCCCGGCTCCGGCTGTCACCGCACCCGGTGCTGCTGCTCCCACCCCGGCGCAGGCCAACGCCGCACACGCCGCGCAGGCGCAGGAGCCCAACAAGGAGGTCGACCCCACGCACCCGGTCTCGCTCGCGGATGCGGCGAAGTCGGCCGGTCTCACGCCTCCCGTGCCTGGTCAGGACCCGGGCAAGCAGATCAACCCGGCCGAAGCCAAGCCCGGCGACATCATGGTGGCGGCCGAGAAGCAGTACATGTTGCTCGGCGAGGGGAAGTTCTACGACCTGCAGGACTACAAGATCGTGGGCGCCTCCGAGCTGCCGCAGCAGCTGGGTGACAGGGCCGGTTACTTCCACCTCAACGATCCGACCCCGGGTCAGGCCGCGCCGGCAGCCGATGCCGCTTCGACTCCAACTGCGCAGCAGCCGCAGGGAGCAGGTCCGGTGAGCGGCCAGACCGGCGGGGTGCAGAACGCGGTGCCGAACGCTACGGGTGCTCCGCAGGGACCGCAGCCGGGTGCACCGGCCGCTCCCGGTGGCATGCCCAGCGTCGGAGCACCGGGCGTCCCGAAGCCGGGCGGTGCGGGTCCGGCGAACGCCGCGGGCACGAACACGGGTACCGGGACCGGTGGTCCGTCTACGGGCGGCCAGGCGCTCGATCCCGCAGCGGTGCGCTGACCCGAGGCCACACAGCAGAGCACCCCGTCACAGTGATGGTGGCGGGGTGCTCTATTTCTGCAGGTCAACCAGGTTACGGGCGCAGGTTAGCTGGGGCGAGTGACCCCCGGCCCTCGCTTCCGCTAGTCCCGGACTTCGGATTGCTCGAGAAGCTTGTACAGCGCCGCATACACCTGAGCAGGCTCACGCGGGTAGGTCACGTACTCCACGGTGGTCTCGCCCTTGTGGAAGGTCGTTTCGAGCACTCCCACGTCACCATTCTCT
Source organism: Mycobacterium sp. IDUB_39 (assembly GCF_055419205.1). Classification (NCBI taxonomy): domain Bacteria; kingdom Bacillati; phylum Actinomycetota; class Actinomycetes; order Mycobacteriales; family Mycobacteriaceae; genus Mycobacterium; species Mycobacterium sp. IDUB_39. The sequence continues at coordinate 256,934 of NZ_JBVAXF010000002.1, forward strand.
TCGAAGCACGGCAGCGACAGATGCCCCCCGCGGCGAGGGTAGCCACCGGTATAGCCCATGTCGCCGGGCCCGAAGGTCTCGGCGAGGTCGAACACGGGATGCAGGCCGTAGATGCTCGGCGGCTCAGAGTTGGAGTCCGCGGAGAGCTCGGCCACGGGAGTCCGGTCGGGCTCGCCGAGCGCGAGGAAGAGCGCACGCATAGCGGCGCGAATAGGTTCAGTCACAGGGGAATTGATCATCGGTAACGTGCTCCGTGCTTCGATGTGCTTGCCCGATCCTTCGGCGTGCACGGCCTGGGGAGAGGGACTTGGGTCGGCGTCCAGTTTACACGACCGCTGATCAGCGACTTTGGCTTCGTGAAGTGGCGGGTAGAGGAACAGCAAGCAGCCCCAGCCGATCTGGCTGGGGCTGCTTGCTGTTCGGGGTCGGTCAGAGACTGTCGGGGTCCAGCAGCTGCGGCTCGGCGCCGAGACGATCCACGAGGGCCTTCACGTCCTCCTCCTTCACCAGCACCCGCCGGTCCAGCTCGTACGCGTCGAGTTCACCGCGCATGATGGCGGCGGTGAGGCGCTGCGGGTACCAGCCGAGCATCTCGGCGGCACCGCGGCGGGTGAGGTAGCCAGTAGGCGGCGGGGCGGCGCTCATGAAGCGGTTCCCTTCGTCGTCGTGTCCATGCCGGGATGTGTACCGGTAGTGCCGATCACGCGGCGGTCGCGGCGCGGGCGTACCGCTTCAGCGACGATCGGATGTCAGGCCCGAAGACGGTCTCGACGCCAGCCTCGGTGACCAGCAGCGTGACCGGTGTCGCGGGGTGCTGGCCGGGGCGACGGGACTCGTACAGGTCGCGGAGCAGGGCCTCGGCCTCTTCGTTCTCGCGGACGTTCAGCTCGGTGTAGGGCACGTCGAACTCCGCGAGCGCCTTCTTGACGAAGGTGCATCCGGGGCAGATCGGCTGAGACAGGACGGTGGCGGAGATGGCCATGTGGGGCTCCTTCGTTCGATGAAGCGGGGTGGGAGCCGGTGCGCCGCTGGGTATTCCGGCGGCGGCGCACCGGAGACTGTGGATGGGTCAGACCGTCGCCGTGCGCTCGATCCGCTTCGTGCGCTCGATCTGCGGCAGGCTCTCGCGCGCCAAGGCGCCCGCGGCGATGAACACCCCGGGGCGGTCGACCGTGATCAGGCCGTAGCCGGTCGGGTACGCGGTGGTCTCGCCCGCCTCCCCGGCCGCCTCCAGCGCCTGGACGACGCCGCGCAGGTCATCGGCGTTGCTGCCTGCAAGCCGTGGGCATCACCCGGCATGCCACGCGCATCCGCCTCAGCACGCGGACCGCCACCGCGGACGATCACGTCACCGTCCCGGGCATGGCGATGTGGGTGGTGGCGTACACCGTGCGCGAACACGGCCGGGAGTCGAGTTTCTCGGTCGAGCACGCCGCGGAAGCCTCCGCACGGCGCATGGTCGCGAACCTGCTGGCCGATCGACTGCCGGGCATGTCCGTGGAGGAGGTCTACTCGGAGACGCTGGGCGGACAACCTCGTTGACGATGTGCACGAGGTCGGACTCACTGTCCCCTGTGTGAACCAGCTCCGGATCCAGTCCCACGCGGCAACTCGCCTGCCACACTCACAGCGTGCAAATCACCGAGATCGCGGGGTACCGCGTCATCCGGCAGCTCGGTGCGGGCGGAATGGGGCAGGTGTTCCTCGTGCAGCACCCGCGTCTTCCCCGTCAGGATGCGCTCAAGCTGCTCGATGCCGGGGTCTCCCGCAACGACGACTTCAAGGCGCGGTTCCAGAGAGAGGCCGATCTGCTCGCCCGGCTCTCGCACCCGAACATCGTCACGCTGCATGACCGCGGCGAGTTCGAGGGCCGGCTGTGGATCACGATGGAATACATCGACGGCACGGACGCCTCGGAGCTGCTCAAGGCAGACGGCCCCCTCGACACCGACCTGGCGGTCCAGCTGGTCGGCGCCGCGGCCGCGGCGCTGGACTACGCCTGGCGGAAGCAGCGCGTCACGCACCGCGACGTGAAGCCGGCGAACATCCTGGTGGGCATCGACGAGTCCGACGGTGCACCGCAGATCGAATCGGTGAAGCTCGCGGACTTCGGCATCGCCAAGGCCGCCGGTGAGTCCACCTCGCTCACATCCACCGGGATGACCATCGGGACCATGCAGTACATCTCGCCGGAGTCGATCGAGGGCGAGGTGGTCGATAACCGCTCGGACATCTACTCCCTGGGGTGCACCGCATTCCACCTGCTCACCGCACAGCCGCCGTTCGCGGGAACCACGATCGCCTCGACGATGTCCGCGCACCTAACCAAGCCGGTGCCGTCGATCACTAGGGTCAACCCGCATCTGCCGCAGGCGATGGACGCGGTCTTCGAACGGGTGCTGGCGAAGAACCCCGCCGACCGGTACCGGTCCTGCGCGGAGTTCGTCACCGCGCTGCAGGAGGCGGTAGGCGGCGAGGTCCGCTATCCGGCATCCGCTCAGACGCTGGCGGCGGTGACGCCGAACTCCGGTGCTGTAGACCCGGACGCGCCGACGAAGTTGCGGAAGGGCGCGACGGAACCTGCGCCGCAACCGAAGTCCCGGAAGACTCCGATCGTCGTCGCGGTGGTGGCCGCGGTCGCGATCGCGGCGGTCCTGCTGGGGCTCTACGTGTCGCGTGATGGGAGCAGCGACGTTCCGGCCACTCCGGCGGTGAGCCCGACCGTGACAACCACGACAACCCCTACGAGTGCAGCACCGTTACCCCCGCCTGCGGTGACGACACCCGAGCTCACCAGCACCACGCCGACAACGACGACCATCGCGCCGACGCCGCGGACCACTGGTGCGACCACAACGGCGGCGTCCCCGCCCATCGCCGCCGGCCTGCCGTGCGACAGCCCCGGGGCGCGCTCGCCTGATGGGAGATTCGGCTGCAGCGGACTGAACCTGATCTGGGTGGACTTGAACGCGCCGCCTCTTCCCACGATCGGATGGGACGCGATCGGGCAGCCCTGTACGACCCCGGGCGCCAAGGCGCGGCTGGAAGCTTCTGATGGCGTCCTCACCTGCACGGCCACCGGAAGCGGCGGCTACGCCTGGGTGAGCGGGCCGCACTAAGGGCGGTGCGGTTGCGAGCGGCCTCGAGTTCCCTACGCCCGTAACGATATCCGGAGTCGCACGGTGCAGCTGTCCCTTCCAAGTTGCACGGGGATGGCGCAGAGCGGCAGCTGGTGGCGAACCTGTTGGAGGAACGGCCGCCGGGTCTCAGCGTCGAGGAGGTTTACTCGGAGACGCTGGACTGACGAACTACTCCGCTGAGCCCAGCCCCCCTCGCGGCCCGCGGCACGATCCGCAGCTCGCCACGTTTCTCTTGCTCACGCAGGTGCCTGCTGGCGGGCGGGATGCAGGTGGCCCAACGTCCAGCTGGGGCGCAACTACGGGTTCAAAATAGCGATCCAACTGTGTCGAATAACGACGGTGCGTGACTGCCCTCGATCTTGGGCTTGAGGGTCGCCGACAAGTAATCACGGGCATCCGCGAGCATGAGCTCTTTCATCGACTTGCCGTCACGGCCGCGAAGGTCTGGGTAGAGCCATGCCGCACGGGCGCCAAAGCTCTTCGCGTCAAAATCGCCGAGGTCATCTCCCGTTAGAGACTTCGCAAACATGTCTCGTCGAAAACATTTGTCTCGCACAACGCTCAACTTGAGAACTAGTTCAGGACTCTCTGGCGAACCAGGATCGGTGGGCGAGTGTTGGCTCGCCAGGAAAGCCGCCGTGTCGAGGAAGGCATCAGCATCCACGATTGCGTCTTCGCACGCACTCTGAGCTGTCCGGAACTCGGATACGCGCTGATGGTGATATGTCCACAAAGCAAGAGTCACAGCAACCATTGCAGAGACGGCCGCACTTACGAGAGCAATCCGCCACTTGCCTTCCGCATCGCGCCGCGGATTGCCCATCGGGCAAATTGTACGGTGCGCGGCGCCGAACCTGCCGTCCATCTGGGGTGTACCCCAACGCGCCGCGCACCCGTTCCTGTCAGTGCGCACATCTAGGGTCCGAATCGCATTGTTCGACAAGGTGTCTAGGCAACTCCTAGGCGTTATCTGTACGGAAGGGCCGAAGATGAGCGAGCGAGTCGGGTACGAGCGAGTCAGCACGTTGGACCAGTGCACCGATAGGCAGCTGGTGGGAATCGAGGTGGATCGCACGTTCACCGACAAGGGGAGCGGCAAGTCGACGGACCGTCCGGCGCTGGCCGAGGCGCTGCGATACGTCCGCGACGGGGACACCCTCATCGTCCACAGCATGGATCGGCTCGCCCGCAACACCGAGGATCTGCTGCGCGTCGTCCGGGAGCTCACCACGCAGGGTGTCCGCGTCGAGTTCATCACGGAGGGGCTGACCTTCACCGGCGACGACTCTCCGATGAACAACCTGCTGCTGTCGATGCTCGGGGCGGTCGCCCAGTTCGAGCGGGCGCTGATCCTGGAGCGGCAGCGCGAGGGCATCGCGATCGCCAAGGCGAAGGGTGTGTACAAGGGCCGCAAGGCCAAGCTCACCGTCGCCCGGGCCGAGGAGCTGCGGACCCGACTCGCCGCAGGTGAGTCCGCGACCAAGCTCGCCGCGGAGTACGGCGTGAGTCGGCAGTCGGTCTACAACTACCGCGAGGCGAAGGCGGACGCGGCGTGACCAAGCACGACTCCGCCGCCGAAGCACTTCGTGCCGACGCACCGACTCCGGACGCTTGGCTGATCCGAGTTGGGATGGGCGGGGACGGGCGGCGTAGCGCTCTGCCTCCACGCTTACCCCCCTGTGATCCGAACGCAGCTGCTCGCACGCTGAATAATGCGTCATGCGATCGCACACGTATAGGAGGCATCACGGTGAGCTACCTCGACCACACAGCCGCGGCTGAAGCCAAGGCTCATGCGTACGTCTACGAAGTACTCGAACTGAACCCGGCCGACCCGTTTCCCGACGACGACGAACTTCGCAACGACTACGACGCTCTCCTGAAGGCCTTCCGTGCTGGCGTGTACTGGGCTCTTGATGAGCTGCCGAACGAAGCGGACGGTTAACTGCCGAGTTCAGGAACCGCCGGTTCCCCCGCGGTTCCACCACAGCGGGCGGGCGGCGTAGCGTCCGGCTACTCGTCGTCCTGCGGCTGCTCGGGCACCTGCTGCGCGATCGCCGACCACTCCGCGGTCGGTCCCTGCAGCCGGCCGAGCACCATCGCCTCGGACACGGCGGTGTACCGCGCGAGGGCGCAGAGGTAGGTGCGCATTGCGACCACCGCGTACATCGTGGTCTGCGCAGTGACCCCCAGCGTCACGTGCATCGCCGCTGTCGACACACCTCCCACCGACGGGCCGGCGGCCGCGTACCCGACGAGCCCCGCCTGCCGGAAGCGCCCGTGCGTCGCCGCGGACAGCAACGAGTACGGCAGCCCTGCCAGCTCGTCCTCCTGCAACCCCGACGCCCGGTAGAAGTCCTTCACCAGCTGCGTCTCCGACGGCGCCGCGTCGTCGAGCCCCCGACCCGCGCGGGCGAGAATCGGGGCGTCCCACGGCCGGGGTTTCTTGCGGTAGACCGCTTCGAGTCCCGCCGTCGAGCCGACGGCCAGGTAGTCGGCGGCACGGGCGTCGCGTTCGGCAACCGCTTCTTCATCGTCCGCCGGGAACGGTAGGCCGTACAGCGCCGCCAGCTCCTCGTTCAAGAACCGCCGAAGCCGCTCCTCCTTGGACCCCGCGGTGAGGACGTACCACGCCTTCGCCGCGATGACGGCAGACGTACGCGCCAGCGGGAACGGCGCCAAGGTGACGAGGTCGGTGCGCAGGATGGCGGCGATCCCGCGGAGCAGGTCGCATTGCTCAAGCCCGACGGCACCCTGCTGCGTCGCCAAGGTCAGCAAGGTCTGCTTGGACCGCGTCCCGGGGTGGTCGTCGCTCGCGGCTCTGTCCCGCATCGCCTCGCTGCCGATGTTGAACGGGTGCGACAGTTCCGACTTGAGCAGGCTCTCCGCGGCGTCGACGAACCGCACCACCACATCGGCGAAGTACTCGAACTCCGGTGGCGTCAGGCGGCCGGTCAGCGGCGGCGGGGATGGCATCAGACGAGGGTAGGCACCGGGCCGACAGGATCGGCGCGGCTTGCGGGGCGGTCGATCCCGGTGCGAGGTTCGGCCAGGTCGTCTGGCCAGTGTCGTGAGTTGCGGCCATGTCGGTCCGTCGACGCGAGTGGTGATGCTGGTCAGCTCTGGTAGGGCAGCTCTGACTTCTCGACCGTCGTATCCAGGTAACCGTGCCGTTCGAGCATTCGGCTGACGGTGACCGGTGCCAGAGGGTCGGTCACCGACGGCCCGAGCACCACCGTGACCAGCGCGTCGCGCGGTAGCGGCAACTCGACGTAGGGCGTGAACAGAGTTGCTCCGGACGATCGAAACTTCACGTCGAGTGTCATCTTCGGCGTCTTCGCGAACGAGGTGAACGGCGCTCCGAGGTCGGCCATGGCCTTCCGCTGCAGCAGCGTCATGCCGCCGAAGTGCTCGGAGGCGGTGATGCGATGCTCACGCTCGTCTTGGAAGGCTTCGTGCTTGATCAGCGGCACATGCGGAAGGATCCCTCCCAGCTGGGAGATGTAGTTGTGGGCGTCGGTGGCGGGGTCACCCGTTGTACCGATGCTGCGAACCATCTCGACGAGGTTCGTCACGAGTGTGTCGCGCGCCGAGTCGCCGTACTCGACCGGTAGCAGGAAGCATCCCCACGTGACGGGCTGCTGGTTCTGGTCGAGGACAGCCGACAGCTTCCCAGCTTCGTGTTGGTGGTGGTATCCGGCCTGCAACACCCGGATCTTCTCCGCGTCGAACCCGAGCGCCACACCATGCCCGTTCGCTCCGTATCGGCTCCACTGACTCACGGCGTCCTTGAGCTCGGTGAAGCACGCGACGAAGACGGACTGGTCGTAGCTCCTGATGTCGTCGGCTTGCAGTCGGCGTATTGCGTCGAGCATCGTGCTGTAGGCGTGCCCGTGCCCGTCGTCCGGAGCCTCGGCGAGGGTCCGGAGGCGGGCCACGAACGCATCCCAGACGTACGACAGCTCGAGCGAGTCGTTGAGGTAGCGGAAGTCGGTCGCGCGGATAGCGCAGTTCTCGACGACCCCGGCGAGGGCCTGGGTGTCGGTGTACTGGTAGAGCGTCTGTCCCACTGGGTCACGCTATCGCGACCCGCTGCGTGACAGATGCCGCCGGCTCTTCAGCGAGGAGTGCGATAGCCGAAGTGAGTGGAACCGATCGCCGAGGTACGTCTAAAGATTGTGGACGAGTTCGCAGAAGACCTGCCGCCGCCGCGGCTGCCGCCCGCCGTGGAGGCGTATCTGGCCGGGGAGCGGGCGTGGTACCGGCTGCTGCGGGATACGGGACTGGTGCCCGCGGATTCGTTGTTGGCGGATTCCCCTTGGGGACGTGGGTCGGCAGCCGCCGCGAGGAGTACAAGAACGGCAGACCCGACGCAAGCAGAGTAAGCCAGCTCGAGGGGGGACTACTCCGCCGCGGCGGTGAACAGGTCCGGTTCCGGTTCCTTCGGCGGTGGTGGGTCATCAGGCACGACGATCTTGAACCCGAACTGTCCGTCGCACTTCAAGAGGTCGTTGTCGCGGGTGTACAGCTGGGTGCAGCTCCACTGCTCCGCAGTCGCCAGGATCGACGCATCCTGTCCCTTGAGCTGATGGACGACCGCGAGCTCGGCCGCCCGCCGCGAGGTCCGCTCCGACAGCTCGGCGACGATGAAGTTCGACCCCCGGATCCAGTTGAGGGCCTTCGCCACGCGCTCCTCGCGCACCGCCGTGGGGAGGTGATGTCCCCGGATGTCCCCGGCACCCGCGATCTCCGCGATCACAATGGCCGGCAGCAGAACCTGGTGGCGCTCACGGTGGCCGGCCAGCAGGTACTCCGCGCGAGCGGCATGCGCATCATCGATGGGGACCAGAAGGTCGAGCACCACTGACGAGTCGACGGTCACTCGCTTCAACCGTTCAGCCACGCATCGTCCTCACCCAGTCGGCGGGGTCGACCCCGGATGTCCAGTCGTTCCCGAGCAATCCCCGGCCGTCGGCGGCGGTTGCCGACCCGCCAGCAGGTTCGACGGGTTCGATGCCCTCCACGGAGAGGTGGTCTATGCCACCGGTCGCGTCGCGGGCGATCTCACCCCAGACTTCGACCTGGCGCTCGAGGTGCTCGCGCACCCGGGGTGCGTTGCCGAGGGTGAACCGCAACTCGATGATGTCGCCGGTGTCGGCCCGGCGCAGGCCGGCGGACCGCTTCTTGCTGCGGGGGTCGTTGCTGTACCGGTAGAGGACACCGCGCATCGCACCCAGCGACTCCGAGGACGGTGCGAGTGCTTTCTCGGCGTTCTCCTGGATCGCTGCGTCGATGGCGGCGACGGTGTCGCCGATGCGGAGGCTGATCGAGTCGACACCGCGGCGGGAAGTCAGCTTCGCCAGCCCCACGACAGCCACCAGCGAAGGACGGGTCCACCCGTTCGGCAGGACGGGCCCGCGGCGCAGCTCGTCGATGCCGCCGCTGATGTCGTCGAGGGATGTGCCGGCGACCGACATGGAGATGTGGGCACTACCGCCGTGCAGGTCGGTGAGCGTCAGCTGCACATCCTCGGCGCCGGTGAGGCTGGTGACCAGCGTCTGCACCTGTTCGATGGCAGCAGCGACCGCCCCGGGGTCGAGCGCGGTGCCCTCCAGGTCGACGGTGATCCCATCCGCGGCGGACAAGGTCTGGCCTCACTTCCGTGACTGGTGTTGTCAATGATGCCCCAGATTGTTGCGCCGGGCACTGACACGCCCTTTTGGGATTCAACCCGTTACTGACGGCTACTCCGCACCGGCAGCGGCTACCACGGCTCCGGCGGAGGGCAGACGCGGTCGAACGCGACGCACCGGAACGGGTCGTACGCCGCCGCGGTCACCTTCTCGAGCAGCGGAACATGCGGTGGCCACTTCCAGCTCAACCACCGCGCGACGCAAAGCCCGGTGACACTGACGGCGCCGGCATCCTTGAGAGCGGCGGCGGCCGACTGCAGCGACGTGCCACCGGTCCAGGTGTCGTCCACCAGCAGCACCCTCGCGCCACCGAACGCGGCAACGGAGGCGGCGAAGCGGCCAGCGTCCGCGACGCGAGGGGCCCCGACCGGGCCGACGCCCATGGTCCAACGCTTGATCCGGCTGGATCCGCCACGCTCGGGATCGTCTCCGACGATGCGCGCGACGTTGCGGGCGATTTCTGCGACCGGGTGAATTCCGGTGCGCTTGGTCCGCGAGGGAACGAAGGTCACCACGTCCCACTCGGCGTCGTTTTCGGCGTCGCGGATGCACCCGTCGTGGATCCACGTCATGTTGTTGGTGAGCAGGTGCACATCGTCCACGAGACGTTTGGGTGCCGGATGCGCCTTGTACTGGCGCATCGTCTTCGCACTCTGGGCGTACTCCTGCGGATTGTGCCCGTCGATATAGGCCAGCAAGAAGGTGCGGTCGCAGGTCATGCCATCGAGAGCGTTGTGGATGCCCTGGCAGTCCCCGCATACCTCGGCGGACGTTGGCTGGCGGCAGACGGTGCAGATGCCCGGACCCGGGCCGGCGACGTTGCGGAAGTAGGAGACCCGGCTGAGGCCGTCGCGGATGCGCGACTCGGCGAGATAGTCGGTCACCAGGCGGTGCCGGCGGGGACGGGGCTGAGATGCGCACGCACCGATTGATCCGCGTCAGCGATCCGTTCCAACTGGTCGATCGCCTCGTCCGTGGTCCGAGCAACGAACACATCAGGGCGGTCACGCAGCTCCCTGCCCCACGTGGTGCCCTCCGCGACGCTGCGATGCAACACCAAGCGGCGGCCATGCGAGACGGCTTCCAGCGCCTGGTGGCGGGTGCCGGATTTCTCGGTGGCCGCGGCGATCACGGTCACACCGGAGTAGGCGCTCATCGTCTTGTTCCGGGCCGGGAACGCCCACTTCGCGCCCCGGAACCCGGGGAGGAACTGGGTGAGCAGCAGACCCCGATCCGCGACGGTCGCCTGGAGCTTGGCGTTCGGTGCCGGGTACGCGATGTCGAGGCCGGTGCCGATCACGCCGACTACGCGCCCACCCAGGTCGAGAGCAGCGGTCATCGCGGCGGTGTCGATTCCCTCAGCGAGCCCTGACACCACGGTGACGTCGTGTTCCACAAGGCCGCGGGCGACGTTACGGGCGAAGTCGAGAGCGGCGGGAGACGCTTTGCGGGAACCGACGATCGCTACCGCGTAGTCGTCATCAGCAAGAGTGCCCTCGGCCATCAGCAGCGCTGGTGGCCGCCTGGCGGCGCACACTCGGTCTGGGTAGTCGGGGTCCAGCACCGTGAGAGTTCGCCAGCCTCGTGCGTGCCACAGTTCGATGTCGTGTGCAGCGGTGTCACGATCTGGACCGGACCCGGGGACGGGAATCAGCGTGGCGCCCAGGATCTCGTCCCACAGCTGTTCGGCGGACTCCGCCTCGAGCAGCATGTCGCCCAGCTCGGTGAGCTTGACGGTCTTCGGCAGGTCGCGCATCAGGGCCGCGATGGTCGCCGCTGCTGAATACTCCATGCGCACCTCCGTTCCTCTGATCTGCGCGTCTACTGCGAAGGCTAGTCCGCCACGCCGGGGCCGCTACTCGACACTCCGCGGATAACCCGCAGCCTAGAGCTGAGGACCGACAGGCTCCGGCGCGCTCTCCCACCGCGTCCACGTGCCGGCCGGATACGACCGCAGCACCACACCGAGATAGATGATCTCGAGCGCGCCGTTGTTCTCTTCGCCGCGCAGCTTCTCCACGTCGAGGTAGCGGGTGCCGGCAATGTGCTCGACCTCGCCGGTGCGCAACCACACCGTGACTGCACCTCGCCCGGACATCAGGCACTCGGCGTAACGGTGCGAGTCGCATTCCATTACGGAGGTTGCCATCGGCCCCGAAGCCTCGAAGAACCGCTCGGCTGCCGTCGCATCACTGCTGCTGTTCGTCATGCAGACGACGCTACTTCGGAGGGGTGCACGCAGCTGGGTGCGAGCCGCGGCGCTGTCGAACTCTGCCGGAGCGGCCATGAAGAGACGAGGGCACATACGTGTCACTCACACCACGAAGAATCAGGAGAGCCACGCCATGGCGATCTGCGGATATTGCAACCATTCCGGCTACCACGCCCAGTTCATCCCGCCGGGAGCTGACCCGTCGAGGCGGTGCGGTGACTGCCCGCGTTGTCGGCAGGAGTCGGACCAGCGGGCACGGCGCCGGTAGCTGAACGGCTGATCCCCGGGGCCGGTCGATCTGGTGCCGGGTACACCAACCCGCGGTGGCATCACATCACGCCGCTGACGGGGCATCATCGAGTTCGGCTGACGGAACTTGTCGAAGGCGACGGGCGACGGGCGACGGGCGACGGGCGACGGGCGACGGGCGACGGGCGACGGGCGACGGGCGACGGGAAGCGTGGCATGTCGGCCGGCTCACACCCGCGTCGACCAGTTCGGCGAGAACGGGAGCAGCTTTCGGGTGGACGTGCTGATGATCCGCCGATCCTCTTGTCGGACCGGTAGAGCAACAAACCGCGGTAGTGGGACGTCATCACAACCTTCGGGGTCCCACTCGTCCTCGTCTGGTAGACCCGGTCCGGTCATGCGTGCGTTGATGCCGCTGAACTCGCCTTCGGGGTTCTTCTTCGTCAACTCGTGGGACATGGTGCGGATGACCGATCCCTCAGCGGCGATGGGGCCGTAGATCGCATCGCGCACAGCACGCGCCGCGACGATCGTCACCTCGCCCTCCTGCCCCGTGTACCGACGCCGGGCGACGTTCCATAGCGACGACACCGCGCGCTGGATAAGGAGAGACACCTCGATGTCCTGATCCGGGAGCGTGTGGGTCAGCGACACCCACCACTCCGGTCCGCCCTTCGCCCCGGGAGTCTCGGGCTTGTGCAGGTACGTGAGCTGCGAACCCGACGCGAGTTGGATCGGGGCTCCACCGTCGGGCGGTGTGAACACCATCCGGGTGCTCTCGTCGGTGTGCACCACGGTGAGGCCGTGCTTGGCCGAGTTGTACAGGAACGACTCGGACAGGACGGTGTCGGCAGCGGTCTCCAACAGCAGCTCCCACGAAGCGGTCGTGTCCTCGAACTCGTCGGCCTCCACATCGAGATCCGCATCGGTCGGGTCCGCCCCGCCGAGGAACACCCGGGCCACGTCGTCGCGGTCGAACCCGGTCCGCAGGGCTGTGCTGACCTTCGTCTTGAACTCGACGAAGCTGACCGACGCCGCCATGCCCAGCCACGGGCAGTCCTGCTTGTCGACGTGTGCGAAGAACAGTCGCAGCAGCATCTCGCAGGCGTGGTGCAGGACCAGGACGCACTCGGTGCGCACGTAGCGGTCGCGGGCCTCCTTAGACGGAACCGACGCGCCGACGCGGCGGGAGACGCCCACGACCCGTTCCGACTCGTACGCGGGCGCAAGGGCCTCGGCTGGCGCCAGCATCAAGGTGACGGCCTCGATCTTGGTCAGCAGGTACTCGCTCGGGTCGTCCTCGTAGAAGGTGGCGTTCAGTTCGGAGAACAGCTCGTGCGCCAGTCGCGGGCCGGCCGACGCGGCAGCCTTCGGCTTGCGGGGTGGCCTGTTGCGGTTCCGCGTCATCAGCGCAGCGTAGGGCGGGCCACCGACACCCCGGCGGACATCTGCTCCCTCGCCTCTGGATTGGTACGCCTCAAGCGTGTGCAGTTGGGGCCGACAGCTCCGGCTCGGCGACGAGCCCTTAGATCGGCTCAGCGACGCTCCACCAACACGACCTGAGCCACTCGTCCCCCTGCACCTGCACCTCGTACTTGACCCCGATCTCCTCAAGCCACCGCAGCGTTCGCTCCGTCATCGCATAGAGGGTTTGCGCCAACACGGCTTTGTCGGTGGGCTCGCCGGCGGCGGGAATCGTGGCGAACATGTCCAGCAGGTCCGGCCAGAGCCCCGCCATGTAGCGGTCCCACTGCTCGGGCAGCGGGTCCGGGGCCGACCGATCGTCACCGTCGTAGAAGCGGTAGGCGGCGGCGTATGAGACGCCTTTGACCAGTTCCTTCGCCCCGGTCAGAACAGTCCTGCAGGCCAGGTAGAGGTCCGTGTCGTTCAAGCGAACAGATTCGGAGAGCGCCGCCCGAAACGCACGCAGGTCGTCGGACAGCGACTGGTCGTCGTGTGGGAAAGGCTCGGTGATGATCCGGTTGGCGGCGACCTCGCACTGGTACTCGTTGATCGCCTCGGCGAACGGCAGCAGGAGGTCGTTCACCGCCGGGGATTCACCACGGGCGGCCTCGGCCAGATCCCCGGTGTCCAGCGCGGCGAGAGTCTGGACGATATGTTGCGGCTCGTGCGCCGCGAGGTGTGCGAGGACGCCGGACTTGTTCGCCACCTGTTCATCGCTGTCCGCCTCCGTGCTGATGAACAGGTTGCCGTCCACGACGATGTCGAAGCCGCTCCCGTCGGCGCGGGTGAGCGTCTTGGCCACCGCGGTGTTCGCACCGCGGTCAAGGGTGTAGGCGTTCCCAGATGCCGGCCCGAACTGCTCCGGCGCGACGTGGGCCAGGGTCACGGCCATGTTGACCGCCGGCCACACGGACACCGTCGTACCCGGCGGAACGACGTCGTTCACCGTCTGAGTGAAGGCGCGGACGCGTTCGGCGATGAGTCCGGGGGTCTGATGCAGACCGGGGATTGCTGGCAGCCCACGGGTCCGCTTGAACTCGGCGATCGTGTGTGGCCTGACATCAGGGCCGTACTTGAACCGCACGACGGTCCGCGGTTCTGGCGCCGCCTTGGGTTTCCTGCGCTTGCTCGACACCGGATAAGTGTGCGTCGAGCCACCGACAAGTCATGCGTGCCGCACCGCCGCGCGACACTCCTCGCCCGCCGCACCGCCCCGCCGAAATCGGGCAGGGGGCACGGTGCGGCGATGCTCATCAGTTCTTCTCCTTCGAGTGCCGAAACCTCACTACGCAATGTGTAGCTAAGTTTACTCGGCGGACAATTGCCGCGCTCCGCATCCGGTCAGCGATGTCGGTAAGAATCGCGGCTCGGCGCACACTCGCGCCATTATCTGAAATAGAAAATGGATCGTGACACGCATCTGAACGGGCAAGTCATCTTCACTCTCTGTTTCAGAGAATGGCGAAGAAGTTCGCGCCACACACGCCGGAGAATGGTGTTGCAAGAATGTATGCGAATGGGATACAACGGCTGCATGAAGTGAATCAGCAAACTCACTGCGGCTGCGTCCCTCGCTCTCACCGCCGCGGTTACGGCCATTCCGGCCCCCGCCGCGGCCGACCCCGATCCCGGCCCCATCTGCGATCCCGCGTCCATCGGGTATTTGCCCGACGTCTGCGCGCAGATCCTTCGGGCGCGCGACCACCCGGTGGTGTTCACCACCACGCCGGCCACGCCCACCACGTCGTCGGGCAACTCCAGCGGTGGCGGCCTGATGGGCTGGATCGACAGCCACGTCGGGACGCTCATCGTGATCGGCCTCGCGGTCATCGTGATCGCGATCTGGCGCGGCGTGGCCCGGGAGAACGCCGAGGCGAAGCGCACGGCTGACGCTGCCACCCTCGCCCGAGGCCGCCAGATCGCGGCGGACGCGCACGCCCAGCGGGTGGCGGCGGCCCGGGCCGCCGCCCCGCAGCTCGACCCCCACCTTCACCACGGCTGACACCGGCGCGGCCACCCGCGCCTCGGCACAACTTCGCAATGCCGCGCGCTCGCTGCGTACGCAGATCGACGTGAGCTCACAGGCCCTCGCCGACTTGGAGACCGACGACCCCGCTCGCGCCGCGGCGGCACTCGAGCGGTGGCGCCGGCGCCAGTTTCTGATCCGCCGCCGCGAGAACGAACTCATGCTTCTGCTGGCTGAGTGCGGCGCCAGCGACCGCGGCCTCGGCGAGGTGATGGCCCTCAACCGGCAGACGGTTGCCCGCCGCCTCACCGCCGCCCGGGACGAGCGGGAGGCCGCTTCGTGACCCGCACACACGTATACGGGGCCCGCTACAGCGGTGGCCGCCCGACCACGGCCGCATCCGGTGACGGGGCGGTGGCGGGGGTGTCGCAGAAGCCCATGACGTGCGGAAACGCCTCCCGTTTCGCGGTATCGGCCGCAGGTGATGACCCACCGTTGACCCATTCACCGCGAACCGACCTGCGGTCGACGCAGAGAACGCACAGGTCACCGCGTTGAGGCTTCCGAGCTGAGCTGGGAAAACGGACGGCCGCCGTTCTGAAAAGCGGAAGGTCGCCGGTTCGATCCCGGCCCTGGCCACTGAGAGAACCCACCGGTGACGGTGGGTTTTTCTGGTTTCTGAGAGAGTTCGCTGCGGTCGCAGCCCACTAGCAGCGCAGCGCGGGCAGCGCCGCCAGCCGGCCCACTGCCTCGCGGATCGTGGCGGGCCTCAACTGGCCGTACCCAAGCACGAGACCCGGACTCTGGGCATCGGGCTGGGCCCGGTAGTCGTCCAGGTCGGTGACGAGCACGCTGTGACCCCGGGCTTGGTCGACAACGGCGGCCGACGAGATGTCCGTGCGCAGCTGGGCCACCACGTGCAATCCGGCCTCTGTTCCCGCGATGTGGGTGATCGCCGGGACCGTCGCAAGCTCCTGCAACAGCACCCGGCGTCGGTCTTGGTAGAGCCGACGCACCCGGGCAATGTGGCGGGCCAGCTCGCCGCTGCCGATGAGGTGCGCGACGGCCTGTTGAACGGGTGCGGCGACGGTGGCCCCCAGCATGTCGCGCACCTGCAGGACGCGGTCGAGCAGGTGCGGCGGCACCCGCAGATAGCTCAGCCGAAGTCCCGGGTCGAGCACCTTCGAGATCGTTCCCAGGTACACGGTGCTGGCGTCGGGGTCCAGGCCGGCGAGGCTGGGCAGCGGCGCGACCCCGAACCGGAACTCGCTGTCGTAGTCGTCCTCCAGGAGGATCACCCCGGACGTGCGTGACCACTCGATGATGTCGCGCCGCATTCCTGGATCGATTCGATGCCCCAGCGGATATTGGTGGCTGGGGGTTAGATACACCGCGGCGATCCCCGCATCGATGGACCGCAGATTGCTGAGCAGACGTCCCGGGTCGGTGACGTCCAAGGGAGCCCACCGCACGCCCAGCGCCGTGAATGCGTCACGCACCTGCGGGTAACCAGGGTCCTCGACGGCGACCGTGCCATCGCGCCAGTCGAAGGCGAGTGCGAGCAGAGTGAGGGCCTCGGCGGTGCCCGCGCACACCACGATCTGCCGGGGTTCGCAGGGGAGACCGCGCGAGGATCCCAAGTACGACGACAGTGCTTGACGCAGCGGGAAACAACCGGCCGACGGCGGCGGTGCGCTCGAGGGCTTGACGGTGCGCCAGGCCGCGCGCCAGCCCGCCATCGAGACGTCGGCGGCGTTCACGTCCCCCGGTCGCATGTCGATCTCGAGCCGTACATCAGCAGGGGTGTCGGTGCGCGGATCGTCGAGGCGGCCCGAGCGTGGGGCGTCCGGCCGATGCGACACGTAAGTGCCTGCGCCCTGTGCGGACTCGATCCAGCCCTCGCCCTCGAGTTCGAGCAGCGCTGACACCACCGTGCTCCTGGAGACGCCGAGTGTCGTTGCCAGTCTCCGGCTCGAGGGCACAGCGCATCCTGGCCCCAGCAGCCCGGATTCGATCGCCGCCCGAAGCTGCCGCACGATCTGCGTCCGGATGGCCTCACCGCTGGCGCGGTCGATGTCCATCGGAATATCCACGGCCGTGCCAACACCCCCTTTCGGCCGGGCGTGCGGCCCGGCGGCAAGCGGCACGATCATCCCATCCCCGTAGCGACGGAACGGGTCGCGTGAGCAGTGGACTGGTCGGAATCGGTGTTTTTGGACTGTTGTCACGGTTGGGCCGGACGGCACCATCGCTTGCATGACAGTGAGCCTCGATGAGCTGCCCGATACCCCCGAGCTTCGCGTGCACCGCTACAAGGAGCTGCAGCGAAGGAACCGCTCCGATCTGCACGCCATCCTTGACGCCGGAACCATCGCGCACATCGGATTCGTCCGCCCAGACGGCAAGCCGATGGTGATCCCAATGGCCTATGTGCGGGACGGCGAGTTCCTTCTCATGCATGGTTCGTCGGGGGCGGGGCTCACCAAGTCGGCGAACGCCGGTGTGGATCTCGTGGCAACGATCTCGATCTTCGATGGACTCGTCTACGCCCAATCCCTGTTCGACTCGACTGTGAACTACCGCTGCGCCGTCGTCTTCGGCACGGCGCTCGCCGTGTCGGCCGAGGAACGTGAGGACTGCGTCCGCAAGATCTCCGAGCACCTCATGCCCGGGCGATGGACCGAAGTGCGTCCACCGACCAAACGCGAACTGGCCGCCACCTACGTGCTGCGACTGTCGCTGGACTCGGCCAGCGTGAAGGCGAGAGAGGGACATCCCGACGAGGCCCCCGAGTCCGGCGTCTGGACCGGATACGTTCCGTTCGACACCGGCATCGGGCAGCCTGTGACCCAGCCCGGTGTCGAGGCCGAGCGACCCGAATCCCTGAAGAAGTCAGCCGCGGCATGGTCACGGCGGCTGGCACGGCCGTAGGTTGATCGCCTAGCAGGCCCTCAGGGGGTCACCGGGGCCCCGCACCGATCCCGGAAGTCCTTCGAGGGTTGCCGGATGCGTTGAAGTTCCTCCCTGACACCCGGGTTGGCATCCAGGTACGTCTGCACCTTCGATGAGATCTGGTCCTTGGGCTGGCCCTTGAGACTCGTGAAGAAGTCGTTGACTGGCGGGTTCTCAGTCAGGTAGTTCGACGTGTCGAACGTGACCCCGGACATCACTCGCGCGAGTTCAGCCGCTGTGCACGGCGGCGGAACGGGTGCCGGCGGTGGTGGTTCGGCCGCGGCGGTCGCAGCGGCGAAGAGCATTGCACCGGCAATGGCGCCGGTGCCGATGGCTACCGCCGACGTGCGGCGTGCGGAGTGCATTGAGGGCAACATGGTGGCTCCTTCATCAAGTGGTGTGACGGGGTTGTGGGTAGTCGCTCAACGGGGTCCGATGATGCCGCCTCCGCCGCCGCCGCCTCCGCCGCCGCCAGGACGGTTGGGACGGTCGGGACGGCCCGGATCCCAGCCGATGTCGAGATCCCAGTCAGTGCCGCAGTACCAGTCGTTCTCGCATGGATACGGCACGACCGGACTTGCGACGCGTGGAACCCCATCCGCGCCGCGGACCTCGCCCTGGGCGCATACCGTTGCCCCGCCGGCGTAGTTGCAGTCGGCTGTCGCGGGGGGCGCCGCGACGACTATCGCGATGGGCACGGCGGCCGCCGCCAGACCCACTCTCAGGTAGCGCTGTGTTGATCGCACGGCTGCCTCCCTCTCTTCGGTTGACAGGCACCAGGGCCCCAATTTCGGGAGCATAAATCTGCCGACTACGCGTTGTGAGCGTTATTGCGATTCCCGAATGACGGCCTATCCCGCGTTCATGTGTATACCGCGTTAAATTGATTGAATACGGAAATAGTGGGCAAACAATTCTTCTTGATCATGAAACCCATGTCGGGTGTGCTGTCGCTGACCTGGTGCCATCGGTGTGTGTGGTGCGGGTGCGGAGTAGCTGCGTTCAGTCGTTCAAGCCGTGCCTCCCTCGACAAATACCGTTGCCAGATGAATCGCGAATTCAGAACGGCTGCGGGATTCAGTCGAATATCGCCGACGCCGGCTGTGAATGTTCATTTGGCCAGTGAAATTCGACCGCTTCCCGGGCTGTCCGGGACCGGCGGTAGGCTTTCCCTTCAGTGAAAGCCGATTTCCGCCAACGCCTGTTCGACGCGCTCGAGGAGTCGATCGCCGAGGACGGATATCCGAAGACCACGATCGCCGACATCGTGCGCCGAGCGCGCACGTCGCGCAGGACGTTCTACGAGCACTTCGCCAGCAAGGACGAATGCTTCGTCGCGCTGCTCGCCGAGGCCAACGCCACACAGATCCGCCGGATCACCGGCGCTGTCGACCCGACTGCGGCATGGGACACGCAGGTGCGCCAGGCCATTGAGGCGTGGATCGCGTCGGTGGACTCCCGGCCCGCGCTGATGCTGAGCTGGATCCGCGATGTGCCCGCACTGGGGTTGACCGCCCGCGACCTTCAGCGCGACGCCATGGAGAACTTCATCACGATGGTTCAGGCGCTCGCCCAGTCCGAGGGGTTTCTCGCCGGCGGGGCAGGCCCCGTGTCACGGCACCGGATCGTGATGCTGCTGGGTGGCCTGCGAGAACTCACCGCGGTCACCGTCGAGAGTGGCGGCCGGATGAGTGACATCACCGATGAGGCGGTCGACGCGGCCATCGCTTTGGTCAGCCCGCGAGGTTGACGCGGTACGTTACCCACCATGGTCCGACCTGCGCAGACCGCGCGCAGCGAGCGCACTCGCGACGCGCTGCAGAAGGCGGCGCTGGTGCGCTTCCTGGGCCAGGGGCTCGAGGAGACCTCCGCAGAGCAGATCGCCGCCGACGCCGGGGTGTCGCTGCGGACGTTCTACCGGCACTACACCTCGAAGCACGACTTGTTGTTCGCCGACTACGACGCAGGGCTGCAGTGGTTTCGCGCCGCGCTGGCCGAGCAGTCCGGCGAGGAGTCCATCATCGAATCGGTGCACGCGGCGGTGATGTCGGCGCCCTACGACGTCGACGCGGTGGCCAAGATCGCCGAGTTGCGTGCGCGGGAACTCGACCCCGGGCGCATCGTCCGGCACATCCGTCAGGTGGAGGCCGACTTCGCCGAGGCGGTCGAGGAGTATCTGACGCGCAGCGACCCACCCGCGGCGGGTACCGACGAACGGCTGCGCATCACCGTCACGGCGCGCTGCATCTCGGCCGCGGTGTTCGGCGCGATGGAGGTGTGGATGCTCGACGAGAACCGGTCCGTGCCCGAACTCGCGCGGCTGTGCCGTACTGCGCTGGAGTCGGTGTCTGAGGGGTTCGACGCGGATCGCCGCTGACGCACATCCCAAGTTTCGTCATTATTGACAAAACGTGAGACACCGTGCCAGCCTCGGAACATGACGGACTTCGACGCCATTGTCATTGGCGCAGGACACAACGGGCTCGCTGCGGCGGCGCTACTGCAGCGCAACGGCCTGCGCACGCTCTGTCTGGAATCCAAGCTGTACGCGGGCGGTATGGCCTCGACCGTCGAACTCTTCGACGGGTACAAGTTCGAGATCGCGGGGTCGCTCCAGTTCCCGACCTCGGCCAAGGTCAGCGCGGAACTCGGTCTCGACGACCTGCCGACCGTGGACCTCGACGTCATGTCGGTGTCGCTGCGCGGCATCGGGGATGACCCCGTCGTGTACTACGCCGACCCGATGCGGATGCTCACCCATCTCAACGAGGTGCACGGGGCCGAGGCCGTCAACGGGATGGCCGGGCTGATGGCGTGGAGCATGGCCCCCACCCGGGCGCTCGGCCGGTTTGACGCGGCGGCCCCGCCCAAGACCATCGACGAGATGTATGCCTGCGCGAACAACGAATTCGAGCGCTCGGCGATCACCGACATGCTCTTCGGCTCGGTCACCGATGTCCTGGACCGGTACCTCCCCGACGCCGAGAAGCACGGAGCCCTGCGCGGCATGCTGTCGTTCCTGGCGATCAACACCACCTACCGCGGTCCCGCCACCCCCGGCAGCGCCGCCGCGCTGGCGTACGGGCTGGCGGTCCCCGATGAGAACGCCAAGTTGATGAAGAAGCTGCGTGGCGGAATCGGCGCGCTCACAGCACATCTGGTTGACACCCTCGTCTCCGGTGGAGGTGAGCTGCGGCTGCGCAGCAAGGTCGAGGAGATCCTGGTGACCGACGGCCGGGTCACCGGCGTGCGTCTGGAGGACGGCTCGACCGTCAACGCCAACGTCGTCGTATCCGGTCTCGCTCCCGACCTCACCGTCACCAAACTCATCGACCCGAACGTCCTGCCGGGGGATGCCCGCGAGCGGTTCGCCCGGGTCGATCACCGGGGCAGCTACCTGCAGATGCACTTCGCGCTTGACGGCATGCCGACGTTCGCCGCACCCTACGAGATGCTCAACGATCCCGAGATGCAGGCGAGCATCGGGCTCTTCAGCACACCCGAGGAACTCCAACGGCAGTGGGAGGACTCTCGGCGCGGAATCGTTCCCGCCGACCCGGCGATCGCTATGCAGTTTCCCTCGGTGCACGACCCGGCGCTGGCCCCCGCTGGCAAGCAGGCGATCTCGGCGTTCTCAATGTGGTTCCCCGTCGAGACCGGCGACGCCAGCTACGGCGATCTGAAGGTCGAGATGGGTCGTCGTGTCATCGAGAAGATCACCAGGGTGGCACCCGACTTCGAGTCGAAGATCATCCGGCACACGACGTTCACGCCGAAACACATGGGCACGATGTTCGGAGCCCCGGGCGGCGACTACTGCCACGGCCTCATTCATCCCGAGCAGATGGGGCCCAATCGCCCGGGCCCCAGGGGTTACATCGATCAGCCGCTTCCGATCGAAGGGCTGTACCTGGGCAGTGCCGGCTGCCACGGCGGGCCCGGCATCACCTTCATCCCGGGGTACAACGCCGCGACGGCCGCACTCGATGACGCGCGCTAGGCGTCACTGAGTCTCGTCACCCTGGTCGGCGGGTCCGGTCGGGGTTGCGCCACCCTCGTCGGTCCAGTCGGACTTCTCGTCGCTGCCCTTCGCAGGGTCGCTCTGGACGTCCTTGGCGCCCTCGGGCCCTGACCCGGACTCGGTGGTTTCGGGGTCACCTGCTGTGCTCACCCCCCGGTGGTACCCGTTTCGTCGGGCTCGGAAACCGTCAGGACGGCCTCGGCGACGTAGGGATCCCGCTCCAGCCGGTGTTCCAGGTCGCGCAGTGTGCGGGCGATGGACGACTCGACCCGGTCGCCCTCCAGGTCCACGCTGGCGATGACGAAAAGGCGCTTCGGTCCAATGAATTCGGGTCGTAGGAAGCGTACCGAAGCGACCTCGGGGAAGTCGGCGAGTCGAGCGACGAGCGCATCGTGAATGCGTGGTGAGCCCGACTCGCCGGTGAGGAACACCCGATTGCGGTCGATCAGGACCACGGCCACCACGCCGAGGAGGACGCCCACCAGGATGGAACCCGCGGCGTCCCACACCACCTCGCCGGTGAGCTGGTGGAGCAGGATGCCAACGAAGGCGATGGCAATCCCGATCAGGGCGGCGGCATCCTCCGCGAACACCGCACGCACCGTGGGGTCCGACGTGCGCAGCGCGTACTCGAGGACATCGCTGTCGAAAGTCTTTGCGTCACGCCGCAGTTGTCGAAGAGCCTGCAGTAGCGACACACTCTCCAGGATGAAGGCGATGGCGAGGACCAGGTACGCGATCCGGTAGTCCTCAGCGGGGTCACTGCCGTGCAGAAGTTCGGTGACACCACGCCAGATGGACACCGCCGCACCGACGACGAACAGGCCTACCGCGGCGAGCAGCGACCAGACGTAGGCCTCGCGGCCGTAGCCGAGCGGGCGTCGCGCGTCGGCGTCACGGCCGCCTCGCCGGTTGGCGATGAGCAGGAAGACCTCGTTACCGGCGTCGGCCCACGAGTGCGTCGCCTCCGCACTCATCGACGCGGATCCGGTCAGCGTCGCCGCAACTGTCTTGGCGATGGCGATCACCAGGTTCGCGGTGAACGCGACCGCCACCGTGAGGGCGCTGTCACCCTGGGACTTGGCCACGGCGGATCAGTCGGTTCGGCGCTGCAGTTGCTCCAGCCAATCTGTCGGCACCCGACCACGCGGACCCGGCACGGGGTCATCCTCTGGATGATTCTGTGGCCCAACGAGTTCGGGGCCCTCGTAGTAGTCGGCGGTGCGGTAGTCCCAGAACCAGTCCTCACCGGGCTCGAACGACCGGATGATCGGATGGCCGGTGTCTCGCCAGTGCGCCGAGGCGTGCCGGGCCAGCGAGTCGTCGCAGCAGCCGATGTGGCCACACGCCGCACACCGACGGAGGTGAAACCACCATCCGCCGACGGCATCGCACTCGACGCAACCCATCCCGCTCGGCGGGACTGCCGGATTCACCTCGACGCCCATCTGTCCGAGCGTAATTGTGAATGCGCGAATGCGTGCGGAGACGGGCGCTACTTCTTCTCGCGCCAACCCCGCTCGAAGGGCAGGCGCCACGCATTCGGGGCGATCAACTGGTGGATGGCGTTGGGTCCCCACGTGCCGGGTTGGTAGAGCTTGACCGGGGGCGGATCCTCCAGGAGGTGCGTTGAGCGTTCCCAGAGGGATTCGATGCCCTCGGCGGTGGTGAACAGCGTGTGGTCACCGCGCATCGCGTCGAGGATCAGGCGCTCGTAGGCCTCCAGTACGTCGCCGAGTTCCTCGGTCTCCTGGGTCGAGAACTGCATCGACATCTTGTCGAGCTTCATGCCCGGCCCCGGTCGCTTGCCGTAGAACGACAACGACACCTTGGATGCGTCGGCGAGGTCGAATGTCAGGTGGTCGGGACCCTCGGCGCCGACGCCCGAGCCAGCCGGGAACATGGTGCGCGGCGCCTCCTTGAAGGCGATCGAGATGATCCGCATGCCCTCGGCCATCCTCTTGCCGGTGCGCAGGTAGATGGGCACGCCCGCCCACCGCCAGTTGTCGATTCCGACCTTCAGTGCAATGAAGGTCTCGGTGTCGGAATCCCTTGCGACACCGTCCTCGTCGCGGTACCCGACATACTGTCCGCGGACCACGTCGGCGCACCGAATCGGCAGCATCGAGCGGAAGACCTTGTTCTTCTCCTCGCTGATGGCGCGCGGTTCCAGTGCGGTCGGCGGCTCCATCACCACGAATGCCATCACCTGCAGCAGGTGCGTGACCACCATGTCCTTGTAGGCGCCGGTGCTCTCGTAGAAGTTGGCGCGCTGGTCCAGACCGAGGGTCTCGGGGATGTCGATCTGGATGTGGTCGATGAAGTTGCGGTTCCAGATCGGCTCGAACAGCCCGTTGGCGAAGCGGAACGCCAGGATGTTCTGTGCGGCCTCCTTACCCAGGAAGTGATCGATGCGGAAGATCTGCCGCTCGCGGAACGTGTCGTGCACGAAGTCGTTCAGTTCGACGGCACTGGCCAGGTCGGTGCCGAACGGCTTCTCCATCACCACCCGGGAACGTTCGACCAGACCGGCGTCGCGCAGCATGGCGATGACGGCGCGGGCGGCCTTGGGCGGCACCGAAAGATAGTGCAGCCGTTGTGTGTCCGGTCCCAGCTGCGCCTCGGCGGTCGCGACGGCCGCGGCCAGGGCCTCTGGCCCGGCGCCCTGCGGCACGTAGGTGATGCGGCTGGCGAAGCTCTGCCACTGCTCGTCGGTCAGCTTGTGCGTGCTGAACGCGTCGACCGCCTCCTTGGTCAGCGCCCGGAACTCGTCGTCGGTGAGGTCCTCCAACGACGTGCCCACGACGCGGATCTTCGGTGCCAGGGACGACAGGACGAGATAGGCCATTCCAGGCAGCAACTTGCGCTTCGCCAGGTCGCCGGTCGCGCCGAAGAGGACGATCACGTGCGGTGCCAGCGCTGCATCGTCGTGGCGGTGGGGGCGCGCGCCCGGTGCGGGGTAGGCGATGGTCTGCGGATTGTCCGGCTGGTCTGTCGTCTCTGCTGCCACGGAGTTGATGCTTCCACTCGCTGGTGAACTGCGCACGACACTGCGCAGACCCCGCTAATGTCGCGGCATGGCAACCAGTGATTCGCGTGAAGTCGTCATTGAAGCTACGCCCGAGGAGATCCTGGACGTCATCGCCGACGTCGAAGCGACGCCGACGTGGTCACCGCAGTATCAGAAGGCGGAGATCCTCGACCGCTACCCCGACGGGCGGCCCAAGCAGGTCGAGATGACGGTGAAAGCCGCAGGCCTGACCGACGTCATGGTGATTGAGTACACCTGGTCTGACAACGGCGTGACGTGGACCCTGGTGTCGTCCGGGCAGCTGAAGGCGCAGGACGCCGGCTACACGCTGACCCCCTTGAGGGATACGGCGGACGAGAAGACCCGAGTCAAGTTCGACATGAAGATCGACCTGTCGATTCCGATGCCCGGCTTCATCCTGAAGCGCACCTTGAAGGGTGGGATGGAGACCGCAACCGACGGGCTGCGGAAGCAGGTCCTGAAGGTCAAGAAGGGTTGAGCACGGGACCCCTGGCGGGGGTGCGGGTCATCGAGCTCGGCGGTATCGGACCGGGCCCGCACGCGGCCATGATCCTTGCCGACATGGGTGCCGACGTCGTGCGTGTGCGGCGACCCGATCCGGGCGAGCGAGGCGACGGGACAAAGAGACCGCTCAAGATGCCTGCCGAGGACCTCGACCTGCTGCACCGCGGTAAGCGCATCGTTGATCTCGACGTGAAGGCCGACCCCCAGGCGTTGCTCGCCCTGGCGGCGAAGGCCGATGTGCTGCTCGACTGCTTCCGGCCGGGCACGTGCGAGCGGCTCGGCATCGGGCCCGACGACTGCGCGGCGGTCAACCCGCGGCTGATCTTCGCGCGCATCACCGGATGGGGGCAGGACGGGCCGATGGCCACCACGGCGGGCCACGACATCAACTACCTGTCGCAGACCGGGGCGCTGAGTGCCATCGGCTACCGCGACCGACCACCCGTCGCGCCGCTGAATCTCGTCGCCGACTTCGGTGGTGGGTCGATGTTGGTGGTGCTCGGCATCGTCGCCGCCCTGTACGAGCGGGAACGCTCCGGCAGGGGGCAGGTGATCGACGCCGCGATGGTCGACGGGGTCAGCATCCTGGCCCAGATGATGTGGACCATGAAGGCGACCGGCTCTCTGAAGGATCAGCGCGAGTCGTTCCTGCTCGACGGCGGCGC
The DNA here is from genome assembly GCF_055419205.1 of Mycobacterium sp. IDUB_39. Lineage (NCBI taxonomy): Bacteria > Bacillati > Actinomycetota > Actinomycetes > Mycobacteriales > Mycobacteriaceae > Mycobacterium > Mycobacterium sp. IDUB_39. The sequence continues at coordinate 282,852 of NZ_JBVAXF010000002.1, forward strand.
CCCGTTCTACCGCACCTACGAGTGCTCCGACGGCGGGTACATGGCCGTCGGGTCCATTGAGCCGCACTTCTTCGCGCAACTGGTCAGTGGGCTGGGCCTGAGCGCCGATGAGGTGCCCAACCAGTCCGAGCTGGGCCGCTACGACGAGATGCAGACGATCTTCGCCGAACGATTCGCGAGCAGGACGCGCGATGAGTGGACGGCGGTCTTCGCCGGTACCGATGCGTGTGTGACGCCCGTGCTCACCTGGACCGAGGCGGCGGTCAGCGAGCACCTGACGGCTCGGTCCACGATCGTGACCGCAGACGGGGTGACACAGGCTGCGCCCGCTCCCCGGTTCTCCCGCACGCCGTCCGGCCCCGCCGGTGCGCCGCCGCAGGTGACCACCCCGATTGACCAAATCGGCTGGTGAATCTCGGTTAGCTGGGCGTACGGCCTGCGACCCGCCGGAGTAAGGACTAAAATTTGCTCTATGGCAGTGCGAGCCAGTCGGGAAGTGGTGTTCGACGCATCACCCCACGCCATCCTCGATGCGCTTGCGGACATCGAGGATGTGCCGTCGTGGTCGACGCTGCACCGGCACGCCGAAGTGCTCGACCGGCATCCAGACGGTCGGCCACACCACGTCAAGGCGACGCTGAAGATCATGGGTATCACCGACAAGGAAGTGCTGGAGTACCACTGGGGTGAGGACTGGGTGGTGTGGGACGCCGAGGACACGTTCCAGCAGCGGGGTCAGCACGGCGAGTACAAGCTGACCCGCGAGGGCGATCAGACACGAGTGCGGTTCGACCTCATCATCGACCTGGCCGCGCCCATCCCGGAGTTCCTCATCAAGCGAGCCAAGAAGCAGGTCCTCGACGTTGCCGTGGACCGGCTTCGATGCCGCGTGACGCGCAATCACGGGTAGCTACCGGTCAGACTCGTGGTGATCCGAAGGGAATGCCTGCGTAGCCGCGTGCGGTTGTGAGCGATATGCCCACCGGAGTAGTGCTCTTGCCAGATGCTCGTGCCGACAACCACGTCGACGACGTCGTCGAGCAGGCCCGTAAGGCCTTCGATGTCGGTGTCCGCCAGATTTGGCTGGCCCAGCAGTTCGACCACGATGCCATCGCGCTGGCCGGGATCGTCGGCGCGGCCGTACCCGGCCTCGGTGTGGGTACATCGGTCGTGCCGATCAACCCGCGACACCCGCTGATCGTCGCGTCGCTGGCGCAGACCGCGCAGGCGGCATCGCACGGAAACTTCAGCCTCGGGCTAGGTCTCGGCGCGCACGCCCCCGAGCAGACGGCCTTCGGCACCGCGTGGCCCAACACCATCGACCGACTGCGCGAACACCTGCAGGTCCTGCGATCGATATTCGACACGGGTGCCGTCGACTTCCACGGGAACGAATTCACCGCAAGCCCGGAGTGGCCCGTCACGGTACCGGGCGGAAACCCAGTCCCGGTGTACGTCGCAGCCATGGGGCCCAAGGCTTTACGCGTGACCGGCGAACTGGCCGACGGCACGCTGCCGTTCCTCGCCGGGCCGCGCACCATCGAGGAACTCATTACGCCGACCATCACCGAGGCGGCGGCCGCGGCCGGACGTCCCGCACCGAGGGTCATCGCCATGGTTCCGGTTCTGGTCACCGACGACGTCGACGGGGGCCGTGAGGTTGCGGCCGAGCAATTGGCGTTCTACGGGACGATCCCGTCCTACCAGAAGGTCATCGCCCGCGAGGGTGTCGGCTCCGTCGCCGACTTGGCCGCGGTGGGTGACGCGGAATCCGTTCTGCGACAGTTACGTCGCTACCTCGACGCCGGTGCGACTGATGTCGTGCTGAGCCCGCTGCGCGGTGTCGATGCGGATCCGCGCCCGCTCTGGGAAGCCGCGTCGGCGATCTGAGGGTCACGGCATCAGGATGGGCGTCACGTCCAGCCCCAGTGTGGAGCCGGCGTGCATGATCACGTCGTCGACACCGGCGCGATCGTGTATTGCCCGGTAGGCCAGCCAGAATGCCGGGTCCGGCACCGAGGCTGCCGAGAGTCGTGCCGCGAGTGCCTCGATGAGCGCAACAGTGGCGGCCTTGGTGCTGTACTCCAGGACCAGGCATGGTTTCGTGTTGATCTGATCAAACGAGGCCAGCCCGTCGATCAGGTAGCCGCCGTCCAAGTCGGCCTGTTCCACCCGAATCGGAACCAGGTGTTTGGTACCGGAGATGGCCCGGCGCGGTTCGGTTTCAGCCGGCTTGTCATGTTCGGGCGGGTGGGCGCGCACCGCATCGAACGGGTCCGTTCGTGACCCGAGATTCTTCAGAAGCAGTGGTGTGATGCTCAGCCGGGGATGTTCAGCGGGGGAGGCCACTCTGCGCCGGTGCTCTTCGGCCAGATGCAGTACGTCGGAGTCCGACACCGTGGAGGTCTCGTTGTCGCGCAACAGCTTCGGCCGGGTACTTCGACGGTACTCCGTCGGGGTCTGATGAAACCAGTCGACGAAGCTGCGGGTGAAGTACTTGAGGTCGGAGAAGCCGCTGGCCGCCGAGATCTCCAGCACGGTGGCATCGGTCGCCAACAGCAGTCGTTCGGCCGCGGCGACCCGCAAGAACACGAGCAGATCGCGCAAGCTGATCGAGGACACCTCCTTGACCAGGTGGGAGACATACGACTTGGAGTAATGCTGCTGCGCGGCAATGAGATCCAGAACATCACGCTGGTTCGCGTGCTCGACGAGATGGCGGAAGATGGTCAGGAACTTCTCGCGGCGGCCGGTGCTGATGGGGGCGTCACGGTTGTAGTAGTGCTCCAGTGAGTACCCGTCGCACAGCAGGCGGATCAGCTCGTCGCATCTGGCGTGTGAAGCCGGCGTCCGGCCGCTCTCCGACGTGGTCGCCGCATCCTCGATGAGGCCGAGGAGCAGGCCACGCAGCAGGGCTTCCTGCCCGCGCCAGCGAGCGAGGTCGAACGACTCGCATGCGAAGACGATGTGCTCGACGAACGGGTCGACGTCGGCGAACGCGGCCAGGTCGAAATGCAGGACGGCGGTGACGTTGTCAGTCGAACCCTCGAGGTAGTGCGGGTCGCGTCGGTTGATCACCGCGTAGTCGCCTGGCTCCAGGTCGAAAGCCTCGCAACTGACCTGTACGTGCAGCTGGCCACGCAGCACGTACACGATCTCGAGTGCGTTCGGGTGCATGTGCATGGCTGTGGCGCGGATCGCCAGCATGTCGGCGTGCATCGGGAATCCCGGTTCGAACTCGACCGCCGCTTGAAACATCACCCCGCCGCCCGTGTGGAGGCCTCCCGGCCTGCGGCGCCCAGCCTAGTGGGCCGGTCGGTGGGCTACCAAGCGAACAGGCCGTCCTTCACCGTGAGCTTGCCATCGCAGAACGTGAGGTAGATGTTGTTGACGTCGTAGATGACCATCGGATCCTGCGTCGGGTCCTGGCGCAACACCAACAGATCGGCGAGCTTGCCCGGCTCGACGGTGCCGATCAGGTGCGACATCCCGACGGCCTCGGACCCCACCTGTGTCGCGGCGGTGATCGCCTCGCTGGTTGTCATGCCGTACTCGACCAGTGCGCGGAACTCCAGCGCGCTGTACTCGCCGTACTTGGTGAGCGGCTCGTACACCGTGTCCGAGCCGAGCGCGATCTTCACGCCCATCGACTTCGCTGTCTGGAAGCTCTGCACGGCCTTGCTGCTGTACTGGTGACCGAAGGCCTCGTCGTGGGTGTCGTACAGGTCGCGGTAGAGGAACGCATCCGGACGCGGTTTGGGTTGTGCGGCATCGCCGACCGGGACGAAGTCGCGATACCAGTTGACGATGAGCTGGAGGGTCGGCACCAGGATGGTGCCGTTGCGCGCCATCTTGGCCGCCAACTCCTCGTCGATGTCCTCACCGTGCTCGATGGTGTCGCACCCGGCGTCGACCGCCATGTTGATGGCTTCGCGGTTCTCGGCGTGGCACATCACGATCGTGCCCTTCTGCCGATGCGCCTCCTCGACGCAGGCCCGCAGTTCCTCGAACGAGTAGTGCACGTCGGCATTGCGGTCATGCGGCCAGTTGTCGCCGCCGCTGGCGAAGACCTTGATCGCGTCGGCGCCCTCCCGTAGCAGCAGGCGCACCGACTTGACGATCTCGTCGCAGCCGTCGGCCATGATGCCCCAGACGCCGTTCTCCTGGACGTAGTCGTGCGTGAACTGATGCAGATCGGCGTGCCCACCGGTGCGGGTCAGCCCAGGACCGCAGGCAATGACCTTCGGGCCGGGAATCTGCTGCTCGAAGAAGAGCCGCTTGAGGTAGAGGCCGTTCCACGACACGTCGCGGGCGGTGGTGACACCGCGTTTGAGCAGCTGCTGCGCCTCGTAGACCGAGCGCACCGCCCGCATCAGCTTGGGCTCGGCGATAACGCCGATCTCCTGGTCGTCGATCTGCGCCCGCCCACCCGACAGGTGGACGTGCGCGTCGATCAGGCCCGGCATGACGTAGTGGCCGGCCAGGTCGATTTCCTGCACATCACCGGTGCGCCGGTACTGCGACATCGGCAGCACGGCATCGATGCGTCCCCTTCGGACGATCACGGCCTGACCGTCGACGGGCGGTCCGCCGTACCCGTCGACGACGCTGACCGAGGTGAGGGCGAAGTTGTCTGCCACCTTCATCGGGGATTGGACTCCTGTTCCTGTAGGTCGTCGTCTTCCAGCCGCAACTCGACCGGCTTCTCGCGGAAACCCTTGGTGCTGAACGCCAGGTAGCCGACGCCGAGTGCCAGCCAGATCAGGCCCAGCAGCTTGGCGGAGGTATCGACGTTGAACCACAGCACCAGGCTCACCAGCACTCCGACACCGGGGACGATCAGGTACCGAACCAGGTCCCAGCCGTGACGCCGGTTGCCGCGGATGTAGTAGTGGTTGATCACCGAGTAGTTGACCAACACGAAACCGGTGAGCGCGCCGAAACTCATCAACGATGCTGCGCCGGAGAGGTTGTCGGCGTAGAAGATCGCGCTCAGTGCGATCAACGAGGTCAGCACGATGTTGTTGACCGGTGTGCGGAATCTGCGGTTCAGGGTGCCGAAGAAGCGCCTCGGCAGCGCCCCGTCGCGGCCCATCCCGTACAGGATTCGGGAGGCGGCGGCGAGTCCCGCCATCGCGCAGATCAGGCTGGCCAGATTGTCGGTGATCAGGAATGTCGTGGACAGCGCGGTGCCACCGATGCGTTCGAGCAGTTCGAAGATGCCAGCGTCCTGGTCGACGATCTCGGTGTAGCCCTGCGGCCACGCGATCTGAGTGAAGTACGAGATCAACGCGAAGCCAAGTCCGGCGGCGATCGGCACGATCATGATGGCTCGCGGGACCGTCTTGGCGGGGTCGATGGTCTCCTCCGCCATGGTGGACACCGCGTCGAAGCCCAGGAATGAGACGGCCAGGATCGAGGCGGCCAGCAGAACGTTGCCTGAGTCGAAGTTGCCCGGGTTGAGCAGTGCGGACGGGACGAACAACGATCCGCTGCCGTTGCCGCGCACCACATATCCGGCGATCAGTCCGATGAGCACGACGGAGAACAGGATCTGCGCGGCGATGATGACGGTGTTGATACGCCCGGTGGCCTTGACGCCGACGATGTTGGTCCAGGCGCCGATGACGGCAGCCGCCACCACCCACAACCACGTCGGCACGGCCGGAACGAACTCGTTCATGTAGATGCCGACCAGTAGGTAGCAGATCATCGGCAACAGCAGATAGTCGACCAGCATCACCCAGCCGGTGAGGAACCCGAGCCACGGATTGACGGCCTTGCGGACGTAGGTGTACGCCGAGCCTGCCACCGGATACGCCTTCACCATCGCGGCGTAGCTGTACGCGGTGAAGCACATGACGACTGTGGTGATCACGTAGGCCAGCGCCATCATGCCGCTGGTGAGGTTGGTGATGATGCCGTAGTAGTTGAACACCACGGTGGGTGCGAGGTACGCCAGGCCGAAGACGATCAGATACCGCAGGGTGAGGACGCGTTTGAGCGAGACACCCGATGCCGGCTGGCTGGCGTCTGTCATCTGGACCTCCCGGTAGGCGTGCATGGTCGGGGGCAAATGTAGGCCAGCCCCGGGGGGCGCGAACATGCCAAAGGCGCTCGGTGGACATGACGATGACGCTCTGCTGAGCGGTGACGCCCGAAAATGTCGCCAAACCCAATCCCATGCCGGAAGGGACCTACACAGTGTCACGGGCTTGGGTCGATCGCTTACACAATGGCAACGATCGTCTGCTGCCGCACCTGGCAGTGTGACGTGTCACATACAACTCCTGCTTGAGGTCGATAGTCGTGCCCGACACCATCTTCGAACGCCAACCACCATCGGAACACGTTGTGCGCCAAGCGCTGCGCGACACCGAGCTGGGGTGTTTCTGGGCTGCAGACCTCGGCGCGGTACCGCGGTATCCGCGTGCGACGGCAACCGCCCACTATGACCTGGTCATCGTTGGTGGTGGCTACACCGGACTGTGGAGCGCGCTGCTCGCGACGCAGCGCGATCCCGGTATCCGGGTGGCGCTGCTGGAGGCGGGGACGATCGGAAACGCCGCCTCGGGACGTAACGGCGGGTTCGTCGAGGCCAGCCTCACCCACGGTGAGGCGAACGGCCGCAGTCGCTGGCCCGCAGAGTTCGACACGCTGCAGCGGCTGGGTTACGAGAACCTCGACGACATCGAGAAGTCGGTGGTCGAGCTGGGTCTGGACTGCGACTTCGAACGCAACGGCGTGATCAACGTCGCGGTCGAGGACTACCAGGTCGAGGAGTTGCGGCAGTCCTCCGCCGGCCCGGATGTGACGCTGCTGGACCAGCGCCAGGTGCGTGAGCAGGTCAACTCCCCGACCTATCTGGCGGGCGCGTGGTCGGTCCGCGACGCCGCGACGGTCCAGCCGGCGAAGCTGGCCTCAGAACTCGCCCGGATGTGCCAGCGAAACGGTGTCAAGATCCACGAGAACACCGCCGTCACGGGGTTGACCGGTGCGCGCGGGCTGTCGCCGATTCAGATCGCCACCGACGCCACGACGTTGTTGGCCGACCGAGTCATCCTGGCTACCAACGCCTTCCCGTCGCTACTCAAGCGCTACCGGTATCACACCGTGCCGGTGTACGACTATGTCCTGATGACCGAGCCGCTCACCGGTGAACAGCTCGAGTCGATCGGGTGGTGGCGGCGACAGGGCGTCGCCGACATGTCCAACAAGTTCCACTACTACCGGTTGTCCGCCGACAACCGCATTCTGTGGGGCGGATACGACGCGGTCTATCACTACGGCCGACGGATCGACCCGAGCCTGGAGGACCGGCCCAGCTCCTACGCCACGCTGGCACGCCACTTCTTCACCACGTTTCCCCAGCTCGAAGGTATCAAGTTCACCCACCGCTGGGCTGGCGTCATCGACACGTCCACCCGGTTCTGCGCGTTCTTCGGCGCCGCCAACAAGGGGCGCATCGCCTATGCAGCCGGGTTCACCGGACTCGGCGTGGCGGCGACGCGGTTTGCCGCGAACGTCATGCTCGACAAGATCAACTCCCAGCGCACCGAGCGCACCGAGCTGTCCATGGTGTCGTCGAAGCCGCTGCCCTTTCCGCCGGAACCGTTGGCCTGGCTGGGGATCTCGGCGACAACGTGGTCGCTGGACCGGGCCGACCATCGCGAGGGCAAGCGCAACGTGCTGCTGCGGGCCTTGGACGCTGCTGGACTCGGATTCGATTCCTAAGGGAGGCAACAGATGTGCAACGATGTCCTTGCCGCCGGGCGCCCTGCCATCCCGGTCAGTCGCTGTCCGCGCAACCTGCCGCCACCAGCGCTCGATCAGTGGAGTTGGCAGCTGCACGGGCTCTGCCGGGATCATCCGGCAGAGGTCTTCTTCCCGGATGAGATTCGGGGTCGCCGTCTGGTGCGGCGTGAGGAGACGGCCAAGGGGATCTGTCGCGAATGTCCAGTCCTCGACCGGTGTCGGCAACATGCGATGACCGCGCCCGAGCCCTACGGCATCTGGGGTGCGATGACGGCACGTGAACGCGCCGCTGTGCTCGCCAGGACCGCTACCCCAGCACCTGCAGACGTCTGATCGCCTCGTCCATCGTCTCGTCGCGCTTGCAGAAGGCGAAGCGCACCAAGTGATTCCAGTCGCCGATGTGTTCGGCCTCGGGATCGCAGAACGCCGACATCGGGATGGCGGCGACCCCGGCGCGTTCGGGCAGCTGCGCGCAGAACGAGGTGCTGTCGGTGTAGCCGAGCGGGCGCGGGTCGGCGCACAGGAAGTAGGTGCCGAAACTGGGGTGCACGTTGAAGCCGATGTCGGTGAGCGCGGTGGCCAGCCGATCGCGCCTGTCCTGGAAGGACGCCCGCAGCTCGGCGACCCACGCGTCCTCGGTGTCAAGGGCGAGGGCGACGGCCGGCTGGAACGGGGCACCGCCGACGTAGGACATGTACTGCTTGGCCGCTCGCAGGCCGGCGATGAGGTCCCTTGGCCCGCATGCCCATCCGATCTTCCACCCGGTGGCGTTGAACATCTTTCCCGCACCTGAGATGGTGACGGTGCGCTCGGCCATGCCGGGGTAGCCGGCCAGCGGCAGGTGGCTGTGCCCGTCGAACACCAGTTGCTCGTAGACCTCGTCGGTGATGACCAACAGGTCGTGCTCCACGGCGATGGCGGCGATGGCGGCCAACTCCGCGTCTGAGGCCACCATGCCCGTCGGATTGTGCGGTGAGTTCAGGATCAGCGCCCGCGTCCGAGGCGTGACGGCACGCCGCAACCGGTCGATGTCGATCGCGAAGCCGCCTGCGTCGGATATCAGCGGGACGCTGACCCGATGACAGCCGGCCATCGCGATGACGGGGGAGTAGGAGTCGTAGAACGGTTCGATCAGCAGCACCTCGGAGCCCGGCTCGACCAGGCCGATCACCGCCGCGGCGATGGCCTCGGTCGCGCCGACCGTGACGAGCACCTCGGTGTCGGGGTCGTAGTCGATGCCGTAGTGCCGACTGCGCTGTGCGGCGATGGCCTCCCGCAGCGGGGCGATGCCCAGACCCGGCGGGTACTGGTTGACGCCGTCGGCGATGGCGTTCTGCGCCGCCTTGAGCATCGCCGCTGGCCCGTCCTCATCGGGGAAGCCCTGGCCCAGGTTGACCGCGCCCAGTCGCGCGGCCAGCGCGGATGTCTCGGCGAAGATCGTCACCGCGTAGGGCCTGAGCCGTTCGACCGTCATGGTCGCCGAGCCTAGGTGCTAGCCGACTCCCTCGAGGGCATCGGTCTCGGTCTGACCGATCCTGGCGATGACATCCGGGCGTTGACGTGCCAGCCGGAAGTACCACGCCAGCGCGACGGCGATGGTCGCCAGGAACAGGTACGGAATCACGTTGAGCGGGAATGCCGGGACCGGATAGACATTCGCGAAGAACGTGTACGCCATGGCGAGCACCGCGACGACGGCTGCGGCCCAGACAAGCCGGTTCGGCTGGCCCGTGCGCCGGGTGTAGATCACGCAGGCGACGGCGACCAGCGAGTAGGCGACCATGTAGCCGTAGGTGCCATAGGTGTCCACCCACACCACGATGTCCATGGGATGGACGTTGGCCGCGAGCAACAGGATGTCCAGGACTATGGCGGCGGGCCCCGCGATGAGCAGTACCCGGTGCGGGGTCAGATGGCTGTCATGGGTGCGACCGAACCGGTCAGCCACGACACCCTCCTTGCCCATCACGTAGACGATGCGTCCCACGACGTTGAGGGGGGCGACCACCACGGCGAAGAACGACGCGCCGACCCCGAACAGCAGGATCGGGGTGAACCACGACGGCATGCCGATCATGACGGAGATGTCCTGCAACGGATTCGCGCTCTCGGCCAGACCGTCCTTCAGCACTGCGATCTGGGTGTACGCGGCGAACACGTACAGAACTCCCACCACCAGGGCGCTCCACATGATCGCGCGGGGTATCGCGGTGTAGGGATTGCGTGCCTCGCGGCCCAGCGCGTCGGCCGAGGAGAATCCGACGAAGCCGAGAATGCCGAGCACCATGCCCGTCGCGACACCCTGCATCGGAACATCTTTCAGCGAGAACTGCGACGGGTCCCAGGCAGCCGGTCCCGCCCACACCAGCGCGAGCACCAGTAGGACGATGATGATGGAGACCGATATCAGCTCCAAGGTCAACGACACTCGCGCCGAGAGCCGGATACCGCGAATGGTGAACAGTGTCGCCAGGCCGCCGAGCACAATCGTGAGAGCGATCTGCCACCCCACGCCGTTGGCGGGAACTCCGAGATCCAACAGGAAGTCGTTCATGTACGACACGGCGCCGCCGAGGGAGCCAGCGGTGATCCCCCAGCACCCGACCAGGAGCGCGACACCCGCGAGGTAGGCGCCGAACGGTCCAAGCCCCTTGGACACATAGGTGTACAGGGAGCCCGCCGATGCGTGACGTCGCGCGAACACCACGACGCAGTAGCCGACGGACAGAATCACCACCGTCGCGAGGGCGAACGAGATGATCGTCCCCTTGCCCGCGGTGAGGTAGATGGCCGCCGCGGTGAACGCGATGACAGCGCTTGGGGCGATGTTCGCGATGGCCTGCGCAGCCAGTTCAGGTCCTGACATCACGCCGTGCCGAAGCCCGGCGTCCTCAGAGGTTTTGGTAGGCACGGTCATGTGTGGTCCTCGGAATTGGGAGTCATTCGTGGGCAACGTTTCTCAGGGCACCAGGAGGGTGCGTAGGGCCTCGCCGGACTCGAGATCGGCGAAGGCTGCGGCAGCCTCACCGAGAGGCCTGCGCGCCCAGATCAGTGCGTCGAGCTTGAGCTGACCGTCCATGTAGCGGTCGACGAGCGCGGGGATGTCGATCGACGGCCGAACTGATCCGTAGTTCGAGCCGAGGATGCGCTGATCGGCCTCGGCGAGCACCAGCGGTTCGAACGATGCCTTGGCGCCCGTCGGGGGAAGCCCGACCACCACGGCGGCGCCACCCAGGCCCAGCATCCGGATCGCCTGTTCGGTGGTGCTGGTGTGGCCGAAGGCGTCGAACGCGTAGTCAACGCCGTCGGGGATCAGGGCGCGGAGCTGTTCCTCGGCGTCGCCCTGGGAGGCGTTGATCCGATCGGTGGCACCGAACTGGATGGCCATCTGCGTCTTGTCATCACGGACATCGATCGCGATGATCCGGGCCGCGCCTGCGAGCTTCGCGCCCTGGATGACGTTGAGTCCGACGCCGCCACAGCCGATGACGGCCACGGTCGCGCCGGGCTCGACAGCGGCGGTGTTGAGGACCGCGCCGACGCCGGTGGCCACGGCACAACCGACCACCGCGATGACGTCCAGCGGGGCGTCCTCGCGCACCTTCACCGCGCCGGAGGCAGGCACGATGACCTCTTCGGCGAAGGAGGAGACGCCCAGGTAGTGATGGATCGACTCGCCGTTCGACGACAGGCGGGAGGTGCCGTCGAACAGCGTCCCCAAGGGGGCGACCACGGTGGCGACCTTCTGGCAGCGCGCCTCGTGACCGGAGCGGCAGTAGCGGCATTCGCCGCACGGCGGCACCCACGACAGCACCACGTGATCACCGACAGCGAGTGTGGTGACGCCCTCACCGAGCTGAGTCACGACACCGGAGCCCTCATGTCCCATGACCAGCGGTGCGGGCGCGTCCCACTCGCCACGCTTGACGTGCAGATCGGAGTGGCACACGCCGGCCGCGGCGATCTTCACCCGCACCTCACCGGCCTTCGGGCCTGCTAGGTCAACGTCGGTGTACTCGATGGGCAGAGCGGGTTCTCGGAAGACGATGGCTTTCACGGGGCTCCTTATGGCTCCTGGCGGGGCGTGAATCCCACGAATCGTAAGAAGCCGGTGACCGTATTGTCAGCCGCAAAAAGTGTGGTTCTGCTGTCAGCAATCATCATTTCGTACACTCGCTGCATGGCCTATGACGTGCGGTCGATCGCGGAGTACCTCGATGCCGAACTCGTCGTCGGCGCGGTGGACGGGGCGACGCCGGTCGAGGGCGCGATCCCTCTTGCCGACCTGGTGGTCGCGAGTACACCGGGATACGCCACCCTGGCCGTCGCCACAGCGGACCAGTGGGTACAGACACTGGAAGCCGACACACGGCTCCGCTCGTTGACCGGATCCGTGGCGGTCATTGCCGGCGGGCCGGCCGATCCTGGAATCAGGGCTGCGCTGAGCGGCCACGACCTCACCGCCGTCATCGTGTCTGACCTGGCCGCCGACGTCGTGCATCCGAAGCTGACCGCGCTGATCGCGGCCGACCAGGCTGCGGAGGACCGGCGGGTCACCACGGGAACCAAGGTGCTCACGCAGGTGGCCCGACGCGGCGGTGTGGTGGCCGTCGTCGCCGAACTCGCGCACCGAATCGACGGGTGGGCCGTGCTCCTCGACGCGCACGGTGAGGTGATCACCACGGCCGGCGCGGGCAGTCTGCATGTGCGGGACGCGGGATCAGTTGCCTTCGGCCGGCGAGTGCGCATCCGCCATCCGGGACTCCAGGTGCATCCAGTGGGACAGGGCGAGGATGTCAGTGCGTATCTCGTCATAGGTGCGCGCGGATCCACGAGCCGAAGCCGTGACCTTGCCTCTCAGGTCGCCGCCCTGCTCGACCTCATGTTGCACACCCCGAATCACCCCGCCACCGAACGCCTGGGCCGTGAGGTGATGTTGTCGACGCTGCTGCGTGGCGGCGCCGATGCGGCAACTCTGTTGCGCCGCTGGGGAGTTCACGACCCATCGCTGACGGCCTTCGCGGTCTCATCGCAGTCGCGTGCCATCGACCCCGAACGCCAGACCATCGGCTGGCTCGATGAGCTGGGCGCCATCCACGTCGTGTCGGCCGAGCGTGGGAGGGTGCTCGGTTTCATCGGCGACGATCGCGCGAACGAACTCGCCACGATGGTGGAACGACTGAGTGCAGATGCAGGCATGCCGCTGCGGATGGGGCTGGGTTCGTCGGCGAAACCCGAAGCGCTGGCCCGATCTGCCGCCGAGGCACGGCAGGCGCTGGAGATCGCGGTCGTCGACTCACGCCCGGTGGTCTGGTACCGCACGTTGGCCACGGTCTCCTATGTGCTGGATCATCTCGACGACAGCGCAACGACGCGCATCGCCGCGGTACTGGACCCGCTCCGAGACGATGGCGGTCGCCACGGTGCACTGGTGCGGACGCTCGAGGTGTACCTGGCCGAACACGGAGCGTGGGGATCGTCGGCCAGCCGGCTGAAGGTCCATCGCCAGACCCTGGCTGCCCGGATACAGCGCATCGAGGAACTCACCGGGCTGTCGATGTCCAGTCCGGACGACCGGGCCGCGGCGTGGCTGGCAATTCGTGCCCTGAAGAGCCCGGCGCGGCCTCGAGTCGGCTGACGCCCGGGGAATGAATGGGGCCATCGAGGCGCTTCATTGCTGCGTGACTTTCAAACTCGACGGCGACGCCGCACTGCTGAAGCCCATCCAGGTCGGCGCCACCACCGCGGAGAACCGAATCTTCATGGCGCCGTTGACGCGATCGCGCGCGCAGGCCGACGGCACCCCCTCTGAACTGGCAGCGCAGTACTACGCGCAGCGTGCATCCGCGGGCATCATCATCAGCGAGGCCACGGCGGTGTCCCAGGGTGCCAACGGTGCGTACGTCAACACACCCGGCAATTACACCGACCGGCATCAGGAGAAGTGGGCCGAGATCGCGGCCGCGGTGCACGAGGCGGGTGGCCGGATGTTCATGCAGCTGTGGCACGTCGGGCGGATGGCGCATCCGGAGATCAGCGGCGTCGAATCAGTGGCACCCTCGGCGGTCGCGGCGGACCTGTCGGCGCACACCCCGACCGGCAAGAAGCCGCTGCCCGCGCCCCGTGCGCTGGACACCGCCGAACTCGCTCCGATCGTCGAGCAGTTCAGGGCTGCGGCACGCCGCGCGGTCGACGCGGGCATGGACGGCGTCGAGATCCACGCCGCGAACGGCTACCTGCTGCACCAGTTCGCCTCCGATGTCACCAACCAGCGCATCGACGCCTACGGCGGGTCGCCGGAGAACCGGGCCCGCCTGGCAGCCGAGGTCGTCGAGGCCGTCGCCGCGGAGATCGGCGCGGGCCGCGTCGGGCTGCGCATCTCGCCGGGGAACACCGCGGGCGACATGCACGAGGTGGACACCGTCGGCGCGTACGAGGCGCTGCTGAATCGGATCTCCGCACTCGACATGGCCTATCTCCATGTCCTGATCGACCCCTCGGCACCCGAGTTCGGCACAATCCGCGCGCTGTGGTCGGGGACCCTGGTGCTGAACACCGGCCGAAATGTGGACACGAAGTTCTGCCAGCTCGAGGAACTCGCCGAGTGGGGCGTGATCGGCGCCGCGGCCGTCGGCCGAGGATTCCTCGCCAATCCGGATCTCATCGATCGACTCCGCGTCGGCGCGGAACTCAACGAGCCGGACCTCGCCACGTTCTACGCGCCCGGCCCCGTCGGCTACACCGACTACCCGACGCTGGCCGATCTCCGGCAACCCGAGTCCGCCTGACGCATCTCCACCCCTCCCGCGAGACTGAGGTCGTCGGGGAGGCTCCAGAGGGCTCGGACGCTGCCCAACCAACGGGTTGGGCGGGGCTGATAGGCTGGGCAAAGCGAGGACTAGCCTCCTACGTGGGCACGCGCCTGCTCGACCCAAATTGCACCGAACCATACATAGGCCTGGAGAGTCAGAACATGTCTGAAGAAGCCTTCATCTACGAGGCGATCCGCACGCCGCGTGGTAAGCAGCGCGGCGGCGCGCTCAACGAGATCAAGCCGGTGAACCTCGTCGTCGGTCTGATCGATGAGATCCGCCACCGCCACCCCGATCTGGACGAGAACCTCATCAGCGACGTCATCCTCGGCGTCGTCTCGCCAGTGGGTGACCAGGGCGGCGACATCGCCCGTACCGCCGCGCTCGTCGCGAAGCTCCCCGAGACCACCGGTGGCTTCCAGCTCAACCGGTTCTGCGCGTCGGGCCTCGAGGCCGTGAACACCGCGGCGCAGAAGGTGCGCTCCGGGTGGGACGACCTGGTGCTGGCCGGTGGTGTCGAGTCGATGAGCCGCGTGCCCATGGGTTCCGACGGCGGCGCCTGGGCCTCTGACCCCGAGACCAACTACCGGATCGGTTTCGTGCCCCAGGGCATCGGCGCCGACCTCATCGCCACCATCGAGGGCTTCTCGCGTGAGGACGTCGACGCCTACGCCGCGCGTTCGCAGCAGCGGGCCGCCGACGCATGGTCGGGTGGCTACTTCGCCAAGTCCGTGGTGCCGGTTCGTGACCAGAACGGCCTGATCGTTCTCGACCACGACGAGCACATGCGGCCCGGCTCCACCGTGGAGAGCCTCGGCAAGCTCAAGACCGCGTTCGACGGTGTTGGCGCGATGGGCGGTTTCGACGATGTGGCGCTGCAGAAGTACCACTACGTCGAGAAGATCAACCATGTCCACACCGGCGGCAACAGCTCGGGCATCGTCGACGGCGCGGCGCTTGTGCTGGTCGGCTCGGAGGCCGCAGGTAAGTCGCAGGGGCTGACCCCGCGGGCCCGGATCGTGGCCACCGCCACCAGTGGTGCGGATCCCGTCATCATGCTGACCGGTCCGACCCCGGCCACGCGCAAGGTGCTCGACCGCGCGGGTCTGACGGTCGACGATATCGACCTGTTCGAGCTGAATGAGGCGTTCGCCTCGGTGGTGCTCAAGTTCCAGAAGGATCTGAACATCCCCGACGAGAAGCTCAACGTCAACGGTGGCGCGATCGCGATGGGGCACCCGCTGGGTGCGACCGGCGCAATGATCACCGGAACCATGGTCGACGAACTCGAGCGCCGCGGCGCTCGTCGTGCCCTGATCACGCTCTGTGTGGGCGGCGGCATGGGCGTGGCCACCATCATCGAGAGGGTTTAAGCACATGGCCGAGAACACAATTGCTTGGGACAAGGATGCCGACGGCATCGTCACCCTGACGCTGGACGACCCGACTGGTTCGGCCAACGTGATGAACGAGCATTACAAGGAGTCGATGCACACTGCCGTCGAGCGTCTCTACGCCGAGCAGGAGTCGATCACCGGTGTGGTGATCACCAGCGCGAAGAAGACGTTCTTCGCAGGCGGTGACCTCAAGGGCATGATGAACGTCGGCCCCGACGACGCCGCGGGCGCCTTCGCCGAGGTTGAGCACATCAAGGCCGACCTTCGCACGCTCGAGACGCTCGGCAAGCCGGTGGTGGCCGCCATCAACGGTGCTGCCCTCGGCGGTGGCCTCGAGATCGCACTCGCCACCCACCACCGCATCGCCGCGGACGTCAAGGGTTCGGTGATCGGGCTGCCCGAGGTCACCCTCGGTCTGCTGCCCGGTGGCGGTGGCGTGGCCCGCACCGTGCGGATGTTCGGCATCCAGAAGGCGTTCATGGAGATCCTGAGCCAGGGCACTCGGTTCAAGCCCGCCAAGGCCAAGGAGATCGGCTTGGTCGACGAGCTCGTCGGCTCGGTCGAGGAACTGGTTCCCGCCGCCAAGGCGTGGATCAAGGCCAATCCCGACAGCCACACCCAGCCGTGGGACGTCAAGGGCTACAAGATGCCCGGCGGCACCCCGTCCAGCCCCGGACTGGCCGCGATCCTGCCGTCGTTCCCGGCACTTCTGCGCAAGCAGCTCAAGGGTGCCCCGATGCCCGCTCCGCGCGCCATCCTGGACGCCGCCGTGGAGGGTGCGCAGGTCGACTTCGACACCGCCAGCCGCATCGAGAGCCGGTACTTCACGTCGCTGGTGACCGGCCAGGTCGCCAAGAACATGATCCAGGCGTTCTTCCTGGATCTGCAGTACATCAACTCCGGTGGTTCGCGGCCCGAGGGCATCGGCAAGACACCGATCACCAAGATCGGTGTGCTGGGCGCGGGCATGATGGGCGCAGGTATCGCCTACGTGTCGGCCAAGGCCGGCTTCGACGTCGTGCTCAAGGACGTCGCCATCGAGGCGGCGCAGAAGGGCAAGGCCTACTCGGAGAAGATCGAGGCCAAGGCCCTCGAGCGTGGCCGCACCACGCAGGAGCGCTCCGACGCGCTGCTGGCGAGGATCACTCCCACCGCCGACGCGGCCGACTTCGCCGGTGTCGACTTCGTCATCGAGGCCGTCTTCGAGAGCCAGGAACTCAAGCACAAGGTGTTCGGCGAGATCGAGGACATCGTGGAGCCCAACGCAGTGCTGGGCTCGAACACCTCCACGCTGCCGATCACAGGTCTGGCGACCGGCGTGAAGCGCCAAGAGGACTTCATCGGCATCCACTTCTTCTCTCCGGTCGACAAGATGCCGCTGGTCGAGATCATCAAGGGCGAGAAGACCTCTGACGAGGCGCTGGCCCGCGTGTTCGACTACACCCTGGCCATCGGCAAGACCCCGATCGTCGTCAACGACAGCCGTGGGTTCTTCACCAGCCGCGTCATCGGCACCTTCGTCAACGAGGCGCTGGCGATGCTCGGCGAGGGTGTGGCACCGGCCAGCATCGAGCAGGCCGGCAGTCAGGCCGGTTACCCCGCGCCGCCGCTGCAGCTGTCCGACGAGCTCAACCTCGAGCTCATGCACAAGATCGCCGTCGCTACGCGTTTGGGTGAAGAAGATGCGGGACGAGTCCATATCGCGCACCCGGCCGAGGCCGTCGTCGAGAAGATGATCGAACTGGGTCGTCCGTCGCGGTTGGCCGGTGCAGGCTTCTACGAGTACGCCGACGGTAAGCGCGTCGGTCTGTGGTCGGGGCTCAAGGAAGCCTTCAGCTCGACTTCGATCGATATTCCGTTGCAGGACATGATCGACCGCATGCTGTTCGCCGAGGCGATCGAGACGCAGAAGTGCCTCGACGAGGGTGTGCTCACCTCGACCGCCGACGCCAACATCGGCTCGATCATGGGCATCGGCTACCCGCCCTACACCGGTGGCTCGGCGCAGTACATCGTCGGCTACGAGGGACCGGCAGGCGTTGGCAAGGAGGCCTTCGTGGCCCGCGCCAAGGAACTGGCCGCCAAGTACGGTGAGCGCTTCAACCCGCCCGCCTCGCTGACCAGCTAGCTCCAACTGAACGGGAAAAGCCCCGAAACACTCAGTGTTTCGGGGCTTTTCGCGTGTCCAGTGTCAGTCGCTGTCGCTGCTGCCCGAATCGGAGCCGCTGCCCGAGTCCGAACTTCCCGACGCGCTCGCGCCGCCGGTCGTCGCGCTCGCGGTGTCCTTGTCGGAGACCGGCTTCGTCTCGGAGACGGGCTTCGTGTCCGTCGACTCGGTCTTCGTCGCGGACCCGCTATCGGTGCCTGACGTGAGGCCACTCTTGCCGGGTTCGGCCTTCAGGCTGTCGCGTGTCACGGTGGTGGAACCCTTCGTGACGGTGGTGTCGGCCTCCGAAGCTGTCGTCTCCTTGGCCGGCTCCTCCGTGGTTGTCACTGCGGCGGTGACGGTTTCGGTTTCCGGCGCGGTGACGATGGTGTCCGCCACGGGGAGAGTGGCGACGGCTGTGTCCTCCTCGGCAACGGTGCCAGGCACCGACGTCTGCGTGGACTCGGTCTCAGCCGCGACCTCGGTCACCGTGCCCGCCGTGCCGTCGGTCGGTACCGTCGGTGACTCGGTGCCGGTGGCCGGTGCCGTCAGCTCCGCCGCTGCTGTCTCCGGCGCCGCGCCCGCAACGCTGAGGGCGGTCACGGGGTTGGGCGCCTGCAACGCCCTGACGATCGTGTCGCGGATGAAGGGGACAGTACCGGTCGTGAAGGCGTCCAGCTGCGTGATCAGGTTGAGCGTCACATCCGCGAAACCGTGCTGGATGGCGTTCAGCACGTTGATGGGGTTGAGCGTCGTCACCGCGGTCAGCACGGACTGGGTGCTCTTCACGATCTGCTGAATGAACGGTGTGGTTCCCGTGTCGAACCCGATACCGACCGTCGAGATCACCGCGGCCAGGGTGAGGCTCAGCGCCGCATCGAACAGGGCTGGCACCAATGCCTGGCCAACCGCAAACGGACGCTGCAACACAGCCTGCAACGGTGTCCAGACGCCGGTGATCATGCCTATGATCGGGTTGAGGCCGGCCGAGATGATGGCGTCGATCGCGCCGTTGACGTCACCGACCGCGAGCTTCGCGCCGGCGGCCTGCAGTGCCGCCGGGAGGCCGGCCGCCAGCTCGCCCACGCCCTTGGCTCCAGCCTGCACTGCCTGGAGAACCCCTGCCGCCGTGGTGATCTGGTTCGTGGCGATCTGCTGCAGGATGGGGAATGGGTTGGCGATCTCGCTCTGGATCGTCTTGGTGATCCAGCTACCCGCGGCGTCGACCACAGGCGCGAACACCTGGATGGGGTTGTCGATCGACGCGGTGAGATTCACCGCCGGCATGTGCACGGCGGAGGGCGGGGCGATGGGTGTCACCGCAATGACGCTGGCACCGACGAGCGCGATTCCAGCCGTGACGTACGGCCTGAGAGCCAACTGCATTGACATAGCTGATGATGTCCGTTCTTTGTGTTCGTTCACCGGATTCCCCCGGGCACGCGGAAACCTACCCACCAGTAGGTTGGGCCGCCAGCAAATCTCAAAAGTGGTGGCGCCTGCCACTTTTCAGAAACTGACAGACAACGAATTCATTGCATTGCCAGGGGAACACGTCGCGATCGGCGACTTGTCACATGGCTGATACATCTTCCATGTGTGTTACCAGCGTCGCGGCGCGACAACTCCTGCATTCGCGGCAAAATCGCCGCCATCCAGGGATTGCTGCGCGCTCAAAATCCATACGCGGACTTAGGTTTCCGCGCGTCCACATCGTGAGATGCGACGCGGTTTCGTGGCGTTAGAACGCGCCCAAGTCCGCCGACAGCCAGTGCTGCGGCTTCATGTAGATGGCCACGTTCTCGCCAAGGTTCTCGCGGGCGAATTCCAGGTAGCGGTCGGCAGACTCGCCCTCGAGGTAGCGCCGGGTGACCTCCTCCAGCTGGGCGTCCGTGGCGGTCTCGATGCGGCTTACGGCGCCGTCGACGGAGACGTATCGGGTCGTGGGCTCGGTCCGCTCGACCATCAGGGAGAAGTAGCCAGCGGCTTCGATCAGCCGATGCTTGCGCGAACCCGTCCCAGTCAGCACCCAGAGATCTCCGCCGGGCGAGTACCCATACCAGATGGGAACGGTCAACGGGCCGCGGTCAACCCCGGCGGACACGGACAGCGCACCGACGTGCGGCTCGGCAAGAAATTCTTCGCGGTCTTCTAGGGAGAGTGCCATGACGTCGAGGGTAATGACGAACAGTGACAATGCCCCCGGGTCAGGGGTTCTGGGCCAGCCACGAATCGGTGATCCGGACGATGTCGACTATTCCGTTGGCGAGTTGGCCTGCGATGAAGCCTGCGATGGAGCCACCGATGAGCGGAACGCCGACCCTGACGCTCGCGGTGCCCGCCAGCTGCGTCCCACGGCCGGACGGGGACAGGTGCACTGCGCCGTCTCCAGAGATGGGGGTCCGCTGCGCATCGATGACGATCTCGCCGCGTACGTTTCCGTCCGTGAGGGCATTCCAGCGCTCATGTTGAACAATCTGCAGTGAGCCCAGCCGCAACCGTTGAAGTGGTCCCGGAAGCTGGTCACCGCCGAACCGCATGGTCATGGTGACTGACGTCGTGCCTGCCTCGTCTGTCGCGAGGTCATCGAGGGTCGGCGCCGCCGCCTCGAAGTTGGCCAATCTGGCCCGCCAGTACCGCTCGTCGTCGAAGGCCGACCGAATTCGCTCGAGGCTGTTCGGTGACTCCGCGGTCAGACTCAATGAGCGTGGCACAGCAGGGCACGCTACAGATGCGGCCTGTTCGTCGCGACAAGTGCACGCGGTGGCGCTGCCGGCAAATGCCTACCGATGGGCGCTGCGGAAGTTGCGATGTGCACTAATTTGCGCCCGCGTGGATTCTCGCCACAGGTAACCGCATACACATCAGCAATGCTGGCTATCACGAAAAAAGCTGTCATTCAGCATTCGTATGGCTATACAGCAACTTATACGCGAGTTGCCACGACCAAGATCAACGCCGGATTTGATCGGGGGAATGTGAGAAGGGTCTGCCTGAGTTGAGGCAGTCCTGCTAGCTTGGCGAACATGCTGAAGGGGTCAGCTGACCTGCGCCGTCTTCAGGCCGACGTCACCAGCGGCGGCGGTTCAACGGTCGTCCGCAAGGGTCGGATTCGATCGCACGGTTCATGCAGCTGCGGCTGGGAGGGCAAACCCCACCTGTTGGTAGGTGTCGCCGTCCACGATGCCCATATGCACGCCGTGACTTCGCGGTGCCACCCCGCCGCGCCATTGGTGCGCTGAGCGGGCTGACTCCTTGGACGCTGGTTGGCTCTCGCCGATCAGATGAAGGGGATGCCGGGCGTCAAGTCGGGTGGCGGGGGAAGCCCAAGGGGATTCAGCGGGTTGATCGAGGGAAGCTTCGGCGCGCCAATCTGCGGCGTGGGAAGGTTCCCCAGGCCGCCCACACCGGAGCCCCCGAGTCCGCCAATATTGATCGGGAAGTCGGGGACGAGGCCGATGCCGAGGCTGGGTAGCACCAGGTCGGGCGCGTTGATGGTCCCCAGTGACGGGAAGCCTCCACCAACTCCCGGGATGCCCCCGCCGCCGCCCCCGCCGAAGCCGGAGAGCGAGGGGGGTGCCGGCAGGGCCTGCAGCTGCTTGCTGATGCCCGCCATCAGGTCGACGCACTTGCCGTTCTCTTCGTCGACGACCGTGCCGTCAGGGCAGGTGATCCCGCGGTCTTGCTGGCCACACTCGGCGCCTTCGGCCGCGCCGGCCTCGGTGCACTGGTCTGCGTTGCTGGCAGCTGGGGTGACCACCGTCGCGAATGCCATTGGTGCGATGGCCAGCGCTGACCCGGAAACGAGCGTCAGCAGCATCTGCTTTACGCGTGCGGTCATGAGAATCCCTTGAAATCGGTGCTCAACGAGTGAATGGGTTCGAGTGTAGACAATTCTCGGGCATGTAGGCCGCCCAGCCAAAAAACGGTCATAAGGAATGATTTGCTCGGCGGACTGCCAGCCGCGCCAGGATGACGCTTCTCACCTGGGTTGACCGTGGCTTTGCCATCGACTCACCCGATCCCCGCGGCCTAGAGTGGGCTCTCGTGCGCTTCGGACTCTTCATCCCGCAGGGTTGGCGGCTCGACCTCGTTGACATTCCCCCCGCAGATCAGTGGGAGGTGATGCGCGACCTCGCCCAGTACGTCGACGGCGGCCCGTGGGACTCGCTCTGGGTCTACGACCACTTCCACACCGTGCCGGTGCCGACGGAGGAGGCCACGCACGAGGCGTGGTCACTCATGTCGGCCTACGCGGCGACGACGACGAGGATCAAGCTCGGGCAGATGTGTACGGCCATGAGCTATCGGAACCCCGTGTATCTGGCGAAGGTCGCTGCAACGGCCGACATCATCTCCGGTGGTCGTGTCCAGATGGGCATCGGCGGCGGGTGGTACGAACACGAGTGGCGTGCCTACGGTTACGGCTTCCCGTCAGCAGGTGTGCGGTTGGGGCGCCTGGACGAGGGCGTGCAGATCATGCGCGACGCCTGGCGGGACGGGAAGGTCAGTTTCGACGGCAAGCACTACCAGGTGGACGGAGCCATCGTCGCGCCGCGGCCGCTGCAGGCCGACGGCATCCCCCTCTGGATCGCCGGCGGCGGTGAGAAGGTGACGTTGAGGATCGCCGCCAAGTACGCGCAGTACACCAACTTCACATCCGAGCCCGACGGGTTCAGGCACAAGTCGGAGGTCCTCCAGGGCCACTGCCGCGACGTTGGGACGAACTACGACGCCATCGTTCGCTCGGCCAACTTCAATGCCGTGGTCGCCACATCCGAGGCCGACCTCAAGGACCGCATCGGGCGGATCCGCGCGCGGCAGAGCGCCAAGGCCAATCCGGATGCCGTCGAGGGGATGCTGTCGACCGTCGCCTCACCCGACTCGGCCAGCGGTACGCCGGAGCAGATCATCGAGCGGCTGACCCGGATGCGCGACCTCGGGTGTGAGTACGCGATTCTGTACTTCCCCGAAGCGGCGTACGACCGCTCGGGTATCGAACTCTTTGAGCGCGAAGTGATTCCAGCCCTCAGCTGAGTCTCCTTGCGCTCTAGTCAGCCCGCGACGCCTGGTACTGGACAACCTCCCACCGGTCAACGGTTCGGACCAGCGTCACGCCGACGTTCAGCTCCAGTGCCGATCTGTCGACGAAGGAGAACGTCGCGGACAGGTAGCCGAGCACGACATCGTCTGCTGGCTTGCGGCTTTCGAGGATCCGGTACGCCACCGTCATGCCACGGGGCTGGGAGTCGTAGTAGTCGGTGACGGCGCCGCGGCCCACCCCGTATGGCCGCAACCCCTGGAACACCGCGTCCTCGGCGAACACCGCCGCCACGCGGCCGGGGTCGTGTGCGTCGATCCCGGCCGTCCACTCGTCCATGACACTGGCGACGATCTCGTCGCTGGTCTTCCGTGCGGGTGACATCAGTGGCCTGCGCTCTGGCCGCCGTCGAGGTGCAGGATCTCCCCGGTGACGAACGAGGCGTTCTCCAGGTACAGGACTGCGTCGACGACGTCGGTGACCTCGCCGACCCGGCCGACCGGATGCAGGCTGGCGAGTGCGTCATATGCCGAGGGCTCGTGCATGGGTGTCCTGATCACGCCGAGCGAGACCGCGTTGGAGCGGATACCGCGTCCGGCGTATTCGATGGCCAGGGCGCGGGTCGCAGCGTTCAGGCCGCCCTTTGTCAACGACGCCAATGCTGAGGGCACCTCAGAGTTGGCGTGCTCCACCAGCGTCGTCGAGATGGTGACCAGGTGCCCGCCCTCGCCTTGGGACAACATCGCCGCGACCGCAGCTCGCGAAACCTCGAAGAAGCCACGAAGATTCACGCCTGTGATGGCGTCGAACTCGTCGTCGGTGTAGTCGACGAATGCCTTGGGGATGAAGATCCCCGCGTTGTTGACCACGGTGTCGACTCGCCCGAATCGTTCGAGCGCCGCGTCAACGATCCGTTGCCCGACGCCGGGTTGGGCGATGTCGCCCGGTACCGCCAGCACCATCGGGTCATCGCCAGCACCGATGGTCCGGGAGTTGGCGGCGACGGCGTAGCCAAGCTTGCGGTAGCCGGACACCAGGCCCGCGCCGATGCCCTGGGATGCGCCGGTGATGATCGCGACGCGGGGAGTGGAGGTCGTGGTGGTGGAAGTCATGGTGGTGGTCCCTTCTCGTGTGTCTTGCCCATCGCAACGCAGCATCGGGTAGGTGCACTCCCCGCCGCCATGACCGGTTTGCTCGCTGCTGGTAGGTATCTCCTTCCACAGCCCACTACGCTGAGCCGGATGGAGCTGCGACAGCTGCGCTACTTCGTCACGGTCGCCGAGGAGTTGAACTTCGGGCGGGCTGCGCAGCGGCTGCGTATCGCGGGTCCGTCGCTCTCGCAGCAGATCAAGGCGCTCGAGCGCGATCTCAAGGTGCAACTGTTCGACCGTGACCGTCGATCGGTCGCCCTCACCGCTGCCGGCTCGACGCTGCTGCCGCAAGCGCGTGCTCTGATCGACCAGGCCGACGACCTCCGGCGACAGGCGTTGGGGCTGTCCGCGTCGGAGCCGGTCAGGATCGGTTGTGTGCAGTGGTGTCCGACGGACTGGGCGGAGCGAGCCGCGGGTGTTGCGCAGGTGCGAGTCGACACCTGGGTAATGCCGTCGCACGCGCAGGCCGCGCGGGTCGCCGATGGAAGCCTGGATCTGGCGATCTGCTGGGTGGAGTGCTCCGATCTCGATGCGCTGTCCCTCGACGCGCGACTGGTCGGGGCCGATCGGCTCTATGCGCTCAGTGCCGGAGCGGACACGTCGCAGGTGCAGGCCGGTGATGTGGCGGTGTTGCTGGATGCAGACGAGGCCAGCTGGTCGTCGTGGAATCGGTACGCCGAGCAGTTCGCCCGCGAGACGGGGGCGCACGTGGTCCGTGTGGAGGATGGTGGGGTCACCGGTTCGACATTCTTCGACCACGTCCGGCGCTTGCGGCGACCGGTGTTGAACAATCCCAAGGGGCAGAACGATGTAACGCCGGGTGATCTCACACGGCGGCCCGTGGTCGGCCCGACGCCGATGTGGACGTGGTCACTGGTGTGGCGACGCGGTGAGGGCAGCGGCGCGGTGCGCGCGGTCATCGAGGCGTTCACGGCCGACTTCGACCGATCGATGCTGGACGGCCCAGGAGTGTGGCTTCCGGCGGACGATCCGCATCGGCCGGCCGCGGGCTGAGGTCGGGGCAGCGCACACGTAGCCACATCGCGGTGAGCGCCGCCATCGACACCACGACGGCCGAGGTGATGAGTGCGTACCGGAAGCCATCCTGAACCCCTTGGTGCAGAAGGGGAGTCACCACCAGGGGGCCCAGGATCTGACCGACCGAGTACCCGCTGGTGAGCACGGCAACGGCCCGGGGAAACGCGAGCAGCCGTCCCGCAGCCAACGCGATGGTGCTCACGCCGATGAAGGTACCGCCGAACAGTACGGCCCCGATCAGGGCAGCCGCCACTCCACCGGCCAAGGCGGGCAACGCTATTCCGACAGCCTGAAGGACAAGGGCCGCCGTGAGCAGCGTCGGGTGCGACCACCGTGTGCTCGCCCAGGCCCACAACGCCGCGGACGGCGCGGCGGCCACGCCGACGACGATCCAGGCACCGTTGCCCAACCATCCCGCCGAGTGCTGCCCGATGGCCGCGACCAGGAACGTGCCCGCGATGATGTAGCCGATGCCCTCGAGTGTGTAGCAGGCGAACAACGCGACGAACCAACGGCGTGAATCAGGCTGCCGCGACGGCGAAGTCGCCTCCTGGGGCCGTGCATCCGGCGCGCCCCGCATGTGCCATGCCACCGCTGCGACGAGCGCGGCAAGCCCCGCCGATGTCCACCACGCGGCGCGCCAGCCCGAGGCTGGCAGCATCAGTACCAGTGCGCCGGACAGGGCAATGCCGACGCCGACGCCACCGAAGCCCCACCCGGGCAGCTGCGCAGACCGTCCACGGGCATGATCGAGCATCCAATCCACGGCGATGACGAAGAGGACGGCGCTGGCGAATCCGGCGACCACTCGGATGGCCAGCCAGACGATCACGCTGTGCGTCAACGGCATGGCGGCGAGGCTGGCGACGATTGCCGCCAGGGCTATTCGCCAGGTGGCCGTCGTGCGGACCAGTCGAGGAGCGGCCACGCCGGCGAGGGCGCCCGCCAGGTAGCCGACGTAGTTCGCCGTGGCGAGGCCGCCCGCCGACCCCGGGCTGAGACGGGCTTGCGCGGTCATCAGCGGCAGGATCGGTGTGTAGACGAATCGTCCGATGCCCATGGCTGCGGCCAGGCCGGCCGCCCCTCGGGCGATGTGTGCGTGCGCGTGCTGGCGGGACATCCTGCCATCGTCGACACTGTGCCGCAGCGTCGCCACGACATGTTTGCTTGCAGCTGGAAGGCGTTACCTCACAGCGGGGTTCGAGCTATGGCGTCGGCAGCAGTGGCGGCGGTGGGGGCGACACTCTCGGCTGGTACCCACCCGGCACGGGAGCCGGCGCGGGCGGAGGTCCATCGAAGTACCCGGGCGGCGGTGGCCCGTTCAGTGAGTAGTACCCCTCTGGCAGAGGCGGCCCACCCTCGTATGTCGCCGTCGGCGCAGGGCCGTTGGACGCCGGGTCGGTCAACGACTGGTATCCGGGTGGCAGCGGTGGTGCTGCACCGGCCCCGGGCGGCGGTGGGGTGGCAGCGGGCACCTCACCGGGCGCCATGCCCTGGAATCCGTACGGGTCCTGGGCCTGGTGCCAGGCATCCCTGAGGAAGCCCAGCGGGCCGGACGACTTACCGGACCCGTAGACCTGGTTCGCAACCTCCGGCACCATCGGCTCGCCGACCGGTGGTGGCGCGGGCGGAGGTGCGGGGTCGTCGGCAGCCACGATGACGGGCTGTCCGGGTGCGGGGGGAGGTGCCCCCGGCGTCACAGGCACCGGGACCGGCACGGCCGGGTCCACGGGTTCTGCGGCGGCGGGCCCCGCCAGAACCAGTGCGCCCAGGCTGACGGCCACGCCGGCCAGTGTCATCCTGGCGGCGTTCGTGGTCGAGGAGGCGCGGATGCGCTGTCGTCCAGTCATGAGTGTCGAGGTTAGCGCCTCACGCGGGTCTGTGTGATGTCGCGGGAGAAGTCGATGAGTGGGGCGGGCCCGAGGTGGTGCTGGCCGAGACCGTTACCTAGTCGCGGTGACTCAGCACGTTGACGACGTTGCCCGCACCGTCAGCGAAGAAGAACCGCCGCACGCCCCATTCCTCGTCCGTCAGGGGATGCACTATCTCCAGACCTGCGGCCAGCGCGTCGCGGTGCGCTGCGTCGACGTCATCGACCTCGACCGAGACCGTCGGATTGACGGTCGCGGTGCGGTCGTTGGTCATCAGGCTCAACTGATGGGTGCGCTCGGCGTCTGCCAGGGTGACTATCCAGCCGTGGTTCATCACCTCGATGAGCCCCAGCGTTGCCATGTAGGTACCGCGGGCCGCATCGACGTCATCGACGGTGAGGATCGGAACCACCCGCCGCACGGTCAAATCGCAGGTCCCAACAGGTCGTCGGCGTCCTTGATGATGTAGCCGTAGCCCTGCTCGGCCAGGAAGCGCTGTCGGTGCGCGGCGTACTCGGCGTCCAGGCTGTCCCGCGAGACCACGGAGTAGAAGATCGCTCCACCGCCGTCGGCCTTGGGTCGCAGCAACCGGCCCAACCGCTGCGCCTCCTCCTGCCGCGATCCGAAGGTGCCCGAAACCTGAACCGCCACGGAGGCTTCCGGGAGGTCGATGGAGAAGTTGGCCACCTTGGACACGACCAGGGTCTGAATCTCACCGCGCCGGAACTGGTCGAACAACAGTTCGCGCTCGGCGTTCTTGGTGGAACCCTGGATCACGGGCGCATTCAGCTCGGTGCCCAGCTCGTCCAGTTGGTCGAGGTAGGCGCCGATCACCAGCGTCGGCTCATCGGGGTGGCGGGCCAGGATCGACTTCACCACCGCGATCTTGGAGTGCGCCGTCGAGCACAACTTGTAGCGTTCCTCGGGTTCGGAGACCGCGTAGAGCATGCGCTCGTTGTCGGTCATCGTCACCCGCACCTCGATGCACTCCGCGGGAGCTATCCAGCCCTGGGCCTCGATGTCCTTCCACGGGGCGTCGTACCGCTTCGGCCCGATCAGGCTGAAGACATCGCCCTCGCGGCCGTCCTCCCGGATCAGCGTCGCGGTCAGGCCCAGTCGACGCCGAGACTGCAGGTCTGCGGTCATGCGGAACACCGGCGCGGGCAGCAGGTGCACCTCGTCGTAGATGATCAAGCCCCAGTCGCGGCTGTCGAAGAGCTCCAGGTGGCGGTACTCACCCTTCGTACGGCGGGTGATCACCTGGTAGGTAGCGATGGTCACCGGCCGTACTTCCTTGCGTTCACCGGAGTACTCGCCGATCTCCTCCTCGGTGAGCGAGGTGCGGGCGATCAGCTCGCGCTTCCACTGCCGCCCGGCCACCGTGTTGGTCACGAGGATCAACGTCGTGGCCCCGGCCTTGGCCATCGCCGCCGCGCCGACGATCGTCTTGCCCGCGCCACACGGCAGCACAACCACCCCGGACCCGCCCGCCCAGAACGAGTCGGTGGCCATCTGCTGGTAGTCGCGCAGATCCCAGCCGTCCTGGTCGAGGGTTATCGGATGCGCCTCACCGTTGACGTATCCGGCCAGGTCCTCGGCGGGCCAGCCGATCTTCAGCAGCATCTGCTTGACGCGCCCGCGCTCGCTGGGATGGACGAGCACCGTGTCATCGTCGATGCGGGCGCCGAGCATCGGGGCGATCTTCTTGTGGCGGAGGACCTCCTCGAGCACGGCGCGGTCCAGGCTGACCAGCATCAGGCCGTGCACGGGGCTCTTCACCAGCTGCAGACGGCCGTAACGGGCCATGGTGTCGACGATGTCGACCAGCAGGGGTTGGGGCACGGCGTACCGCGAGAACGACACGAGGGCGTCGACGACCTGCTCGGCGTCGTGGCCGGCCGCGCGCGCGTTCCACAGCGCCAGGGGAGTGATGCGGTAGGTGTGGATGTGCTCGGGAGCGCGCTCCAGCTCGGCGAACGGCGCGATGGCCGCTCGCGCCTCACCCGCCAGCTCGTGCTCGACTTCGAGCAGCACCGTCTTATCGGACTGCACGATCAGGGGTCCGTCGGTCATGCGCGATCCCGCTTCACTTCTCGCTGGTCGGTCATGCGCGATCCCGCTTCGCTTCTCGCTGGTCGGTCATCTCACCCATTATCCCGACTCGGCGGACACTACCGACGTCACGCGGTGAATCGCGAACTCGCGCACCCGGCCCGCCGCCGGGTCATACGCGGTCAGTTGGCCGCCCCGGACGTTGACGGGGGCCACCACCCGTTGCGTCGCGACACCGGCCGCGTCGACGTAACCGATGACCACCGACGCCTGCCGGTGCGCGGCCGACTGCAGCTGGGCCATCGCCTCCGCGGGGTCCAGCCGCGACCCACCGACCGGCGCTGACGCCATCTTGCGCAGCACCGCGACGATGGCACCGAGGGTCTGTGCGTTCGGCGTCGACAGCGGCCGGTAGCCGCGCCTGCGGCTCGGCGCCGCGACCCGAGCGCCTCGGGCCCGGATGTCGACGATCGTTCCCGACCAGTCCTCGGCAGCGGGTGCGAAACCTGCCGCGCGCAGGCCGGCGAGTACGTCGGCGATCGGGGCCGCCGACACCGCCACGGTGGGAGCCAGCGTCCGCATCTCCACGGCCGCCATCGCGGGCGCGGCGACCGCCTGGGCCAACAGGGTGGGGTCCTCGCACCGGACGAATGACGACGCCATTCCGACCCGCAGCTGGCCGTGGCGTCGCGCGACGTCGTCGATGAGGTAGGTCAGGCCCTGCGGCACGGGTGTCTTGGAATGGCGTTCGAACAACGCGT
Source organism: Mycobacterium sp. IDUB_39 (assembly GCF_055419205.1). Classification (NCBI taxonomy): domain Bacteria; kingdom Bacillati; phylum Actinomycetota; class Actinomycetes; order Mycobacteriales; family Mycobacteriaceae; genus Mycobacterium; species Mycobacterium sp. IDUB_39. The sequence goes on from NZ_JBVAXF010000002.1 coordinate 312,876, forward strand.
GCAATTCGGCCGCCGTGGACCCGCCGTCGAGTGCCCGCCGGATTGTCGTCTCGCTGATCCGGTACACCATCGCCGCGCCCGCCGACTCGACGGTGGCGACCGTTGAGAGTTTCTCGGCCAGATCGCGTTCCAGCGGGCCGGGCACGACGACGGTCAGGTCGGCCTGGAGGAGGAAGTGGTCGATGGCCTTGGGCAGCACCTTGGTCATCGCCGCCGTGACCTCGTCCTCGGACGCGTCGGTGAGCAGCAGACGGATCGGCGTCGCGATCGCGCCGCGGCCGACGACGCCCATCGCATGCGCCTCGGTGAGCAGCGCCGCGACGGGTGCGAGCTGAAGTCGTGCCGACCACCGCGGCCGTCGCCACGCCAGCGCCGCGGCGGCACTGGCGGCGTCGACGCCGGCACCGGGCGCCAGGTCAGCGAGAACCTCCAGGAACAATCGGCGATCCAGCGGTGCGGCGGTCGAGTACAGCGAGTCGGATAACGCGACATACGGCTTGCCGTCGGGCCCGCGCTCACCGATGAGGCTTGGGCGCGCAGCCAGTTCCAGCCACGTCGAGGCCAGCAGGTACCAGCGGGTGGCCGTCGAGGACTCGATGAACCGGTCGGCCGCCACCGTGGGAGCCCAGAAGCTGCCCGCCCCGTCGGCGGGTTCGGGGTCGGGCAGGCCCACGGCGATCAGGCCCGCCGCCGCGGCGACCTCGAGGATCAGCCCGAGGCGTTGCTCGTCGATGCCTGTCGTCTTGGTGAGTCGCTTGGCCTCGCGCACGCCGAGACCGCCGTTGCGCAGTTCGGGCACCGGTGCACCCGACATCGCCTCCAGCACCACCTCGACCTCGCGCAGCATGTCGATGGCCGCGCCCGCGGCGGTCGCGTCAGCGTCGGCGGGCTTCATCGTGGTCACGACGGGGTCGGGCGGATCGATTCCGCTTGGGCCGGTCTGTTGGCCACGCATCACCTGGCCGACCAGGCGCGGCAGGATCACGGTGTCGTCGTCAACCTGTCGCAGCAGGCCCGCCGCCAGCAGCCGCTGCACGGGGCGTTCGGGTGGTGTGCCGGGTGCGGCGTCCTTGGTCCGTCCGACCGGGGACCCGTCGACCAGGCGCTCCAGCAGATCGCGTTCCGCGGCGCCCACGCCCGAGAGTCGTTCAGCGATGGTGGCGGCGTCGGTGTCGGCGGACTCCAGGGTGACCTGGCCCGGGTACCACGGCAGACCCGATGTGGCCTCGGCCGTGACGCGGATGGCCGGATCGCCCCACACCAGGGCGCGGCTTCGCAGGCCATCGATGGCCGCCGTGATCTGCGTGGAGGTGTGTTTGCCCCCGCCGAACGTCGCGAGCAATTTGGCCACGGGCACCGCCGCGGCGTCGGCTTGCAGCAGCAATAGCGCGTCCAAGACGGCCAGGTGCAGGAAGTCGAGGTCGTCGGTGGCGGCCTTCACCGACTGCCGGGACTGCGCCCTGGCGGCCAGGGCCGCGATCGAGCCGGGCGGCGGCTGCGTGAGGTCGGGTCGCAACTCCAGCAGTCGGATCAGCTGTTCGTCGGACAGGTCGGCCAACCAGGCGCCCAACGGTATCGCGGAGTTGGGTTCGGTCATTGACCACCAGCCTAAGCCAGCCGACCGGTCTCGCCTGTCATCGATGCGCCTGTCACAATGTGGGGCGTGGCTGACAAGAAGGCTAATGACAAGGCCCAGAAGCACTACGTCGACAACGGCTGGCCGGCCGTCGAGGACGGCGATCACGCCGTCAGCGAACTCGCGACCGACCGGACCGGCGCTCTGTCGCCGTTCGGCGAGGTGACGTTCCCGCTGCCCGCTGAGCAGCTGCCGTATATGCACCCGGTCACCGTCGTCAACAGATAGCCGTGGCAGCCCAACCGCATCGGCTCTCGCACCTGGACGAATCGGGCGCGGCGCACATGGTTGACGTGACCGGCAAGGACGCGACCAAACGCACCGCCGTCGCGACGGGAACGCTGCGCACCCGCGCCGACGTCGTCGAACTCATCGCATCCGGCGGACTGCCCAAGGGTGACGCGCTGGCAACCGCGCGCATCGCGGGCATCCTGGCCGCCAAGCGAACAAGCGACCTCATCCCGCTGTGCCACCAACTCGCACTCACCGGAGTCGACGTCGAGTTCTCCATCGGCACAACCGATGTCGAAATCACCGCGACGGTGCGCACCACCGACCGCACGGGCGTCGAGATGGAGGCACTCACCGCGGTGAGCGTGGCCGCGCTGACGCTCTACGACATGCTCAAGGCCGTCGACCCGGCCGCCATCATCGATGGCATCGCCGTGGTGCGCAAAGACGGCGGCAAGACCGGGGCCTGGGAGCGGCAGTGACGGCCGCTCGCGCGCAGAGCCGTCGATGACACCTCGCACCGCCCGGGTCGTCATTGCCTCGACTCGCGCCGCTGCCGGCGTCTACGAGGACCGCACCGGTCCCGTCATCGTTGACTGGCTCACCCAGCGTGGTTTCGATGTGGCGCCCCCGACCGTGGTGTCCGACGGTGTCGCGGTCAGCCGGGCGCTGATAGGTGCTGTCAACGAGCGGGTCAACCTGATCCTGACATCTGGTGGCACGGGTATCTCGCCCACCGACGGGACCGCAGATGCGACCGCGGTGATCGTCGACTACGAGATTCCCGGGCTGGCCGATGCCATCCGGCGCTCCGGACTGCCGCATGTGCCCACCTCCGTGCTGTCACGCGGAGTGTGCGGAGTGCGGGACGGGACGCTCATTGTGAACCTGCCGGGCTCTCCCGGCGGTGTGAAGGACGGGCTCGGCGTCCTTGCCGATGTGCTCGAGCACGCCCTTGACCAACTCTCTGGAGGGGACCACCCACGATGACCGAAGTGCTGCGCGTCGCGCTCACCGAGGAGACGATCGACCTTGCCGAGTACGAGGCACTGGTCTCCCACGAGGCCGCAGGGGCCGTGGTCGGATTCTCCGGTGTGGTGCGCGATCACGACGGAGGACGAAGCGTCGTCCGGTTGGAGTACTCGGCACACCCGACCGCGCTGCAGACTCTGACCGACGTGGCCCAGGAGATCGCCAGCAGCTGTCAGGGCGTCCGTGCGATCGCGGTGAGCCACCGCATCGGCACCCTGCACATCGGTGATGCGGCGTTGGTCGCCGCTGTGTCCGCCGATCATCGAAAGGCCGCATTCGAGACGTGCGCGCTGCTCGTCGACACCGTCAAGGAGCGGTTACCGGTGTGGAAGCACCAGTACTTCTCCGACGGCACCGAGGAGTGGGTCGGCTCGGCCTAACCGCGCACCGACCCACCCCTGCGTGACTACGCCGGGGGCAGCGGTGCTTCGGGAAGAACCGGTGCGGGTCCAGGTGCCGGCACGGGAGCCCCGGGAGGTGGCGGCGGTCCGGCAGCCGGATCGACGGGGCCGAGCGGAACGTTCGGGCCCGGAGCCTGCTCGGGGTACGGCGTGTTCATGCCACGCTGAGCGATACCCATGATCAGGGCTTCCTTGCCGCTGATCTCCTGGCTCTGCACGGCCTGCCACAGATCCTTGAGGTAACTGACATTGGGGCGCTCGTTGCCCTGGGCGCTGGGATCCATCGTGGACCCCGGGGGAAGCGCATCCGGGCTGGGGATGTGCGGGGTGCCCTCTGCCGGCGCGGGAAGCGTGCCTGCGGCCTCGGCGACAGGCGCCGTGCTGTCCACGGCGTTCAGCGGCGCCAGTGGATCGGCTGCGGCTGCCGGCGCTGCGGCAGGTGCCGGCGGGACGGGAGGCAGTGGCGGCGCGGGAAGCACGGGGTCGAGTGCGAGGTCACCCGCGTGCAATGCCCAGACCTCAGGCTGCTCGACGGGGGCCGGTGCCTCCGGTGCGACGTCCCAGTTGGCTGCCTCGATCACCGGCGGAGCCGGTGGCGGGGGAAGCATCGGGTCGACAGGTGCGGGGGCGCCGACGGTCAGCGCGGGATCGATCGGTGCGTCGAGTGGCATGACGGCCGGGTCGGCCGGCGGTGCGAGGGCCGGATCGACGGGCAGCGGTGCGTCCAGCGGTGCGGCGCCCTCGGGGGGCGGCGGCGGCAGGTCGGGTGCGGGCGGCGGTGCGAGGGCCGGATCGACGGGCAGCGGTGCGTCCAGCGGCACGGCACCCTCAGGGGGCGGCGGGGGAAGGTCGGGTGCGGGCGGCGGTGGCGGAGGGGCCTCCGGCAGCGGTGCGTCCAGCGGCATGAAGCCCTCGGGCGGCGGCGGCAACTCGGGAGCCGGCGGGGCGGCCGGGACGGGTGCTGCCCACAGCTCGGGAGCGGGCGGCAGTTCGCCGTTGATCTGGGGGTTGTCGAGCGGCTGCGGGGCATCGGCGAGAACGTTGCGCGGTGTCGATGCGGAGAGTCCGCGGCCGCAGGTGGGCCATGCGCCGCGGCCCTGCGAGGCCAGCACGCGCTCAGCGACGGCGATCTGTTGGTCCTTGCTGGCAAGGTGCGCGGCGGGGGCGTACTCGCCACCGCCGTGGCCCGACCAGGTGCCGGGCGAGAACTGCAGCCCACCCTGGTAGCCGTTGCCGGTATTGATGGCCCAGTTTCCACCGGATTCACAACTTGCGACGGTGTCCCATTCGCCGTCGGTCGCAGCGCCTGCCTGTCCGGCGAGGGCAAGGCTGCCGCCGCCGATCACCGCGCCAGTGAAGGCGATCTTGGCGACGCTTTTCGCAGTGGGGGATGCAGTTGGCTTACGGTGCCGTGCACTCATAGGTACAAGAAGTCCTCTCGTCCACGCCTACGAGGTCAGCTGTCGGGTTCGGGCTCAAGAGGTTGCCCGGCCGGCACGAGTGTCGGCTTCACCCCAAGGGATCGCATGCGATCCCTGGTCCTTATTGCTCGGTGGACCGGTTGGGTCCCCCGCCTCCATCCACGAAGTTGTTGTCAGCCGTGCCCAACGGATGGAAGTTCGGCGTAATCGGGCACAGCGGGCCACCCAATGGGGGTCAAGTGGCTTGGGGTCTGACGCTAACGGGTAGGCCCAGTCCCGTCATCTTTTGCCGCCCACGGCGTTTCCGGTTCTGGCAAATATTATGAGGACTTTAAAGGCGCAGGCCGCTCGGACGTTTCCCCTGGAGTTCAGACACATAACTACTGGTGGTGGCCAGTTCGTGACCATTTCGTTATGTGACGCAAATCACGATTATCCACCGGCGAACGGTGGCAAGACATCGACCGTCTGATTTGTTGCGAGCCGCGCGGTGCGGTCCCGTACGGCCATGCCGTCGCAGAGGAATGAGCATCGGTCGAGCACGCTGGCCAGGTCGGCGCTCCGGCCCCGCAGCGCTCCCACCAGGCCGTCGATGGTGGTGCCGGGCGCCAGGCCCAGCGTTTCCGACTCCGTGCCGGCAGCGGCGCGCGCGGCAGCGAAGTATCGAATGGTCACCTCAAGCACCGTCAGCCCCCGATCGCGCTCATGGGCCGGTCCGGCTGTACGAAGCCGGGCTCGTTGATGCCGTGCCCCGCTGGCTTGGCCCACATCGCGGCCCGCCAGGCACTCTCGATCGCGTCGTCTGATCCGCCGGAGCGCAGTAGTCGCTTGAGATCGGTCTCCTCGGTGGAGAACAGGCAGCTTCGGATCTGGCCGTCGGCGGTGAGGCGGGTGCGGTCGCATGCCGAACAGAAGGACTCCGACACCGACGCGATGACGCCGACTGTGGCTGGCCCGCCGTCGACCCGCCAGAGCTGCGCGGGGGCGGATCCTCGGGGCTCGCTATCGGGCTGCAGATCGAAGTGGCGGCGCAGCGCGCCGAGGATGTCGGCGCCGGTGATGTTCTCGTCGCGGCGCCACAGGTGTTCGGCGTCCAGCGGCATCTGCTCGATGATGCGCAACTGATAGCCGTGCAGCAGGCAGAACCTCAGCAGTTGCACCGCGTCGTCGAGACCCGTCACGGGATCCAGCACTGCGTTGACCTTCACCGGTGCGAGGCCCGCGGCCGCTGCGGCGGCGAGCCCCTCGAGGACGTCGGTGAGCCGGTCACGCCGGGTGATGTGGGTGAACCGCGCGGCGTCCACCGTGTCCAGTGAGACATTCACCCGGTCCAGGCCCGCCGCCTTGAGCTTCGCCGCCCGCCGGGCCAGCGCGACGCCGTTGGTGGTCAACGCGATCTGGGGGCGGGGTCGCAGTGCTGCCGCCGCGGCGATCACATCCTCCAGATGGCTCGACACCAGGGGCTCGCCGCCGGTGAACCGCACGTTGGTGATGCCGAGGCGGGTGACGGCGATGCCCAGCAGCCTGGCCAGCTCGGCCGCGGTCAGCAGCTGCTCCCCGGGAAGCCAGTCCAGCCCCTCGGCGGGCATGCAGTAGGTGCAGCGCAGGTTGCAGCGGTCGGTGAGGCTGACGCGCAGGTCCTTGGCCGCGCGCCCAAAGGTGTCGAGCAGGGGGCCGTCGGCCGGCGCCTCGGACACCGGTCCGCGGGGGCGCTGCACCGTTGGCAGGCCGAGATTGGTCGGGGTCATGCTGACGCTCCCAGGCGGCCCGACGCGACGTCGGCGGGGACGATCTCCTTGCCGAGTGGGAACAGTGAGACCGGGATCAGTTTCAGATTCGCCAGTGCCAGCGGGATTCCGATGATGGTGATCGCCATTGCGATGGCGGTCAGAACGTGGCCGATGGCCAGCCAGATACCCGCCACGATGACCCAGATGACGTTGCCTATCAGCGCACCGGGGCGGGGGCCGGGCTTGTCGACCACGGTGTAGCCGAACGGCCACAGCGCGTAGACGCCGATGCGGAACGCGGCGAAGCCGAAGGGGATGGTGACGATGAGGATGAAGCAGATGATCCCCGCGAGGAAGTACCCCAGCGCGAGCCACAGGCCGCCGAAGATCAACCAGATGACGTTCAGTATCAGGCGCATTGTCTTCCTCCTGCGGTGGTTCTCAGGCTACCGACCAAAGGGGTCGCTGGCCGTGGCGGCGTCCGAGTAGGATCGTCGGCATTCGCGTCCTGCTTAGGCGGGACGCGTTAATGATGTTATTGATGATGTCCAGCGAGATGACGAGCGGGTGAACTCCAGTGCCGACCGGCAAGGTTAAGTGGTACAACGCCGACAAGGGTTACGGCTTCCTTTCCCAGGAAGAGGGCGAGGACGTCTATGTCGGTTCGTCGGCTCTGCCGTCGGGGGTCGAGGAACTCAAGCCCGGCCAAAAGGTCGAGTTCGGCATCGCCGCGGGACGGCGCGGGCCCCAGGCGCTGAGCGTCAAGGTGCTCGACCCGCCACCGAGCCTGACCCGCACGCGCCGCGAGGCCGCCTCATCGGCCGTCGAGCGCAAGCACACCCCCGATGAGCTGCACGGGATGGTCGAGGACATGATCACACTGCTCGAGGGAGCGGTGCAGCCCGAGCTGCGCAAGGGGCGTTACCCCGACCGCAAGATCGCGCGCCGGGTGTCCGAGGTGGTCAAGGCCGTCGCGCAGGAACTCGACGCCTAGGTCTGGTGTCCGCCGAGCGTGAAGAAATGTGCGAACTCGCGCTGATTTCTCACACACGAGTTCACGTTCGGCGCGCAAGACTGGGTGGGTGAGCTACGTGAACCCCAAGGGCGAGTTCTCCCGAGACACCAACTACATCTCCACCCGCATCACCGCCGACGGTAGAGACGGCTATCCCGTCGAGCCGGGTAGATACCGTCTGGTGGTCGCCAGGGCCTGCCCGTGGGCGAACCGTGCGATCATCGTCCGTCGGCTACTGGGGCTGGAAGACGTTCTGTCCATTGGGTTCTGCGGGCCGACACATGACCAGCGGTCCTGGACATTCGACCTGGATCCCGGCGGTGTGGACCCGGTGCTGCGGATTCCGCGGCTGCAGGACGCCTACTTCAAGCGCGATCCGCAGTACCCGAAGGGCATCACGGTGCCGGCGATCGTCGACGTGCCCACCGGAGCGGTCGTCACCAACGACTTCGCCCAGATGACGCTGGACCTCTCGACGGAGTGGACGGCGTATCACCGCGACGGCGCGCCGAAGCTCTACCCCGAACCGCTGCGCGCCGAGATCGATGAGGTCGCCAAGCGCGTCTACACCGAGGTCAACAACGGCGTCTATCGGTGCGGCTTCGCCGGTTCACAGGAGGCGTACGACGCCGCCTATGACCGACTGTTCACCGCTCTGGACTGGCTCACCGAGCGGCTGAGTGGTCAGCGATACCTGGTGGGGGACACCATCACCGAGGCCGACGTGCGGCTGTTCACCACGCTGGCGCGCTTCGATCCCGTCTATCACGGCCACTTCAAGTGCAATCGGGCCAAGCTCGCCGAGATGCCGGTGTTGTGGGCCTACGCGCGTGATCTGTTCCAGACGCCCGGATTCGGCGACACCGTGGACTTCGTGCAAATCAAGGCGCACTACTACATCGTGCACGCCGACATCAACCCGACCCGCATCGTGCCCAAGGGGCCCGAACTCGCCGACTGGCTCGACCCGCACGGTCGAGAGGCGTTGGGCGGCAGGCCGTTCGGTGACGGCACCCCACCCGGGCCGACGCGCGAGGGTGAGCGCGTGCCCGAGGGCCACGGGGCCGGCTAGGACCAGACGGTCCGGACCGACCACTCGGCGTGCGGCCACGGGAACTGGTTGTCCTGCTCGTCGCGCACCAGGGTGGGCAGCATTACCGCGATGCCGGTGAGCCTGCCGCGGTGCGGGTCGACGGTCGGGATGGTCACGGCGATCTTGCTGTCGGGCCGGAACTCCTGGGTGTCCTCGGACTTCCCGTCCTCGTAGGACCGCAGCAGCACCCACGGGGCACGTGCGATGGCCGGGGGCACCGAGAGTTGCACGGGATCACCCGACGAGACGTTGAGCTCGCCGACGGTCTCGGGGATGTCGCAGCGGTTGAGGTCGTAGACGTCGCAGTAGCGGTACGGCCCGACGCGCTCCAACTGACCGTGCGTGTACGCGCTGATCTCGGGATGCCCGGCGTGATGACCGCGGCTGAGCTGCCAGATCAACACCGCCGTGGCCGCCGTGGCCAGCACCGCCACGACGCCCAGTACCGCGATGACCTTCTTCACTTTCGGGACACCGGCGCCGAGTTCATCCGTCCGCCCTCCTGGTTGGCCAGCACTGGGCGGTTACCGCCAAAGCCTGGGATTAGCGAGTCGCCGTTGTAGCTCACCAACGTCTGGGCCAGGCCGAGGATGAGGACGGCGGTTATCGCGGTGAACCCTACCCACAGGTCGGTGTAGATCAGCACGCCCATCGCGCCGCCGGACACCCAGCCCAACTGCAGAAGGGACTCCGACCGGCCGAATGCCGAGGCACGGGACTCCTCGGGGAGGTCATCCTGCAGCGAGGCGTCCAGCGAGGCCTTGGCCACCGCGCTCGCTCCCGACGTGACGAGAGTGGCGAACGCGGCGACGTACAGGTTGCCGGTGACCGCGGTCAACAGCGCCACGGCGGTCACCGCGGTCACCGCACGCACCACCAGCTTCGCGGGATGGCCGAGACGCAGGCGCGCGCTGGCGAAGTTGCCCGCGAAGTTTCCGATGGCCGCGGCCGCGCCTATCAGCCCCAGGATGCGCAGCTGCTCCCACCCGCTGGCGTCGTGGGACTTGGCGACGAAGGCCGGATAGAGGAACAGGAACCCGACCATGACCTTGATGGTGACGTTGCCCCACAACGAGGTGATGATGTTGCGGCCCATGGGTTGTCGGGCGGGCTTGCCGGGCCTGACGGGGTGGCCGTCGACGGTCCGGCCGAGCTTCTCGGTGGGGCCGTGATAGCTGAAGGTGGTGGGCACCTCACCCTCGGTGACCTCCACCCACTTCGGTATCCGCATCGAGAGCACCGCGCCGGCCACCGTCACCGCAACCATGACGTAGAGCGCGCCGGGCAGTCCGAACATGTTGAACAGATACTCCACGCCCGCGGCGATGGCCCCGCCCACGATGGTGCCGCCCAGCAGCCCGAACACGGTCAGCCGCGAGTTCACCCGAACCAGGTCGATGCTCGGTGGCAGCACGCGAGGCGTCATCGCGCTGCGGAGGACGCTGAACGACTTCGACGACACCATGGCGCCGAGCGCGCAGGGGTAGAGCACCCAGGACGGGAAGCTGCCGTTGGCGCCGTCGTAGTTGGCGATGAGCACCACTGCCAGCACGGTGCGCAATCCGAATGACAACGCCAGCGCGACGCGGCGGCCGTGCTGCAGCCGGTCCAGGGCGGGACCGATCAGCGGGGCGATGATGGCGAACGGGGCGATGGTGATCAGTAGGTAGAGCGCGACCTTGCCCTTGCTCTCCCCGGAGGCGGCGGCGAAGAACAGGGTGTTGGCCAGCGCGACAGCCATCGCGGAGTCGGCCGCGAAGTTGGCCATCACGGGATATGTCAGTGCGGTCAGCCCGGATTTGTCAGCGCCGTCGGCGGTGGCCGCACGATGGAACAGGCCGTACGCCTTGGATCCGATCTCGCGGCTGCGCTGTGCGGCCGCACGGGTGACGGTGACTCGCTGCCCGGCGCTCTGGCCCACGCCGGCGCGCGGCGAGTCGGAGTATCTCTCGTAGCTCTGCTGGCCCTGGGGTTCGTCGAGCGGTGGCAGCCAGCGGTTCGCGCTCTCCGACGATGAATTTCGACGGGTCCGCCGGCGGTACTCGGCGTCGCCGCTGGGGTAGTTGGCCATCCCCGGGTGTTCGGCGCCACGGTCGGTGGGCGGCCGTGGCGGGTGGTACTGGTGATGCCGCGGGTCCCCCTGATCGGCGGGGTCATGACGCGGTCCGTTCACACTCTCGATTGTTCCCCATGCACCAGACGGCGGCCCGCAGGGCAGCCGGTGTGGCTTTGCTCGCCCTGCGTCAGGCAGAATCGACTGTGATGGACAGCATGACCGAACCCGCCGAGCTCGACTCCGCAGCCGCTTCGCCGATTAACTCGGTGGATCTCACCGCGGTGCTGATGGGCGCCGTGGACTTGGCGCGCTCCGCGATCGTCGACGCCTCGGGGGAGGCAGCCGAGGATCAGGTCGGCGAATACCTCGGCGCGAGCTTCGACGATCTGACCGCCGCCACGCACCGCTTCCTCGCGAACATGCCGGGCTATCAAGGCTGGCAGTGGGCCGTTGTGGTGGCCGCGTATCCGGGCGCAGACCACGCGACGGTCAGCGAGGTCGTGCTGGTTCCCGGGCCGACGGCGCTGTTGGCGCCGAAGTGGGTCCCGTGGCACGAGCGGGTGCAGCCGGGCGATCTGGGCCCCGGTGACCTGCTGGCACCGCCGCCCAACGATCCCCGTCTGGTGCCGGGGTTCCTATCCTCCGGTGACGAGGAACTCGACGAACTCGCTGGCGAGATCGGCCTTGGCCGCAAGCAGGTGCTCAGCGATCTGGGCCGCGTCGAGGCGGCGCAGCGCTGGTTTGAGGGCGACTACGGGCCGGGATCGGCGATGGCCAAGTCCACCCGCAAGGTGTGCCGCGACTGCGGTTTCTACCTCCCGCTGGCCGGATCACTGGGCAGGATGTTCGGTGTGTGCGCCAACGACATGTCGGCCGACGGACACGTGGTGGCGGATGAGTACGGCTGCGGTGCGCACTCGGACACACCGCCTGCCGCGCAGATCGGCTCGCCGCTGTTCGAGCCGTTCGACGACGGTGTGATCGACCTCACCGACCCGTAGCTAGGCCTCCGCGGCCGCTGATTCCTAAACCGCCTCCGCGGCGGCCTTGATACGAGATAACGAATCGTTCATCCCCTCGAGCAGTTCCTGTTCGAAGCTGGGCACACCGCCCATCAGGGAGTTCACCAGAGCGTTCGACACGGCCTTGACGCCGTTCTCGGCGTGCCGGCTCTCGATGAGGCGGGTGCCGGTGGCAGTGGGTTCCAGTTCGTAGGACCAGACGGTGTTGTTCTCGTTGACCCGGAACGCCAGCCTGCGCTCCGGGTCGAACTCGGTGATCCGGCTGGTGGTCGGCCAGAACATGTAGCCGCGCCGGTTCAGGTTGACGGTCCGGGTGCCCGGGCGAAGCGGGCCGAACGCCCGCATCATCCGGCACTGCGGGCTCCAGCGAGGCATCTGGGAGAGGTCCGACACCAATGCCCACACCTTGGCGGGCGGTGCGGTGATGTCGATCTCGGCTTGCAACAACGGTTCCGCCATTACCCCTCCAGCTTTCAGGTCAGGCCGCTCTGGGCTCCACGGGAGCCGCGGCGTACGGCGCGACGTTGCCACAGAAAGATCGCTGTGCCAAGGACTCCGACGCCGAGGCCCGCGATGGTGACGGGGCGACACTCGTGCAGAGCGGGCAGCGTGAAGGCCAGGATTGCCGCGATGAACCACCCCGCGGCGATAACCACGATGACCGGCCACGGCTGCAGCAGGGCGGCAGGCAGCGCGGGTGGTTCGGGCGCCTCCCGCTGGGCGGGCGCGCCGGGGTCGGATCCGGCCACAAAGTCAACCTAGTCGATGCGCGGCTGCGTCCCTGCGACCGATCCAGGTGGCCGGTCGGTAGTCTGATGCCTCGTGAGCGACGCCAACGCCCGCCTGGCCAGCGACCTGTCGTTGGCGGTGGTGCGGCTGGCCAGGCAGTTGCGCTTCCGCAGACCGGATTCACCGGTGTCGCTGTCGCAGTTGTCGGCACTGGCCTCGCTGGCCAAGGAGGGACCGATGACCCCCGGTGCGCTGGCCGTGCGTGAACGCGTGCGTCCGCCGTCGATGACGCGGGTTATCGCCTCGCTGGCCGACCTGGGCTTCGTGAACCGGGCCGCTCATCCCGACGACGGCCGCCAGGTGCTGGTGTCGGCGTCGCAGTCGGGTCTCGAGCTGATCGAGGCGGAGCGCCGCGCCAGCCGCGAGTGGCTGCAGCAGCGGCTGGCCGAACTGACGCCCGACCAGCGCGAGACCCTGCTCCAGGCCGCCGATCTCATGTCGGCGATCGTCGACGAAGGCACGTGAGCGGGCCCGCCCGCGCGGCCAACGTCGTTGACGTTGACGATCCGGCCGACCCCCGACTCGATGACTTTCGAGACCTCAACAGCATTGACCGCAGGCCCGATCTGCCGAGCGGCAAGGGTTTGGTGATCGCCGAGGGTGTGCTGGTGGTGCAGCGCATGCTGGTGTCGCGGTTCACCCCGCGCGCCTTCCTCGGAACCGACCGGCGGCTGCGCGAGCTGACCGACGACCTCGCACGCACCGACGCCCCGTACTACCGCGCCAGCGCCGAGGTGATGGCCGAGGTGGTCGGCTTCCACCTCAACCGCGGGGTTCTCGCGGCGGCTGCCCGGCCCGCGGAGTTGACGCTGGAGGCGGTGCTGGACGGCGCCCGCACCGTGGCGGTGCTCGAGGGTGTCAACGACCACGAGAATCTGGGCTCGATATTCCGCAACGCGGCGGGCCTGGACGTTGACGCGGTGGTGTTCGGCACCGGCTGCGCCGATCCGCTCTATCGGCGGGCGGTCCGGGTCTCCATGGGGCATGCGCTGCTGGTGCCCTACGCTTGGGCTCCGGACTGGCCGGCTGATCTGGATACGCTGCGAGACAAGGGGTTCCGGTTGCTGGCCATGACACCCGCTCCGGCCGCGCCATCGCTGGCGGAGGCGATGTCGGGGCTGGCCGATGATCGGGTCGCGATGCTCGTCGGCGCTGAGGGGCCCGGCTTGAGCGAGCGGGCGATGCGTGCGAGCGATGTGCGCGTGCGGATCCCGATGTCGCGTGGCACCGACTCGCTCAACGTCGCGACTGCTGCCGCGCTGGCGTTCTACGAGCGGGCTAGGGTTCACCCGTGACGGACGAAGCCACGCCCTGGGGGACCGGGCTGACGGTGGCCGCATTCGTCGCGGCGCTGACGGCTGCGGCGATCATCGTGCTGAGCCTCGGTCTCACCCGTGTGCATCCACTACTGGCGGTGGGCCTCAACATCGTCGCGGTCGGTGGTCTCGCACCGACGGTGTGGGGATGGCGCACCCGCCCGGTATGGCGGTGGTTCGTCCTGGGCAGTGCCGTCGGCGTCGCGATCGGTTGGGTGGCGATGCTGGCGATCGTGCTCGGCGGCTAGACCGCCAGGATCAGCTCACGGCTGGGTGCCGGAGCGGACGCCCAGCAGGACGTCCTCCCAGGCAGGCACCTCGGGCTTGCGTCGACGCGCGCGTGCCGGCTTGGCCGCGGGAGGGGCGGCTGGCGGTTCGGGTGCGGCGACCGGTTCAGGCGCAGGAGCAGGTGCCGGCGGGGCAACAGGTGCGGGCATCGAGAAGTCCAGCTGCGGCACGGGTGCCACGGCGCGCAGCGGGCGCCGGTCGAAGTCGGGGTCGACGAGTTCGGCGGCGGCATCGTCGAACGCGGTGGCCGTGCCGCCGTGTGCGCCGGGCGTGAACCGGAAGTGCGCGACGTTATCCGACCTGCCGGCCTTCCACGCCAGCTGTACCGTCCAGCGGCCGTCCTCATTGCGCCAGGCATCCCAGTTCGTCGACTCCGGGTCGAGGCCGCGTCCTACGAGTGACGTCGTCACCGTCTCGAGCAGTGTCAGCACCGACGGGCCGTCGGCGAGCACCGGGTGTGCGGCGGTCGCGAGTTCGGCCGCGCGCGAGCGCTCGAGAAGCACCGGGTGAGCGAATCTCTCGACGCGTGCGATGTCAACACCGGCCGCCGAGGCGACCTGTTCGACGGATGCGCCCGCGCGGATCTTGGCTTGGATGTCTCGGGGGCGCAACGTGTTCGGAATCTCGACCTCGACTTCGGGTTGACGCGATATGACGCGCTCCCCGCGCACTGCGGCGCGCAGGCGGTCATCGACATTCAGGATGAACTTCTCTGGGGAGTCCGTGCTTTCGCAGATGATGCGATCGGCGTCGACGTCGAGTCCAACAACCTTGAGTTCCCGCATTCCAGACCTCCTCTGGCCGCCGGACCTAGCGCGGCTTAATCGATGACCCTACTGCGTTACCGACTCGTGACCGCGTTGACACGCGGGGGTTGACTGCAGGTGCTGCCTACAACCGCTCAACGACCCAGTCGACGCACGCGGTGAGCGCACTGATGTCGTCGGGTTCGACGGCGGGGAACATCGCGATCCGGAGCTGGTTGCGGCCGAGCTTGCGGTACGGCTCGGTGTCGACGATGCCGTTGGCGCGGAGCACCTTGGCGACCGCGGCGGCATCGACCGAATCGCTGAAGTCGATGGTGCCGACGACCTGCGAGCGCAGGGCGGGGTCGGCAACGAACGGTGTGGCGTAACTGGATGCCTCGGCCCACGTGTACAGCCGCGACGACGAGTCGGCTGTGCGCTTGACGGCCCAGTCGAGGCCGCCGTTGCCGTTGAGCCAGTCGAGCTGCTCGGCCATCATCACCAGCGTGCCGATGGCCGGTGTGTTGTACGTCTGGTTCTTGAGGCTGTTGTCGATCGCGATCGGCAGCGACAGGAAGTCGGGCACCCACCGGCCCGACGCGGCGATCGACTCGACGCGGGCCAGCGCGGCCGGGCTCATGACGGCCAGCCACAGCCCGCCGTCGGAGGCGAAGTTCTTCTGCGGCGCGAAGTAGTAGGCGTCGGTATCGGAGATGTCGACGGGCAGGCCGCCGGCCGCCGACGTCGCATCGATGACGACCAGGGCGTCACCGGCCGGACGCTGCACTCCAAGTGCGACGCCCGTCGAGGTTTCGTTGTGGGCCCATGCGACGACGTCCACCGACGGATCCGACTGCGGCTGCGACGCGCTGCCTGCGTCGGCCTTGATGACGATGGGGTCGCCGACGAAGGGGTTGGCCGCCACCGCCGAGGCGAACTTCGCGCTGAACTCGCCGTAGGTCAGATGCAGCGAACGCTTGTCGACCAGGCCGAACGCGGCGGCGTCCCAGAACGCGGTGGAGCCGCCGTTGCCGAGGATGACCTCGTAGCCGTCGGGCAGCGCAAAGAGCGACCGGATGCCGTCGCGGACCCGACCGACCAGGTTCTTCACCGGAGCCTGCCGATGCGACGTGCCGAACAGGTGGCCCGCGGCGGCGAGCGCCTGCAGCTGTTCGGGGCGGACCTTGGACGGCCCGCATCCGAAGCGTCCGTCGGCGGGCTTGAGGTCGGCGGGAATCACGAGTTCGGCCATGCCGCTAAGGGTAGTGACCGGACTTGCGCACTTTCTGGCCGGGGAGGGCGTGCAGAAAAACCCGAAATGTGGGTACCCCCTCCTTGCATTGAACCCCGTGGTGTCCACCCGGGGAGGGGTCGGGGACTGACCTCTTGGAGGGCATGTGATCAGTCGCGGAAGAATTTCGACGCTTGACTCGATATGTGTGGCGGCCATGGTGGTGTTCGGAACGGCGCTCGCCGCGGTGCCGGCCCAGGCCGACGGCCCGGACGGACCCGTAGGCGGTGATCAGGGCGGCGCGGTGCTGAGCGAGATCAACGCGACTCGCGCGGCGAACGGCTGTGGGCCCGTCGCGGCCAACCCGCAGCTGACTGCATCCGCGGAGCGGCACGCCAGGGACATGCTCGTGAGCGGGGTGGCCGAGCACACCGGTTCGGACGGCTCCTCCCTGGTCCAGCGCGTCACGGACGCCGGCTACACGCAGTACGCCGAAGTCGGCGAGGTCGTCTTCTGGGGCACCGGCTCCGCGGGCAACCCGGCAACCGCGGTCACGTCGTGGATGAACAGCCCAGGTCACCGCGCGATCATCACGGACTGCGGTTTGACCGAGGCGGGGTTCTCGGCGGTCAGCGACGGCAACAAGATGACCGCGACGGGGGATTTCGGGACCCGGTAGAGCCGCCGAAATGCCTCCCGGCCGTCGTCAGTTGGTCAGGATTCGGGCACCGTCGGCGGTGACGGCGACGGTGTGCTCACTGTGCGCGGCACGCGCCCCGCTGGCGGTGCGCAGCGTCCAACCGTCGGAGTCGTGCTTGTAGTCGTCGGAGCCGTCGGCGATCAGCATGGGTTCGATCGCGATGACAAGGCCGGGCCGCAGTTTCATGCCCTTGCCGGGACGGCCCTCGTTGGGCACGTGGGGATCTTCGTGCATGGTGCGGCCGATGCCGTGACCGCCGTGGTCGGCGAGCATCCCGTAACCTGCGCGCCGCGCGGACGTGGCGATCGCGTGGCCGATATCGCCGAGGGTGTTCCCCGGTCGGACCGCGGCGATACCCGCGGCCAGGGCGGCGTTGGTTGCCTCGATGAGTGCGGTGTCGCGGGGATCTGCCGCGCCGATGACGAAGCTGCGGGCGGCGTCACCGCACCAGCCGTTCAGGACGGCACCGAAGTCCACCGAGACCAGGTCGCCCTCGGCGAGCACCGCAGTCGTGGGGATGCCGTGCACGACGGCGTCGTTGACGCTGGTGCACAGGACCGCGGGAAACGGTGAGGGCGCCCACCGCGGGTGGTAGTTCAGGAACGGCGATGTCGCCCCGTGCCTGGCCAGCACGTCGGCGGCCACGGCGTCGAGGTCCCTTGTCGAGCAGCCCGGAGCGGCGTGCGCGACGACTGCGCGCAGGGCCTCGGCGACGACGGCACCCGCCGCGGCCATCGACTCGATCTCGGCGGCGCTCTTCAGCTTCACCATTTGACGTGACCTGCCTCACATGTGACTGGGATTACCTGGCTGGCGCACATATCGCGCAAGTCATGTTCAAAACCTGGGACCACGGGTACTGTGTTTAGACAGCAAGCCGACAAATGTAAACCTCACGGGAGGCTTCGAATGGCCGTCAAGACCGCACCCAATCCGGGTAGGACGCGCATCATCCGGCGCTGGCGCAAGAACATGGACGTCCTCGACGACACCGCATACGTGGACATGCTCAACACACTGTCCGAGGGCTCGGTGCGACGCAACTTCAATCCCTACACCGACATCGCGTGGGACTCGCCGGAGTTCGCGGTGATCCCGAACGATGAGCGCTGGATCCTGCCCGGGACGGACCCGTTCGGAAAACACGCCTGGTACCAGGCGCAGTCCAAGGAACGTCAGATCGAGATCGGCATGTGGCGCCAGGCCAACGTCGCCAAGGTCGGCCTGCACTTCGAGTCGATCCTGATCCGCGGCCTGATGGAGTACGCGTTCTGGGCGCCCAATGGTTCGCCGGAGTACCGCTACTGCCTGCACGAGGCGGTCGAGGAGTGCAACCACACCATGATGTTCCAGGAGATGGTGAACCGCATCGGCGTCGATGTGCCCGGCATGCCGCGGCTACTCAAGTGGATACAGCCGACCATCCCGCTGGTCGCCGGACCGCTGCCGATCCCGTTCTGGTTCGGCATTCTCGCCGGCGAGGAACCGATCGACCACACGCAGAAGAACGTCCTGCGTGAGGGCAAGACCCTGCATCCGATCATGGAGCGTGTCATGGCCATTCACGTGGCCGAGGAGGCGCGGCACATCTCATTCGCCCATGAGTACCTGCGCAAGCGCGTTCCCCATCTGCCGCGACGCAAGCGGTTCTGGCTGTCGCTCTACGTCCCGCTGACGATGCGGATCCTGTGTTCGGCCATCATCGTGCCGCCGCGGGCGTTCTGGAAGGAATTCGACATCCCGCGCTCGGTGCGCAAGGAGATCTTCTTCCGCTCGCCCGAGTCTCGGCAGATGCTGCGCGACATGTTCGGCGACGTGCGGATGCTGGCCCACGACACCGGCCTGATGAACCCGCTTGCCAAGCTCATGTGGCGGATCTGCCGGATCAACGGCACACCCAGCCGCTACCGCAGCGAGCCGCAACGCCAGCACCTGGTCCCGGTCGCGTAGGCGCATGCCTCATGTGATCACCCAGTCGTGTTGCAGCGACGGGTCCTGTGTTTACGCGTGTCCGGTGAACTGCATCCATCCATCACCGGATGAGCCGGGCTTCGCGACGGCGGAGATGCTCTACATCGACCCAGTGGCATGCGTCGACTGTGGGGCGTGTGTCTCGGCCTGTCCGGTCGGCGCCATCGCGCCCGCCTCGAAGCTCGAGCCCGAGCAGCTGCCGTTCATCGAACTCAACGCGTCCTTCTACCCGAAGCGCGAGGGCAAGCTGCCGCCGACGTCGAAGCTGGCGCCGGTGATCGAGGCACCCATGATTCACCCGCGTCCGAGCGGCCCGTTGACCGTGGCGATCGTCGGGTCCGGGCCGGCAGCCATGTATGCCGCCGACGAGCTTCTGACGCAAAAGGGTGTGCGCGTCAACGTCTTCGAGAAGCTGCCGACACCGTACGGGTTGGTCCGGGCCGGCGTCGCCCCCGATCACCAGACCACCAAGCGCGTCACCTGGCTGTTCGATCGGACGGCACGCACGTCGGGGTTCACCTTCTACCTCAACGTCGAGGTCGGATCCCATGTCAGCCATGCCGAGCTGATGGCACATCACCATGCCGTGCTCTACGCCGTGGGAGCGCCCAACGACCGTCGGCTCGATGTCGAGGGTATGGGTCTGCCGGGCTGCGGAACCGCCACCGAACTGGTGGCGTGGATCAACGGGCATCCCGACTTCACCACGCTTCCGGTGGATCTGAGCCATGAGCGGGTGGTGATCGTCGGCAATGGCAACGTCGCATTTGATGTCGCCCGGATTCTGACGAGTGACCCGGACAGGTTGGCCCGCACCGACATATCCGATCAGGCGTTGGCAGCGCTGCGCGACTCGCGGGTACGGGAGGTCGTGATCGCGGCCCGGCGTGGTCCCGCGCAGTCCGCCTTCACGCTGCCTGAGTTGATCGGGTTGACGAACACGCACGAGGTGGTGCTCGACACTGCGGATCACGAGCTGGTGCTGCGCGACCTCGCGAACGAAACCGATCCGTTGACGCGCAATAAACTTGAGGTCCTGTCGAAGCTCGGCGACGCCTCGACTCCGAGCATGCGACCCCGCATCAGGTTGGCCTACCAGCTGACCCCTCAGCGCGTGCTCGGTGAGTCGCACGTGCAGGGTATGACCTTCGCGGTCACCGGCACCGACGAGCTTCGGTCACTGGAGGCCGGGTTGATACTCACGTCGATCGGCTACCGCGGCAAGCCAATTCGCGACCTGCCGTTCGACGACGACGCCGACGTGGTGCCCAACGACGCCGGGCGGGTCCTCGACCCCGGCAGCGGGACGGCAGTGCCCGGCACGTACGTCGCGGGCTGGATCAAACGCGGCCCGACAGGGTTCATCGGCACCAACAAGTCGTGTGCGGCGCAGACCGTCGCTGAGTTGGTGGCCGACTACAACACGGGCCGGCTCGCCGATCCGACGGGTGGATCGGCCGCGATGGACCGGCTGGTGCGTAGCCGTCAGCCCGACATCGTCGACGGTGCCGGATGGAAGGCCATCGATGCCGCGGAGATCGCCCGCGGCGGCGATTTGCGGCCCCGCGACAAGTTCACCACGATCCCCGAGATGCTCGATGCCGCGGCGAGCGCACCGACCCCCTCACTGGGACGGCGCCTGCTCGCGGGATTGCGCCGCTAGCGGTTTCAGCCCTGACCCATCGACTTGGCGACCTCGTCCATGTCCACCTCGCGAACGGTCTGCGCCAGTGACCAGTGATGCCCGAACGGATCACGGACGGCGCCGTAGCGGTCGCCCCAGAACTGGTCCTCCAGCGGGGCGATGACGGTGGCGCCGGCATCAAGTGCCCGTTGGAATCTGGCATCGACGTCGTCAGCGAACTGCAGGTGGATGGTGACTGGGCTGCCGCCCAGGGCGGTCGGCGTCATCGACTTTCCCCCGCTCATCTTGGGAAAGTCGTCATTCAGCATGACCATCGTCCCGTTGATGTCCAGCGCGGCGTGGATCAACTTGCCATCGGGTCCGGGCATGCGTATCCACTCGGTGGCCCCGAATGCCTTGACGTAGAAGTCAATGGCTGCGGCAGCGTCGTCGACGACGAGGTGGGGGACGAGGAAGGGGGCGGTGGGACGTGTCGGCTCGGTCATGGGGAGCTCCTCTCGAGGGCGGGTGTTCACCACTACCGACCATCCGCTCGAGGGAAACTCATCGCAATGGGATTTCACCAGCCTCGCGCTACACGACGGAGAATCCGGCGGGCAGCGGCGCGCGGCCCGTCAGCGACAGCAGCACCGCCTCGCCGTGCCCCAGGGCGACACCGATACGCGCGGCAAGCGCGGTCGCCTCGTCGAGGACTGGTGCCGGCGGCGTGAAATCGATTCCGGTGGCGCGGGCGATGTCCAGACCGTGCACGGCCATCTCGAAGGTGCGCGTCGGCAGATAGCCGCTCAGCCGGATGCCCAGCCCGCCGATCACCGCGATCAACGGGTCGTCGTCGATAGCGGCCAGGTCGGCCAGCACGCGGCGGCGCAGATCGGCCACCGCCACGGCGGGGTCGGCGCCGAGGTCTCGGCCGGCCTGCCTGCCCCGCTCGGTGACGTCGGCGGCGCCGAGGGAGGCCGCGACGTCGCGCATGCGGGTGTAGTACTCGACAGGGCCCGCGAGGTCCTCGCGCTCAGCCGGGGTCTGCAGGTAGGTGCTCACCGTGATCAACGAACGCGAGGTGTGACCGACCAGCGAGCGCACATCCCAGTCGCCAAGGCCGGGCCCGTCCCACGCATCGGCGGGGATGGCACCGACGAGGTCGACGAACGCCTCGGCGGCGGTAGCGAAGGTCTTCGACGTCGAGGCGCTCACGCGACCGAGACGCGGTCCCACCCGACGACCGACTCCACGCTGCGTGGCTGCGGGCCGACGTAAATGGCCGACGGGCGCACCAGCTTGCCGAGACGCTTCTGCTCCATGATGTGAGCGCACCAGCCCGCGGTCCGACCGCAGGTGAACATGGCGGGCATCATCGTGGTGGGTACCTCGGCGAAGTCCAGCATCACCGCGGCCCAGAACTCGACATTGGTCTCGATGGCACGGTCCGGGCGGCGTTCGCGCAGTTCGGCGAGCGCGGCCTGCTCGAGCGCGGCGGCCACCTCGTAGCGGGGTGCGTCGAGCCGTTTCGCGGTCGCCCGCAAGACCCGGGCGCGCGGATCCTCGGCCCGGTAGACCCGGTGCCCGAAGCCCATCAGCTTGTCCTTGCGGTCGAGGATGTCCTTGACCACTGCGCGCGCATCACCGCTGCGCTCGACCTCGTCGATCATCGGCAGCACCCGGGCCGGTGCGCCACCGTGCAGCGGCCCGCTCATCGCGCCGACCGCCCCGGACAGCGCAGCCGCCACGTCGGCACCTGTGGAGGCGATTACACGGGCGGTGAACGTCGACGCGTTCATACCGTGTTCGGCCGCGCTCACCCAGTACGCGTCGATCGCCTCGACATGCCGGGGATCCGGGTCGCCCTTCCAGCGGGTCATGAAACGCTCTGTCACGGTGGAGCATTGGTCGATGGTGCGCTGCGGCACTGCCGGTTGATGGATGCCGCGGGCGGACTGCGCGACGTAGGACAGCGCCATCACCGAGGCGCGGGCCAGCTGGTCGCGGGCGGTCTGATCGTCGATGTCGAGCAGCGGGGCGTAGCCCCAGATCGGGGCCAGCATCGCCAGGCCCGCCTGAACGTCGACGCGGACGTCGCCGCTGTGGATGGGCAGTGGGAATGGCTCGGCGGGCATCAACCCGCGGTCGAACTCCCCGTCGACCAGCAGCGCCCACACGTCGCCGAACGTGACGTGTCGGTCGACCAGCTCTTCGATGTCGACGCCGCGGTAGCGCAGCGCGCCGCCGTCCTTGTCGGGTTCTGCGATCTCGGTCGTGAAGGCTACGACGCCTTCCAGGCCGGCGACGAAGTCGTCGGGCACCCCAGGCATGCCACTCATAGTTCGGATTCTTGCACTTGGCTCGAATGGGGTCACCAGCGGTCGGTAAAGGGGCGGTGAACAGGCGGGCGTAGCGTCGACGCGTATGGCGCACGACGACGGCGGGCACTTGGCACGGATGCGGGCGGAGTACGGCTCGGTGGAGAAGGACGGCAGCCCGGATCTGGACGCCGACTGGCTCGCCGACGGATGGATCACGTTGTTGCGCACGTGGATATCCGACGCCGAACGGGCAGGCCTGCCAGAGCCCAATGCGATGGTGGTCGGCACTGTCGATTCGCGGGGAAGGCCCGTCACCCGAAGTGTGTTGTGCAAGAGCGTGGACGAATCCGGGATCAGCTTCTACACCAATTACGACTCGGACAAGGGCGCCCAGATCGCCGCGAACCCCTACGCGTCGGCGACCTTCCCCTGGTACGGAGTGGGCCGCCAGGTTCATGTCCGCGGCCACGTGACCAAGGTGTCCGCCGAGGCCACCGCCGACTACTGGTCCAAGCGTCCCCGGGGTTCCCAGTTGGGGGCGTGGGCGTCGCATCAGTCGCACCCAATCGCGTCGCGGGGGGCGCTGTTGGGGCGACTGGCCGAGGTCAGCGCCAAGTTCGAGAATCTCGATGTCATCCCGGTGCCGCCGAACTGGGGTGGGTACCTGATCGCGCCGGATGTCGTCGAGTTCTGGCAGGGGCGAGAGAATCGGGTGCACAACAGGATTCGGGTGACCGGCGAGCACATCGAGCGTCTGCAGCCGTGATTCTCCCCGTCGCTGCGCTCGCCCCCGTGACACCCTTGACCCTCCACAAGGGTGGCTAGCCTCTTCGCCGACACCACACCGCTGCGAACGCCGGATTTTCGGCGGCTGTGGCTGGCCGGCATCCCGACCGTCATCGGGGCGAATCTCACGATCTTCGCCGTGCCCGTTCAGCTGTACGTGCTCACGCAGAACTCGGCCTATGTCGGACTGGCAGGGATCTTCGCGCTGGTCCCGCTCGTGGTGTTCGGCCTGTGGGGTGGCGCATGGGCCGATGCAATGGATCGCAGGCTTCTGCTCATCATCTCGTCGTGCGGACTGGCGCTCGCGTCGGTGCTGTTGTGGCTGCAGGCAGCGCTGGCGCTGAACAATGTGTGGTTGGTGCTGTGCCTGCTGTCGGTGCAGCAAGGGTTCTACGCGGTGAACTCTCCGACGCGGTCGGCCGCCATCCCGCGGATGTTGCCCGGGGAGCAGTTACCCGCCGCCAACTCGCTGAACATGACGGTGATGCAGTTCGGGGCGATCGTGGGGCCCCTGCTCGCGGGGGTGCTGCTGAGCGTCGTCGACCTGTCGACGCTGTACCTGATCGACGCCGTGACGTGTACGGCCGCGATATGGGCGACTGTGCGACTGTCCCGGATGCCTGCCTCGCCCGCCGCCGATGGTGCGAGCAGGTGGGGCCTGGGCGCGGTGCTGGACGGCTTTCGGTACCTCGCGGGTAACCGCGTGGTCCTCATGTCGTTCGTCGTCGACCTCATCGCGATGATCTTCGGCATGCCGCGGGCGCTGTTCCCCGAGATGGCGCACCTGAGCTTCGGCGCACCGGTCGATGGTGGTCTCACCATGGCGCTGCTTGCCGCGGCGATGTCGGTGGGCGCGGTGGCAGGCGGCGTCTTCTCCGGGTGGCTGCCGCGAATCCGGCGTCAGGGCCTCGCCGTGGTGATCGCGATCGTGGTGTGGGGGCTTGCCATGGTCGGGTTCGGATTGGCCAGCGGGCTGGCGGGCGGTCAGGCGGGCACGCTGCTGTGGATCGCCCTGACGTTGCTTGCCATCGGGGGAGCCGCGGACATGGTGTCGGCGGCCTTCCGGTCGACGATCCTGCAGCAGGCGGCCTCCGACGAGCTGCGGGGGAGGTTGCAGGGGGTGTTCACCGTGGTGGTGGCTGGTGGTCCGAGACTGGCCGATGCGCTCCACGGCGCGGCGGCCGCTGCAGTAGGCACCACGGTGGCCGCGGCGGGTGGTGGCGCACTGGTCGTGGTGGGTGTGGTGATCGCCAGTCTCGTCGTGCCGGCGTTCGTGCACTATCGCGTGATTGGGCAAGTAACTTAAGGAATTCTCATGTCCGGGAGTTAATATTCCGCGCGTGGCTGAACTCGCTGACGGCGCCGCTCCTGGCTTGCGCGAGCGCAAGAAACAGCGGACTCGCTCGATGCTTATTGACGCTGCTATGGACTTATGTCTGCGTCAGGGCTATGAGAACACCACCGTCGATCAGATCGCCGCGGCCGCCGACGTCTCACCCCGCACGTTCAGCCGGTACTTCGCCACGAAGGACGCGGTGTTCCTCACGCTGATCGACGACTACTCGCATGAGGTCGCCATCGAACTGGAGACGGTTCAGGCCGACGTCGGTCCGTTGGAGGCGATGCGGCAGGCGCACGTGGCGGTGCTCACCCGCGTCGCCAAGCGCCAGGTCGGCAGGATGACGACCGAGCGCATCATCCTGATGCTGCGCGTCATCAACGCCTCGGACACACTGCGCCAGGCCGCCGTCGAGTTCAAGCACGATATGACCGAGGTGGTCGTGGCCAAGCGAATGGGCGTGAATGTGGAGGATCGGAGCCGCCGTCTGGTCGGCGCGGTCTTCTCGTCGACGATCGTGACCGCGTGCGGCGACCTGATCGGCGACACCGACACCTTCCGTCTCGGACCGCTGGTCATGGTGGATCGAATCAACGAGGCCTTCGCGCAGGTGGCCCAGATGTCGGCGGACCTGCTCTCAGGCGATGGGGCGGTGCATGGCGCAGGCCACTGATGGCGGCTTGCGGGAGCGCAAGAAACGCAGGACACGTGCATCGCTGATCGAGGCCGCCGCCGATCTCTGTCTGCGCCACGGCTACGACGTGACGACGGTCGAGCAGATCGCCGCTGCCGCTGACGTGTCGCCTCGGACGTTCAGCCGGTACTTCCCGACCAAGGTGTCGGTGGTCGCCGCCATCGCCGACGACCTGGACGCCCTGATGGCCGGGGCAATGGAGAAGCAGCCCGTCGGCATCACCGAGTACGAGGCCTTGCTCGGCGCGTCCATCGAGGTCTTCACAGGCAGGGACGGCTACGAGACGCCGGGGTTCCGACAGATGGCAACGCTGATTCGGATCATCAACGGCTCCACGTCGTACCGGGCCTCGGCGCTGTCGTTGCGGCATGACGTCTCCGACGGCGCCACGATGAGGGTCATGGCCCGGCGGATGGGCGTTCCGGTGGGCGACCGAGCCGTCACTCTGGTGGTCGACACGTGGGCGATCCTCTTCTCGGACTCCTTCGCTGGCCTCGGGCAACCGGGGAACGACCCGATCGAATCCCGCGTCATCTGTGATCGCCTGTCGGCGGCCGTCGAATTGTTCAAGCGGACCTGGCAGCCCTCGCTCGGTGAACCGGACCTCGACAGGCTCCCCCACTTAAGCGCGCTCGATGGATAGCGACTACCTTCATCTGGTGACGGACCGCCCAGTCCCGGTCGACAATCGCAGAAAGGGTTAAAGTGCCCGAAAAAGCCAGTCC
This sequence comes from Mycobacterium sp. IDUB_39, assembly GCF_055419205.1. Classification (NCBI taxonomy): domain Bacteria; kingdom Bacillati; phylum Actinomycetota; class Actinomycetes; order Mycobacteriales; family Mycobacteriaceae; genus Mycobacterium; species Mycobacterium sp. IDUB_39. Next base: position 339,043 of record NZ_JBVAXF010000002.1, read on the forward strand.
CGACGAGGTCGCCACGCTCCGTTATCCGGGCGGCGAAATCGACTTGGACATCGTGCCCGCCACCGAAGGTTCGGACGGCATCGCGCTGGGTTCGCTGCTGGCCAAGACCGGTTACACGACGTTCGACGGCGGGTTCGTCAACACCTCTTCCACCAAGAGCGCGATCACCTATATCGACGGTGACGCGGGCATCCTGCGCTACCGCGGTTACCCGATCGAGCAGCTCGCGGAGAAGTCGACTTTCATCGAGGTCAGCTACCTGCTGATCTACGGTGAGCTGCCGACTGCCGACCAGTTGGAGTCGTTCACCAATCAGATCCAGCGGCACACCCTGCTGCACGAGGATCTGAAGAGGTTCTTCGACGGTTTCCCGCGCAACGCGCACCCGATGCCGGTGCTGTCGAGTGCGGTCAACGCGTTGAGCGCCTACTACCAGGACTCGCTGGATCCGTTGGACAACAAGCAGGTGGAGCTGTCGACCATCCGGCTGCTGGCCAAGCTGCCCACCATCGCCGCCTATGCCTACAAGAAGTCCGAGGGTCAGCCGTTCCTGTACCCGGACAACTCGCTGACGCTGGTCGAGAACTTCCTGCGGATGACGTTCGGTTTCCCGGCCGAGCCCTATGAGGTCGATCCCGAGATCGTCCGGGCGCTCGACATGCTGCTGATCCTGCACGCCGACCACGAGCAGAACTGCTCGACGTCGACGGTGCGTCTGGTCGGCTCGTCGCAGGCCAACCTGTTCACGTCCATCTCCGGCGGTATCAACGCCCTGTGGGGTCCGCTGCACGGCGGCGCGAACCAGGCCGTGCTGGAGATGCTGGAGAAGATCCGCCAGTCCGACGGTGACGTCAAGGAGTTTGTCCGCAAGGTCAAGGACCGCGAGGACGGCGTCAAGCTCATGGGCTTCGGTCACCGGGTGTACAAGAACTACGACCCGCGGGCCCGCATCGTCAAGGAGCAGGCCGACAAGATCCTGGGCAAGATCGGCGTCCAGGATCCGCTGCTCGACATCGCCAAGGAACTCGAGGAGATCGCGCTCACCGACGACTTCTTCGTCGAGCGCAAGCTTTACCCGAACGTCGACTACTACACCGGCGTGATCTACCGGGCGATGGGCTTCCCGACCCGCATGTTCACGGTGCTGTTCGCGCTCGGCCGGCTGCCCGGCTGGATCGCGCACTGGCGGGAGATGCACTCGGAGCCGGGCAAGATCGGCCGTCCGCGCCAGATCTACACGGGTTACACCGAGCGCGACTACGCCGGCATCGACGGCCGATGAGCGCTTGCGCGAAGAGCATCCAGCACCGCTAGTCTCGCGAGCAGTCGCAAAAGCCCCTCAATCCACCGGATTGAGGGGCTTTGTGTCTGTTCGGCCACATTGTTTGCATTGGTAATGGTTGTGGTTTCACAATAGTTGGATGAACATCGAGTCGATGACGCCACGGCGCAAGGTCATCATCCTGATGTCCTGCTGCCTGAGCCTGCTCATCGTGTCGATGGACGCCACCATCGTCAACGTCGCGATCCCCGCGATCCGCACCGATCTGCACGCCTCGCCGACCCAGCTGCAGTGGGTCATCGACGTCTACACGCTGGTGCTGGCGTCGCTGCTGATGCTCGCGGGTGCGACGGGGGATCGCTTCGGCCGGCGGCGCGTGTTCCAGATTGGCCTGACGGTGTTCGCGCTCGGATCCCTGCTGTGCAGCGTGGCGCCCAGCATCGAGATGCTGATCGCAGCGCGGTTCGTCCAGGCGATCGGTGGGTCGATGATGAATCCCGTTGCGCTATCCATTATCTCGCAGATCTTCACCGGACGTGTTGAGCGGGCGCGGGCGCTTGGCATGTGGGGCGCGGTGGTCGGCATAGCGATGGCGCTCGGCCCGACGGTCGGTGGTCTGCTGATCGAACTGGTGAGCTGGCGGGCCGTGTTCTGGATCAACCTCCCCATCTGCGCGGCGGCCATCGCGCTCACCGCGATCTTCGTGCCCGAATCCAAGTCGTCGACAATGCGCAATATCGACCCCGTCGGGCAGCTGCTGGCGGTGATCTTCCTGTTCGGCGTGGTGTTCGCGCTCATCGAGGGTCCCGGTATGGGCTGGACGGACCCCCGGGTGCTGATCATCGCGATCACGGCCGCTACGGCGTTCGTGGCCTTCCTGCGGTATGAGTCGCGGCGTCGCGATCCCTTCATCGACCTGCGCTTCTTCCGTAGCATTCCGTTCGCCTCGGCGACGCTGACGGCGGTCAGCGCCTTCGCGGCGTGGGGGGCGTTCCTGTTCATCATGTCGATCTATCTGCAGGCCGAACGCCATTACTCTGCGATGCAGACGGGCCTGATCTATCTGCCGATCGCCATTGGCGCGCTTGCATTCTCACCGCTGTCGGGCCGGCTGGTGGGACGCTACGGCGCGCGGCCGTCGCTCTTGACCGCCGGGCTTTTCATCACCGCGGCCGCCGCGATGCTGGTGTTCCTCACGGCGTCCACCCCCATCTGGGCGCTCATGTTGGTGTTCACCGTGTTCGGGATCGGCTTCTCGATGGTCAACGCGCCGATCACGAACGCCGCGGTCAGCGGTATGCCAACCGAGCGTGCCGGTGCTGCCTCGGCCGTGACGTCGACCAGCCGTCAGGTCGGAGTGAGCATCGGAGTTGCGCTGTGTGGGTCGGTGACGGGTTCGGCGTTGACGCAGATCGGCTCGGACTTCGCGTCAGCAGTTCGGCCGCTGTGGTTCGTGTGCGTCGGGCTCGGCGTCGTCATCTTCGCGCTGGGATGGTTCTCGACGTCGCCGCGGGCGCTGCGCTCGGCAGAGCGTCTGGCGCCGCTCATCGCGGGCGAGCCCGACAATAAGGAGGACGTCCGTGTCGCGTGATCCGCTGGCCGACGAGGTGTGGCGAGACCTTGCCGCCGTGGTGTTCGACAATCGCGACAACTGGCGGCGCGCGACCGTCGAGGCCTCCGGGCTGCCGTTCAGCCGAGTCCGTGTCCTTCGCCGCCTGGCGCGAGGCCCGATGTCGCCCAAGCAGATCGCCGAGGCCGCCACCATGGACGCTCCCGCCACGACGGTCGCCATCAACGACCTCGAGGACCGTGGGCTGGTGATTCGCACACCCGATCCGACGAACCGGCGGTCCAAGCTCGTCTCGCTCACCGATGCGGGTCGCGACGTGCAGGCCCTCATCACGAGCATCGACGACCCGGCGCCGCCGGTGTTCGACGCGCTGAGTGAGGACGAGCTGCGCGCGCTGCGCGACATCCTGGCCAAGCTGAGGGCGTACTAGCGGCCCAGGACCGCCATCGCCGCGTTGTGTCCACCGATGCCCGATACCGCGCCACCGCGGCGGGAACCCGACCCACACAACATGATTCGATCGTGATGTGTCGCGACGCCCCAGCGACGAGCCGCGGTGTCGAGCGGTTCGTCGTCCTCGGTGAACGGCCACGCCAGTGCGCCGTGGAAGATGTTGCCCGCCGTCATGCCCAGTGCGTCCTGCAGGTCGGCGGTGGTCTTGGTCTCGATACAGGGTCTGCCGTGCAGGTCGCGCATCACGACGTCGGCGATCGGTTCGGCCAGCACGGAGTTCAGTGATGCCAGCACCGCGTCGGTGAGAGCGTCCCGCACCTGGTCGCCGTCGCCCGCGGTCGTCAGCGCGTGCGGGGTGTGCAGCCCGAACACCGTCAGCGTCTGAGCGCCGGAACGCCGCAGCTCATCGGACAGGATGGTGGGGTCGGTCAGGGAGTGGCAGTAGATCTCGCACGGCAACGGTGCGGGCACTCGTCCCGCGGCGGCCATGGCGAACGCCGAGTCTAGTTGGCGCAGAGTCTCGTTGACGTGGAACGTGCCGCCGAACGCCTGCTCCGGTGAGACACTGTCATCGCGCAGGCGGGGGAGACGGCGCAGCATCAGGTTCACCTTGACCTGCGCGCCGGGTGCCGTCACGGGTGCGGTCTCGCCGAGCAGGCCGGCCAGCACCGTGGGGGTGACGCCGGCCAGCACCACCTCGCCGTGCACCCGCTGATCCCCGTCGGCGGTGCGGTAGCGCACCTCGCCGTCGGGATTGACGGCGAAGACCTCTGCACCGGTGACGATCTCGGCGCCGAAGCTCGATGCCGCCGCGGCCAATGCGTGTGTGACGGCTCCCATGCCACCGATCGGCACGTCCCAGTCGCCGGTTCCGCCGCCGATCAGGTGGTAGAGGAAGCACACGTTCTGCACCAGCGACGGATCGTCGGTGCGAGCGAACGTGCCGATGAGGGCGTCAGTGGCCATCACGCCGCGGATGAGGTCGTCATCGACGGCACTGGTGATCGCCGCGCCGATCGGGCGGTCGATCATCGCCTCCCACGCCGTGGCGGTGTCGGGGTCGCCGCCGTCGAGGGCATGGCGACGGGCCGCCGATCTGGTGCGCAGGGGCTCGGTGAGCGTCGGCCACAGTCTCCTTGTGACGGTCCCGCACCGGCGATAGAACTCGGCGAAACCCTGTGCGTCGCGCCCTGCGCCGATCGCGTCGAAGTTGCTGTCCGCCCCCACCAGCAGACCGGTCCGGCCGCCGTCGGCGGGGTTGGGGGTGTAGGACGAGACGCTGCGCCTACCCAGTCGGATCCGGGCGCCGAGGTCGTCGATGATGGTTCGCGGCAGCAGGCTGACGAGGTAGGAGTAGCGCGACAGGCGGGCGTCCACGCCGTCGAAGGCATAGCTCGACACGGCCGCGCCGCCGACATGGTCGAGGCGCTCCAGCAGGCGCACCCGCCGACCCGCGCGGGCCAGGTAGGCGGCCGCGACCAGGCCGTTGTGGCCGCCGCCCACCACGACAGCGTCGAAGCGGTCGTCCGGGCCCGGCACGCTGATCAGCTCAGATAGCCTTCGACCTGGTCACCCGGTCGCCGGTTTGCCTCGTTGGGGTTCTGACCCGTTTCACGCAGCGCGCGCCGCTGCCGCAGCAGGTCCCAGCACTGGTCCAGTTGGACCTCGAGTGACTGCAATCTGCGTTGTTCCTCGGACTCGCCGATATCGCGACGCTGAAGCTTGGCTCGCAGGTCCTTCTCCTCGGCGACAAGCTCGTTTACATGGGCGAGAATGTCACGGTCTGTGTCCACTGATTCAGTGTGCCCGACTACGGTGATCAACGTGGCTACCAAACCCGAAATCGAATTTCCCGACGGTCCCGCGCCCGCCGACCTCGTCATCGAGGACATCACTATCGGCGATGGTGCCGAAGCGGTCCCCGGCGGCAATGTCAAGGTGCACTACCTGGGCGTCGAGTACGACACGGGCGAGGAGTTCGACAGCTCCTGGAACCGTGGCGAGTCCATCGAGTTCCCCCTGCGCGGCCTGATCCAGGGCTGGCAGGACGGCATCCCGGGGATGCGCGTCGGCGGCAGGCGCAAGCTCGTCATCCCGCCCGCTCAGGCATACGGACCGGCTGGCTCCGGGCACCGGCTGTCCGGCAAGACACTGATCTTCATCATCGACCTGCTCGACGTCCGCTGATCGGTCGCACCGACCGTCACTGAGGGGAGTGCCCGATGCCGGGTTCTGACGACGACCGCACCGTGTCTGACTGGCGAACCGAGTCGAGGTTCTACCGGCGGCAACCCGGCATCGGCTGGTTACTCGCCCTGTTGGCGGTCCCGCTGCTGATCGCGCTGATCGGGTGGGGCGGCCTCAAGGCGACGCAGCAGGCCGACGACCCGGTCCTGACGGTGCCAAACGTCAACCCGTCCGCGACGCTGACGGCCACCCCGACTGCACCGGCCGCGAGCGAGCCTGCGGCGCCCTTCGGTCGATTCTCGATCGTCCGCAACGCCACGGGATTCACCCTCGGTGGCCAGCTGCCCGACGCGACCCAGAAGTCGTCTCTTTTGGAGGCGATGGACCTCGCAATGCCGGGTGCCACCATCGTCGACGAACTAGAGGTCGCACCCGGGGTCAGGTTTCCCGACGTCGCCGCACTGGGCGGGGTGTTCAGCGTGACGCCGAACATCCCCGACTTCAACCTCGCCGTCGACGGCGGCACGCTGACGCTCACGGGCACGGCGCCGTCCGAATCGGAGAAGGCCGCGGTGGAATCCGCGGCTGCGGCGGCGTGGCCGGATGTGCGGATCGTCAACAACATCACGGTGCGAGCGGCCGCCTCGACGCCTTCACCTGCCCCGGCCCCACCTGTTCAGGCGCCACCTGCTGCGCCGGGACAGGGTGCGGCAGGTGCGTGCGCCTCGCTGCAGGCCGACGTGACCGGACTCCTGCGGACGCCCATCACCTTCGCCACCGACGGCGCCTCGCTGGTGGGCGACTCCCAGTCGCTGCTGTCACAGGTGGCGGACCGGCTCAAGGCCTGCCCTGACGCCAGAATCGCGGTCGTGGGCTACACCGATAACACAGGCAACGACGGCATAAACGTCCCGCTCAGCGGTAACCGCGCCAAATCCGTTGCGGACGCCCTTGTTTCGGACGGGGTTGCCGCTGACCGCGTCACGTCTCGGGGAGCGGGCGCCGCCAACCCGGTGGCGGGCAATGACACGCCACAGGGCCGCGCGCAGAACCGTCGCGTCGAGATCACAGTCAGCTAAGGAGATTCGACATGGACTTCGTCATTGCGTGGTTGTGGTATCTGCTGGCATTCCTAGTCGGGTCACTGTTGGCGTGGTTGCTGGCGACGGTCACGATCAAACGCACCAGTGAGCAGGAGGCGCTCGACGACATGCCGGGCTCACGAGAGCTTGGAGCACGCTGATGGGCGCGGCGAACGGCTGGTTGATCGTCCTGGCCGCGGTGCTCGGGTTCGTGCTCACGGCGGCGTTCATGGTGGCCCGGGTCAAGCGCGAGGTGCCCGTGGGCGCCAAGTCCACGTTGGCCGGCGGGGCGGCCAAGACGCAGCCCAAGACCCAGCCCGAGCCTTACGGCGCCGGATCTGTCCGGCTCGTGGTGGCGTCGGCAGACGGACCGTCGGGCTACACGGTCAAGGGCAACGAGGACTCGATGCTCTACCACTCCTCGGAGAGCCCGAGCTACCGGCAGACCATCGCCGAGGTGTGGTTCCTCGACGTCGAGTCGGCAGAGGCGGCCGGGTTCAATCGGTGGGACAGCGGCAAGTCTCAGCGCGACAAGAAGTAGCTAGGACGGTCCGGGGAGGCGCAGCAGCAGACGCGCGCCACCCATCGGGCTTTGCTCCAACGTCGCGGTGCCACCGTGCAGATCGGCCTGCTGCGCGACGAGCGCCAATCCCAGTCCCGAGCCCGAGTGCGACGCTGTCGACCCCCTGCTGAAGCGGTCGAACACCACCGTGCGTTCCTCCTCGGGAACACCGCACCCGTCGTCGTCGATGGCGATCTCAACGCCGGCACGCGAACTCACCGCCGACAGCTGAACACGTGTTGCCCCACCGTGTTTCACCGCATTGGCGATGGCGTTGTCGACCGCGAGGCGCAGCCCAGCGGGCAGGCCGATGATGATGACGGTCGGCGCTGGCGCCAGCGACACGTCGAGATCACCGAACACCCGCATCGCGTCGTGTGCTGCGCGGTCGAGCAGCTCGGTGATGTCGACGGGTACCTGATCGTCGAACGTCGACAGCTCACCCTGGGCCAGCCGTTCGAGCGCCGACAGCGTGGCCTCGATGCGCGACTGGGTGCGGATGACGTCGTTGATGACCTCCTTGCGTTGATCATCGGGCATGTCCAACGTGGCGAGCACCTCGAGGTTTGTCCGCATCGCGGTCAGCGGGGTGCGCAACTCGTGCGATGACACCGCGGCGAAGTCCCTTGCCGAGGTCAGAGCGGCCTTCGTGCGGTCCTGTTCCTCCCAGATGCGCTGCACCAACCCGTTGACGGCGTCCGCGATCTCGACGGCCTCGGTGGCGCCGCGGACCTCGACGTCGGGCGCGTCACCGCCCAGGTCGATGGCGCGCGTCTGCTGGGCAAGCCGCTTGAGCGGGCGCACCGCGAACGCGGCCAGCAGCCACCCCGCGACGGCGGCGGCGCCGATCGCGAACGAACAGATCACGATCACCCGACGGTGCAGGTTGTTGGTGTCGGTGATGGTCGCGTCGTACGTGGCGCCGACGGCGACCGACATCGCAGGCGCGTCCGGGCCGGGTCCGCGGATCTGCACCGTCCGAACCCGGTAGCGCACGCCATTGACGTAGGTGTCGGCGTAACCGGGTTCCAAGTCGGGCAGCACCACGTTCGAGTTGGATGTCACATCACCGTCCTGGCGCACGGTGATGATCGCGTCCTCATCGTTCGGGGAACGCGGAATCTCGTCGAAGCCGCGTGGCAGGAACGGGATCGCGAACCCGGCGGCCTCGTCGAGGCGGCGGTCCAGGCGTTCCTTGCGGTCGTTCGTGATGCCGATCCACACGATGGTTCCGACGATGCCGACGACGATCGCGGCCGCGATGGCTGTGGCGAACGCGACGCGAGTCCGCAGTGACGGTGTACGCCGGAAGACCCGCGCGAAGGCGTTCACCGCCGCGCTACTTCTGTCTGTTCTTCGCGCAAGCGCTCATCACTGCTGCCGCAGGACGAATCCCACACCGCGGACGGTGTGCAGCAGGCGAGGTGCACCACCCGCCTCGAGCTTTCGGCGCAGGTATCCGATGAACACGTCGACGACGTTGGTGTCGGCGGCGAAGTCATACCCCCACACCAGTTCCAGGAGCTGCGCGCGCGACAGCACCGCGGTCTTGTGCTCGGCGAGGACGGCGAGCAGGTCGAACTCCCGCTTGGTCAGGTCCACGTCGGCACCGTTGACGCGTGCGCGTCGACCCGGGATGTCCACCTCGAGTGGGCCAACGGCGATGGTCTCCGAGGAGAACGTCGCCGTGGAACCACGACGACGCAGCAGCGCCTTGACCCGTGCCACCAGTTCGGCCAGCACGAACGGCTTCACCAGGTAGTCGTCGGCGCCGGCCTCCAGGCCGGCCACCCGGTCGTCGACAGAGCTGCGGGCCGAGAGCACACAGACCGGCACGTCGTTGTCCATGGCGCGCAGCGCGGTCACCACGCTGACACCGTCGAGCACCGGCATGTTGATGTCCAGGACGATCGCGTCGGGCCTGGACTCGGTGGCGCTGCGCAGCGCCTCGGCGCCGTCGACCGCGGTGAACACCTCAAAACCGGACAGGCGGAGTCCGCGTTCCAGCGACGCGAGCACGTCGGGATCGTCGTCGACCACCAGTACTCGCGGGGATGCGCCTCCGGTGTCCATACCGCTATCTTGCCCGATGGGGTTCGCAGGATGCGGGAGGCGCGTGACCAGGAGATGAACCGAAGCTGGGAATTCGGTGCTTGGCACGCGGGAAAGCGCTGCGCGCGCTAGCTTCGTCAGTCGTGCAGCCGAACGGACCCAGTCTCATTGTCGAACCAGATGACGGCCTCGACCCGGTCCGACTATTCATCTCCTCAGCGCAGCGCTCACTGCTCATCAAACAGTTCACGTTCACCGACGAGACGCTGATCGCGGCCGTTGTCGACCGGAAGCGCGCAGGTATCGACGTGCGGGTGATGCTGAACGCCAAGCGATCCGGCGGGGACCGCGCCAATGACGACACCTTCGAGCAGTTCCGCGCCGAGGGGATCGACGTCAAGTGGACGAACCCGAAGTTCTACGTCACGCACGAGAAGTCGATCGTCGTCGACGGACAGGCCGCGTTGGTCGCCACGTTCAACCTGTGCCTGAAGTACTTCACCAGCACTCGCGATTACGGCGTCATCACCCGCGACCCGGCGCACGTGGCCCAGATCGTCGAGGTGTTCGAGGCCGACTGGAATGAAGCGGACTGGGTGCCGTCGGCGTGCGAGGGGCTGCTGTGGAGCAATGCGAACTCGCGTCTGCACATGGCCCAGTTCATCGACACCGCGACGACGCGCCTGGACGTGCAACACCCCAAGTACGTCGATGCGGTGATTCTCGACCACATCGCCGCTGCGGCGGGCCGTGGCGTCAAGGTGCACGTGTTGTGCGGTGGGAGGCACGGCATCAGTGAGTGGGACGTACTCGACACGTTCGCATCGCTGCGGACGCTGCGGCGGTTCGGGGTCAAGGTGCACAAGCAGAAGAATCTGCGAGTGCACGCCAAGCTGTTGATCGCCGACGACGAGCGGGCTCTGGTTGGCTCGATGAACATTGACCGCAGCGCATTCGATCTGCGGCGCGAACTCGGTATCACCATCGCGGATCCTGCTGTCGTCGCGCGGCTGAAGTCCGTCTTCGAGGAGGACTGGGCGCTGTCGCATCACTACGCGCCGCCCGATCCGCTCGATCCCACGACGCACCACGAGGACGACTTCCCGCACGATCCCGAACTCGCCCATGAGTGAGGTGGGGCCACCGAAACCCTCGCTGCTAGAGATTGCCTGGACGTTCAACCACATCGCGCTGGCCTCGTTCGGCGGTGGCCTGTCGGCATGGTCGCGCGAGGTGCTGGTCGTCGAGAGGCGCTGGCTCGGCGAGGAGGAATTCCTCTCAGCGATGACGATGTGCCGCATCCTGCCTGGCGCCAACCAGGTGAACATGGCGGTGTTCGTCGGTACCAAGATGCGTGCTGCGCCGGGCGCGATCGCCGCCGTCGTCGGCCTGTGTTTGGTACCGCTGGCGATCGTGCTCTTCCTGTCGTGGCTGTACTTCCGCTTCAAGGAGGTGCCCGCGGTGAAGGGTGTCCTGCACGGGGCGTCGGCCGCGGCCGTGGCACTGACCGTGGCGATGGTCGTCAAGACGGGACAGAAGTGCCTGACCGGTCTGGTGCCGGTGGGCCTGTTCGCGCTGGCGTTCGTGCTCAACGGAGTGCTGCGGTGGCCACTGCTCGGCGTGCTGGCGATCGTCGCGCCGCTGGCGCTGGTGTGGGCCTGGCCCAGGGACCGAGGCGCGGCCAGAGCGTGAGCACTTACCTGCAGTTGGCGCTGTTGTTCGGTGGGCTGTCGCTGATGTCGATCGGTGGCGGCAATGCCGTGCTGCCCGAGATGCACCTGCGGTCGGTGAATCAGCACCACTGGATGACCAACGGTCAGTTCGCCGACCTGTTCTCGATATCTCAGACAGCGCCCGGACCGAGCATCCTCATCGTTGGCATGGTCGGCTACGCCGCGGGACTGCAGGCCGGGGGCGTGCCCGGCGCGATCCTCGGCGGGGTGATCGCCACGGCGGCCATGGTCATCCCGGCGGCGTCGCTGGTGTACGCGATCACACTGTTCTGGCAGAGGGCTGAGGAGTCGCGCTGGCGAATCGCCGTGGAGAAGGGCTTCGCCCCGCTGACGGTGGGCCTGATCCTGGCGTCGTCTCTGGTGATGAGCCGCGCCGCCGACCACGACTGGCGCGCCTACCTGCTGACCGCCGTCTGCACCGTCATCTTCGTGCGTACCAGCCTCAACCCATTGATCGTCGTGGCCGCGGCAGGAGTGATCGGCTACTTCGGCATCGTCTAGTCGCGATTTCGGCGCGCTTTCGTTCGCTGAGCGACGGTTTGCGCGCCGAAGCCACAGGGTGACGGGGCCCGGGAAGTCTTTGACCTCAATTATGGTTGAGGTTTTACGGTGATCGCATGAGCTTGGAGTCAGTCGCACGGCAGACGCTGTACAGCCAGACCCGCGCGAGCGGCGGCGACCTGCACGCGCTGGCGAACCACGCCCTGCTGAAGCGGATCTGGCGGTTCTCGGCGCGGCACCACCGCCGTCTCGGCGGATTCGTCGCGCTCAGTGTTGTGACAGCACTGCTGGCGGTGGCCACACCGGTGCTGGCCGGGCGAGTGGTCGACGAGATCGTGAGTTCCGGCGCGCCCGCGACGGTGGTCGCCATCGCCGTGATCATCGCGGTCGTCGCGGTGGCCGAGGCCGTCGTGGCGATGTTCACCCGGTGGCTGTCGTCGACAATCGGTGAGGGCCTCATCCTCGATCTGCGCACCGCCGTGTTTGACCACGTCCAGCGGATGCCGGTGGCCTTCTTCACCAGAACGCGTACCGGCGCGTTGGTCAGCAGGCTGGGCAACGACGTGATCGGCGCCCAGCGCGCGTTCTCCGACACGTTGTCAGGCGTCGTGTCCAACCTTGTCACGTTGACGCTGACGCTGGCCGTGATGCTCGGCATCTCCTGGCAGATCACCCTGCTGTCACTGCTGCTGACGCCGCTGTTCCTGCTGCCCGCACGGCGCATCGGCGGGACCATGGCGACGCTGAGCCGTGAGGGTGCCATCCATAACGCGACGATGAACACCCAGATGACCGAACGGTTCTCGGCCCCCGGCGCGACGCTGGTCAAGCTTTTCGGCAGCCCGGCGCGCGAGTCCGCGGAGTTCGCCCTACGGGCGGACCGGGTCCGAGACATCGGCGTGCGGACCTCGATGCTGCAGGCGACGTTCATGAACTCGCTCACGCTGATGTCGGCGCTGGCGCTGGCATTGGTGTACGGACTCGGTGGCGTGCTGGCGATCGGCGGGCAGTTGCAAGCCGGAGCGATCGTCTCGCTGGCTCTGCTGCTGACCCGGCTGTACGCGCCGCTGACCGCGCTCGCCAACGCGCGCGTCGAGATCGCCAGTGCACTGGTCAGTTTCGAGCGGGTCTTCGAGGTTCTCGACCTGGTGCCGCTGATCCGGGAACGGCCCGACGCCAGGCCGCTGCCCGACGGTCCGGTGAGCGTGGAGTTCGACGATGTCCGGTTCGGTTACCCGTCGGCGACCGAGGTGTCGCTGGCCTCGCTGGAGGAGGTCGCCGTCCTGGATGATCGCGGGGGAGACGAAGTGCTGCAAGGTATCTCGTTCACCGCGAAACCTGGCCAGATGGTGGCCCTGGTCGGATCGTCGGGCGCGGGTAAGTCGACCATCGCCTCCCTGGTGGCCAGGCTCTACGACGTGTCGTCGGGGGCGGTCCGGCTGGCCGGTGCCGACGTGCGCGACGTGACGTTCCCGTCGCTGCAGCAGACCGTCGGCGTGGTGACCCAGGACGGTCACCTGTTCCACGAGTCGATTCGATCGAACCTCACGCTGGCCGCCCCGGACGCAACAGACGACGACCTGTGGGCAGCACTGCGCCGCGCTCGGCTCGACGACGTGGTCGCCGACATGCCCGAGGGACTGGACACCGTCGTCGGCGAGCGCGGGTACCGACTCTCTGGTGGGCAGCGTCAACGGTTGACCATCGCCCGGCTGCTGCTGGGTTCGTCACGGGTCGTCATCCTCGACGAGGCGACGGCATCACTGGACTCGGAGTCGGAGGCGGCCGTGCAGCAGGCACTGGCCGAGGCGCTCGACGGCCGGACGTCCATCGTCATCGCGCACCGGCTGTCCACGATCCGCGCGGCCGACGTCATCCTGGTTGTCGAGGACGGCCGCATCGTCGAACGGGGCACGCACGCACAGCTGCTGGCCCGTCGCGGGCGCTACACCGAGCTGTATGAGACACAGTTCCGGGCCGGGGTGGACGCCGCATGATGCGACGCGTTAATCGGTTGTCCATCGTGGGAACCTTGAAGCAGGGGATTGATCGCGACGCGTTCGTGGCCGTCGTGTCACAGGCATGGGATAGACAAGAAACTGATGGGTGATGTGATGCGCACGCGAGAAGCCGGGCTTGTCTCCGAGCCGGCCATCGCACCGCCGCCGCGCCGGATCCGGTCGTCGTCGGACATCCTGCGTCTGCTGCCGTATCTGTTGCCCTACCGCGTGCGGTGGATCGCGATGCTCATCGCGGCCCTGCTCAGCCTCGGTGCCACCGTCAGCATCCCGCTGCTGACCAAGGCCGTGATCGACGGGCCGGTCCGCAATCAGGATCAGCAGCAGCTGTGGGTGCTCGGCACGGCGGCGTCCGCGCTGCTCATCTCCGAGGCGGTGCTGTGGTTCATCCGGCGCTGGCTGGTGGCACGGGCCACGATGGGCGTCGAGGCCGATATCCGCAAGGATCTCTACGCCCGTCTGCAGATCCTGCCGATGGCGTTCCACGGCAGGTGGCAGTCCGGGCAGTTGCTGTCGCGGGTGATGAACGACCTGAGCACCATCCGCCAGTTCCTGTCGTTCGGGCTGCTCTTCCTGCTGCTCAACATCATTCAGATCATCGTGGTGACGGGCATCCTGCTCGCGATGTACTGGCCGCTCGGCGTCGTCGTGGTGGTGTCGATCGCGCCGATCACCGCCACAATCCTGCACTTTGAGCGCCAGTTCACCACGCTGTCCCGCGCCGCGCAGGACCAGTCGGGCAATGTCGCGACCCACGTCGAGGAGCAGGCGCTCGGGCTGCGGGTCGTCAAGGCCTTCGGTCGTGAGGAGTACGCCTACCAACGCTTCGACCAGCGCGCCTCCGACCTGTTCGACACCGAGGTGCGCAAGGTCGGGGTGTCGGCGAAGTTCTGGACGCTGCTCGAGGTCATCCCGAACGTCACGCTGATCATCGTGCTCGGCATCGGCGCCTACGCGGCGGGCAACGGCCTGGTGACGATGGGAACGCTCGTCGCGTTCATCACGATGATGCTGTCGCTGGTCTGGCCCATCGCGTCGCTGGGCTTTCTGCTGTCGATGACCCAGGAGTCCATGACCGCGGCCAACCGGGTCGCCGAGATCTTCGACGCGCCGCGCGACATCACCGACGGTCCCGATGACAACACCCCGCGCGGTGGCCGGCTGCAACTCGTCGACGTCGGCTTCCGGTTCCCGGATAGCGATGAGTGGGCCCTGCGCCACGTCAATGTGACGGTCGAACCCGGCGAGACGCTGGCCCTGGTCGGGGCGACGGGGTCGGGCAAGTCAGTTCTGGTGGCCCTGCTGTCGCGGCTGTACGACGTCACCGAGGGCGCCATCCTCATCGACGGGCACGATATCCGCGAGTTGTCGCTGCCTGCGCTGCGGCAGGCGGTGGCCACGGCATTCGAGGACCCGACGCTGTTCTCGATGTCGGTGGCCGAGAATCTTCGGCTTGGCAACCCGCAGGCCTCCGACGAGGAACTCGCGCAGGCCGTCGACGTCGCGGCAGCGGGCTTCGTCTACGACCTGCCGTTCGGGCTTGACACCCGGATCGGCGAGCAGGGCATGAGCCTGTCCGGCGGTCAGCGTCAACGGCTCTCACTGGCCCGTGCGCTGCTGGCGGACCCCTCCATCCTGGTGCTCGACGACACCCTGTCCGCGCTCGACGTGCACACCGAGGCGGCGGTGACCGAGGCGTTGCACCGGGTACTGCGGACTGTCACCGGACTGATCGTGGCGAATCGGGCCTCGACGGTGTTGCTCGCCGATCGGGTCGCACTGTTGGAGAGGGGCACCATCACGCGCGTCGGCACGCACGCCGAACTGTTGGTCGACGCCCCCGAGTACCGCTACCAGCTGGCCGCCGACGATGACCTCGACGACGGGGCCGAGCGCAGCTGCGACTGGGAGCAGAACGAGGAGCGCGACCGACTCGATCGCATTCTCCAAGAGCGCGAACATGGTCTCCAAGATCACGATGGCGACCTGGACTTCGTCGCCTCGGAACGAGACAGACGATGAGCACCACGGACTGGAGGGGCCGCGCCGTCACCAACGATGACGACGACCTGCCCATCGACGAGTCGATATCTCGCCGCCGCGAGGCACGCTCGCTGCTCGGCTCGCTGCTGCGGCCCTACGTCACCACCATCTCGCTGTTGGCGATCGTCGTGGTGGTCGAGAACGCGGCGCGGTTATCGGTGCCGCTGCTCGTGCAGCGCGGTATCGACCACGGCATCCCGCCGATAGTCGACTCCGGCTCGACGCGCGAGCTGCTGATGATCGTCGCGTCGCTGTGCGGTGTGGTGCTGGTGCAGGCAACTGGCCGGATGTTCTTCCTGCGCCGGTCCGGGAGGATCGGTCAGGAGGTGCTCCTGGAGTTGCGCCGCAGGATCTTCCGGCACTTCCAGCGGCTCGACGTCGCCTTCCATGACCGGTACACGTCGGGGCGTGTGGTGGCCCGCTCGACCAATGACGTCGAGGCCATTCAGGACATGTTGCAGAACGGGTTCGACGGTCTCATCACCGCGGTCCTGACGTTGTTGGGCACGTCGGTGCTGCTCGTCGTGCTCGACGTGAAACTCGGCCTGATGTGTCTGTGTGCCTTCCCGGTGCTGGTCGTGCTGGTGTGGTGGTTCCGCACGCAGTCGTCGAAGACCTATCTGAAGGTGCGCGAGAGCGCGGCCCTGGTGATCGTGCAGTTCGTCGAGACAATGACCGGCATCAAGGCCGTGCAGGCCTACCGTCGCGAACCGCGCAACCAGGAGATCTTCACCGACGTCGCTGACCAGTACAAGAACATCAACGAGCGGGCCTTCAAGCTGCTGGCGGTGTTCATGCCCGGGGTTCGCCTGGTCGGCAACATCACCACCGCGGTGGTGTTGCTCTACGGGGGATACCGGGTGCTCAACGGGGAGATGACGCTCGGCACGCTCACCGCGTTCCTGCTGTACCTGCGGATCTTCTTCGAACCCATGCAGGAGATCTCGCAGTTCTTCAACACGTTCCAGTCCGCCGCTGCGGCGCTGGAGAAGATCGCGGGCGTGCTGGCCGAGCCTCCCGGCATCAAGGACCCCGACCGCCTTGTCGAGCTGCCAACGGTCAAGGGTGACATCGCGTTTCGGGACGTCGGCTTCTCCTACACCCCGAACCGGCCGGTGCTGCCCGATCTGGACCTGCGCATCCCGGCGGGTCAGACGGTCGCGCTGGTCGGCACGACGGGCGCGGGCAAGACCACCATCGCCAAGCTCATCGCCCGGTTCTACGACCCCAGCTCGGGTGCGGTCACTCTCGACGGCGTCGACCTGCGTGACCTCGCCCAGACAGATCTGCGCCGCCACGTCGTGATGGTCACGCAGGAGAACTTCATGTTCGAGGGCACCGTCGCCGACAACATCCGGTTCGGCCGACCGGATGCGACCGACGCCGAGGTGCGCGCGGCGGCCGAGGCCGTCGGGGCGGACAGGTTCATCGATGTGCTCGCCGACGGCTACGACACCGACGTCGCCAAGCGCGGTGGCCGGTTGTCCGCGGGGCAGCGGCAGTTGATCGCCTTCGCACGGGCGTTTCTCGCCGACCCTGCGGTGCTCATCCTCGACGAGGCGACGTCATCGCTCGACATCCCCAGTGAGCGGCTGGTGCAGCGGGCGCTGGCCACTGTGCTGGCAGATCGCACCGCCGTGGTGATCGCGCATCGGCTGTCGACAGTGCAGATCGCCGATCGGGTACTGGTGCTCGAACACGGCCGCATTGTGGAGGACGGTCCGCCCGACGAGCTGGTCCTCGGCGAGGGCCGCTACGCCGCGCTGCACGAGGCGTGGGTGGCCTCGCTGGCCTGACGCACGGTCAGGGGATGAGGCCGCGGCGCCGCGCCCGCGACACCGCCTCGTGTCTGGTGTGGGTGCCGAGTTTGACTGCGGCGCTGCGCAGATAGCTCTTCACCGTCTCGGGTTTCAACGAGAGGCGTTGCGCTGCCTCGGCATTGGTGCAGCCCATGGCGACCTGAGCAAGGACATCGAGTTCCCGCGACGTCAACGGCGGGCCGTCCTGGGGATCACCACCGGTCAGGCGGTTGGCCAGATTCTGCAACTCGTCGCGCATCTCGGGTCCGGCGTCGCGGGCCAGTCGGCGCAGTTCGGCGTGCACCTCCCGGAGCACCTCGGGTATGGCGGATGAGCGCTCGCGCGAAGACCCTGTTTCCGCGTTGGCCGTCTGGGCTTCCCGCAGCCGTAGCCGGCGGTCCACCTCGTCGCGTATGCGTAGCTCGTCGGCGAGGCGGCGGGCCGACGCGACGACGAGGTCCACCGTGCGCCCACCCACCGGCGCGCTCGAGCGGTAGGCGCCGTAGAGCATCGCGCGGGGGACTCCGTCGACGATCACGGGCACCGCGAGGACCGAGCGCATGCCCTCGGACAGCACCGGGGTGTCGTAATCGTGCGTGATGGTCGAGGCGTTGGCGTAGTCGGCCACCGACAGCGGCCTGCCCGTCGCCATGCTCGCCCCGCCCAGCCCGGATCTCGACCGCACCACCAGGCCGCGCAGCAGGCTGGTCCTCGTCCCGACGAACTCGCTGAGCAGGACCCCGTCGCCGTGCACCTCACCGCCGAACATCACCGGCACCCGGCCTTCGGCGGCCACGAGGCGTAGTTCGGCCCGCAGCGCGTCGGTGTCCCGAGGCCGGAGCAGCGGTGATGCTGTGGTCATAGGCAAGGGCACGGGGACCCTCTTTCGGGGGTAGCGGGCGGATGACTGTGACATAGATCCTATCTGTCATGAGCACCAACACCGATTTGTATCGCAATGCCCGCGATCAGCTCGTGGCCGTGATCAGCGACTATGACGAGGCAGTTGGCACATTCGCCTGGCCGCAACTGACCGGCGCCTTCAACTGGGCCACCGACTGGTTCGACGTCATCGCCAGCGACAACCACCGCACAGCGCTGTGGATCGTCGAGGAGGACGGCAGCGAGCATAAGGTCAGCTTCGCCGAGATGGCCGACAGCTCCGACCGGGTGGCGACGTGGTTGGAGAGCCTGGGGGTCGGCAAGGGTGACCGCGTCATCCTCATGCTCGGCAACCAGGTCGAGCTGTGGGAGGCGATGCTCGCGGTCGCCAAACTCGGCGCCGTCATCATGCCCACCACCGGAGCGCTGGGCCCCGCCGATCTGGCCGATCGGATAACCCGCGGTGGTGCCGCGTTCGTGATCGCGAACGACACCGACACCGCGAAGTTCGACGACGTCCCCGGGGACTACGTCCGGATCGTGGTCGGCCATGCGGTGCCCGGCTGGCACTCCTACGCCGCCGCATATGCCGTCGCGTCGGCGGGGCGGTTCACGTCGAGAACCACTGTCGACGACTCGATGCTGGTCTACTTCACCTCGGGTACCACCACCCGACCCAAGTTGGTCGAGCACTCGCAGGTGTCCTACCCCGTGGGGCACATGTCGACGATGGCGTGGATCGGCGTGCGGCCCGGCGACGTGCATCTGGCGATCAGCTCGCCGGGGTGGGCCAAGCACGCGTGGAGTTGCTTCTTCGCACCGTGGATCGCCGAGGCGACGATATTCGTCTACAACTACGGCCGGTTTGATGCCGCGGCGCTGCTGGCTCAGATCCGGCGGGCCGGGGTCGCCACGTTCTGCGCGCCGCCGACGGTGTGGCGCATGTTGATCCAGTCCGATCTGGGGAGCAGGCCCGAAGCGCTGCGCGAGGTTCTGGGGGCGGGCGAGCCGCTCAACCCCGACGTCATCGCGACTGTCGAGCGGGCCTGGGGACTGACGATCCGCGACGGCTTTGGGCAGACCGAGACGACGCTGCAGATCGGCAACACACCAGGGCAACCGGTGAAGGCGGGATCAATGGGCCGGCCTATGCCCGGCGTGCCGGTGGTGCTGGTCGACCCGCTCACCGGGGAGCGTGCCGAGGAGGGCGAGATCTGCCTCGACCTGCAGGCTGACCCGCTGAATCTGATGACGGGCTACCTCGGGGACCCCGAGCGCAACGAGGCCGTGATGGCTGGCGGCTACTACCACACCGGTGATGTCGCCAGCCGCGACGCGGACGGCTACATCACCTACATCGGTCGCACCGACGACGTGTTCAAGAGTTCGGACTACAAGGTGTCGCCGTTCGAGTTGGAGAGCGTGCTCATCGAGCACCCGGCGGTGGTCGAGGCCGCCGTCGTGCCGCAACCCGATGACACCCGGCTCTCGGTGCCCAAGGCGTATGTGGCGCTGGCCGACGGTTGGGCCGCTGACGCGGAAACCGCCAGGGCGATCATGGAGTACGCCCGAGATCACCTGGCGCCCTACCTCAAGGTCCGCCGCGTCGAGTTCTTCGAACTGCCCAAGACCATTTCGGGCAAGATTCGCCGCGTCGAACTGCGGACGCGAGAGGATGAGGCGCACCAGTCGGGTACGCCGATCGCCACCGAGCACCGATACGAGGACCTGCTGAAATGACCGCAACGACACAGTCTTACGACGCCGGCCCCACGGACATCCCCGTGCTCGAGGAGACCATCGGCGCCAACTTCGTGCGCACGGCCGCAACGCATCCCGATGTCGAGGCACTGGTCGACATCGCACAGGGGCTGCGCTACACCTACGCCGAACTCGACGCCGAGATCGACATCGTGGCGCGGGGATTGATGGGGCTGGGCGTCGAGAAGGGCGACCGCGTCGGCATCTGGGCGCCCAACTGCGCGGAGTGGGTCATCGTCCAGTACGCGACGGCCAAGATCGGCGCCATCCTGGTCAACATCAACCCCGCCTACCGCACGCACGAACTGGCCTACGTGCTCAACCAGTCCGGTGTGTCGACGCTGATCTCGGCACGGGAGTTCAAGACCTCCGACTACCGCGCCATGGTCGACGAGGTCGCATCCGGTGTCGACTCGCTGTCCAATGTCGTCTTCCTCGGCACCGCTGACTGGGACGCGCTGCGCGCCCGCGCGGATGAGGCGACGGCGGCGCAGCTGGCCGAACGCATGGCCGGGTTGGCCAACACCGATCCGATCAACATCCAGTACACCTCGGGGACAACGGGTTTCCCGAAGGGTGCGACGCTGTCGCACCGCAACATTCTCAACAACGGGTACTTCGTGACGGGCCTGATCGATCTGCGGCCCGGCGATCGGCTGTGCATCCCGGTGCCGTTCTACCACTGCTTCGGCATGGTGATGGGCAACCTCGGCTGCACCACTCACGGTGCGACGATTGTGATTCCGGCACCCGGCTTCGATCCGGGGTTGACGCTGTCGGCTGTCGAGTCCGAGCGCTGCACGGGCGTCTACGGCGTGCCGACGATGTTCATCGCGATGCAGAGCCATCCCGACTTCGCCGAGCACGACCTGTCGTCGCTGCGTACCGGCATCATGGCGGGCGCGGTGTGCCCGGTCGAGGTGATGAAGCGCTGCGTGGCCGATATGCACATGAGCGAGGTGGCGATCGCGTATGGCATGACCGAGACGTCGCCGGTTTCGTGCCAGACACGCCGCGACGACGACCTGGAACGGCGCACCTCCTCGATCGGGCGTGCTCATCCGCACGTGGAGGTCAAGATCGTTGACCCGGACACCGGCGCGGTGGTGCCGCGCGGTGAGCCCGGCGAGTTCTGCACCCGTGGTTACTCGGTGATGCTCGGCTACTGGAATGACGACGAGAAGACTGCCGAGGCAATCGATTCCGAGGGGTGGATGCACACGGGCGACCTGGCGGTGATGGGTCAGGACGGCTACTGCAACGTGGTCGGGCGGATCAAGGACATGGTCATCCGCGGCGGGGAGAACGTGTATCCCCGCGAGATCGAGGAGTTCCTCTACACCCACCCGGATATCGAGGACGCTCAGGTGATCGGCGTGCCCGACGCCAAGTACGGCGAGGAGATCTGCGCGTGGATCCGGATGCGGCCGGGGCGTGCGCCGTTGGACGCGGCCGCGGTGCGTGCATTCGCGTCGGGGAAGCTGGCGCACTACAAGATTCCGCGCTACGTCCACGTCGTCGCGGAGTTCCCCATGACTGTCACCGGCAAGGTCCGCAAGGTGGACATGCGTGACGAGAGTGTCCGGCTACTTGGTCTCTAGAGGTCTTAACCCTGCGAGAGCAGTTGCGCCAGTTTGTCGTTGGCGGCGCGTAGCCGGGGTATGACGGCGGCGGCGCCGGCGCGCGCATCCTCATCGTCGGACTGCATGTGGCTCACCGCGTTGAGCCGGGCCCGGTTGAGCCAGTGGGTGAGGTCGGGGTCGTCGAACCAGCGCAGCTGGTTGTGGTTGAACGCCAGCGACATGGTCAGCCAGTCGACGGGGTTGGTCGGGTGCGGTACCGGTCGGCAGTAGTCGTTGCGGGTGTCGTCATCGTTGTCCCCACCACCGAAGTCCATGGCCTCGACGCGGGCGGTCACCGCCGCGCTGAACGCCGGCTGGCACGTGCGCACGGACTGCAGTGTGATGGCGCCGGGGGAGAACACCGGGGTGGCCTCGCGCAGTCCGATGCCGTCGGCGGAGCAGTCGAGGTACAGCGCATTCGGATCGGTGTCGATGGTGCCGCCGTCGAGGACCACTTGGCCCGGCTGCACCGACTGGACGCGACCCATCCGGACGACGTTGCGGATCTGCCGCAGCTGGTCGAGCTCGCCGCGGCTGACGATGGCGCAGCGGTACATGGTGGGTTCGACCGTCTCGTCGATGCGCAGCAGGCAGCCCGCCGCCTCGAGGCGCACGTAGAGGTCGTCGATCGAGGTCGCCTGCTTGATCGCCCGGCACTGCGCCGCGAAGTCGGCCAGCACCCGGCGTGCGAACGACTTCCCGGGCTGGACGGCGGAGCGGTCGAGTAACCAGGAGTCGCGCGGTTTGATCCACGTCAACCGCTGCGCTGGGATGCCGTGGCGCAGCAGCCACAGGCAGGTGTCCATCGAGGTCTTACCCGCCCCGACGATGACGTACTGGTCGGCCAAGGCCTGGCGGGGCAGGCCGTTGGGCGGAATGCAGGTGACACCGTCAGCGACGTCGTAGGCCGGTGGTCGCATCGAGGGGACGACGATGCTCAGGTACGCGGCGTCGACGATGCGGCGCCGTACCTGCACCCGGTAGTCCTCGCCGGCCAGTGTGCGGAACTGACCGGCGCCGTCGGCCTCACCCAGGTACTCGCTCATCGGGAAGTAGGACACCTGGCCCGACGGCAGCAGATGCTGGCGCATGACGGCGTCGTAGTAGGCGCTGACCTCGCTGCCGCCCGCCAGTTCGTAGTAGCCCTCATTCCAGCCGGACGCGTCGATGGTGTCGTGGCCCAGTTTGCGCGAGTTCACCCCGTAGTACGCCGAGGGCTGGTGCAGTCGGACATATGGGTAGGCGCTGAGCCAGTGCCCGCCGGGGGCGTCGTTGCGGTCGACGATGACCACGGTGGCGTCGGTTTCGGTGATCAGGGTGTCGGCGAACGCCATGCCCATCGCGCCAGCACCGATCACGAGGTAGTCGGCCTCGATCGTCCGCATCGTCACAGCTTGCCCTCCAGCTACCCCGCTGGTGGGGTGAACTGGCTCATCACGAACTGTGCCCCCTGCGGGTCGCGAACTGTCACGTCCCGCGTCCACTCGGAGTCCTCGCTGTGCACCACGGTGCCGCCGAGGCCCTCGGCGGTGGCGGCTGAGGCGTCGCGGTCCTCGACGGTGAAAGACACCTGCCACGTCTCCTGCCTGCCCTCACCGATGATGCCCATCCATGCGACGGCGTCCTCGAATCCCGGCGGGGCCGAGACCTCGGACTGCACGTCGAGGATGTTGGGGTAGACGGTGGCGGCGAGGTGGGCGCCGTAGCCGGGCCTGCGCACCATCGTGCCGAAGCCGACGTCGTCGACCTCCCAACCGAACACCGCGGAGTAGAACTGCGCCGCGGCGTGCGGATCGGTGGTCTGCAGATCGCTGAAGTTCCACGTGCCCGGCACGTTGACGAGTTGTGCGCCGAGGCGGCGACGGGCCTGCCACAGCCGGAACTCGGCACCGCGTGGATCGACGCAGACCGCCAGCCGGCCACCGGGCCCGGCGTCGACGGGGGCCAGAGTGACGGTGCCGCCGGCATTCTCGACGGCTGTGGCCGTGGTGTCGGCGTCATCGACGGCGATGTAGGTGCGCCATGTCGCGGGCTCGTCGCCCTCTGGGGAGGCGATCGCGGCGACGTCCTGGCCGTCGATCGTGGCGATCAGGTAGTTGCCCGGTGCCTCGGCGGGTATGGCGTCGGTGAATGTCCAGCCGAATAGGCCTGAGTAGAAGCGTTTGGCCTCGTCGAGGTCCTTGGCGACGGTGTCGACCCAACTCGGGACGCCTTGTGGGTAGGTGCGAGGGGCTGCGGACGCGAGGAGCGATGGAGGTTCGGTCACGCAGCCAGCATTCCCGAAGGGGCTGACACTCCAAACGTCCTTCAGTCGGTGCAGGTCAGCGGTAGATCAGACCCGACAGTCGCATCGTGAGCATGCGCCGGGCCGCGGGGATGCGACCGGCGATGCCCAGGAACATGTTTCGCAGCGGACGGAGTGCGCGGGGCAGCGTGGCGAGGTGGGTGAGGCGGTCGGTCAACTCGACGACCTGCTGGGCGATGGGACGCCGGGCGGCGCTGTAGTCGTCGAGCGCCCGCTCCGATCCGCCGTCCGGGCCGCTGTCGAGTGCCACCGCCAAGGCCTCGGCTAGCGCTGTCGCATCCTGGATGCCGAGGTTCATGCCCTGACCGCCGGCCGGGCTGTGCACGTGGGCGGCATCGCCTGCGAGCAGGATCCGGCCCGCTCGGTAGGTGTCGGCGACGCGGTGATGGATCCGGAACCGTGACCCCCACACCACCTCGGTGACCGCGAGATCGCCAGGCCCCCTTGCATCGAGGATGTCCTGGACGAATCGCGCCGATGGCACATTCGGGGCGTCGTCGACGGGGGCCACGATGCGGAACGATCCGTCGGGCAGGGGAGCGATGACGGTGAGTCCCTCGGCTGCCCAGAACAGCTTCACCTCGTCGGTGGGAGTGTCCCCGGTCAGCCGGGCGTCGGCGAGGACGAACGAGTGCTCATACGAGCCGCCGGAGAAGCCGATGCCTGCCTGTTCGCGGACGGTGCTGTGCATACCGTCGGCGCCGACGACGTAGCGGGCGCGGATGGTGTCACCGTCGGCGAACGTCGCGGTGGCGCCGTCCGTGTCCTGCGCGATCATGGTCAGGACCTTGGCGCGGATCACGTCGCCACCGAGTTCGCGCACTCGGTCGAGCAGCAGGCGTTCGGTCGTGGACTGAGCGATCAACAGCGTGAAGGGGTACTTGGTCGACAGGCCGCTGAAGTCGATCGGCAGCAGGACCTTGGCGCCGTCGCGGATGGTGAATCGGGGGGCTTCGATGCCCTCCTTGATGAGTCGGCGGCTGACGTCGAGAGCCTCGAGAACCTCGAGGGTGCGGGCGTTGACGGCAGCGGCGCGCGAGGTGTTGGCGCCTTCGGCCTGCCGATCGACGAGCGCTATGGCCGCGCCCTTGAGCAGCAGGGATGCCGCCAGTGTCAGGCCGGTGGGGCCGGCTCCCACGATGAGGACGTCGACATCGTGCGTCGGGATGTCGTGCATGGGACTCTCCTTCGTCTTGGCGCCTGCTGTCGCCACTTTTGCCAACGCGTGTTGACTTTTTCAGGATGCGCCCGGCCTCGGTAAAAGTCAACATGTGTTGGCATACAGTTGTTGGCATGGGCGCCAAGGCTGACCAGACGAAGGCCGTGATCCTGACGGCGGCGAGGGAGCGGTTCGCCGAATCGGGCTACGAGGCGGCGACCATCAGGGCCATCGCCGCCGATGCGCACATCGACCCGTCGATGGTGATGCGCTACTTCGGCAACAAGGAGCAGCTGTTCGCCGCCGCGGCCGAGTTCGACCTGCGGTTCCCGGATCTGTCCGGCGTACCGCGTGCCGGGGTGGGGGCCGCGATGGTGTCGCACTTCCTGACGCGGTGGGAGGAGGGCGACGCCCTCGTTGTGCTGCTGAGGTCTGCGACCACGAACGCCGAAGCGGCGCAACGCATGAAGGACATCTTCACCGCGCAGTTGATGCCCTCGATCGCCAAGCTCGCGCCCGACGACGCGCCGCGCAGGACTGGCCTGATCGCCACTCAGATGCTCGGCATGGCGCTGAGTCGATACGTGCTCAAGCTGCCGCCCGTCGTCGCGATGAGCCGCGAGGAACTGATCGACTGGCTCGGCCCGACGCTGCAGCGCTACACCGTCGGCTAGCTCGCTTTTTGCGCGTCCGTTAATTATTTGTGTCCGGTGAGGAGATGCGGGCGCCCGCGGTTGGAAATCGTGACCACGATCACTCTGGGTCACTGTCTGTGACCTCCGCATACCCTGGCTGAGGGGCGTGTGTGGCGGACTCCTTACGTAGCCGCCACCTGCGAATCCAGACTATTAGCACATCTAGTAGAGTTCCCGTGTGGATCGGGAAGCCTTGTGCGACAGCGGCGATGCCTATGAAATCAAGATCGAGGATCATCTCGATGCGGCGGGTGGAATCGCGCTGCCCGACGGGGCCACTCTGACGTCATACCTCGATCGCAATATCGCAACGCTGGGGGATGCGCCGGCCTACCGATACCTGAATTTCAGTTCCGCGGACCGCGACGGACTGGCCGTCGAACTGACCTGGAATCGGCTGGGAACCAGACTGCGGGCTGTGGGCGCTCGGCTGCAGCAGGTCACCGAACGCGGTGATCGGGTGGCGATACTGGCTCCGCAGGGCATCGACTACGTCGTCGGCTTCTTTGCGGCTATCGCCAGCGGCACCATCGCCGTGCCCCTGTTCGCGCCGGAGTTGCCCGGTCATGCCGAGCGACTCGACGCAGTGATCGCCGACGCGGATCCCACTGTCCTACTCACCACAAGCGCTGCTGCCGAATCCGTCAGGGACTTCCTTCGGAGAATTCCGCGGCATCGGCGTCCGCGTGTCCTCGCAGTCGACGCGGTGCCCGATTCGGTGGGCTCGACGTTCAGCCCGATAGCGCTGGACTCCGACGACATCGCCTATCTGCAGTACACATCCGGTTCGACCCGCACGCCCGCCGGTGTGGTGATCACCCACCGCGCCGTATGCACCAATGTGTTGCAGATGATCCTCGCCGGTGGCCTGGATCGGAGTACTCGCAGCATCAGCTGGCTGCCGCTGTATCACGACATGGGGCTGATGATGATCATGTTCCCCGCGTTGTGCGGTGGCCACATCACCTTGATGGATCCGCTGGCATTCGTCCGACGACCCCACCGCTGGATCAAGCAGCTGGCCGAGGAATCCGCCCACGGTCGGACCTTCGCGGCGGCGCCGAACTTCGCCTTCGAACTCGCCGCCAAGCGGGGCCTCCCGGCCGACGGCGAAAGCCTCGACCTGCGCAACGTGGCCGGTCTGCTCAACGGATCCGAACCCGTCACGATGGCGGCCATCGACAGCTTCACCATGGCCTTTGCGCCCTACGGACTGCCGGCCACGGCGATCAAGCCGTCCTACGGGATGGCCGAGGCCACCCTGTCGGTCGCGACCATCGCCCCTGACGCCCAACCGAGCGAGATCTACCTGCACCGCGAGTACCTCGGTCACAATCGAGCGGTACCGGTGGCACCCGAGGACCCGAACGCGGTGGCTCACGTCTCGTGCGGTCAGGTGATACGTAGCCAGTGGGGTGTCATAGTCGACCCCGAGAGCGGCACCGAGCTACCCGACGGCGAGATCGGCGAGATCTGGTTGCACGGCGACAATATCGGCCTCGGCTATTGGGGCCGCGAGCATGAGACCGAGGTGGTCTTCCGCAACAAGCTGCAGTCGCGGCTGGAGGAGCACAGCCACGCCGAGGGCTCCGATATCGGCGGCGTGTGGCTGCGAACGGGCGATCTTGGTGTGTACCTCGATGGAGAGTTGTACATCACCGGCCGGATCAAAGACCTCGTCATCATCGACGGCCGCAACCACTACCCGAACGACATCGAGACCACCGTCTCCGAGGCATCGGCTTCGGTGCGGGCCGGTTTCGTCGCGGCATTCTCGTTGCCCGCCAGCGAGTTGCCCGGCGCGATCACCACCGACAGCACCGGCGAGAAGTTGGTCGTGATCGCAGAGCGTGCGGTCGGCGCAGGCCGGGCCGCGCAAGAGCCTGTCGCACAGGCCATCCGGGCGGCCGTCGCGAGACGCCACGCCATCGCGGTGGCCGACGTACTGCTCGTTGCCGCCGGTGCGATACCGCGCACCACCAGCGGCAAACTCGCCCGCCGCGCCTGCCGGGCCCAGTACGTCGCCGGAGGCTTTGAGTAATCGCGAGATAGCTGAGTCGCGCGCAGGGAGTCGAAGGGTTCGCGGGGGAACCTCGACAAGGGAAACCTCCGCCCCAGGCAGGACGCGCACCGCGCGTGCGCGTCCTGCCGGGGAGTCTCAGTTCTGCGGGGAGTAACCCGGTTTGGCGAGCAGGTCCCGGATGCCGGCGTCGATGAATGCTGTGTCGACGGCGTTCACCCCACCTCCGGCGAAATGACCCCAGATGCCGGGAATGACTCGCACTTCACCCTGTGCGATGAACTGAGACGCCCAATGCTCGTCCTCCGGCGGGAAGTAGAGGTCCTTCTCTGCCGGCATCGCCAGTAGCGGGCACTGGATTGAGGCAAGTGCCTTCTCGACGTCACCACCGAATCCCGGTGTGTTGCCGACATTTCCGCTGTGCCAGGTGCGGAGCATGGTGATCAGGTTGTTGGGATCGCGCCCGTCGCGGAAGAAGTTCTCCCAGAACCCATACAGGAAATCGTCGAAAGAGGTGAACCCCAGTTCGCGCCACGCCTCCTCCCAGTAGAACGCCTGTGAGTAACCCCAGCCCGAATACACTCGGGCAAATGCGCGTAATCCCTTGATGGGTAGTGCATCCGGGGAGTAGTCACCGTCGGCCCACACGGCGTCCGCGGTCAGCGCGTAGATCAACGACTCAAGGAACACCTTGTTGTGCGGCGAGGTCTTGCTCGAGCCGCAGAACGGTGCGGCGCGTTGCACCATCTCAGGGTGACTCACAGCCCACTGATAGGTCTGGCCAGCGCCCATCGACCATCCGGTCACGAGCGCGATGGTCGAGATGCCGAACTTCTCGGTGACCAGTTTGTGCTGCGCCTCCACCTGGTCGTAGAACGTCACGGCGGGAAAGCGCGCCCGGTCATAGGGCGCCGGGGTGTTCGACGGTGACGACGACAGCCCGTTACCGATCATGTTCGGAATGATGATGAACCACTCATCGGGGTTGAGCGCCTTGTCGGTGCCGATCAGCCATTCGTTGTCCGTGTGCCACCCCGAGTACCAGGTGGGATAGACGATGGCATTGGTCTTCTCGGCGTTGAGCGTGCCGTATGTCTTGTACGCGAGTGTCGCGTCTCGCAGGGTGAAACCACTCTGGAGTGTGAAGTCGCCGAGGTCGAAGTACTCGGCGTTTGTGGGCGAAGGCATGATGGGTCCTTTCGGTACGTCCCTGGCAGGATAGAGCGGTTTGAGAGTCAGGTGTTGGGGCATGAACCCCGAGTACCGCGATTCGACGTTGCCAGGCATGAAGATTGGGTGCTGACGCCGTAGATATCCATTCCGCCATCGCACAAGTTCGGTAGCTAGAACGGCGGGATCGAGCCGGCCATCGCCAGCTGTGCCGTCTGCTTGTTCTCTCGGCGTTCCTTGTCGATGCGTTGCCTGCGGTCTTGCGCTCGGGTGGTGTCGCGCCGCGGCATGGTCAGCCCGGTGTTCGCGGCGGCGGATCCGGCGCCTGGCACGGTGGACGTGACCACGGGTGCGGTGGGTTCGCACAGCGACGGGAACAGCAGGCGGCTGCCGGGTTGGGTGCGGTAGCTCTGCCCGCCAGGCGCAATCCAGATGACCGTGCCGTCGGGTAGTTGTCGGTCACGCCAGCCGTCGGGACCGTTCCAGAAGGTCTTGAGCAGGTGGTGTTTTCGGCACAGGCATTTGAGGTTGGACGCACATGTGGGCCCGGTCGGGTACGGGATGGTGTGGTCGATATCGCTGCGATCGGCGGGGTGATCGCAGCCGGGGAAGCGGCACGTCAGGTCGCGGCAGCGCACGAAGTTCGCCAGCGCTGTTGACGGGACGTAGCGCGGTTCGGGTGGCGCGGCCCAGGGATGGATGATGCGTTTGATCACGGCGGTCAGGGCGAGGCGGCGGATGATCGGGCCGGCCAGGACCGGGCCGCCGATCATCACCCCGGGTGTGGTGGTGGCGGGTTCGCCGGGGTCGGTGTCGGTCAGGGCCTCGGTCAGGGTGAGTTCACGCATCGGTTTGTCGAACAGTCGGGGCTGTGCGCCGTCGAGTGCGGTGTCCTGGCGTGCGATGGCCTCGGATTGCTGGGTGAGGGTGTCGTCGTGGGTGATCACGTAGACCACCGCCGAACTGCGGCCCGGTGCGGTGGTGTCGCAGTCGGGTTGCCCGCACAGGCAGGTCAGCCGATCGGCACCGGCGGCCAGGGCGCCCAGGGCGTCGGCGCGGCGCTGATCGCGGGTGCGTGGATCTTGGGCGCACACCGTGCCCGCTAGCGCAGCGAGGCGTTGATCGAGGGCCTTGGCGTCGTGGGCGAACAGGGTGGCCCACAGGCAGGCCAGGCCCGAGGCGTCGTCGATGGTGACGTCCACCGATCGGCCGCGCGCCTTGTTCTGGGTGCGACGCAGCGCGTGGGGGTCGTGGCGGTCGACGAACACGTCGATCGCGTCGACCGTTTTCTGCTGTGACATCGGCGGCCAGTCAGTCAATGCCTCTGACAGTTCGGTGTCGACGGCGCGTAGTGCGTCAGCGTCCTTGATCAGGGCGGTGCGCCACACGATGGCCGACGCCAGTTGGTAGGTCAGCTGGCCCTGGGCGAACAGTGCGGCCACTTTGGGGAGCCGGTCGCGTAGTGAGGTCGCGACCAGCAGTTGGCTGGAGGCGGCTGCGGGTGTGATTTGTTGGGCGGCGCCGATCTCGGCGCAGACCGCGCCCCAGTTGTCCAGGTACCACTGTTCGCGGGAGGCGGAGTCGTCCGCGGACTGGCGCGCATCGAGGATGGCGACCATCGCGGTCAGGCGGCGTGCGCACGCGGCGGCCTCCACCCGCGCCCACGCCCCGATCGCAGCACCCCCACGAGCGGCGGAGGCTTCGGCCACCAATTCGTCGAACATGTGTACGAATTTACCCGCTCGCTGGGCTTGTGGCAGAAGGAAAGTCGCTGGTCGCGGCGATCTGTGGATGAATTCGCGACTGTGGATAACTCGGCACTCGCATACCGAATTTGTCAGAGTCCAGGTGTAGAGCGCCTCGAGAACTCAGGCCTCGATCTCGCCCGCGATGCCCCGTTCGATGGCAAGGCGCGTCACGGCGGGCAGGACGATCAGACCGTCGAGTTCGACGCGTGCCCGCGCGTAGGCGTTCTGGCGTTCCTGCGGGGTGGCGGCCCCGTCCTCGGCCACCCGCAACAGGCGTTGAGCGCGCTGCAGGCGCTCCTGCGCCTCCTCGGAGAAGTCGCTGCGCCGACGGCGGATGGCCTCGGCCTCGGCAACGTCGAACGATGCCGCGTACTCGAGCACTGCATCGCGGTAGTCCAGCGCGCCATCGCGGTCGACACTGTCGACGTCCACGGGGCGGACCAGGTCAGCGCGGCTGCGGGCCTTGTGAAACGCCACGGTCAGCGGCTCACGCATATCGGTCATCATCGGGAAGTCGAGCAGCTTGGCCACATCCATCTCGTAGTCCAGCCACCGCGCGTTCGTGGCGTCGTGTTGCGCGACGATCCGTCCCAGCTCCCGTCGCGCACCCGCCTCGTCACCGCGGGCCCGCCGAGCCGCCTCGGCGACGGCCACCTTGGTCTGCTGCTTGATCCGGTACCGCTCCAGCCGTCGTTCGGCGCGTCGTTCGTTGGCCGCGGCGACGGCCTTGACCCCGCCGCCGATCACCCCGCCGAGCGGGAATATCAGCCACCAGAAGTTACCGGCGAAGTGCAGGAGAGCCTCCATCACTCCCAGAATGCCATGACCGTGACGTGCATCCCAAAGGTTCTGCCACGGTGATCAATTCACCGACAGCCCGCCCGTGAGCTGCGGTTGTGCTGAGATTGACGGGTGGAACCTCAGGACGGCCCCGACGAGACAGCACCAGAGGCGCCAGAGACGCCAGAGGCGCCCCCCGCGGTGTCCGCACGCGGTATCAGGATGCGCGGCCCGTGGGGCCCGGTGTACGGCCCGGTGGACCTCGATATCGCCGAGGGCGGGGTGACGGTGCTGATCTGTCCGCCCGGCACGGGGCGCACCGCGCTGCTGATGACCCTGGCGAGCCGGATGCGTCCCGTGGAGGGGGCCTTGACGGTGTTCGGGATGACGCGCGCCCGGGAGTCCTTCGCGGTGTCGGCGCTGGCGGGCGTCGAGGACATCGACAGCGTCCCGGAATCGGTGACCGTTCGTGACCTGCTCACCGAGAAGCTGCGATGGAATGCCAGCTGGTACAAGCTGATCTGGCGCGCCGATGACGCCGATCTGAAACGGGTGTGTGAGCCCGTGTTCGGCGATATCCCGCTCCCGCACCTCGACGCATTCGTCGACCAGCTCACCGAACTCGACGAGACCCTGCTCCGAGTGGCCCTGGCCAACACCACCGACCCGCGACTGCTGGTGGTCGGCAGCCTCGACGCTGTCGCCGTCGACGGTGACCGCGCGCTGCTGCTGGACCGCCTGATCGAATTGGGTGCCAGCCAGACCGTGATCACCAGCGCCGCCAACCCCCAGGGCGAGGCACCCGGGTGTACGCAGATCCCCGTCGAAATCACCGAACCCGCCGAACTCGCGGGCCAGCAGAAGGGGGCTCGGTAGCCATGCTCGCAGGAATGTCACTCGGCACCGACGTCAAGCGGTACTCCCGCGGCGTGCTGCCCCGTATCGCCCTGATCACCATCATTCTCATGCCACTGCTGTACGGAGCGATGTACCTGTGGGCGTTCTGGAATCCGTTCGCGGAGGTGAGCAAGGTCCCGGTCGCGCTCGTCAACGAAGACCGTGGGGCCCAAGTGCAGGGGCAGCAGACGAACGCGGGCGACGAGGTGGCATCGGCTCTCATCGACTCGGGACAGCTGCAGCTGCACCAGGTGTCAGCGGCCGACGCCGCGGCCGGTGTGGCATCGGGGAAGTACTACTTCTCGATCACGCTGCCGGAGGAATTCAGTGCCGACATAGCCTCGCCGTCGGGGTCGCATCCCGAGCAGGCGAAGATCCGGTTCACCTTCAACGACGCCAACAACTATCTGGCGTCGATCATCGGCCAGAACGCGGCGCGCGAGGTGCTCAACGAGGTCAACGCCAAGATCGGCGAGCAGACGGTCGGCACCGTGCTGACCGGCCTGACCGATGCCGGGGCGGGACTGATCAAGGCATCCGACGGCGCGCAACAACTCGCGGGCGGACTGACCGCCGCCAACGACGGGGCTCAACAGCTCGCCGACGGATCACGAACGCTGGCAGCCGGTTTGGTGACGGCGCGGGACGGCTCCGCCCAGCTCGCGGCGGGCACACAGAAGCTGGACACCTCCGTCAACACCGCGATCAACCCGCTGATTCACGTCCTCGACCGAGTGGGTGAGCTGCAACTCGATCCGAACGAGGTGGGCATGGCCGCGCAGCGGCTCAGCGGAGCGGTGCGCTCGACCACCGACCGCCTCGCGGCGCTGAATATCGACTACACGCAGGCCGCGGCGATCGTGGACCAGACCGTCGGTTTCCTGCAGTCCAACCCCGACCCGGCGGTGCGAGATATGGGCGGCGTCCTCGCCGGCGCGCAACGGCTGCTGAAAGCCAAGGGTATCGATCCCGCCACTGACGACGGTCTGATTCGCCTGCGCGACAGCGCCACCCACCTCGAGAACGAACTCGGCGATCCCAACAGCACGTTGCGCACCTTCATGACCAGGGCGCTCAACGGTGGCCTGCGCGCGGATGTGGTCAAGCTCCGCGATGGTGTGGACCAGCTGAACTCCGGGGCGAAGCAGTTGAACTCCGGTCTGGTGCAGCTCGCCGCCGGTGGCGGTCGGCTGGCCTCGGGTGCAACCGAACTCGCAGGAGGCACCGAGCAATTGCAGGCCGGCTCGCAGGAACTGGCCACCAAGCTGCGGGAGGGTTCTGCCCAGGTGCCGTCGTGGACGCCCGCGCAGCGCACGGACGTCGCCCGCACCCTGTCGGCCCCTGTCGCGCTGGACGAGGTGAACACCAATCCGGCGTCGACGTTCGGCACGGGCTTCGCGCCCTTCTTCCTGCCGCTCGCGCTGTTCATCGGTGCGCTCATCATCTGGATGCTGTTGACGCCGTTGCAGTCCCGTCCCATCGTCAATGGGCTCGGGGCGTTGCGTGTGGTGTTGGCGTCCTATTGGCCCGGCTTGGTGCTGGCACTGTGCCAGGTGGTCGTGATGTATGCGGTCGTGCACTTCGGTGTCGGGTTGCAGGCCAAGTACCCGCTGGCCACCGTCGCCTTCCTGGTGTTGGTCGCCGCGGCATTCCTGGCGCTGATCCAGGCGTTCAACGCGGTCTTCGGTGTCGCGGTCGGCCGAGTGCTCACCCTGGCGTTTCTCATGCTGCAACTGGTGTCGGCGGGCGGAATCTACCCCGTGGAGACCACCGCCGCACCGTTTAGGGTGATCCACCCGTTCGATCCGATGACATACGCGGTCAACGGTTTACGCCAACTGACAGTGGGTGGCATCGACTCGCGACTGTGGATCGCGATCACCGTTCTGGTCGGTGTCCTTGCGGCGTCGCTCGCGGCCAGCGCCTGGGCGGCCAGACGCAACCGCCTGTACACGATGGAGCGACTACACCCGCCCATCGAGGTGTGAGCGCCAAACCGTCAGGGCAGGCCGATCCGCCGGTAGCGACGCAGCCGGCGGGCCAGCCGCTCATCGCCGGGCACCGAACGCAGCCGGTGTAGCTCGCCGGCAATGGTCGCCGACAGCCGCGCGGTGAAATCCTCCGGAGTGTCGGCGGCGTCGGGATGTTCGGGCACGATGGCGTCGACGATCCCGTTGCGCATCAGGTCGACGGACCGAATGCCCTGTGCGGCAGCGAGTTCCGGCGCGTGGTCCACATCGCGGTAGACGATGGCACTGGCACCCTCGGGTGGCAGCGGCGCCAGCCAGCCGTGCAGGGCGGCCAACACCCGGTCGGCGGGCACCATCGCCAGCGCGGGACCGCCGCTGCCCTGCCCCAGCAGCACCGACACCGTCGGGGTATCCAGCGTGACGAGGTCGGCAAGACAGCGCGCGATCTCCCCGGCCAGGCCGTCCTGCTCGGCGTCGGCGGACAACGCGGGTCCCGCGGTGTCGATGAGGAGCACCAGCGGCAGGCGCAGCCCGGCCGCCAGCGCCATACCGCGTCGCGCCTCGCGCAACGCCCGCGGGCCGACAAGCCCGCCGACACGTTCCTGCCCCAGCACCACGGCGGGTTGCCCGCCGAACCTCGCCAGCGCGAGTTGCGTCGTGGCCGCCCCGCCCTGCTCGCCGGTACCCGACAGGAGCACGCGCTCCGTCGTTCCGTGCTGCAGCAGGTAGCCGACACCGGGCCGCTCGGGCCGCCGCGACGCCTCGACCGAATCCCAGGCGGGAACGTCGGCCAACGGCTCGTCCTCGGGTGCGGGAGGCGGCGGTCCGGGCTCGTCGGCGACCACCTTCAGCGCGCGGTCGAGTGTCCACCTCAGCAGATGGAGGGGGACAACACCGTCGATCACGCCGTGACGTTGCAGGTTCTCGGCGGTCTGAACGCCAGCGGGGAAGGGCTCGCCGTAGAGGTGCTCGTAAACCCGCGGACCGAGGAAGCCGATCAGGGCGCCCGGTTCCGCGGCGGTGACATGCCCCAGCGAACCCCACGACGCGAAAACGCCGCCGGTGGTGGGATGGCGCAGATACACCAGGTAGGGCAGGTGCGCGCGTTTGTGCAGCTCGACTGCGGCGGCGATCTTGACCATCTGCAGGAACGCGACCGTCCCCTCCTGCATGCGGGTACCGCCCGAACTGGGCGACGCCACCAGCGGCAGGCCCTCGGCGGTGGCCCGCTCGACGGCGACCGTGATGCGCTCGGCCGCGGCAACCCCGATCGACCCGGCGAGAAAGTCGAACTCGCAGGCCACGACGGCGATGCGGCGGCCGAACACCGTGCCCTCGCCGGTCAGGACGGATTCATCGAGCCCCGTCGCAGCCGACGCGTCGGCGAGTTCGCGTCGGTACGCGTCATTGGCGGGCACCTCCACGGGTGGGGCGTCCCAGCTGCGGAACGAACCCTCATCGAGGACGGCATCGCGTAATTCGACGGCTCCAATCCGGCTCACAGGAAGAGGCTATCGGGCAGGCTCGTTAGTCTGGTCGCCATGATTGGTGTGACCCGCGACGGAGCCGTGTTAACCCTCGAGATGCAGCGTCCCGAGCGACGTAACGCACTCAACAGCGAACTGGTCGACGGATTGCGCGAGGAGATCGAGAAGGCCGCTGCTCAAGATGTTCGGGCGATCGTCATCACCGGCGGCGGCCACGTGTTCAGCTCGGGTGCGGACCTCTCCGGCGGACAGGGCGTCGCCGACGAGCTACCCGATAAGGCCAAGGCGTTGAACCTCGCGATCGACGCGGCACCGGTTCCCGTCATCGGCGCGGTCAACGGGCCGGCCATCGGCGCCGGTGTCATCCTCTCGATGATCTGCGATCTGCGCGTCGTCGCTCCCGAGGCGTACTTCCAGTTCCCCGTGGCTAAGTACGGCATCGCGCTGGACAACTGGAGCATCCGCCGGCTGACGTCGCTCGTCGGGGCGGGTCGGGCCCGCGGCATGCTGCTGGCCGCCGAGCGCCTCAGCGCTGACGACGCCCTGCAGACCGGGATGGCCAACCGCATCGGCACACTGGCCGACGCGCAGGCATGGGCTGCTGAGATCGCCGGCTTCGCGCCGCTTGCGCTGCAGCACGCCAAACGGGTGCTCAACGACGACGGTGCCTACGAGGATCCACACCCCCTTCACCAGGAACTCTTCGATAAGGCGTGGACCAGCCACGACATCATCGAGGCGCAGGTAGCCCGGATCGAGAAGCGGCCGCCGAACTTCAAGGGCGCCTAATGCTGCGCGAGGCGGTGCGGCTGGTCGGCGGCACGGCCGCGCTCGTCGGTGGCGGCTGGGTGCTGCGCGCGCTGCAGGGTGCGCCGTCGGCGCTGGGCGCGTCGCCGGTGGAGATCGGCGCGGTGGCCCAGGGGTCCCCGAACTACCGCGACGGGGTCTTCGTCAACCTCGAACCCGCATCCACCTTCGAGCTCACGCGTCACGAGCAGTGGATGCTCGCCCGCGAGGTGATCGGCAATGGCGCGGCCCAGCGTCCGCCCTCACCCGTACCGCTGGTCACCCCCGAAGCGGGTCTGCCCGCCGCCGATCTGGCCGTCACCTGGTACGGGCACTCGTCGGCGGTCATCGAGGTGGACGGTTACCGCGTTCTGGCCGACCCGGTGTGGAGCGATCGGTGCTCGCCGTCGCGCGTCGTCGGACCGCAGCGCCTGCACCCGGTGCCCGCGCCGCTGGAGCAGCTGCCCGCGATCGACGCGGTGATCATCAGCCACGACCACTACGACCACCTCGACGTTGACACCATCAAGGTGCTGGCCCGCACCCAGCGGTCGAAGTTCTTTGTGCCGCTGGGTATCGGCGCGCACCTGCGCGCCTGGCACATCCCGGACGACCGCATCGTCGAGCTCGACTGGAATGAGAGCGCTCAGCTCGGCGAGCTGACGCTGGTGTGCACACCTGCCCGCCACTTCTCCGGCCGCTTCGTGAACCGCAACGTCACCCTGTGGGCGTCGTGGGCGTTGCTCGGACCGCGGCACCGGGCCTTCTTTGGCGGGGACACCGGCTACGGCAAGTGCTTCGCCGACATCGGCGCCGACCACGGCCCGTTCGACGTCACGCTGATGCCCATCGGGGCCTACCACCCCGGCTGGCTCGACATCCACATGGATCCCGAGGGTGCCGTCCGCGCGCATCGTGATGTCAGCGACGCCGGGCTGCTTGTGCCGATTCACTGGGCGACCTTCCGGCTCGCCCCACACCCGTGGTCCGAGCCGGTCGAGCGCCTGATCAACGCCGCTGCCGACGAGGGTGTCGCCCTCGCCATACCCAGACCCGGTGAGCGTGTCGAACGAGAGACGTCGGTCGCGTTAGACCCGTGGTGGCGCAGCTGACCGGCTAGCGTTCTTGGGGTGCGTCAATCGAGCTTGATCACCCCACTCATCGCGTCAGCCACTGCGCTGGCCCTGCTGGTGGGCTGCACCCCGTCGCAGAAGTCCGCCGAACCCGCGAGCCCACCGCCGCCGCCGAGCGCTGCGCCGTCCGCCGTTCCGCCGCCGCTGGTGCCCGCGATGCCGCTGCCGGAGAACGCCGTCGACAATGCGGTGGCCAAGCTCGACGGCATCGCCGAGGAGCTGATGAAGAGCTCGGGTATCCCCGGTATGTCGGTCGCTGTGGTGCACGGGGGAAAAACCGTGTACGCGAAGGGCTTCGGCGTCAAGGATGTCCGCAATGGTGACGATCCCGCCAACAAGGTGGACGCCGACACGGTGTTTCAGCTGGCCTCGTTGTCCAAGCCGCTCGGCGCCACGGTGATCGCGCATCAGGTCGGAGTCGGCGCGATCAGCTGGGACACCCCGATCGCCGAGAAGCTTCCCTGGTTCACGCTGGCCGATCCGGCCGCCACGTTGATGGTGACGATTGGCGATATGTACTCCCACCGCTCCGGGCTGCCCGATCACGCGGGCGATCTGCTCGAGGACCTGGGCTATGACCGCCGATACGTGCTCGAGCATCTGCGCCAGCTTCCACTGGATCCGTTTCGGATCTCATACGCCTACACCAACTTCGGTGTGACCGCCGGTGCCGAGGCGGCCGCCGTCGCCGCGGGCAAGTCGTGGGAGGACCTCAGCCAGGACGTGCTGTACGGACCGTTGGGCATGACGTCGACGACGTCGCGCTTCTCCGCGTATGAGGCCAGGACCGACAAGGCCGTCGGCCACATTCGCACCGACGGCTCCTATCAGCCGCTGTTCGTCCGCGATGCGCAGGCCGAGTCGCCCGCAGGCGGAGTCAGCAGTTCGGCCAACGATATGACCAAGTGGCTGACCATGATGCTGGCCGACGGTGACTACAACGGTCAGCAGATCGTCGACCCCAAGGCGCTGTTGCCAGCCGTCACCCCGCAGATCGTGTCCGCCCCGGCGTCGGAGCCCGCGGCGCGCTCGGGCTTCTACGGCTACGGCTTCAACGTCGGGACCACGTCCGCCGCGCGCGTTCAGCTCAGCCATTCCGGGGCCTTCGAACTCGGCGCAGGCACCAACTTCCTCATCCTGCCCTCGGCGGATGTCGCCATCGTCGCGCTGACCAATGGCACGCCCGCAGGCATTCCCGAGACACTGACCGCGGAGTTCGCCGATCTGGTCCAGTTCGGTGAGGTCCGGGAGGATTGGCGTGGGCTGTACAGCGAGGCATTCAAGGACATGGCGGATCCGTCGGGCGTGCTGGCGGGCAAGACGCGGCCCGAGAAGCCCGCTCCGGCACCCCCAACGCCGACGCTGGTGGGCACCTATGGCAATTCGTACTGGGGTCCGGCCACCATCGCCGACGCGAACGGGAAGCTCACCTTGGCGCTGGGCCCGCGCGACAAACTCGACTTGACACACTGGGACGGAAACGTGTTCACCTTCGTCCCCACCGGCGAGAACGCGCCACCCGGGACCATCTCGAAGGCCACATTCGACGGTGACCGCCTGATCCTGGAGTTCTACGACGGCGACAAGCTGGGCACCTTCACCAAGGGGGCCCGGTGACCAGCGTCCTAGCACTGGGCCTGTCCGATGCCGAGGTCACCCAGCGGGTGGCTGAGGGCAAGACCAACGACGTCCCAGCGCGTGCGGCGCGCAGTGTGTCGGAGATCGTGCGCGCCAACGTGTTCACGCGCATCAACGCGATCCTTGGCGTGCTGTTCCTCATCGTGCTGGCCACCGGCTCGCTGATCAACGGGCTGTTCGGTCTGCTGATCATCGCCAACAGCGCGATTGGCATCATTCAGGAGCTGCGCGCCAAGCAGACACTGGACAAGCTCGCCATCGTCGGTCAGGCAAAACCGGTGGTGCGCAGGCAGTCTGGTACCGCACCGCGGCTGCCCAGCGAGGTGGTGCTCGACGACGTCATCGAACTCGGGCCCGGCGATCAGATCGTGGTCGACGGCGTGATCCTCGAGGAGAACAACCTCGAGGTCGACGAGTCCCTGCTCACCGGCGAGGCCGATCCCATCGCCAAGGACGCCGGCGACATGGTGATGTCGGGCAGTTTCGTGGTTGCCGGCGGCGGCGCCTACCGCGCCACCAAGGTCGGGCGTGAGGCGTACGCCGCCAAGCTCGCCGAGGAGGCCAGCAAGTTCACCCTGGTGAAGTCCGAACTGCGTAGCGGCATCAACAAGATCCTGCAGTTCATCACCTACCTGTTGGTCCCGGCCGGCCTGCTGATCATCTACACCCAGCTGTTCACCACCGACGCGGGATGGCGGGAGTCGGTGCTGCGCATGGTCGGAGCGCTGGTGCCGATGGTGCCCGAGGGGCTGGTGCTGATGACGTCGATCGCCTTCGCGGTCGGGGTGGTGCGGCTCGGCCGACGGCAGTGTCTGGTGCAGGAACTCCCCGCGATCGAGGGTCTGGCTCGCGTCGACGTGGTGTGCGCCGACAAGACCGGCACACTGACCGAGAACGGTATGCGGGTCAGTGATCTGGTGGCCCTGGAAACTGCGGGCAACGTCGTCGGCGGGCAGGAGCGAAGCGACCGCGGAATTGTCACAGATGTGCTGGCGCAGTTGGCCGCCGACGACAACCGGCCCAACGCCAGTATGGCCGCCATCGGCGAGGCTTACGACACGCCGCCGGGCTGGGTGCAGACCGCGGCGGCACCGTTCAAGTCGGCCACCAAGTGGAGTGGCGCCTCCTACGGTGAGCACGGCAACTGGGTGATCGGTGCCCCCGATGTCCTGCTGGATCCCGCCTCACCGCAGGCCGAGGAGGCCGAGCGGATCGGCGCCAAGGGCCTGCGAGTGCTCCTGCTGGGGTCCTGCGACCGCCCGGTTGACGCGCCCGACGCACCCGGTGAGGTGACGCCCGTCGCGTTGGTGGTGCTCGAGCAGCGGGTTCGCCCCGATGCCCGTGACACGCTGGATTACTTTGCGTCGCAGAAGGTCACGGTCAAGGTGATCAGCGGCGACAACGCCGTCTCGGTGGGTGCGGTGGCCGGCACGCTCGGGTTGCACGGCGAGACGATCGACGCGCGCAAACTGCCGGCCGAGGCTGACAAACTCGCCGACACGGTGGAGGAGTACACCACGTTCGGTCGGGTGCGCCCCGATCAGAAGCGGTCGATGGTGCACGCGCTGCAGTCCCGCGGCCACACGGTGGCGATGACGGGCGACGGTGTCAACGACGTGCTGGCACTCAAGGACGCCGATATCGGCGTCGCAATGGGTTCGGGTAGTTCGGCGTCGCGTGCGGTGGCCCAGATCGTGTTGCTGGACAACAAGTTCGCGACGCTGCCGTACGTCGTTGGCGAGGGCCGCCGCGTGATCGGCAATATCGAGCGGGTATCGAATCTCTTCCTGACCAAGACGGTCTACTCGGTGATACTGGCCATGCTGGTTGGTCTCGGCGGGTTGGCGTCGAAGATCTTCGGCACCGATCCGCTGCCGTTCCCCTTCCAGCCGATTCACGTGACAATCGCGGCCTGGTTCACCATCGGGATCCCGGCTTTCATCCTGTCGCTGGCCCCCAACAGTGAACGTGCTCGATCCGGTTTTGTCCGCCGGGTGATGACGGCGGCGCTGCCGTCGGGTCTGGTGGTCGGTATCGCGACGTTCGTCTCCTACCTGCTGGCCTACCAGGGCCGGGCGGCGACGCTGACCGAGCAGACGCAGGCCTCCACGGCGGCGCTGATGACGCTGCTGGTCAGCGCCATCTGGGTGCTGGCCGTGGTCGCCCGGCCCTATGAGTGGTGGCGGGTGGCGCTGGTCGCGGTCGCGGCGCTGTCCTACGTCGTCATCTTCTCCATCCCGCTGGCCCGCGAACAGTTCATGCTGGATCCATCCAACCTCGTGGTGACGACGACGGCGCTGGTCATCGGTGCCGTCGGTGCGGTTCTCATCGAGGTGACCTGGTGGGTTCAGGGCAGACTGCTCGGCGAGCAGCGACGGTTGTGGAAGGCCCCGGAGCAATAGAGGTGCGGCGTGGGCGTGCGGGATTAAGGTGAAGCCATGGGATTTCTGGACAAGGTGAAGAACCTGGTATCGCAGAACGCGGACAAGGTGGATTCCGCCATCGACAAGGTCGGCGACGTCGTCGACCAGAAGACGCAGGGTAAGTACTCCCAGCACGTGGACAAGGTGCAGGAAGCCGCGAAGAAGGCCGTCGATAACACCCAGCAGCCGGGGCAGCCGCCAGCCTCGCCACCCGCACCGCCGCAGTCGTAGCGGGATGGCGAAGCTTTCCGTATCGGTCGACGTCCCCATGGCGCCGGAGCAGGCGTGGGAGGCGGCTTCTGACCTGTCGCGATACAAGGAGTGGCTGACCGTTCATCGGGTGTGGCGCAACGCGCTGCCCGAGATCATCGGGAAGGGCACCGAACTGGTGTCCATCATCGAGGTGAAGGGTATGGCGAACCGTGTCACATGGAAGATCGTCAACTACCGGCCACCCGAGACGATGACCCTCAACGGCGACGGCAAGGGCGGGGTCAAGATCAAGCTGATCGCGAAGATCACCCCGACGGGAACCGGGTCGACCGTGAGGTTC
The DNA here is from genome assembly GCF_055419205.1 of Mycobacterium sp. IDUB_39. NCBI lineage: Bacteria > Bacillati > Actinomycetota > Actinomycetes > Mycobacteriales > Mycobacteriaceae > Mycobacterium > Mycobacterium sp. IDUB_39. Next base: position 381,354 of record NZ_JBVAXF010000002.1, read on the forward strand.
GACGTGCATCTCGGCGGCGTACTGTTCGGTCCCATCGGGATGGCAGTCGCTGGCGCGCTCAAGGGCGATATCCAGCAGTCTCTGGAGAACTTCAAGACCGTCTTCGCGTGACCGCGGCCGAGACAGCGCGGCTAGCGTGGACGCACCAAGCAGAGGGAGCAGTTTGATGACCGCAGTAGTTTCCACTCAACCCACCTACCGGGTCGTGAACCCGGCCACCGGTGTCGTTGGCGAGGAGTTCGACTTCGCCACCGACGCGGAGATCGAGGCCACGCTCGCCAAGTCGGCCGAGGCCTACCGGTCCTGGCAGGCCGTCCCGATCGCGCAGCGGGCGAAGATCGTCAGCCGCGTGGCCGACCTGTTCAGGGAGCAGGCCGATCGGCTCGGCGCCATCGCCACCGAGGAGATGGGCAAACCGCTGCCCGAGGCGGTCGGCGAGGCCGACTTCTGTGGCGACATATTCGAGTACTTCGCGACCGAGGGCCCCGGGTTTGCGTCCGAGCAGGAGATCCGGACCCTCGCGCACGGCAGGGCCTACGTTCAGAAGCTTCCCATCGGGCCGTTGTTGGGCATCATGCCCTGGAACTACCCCTACTACCAGATCGCGCGGTTCGCGGCGCCAAACCTGGTGCTGGGCAACACCATAATCCTCAAGCACGCCGAGTCGGTGCCGAAGTCCGCACTGGCGGTGCAGGAGATCATGGACGAGGCGGGCGTCCCGGACGGTGTCTACGTCAACCTGTTCGCGTCCTATGGTCAGATCGAGAAGATCATCGCCGACCGCCGCATCGTCGGGGTGTCGCTGACCGGATCGGAGCGCGCCGGGTCGGTGGTAGCGGCGCTGGCAGGCAAGAACCTCAAGAAGTGCGTACTGGAACTCGGCGGGTCAGACGCGTACGTGGTGCTGGACTCCGATGACGTGGCGGCCTCGGCTGATCTGGCGTGGGAGACCAGGATTGGGAACACCGGGCAGGCCTGTAACTCGAACAAGCGGATGATCGTCACGAACGATATCTACGACGCCTTCGTCGGCCGTCTGGTCGAGCGCGCCAAGGACCTCAAGCCGGGCGACCCGGCGCAGTCCGCGGAGGGCACGTTCGCGCCGCTGTCATCGCGCAAGGCCGCCGAGATCCTGCACGAGCAGGTACAGGACGCCGTCGCCAAGGGTGCGACGCTGCACGCCGGCGGTGTGCTGAGCGACGGCCCCGACGCCTACTACTCGCCTGCGGTCCTGACCGGTATCACCCCGGAGATGCGGGCTTACCGCGAGGAACTGTTCGGGCCCGTCGCGGTGGTGTACTCGGTGAACAGCGACGAGGAGGCGCTGGCGCTGGCCAACGACTCCGACTACGGGCTGGGCGGCGCGGTGTTCAGCACCGACCGGGCGCGTGCGGAGAAGATCGCGCAGCGTCTCGAGTCGGGTATGTCCAACGTCAACGCACCCGCCAACGAAGGCCAGGAGGTGCCGTTCGGTGGGGTCAAGCGCAGCGGGTTCGGCCGCGAACTCGGTCCGCTGGGCATGGACGAGTTCGTGAACAAGCGACTGTATTACGTGGCGGACTGACTGGGGCTGCGGCCGGTGTTGACCGAGAAGTACGAGTACGGAATCGATTTCGACGCCATCGAGGCCATCGACTTCCACACTCACGTCGAGGTCGACTGCAACGGGCGCAACGCGTATGACGACGAGTTGGTCGATGCAACCCGGTCCTACTTCAAGATGGGCGACACCGCCGCGGCCACGGTCGATGAACTGGCCAGGCACTACCGCGCGCGCAACACGGCCGCGGTGGTCTTCACCATCGACGCCGAGACGGGTATGGGCCATAAGCCCAACTCCGTTGAGGACCTGATCGCGGGGGCCACGTCCAACAACGACGTTCTCATCCCTTTCGGGACCGTCGACCCCCGTACGTCCGACCACGCGGTGGCTCTTGTGCACGAGCAGATCGCTATGGGCGTACGGGGTTTCAAGTTCCATCCGAGCATGCAGGCGTTCGAGCCCAACGACCGCCGGTTCTACCCGATCTATGACGCCATCGCCGGTGCCGGTCTGCCCGCGCTGTTTCACACCGGGCAGACGGGCATGGGCTCGGGTCTGCCCGGCGGGCACGGTATCAAGCTTCGCTACAGCGACCCCATGCTGCTCGACGACGTCGCGGCCGACTTCCCCGACCTGACGGTGGTGATGGCGCACCCGGCGGTGCCGTGGGTGGATGCGCAGATCGCGATCGCCACGCACAAGGCGAACGTCTACATCGATCTCTCGGGATACTCGCCCAAGTACTTTCCGCCGCAGCTGGTCCGCGCCCTCGCCCGGCCGCTACGCCACAAGGCGCTGTTCGGTACCGACTTCCCCTACATCCAGCTGGACCGTTGGAGCAGTGACTTCGCAGCGCTCGATCTCGATCCCGAGATCGCGCCGCTGATCTACAAGGAGAACGCGCTGCGGGTTCTCGGCATCTCGCGATGAGTTTCTCGTGGGCGATGAGTTTTGACGGGCACAGCAGTCGGTACTGGTGACCGACCCCAACTTCTCAAGGAGAACCCACGTGAGCACAAGCTCCGCCAAGACAAAGTACACAGCCCCGCTGGGCGCACCCACCTGGATCGACCTCGGCACCTCGAACCTGGCGCGGGCGCGGGAGTTCTACGGCACCGTGTTCGGCTGGACCTTCGAGGAAGCCGGCGAGGAGTACGGCGGTTACGTGACCGCTCTGCTCGACGGCAAGCCGGTCGCCGGTCTGATGACCAACGACCCGCAGTGGAACATGCCGGACGGATGGACCACCTACCTGCACACCGCGGACGCCGACGCCACCATCGAGGCCGTGGTCGCGGCGGGCGGTACGTCGTGCGGCGGCGCCATGGATGTTCCCGCCAAGGGTCGGATGGCGATTGTCACCGACAAGGCGGGTGGCATGCTCGGCCTCTGGCAGCCCGGTGGGCACACCGGCTTCGAGGTGGTCGGCGCGGCGGGTACACCGGTCTGGCACCAGCTGACCACACGCGACTACACCACGGCCATCGACTTCTACCGCACCGTGTTCGGCTGGGAGATGAACGTCGAGTCCGACATCCCGGAGTTCCGCTACAGCAACGCGATGTTCGGCGGCGAGCCTCTGCTGGGTGTCATGGACGGGGAGAACTTCCTGCCCGAGGGTGTGCCGTCGACCTGGACCGTCTTTCTGGGCGCCGAGGACGTCGACAAGACCGTCGAGGTCATCGTGGCCAACGGTGGCGCCGTGGTCCGCGCCGCCGAGGACACCCCGTACGGCCGGCTCGCGGCCGTCACCGATCCGACCGGCGCGGCGTTCAACCTGTCGTCGTTGCAGGACTGAGGCTCAGTCGGTAGGGGCGGCCAGGGCGAAGTCGGCGAAGTCGAAGCCGGGCACCACGACACAGCTCACCAGCGTGGCCTCGTCCCCACTGGGACGGGCCCGCTGCCAGTGCCCCGGGGGGACGAGAAGCTGGGGTTGCTCGCCGGCCATGACATCGCCGCCGAGAAGATGTGTTGTCGCCTCGTCCTGTTCCCGCCCCACCTCGAGCAGAAGCGGACTGCCGCGGTGATACATCCACAGCTCGGCACTGCGCACCGTGTGCCACGCCGACTGCTGGCCGGGCATGAGTAGGAACAGTATTGCCGTACCTGCGCTGCGCGGCCCGGTGTAGTCGGGCGGGAGCGCGGACTGCGCGACGGTCAACTCACTGCGCCACGTCTCCCGGAACCAGCCGCCCTCCGGGTGCGGGGACAGGTCGAGCCGCAGGGCCCAATCGGGGAGTTCGGTCATGGGTGCAGCCTACGTCTGGGACGGCCCGCGACCCGATACTCTCGACGCATGGCTCGCCTGCGTCCGGGATGGTTCGTCGTGCTGTGCGCGACGGTGCTGCTGGTGAGTGCGTGGCTGCCATGGCTCACCACCGGTGCCGACGGTGGTGGTCGCGCCAACGCCATCGGCGGACGGAACGGCACCATCGGGGTGCCACCGGACGGTTTCGGTGTCGGCCAGCTCATCGTGATCCTGTCGTCGACGTTGATCGTGGCCGCGGCGATGGCCGCGCGGGGACTGTCGGCGCGCCTCTCTTCCTCAGTGGCGCTGGCGATCTCGGTTCTGATCGCCGTCATGGTGGCGTTCTACTACCGGCTCTACGTGGCCTCCCCGGTGGCCGCGGGGTACGGCCTCTACCTGGGTGCGGCCGTCACGGTGGCGGCGGTGGTGCTGTCGGTGCTGGCGATGGTGATGGCCTGGTCGGAATCGAGTAGGCGGATATGACGGGCTTCATCGAACCGGTCGTGCTGACCGGTCAGCGGTGGGTGACACTCGAACCGCTGACACCCGACCACGAACCGGAGATCGCGACGGCGTGCGCCGACGGTGACCTGGGATCGTTGTGGTTCACCAGTGCACCGTCACCGCAGACGGCGGGTGACTGGATCAGGCTGCGGCTGTCGGTGCAGCATCCCGACACCGGGCTCACGTTTGTGGCGCGCAGGCCGGGCGGCGAGGTGGTCGGGTCGTCGAGCTACCTCAACGTCGATCCACCCAACCGGCGGCTTGAGATCGGGAACACGTGGTTCGCGGCCTCGGCGCGTAGATCCGGGGTAAATACCGAGGCGAAGCTGCTGATGTTGGGCCATGCCTTCGACGAGTTGAACTGCGTGGCAGTCGAATTCCGCACGCACTTCATGAACCGGGCAAGCCGCGGGGCCATCGAGCGCCTCGGCGCCAAGCTCGACGGGGTGCTTCGCAGCCAACAACTGCTGCCCGATGGATCACGACGCGACACCGTCGTCTACTCGATCCTGGATGTGGAATGGCCAGCGGTGCGCAACAACCTGGCGTTCCAGTTGGACCGCCCGCGCGGACCGGGGCCGCTACGCCGGGTGTGAACTCGGGTCCGGTGTGTCGGCGCGGGTGACGGCGTCACGCGATGCCGTCACCCGCGCCTGCACGCGGTTATGCGTCGACAGTCGTTGTCGGAATTGACTTCTGGCCACCGCCGTGGGCGATCGCGACCTTGCGGGCCTTAGCCTTCTCGGCGACCGGGATCGTCACGGTCAGCACGCCGTTCTCGTAGGAGGCTGCGATACCGGCCGGGTCGACTCCCTCGCCGAGCGACAGCTGTCGGCGGTAGGTGCCGAAGAAGCGCTCGTTGGTCAACCACTGCACGGCGTCCTCGGAACGGGCGGTGCGGTGCGCCGAGATGGTCAGCGTCCCGTTGTCGACGTCGACGTCGACCGATCCGGGATCGACACCGGGTAGGTCGGCGGTCAGCACGTAGTGGTCCTCGATCTTGCACAGGTCCATCGGCATGAACCGAGGAGTGCGAGTCGACCCGGTCTGGCTGCTCAGCAGGGTCCGGGCCACCGAATCAATGTCACTGAAGGGATCGAAACGAAGCACAGCAATTCACCTCCTCATGTCTTCGAAGGCCCGCCCCGATGACGGGCCGACAAATCACTGTGCACTGACAAAATTAGCACTCGGCATCGGAGAGTGCTAGTCCAATTTCACGGTCGATCCGTGCAGTTCTTCGGTGCATTGATCACAGGTCAACACGGCTTCGAACGGTGCCCCGCATCCGGTGTGCGTCAGGGTCACCGCCGGGCCCTCCGGCGAGACGTACCATCGCTGCGCCCACTGCAGCGCGGTGATGAGCACCGGTAGCACCGCCCGCCCCTTCTCGGTCAGGCGGTAGTGCCCCTTCTCGAGGCTCAGCACCCCGCAGGCGGTGAAGATCTGGAGGCGGTCGGTCAGTGATCCCGGTGAGGCACCGAGCTGGTTCTGGAAGTCACTGAAGCGCGTGGTGCCGACGAACGCGGCGACCAGGAGTGCGAACGCCCACCTGTTGCCCAGGATGTTCATCGTCTCGGGGAACAGCCCGGCCGCGCCCTTGGCGCCGGACCCACGGACGTGGGGAGCAGAGAGACCAGAGGACCTGCGCCGCGTGGACTCGACGGGCATGGAGCGTGGCCAGGAACCGCTCGGCCCCCACATCGCGTGAAGCTCCTTCTCGGAGCACAACTCTCCACAGGCTCGGCACGTCATCAGTGGTACGAAGTGCGCCCCGCAGGTGAGGTGCAGCATCGCGGGTAGCCGCTCGGCGTGATCGGGCACCCAGTGCCGCTCCCACTCCCAGATCGTGGTGAGCATCGGCCACAGTGCGCGTCCGCGGGCCGTTAACAGATACTCCGACCGTGGCGGATTGTCCTGGTACGCACGCTGTGTCAGCAGGTCGTCGGCCGTCATCACCTTGAGTCGTCGGGACAGCACGGCATGCGATATCGGCAGCCGGGCGGCGAAGTCGCCGTATCGGGTCGTGCCGAGCGCGGCCTGCCGGACGAGCAGCAGGGTCCACTCGTCGCCCAACGCACCGAGCATGCGTCCGACCGCGTTGACCCCGCCCGCAGGCAGTTCGGTGGGCACTACAGGCCGATGGCTGCCGCGGCCTCGTCGGTCCGGTTCCAGCGGCGCAGCTCCGCACCCGGCGCCCAGGCTGAGTGGGTGCCGCTGGAGACCCGTTCCGGCAGAGCGAGTTTGCACACCGGTCCGTCGCTCACCCGCGCGGCGTCGAACACCAGGCAGTAGGACGCGTCGGCAACCATGTCGGTGGTGATTGTAATCAGGTAGCCGTCGTCCTCGGCTGCGCTCCCGATTCTGGGCGCCATGGCGGTCTCGCTGCCGTACACGCCGTCGGAGAACGCGAACCGCTCCTCGGCACCGGTGACGAGGTCGTGCTTGACCAGGCCGTCGAACAGGAACCATCCGGGCTTACCGGTGGCGGCGTAGACGTAGCGGTAGTCGCGTCCCGCATGGCCGGAGTTGATCATGCCGAACTCGGTGATGCTGTCGGTCAGGCGTTCCTCGCGGACACCACCGGTCTTGAGGTTGAATCGCCAACGGTGCAGCCGGGTCTGCATGTGGTCGAGCGCGAGCGCCGGGACCGGCTGGCCCTGGAAGAACCCGTCGAGCACGATCTCGTCGCCGTCCTCGTGGGCATTGGTGAAGTGCAGCACGTAGGTCGGGTCGGCCTCGAACCGCATGATGTCCTCGGTGCGGCCGCGGCGGGGGATCACCGCGAATCGTGACGGTACGTCCCGGTGGAAGCGCGGCAGATGCACGTTGTGCTTGAGCATCTTCGGAGACCAGAACAGTGGAAAGTCGTTCAGGATCGCGTAGTTCTCCGTGAACGCCATATCGTGGGGGAGTCGCGGCCCGGGCAGCGGCACGTCGACGTAGTGCACCAGGGCGTCGTTCTCGTCGACGACGCCGTAGTGCATGTATGGCGCGTCCTTGCTGTAGTTGAAGAACAGCAGTTCGCCTGTCGCGTCGTCGACCTTGGGATGCGCCGACACGCCCCACTCGGTCGGGAAAGCCCCGCCCCAGGTCGTCTTGCCAATGGTGTCGCCCGTGAGCGGATTGAGCTGATAGAGCTCACCGCACTGGTAGTGGCTGCTCAGCGCGACGCCACGATGCACCGTCACATCGGTGCTGGACGCGTCCTTCATCAATGTCCTTGCGCCCCAGCCATAGTCCCGCTTGGACAGCTCGATGGGCTCGGCGATGCCCGGCCACAGCGGGCCGCCCGCCTCGAGTTCTTCGGCGAATCCGTCGGTACGGACGAAACGGTTGCGGTAGAAGGCCTTTCCGTCCCGGAAGCCGACGACCTGCATCATCCCGTCGCCGTCGAATGGGTGGTAGTGCTTCAGCGCGGGGTGTAGGGGGTTCTCGGTGTTGCGCAGGTAGACCCCATCGAGATCGGTCGGGATCTCACCGGCGACCACCGTCAGGTCGTCGTCATCCCACTCGGTGGTCTGCGGGCGCCACGGCCCGGTGCGGTAGGGGTCGTCGTCGTTCTCTGGCAGCGTCGAGAGGAACTTCGCGACGATCTCCGGATTACTCACGGTGCTACCTCCCTGACGATGAAGCTGACAGTGGTGGCCGTACTGCCCCCGATGTTGAGCGTGCCGAACGTCCGGGCACCGTCGACCTGGTAGTCGCCCGCGGTGCCGCTGACCTGTCGGGCGGCGTCGACCAGCATGCGCACACCCGTGGCGCCGACGGGGTGGCCGCCGCCGATGAGCCCACCGCTGGGGTTGATCGGCAGGCACCCGCCGATCTCGATATCGCCGTTCTCGACGGCCTTCCACGACTCGCCGGGTCCGGTCAGACCGATGTGGTCGATCGCCATGTACTCGCTGGTGGTGAAGCAGTCGTGCACCTCGATGCCGTCGAGATCGTCGAGGGTGACCCGGGCTCGGTCGAAGGCGTCGAGCACCGCGCGGCGCACGTGCGGCATCACATAGGGCTCGGCACTGGAGCGGTCGAGCTTCTGCCGCAGGCCGAGGCCGACGGTGCGATGTCCCCAGCCCTCGATGCGGCCGATGGGGCGGGCCGCGGGATGGGCGCGCAGGTAGCGGTCGGAGACCAGCACGAGCCCCGCGCCGCCGTCGGTCATCTGGCTGCAGTCGAACCGGCGGATGCGGCCCTCGACGGGAGGGTTCGCGATGTCGTCATCGGTGATCGGTTCGGGCACCGACCAGTCCCGGGTCTGCGCGTTGGGGTTGGCTCGCGCATTGGCGAGATTCAGGCTCGCGATGGCCCGCAGGTGCGTCTCGTCAATGCCGAAGCGGCGGTCGTACGCCGCGGTGACCTGGTCGAACATGTACGGCCACATGAACGTGGCGTCGGCACCCTCGTGGCCGGTCCACGCGGCCGCGCCCAGGTGTTGTGCGGCGGTGTCGCCGGGAACGGTCTTCTCCAGCTCGACGCCGACGACCAACGCGGTGTCGTAGGCGCCGGAGCGCAGGTCGGCGATGGCAGCAAGGGTCGCGACGCTACCTGACGCGCACGCCGCCTCGTGGCGCGACGCGGGCGTGCCCCAGAGACCATCGACGACGGTGGCCGGCATCGCCCCGAGGTGGCCCTGAGCGGCGAACATCTCACCGAAGGCATTGCCGACGTGGACCACACCGATATCGGCGGCGTCGACTTGCGCGTCGGCGAGTGTGGACTGCACCACCTCGGCCGTCAGGCCTGCGAAGTCGACGCCCTCGCGCGTCAGATTGCGGGCGAAGTCGCTCTGGTAGCCGCCGAGGATCCACACACCCGTGTCCATGCCTCGCACCGTACTACAACTAGCAGAGTGACTCGATGAATTCGTTCTTCGGGATCGACAGGGGATGATCGAGGAATGACGGCACAGAACCACGATCTCGCCCGCCGGATGGCGGAGTTGGCCAGGTCTACCGCGATGCCGAGGTCCGTCGAAGAGGTGCTCAAGGACGTGACCGTGGCGGCCAAGGAATTGATCGACGGCGTCGATGTCGCCGGTGTGCTGCTGGTCGGCAAGAACGGCAGCTTCGAAACCCTGGCGCCCACGTCGGACCTGATGTTCAAGCTCGACGAGTTGCAGATGCGATATCTGGAGGGGCCGTGTGTTCGGGCAGCCCTTTCCGAGATCGTGGTCCGCACCGACGACTTCCGCAAAGAGTCGAAATGGCCCAACTACTCGCCCAAGGTCGTCGAGCTCGGCGTCCTGAGCGGTCTGTCGTTCAAGCTCTACACCGCTGACCGCACGGCAGGCGCGCTCAACCTCTTCGCGTATGAGCCGAGACTGTGGGATGTCGAGGCGGAGACCATCGGCATGGTTCTCGCCGCGCACGCCGCCGCCGCCATCATGGCGAGCCGCGAGGGCGATCAGCTGCAGTCGGCGTTGTCGACGCGTGACCGCATCGGTCAAGCCAAGGGCATCATCATGGAGCGGTACGGCATCGACGACGTGGCGGCGTTCGCGATGCTGCGTCGGTTGTCGCAGGACACCAACACCAAGCTGATCGACATCGCACAGAAGGTCATCGACACGCGGGGAAGCTGACCCGCCGGGCTAACCCGTGGCGAGCAGGCGGCGAAGCTCGTCGCGTCCTGCGTCGTCGAGCGGCAGCAGCGGTGGCCGCGGCACTCCGACACCCCGGCCCAGCACCTCGAGGCCGCCCTTGACGGTGGTGGGCAGCCCACCCGCCACGATGAACTCCAAAAGCGGCGCGAGGTCGGCGTAGATCGCCTCGGCACGGGCCTGGTCGCCGGCACGAATGGCGTCGTAGAGATCCACACACGGTTGCGGGCGCAGGTTCGGCGCCGCCGTGCACCAGCCCTTCGCGCCGGCGTTGAAGGCCGCCAGCGCCATCGGGTTGCTGCCGTTGTAGAACGGCAGTTGCCGGTCGCTGAGCTCGGCGATCCGCAGCATGCGCGAGAGATCTCCGGTCGACTCCTTGACCATGGTGACGTTGTCGATCTCGGTGAACATGCGCACCAGAAGCTCGGGGCTCATGTCGATCCCGCTTGTGGCGGGATTGTTGTAGACCATGATCGGGATGCCGATGGCCGCGCCGATCGTCGCGTAGTGCGTGCTGATCTCGCGCTCGGAGAGCTTCCAGTAGGAGATCGGCAGGACCATCACGGCGTCGGCCCCGGCCCGTTCGGCGTAGCGCGCCCGCCGGACGGTGTTGGCCGTGGTGAGGTCGGAGGCGCCGATGATGACCGGGACACGACCGTTGACCACGCTGATCGTGGCGTCGACCACGGCGTCGAACTCGTCCTCGGTGAGATATGCGCTCTCGCCGGTGCTGCCGAGGGGGACGATCCCGTGGGCCCCGCCGACCACCAACCGGTCGACGAGCGTGGCGAGCTGATCGGTGTCGACGGATTGCTCCGCGCTGAAGGGCGTGACGGGGTAGGCGAGAATGCCGTGAATGTCCTTGTTGGTCATGTCGTTTCCTCTGGTTAGGTGGTGATGGCGTCGGGATGGTTGCGCAGCGCGCGCCGCGCGTAGTAGGCGAAGTTGGCCTGGCTGCGCTTCGGTCGAAGAGTCCAGTCATGGGCCTCGCGCGCCAGCCGCTCGGGAAGCTCGGCGATGGTGCCCGCTGACATCGCGGCGAGCTGGAGTTTGGCGCCCCGTTCGATCAGCATCGCCAGCGAGCAGGCCTCCTCGATGCTGGCACCGGCGACCACGTGGCCGTGGTGGGCCAGCAGGATGGCCTTCTTGTCACCCAGTGCGGCGCTGATGATCTCGCCCTCCTCGTTGCCGACGGGAACGCCGGGCCAGTCGGCAAGGAAGGCGCAGTCGTCATACAACGGTGCGATGTCCATCTGCGATACCGCCAACGGCACCTCCAGCATCGACAGCGCGGCCACATGGAAGGGATGGGTGTGCACGATGCAGGTCACGTCGGGCCGGGCTCGGTAGATCCAGGAGTGAAATCGGTTGGCGGGATTGGCCATTCCCTGGCCTTCGAGGACGTTGAGATCCTCGTCCACCAGCAGCAGGTTCTGGTCGGTGATCTCGTCGAACCCCAGGCCGAGTCGCTGGGTGTAGTAGGTCCCGGGCTTCTCTGCGCGTGAGGTGATCTGGCCGGCCAGCCCGGAGTCGTGACCGGCGTCGAACAGGGCCCGACAGGTCAGGGCCAGTTTCTGTCGGTCGGTCAGCGGCGAATCCTCGACGTGAGTGGCCATCCCGTCGAGCGCGCGTTGCATGAGGCTCTGCTTCGAATCACCAAGTGTGCTCGTCATCTAGGGGTACTCCCTCCGAATCGTGGACATCTGCATGACATGGCGATGACGATAGGACACCTTGTGTCCTATCGTCAAGTGCGTTGCATATGTGTTTCGGGGGTGCTTTGCTGACGGGGCAAAGTGCACTGGGAGAGAAAAGTGCGCTGGAAGAGAATGGAGAGCGCATGTTCGGCGACACCGGTCAGGCGTTGGGAACCGCCACCTTCGTGACGTTGCTTGCGGCTGGACTGATCTTCCTGCTTGCCCTCGGGTTGGGGGTGTGGAAGTACCAGCAGATGGCCACGTCGGCGGACCACCTCGCCCATCCGTATGTCGACATCGCCCATCGAGCCGCCCTGCTCTACTCGTTCGCGACGCTCCTGATCGCGGTGTTCGTCGAGTTGAGTGCCTGGCCGGACTGGCTGAACCTCACGGCGGCGATGGTCGTGGTCTTCTTCTTCGTCTTTGCCATCGCGAGCTACATCGTCCACGGCGCACGGCGGGACACCACGAATCAACTCGAGCACGCAGGCGCCGGGTTGCACGTCGCGATGGTGTCGCTCATCGTCGGCGAGATGGGTGGGTTCGCGGTCCTGCTCGCGGGTTTCGTCGCCGCCCAGGTGGGCTGACGGTCAGCGGCTGCGGCCGAAGTCGCTGTGGGTGACGACGACGACCTCGCTGGGGGAACTGCCGACCTGTCGTATCTGGTGGGGCAGTGAGGAATCGAAATACGCGAAGTCGCCGGTGTCCAGTGTCACGACGTCGTCGCCGTAGCGAACCTCCACCGTTCCCGCATGGACGAAGACGAGTTCCTGGCCCGCGTGGGTCGGGTGGGCGTGCGCGGTGAACGCGCGAGTGGGGCGAACGATGAAGGGTGACATGGACTTCCCGAGCATGGCGGCGGCCACCGGGTGATAGCGGTCCGCGGTTCGGTCACCTGCGCGGTCGACGGCCAACGTCGTGTCGGCCGGGTCGTCGGAGAACAGCTGCGCCACGTCCACATCGAGCGCGCGCGCCACCTTCATCGCGACCGCGATCGACGGAGTGGAGCGCTGGCGTTCGATCTTGGACAAATAGCTCTTGGTCAGTCCGGTCGCGTCGGCGAGTTCCTCCAGTGTGAGCCCGCGCTGCATTCGCACCGCGCGCAGTAGTGCACTCATCGAATTCCCCGCCTGACCGTTGGTGGGCAGCCAGTCTATCGCCGATAGGACACCAGTTGTCCTATCGTTGACCCGCCGACCGGCGGGTCTCCGCAGTGGACGGTGGCGGAACCGGCTGGCTAGGGTGGGCACCCATGACGTTCACCGGCAGGACCCTGGCAGCAGCCGCCTTCGTGGCCGTCTGTGCTGCGGGTCAAGCGGGGATCGCGCCCGCATCCGCGGTCTTCGACGAGCCCGCCTACTCGGCCTGCACCACAACGACGGTTCGTGCACCCGACCAGAGTCTCGACAGCATCGCCACGGCCTGCTGCGTGGAGAACGCCGGGGTGCCCACCCCGACCAAGTACGGCATCGGCTGCGTCGCGCCCGTCGAGAATCCGGCCGAGGACTACCGGCCCACGATTGTGATGCCCACGTGGCCCTCGTTGCCGGATGAGGGCGGTGACGTCGCATTCGATGAACTGATGAAACTGCCGCCCGGTCCGGCCTTTCCCGGCGACGGACTGATGCCGGGTGACGCACCGCTGCCCTGAGAGTCGCTGAGCAGCGCCAGATTCAGTCGAGACTCGGCTATTGACGCCCCTGTTGGTGAACCGTAAGGTCCGCGGCGAGCCCGGTTGATCTTGAACCCGGACAACGGAGTTGGGTGAGAGGGACACACATGAGGCGGCGTGCATTCCTTGCTGGTGGCGCTGGTACCGCGGTGGCCCTCACCGCGCTGACGGGCTGCGCGGAGCCCTCGTCGGAGCAGGACCAGCCGGTGGGGGCGGGGGAGTTGCAGGATGAGGCGGCGAAGCTGCGCGAGCGGTTCAAGGACAAGTTCGACTCCGCCTATGTGGAGAACGCCATCATTCCGTTCTTCCTGAACAGCATCTTCGACGGCCAGCGCCCGGTGCTGCCGATGATCGATGTTGCGCTGACGAAGGAGAACGCGCTGCCGTATGACCTGTGGGGGCTGCTGAGCGAGAGTTGGCAGCCGGCGCCGCAGGACGGTGTCACAGTGTTCCTTCAGGGCCTGGAGAAGCGCGGCCCCGACAACCGGCGCAAGCGCATTTACATGTCGGCGGTCACGCCCGACCTCTATGCGGGGATGTACCAAGCCAAGATTGTCGGCTTCTGGGACGAGCTGTTGGCCTCCGGAAACGCCGGAAAACCGTTGATGCGGCGCTATCTGGACACGTTCTGGGATCTCTACTGGGATCTGCACCTGGGGGTCAAGGGCGCCCAGCTTCCCGACCAGGTCAGGCAGATCGGTGCCGCGTTCAACGCCGTCCTGGCGTACCGCGATCCCACACAGCAGATCGTCTACGACAACTACATGACAGTCCGCAAGCACCTCGCGTTCCTCAAGTCGTGGATCGACGACAGGCTCGCCGACATCAGCTCCGGCAAGACACCGGAACCCGAGAAGACCTTCGCCTGGTACTGGCTCAAGAACGGTGAGGACAGCGAGTACTTCAACCACAAGGACGTCGTCTTCGAGTGCTTCCACAACTTCGTGGCGTTCAGCCAGTGGGGCAACAGCCTCTACAACGTCATGGCGAAGCTGGGCCGGGAGACGGGTGATCGCCAGACCAAGGACTGGTTCGGCAAGACGATGGGAGGCGACTTCGACAATCCGGCAGGCGCGGCGTTCCCACCGCTGGAGCGGTTCGTGATGGAGCTGTTCCGCACCATCTCGCCCAATGGCGGCAGCATCTCGGCGCTCGAGGAGACCAGGACGCCGCCGTTCCAGCGGCACGGTTACATCGTCAGCCCGCACACCTCGACGAGTCATGATCCCGTCCAGTGGGCCAACCCGGATGACTTCGACCCGGCCCGCTATGAGCACGCACCCACCAGCCAGGACATCAACGAGGCCAAGATCCGACAGATGGGCCTCGCGAACTGCCCGTTCGACCCGACCAGCTTCGAGGTAAAGGACGGGCGCAAGGCGGCGCTGCACAACAGCGCGTTCGGCACCGTGTTCGGGGTGGTGGACGATCGCCCGCTGCCGGTCTGCGACTACGCCGGTTTCGCGCCCTTCGGCTTCGGTTATCGGCGCTGCCCCGGTGAGCAGCTCACCTTGATGGCCTTCGAGGACCTGATGCGCAAGGTGTGGAAGGACAAGCTCGAGTTCGTGAAGGTCGCAGATGCCGAACCCGAGACGCTGCCCGTTGGACCCAGCACCGTGATCAGCGACGACATCGGGTTCGTCCGGCCGTCCTAGGTCCCGACGTGGCGCGCGTCAGGCGTGCACGGCGGGCCAGAACATCGCGAACAGGCGTTCCGCCCAGTCGGTTTCGACCCCTCCTGTGCGCGCGCGCTCGGCGATGTGGGCACCCACGATCGCGTCGATAAGGGCTTCCGCGTCGATGTCGGCGCGCATGGTGCCGTCGGCCCTGCACTCATCGATCACGCGCACCAGCTGGGCCCGCTGGTCGACGAGGATGCGTCGGAACACCGAGCTGAACTCGGGATCGTCCTCGGTGAGAAGGGACGCGAAGCCGCCGAACCCTATGCCGTCATCGATCGCTGCGATCGCGTTCTTGATGAGCCACCGCAACCGCTCCGCCGTGTCTGCCTGCGGGCTGAGCGGCTCGGGGGAGACCAGCCGCGACAACGCGGCTGACAACATGTCGCGCCGGTCGCTGTGGCGCCGATAGATCGTCGTCTTCGCAATGCCAGAGTCGGCCGTCACGGCTTCGACCGTCACCGACTGCGGTCCGCGGGTGCGCAGCAGGCGCAGCGCAGACTCGGCGATGCCGTCCTCGACGCTTCGTCGTCCTGGCATTCGCAGTCTCCCCTGATCAACGCACTGAAGGAATATCGTCGGCGACTCTAGCGCTACACTAACCGTAGCGAAACTACGCTACGCGTATCGTATCGTTCGATCCGCTCGGAGCGGTGATCGTGGTGGTCGCCGCGTGAGTACTCATGAGGTGAGGACATTGTTGAAGGTGTTCCGGCGAATATCCCATTCGTACGTCGCATACCTGTTTCTGCTGTCGGCCTTCGCATCGCTCGGCCTGTTCGTCGTCGCGCTGGCAGTGCAGAGCCCGTGGGCCGTCGTTGCGGGTATCGCTCTGGTCGGCTCGCTCATCGCGGCTGCCGTGGGCTTCCGCATCGCCGCCTCCGCCGGCACTGCGAGCAGATCTCTTCGGCGGGACGCTGTCGATCAGTACTACCTGAACTACCGCGGCGGACGGGGCCGTCTGTCGGCGTGAGTCCGGCGCCCTGTGCCTGCTGCTCGGGCCACCGGATCGCAGCCCCGGCAGCACCCGCACCCGTGTTGGATCAGGCCCCGCTTGCGAGGTGAGTCAGGATCGCAGCCGTCGACTCCTGGCGGGTGTGGCGGTAGCCGGTGCCGGCCCACAGGTGGACCAGGTCGGACTCACCGGCAGCGGCCGCGGCCTTGCGCAGCGGGCTCGTCAGATGATGAATCGCGGGATACCCCAGCGGAGCCAACGCCTCGAACTCATCGATGAAGGCATTGCGAAGACCGCGTGCGGGACGGCCGGTGAAGGCGCGGGTGATGACGGTCTGAGTGCGGGCCGGATCGGTCAGCGCGGCCCGATGGGTGGCCGAGGCGCCACTCTCGTCGGCACGCAGCAGTGCCGTGCCCACCGCCACGGCCTCGGCGCCTGCGCTCAGTACCGCGGCGACGTCCTCGGGTGTGGCCAGCCCACCGGCGGCGATGACGGGAAGGCTCACGCGGCTGGTCACCTGGGTGATCAGGTCGGTGATCCGAATCGGGTCGGGCATACGGCCGGGAGTCAGCGTGCCCGAGTGGCCACCGGCGACGCTGGCCTGCACCGCGAGCATGTCAACGCCTGCCGCAGCGGCCAATTCGGCCTCTTGCGCCGAGGTCACCGTCTGCACAATTGCCGTCCCGGCTCTCTGCAACGCTCGGATGACGTCGTCTGACGGGATGCCGAAGGTGAAGCTCACGAGGGGCACCGGGTTGGACAGCAGCACATCGATCTTGGCGCCGAACGTGTCGTCGTCGTCGATCGGCTCTGTCGGCAGGCTGATCTCGAACCTGTCCGCCTCGCGCTGCACCGCGGCCGCGTAGGCGCGGTAGGACGCCACGGTAATCGGGACCGGATTGGGAGCGAAGACGTTGACCCCAAAGGGGATTGACTCGCTCTGGACGTCCGAGATCTGGGTCTGCAGGCTCTCGGCCGTCTTGTACCCTGCCGCGAGCAATCCCAGGCCACCGGTGCGGGCGGCGGCGATCACCATGGCGGGGGTGGTGGCGCCACCGGCCATGGGTGCGGCGATCACCGGGATGCTCAGGCCCAGATTGGTCAGTGATGATGTCATTGCCTCGTCCTCCCGCGCAGATCTCGTCCTAGTTGAAACGATTCTCTGCCGCCGACCATCCGGCCGGACAGGACCGGTTTCCTCGCTACTGGAAGGCGCAGGCTTTCACGCGTCGTCGAGCAGGGCCCAGGACCCGGCGTCAGCGGCGACGAGGCGCTCGGCGATGCCGGCCTCGTCGAACGCCGTCCGGACGTCGTCGATGCTCTCGCTGTAGATCGACCAGCCCGCGATGTGGGCTATCACCACTCGTGGCACGCGCAGCACCGCGGTGACGTCGGCTGCCCGCGGTCCCGTCAGCGTCAGTGGGCGGCCCTGGTTCTTGGTCGGTAGCCGCGACGCTCCGGCGAACAGCACCGCGACGTCGATGGCCGGGAATCGGCCGGCGATCTGGCTGACCGGGACCATCGACGCGTTATCGCCGCTGACGTACACCGTGGGAAGGCCCGCGGATTGCAGAATGAACCCGGTGACCTCGGCGTTGACGTGTCCCGACGCGTCACGCATTCCGTCCAGGGGGCCGTGCACGGCCGGCACCGCGGTGACGGTGATGACACCGGTGCCGTCGGCGCGGGCGAGTTCCGTGCTGTGCCACGTCGGCAGTCCGACCGCAGGCGCACCGAGGCGCTCGGCGGCACCGGGTCCGGTGACGATGGTGGGAACCGCGGTGGTGGCCCATCGGCGGCCGGCGATGTCGAGATTGTCGTTGTGGTCGTCATGGCTGAGCAAGACGGCATCGACGTCACCGAGGTCCGCGACGGCAACGGCCGGTGATGTCAGCTTGGCCATGGTGCTGTAGTCGCGCGGGTCGTCGAACGTCGGATCGGTCACGAAACGCGTTCCGGCGTAATCGATGACGACGGTGGGACCACCGACGACTCCGACGGCGAACGGGTGGCGGGCGGCGCTGATCGCGCTGGAGGTGGTGACCATCAATGCTCCTCAGGTGCTCCGGGGCCGGACACCAGGTTCGGTGGTTGCCCGCCGTCGGCGTGGACGATGATCTGGTCGCGAGCGATCGCCCATGCCCGTTCCGAGGCGCCCGCGGTGCTCCCCGCCACGTGTGGAGTCAACAGCAGGCCGGGCGCGGACCACAACGGATGGCCTGTGGGCAATGGCTCGGGATCCGTGACGTCGAGTGCGGCGCGGAGCCGGCCGGACGTCAACTCCTGCACGAGTGCGTCGGTGTCCACGGCCCCGCCTCGACCGGCGTTGACGACCACCGCGCCGTCACGCATCTTGGCGAGGAAGGCGGCGTCGATGACGTGATGGGTCGCTCGGTTCCCAGGCAACATCGCCACCACGACGTCGGCGTCCGGCAGAAGGCCGCCGACGTCATCGAGCGCGTGGACACCTGGTCTGGCACGTCGGCCGACCAGGGTGACCTCGGTCTCGAACGGGGCGAGCCTCGACGCGAGATTGACCGCCAGATCCCCGGCCCCGAGGATGACGACCCGTTTGCCGATCAGTGTCTCGGTGTCCCTGGGGTCCCAAACACCCTCTGACTGTCGTTCGTTGAACAGCCGCAGATCCCGGTAGATGGCAAGGAGTACGGCCACAACCCACTCCGCCGTCGACCCGCCGTGTGCCCCGCGTCCGTTCGACAACATGACTCCGTCGGGCAGGAGTGGGAGCCACTGCTCGTAACCGGCGTTGAGGGTCTGGACGAGACGCAAGCCCGGCAACTCGGCGAACCTGGCACCGACGGCCGGGGCGTTCTCGTAGCCGACCACGACAACGGACGCGTCCCGGTGGCCGTCTGGCCATGGATCGCCTGGCTCGTAGCGGACCGCGGACAGCTTGGGTGATCCGCCCAACACCTCCAGGCCGGTGTCGTCGGGTACGAGGACCTTCACCAGCGACCCCGATGCACGACCTCTGAGAGGGGGCGACGATTCGGCTTGGAGATCGGTTGGATCGGACGGTCCGCGGGTGCCGAGGCGATGTGACCTGCACCCCGCCACACCGTCGAGAGTTCCTCCAGCTGATGCCGGTCGGTGACGATCACGAAGTCCCAGTGCTGGCGGTTCGACGCAGACGGTGCCCGCCATCCTGCCTCGGCTATGCGATCCAGCTCGGCGTCCGGAATGGGCTCAGGCAGGTAGCTTCGTACGTTCCTTCGGGAACGAATGGCATCCCAGGCTTCCATCTCGACCTCCGTTTCGCGCGGCAGACTCCAACTCGGCCCGTAACCACCAACCAAGTTCTGGCGTCAACTATTTCGTCGTACTCTGTGGGTTACCTGTGTGGGCTGATACCCGAGGTGTCACCGAGGTGATGCGGACAACTGCGCCTTGACGTTTCGCGACAGGTCGTCAGCGAGGATCTCAGGTTGACCGGCGAACAATCCGTCGAGCGCCTGCTTGGCGACCACAGCGGGGTCGATCTTCTGGTCCGCCGGAATGTAGCTGACCATATCGGTGTCCATGTAGCCGACGTGCAAAGCGGCGACGTGGATTCCCCTGGGCGCCAACTCCTCACGCGTTGCATCTGTTAGCGCCCACCCGGCGGCCTTCGCGGCCGAGTAGGCGCCGCTGGAAGCTGGGTGCAGCCAGGACAGGACCGACAGCACGTTGAGAAGTGATCCACCACCGTTGCGTTCAATGACCGGTGCGAAGGCCCGAATGACGTTGAGCGTGCCGAAGTAGTGGGTCTCCATCTCGAGACGGATGTCGTCCAGCGATCCGTCGAGCAGCGTGGCCCGTGTCGAGACGCCGGCATTGTTCACCACGACGTTGACGTCGCTGGCCTGTTCGGCGGCGCGGCGCACCGACTCGGGATCGGTGATGTCCAGCTGGATGGGTACGACGCCCGGGAGGTCGATCGTCTCGGGTCGGCGCGCACCCGCGTACACCTTGGCGCCGCGCTCGAGCAGGTCGGCGGCGAACTTCCGACCCAGGCCGCGGTTGGCTCCGGTTACTAGAGCGGTGACATTCTCGGTGGTCATTGTGGGGCTCCTTCGACTGCACTGGTTAGGTCCTGCCGATGAGAACGCAGTTGACTGCGGTTTGAGTCCCGACGCAGTCGGTTATTGCAGCTAGCGGGAAGTCGCGCTACACCTGACCGTGGCGTGGTGGCCGCGTACCGGACAACGTATGGCGACCGATGTGCTGCAGCTTCCAGCGGGTCGCGTCGTGCAGCGTGTGGGTCCGCGCGTCCCGCCAGTAGCGGGACAGGTTGTCACCAGCCGTCGCGCTACGGGTGCCGCCGAGCTCGAACAGCAGGCTCGAGGCGTCCAGCGCGGCGCGCGCGGCAGCGACCTTGGCCACCGCAACCGCGACTGACGTCTCGGCGGCCGAGTCCTCGGTGAGGTCCGCCCGCGCCGCGTCGAGCTGGCGGGCCGCTTGAACTAGAAGTGCTTGCGCGCCACGTACAGTCACCGTCAGTTCCCCCGCGACCTGAATCAAGGTCGGGTCGTTGACCGCGGAGTCGACGTGCGCCTCGAAGTGGGGCCGGGCCTTGGCAGCCTGCCGAACACCCTCGGCCAGAGCTCCCGTCGCGATGCCGACATCGATTGCAGCGTGCAGTAATTGAGCGTGCGCTCCGTACACGGTTGGCTGATCGAAGATGGGGGAGAACGGCACGACATGATCAGCAGGGACCTGGACGTCCTCGAGCACGACAGTGCCCGAGGCGGTGGTCCGCTGCCCCATACCGTCCCAGTCGTCGACGATCTCGAGGCCCGGCGCATCGCGGGGAACGAAGGCGATGGCCTTCGGTGTGGTGCACGTGGGCACATCCTCGGAGCCGTCGGCCAACGACGCACGGACTATCAACCAGTCGGCGAAGAGCGCTCCGGTGCAATAGAACTTGCGGCCGGTCAGCGCGTAGCCGCCGCCGGTGCCGGTGAGTGTCGTGACGTCGACGTTGACGGCGTGCGGACCACGCTCGGTCTGGGCGTTGGCGAACAGCGCCCCGTCACGCACCAGATGAAAGAAGAACTCCCGCTGCGCATGCGTGCCCTGCAGTCGCAGTGCCTCCAGAAAGGTGTAGTGCGAATGCGGAATCTGAGCGAGCGACGGATCGGCGTGGGCCAACAGACGAAACACCTCGGCCACGGTCGTCGCGGGTGCCTCGATACCACCGTGTTCGGCGGGTATCGACAGTGCCAGCAGCCCAGAGGACTTCAGCGCCTGCACCTGATCGTGTGGCAGCGTGCGCCCGGCGTCGCGGGCGCACGCCTGCTGGGCGAAGTCGATCGCCAGGCGCTCGGCGACGAAAGTGGCGTCACCAGCCGACGACACCCGGTCCGCGACGGCGGGCGTACTCACCTCCCCGCACTCACAATCGGGCTAGCGCCGACGAACGGGATCGAAGCCGGTGTCGCATCGACGCGACCACCGTCGAAGAGACCGCGCTGACGCAGAATCGGCACCACGCCCTCGCCGAACCAGAACAGCTCCTCCAGGTGTGGGTAGCCCGAGAAGATGAACTCGTCGATCCCGATCTCGGCGTACTCGGCGATCCTGTCGGCGACATCGGTGTGGCTGCCGACCAGCGCGGTGCCCGCGCCGCCGCGGACCAGCCCGACGCCCGACCACAGGTTGGGCGCGATCTCGAGGCTGCGGGCGTCGTGCCACGAACCGTCGGCGCGGTTGGCCTCGTGCAGTGCGAGCATCCGGCGCTGCCCCTCGGACTGGCTGCGGCTCAGCCCCGCCTGCGCGTTGCGGACGGTCTCCTCGTCGAGCGCTGCGATGAGTTTGTCTGCCTGCGCCCAGGCCTCATCCGCGGTGTCGCGCGAGATGGTGTGAAGGCGGATGCCGAAACGGATGCTGCGGCCCTGCGCGTCGGCCTCCCTGCGGATCCACTCGATCTTCTCCCGCACCGCCGCCGGTGGTTCGCCCCACGTCAGGTAGACGTCGGCATGGCGCGCCGCGACGGGGCCGGCGGCAGCCGAGCTGCCGCCGAAGTACAACGGCGGCAAGGGGTTCGGCGGGGTGGCCAGCGATGCCTCCTCGACCTGGATGTGCTTTCCGTTCGCCGTGACCGTCTCACCGGCCCACAACCGCCGGACCACGTCGAGGAACTCGTCGGCTCGCTCGTAGCGCGCGTCCTTGTCGAGGTGATCGCCGAACGCCCGCTGCTCGTGCGCCTCGCCGCCGACGACGACATTGAGCAGGATGCGGCCGGGGGCATGACGGGCGAACGTGGCGGCCATCTGTGCGGACAACGTGGGGCTCACCAGGCCGGGCCGGAAGGCCACCAGGAATGCCAGCGACTGGGTCTCGCGCGCAAGCAGGGCGGCGGTGACGAAAGCGTCCTCACACCACGCACCGGTCGGGATGAGCGCACCGGTGAAACCGAACGTCTCGGCCGCCCGCACGATGGAGGCCAGGTAGTCGACCGAGGCGTCGCGGTCGCTGTGCGCGACTCCCGCGGGTGTGCCGTGGCCACCACCGACGATCAGTCGGCTGTCGCCGTAGGTGGGAAGGAACCAATGCAGCTTCACAGACATGGCAGGCACCTATCGGCCGCTCGCCGGCTGGGAAGCCAGCGACGATGAGGAGGAGGGGACGGTGGACGGGCGCTCGATGATCGTGGAGGCGGGGCCCCCGACACGGTAGCCGGCGCCGCGGTGCTCGCCGGGTAGTCGATCACCTCGGCCGAAGAGCTTGTTGCGCAACGTACCTGGCGTGTACTCCGGTTGATATGCGCCTCGCTCCGTCAGTACTGGTACGACATGGTCGATGAAGTCGACGAACGAACCCGGCGTAATGGCGTAGGCCAGATTGAAGCCATCGACGTCGGTCTCCTCAACCCACTCCTGCAGCACGTCAGCGACACGATGACCCGAGCCGACGATCAGCGGTCCGATCCCGCCGATCTTGCCCCACGTGGCGATGTCCTCGACAGCCCATTCGCCACCGTCGGGGTCCGCGGACTGGAACGCCTTGACCGCCGACAGGATGGCGTTGGAGTCGACGTTGCCGATCGACTCGTCGAGGCCGTAGCGCGCCAGATCGACGCCCATCCAACCGGACATGAACACCAGCGCACCCTCGGGATCCCCCCACGACAGGTACTCGGCGTGCTTGGCGTGCGCCTCTTCGTCGGTTTCGGCGGTGATGACCGTCGTCAGGTTGAAGATCTTGGCCGCGTAGGGATCTCGGCCGGCGATCTCGAGCTCACGCCGAATGGTGCCGACGGTCTCGCGGAGGATGGCCTTCGTTGGCGCGGCGGTGAAGATGGCCTCGGCGTTCTCGGCGGCGAACCGCACACCGCGCGGTGACGCCCCGGCCTGGAAGATCACCGGGGTGCGCTGGGGTGACGGTTCGGACAGATGGATGCCCGGAACGCTGAAATGCCGTCCCTCGTGGCCGATGTGATGGACCTTGTCCGGGTCGGTGAACACGCCGCGTTCGCGATCCCGGATCACCGCACCGTCCTCCCAGGAACCCTCCCAGAGCTTGTAGAGCACCTCGAGGTATTCGTCGGCGTGGTCGTAGCGGGCGTCGTGGCCGGGTTGATCGGACTGACCCATATTGCGCGCCGCGGCGGGCAGGTAGCCGGTGACCACGTTCCAGCCGACACGCCCCTTCGTCAGGTGGTCGAGTGTGGAGACCCGCCGCGCGAACGGATAGGGATGTTCGAACCCGGTTCCGGTGGTGATGCCGAAGCCCAGATGCTCAGTCACCAGGGCCATCGCCGATACCAGCAGAACCGGATCGTTGACCGGAATCTGCGCGGCCTGCCGGATGGCGGCCTCGTCGCTGGCACCGTAGATGTCGTAGGTGCCCAGCACGTCGGCGATGAACAGCGCATCGAATCTGCCCCGTTCGAGGAGCTTCGCGAGATCGGCCCAGTAGGACAGGTCCTTGTACTCAGCGGACCGATCCTGCGGGTGTCGCCACAGGCCAGGGGACTGGTGGGCGACGCAGTTCATGTCGAAGGCGTTTATGCGGATGGTGCGGCTCACTGGCCACATCTTCGGGGCTTCGCCCCCCAAGGGCACGGGTTACATTCCGGACGATTTCAATCCGACCCTCGTGCGTCTATCCGGTGTGGGGCCGAGCGCCCGGTGAGAGGCTGAGATCGCGGCAAGATCTCAGCCGTCCCGACAGAGAGGCGTCCCCATGAGCGAGCACATCTATCGCGTGGTCGAGATCGTCGGCAGCTCACCAGATGGCGTCGACGCAGCGATCACCAACGCGATCTCCCGCGCGTCGCAGACCCTGCGCAGTATCGAGTGGTTCGAGGTGGTCTCCACCCGCGGGCACGTCGAGAACGGCTCGGTCGGGCACTTTCAGGTGACGCTCAAGGTTGGGTTCCGTCTCGAGGAGACCGCCTAGCAGTTACACGTCGGAGCTCTCGCGCCACAGATCGATGCCGGAATCCGATGCGTATCGGTCGATTTCGCGGAGTTCATCCGGGGTGAAGTCGAGGTGGGCCAGGGCGCCAAGGTTCTCGTCGAGCTGAGCGACGCTGGACGCGCCGACGAGTGTGGAGGCCACCGTGGGGTCGCGCAGCACCCAGGCCAGTGCGAGCTGTGCGAGCGACTGACCACGGCGCTCGGCAATCGCGGCAAGGCCGCGAAGGCGGTCGCGGACCTCTTCGGTCACCACGTCGTCGTCGAAGGTCGGACGTGTCGTCGCGCGTTCGACGTCGGCCGCGGGCTGCTGCAGGTAGCGGTCCGTCAGCAGGCCTTGGCCAAGCGCGGTGAATGCGATCGCTCCCATCCCAGCCTTGGCGAGTTCGGTGGTGAGACCGCCCTCGATCCACCGGTTGAGCAGCGAGTACGACGGCTGGTGAATCACCAGGGGAGTGCCCAGCCGCCGGGCGATGGCCGCCGCCTCCGCGGTCTTGGTGGGCGAGTACGAGGAGATGCCGACGTAGCGTGTCTTTCCAGCGCGGACGGCGGTGTCCAGCGCCCCGATCGTCTCGTCGAGCGGGGTCGTCGGGTCGATGCGGTGCGAGTAGAAGATGTCGACGTAGTCGAGCCCGAGCCGCTGCAGTGACTCGTCGAGGCTGGCGAGCAGATAGGCGCGGCCGCCGAGCTGACCGTAGGGCCCCGGCCACATGTCCCATCCCGCCTTGCTCGAGATGATGAGTTCATTGCGATAGGGCTTGAAGTCGCCACGCAGCATCCGGCCGAAGTTCTCCTCGGCCGAACCGTATGGCGGTCCGTAGTTGTTGGCCAGGTCGAAGTGGGTGATACCGCGATCGAAGGCGTGCCGCAGTACCTGCCGTTGCACGTCGAAGGGCCGGTTGTCGCCGAAGTTGTACCAGAGTCCGAGGGAGATGGCTGGCAGGAGAAGCCCGGACGAGCCCACCCGTCGGTACGGCATGGTGGCATAGCGCTCCCGGGCGGCGACCCAGGGATCGTGGGTGAACGGAACGTCGGAGATCACCAGGTCGTCGGCCATGGGGCTATCGTAGTCAGCCGGAGGCGATGCGTCGAAAGTCTTGTCCGAGAAGGGGTCTCACCAGACGCGAACCCAGTCGACCAGCATTTCCGCGGGATAGGTACCGCCCCTGGGATCGCCACCACCGGAACCGGCCACCGCGAGATTCAGTATCGGAAAGAGCGTGTAACCGGGGGCGTTGAACGGCCAATCCGGCAGAGCGCTGGCTGGTACGTCGAAGTACGGCTGCGCGCCATCGACGTAGTCCTTCCAGAAGCGGATACCGGCGGTATCCCACTGGGCACGCCACGTGTGCCACCCGCTGTCCACCGCCATCGTGTGGCTCTCGTGTTCGCCACCGTTCAGTTTCGCGTGGACGGTGGTGCCGGGCGCCCAGCTGCCGTTGCCGTACCACTCCATGATGTCGACTTCGCCGCCGTTGACGGGGTCGTTGTTGGCCAGATACCAGGCGGGCCAGGCCCCGGGGGTGAGGCAGTTCAGCTTGATTCTGGCTTCCCAGGTGGTGCCGATGGGGCCCCTGTAGCGGCCGAAGAGCTTGCCGCTGTAATACGTGTCGCCGTCCTTTGCGGCGCGGAAGACGAGGTTCGAATTGCCGTCGAGGAAGACGTTCCGCCGATCGTCGCGGTACTGCCCGACATTGCCGGGCAGCTCCCAGTAGGTCGGGTCCTCCATATCCTCTCGGGCCAGCGCCACCTCCCATTTCGAGGCGTCGGGGGCCGAACCGGCCTTGCCATCGAACTCGTCGCGGAAGAGGTAGGTGGTGCCACTGGGCGGCGCGGCTCCCGCGGTCGGCAGCGGTACTGCGGCGGTCAGCGCGGCGAGACCGGCCAGTGACATCGCGTTGCGACGATTCATGTCAGGCATCCAACCAGGTAAGCGGGTATGTGGGCCGAGCGCAAACGGGTGCGATGACCGTACGCATCGGCGATCTATGAATTCGACCGGGCGCCGGCGTAGATAACCTCCGGGAGCTGGCCATCTGCGATATCGGGGCGCTCGGGAATGACGAGCACCGGAGTGTTGGTGTGTGCGATGACAGCTGCGGCGACGCTGCCCTGCAGGTGTCCCAGGAGCCCGCTGCGGCGGTGCGGCCCCAGCACGATCAGGCTGGCGTTGTGTTCGTCGGCGGTCTCGACGATGCCCTTCCAGGTCGGCGCCGCCTCAACCGCCTTGCTGCACGTCGCAAATCCGGCCTCAGCGGCCAGCGACGCTCCGTGGGCAGCGGTCTGCTCGGCGGCGCGCCGTACCTCGCTGGCGCGGTCGGCGTCGAAGTGTCTCCCATCGGTCGGAGTGAATCCGACGTCGACGGGCTGCCAGACGCACACGACCAGTGCGTCTCGCTGCTGCGCCAGCTGGGCGGCGGCCTGCGTTATCGCGAACGCCGCGAGTTCGGAACCGTCGTAGGCGAAGAGCACCGGTCGGGTTGAGTCCGCGGTCGCGTGCGCAGTGGCTAGCACGGGTCGCGGGGTGTGCTCGGCAGCAGTTTCGGCGACGGGCGAATTGCGCCGGAGCCGGGCCAGCAGTGGTGGTGAGTACCAGGCAGGGGAGTCGCCGTCCAGGAACTCATCGAGGTCGGGGCGCTGCGGTCGCGCGCCGCTCAGCACGTAGATCGCCACCCCGAAGACGGCGCCGCCGACCGCGAGCCCGAAACCGATCCACAGCGCGTAACCGGTCCCGGTGTTCAGGTCGGCCGCGGCTGTCACCGCGAAGTGCGCGAGTATCGGCGCCACCATGAACGCGGCCACGGCCCGCAGGAGTTCGATGATCGCGAAGACGCGCTGCAGGCTCGCTGACTGCAGCGAGAATCCGGCGACGAACAGCGCGGGTGCCACGGTGGCGCCCAACGCAAGTCCGGTCAGCGCCGCGGCGATCAGGACGAGGGGCTGGTTGGCGGGAAGGGCGATCCGGAACACCAGGATCCCGGCCGCGAGCAACGCCATCCCGACCAGTGGCAGGTAGTGCATCGCACGTTTGTTGATGACGAACCCGAACACGAAAGCCATCACGATGGCGCCCCCGAGTTCGGGCAGATACAGCAGTCCCACCCGGACAGGGCTGTAGGTCTGCAGCAACACGTTGGCCGTCAGCGCGGTCGCGGCGACCGATGCCGCTGCGGCGAAAAGTGCGACGCCGACGCCGGCGACCGGGATTGAACTGGTCAGCATCGTGCGAACGGTCAGCAGGGGACGCCGAGCCCTGAACTGATAGACGACGAGCACCACGATCAAGGCCAGACCGCCGAACAGCGGCACGGTCACTGCCGCGTCGGTGAACCCGTGGGTGGTGAGCTGCGCGGCGCCGATGAAGCCGGCAGCGCAGCCAACCGCGGCGAGCCCGATCGCCCACAGGTCACGCGGGGCGTCGCGGTCTGCCGGAGGCGCGTCGTCGAATGTCAGCAGGGCCATGACGAGGGCCAGCAGTGCGACCGCGGCGACGATCCAGAACAGGGGCCGCCATGCGTGCGCCTCGGCCTGCGCGCCCCCGACGAACGGGCCGAGGGCGACCGCCCCGAACACGCACATGTTCATGATCACGGCCGTGTGGCGCAGTTTGTCCTTCGGAAAGCCGATGGTCAGTGACGGCGCTGCGGCGATCAACAACATGCTGGTCGCCAGGCCCTGCAGCACGTGTCCGGTGACGAACACGCCCGCGTTCGGTGCCGCCGCTGCCAGCACCGACCCGACGACGAGCACAACGGCGTAGACCAGCAGCATTCTGCGCTGCGGCAGGTGCTGGGCGAACTGAACCGCGAGCACCGTCCCCACGGCGTAAGCCGCATTGCCGAGACCCGAACTCAGGCTCAGCTCCTGGGCGCTCATGTGCAGTTGCTCGGAGATTATGGGTACCAGCGGCTCGAAAGCCGCGGACAGTGCCAGGTAGGGAATCAGTGCGAGTGTGACCATGGCGGCCACCGCCGGGTAGCGCCCGGCCAGCGGTCCTTGCCGCATCAGCGGCGCCCGAAGCTGTGAATTAGCTGGCAACGTTGCGTCAAAGTCAGATGGTGCGGTCGCGAGATCAGTTCAGGCACGTGGTCCTCCAACCCCATTGAGGCGAACTTCATTCCCGCAGGGCCGATCGAGTCGTCCGTCGGGTCCGAACTGGGTCGCGAATAGTGAACGCAAAAGGCATATTTCGCGCAATTGTGATCGCAGTAACAGCGCCGTCACCGATGCGACGGCTTCATCGTATCGGTGAACCCGAGTCGAGGCGCGGCCGACCTCCAGTCACGTGCTGATGGGCGTTGACTGAAGTGTCGTTACGGACGCTAAATAGCTGCGTGGGTGTGTTCTGGGGTCGGCCGTGACTGCAATGTCAGTACGGGGAACGGCGCCCACCGCTCGGTGAACACCGCTCCCGCTGGGTCGACGTCCAAAACCTTTACACAACAAGGCATTCGAGAGTAAGGAAGCGACTCACCGTGCCGAGTTATGCGGTCCGGCGGCGCCTCGAGAACGGATCGGTCAACGACGGGGCCTGATAGCCCTGATCGGCTCGAGAGATCGTTGAACCCGGTGGCACGATCTCGTCGATCTTGTCGAGGATGTCCACCGACAGCGTGACGTCGGCTGCGCCGAGCTGGGATTTCAGATGGTCAAGGGTGCGCGGACCGATAATCGGCGCGGTGACCGCCGGATGCTGCATCACGAAGGCGAGCGCGAGGTGAATCAGCGAGATGCCGGCGTCGTCCGCGAGCTGACCGAGTGCATCGGCCGCGTCCAGTTTGAGCTTGTTCTCGGGGCTGGACATGTCGTACCGGCCGGGAATTCGGTTGCGGCGCCGTGATTCGGGCAGCTCCTTGTCCTTGCGGTAACCCCCGGACAGCCACCCGCCGGCCAGCGGACTCCATGGCAGCACCCCCATGCCGTACTCCTGCGCCACCGGCAGGACGTCGGCCTCGATCCCGCGTACCAGCAGCGAATAGGGCGGCTGTTCGGTGACGAACCGGCCGAGATTTCGCCGTTCGCTGACCCATTGCGCCTGGACCATCTGGTGGGCGGGAAACGTCGACGAGCCGAAGGCGCGGATCTTGCCCTGCCGCTGCAGATCAGTGAGCGCCCCCAGCGTCTCATCGATATCGGTGTCGGGGTCAGGGCGATGTATCTGGTAGAGGTCGATCCAGTCGGTGTTCAGTCGACGCAGGCTGTTCTCGACCTCGTGGATGATCCAGCGCCGCGAGTTTCCGCGCTTGTTCGGGTCACCCACCGTGCCTGCCGGCGCATCGAGGGGAACACCCATCTGGATGTTGACCTTCGTGGCGAGAACCACATCGTCACGCCTGCCGCCGGCGAGTGCCTTGCCGACGATGATCTCCGATTCGCCCTGCGAGTAGACGTCGGCGGTGTCGATGAAGTTGATGCCAGCATCCAGGGCAGCGTGGATCGTAGCGATCGATATCTCGTGATCGGGTTCGCCCCAACCCCCGAACATCATTGCGCCCAGACATAGCGGGCTGACCTGGATTCCGGTGCGTCCGAGGCTGCGGTACTCCATGGGAGCGACTGTACGCCTGCGTCGGGCGAGTTCATGATCACTGATCATGAGTCCGAAAGTCCTCTGCGACCGTTCGATTCGGGCACTCTGAACGCTCTAAGTGCCTCGAACACAGGAGTCGATCAGCTACCGTTCGGCGAATGAGTGATGGTCCGCCGACATCCAGCAAGCTGTCCACCCAGACTGGCCCGACTCGCGCTCCGACGAGCACCCGGCGGGCGGTGCTCAACACCGTCAAGGGGTCCGCGGGAAACCTCGTCGAGTGGTATGACGTCTACGTCTACACGGTGTTCGCCTCCTACTTCGAGGCGCAGTTCTTCGATGAGAACGACGAGAACGCAACGGTGTACATCTTGGCGATCTTCGCCGTAACCTTCCTCATGCGACCGGTCGGATCCTGGTTCTTCGGCCGCTACGCCGACCGGCGCGGCCGCAAGGCCGCCCTGATGCTCAGCATCACCATCATGTCGACCTGCTCCTTCGTCGTGGCAGTCATGCCCACCCGCGAGATCATCGGATGGTGGGCGGCAGTCATATTGCTGATCGCGCGGCTGGTTCAGGGATTCGCCACTGGCGGGGAGTACGGCACCTCAGCGACGTATATGTCGGAGGCGGCCACCGCGAATCGGCGCGGTTTCCTGTCGTCCTTCCAGTACGTCACCCTTATCGGCGGTCACGTTCTCGCGCAGTTCACCCTCCTCATCGCGCTGCAGTTCCTGGATACCGAGGACCTCAAAGCCTGGGGATGGCGGATAGGCTTCTTCATCGGTGGCATCGCCGCCCTCGTGGTGCTCTGGATTCGCCGCTCGATGGACGAGTCGCTCAGCGAGTCGCACCTGGAGGCGATCCGCGAGGGCAAGGACCAGGACGCGGGATCCCTGAAGTCATTGTTCACCGTGCACTGGCGCCCCCTGCTGCTCGTCTTCCTCATCACTGCGGGTGGCACGATTGCGTTCTACACCTACAGCGTCAATGCGCCCGCAATTGTCAAGTCCACCTTCGGATCCGACCGGGCGATGACTGCGACATGGGTCAACCTGCTGGGCCTGATCGTCCTGATGCTGCTTCAGCCCGTTGGCGGCATGATCAGCGACCGGGTTGGCCGCAAGCCGCTGCTGATCTTCTTCGGCGTCGGTGGCGTCCTCTACACCTACTTCCTTCTCACCTTCCTGCCCAAGACCACCTCAGCGATCACGGCGTTCGCGCTACTGATCGTCGGCTACGTCATCATCACCGGTTACACGTCGGTCAACGCGATCGTGAAGGCCGAGCTGTTCCCGGCCGAAATCCGCGCTCTGGGAGTGGGATTGGGCTACGCGCTGGCGAACTCCGTATTCGGGGGTACCGCACCGATGCTCTACCAGGCATCAAAGCCCGACCACATCACCCTGTTCATCATCTACGTCACGGTGGTGATCGGCGTGAGCCTGCTTGTCTACATCTTCGGTCTGAGGAACAAGGGGGAGACAGTGCTCGATCGCGAGCAGGGCAGCGCCTGGGCGGTGCCTGCTCCTTCTCGATGATCGGCACCGTCGGCTTCCGCACGGCCCTGCTATCCGACAGCCTCGGTGAACCGTGATGCGCAGGCCAGCAGCGCGCTGTCCCGTCCGCCGGGCGCCGATACCAAGAGTCCGTGCGGCAGCGGCCCGCTGGGACCGCGCAGCGGCAGGGTCACGCCACAGGCGCCCAGATAGCTCAGCATCATCGTGGTTCGTAGTGTGCTGGCATTAGCCGCGTCGTACAGCTCATCAGAGGCGAGCAGATCGTCGATCTGTGGCGGCTCGTGGCGGACCGTCGGGCAGAGCAGCACCGCGCCGGCGAGTTCGGCGGAGAACTGCCGGCGCAGTGCGGGCATCGCCGCCCTCAGTGAGTCCGCCGCCGCCCGACTGCCCGCATTGCGGCTGAGTCGTCGGAGGGTGGCGGGTTCGATACCGGCCGGTGCGGACAGGAGATGGCCGTACGCGGCGTAGGCATCGGCGCCGACGATCGTGCCGTGCGTGTCGATGAGCAACTGGGCGTGCGCCAGTGACGGCAGCTCAGCTGTCTCGATGGGCACGCCGTCGGCCCGCAGTCGCTCGACCGCTGCGGCGAACGAGGTCCGCACACCGGGGGTGCAGTCGTCGACCCACTCACCGACCGGAACCACGGCGCGAACCGTCGCGGGCCGTGCCGGGTCGCCGTCGCGCGCCATCAGACGGTCGAACACGCGAATGTCCTCGACTGTTCGCGCGATCACTCCCACACTGTCTAGCGTGGGAGACAGTGCCCGGAAATCGTTGCGTCCGTAGCGGTTATGACTCGCCCGGAATCCGACGCATCCACAGAACGCTGCCGGAACACGCACCGAACCCGAGGTGTCGGTCCCAACGGCCAATGGCGCTATGCCGACGGCGACGGCGACCGCGGCGCCGGAGGAGGACCCGCCTGGTACCCGTGCGGGATCCAGTGGGTTGACTGGCGTGCCGAAATGCTGGTTGATCCCCAGTCCGGAGAACGCGAACTCACTGAGATTGGTTTTGCCGACAGTTACCAGGCCCAGCTCGTGCGCGCGGCGGACCAGGGTGCCGTCGGCCACCGCTGGCGGTCGGTTGCCCAGGGATGACGACCCGCATGTGGTGACGGTGCCCTCGACGTCGAACAGGTCCTTCCACACGATCGGGATGCCATCCAGCGGGCTGCGCAGCCCGCTGGTGCGGCGGCGATCGTCGCTGGCGGTGGCGTCCCGGCGCGCACGCTCTTCGGTGACGGTGATCATCGTCGACCGGCCTGCCGCGGTCTGGGAGCTGACGAGAGCCTCTTCGCAGCGATCTCGTGCGCTGAGTCGGCAGATGGACGGACCCGTCGTCATGGTCGCAACGCCTGTGATGTGGCGGCGTCCTGCGCCGGCGCCGAGGTCTCCGACAGTGCACGGCCACGAGTTTCCTCACCGAGCAGCAGCGTGACGATGAGTCCCACGACGTTCACCGCCGCCAGCAGCCACATCACCCCGGCGAGCCCAGTGCCCGTGAGTATTAACGGCAGAACAAACGTGCTGATGGCCGAGCCGATACGGCTGATAGCAACCACGGTTCCGGTCGCGGTGGCGCGCACAGCCGTCGGAAACAGTTCGTTCGGATAGATGATCTCGATGAAGTTGCACGAGCCGGAAACGATCGCGTACACCGCGAGGCCTGCGAACAACAGCATCGCGGGCGCGGTCGGGTTGGCAGCCATCAAGACGAACGTCGCACTCATCGCTGCGAACGTCCAGATGAGCAAGGGCTTGCGCCCGATTCTGTCTACCAGGAGCAGCCCGGGTATCCCGCCGACGAGAAACAGTGTGCTGATCAACAGTTCGACAACGTATACGTTGTGCCCGCTGATGCCGATTTCGCTGATGATGTCGGGTCCGAACGTATAGACGGCGAAGAGCGGTATGACATGGGCGGTGAAGAAGACGCCGACGAAGATCACCCGGCGCAGGTATATGCCCTTGAAGATCGCCGAGAACTGGGTCGTAGCCACCTCGTTCTCGATGAGCGAGATGTCGGCGTCCGGTCCCCATACCTGTTGGCAGACCTGTTGAGCCTCTGCAATTCGGCCCTTGCTGATCAGCCATCGCGGAGACTCCGGAGTGCCCGCTCGCAGCAGCAGCGTGATGACTCCGAAAACCGCGGGACTGGCCAGCATGTACCGCCACGCATCAGGACCGGTGGACGACAGTATCCAGCCGACAGCGGCGGCCGCGGCGGCGCCACCAGCCCACACCACGAAGAGAGAGCCCAGTAGACGTCCGCGGTAGCGACTCGGGATGAACTCTGCCAGAAGCGAACTGGCGATGGGGTAGTCCGCTCCGATCGCCACTCCGAGCAAGAAACGCAGGACGACGAGTTGCCACACGTCGGTGGCGAAGGCGGAGATGACCGAGACGACGACAAGAACGGTCAGGTCCGCGACATACATCACTTTGCGGCCCACCCGGTCGGTGACGTAGCCGAAGATGAGTCCGCCGAAGAAGATGCCGAGCAGTGCGGCGGCGCCGATCAGCCCGACGTCGACAGAATCAAGTCCCAATTGCGGTTTCATGCTCACCAGTGCGATGCCGATGATCGTGAGCGCGAAGCCGTCCAGGAATGGTCCGCCGGCCGAGAACAGGGTGAGGCGTTTGTGGAAGGTGGTCAACGGGCCGTCGTCGATCAACGAGGGGTGGGACATGACAACTCCTATCGTGGGGTCGGGTCAGGGGTGGATGAGCGGGACAATGCGGGCGAAATGCGCGGCGGTGCGTGCCAGGGGGTTGACCCGCTGGACGTCTATGCGGCCGTCGGCGCCGAGGACTCCTGAGGCGATGTGAAACGCCACGACTTCACCGATGATCAGCTGGTCACTTCCGGGCGTGAGGGAGCTGTGCAGGTGGCATTCGAGGCTGATGGATGCCTCGGCAATGCGCGGGGCACGAACGTGACGGCAGGGCACGGGGGTAAGCCCGGCGAGGGCGAATTCATCCACTTCTGAGGCGAAGGGCGTGCTGGTCGCCTCCACCTCGGCGGCCAGCTCCGCAGAGGCAATGTTGATGACGAATTCACCTGTGGCGGAGATGTTCTCGGCCGTGTCTTTCTGTCGACCGTCTTCATGAGGCTCCAGGCTCAGCAGCACCATCGGTGGTGCGGAGGAAACCACGGTGAAGAAGCTGAACGGCGCCAGGTTGTTCACGCCCATCGGGCTGATGGTCGACGTCCATGCGATGGGCCTCGGCACCACACTCGCCTTGAGCAGGCCGAAGGCCTTCGCGGGCGAGATGTCGCTGCTGTCGACGACGACCATGTCGGAGGTTTCCATGGTGGCTCCTGAGGTGGCGTCACTGCGTTGTTCGCGCGACTGTGACCACGGACACTATGGAGCCGCGCGGCACCCTGGGCATGGATGAACATCCATCAGATCCATCGATCCGCTGGATCAACCACCATGGCAGGGTAGGTGGTCCGGCACTTGAATGGGTGTCATGGAGCTGATAAACGCAATGTCCCGACTAGCGGTCCCCGCAGGCGCGGGGCGAGCCGTGCGGGTGCGGCGCGGCGAACACGTGCGGGTGATCGACGTCGAAGGCGGGCAGGTCGGAGACGTGTTCGCCTTCTCGGCCGCCGATTCCGGCGAGTACCTGTCCGCCTCGCATACGAGGACCTCGACGGGGAGGCTGTTCCCGCGGGTCGGTGAGCAGTTCATGACCAACCGGCGGCGGCCGATCCTGACGCTCGTCAGCGACACCTCGCCGGGTGTCCACGACATGCTGATCGCAGCGTGCGACCCGGCGCGTTACCGCGCACTGGGCGCCGAGCAACATGACTCATGCGCCGAGAATCTGCGGAATGCGTTGGCGCAGATCGGGGTTACCACAGATGTCGTTCCCCAGCCGGTGAACGTCTTCATGAACATCCCGGTCGACGCCGCAGGTGATCTCAGCTGGTTGGCATCCGTCAGTAGGCCGGGGGATGCGATGACGTTCGAGGCGGCGATGGATTGCACGATAGTCGTGTCGGCCTGCCCCATGGATCTCAACGCGATCAACGGCGTGCGCCCGACCGAGCTTGCCATCGCGATCACCGCCACGAATCCGATTACTCCCGAGGAGGTTTGATCCCATGCATTCCACTCATCCCGCGCTGGCGCCGCTACGAATCGGTGCGGTCGATTTGAAGAACCGACTGGCCGTCGCGCCCATGACACGCGTTTCCGCTACGCCCGACGGTATGCCGACAGATGAAATGGCGCGCTACTATCGCGAATTCGCGCGCGGTGGATTCGGCGTCGTGATCACCGAAGGCACCTACACCGACACCACCCACAGCCAGGGCTACCGCAACCAACCCGGGTTGGCGACCGATGCTCAAGTCGAGGGCTGGCGGGGAGTCACGGACGGCGTGCACGCCGAGGGGGTGCCGATCGTGGCACAACTCATGCATGCCGGTGCGCTGTCGCAGGGCAACTCTCGCGGCGTGGGGACGATCGGCCCGTCGGCGATCGCACCGCGCGGACAGATGCTCGACGAGTACGGTGGGTCGGGCGCCTGGCCGCTCCCACGGGCGATGCAGGGCGACGATATCGACTCCACTGTAAAGGGATTCGTCGATGCAGCCGCTCGCGCGCAGTCCGCCGGTTTCGACGGGGTCGAGGTCC
This sequence comes from Mycobacterium sp. IDUB_39, assembly GCF_055419205.1. Lineage (NCBI taxonomy): Bacteria > Bacillati > Actinomycetota > Actinomycetes > Mycobacteriales > Mycobacteriaceae > Mycobacterium > Mycobacterium sp. IDUB_39. The sequence goes on from NZ_JBVAXF010000002.1 coordinate 417,375, forward strand.
ATGCCGCGAACGGCTACCTGCTCGACCAGTTCCTCACCGTGTACACCAACACCCGTGACGACGAGTTCGGCGGAAGCGTCGCCAACCGAATCCGGTTGACCGGCCGTGTCGTCGCTGCCATCCGCGGGAAGCTTGGGGACGGCTTTCTGCTCGGCGTCCGGCTGTCGCAGACCAAGGTTAACGACTTCACCTACCGCTGGCCCGGTGGCGCCGCTGACGCCGAGACCATATTCGTCGCGCTGGCTGAGGCGGGCGCGGATTACCTCCACATCGCCAGCGAGGGACGCGATTTCATCGATACCGCCCGTCTTTCCGACGGCCGGACAGTGACTGGGTTGGCGCGCGAGGTCAGCGGGCTACCCGTGATGGCCAACGGCGGAATGCACGATCTGAATCAGGCGGCCGCGGTTCTCGACGGGAACCATGCCGATCTGCTGTCGATCGGACGTGGCGCACTGGCCAATCCCGACCTGCCGTCACGGCTGGCCGCCGGCGGCGAACAGGACCCATTTGACCACGCGATGCTCTCACCCATGGCGACGATCTCCAACGCGCGTGCGTGGCGCACGCGCACCACGGATCCGGCAGGAGCCCAGCGATGACGTCCCCTTGGCACGGCGAAGCCGCGGCAGTGGCGGCGCTGACCTTCGACGTCGACGCGGAAACCCCAATCCTCGCGCAGGGACGTCGCTATGCGGACCACATGATGACCATGTCGCATCAGTCCTACGGTCCCGACGTGGGCGTCCCACGGATCCTCGACATGCTCGATGAACTCGACGTACCCGCCACGTTCTTCGTCCCCGGATGGGTCGCCGAGCACCGGCCACGGTTGACGGCCTCGATCGTGGAGCGCGGACACGAGGTCGCCCACCACTCGTACAGCCACCGCTCACCGGTGACGCTCACCGCTGACGAAGAACGGGCCGACTTTGAACGGGCATTGGAGGTGTTCGCGGCACAGGACATCGAGATCCATGGCCACCGCGCGGCGCTGTGGGGTGCAAGCCGGCAGACCCCGAATCTCGTCGCTGAGCACGGTCTGAGCTATGACTCGTCGCTGATGGGTGATGACCGTCCGTACCGGATCGCCACCGAAAGACAGCCGATCGTGGAGTTGCCCGTGCATTGGTCGCTCGACGACTGGGAGCAGTACGCGTACCTACCTGATCCGCATATCGGATCGGTGATCGAGTCGCCGGTCAAGGTCGCCGAGATGTGGCGGGCGGAACTCGACGGCATGCGTCGTTATCAATGTCTGTTCAATCTCTGTGTGCACCCGTTTCTTTCGGGCCGACCAGGTCGAATCACCGCCCTGCGTGGGCTAATCGAGCACGCGCTGGGGCTCGGTGATGTGCGGTTCGCGCGGTGCCGCGATATCGCGGCGGCCGCGCATGCTGATCCGGATCTCGAGCCCCGCACGATAACGCCCCCGCCGGTCGCGCCCGACGTGTATCCCGACTACTAGGTATCGCTAGCTCAGACCGTCGGCTTCCAGCGCGAGGAACAAGTCCACTCGATCCTCCAGTCGGGTGACGTCGCGACCGGTGAGCTCGCCGATCCGTGCAACGCGGTTCCGCAGGGTGTTGACGTGGACGAAGAGATCGCCCGCGGTTGTTGACCAGTGCCCGTCGTTCCCGAGGAAGCTGCGAAGGGTGCGCTCCAGTTCGGTACCGTTCTGCGTGTCATGCGCGCGAAGCGGCCCAAGGATGCCATCGGCGAAGCGGCGCAACAGGTCCCGGTCGTGCAGACCAAGCAGCATCCGATGCGTTCCAACGTCGGCGAAGGTACCGACGGGGGAGCCGGTCGAACGGCGGCGAAGAACCTGGCACACCTCCCTCGAGCGGATCAGCGGCTCTCGCAGCTCCGTCGAGGCAGCAGCGAGGCCGCCGATCCCGACCACCGCGCGGTCGTGAGGGAAGCGGTTCGTCACCGCGTCGATCAGATGATGGGCCAGCTCGACGAGGTCGGCGGTCGTGCCGCTCCACGGAAGCACGACCACGGTGTCCTGACTTCCCACCACCACCACGGCCGGAATGCCCCGCCGGGTGAAGAAACCTTCGATCTCGTCGGTCGAGCCGTTGGGACGGACGCGGGACTCGCCGACGACCAGCGTGATAACCGCCAGCTGCGCCGTCGGATCAATACCGAAGGCCCGCAACCGCTCCGGTACCTCGGCGGCCCGATTGGCTCCAGACAGGATCATCTCCAGCAACTCGCTGGAGAACCGTGACTCGATCGCTTGCAGGGCTTGCTGTTTGGTGACCTCCAGGCTAAGGAACCTAGCTGCCTGCTCGATGGCTCCACGTTCCTCGGCGATGAGGTCGCGCAGTGGCCGCAGACAGAACACACCGGCATCGACGTCACCCATTGCGCCCTCGATGAGGAACAGCGACGCAATGCCAATGCCAGGGAGGTCAACCTCCAGCGGGGGCGGCCTACGCGCCAGCGCATCGGCCGCGGCGCGATTGACGCCGTCGTCGTCGCTGTCACCTGCAGCGCCGGCCAGCCGTCTGCCTAGGCGGTCCACCACCAGCAGTGGTAGATCGTGGTCGCGGCGCAATACCTCGAGCACCCCCTCGGCACCGCCGCCCCGGGAGATCGACATCGCCAGGGCGTTTCCACGGCGGACCAGGCCGGTGAGCGCGTCTTGGCGCCCCTCTCCCTGAATCCGCGCAGCCGCCTCGGTGATCGCGGTGAACGGCACGGCGATCGACACCGCCGCAAGCGGCAGGGCAGCCGCCGCGCACGCTTCGACGAGATCGCCCGGTGCCTCGGGGGTTTGCTCGGTGAGGCCGAAGATCAGACCCGAGGCTTGCGCGCGTTGCAGCGCTGCGACGAACTGGTCGGCCGTGACGGTGTCCCGCCACAAGCCATTGGTGAGCACTAGTTCGGTCGCCCGGATGTAAGGCGCAGGATTCGGCATTTCGGTGTTGTGCAACCACAACGCCTCACGCCGGACCTCGTCGCCGGCACCGGGAACCAGCAACGTCAACTCCAGCGCGGAGTCCCGCAGCAGCGCGTCCAAGCTCAGCACCGTGTGCTTACGTCCAATCAGATCATTTGTTAATGGATGTTTATACACTCGCTGACCTGGATTGGCGGTGTTTGGCTGAAGAAACCCCGCAGTGAGGAGCTACCGCGATGTCCACCGGTCCGATCGAAGCACCACCGACAACCGCTACCGCACCCGATGAAGGAGGCGTGCCGTTCGACGCGCACGGAATCGAGCCGATTCCGGACAGCAGTCGCGATTGTTCACCGTCCGAGCTGTTCTGGATCTGGGCAGGCGCGAACATCGCCCCGATCAACTGGGTGTTGGGCGCATTGGGCATCACATTGGGTCTCAGCCTCATCGAGACACTGTTGGTCGTGGTGCTTGGCAATGCCGTGGGATGTGCTGTCTTCGGAGCCTTCAATGTGATCGGTCACCGGACCGCGGTGAACCAGATGGTCCTCGGGCGGGCTCCGTTCGGCCGCTTCGGATCGGTCGTGCCGGGGGTGGTGCAGCTCCTGCTGACGATGGGCTGGGTCGGTGTCAATACGTGGGTGGTGCTCGACCTGGTCCTAGCGATCCTCGCGGAGTTCGGCGTGGCTGGCACGCTGTGGCTCGACTTCGCCGTGGCGGCAGGCATCATGGCGATCCAACTAGGTTTGGCCCTGTACGGGTTCTACGCGATCCGGAGTTTCGAGAAGTACACCGTGCCGCTGACCGTCCTGGTGATGGCGGCCATGACGGTGCTCGCGATGGCGACTACCGACGTCGACTGGACGCTGGCTGGCACCGCGGCGGAACCGGGCGAGAAGTTGACGGCTGTCACTCAGCTGCTCACCGCGATCGGCATCGGATGGGGGTTGACGTGGATTCCGTATGCCTCCGACTACAGCCGGTTCGTGCGGGTCGACGCCAAGCCGCGGGCCGTCTTCTGGTCGTCGACGCTCGGCATGTACATCCCGACGGTGTGGCTGGCCGCATTGGGCGCCTGCCTGGCCAGCGCCGGTGGCAGTAGTGACCCATCGAAGTTGGTGGTCAGCACATTCGGGGTGATGGCGATCCCCGTGCTGCTTCTCCTGATTCACGGGCCGATTGCCACCAACATCCTCAATCTGTACTCGTGCTCGTTGGCGGCACTGTCGATCGGGGTACGGGCCGCGCGGTGGAAGGTCACGCTCGTAGCCGGGTTGGTGGCGTCGGCGGTCCTGACGGTATTCGTCCAAGCCGATAGCTTCGCGCACGCCTTCGACAACTGGATGGTGTCGATTCTGGTCTGGATCAGCCCATGGGCGACGATCACGCTGGTCGACTACTGGGTGATCCGCCGCGGCGCCTTGGACGTCGAGTCGCTGTACACGCCGATCGAAGCATCGGATCATCCGAAGTACAACGCAGGCGGGCTGATCAGTCTCGCGGCGGGAATTCTCGCGGGATGGGCATGGCAGTACGGGCTGGTTCCGGCGATGCAGGGGCCGTTGGCCACCGCACTGGGTAACACCGACTTCTCCTGGCTGTCGGGCAGTGTCGTCGCCGGGGGACTGTATTACTGCCTTGCCCGTCGGCGGGACCCACACCGTCTCGGCTAACAGCGACGCATTACCTCTGAGGGAATCGACACGGTGACCTCGCTGCGACAAGACTCGTCCTCGTCAAGCTGAAAAGCCAACGCACGAGAGGAATTCCGTCATGAGCGACCTGGTCACCAACTATCTAGCCTGCTGGAATGAGGACGACACCGACGCGCGCCGCGCCCTGATCGACCAGCACTGGACTGAGACCGCGACCTACGTCGACCCAATGGCCGAGGTCACCGGACGCGAGGCACTGAACGCCACCATCGGAGCGGTCCGCCAGCAGTTCCCTGGCTTCGTCTTCACACCAATCGGCGAGGTCGACGCCCATCACAGTCAGGCGCGCTTCCAGTGGGGACTCGGCCCGGCCGACGCCGAACCGGTTGTCATCGGTTTCGACGTCGTCGTCACCGACGCAGACGGGCGATTCGAGCGGGTCCTCGGCTTCCTCGACCGCGTTCCCGGGTAGTGGTCGAACAGGTCCCTACTTCTCGAGGGTGAACTGGCAGACATCGAGGTACCCGCCGCGGAACAGGTCCGCGCAGCCGGTCAGGTACTTCATGTAGCGGTCGTAGACCTCCTGGGACTGGGCCGCGATGGCGGCGTCTCGATGTGCCTCCAACGCGGCCGCCCAGTGGTCGAGCGTCTTCGCGTAGTGCGGTTGAAGCGACTGCACCAGGCTCACCCGGAACCCGGCATGGCCGGCGCGGTCCTCGACCATCGTGACCGTGGGCAGCCGCCCGCCGGGGAAGATCTCGGTCAGGATGAACTTGACGAAGCGGGCCACCCTGAGCGTGATGGGTATGCCTAAGCGCGCGGCATCGGCCTGGGTTATCCCGCAAATCGTGTGCAGCAGCATCGATCCGTCGGCGGGTAACGCGTGGTAGGCCATGTCGAAGAACGCGTCATACCGCTCGTGGCCGAAGTGTTCGAGCGCGCCGATGCAGACGATCCGATCGACGTGACCCTCGAACTCCTCCCAACCCTGTAACCGCACCTCGACGGTGCGGTTCGTCGGGACCTTGGCGAGCTTGGCCGCGGCGTATTCGCGCTGTGAACGGCTCAGGGTCAGGCCGATCACGTCGATGTCGTGCGTCTCGATCGCGCGTTGCATTCCGCCGCCCCAGCCGCACCCGACGTCGAGCAGTGTCATGCCCGACTGGAGGTTCAGCTTGCCCAGTGCCAGATCGAACTTCGCGTTCTGGGCCTCGTCGAGGGTCATGTCATCGCGTTCGAAATACGCGCAGGTGTAAGCCATGGTGGGGCCCAGGAACAGCTCGAAGAACTCGTCCGAGATGTCGTAGATCGACTGCAGAGTCTCGTAGTGCGGACGCAGCACACCCATCCATCCGATGGTAGGCCGCGTTGCGGTGTCGCTCTAGTCCTGGCGACCGGCGTCGACCAGGCGGATCACGGCGGTGCCCTCCTCGTCGCTGGCCTCCAGATCCACCTCGACGTCGAAGCCCCAGTCGTGATCACCTGCCGGGTCGTCGAGGATCTGGCGGACCCGCCACACACCGGGCTGACGGTCGATGATCAGCAGCGCGGGCCCGCGGGCGTCGGCACCCGTGCCCACGTCGTCGTGCTCGGCGAAGTACGCGCGCACGACCTCCTCCCAGCGCTCGGCTGTCCAGCCGGAGGCGGCGTCGAGTTCGCCGAGGTCATACCAGCGCCGCCGGGCGAACAGGTCGACCCGACGGAACAGCGCATTTCGGACCATCGCGGTGAACGCCCGCTCGTTGCCGGTCAGCGGGCGCGGGCGGGCCGGCACCGCCACAGGCGCGTCGTGCGGCTGGTCGGGGCTGGTCAGCTGCTCCCACTCGTCGAGCAGGCTCGAGTCAACTTGGCGCACAAGCTCACCGAGCCACTCGACGATATCGGTGACGTCCTCGGTGCGCGCCGCGGCGGGCACACCCGACCGCAACGCCTTGAAGGCGTCTGACAGGTAGCGCAGCACCGCGCCCTCCGAGCGGGTCAGCCCGTAGGTGCTGATGTACTCGCGGAAGGTGAACACCCGCTCCCACATCTCGCGCACGACGGACTTCGGTGACAGCCGGGCGTCCGCCGCCCAGGGATTGCTGCGCAGGTACACCTCAAAGGTGTGGCCCAGCAGCTCCTCGAGCGGTTTGGGATAGGTGATGTCGTCGAGCAGTTCGATTCGCTCGTCGTACTCGATGCCCTCGGCCTTCATCTGAGCGACGGCCTCGCCCCTGGCCTTGTTCAGCTGCGCGGACAGGATCTGGCGGGGGTCCTCGAGCGTCGCCTCGATGACCGAGACCACGTCCAGCGCATGGGTTTCCGACGTGGCATCCAGCACGTCGACCGCGGCGAGGGCGAACGTCGACAGGGGCTGGTTGAGCGCGAAGTCGGGTGGCAGATCGATGGTCAGCCGGTAGCGGACGGGGCGAGCGGAGCGACGGGAAATGAACGTGCCGTCGGGCGTATGGGAATCCTCGAGCCGCTCGAGGACGCCGGCCTGCAGTAGTGAGCGGGCGATGCCGACGGCCTCGCGGATCAGGCGCAGCTGACGCTTGCGCGGTTCGTGGTTCTCGGTGAGGAGGCGGCGCATCGCGATGAACGGGTCGCCGGGACGGTCGACGACATCGAGAATCATGGCGGTGCTGACCCGCATGTTGCTGGTCAGAGGTTCGGGCGAGGCCTCGATCAGGCGGGTCATGGTCGACTCGCTCCACGGCACCATACCCTCGGGTACCTTGCGGCGCACCAGCTTTCGCCGCTTCTTCGGGTCATCGGCGACCTTCGCGAACTGCTTGAGGTTCTCCACCTCGTGGTCGGGCGCCTGCACGACCACGGTGCCCGCGGTGTCGTAGCCGGCCCGGCCGGCCCGCCCGGCGATCTGGTGGAACTCGCGGGCGTTGAGCAGCCGGGTGCGGGTGCCGTCGTACTTCGACAGCGCAGAGAACACGACGGTCCGGATCGGCACGTTGATGCCGACGCCGAGGGTGTCGGTGCCGCAGATGACCTTGAGTAGCCCGGCTTGGGCCAGCTGTTCCACCAGCCGCCGGTACTTGGGCAGCATGCCGGCGTGGTGAACGCCGATGCCGTGGCGGACCAGCCGCGACAGCGTTGAGCCGAACGCCGTGGAGAAGCGGAAGGCGCCGATGTGCTCGGCGATCGCGGCCTTCTCGTCCTTGGTGCTGACGTTGACGCTCATCAGCGCCTGCGCCCGCTCCAGCGCCGAGGCCTGGGTGAAGTGCACGACGTAGATCGGTGCCTGCTTCGTCTCGAGCAGGTCGGCGATCGTCTCGTGCATCGCCGTGGTCGCGTAGTAGTGGTGCAGCGGAACCGGGCGCTGCGCGTTGGCGACGAGCGCAGTCGTCCGGCCGGTGCGCCGGGTGAGGTCCTCGCGCAGGAAGGTGACGTCGCCCAGCGTCGCCGACATCAGCAGGAACTGGGCGTTGGGCAGCTCCAGCAGCGGCACCTGCCAGGCCCAGCCGCGGTCGGGATCACCGTAGAAGTGGAACTCGTCCATGACAACGAGGCCGATATCGGCATCGGCACCCTCACGCAGGGCGATATTGGCCAGCACCTCGGCCGTGCACGCGATGATCGGCGCCTCCGCGTTGACCGAGGCGTCGCCGGTGAGCATGCCGACATTCGCCGCACCGAACACGTCGCACAGCGCGAAGAACTTCTCGCTGACCAGGGCCTTGATCGGCGCGGTGTAGTAGCTGCGCCGTTCTGCGGCCAGCGCCGCGTACAGCGCGCCGGTGGCCACCAGTGACTTGCCCGAACCGGTCGGTGTCGCCAGAACGACGTTGCTGCCGCTGACCAGTTCGATCAGCGCCTCCTCCTGCGCCGGGTACAGCACGGTGCCGCTCGCCTCAGCCCATGCGGCGAAGGTGGCGAACAGCTCATCGGGGTCCGCGCCGGTGGTGCGCAGGGCGGACAGGTCGGCCGGGTCGTCGAGCAGGGGTGGAGTGGACATCGTGGGGACCAGCGTGCCTGATGGGCAGCGTCCTGCGGTAATGGGGAGCCTGGCTAGGGATGCGGCGGTAGCGTGCGCACGGCATGGACCGCCAACCGCACTCGGTTGTCGCTACCGGTCTTGTCCATCAGATTGGCGATGTGTTTCTTGACCGTGGTCACGCCGAGATGGAGGCGGTCGGCGATCTCCTGATTGCTGTAGCCCTCACCGACCAGAGTCAGGACGTCGCGCTCCCGCGCTGTGAGTGGGGTCGTCATCGCGGTGTCAGCCGGTCCGGGAGCGGCGCTGAGGGCGCGGTCGACGAGGCGGCGCAACAGTGCGGGGGAGAAAAGCAGATCGCCGTCGTTGGTGCGACGGATGGCGGTCAGCAGGTCGTCGGGGTCGGTGTCCTTGACGAGGTAGCCCGACGCACCCGCGGCGAGTGCGGGGTAGAGGTGCTCGTCGTCGTCAAAGGTTGTGAGCACCAGGACTTTCGTAGTGGGGTGACTGGCCAGGATGTGCGCGGTCGCTGTCGCCCCGTCCATACCGGGCATGCGCAGGTCCATGAGGATCAGGTCAGGGGTGTGCTCGGCGGCCAACCGCACCGCCTCGACGCCGTCGGCGGCCTCTCCGACGACGGTCAGGTCGGGGGTGGACTCCAGCAGCATCCGCAGGCCCGCACGTACCAGCCGCTGATCGTCGACCAGAAGCACAGTGGTCACGAGGTGCTCGCCGAAAGAGTGGCCACGGCGGGGAGTTCCGCGTCGACTTGCCAGCCACCGGCGACGGGGTCGACCACTCCGACGGTGAGAGTGCCGCCCGCCAACTGCGCGCGTTCGCGCATCCCGATGACGCCGTGGCCGCCTGCGGTGGGCCGACTCCGTCCGCCACTGCTGATTCGCAGTCGCACAACCGAATCCGCCTTCTGGACGGCGACTCGTACGGGTAGCTCGCGATCGGCGTGTTTCATGACGTTGGTCAGCGATTCCTGAACCAGGCGCAGCAGGGTCAACCGGCCTATTGCGTCGAGCCCATCGAAATCGTCGTCGACGTGGTCCTCCACCTCGAATCCGGCGGAGCGCACTCGTGCCACGGCCGCACGGATCTCCTTGGCCACCGCCGCAGGCTCGACCAGCGCGACCTCTCCGAGGTCGGGGTCGCGCAGGACCGACAGAAGTCGCCTGATGTCGGCGAGTGCGCTTGCCGCCGTGTCGTGCACGTCATCGAACACCGCGCGCACCCGTGGATCGTCAGTGATCTGCGCGCGCTGGGCGACCTTGACCCGCAACACGATCGACGCGATGTGGTGGGCCACGAGATCGTGTAGCTCTCGCGCCAGGGCGGCTCGCTCGTCGGCTCGTGTCCGGGTCTCGGCCTCTTCGGCCCGCAGAGCCAGGCTGGCGGTCAGGTCGCGTTGCCCACGCAGGAACAGGCCGAGTAGAAGCGGAAGCCCCACGTAGGCACTGGCCTCCACCAGCGCGGCCGGCTGCCAGAAGGTCGGCGAGTGTCCGCCCCAGTGGCCGGCGACCACGGCGATCGTCCAGCATCCCGTTGCCACCACCGTCGCCAACCGACCGCAGCGCACGATGACCTCGACGACGGCGATCGCCCCCAGGAAGGGCACGAGGTCCGAGGGGCCCCACGCGTCGGTGAGAAACATGGGTAGGGCCAGCGCGGAGATGGCCAACGACACCGGCAGCGGCCAGCGATCTCCGACCACGAACAGTGCGCAGGCCGTCATTGCCAGCATCCAGTAGCTGCCGGGCACCTTGTACTCGCCCGGAAAGGTGCTGGCCAGCAGCAGTGCCGGTGTCAGCAGCAGGGGCAGGAACCGCGCGAATTTCCACAGGTCACGCGGCGAGCGCATGTCGATCACCGTACCCACGGTAGAGACCAACCGGTCGAACATATCCGATTAGCACACCACTTGTTGCCGCACAAGACGCTAGGGGTCTGTGTTGGGCGCGCAGGTGCGGCCTCTGGAATGAGTTTCCCGGTGCGGCCACTGATGAGACTGGAGCCACCTATCGCAAGGAGCCTCCGTGATCTCGAGACGAAGACTGCTCGTCGCAGCCGCCGCCATGCCGTTGGCGCTATCGGGTGCGGCGTGCGTGCGCGGCCAGGCCAGTTCCACGCCGGTGACGACCCGTCCGCTGCCGATCCCGCCGTTGGCCGCAGGCCGGGTCGGCGTGGATGGCGTGCGCCGGTTCGAGCTCGCAGCACAACCGGGAGTTACTGAGATGCTGCCCGGACGATCCACCGAGACCTGGGGATACAACGGCTCCATCCTGGGGCCGACGCTGCGGGCGCGCCGGGGCGAACGGGTGGCATTCACGCTCACCAACAACCTGCCCGAGACCACCAGCGTGCACTGGCACGGGATGCGGGTGCCGGCGCGGTACGACGGTGGCCCCCATCAGAGCATCGAACCTGGCGCCACGTGGGCACCGGAGTGGACGGTCGAGCAGCACGCCGCGACCCTCTGGTATCACCCGCACCCACACGGCTCCACCGAAAAGCATGTCTACCGAGGACTTTCCGGTCTCTTTCTGATCGACGACGATATCGCCGACGGTCTCGATCTGCCCCGGCGCTACGGCGTCGATGACATTCCGCTCGTCATCGCCGACCGCCGATTCACCTCCGGCGGCGGCCTCGACGAGGCCGACAACAGCAAATACGGGCTGCTCGGTGACACCGTCATCACCAACGGCATCGCTGGGGCGCACCTGTCTGTGAGCACCGAGCGCGTGCGGCTGCGTGTCCTCAACGGTTCCTCGAGTCGGCTGTTCAACCTCGCCCGCTCCGATGACGCGTCGTTCGACCTCATCGCCACCGACGGTGGACTTCTCGAGAAACCCGTGTCGCTGAGGAGGATTCAACTCAGCCCCGGGGAGCGCGCCGAGATCGTCCTCGAGTTGCGCGCCGGACAGAATGTCACGCTGCGTTCCCTGCCCATCGAAGCGCGCGAGGGCCTGTCCGACCCCGCGACGTTCGGCTTCGATGACACCTTCGACGTCCTCACTCTGCGCCCTGAATCGACACTGAGCGCGTCACCCGAAATGCCCGAAACCCTCACCACCATCACACCGCTGGTCGACGCCGCCACCCCGGCCAACCGATCCTTCGAACTGCAGTGGTACATGATCAACGGCCAACGCATGGACATGAACCGCATCGATCTCGTCGTTCCGGTCGACACCACCGAAGTCTGGTCGATCCGCAATGTGGACAACTGGCCGCACAACTTTCACGTCCATGACGTGCAATTCCAGGTGATCGGCATCGACGGCCGCACTCCGCCGCCGGCGCTGTCCGGCTGGAAGGACACCATCTACACCGAACCCGGGCGCACCTACAACGTGGGCATGCGCTTCTCTGGGCACGCCGATCCGGTCAATCCGTACATGTACCACTGCCATCTGCTGCACCACGAGGACCAGGGGATGATGGGTCAATTCCTGGTTCTGGCCCCCGGCCAACAACCCGCACCGATGCCGATGGGCGGCAACCACTCCGGCGGTGGACATTGAAACTGCTTGCGGGGCTGCTGGTCGTGGTCGTAGCCCTCGGATCCGGGACGGCCGGGGCACTGATGACACGCGCCGCAACCGACCGTGACAGGGTCGGCGCCGCGTCTGAGGATCCCAACATCCCCGTCGTGTGCGAAGACCGGCGCCCCTCAAAGGCCGACCCCGGTAGCTACGGAATGCAGAACGACGGGTCATTTCTTCATCCGTCGCTCACCTATGTCAATGAAGAGGAGCAGCACCCGTTCCCTCGCGGCGGAGAGGACCTATTCCCCGAAACCGATGGTTACGACCCGAACTCGTACAAGAGCGACAACGTGACCGTTGAGGCGCACTATCCGGGCCAGCAGTTCACCCCGGATCCGTTCCACTCCTGGCAGAACATCGTGGACTTCGACGGTCGGCGCTACATGTTCCAGTACGACCGCAGCGAAGCCCGCGTCTACGACATCACGGATGTCAAGAACGTGAAGGTCGTCGAGTCGCTGACACGGGATGACGTGGCGGAGGTCGAGGGGAACAACGAGGCTGTCAAGAGCAAGGATTGGGACGTCCATGACTTCTGGGGCGCCTCCACGATCCAGTGGAGCGAGAAGCACGACGGTTACATCATGGTCCAGAGCTTCGAGATGAGGCGTCAGGTGCCCTTCTGGATGGGCGACACGCCGGAGCAGAGCAAGTACGCCTCACCCGAGGGCGTTGCCGCTGCTCGCGCGGACACACAGCTCAAGGGCTTCAAGGTCTATAGGCTGAACGGCCCGCAGAAGAAGGACTGGGAGCTGCTGGCGACCGTGAGTACCGATGCGACCCAGCAGGATCCGCTCAAGCCAGACCTCAGCGCGCCGCAGCAGGGTTCGGGATCCCTCGACGTCCCACACTGGGACGGCGGCCGGTACATGTTCATCTCAGTCGCACCCAGCGATGACTGGTCAATGCAGGAGTACCCGACCTACCTCTACGCGAATGGGTTTCAGGTGTGGGACATGGCCGACCCAGCTGCGCCGAAGCTGCTGGACACGTGGCATCGCGAGGGCATGGTCCGTGGCGAGGAAGACGCTTACCGGTCCAATCCGCGCTGCGGCAACCGGACGTCGTGGATGGGATCACGCAACCCGCTGTACATCCCCACCCCGATCGAGGAGGGCGGAAAGTACGGCTTCGCTGCCATGGGGGGCTTCGGCATGTCGATCATCGACATCTCCGATCCCACCAACCTGCGCGAGGTCAGCCATCTGGATGTCCCGATGTCGGTGGCGGGCACCGAGGCCGACAATGTCGACGTCTCCCAGTTCGAGAAGACTGGCATGGTCTACCTGAGCGGATATCCCCTGTCCGAGGACTGCTACGAGCCCTACAAGGACATCTTCGGAGTGGATGCATCAGATCCCGAGTATCCGCGAATCGTCGGCCGCCTGCCTCGACCCACGCCTCCGGACGGGTCGGCAGTCACGGACTTCTGCCAGCGCGGCGGCAGCTTCGGTCCCAAGCGGAGCGGTTACTACACGTCTCCCGGCGACCCAAAGGAGGGGCTCTTGATCTATGACTTCTACAACGCGGGAGCGCAGTTCTTCGACGTCTCGGACCCCAGGAATCCGAAGGTTGCGGGCTACTTCGCACCCCCGACATTCGGTGCGGAGACGCCGGATTGGGCGCGTAGCAACCCGACTCACGGGGTGTACGTCGAATACGATCGCAAGATCGTCTGGTTGCTCACCAACGACGGGATGTACGCGCTTTCGTCGGAATCGCTGCTGGGCACGCCAAACCTCGGCGCCCCGACCGAGCCGTTCCGCACCAGCGCACGATGAACCGCTGAGGAGCGAGGGGCTCAGCCAGTCGATGGTGGTGTCGGATGGTCATCCCGAAAGGAGCGCGGCGCCAAGGGCGGCCAGGGTGACCACCTTGAGCACCTCGCACACGATGTAGGCGTGGTGCGCGCGTGAGCGGGGTGCGTCCTCGCCGGCAAGCACGCGGGTCGAGCGCTCATTGAGCCGGGGCCGCACCAGTAGGAGCTGGACCACGAGCACCACGGCTGCTGCCGCCGCGAGTGCCAGAACGAGGTTGGATGGCCTTGCGATGATCAGACACACTGCGATCACCACAGCCCACACGACCTCGACGAGGTTGAGGGCGCGGAACACGATGCGTCCGATCGCCAGGCCCACCCGCAAGTCGAGGCCCTCGGCCCGAAACTTCAGCGGGGCCTCCAGGAAGGAGATGGCCAACACCATGCCCAGCCACACCAGTGTCGCCGCGGCAGCTACCCGAATGACGATGTCGGTCATGATGTTTCCCGATCTATGGGAGCACGGTCTTCATCAACATGACGTTGTAGGCCGACCACAGTGACAGGTTGTAGTACAGCTCCTTGCCGGTCGACCAGGGGTGCAGCAGCGGCGCGTAGATGCCGCCCGGGATCTCCGCCGATGAGGCCAGTCGTTGTTCGGGACCCCAGGGGCCCTGCGGAGCCGGTGCCGTCCTCATCACGACGTCATTGCTGGCACCGTTGCAGTACAGCACCAGGTACTGCTTGAGATAAGTGTTGTACTGGGCCGACATCTCGCCCACGGGGCCCGGGATCACAGGGGTCGCGGCCGCGGGGTTACCCGGGACCCAGGCTCCGTTGTCGGCGTTCCAATACTCGTACTTGGTGAGGTCCGGGATGACGTTGGGAGCAACTCGCGCCACGAACGCCGAACCGCCGCGTCCGTTCGGGGTACCGAATGTGTAGATATAGGGATCGCCCGGCCCGGGCTTGAGGAACGCACTCATCTGGAACTTCTCATTCCCTCCTGAAGGAGGGCGGACGGTGCCGGGGTACACGCCCCAGTTCTCGCCGTTGTCCTGGGATACCGCGGTCGCCGAGAAGTTCGTCGACCACGAGCCCGGACTATCCCAGTTCCTGATGGACATGAAGTTGAGGTACTGGTTTCGCCCGACGGCGATGCCGGCGGTCGGGATGATGCCTGTCTCCTGCGGCGCCTGCCCGATGCTGTTGATGATCTGCTTGGAGATGCCGGGGCGCCAGATCGGTGAGCCCGAATACTTGTTGGCGACAACGCCGTCCGGCACCGCAACCGTCTTCGACAGGGAACCGTCCTGGCTGCGGAACAGCGCGTTATACCGCCACTGCTTGCCGGGGATGCCGCAGTAGCCGTTCGTGTCGCCGAATGCCATGAGGACCTGGCGGTTGGCGGGATCGCCGTTGTCCCACATGATCCCGAGGTCGGTCCCGGTGACCGCGAAGCGCTTGATGGTCTCGTTCGGGCTGTCAGGTCCGGTCACCCAGCCGACGATCGCTGTGCCGGGCGGTCCTGACGGCACAGGTTGCGCTGCCGGCGCCGGCTCAGCCTGGACTGGGGCAGGAGCGGGTTGGGCCTGTTGGTTGGCCGCACCGCCGGGATTGGCGGGGACGACGGCCGCCTGCTGCTGCACCTGCTCGGCCTGCGTGGCCTGCGTGGACTTCGGTATGAGCGCCTTGAGGATGGCCAATGGCAGCTGGCCCAGCTTGGGTGTGGGCGCTTCATCGTTCGCGCCGACAGGCTTGTGCCCGATCGGTCGCTGAAAGGGGGCGAGCGCCGATGGGCTCGGAATCTGCACGGCCTGATTGGGGAGCGGCTGAGCTGCAGCCGAAGCGCCCTGACAGGGCTCCGCCGCCGCTGGCGCGGCGACGCCGATCGCAACGCACAGGCCAGTGACCAGCGTGGTTGCCATCGACATCGAGGTGATTCGCTGACGCGACGACATGTCACAACCTTTCGAACAGGACGCGGCGATGACGTCGGCAGTAGGCTGAAGTGACGCTAGTGGCCAATGGGGCTTTTGTGGCCCGTGATGCGCGATGGGTACCCAGCCGTGACCGTGTCGAGACCCCTAGATCGCACCGCGATCAGTACCGGGCAGGCCCAGTGCCTATGGTCGAGCGGTGACGATCACCTATGACGAAACGCTGCGGGAACGGATCAAGGAGCGCCTGGCGGGCCATGACCGCCGCGCCGTGACCGATCCGTCGAAGCGGCACGCGGCCGTCGCCGTGGTCCTGGTCGACTCCGAGGTCGGTGAGGACAGGGTGGATCCGGCGCCGGTGGACGACTGGATCGACGGGCGTCCGATGGGGTCGGGCCTCGACGGGCGGATGGTCGACGTGTCGGGTGGTGCTTCCTTCTTCCTGTGCCGCAGGGCATCCCGCCTGACATCCCACGCCGCGCAGTGGGCGCTGCCCGGCGGTCGCGTGGACCCGGGCGAGACCGTGGTCGAGGCCGGCCTGCGGGAACTCGACGAGGAACTCGGCATCAGGCTGCCCGAGTCGACCGTGCTTGGCCTGCTGGACGACTACCCGACGCGGTCGGGGTACGTCATCACCCCGGTGGTGATCTGGGGCGGCGGACGGCTCGATCCCCGCCCGGCGCCCGACGAGGTGGTGGCGGCGTACCGGGTGGGCCTGCACCAGCTCCAACGCGAGGATTCGCCGCGGTTTATCAGCATTCCGGAGAGCCCGCGTCCCGTCGTGCAGATCCCATTGGGAAACGACCTCATCCACGCACCGACGGGCGCCGTGCTGCTGCAGGTGCGCTGGCTGTGCCTGGAGGGGCGCCATGATCCGGTCGACGAACTCGAGCAACCGGTGTTCGCCTGGAGGTAGGCGCGCACGCCCGTCGAGACTGCAGTCAGATCGCCAATCCGTCCAGATTCACGATCTGGCAGCAGTCTCGTTCGCATGCGGCCGGCCATCACGCCGACGCAAAAGTTCAAGCTTGGTGCCCCCGGCATGATTCGAACATGCGACACCGGCTTTAGGAGAGCCGTGCTCTATCCCCTGAGCTACGGGGGCGGACCGGATGGCAGCTTACCGAAGTCCGGCCACCTCCGTGTTTCCGGTGCCCGACCTCAGCGCAGCTCGGCGATCACCTTCGCGAACGCCTCGGCGTGCGGCTGCTGCACGATGATGTAGGTGACCCCGTAGGTGTCCCGGTAGCCGCGGATGGTGTCGGCGATGTCCTTCAACGACCCCGACAGCACTCCTGGCGTGCGCAGCAGCTGCTCGTCGGTCAGCTCCGGCAGGAACCGGCGCGTGATGGACAGATCGGGAACGCCCGAGTCGTCGATCGGCATCGCCGTGATCGCGATGTTCAACTCGAGCGAGTCGAACCGGTCACCGGCCGCGTTCCGCACGAAGGAGACGCGCTCGGCGAGCGGGTCGCCGCCATCGCCGGCCGGGTCACCACCGGTCAGCCCGATGATCTGCGCGCGCTGCGCGGCGATGGTCAGCAGCTTGTCGCCATTGCCTGCGATGAGGATCGGCACATCGGGAGTGTGCTGGCCCAGGTAGTCGACGATGCGGCCGAGGTGGGCGACGCGTTGGCCAGCCGTCGGATACGGGATCTCGGCGGCCTCGAACTCCTCGCGGACGTATCCGGCGCCCAGCCCGAGTTCGAGCCGTCCCGCGCTGAGGTCGGTCAGGGCGGTGACGTCGCGTGCCAACAGTGCCGGCTTGTAGAAGCCGGCGTTCAGCACGAACGTCCCAACGTGCAGCGTCTCGGTGGCGGCCGCCGCGGCCATCATTGTCGGAAACGGTGCCGGGGCGCCGAGGTGATCGGGCACGTGCAGAACGTCGTATCCCATGTCCTCTGCGCGTCTGGCCCAGTCCTGAACCGCGGACAGTCGACTGGCGGCGTGCAATCCGAACCCGAACCGGAACTCCTTGGCCATCACACGAGGCTAGATGCCAGCCCGCCCGGGATGTTTGAACTCGAGTACACCGGGGCATAAATGCTGCCGAGCTGAGAGCAAGTGATCTCCAGCAAGGAGCCAACACCATGATCCGACCCGCTGTGAGTACCCGGCGGGTCGGATCGATTTTCCGGCCATGACGGACATTCCGACATTCGGCGTCGAGGAGGAGTTCCTGCTCGTCGAACCCGACACTGGGGACCCCGTCGCACTCAACCGCGCGGCTGCCGAGCGTGCTGCCAAGCGCGGGGTCGAGCTGCAACTCGAGCTGACCAGCTGTCAGGTCGAGACGACGTCGTCCGTGGCGACGACGCGCACCGAGCTGCGTGAGGAGCTGAGCCGG
The DNA here is from genome assembly GCF_055419205.1 of Mycobacterium sp. IDUB_39. Lineage (NCBI taxonomy): Bacteria > Bacillati > Actinomycetota > Actinomycetes > Mycobacteriales > Mycobacteriaceae > Mycobacterium > Mycobacterium sp. IDUB_39. The sequence goes on from NZ_JBVAXF010000002.1 coordinate 435,472, forward strand.
TTGCGCCGGATCGCGGCGGAGTCGGCACAGGACGCGGGTGCTCGAATGCTGGCCGTGGGCCTGCCGCCGACGCTGCCACGCACCTTCCCCATCACCGACACCCCGCGCTACCGGGAGATCGGCGAGAAGTTCGGGATGATTGCCCATGAGCAGGGCATCTGCGGCTGCCACGTGCATGTCGCCGTGCCGTCGCGTGAGGTCGCGATCCAGGTGAGCAACCGGCTGCGGCCCTGGTTGCCATCGCTGCTGGCGCTGACGGCGAACTCGGCGATCTATCGCAATGCCGACACCGGGTACGCGAGTTGGCGCAGCGTGCTGTGGGCCCGCTGGCCCAGCGCGGGTCCGCCGCCCTACTTCGAATCGGTGGATGACTACGACGCGACGGTTGCGATGATGCAGGACGCCGGCGCGATGCTCGATGACGGCATGGTCTATTGGGACGCTCGGCCGTCGGCCAACTTCCCGACCATCGAGGTGCGTGTTGCCGATGTACCCGCCACGGTCGCCGAGACGGTGTTGCTGGCGGCCCTGGTCCGGGCGGCCGTCATGACCGCGCTAGATGATGAGCGGCTCGGCCAGCCCACACCGCCGGTGACCGCGCACGCGCTGCGCGCCGCGTACTGGAAGGCGGCGCGGGATGGTCTGGACGGCGATGGTGTGGACCTCGCCGACACGCACGCGGCGATACCCGCCGCACGCCTACTCGATGCGTTGATCGAGCGGGTGAGCCCGGCGCTGGAGACCGTCGGCGACCTCGAGTTCGTCCAACGCGAGGTGGCGCGCATCGTGGCCACCGGCAACGGCGCCACGCGCCAGCGTCGGGCCTACCAGAGGCGTCGGGACGTCGCCGATGTCGTCGAGGCGGCCGCCGCCGCGACGCTGGAAGGCGTGTGAACCGCTCAGGCCAGCGGCAATTGGGCGAAAGCCGGGCTGGTGGGCTGCGTCGACCCGGTTCCGGGTTCGACCGTGAACGCGAGCGCGGTGGAGTCGCCGAGATCGGGCAGCACCGCGGTGGTCGACGGTGCGACCGCCGCCTGATCCATGGTGCCCGCCGAGCGTGCGCCGTCGGCGCCGACGAGCCACATCTGATAGACGGAGCCCGTCGCTGGCGGTTCGACATTGTTCATCACCAGCACGCCGGCATTGCGGTCACGCGAGAACACGACCGTCGCCGTGCCACCGGTGGGGATGGCGCCCGACACGGTCCGCACGTCGGGCGCCGCGAAGATCTGCTCGGCAGCCGACACCGGGGGCTCGGGCCGCAGGGCGATGCCCACGCCTACCGCACCCAAACCGACGACCACGGCCGCCGCCGCAGCGAGCGCGACGGTGCGCCACCTCGAAGGCCGTGCGGCCGTGGCGGGTGTCACCGCGGGGGTGCTCTCGATCGCGGCGAGCAGCTGGCTGCGCAGCCGCGGGGGCGGCTCGACCGCGGTGGACGCCGACACCACCGCCATCGTCTCGCGGACCGCTCGCACCTCCTCGGCGAAGGCGCGCGCGATGAGCGGCGGCGAATCGGACAGCAGCTGTTCGATCTCGGCCTGCTCGGCGGCCGATACGGCGTGCAGCGCGTAGGGGGTGGCCAGCGTCACGAGGTCTTGATGTGTCGGCTCCGTCATGGCACCCCCAAACAAGTGCGCAGTCCCCGGATCGCATCGCGCATCCGTGACTTGATTGTCGCGAGGTTTGCCGCCAAGCGGGTGGAGACCTGGGAGTAGGTCAGGCCCTCGTAATACGCGAGCTGGATGCACTCCCGCTGCACATCGGTCAGCGAGTCCAGGCACGCGGTGACCTGCCGGCGCTCGTCGAGGTGGATCACGGCCTCGGCCACTTGATCGGCAGGCACATCCACGGTGGCGGCACCGTAGCGGGACTCACGTTGGCTGGCCGCCTGCTCGGAGCGCACGCGGTCAACGGCACGTCGGTGCGCGAGTGTCATCAACCACGCGAGCGGCGAGCCGGCGGTGGGGTCGTATCCCGAGGCGTTATTCCATACCTGCAGGTAGACGTCCTGGGTGGTCTCCTCGCTATAGCCGGGGTCCCGCAGCACGCGGGTAACCAGGCCGAACACCCGGGCGCGGGTGTTGTCGTAGAAGGCGGCGAATGCCTCGACGTCGCGTTGTGCCACCCGGCGCAGCAGCGCGTCGAGGTCAGCCGTCACAATCGGTAGCTTAGCGGCGAAGCCGAGCAAAGTCACAGTTATCGAGATCTAGGTGGGCGGGGTACGAAAAACGATGTGCGGGACTGGTATTGACGAAATCCCGGTCGATCGACCATGAAACTCTCGGTGCGGCGGGCTCCGGTCGCGTAGACCAGGAAGTAGGTCATCGCGACGGGGGAGAGCACCGTAGTCAGCGACACCGCACCGGCGATGCTGATCAGCCAGAGCCCCCACCACACCGTGGCATCCCCGAAGTAGTTGGGATGCCGCGTCCACGCCCACAGACCGCGGTCCATGATCTTGCCCTTGTTCGCGGGGTCGGCCTTGAATGCCTTGAGCTGGTGATCGCCGACGGCCTCGAACAGCACGCCGATCAACCACACGAGGACGCCACAGATCAGCACGGGGACTAGCGCGGGCGGGGTGGGTCCAAGCGTCGCCGACAACTGCAGTGGCAGCGAGACGAACCACGTCGCGGCCGCCTGTATCAGGAAGATCTTGCGCAGCACGGTGGGCGCCGAGAAGTCGCCCTTGAGTAGCGCGGTGTAGCGGGGGTCCTCGCCCTTGCCCCTTGACTTGCTCACCATGTGCCAGGTCAGGCGCAGGCCCCACACCCCGACCAAGCCGAGTAGCAGCAGCCGCCGCAACAGGTCACCTGTGCCGATGGCCGCGGCAACGGCGGCCACGACGACGAAGCTCGCACCCCACGTCACGTCGACGACGTTGTAGCGCCCGATTCGGCGGCCGATGAGGAAGGCGAGCCCGTAGGCCACGAGCACGACCGCGAGCGATACCGCGCTGACTACGAAGAAGTTCGTCATAGGCCCGATCCGCCCGAACCCGTTGGCGCGAAGGTCCATTGGTAGACATCGAGATAGCCCGACCGGAAGCCCGCCTCGGAGTACGCCAGATACAGCTCCCACATGCGCTGAAAGATGTCGTCGAAGCCCAGCGCGGTCACCGCCTCGTGACGCTCCTGGAACCGTTCGCGCCACAACCGCAACGTCTCGGCGTAGTGGGGTCGCAGCGAGCGCATGCCGACGGTGCGCAGACGTGTCTGACGCTCGGTGATGCCGAGGATCGCCTCCGTGGACGGGATCAGGCCGCCTGGGAAGATGTACTTCTGGATCCAGGTGTAGGTGTTGCGGGAGGCCAACATTCGGTCGTGCGGCATCGTGATGGCCTGGACCGCGACCCGACCTCCCGGCGCGACGAGCCGGTCGAGAGTCTGGAAGTAGGTCGGCCAGAACCGGTAGCCGACCGCCTCGATCATCTCGACCGAGACCACGGCGTCATACCGGCCCTCGACCTCGCGGTAGTCCTGGAGTTCGATGGTGACCAGGTCGGACAGGCCGGCTTCGGCGACGCGCTGTCGCGCGAGACGTTGCTGCTCGGCCGACAGCGTTATCGAGTGCACGTGGGCGCCGCGAGATGCGGCCCGGATGCACAGCTCGCCCCAGCCTGTGCCGATCTCCAGGACCCGACTGCCTGTGCCCACGCACGCCGCGTCGAGCAGGCGGTCGATCTTGCGCCGCTGAGCCTCGGGCAGTTGCTCCCAGACGGGCGTCCCGGTGTCGAACAGGGCGCTCGAGTACGTCATGGTCTCGTCGAGGAAGTGCCCGAACAGGTCATTGGACAGGTCGTAGTGCTCGGCGATGTTGCTGCGGGCCTGCTTGAGACTGTTGTACATCGATCGGGGATGACGAACCACAGCGAGCGGTCTAAGGCTTTGCAGGGCAGGAGGAATGAGGTCGGCGACCGAGTTGGCGAACACGGTCATCAGCTCGGCGAGGTCGGTGGAGTCCCACTCGCCGGCCATGTAGGCCTCGCCGAACCCGATCAGGCCGAACCGGCCCACCCTGCGGGCCAGGCTCTGCGGATCGTGGATCACCATGGTCGGCAATGTCGGATCGGCGGCGCCGATTGTCGTGCCGTCTGGATATTCCAGCCGTAGCGCCAGCCGGGCGGCGGCCCGTCGCAGCAGCCCATCCGCGATGCGACCGTACACAAGGCTGCGTACGCCCCGCGGACTTCGCGCGACGGCCGGCCAGCGGTCTGAAACCGCAGCGGCACCGATACTTCCGGTGATGTCGGTGGTCACAGTTGCTTGACCCTTTCCTTCTCGACGACGGGTGTCCGGGGAACGACGGGAACCCGTCGCGCCCACAATGTGATGCCCTGAATCCGGATCCACACCGCGCCCATCAGCGGGGCGACGGGGGCTATCAGCTGCATGCGCAGTACCTGCGTGACGCCCGCCCTGCGTCGGGTGCCGCGCAGCGTGGCGACGAACGCCGGGATGTGCTCGCGGTGAAGTGAGATGGCGACATCGAGGGACTCGTCCGGCTCGGGAGCCCGCACCAGGTAGTACCCGTCGACCTCGTTGAACGGTGAGACGTACAGCGACTTCTTGACGGCCGCTGGCGCATCGCCCGTCGGCGGGAGCAGATATGCGTGCCTGCCGCCGTATGTGTTGTGCACCTCGGCGATCACGTGCCGCAGCACGCCGTCGGAGTCGTGGCACCAGTACACGCTGATCGGATTGAACACGTAGCCGAGTACCCGTGCCTGCAGCAGCGCGGTCACGGTGCCGTCGCGCATGTCGATACCACGTGCGGCGAGGAACGCGTCGACACGGTTGCGCAGTGTGTCATCGACACCCGCGGGCGGTGGTGTCGAGAAGTGGTCGCGGGCTTCGAACTTCGCGAACGGGCGTAGACCCCACGGCAGCCGCGGCAGGTTGTCCAGATCGACGAACCAGCTGTAGCCGCGCTGCTCGAAGTAGTGGTGCACCGGAGCCCGACGCACGTGCGTGATGCGGGTGCGGTACAGGCTCGGGGTCAGCACGCGGCCACCTCGTGCTTCGAGGCGGCACGCCAGTCAGCGCCGAGCCGTTGGGCGGCGCGAAGACCGGATGCCGCACCGTCCTCGTGGAAGCCCCAGCCGTGGTATGCCCCGGCGAACACCACCCGATCGTCGTCGAGTTCAGGGAGTCGGCCTTGCGCGGCAACGGATTCGGGTGTGTAGAGCGGATGCGCGTAGGTCATCTCGGCAATCACGGTGCTCGGGTCAACCCGGTGCCCGCCGCCCAGGGTGACGAGGTAGCGCGTCGTGCCGCCCAGGCGCATCAAGCGCGTGACGTCGTAGGTGACCAGCACGGCGTCGGAGTCGCGGGTGACCAGGTAGTTCCACGATGCGCGGGCACGCGGCCTGCGCGGCAGCACCGAGGCATCGGTGTGCAGCTGGGCGAGATTGATCGAGTAGGGCATGGCGCCCAGTACCGCCCGCTCGGCGCTGGTCGGCTCGGCGAGCATGTCCAGCGCCTGCTCGGGATGTGTGGCCACGACAGCGGCGTCGAAGCGGCGCGGAGCGCTGTCACCCGCGCTCACCAGAACGCCCGCGGGTATCCGTCGCACCGCGGTCACCGGCGTGCCCATCGACACCTCGTGCAGCGTCTCGGCGATCGCGTTGACGTAGGTCGCCGATCCGCCGGCCACCGTGCGCCAGGTCGGCGAGCCGAACACCGAGAGCATGCCGTGATGGTCGAGGAAGACGAAGAGGTAGCGCGCCGGGTACCGCATCGCCGCACCGGGCGCGCAGGACCAGACGGCGGCCACCAGCGGCCGCGCGAAGTGCTCGACGAAGTAGTCGGAGAATCCGTGCCGCCGCACGAAGTCACCCAGCGGCTCGCCGTCGCCCGCTGACTCGTCGGCGAGCAGCGCGCTCGCGACCCGGTGAAACCTTCGCACCTCGGCGAGCATCAGCAGGTAGCGGGGCTTGGCCAGCGACCCGATCGAGGGGAACAGGCCGCCAATCCCGCGGGCCCCCGCGTACTCCAGTCCGGCGGCATCGTCACGCACTGACATCGACATGTCGGTGTCGTTGGTGGTGATACCCAGCTCGCCGAACAGCCGGCACAGTGTCGGATAGGTCCGGTCGTTGTGCACCAGGAACGCCGAGTCGATGCCGATGACCCTGCCGTCTCCGTCGTCGACGAAATGGGTGTGCGCGTGCCCGCCGAGGCGGGTGTCGGCCTCGTACAGCGTCACCTGGTCGCGCGCGGAGAGCACGTGGGCCGCCGTGAGGCCGGCGACTCCGCTCCCGATGACGGCGATCGAGCGTCCGAGCTGGTCTTGTCGTTCCACACTCGCTATTCGGAGCCGGGTGCGGAGTGGATGGGTCTAGACGGGCCGCCAGGTGCGGGCCGCCGTCACGAGGCCGTCGACCAGCAGTGAGGTGGCGCGGGTCAGTCCGTCCTCGCCCACCGGACCGCTGCGCGGGCTGGTGCCGCGCACTCGGGGGGTGAGCTCGAGTTGGGCGCCACCACCCCGTGGCTTGTTCACGGGGTTGTCGGGGTGCATCCCGCGTAGCTCGCGCGGGATGGAGTCCAGTTCGGTGATCACCTGATAGCCGGGCAGCGCAACGGTGTCGGCGAGGTGCGCGGCCAATGCGCGGTTGCGGCCACCGGCGAGTAGGTGGGTGCTGCGGCCGATGCGTCCGTAACCGTGCAGCGAGACCGCGAACTCGACGTGGTCGAGGAACTCCGCGAGACGGTCGGACTCTGCGGCGGCATAGGACGCCGACGGCAGGTGGTACGGGTAGTTGTCGGGGTGGCGCAGGGCGTAAACCGACGCGCCGGCGGCCTCGGCGGCGCGTTCGGCGATCACGTCGGTCATCTGCTCCAGGCCGCCGCCGTGGATCGCGAGGAACCCGAATCCCGATCGCAGCGTGCTGGACTCCTCGACATGGGGATCGGCCAACAGTTCTGAGAGTGATTGCGGCCCAGGCGTTTCAGTCGGCGCGAGGGCCCGCGGCCAGTGCTTCGGATCCCACCGGTGCAGAAAGTCCACCCAACGCTGCGGCAGCCCGTGGTGGCGCGCGCCGTCGATGACCCGCTCCAGGTATCCGGGCCGGGGGGCGCCGGGTTCGACGCGGTGGTCGATGTAGACCCAGGCGCGGCGCGGGCCGTGCTCGGTGTGCACGACGAGGATGTCGCGGCGGTACCGGACGGGCACACCCTCGGCGCTGTCGAGGACATCCAGATCGTTGTCGCTGACCTGCCAGAGCACGCCGTGCACCTCGGCTCCGTCGACGGGTTCCACGGTCGCGACGCCGCGCTCGTTGATCAGCCAGTCATGGTCGGCGAGGGTTGCCGGCAGCGGGTTGAGCGCATCGGGGCAGCGCTGCGCCATCTGCGCAACGTTCAGGTTCGATCCGTACGCGAAGTACGGCTGCATTCAGCCCGTGACGGTCAAGTAGATCAACACCACGTTCAACACCGTAATCACTCCGGCGACCAACCATCCGAGCGCGGTGGTCACGCGGTGGTTGACGTCGGCGCCCATCAGCACGCGATCGCTGGTCAGGCGTACCAGCGGGATCAGGGCGAACGGGATGCCGAACGACAGCACGACCTGCGAGAGCACCAGCGCCCGGCTGGGGTCCACGCCGATGGCCAGGACCACGAGTGCGGGGATCAGCGTCACCAGTCGCCGCAGCAGCAGCGGGTAGCTGCGCCGCAACAGGCCCTGCATGATCATCGCTCCGGCGTAGGCGCCCACCGACGTCGAGGCGAGACCTGAGGCGAGCAGTCCGATGGCGAAGAACAGGGCGACCGTGTGGCCCAACGTGTTCTGCACCGCGGCGTGGGCGCCCTCGATGGAGTCGGTGTTCTCCATACCCTGCAGGTTGGTCGCGGCGACCAGCAGCATCGCGAGGTTCACCGCCCCCGCGACGAGCATGGCGAGGCCGACGTCGTAGCGGGTGATCCGCAGTAGGCGGCGTCGCGGGGCGCCCGCCTCGGGATGGCCGTGCCGGTCGCGGGCAAGCCCCGAGTGCAGGTAGACGGCGTGCGGCATGACGGTCGCCCCGAGCATGGCGGTGGCCAGCAGGATGCTCTCCGGGCCGTCGAACCGGGGGAGCAGGCCGCCCGCCACGTCTGCGGGTGACGGCGGCGCGACGAAAAGGCTGGTGAGGAAGCCGATCGCGATGACGAGCAGCAGCCCGGTGATCACGCGCTCGAACATCCGTTGGCCGCGTCGGTCCTGGACGGCCAGCAACAGCAGTGAGACGGCGCCTGTGATCACGCCGCCGATGAGTAACGGCAGGTCGAACAGCAGATAGAGCGCTATCGCACCACCGACGACCTCGGCGAGATCAGTTGCCATGGCCACGAATTCGGCCTGCAGCCAGTACGCGATACGGGTGCGGGTGCGGGAGTGGTCGGCCACCGCCTCGGGCAGGCTGCGCCCGGTGACCAGGCCGAGCTTGGCCGACAGGTACTGCACCAGGCCGGCCATCACGTTGGCGACCAGGATCACCCACACCAGTAGGAACCCGAACTGGGCGCCGGCGCTGACGTTGGCGGCGACGTTGCCGGGGTCGACGTAGGCGATCGCGGCGACGAATGCCGGTCCGAGCAGCAGCATGCCCGGGCGTACCCGCGCCTTGGTTTCGGTTGCCAACGAACTCACTCTCTATCCGGGATGGCGAATAGAAAAGTTAGGTTAGCCGAAACCCTCAGGTCATGGCAATCGTGCCCCTGTTTTCAGGGCCGGGGGCGCTACCAGACGCCCAGCACGAAGCCGCCGCCGTACGGCCAGCCATAGAAGGGACCGCTATTCATTGCGGGCGGCGATGTGGTGATCGAGTTGCTGCCCTTTGTGGCGCACTGCGTGGTGTTCGGGGCGGTGTTCACACACGTGGGTTGGGCCGCGGCCACTGGCGCTGCCAGGACCGCGAGGCACACACCGATGGCCGCCAGAAGCGGCACCGAATAGCGAGACGTGATGGTCATGACCTGCTCCGATCGCTGCAGCAATGATACGCCGCAGAGCGCAGGTCAGGACCGTCAGCGCCGCGTCAGAGAACGAAGAACCGTTATAGAACGAAGAAGTCGTCGTCCCACGGGAACATGCCGTAGCCGGGCTCGGGCGGGGTGGCGTCGATCTGGACGTTGCCGGGGCTGGCGCAGTCGGTGGTCTGGCCGCCCTCGACGGATGACCCGCCGGTGACCTCGCACTGGGGCAGAAGCGGGTTGGGGGGCTCCGCGGCGGCAGTGGGCGCGGCCGCGACGGCGACGCCGGCGGCGAAAATCATTGGAACGACGAAGCGAAGTGCACTCATTTGACTCTCCTCAGTCTCGGGCAAACGCGTCAATTGGGAGCGTACAGCCCTCGTCCCGTCACGAGTGGAAGGTCCAGGGTGGTGCGGATTCCGGGCGGTGCGGCAACCACTTCCGGGATGGCATTGACGACTCTGGCTGCTGTCGCCACCAGCCCCGCGTGGTTGTGATCGCCGTTGCGACTACTGAGACACAGGTCGAGTGCATACGACGGTTCGCCGGTGATCTCGATGCGGTAGGAGCCGCCCTCTTGCGCGGGTTGCGGCCACTCCGGATGCAGGTCATCACGGAGGCGGGTGACGTGTTCGAGAACGACGGCCGCCTTGCCGTCCTTCATTCCGCGAACCTCGAACCGCAGCGCGGCGGCGGTGCCCTTCGCGATGTGTCCGGAGGCGATGTCGAAGTCCTCCGGTGCCGGTGTCCGCGTGTGGGTCTCGGTCACCTCGTCGAGTTCGATGCCCAGCCCGGCGGCCAACTGCCGAACCACCGAACCCCACGCCAGGCTCAGTACCCCCGGCTGCAGCAGCATCGGGGTCTCATCGAGCGGCCTGCCGAAGCCCATCACGTCGAACATCACCGTGGCGCTGTCGTAGGTGTCGTAGTTGATGATCTCCATGCACCGGATCTGCTCGATGCTCTGGCAGGTTCCGGCCAGCGCCATCGGCAGCAGGTCGTTGGCGAAACCCGGATCGATACCGCCGACGAACAGGCTGGCCTGGCCGGACGCCGCCGCGTCTGCGATCGGGGCAATCATGTTCTCGGGCAGCGTCTGCCACGGGTACTGCAGGAACACCGCGCTGCTGCCGACGAGGTTGACGCCCGCCGCCAGGATGCGCCGGTAGTCCTCGAGCGCCTCGACCAGGCGGTTGTCCGCCATCGCGGTGTACACCGCGCAGTCGGGTCCGGTGGCGAGCACGTCGTCGAGATCGGTGGTGGCGATGATGCCCGTCTCTATGTCGAGCCCGGCAAGTTCACCCGCGTCCTTGCCCTTCTTGGAGTCTGACGACACCCATACGGCGGTCAGCTCGAAGCGGGGGTCGTTGATCAGCTGGGTCAGCGCGTGCTGGCCAACGTTTCCGGTGCCGATCGCGGCGACTTTGATGGGCAACTCGGTGCTCCTCACAGATCGGGGATGGGAAGGTCGAGGTTGGGGAACGTGAGGCCGCCGTCGACCTCAAGGGTCTTGCCTGTCAGATAGCTACCGGCCGGCGACGCGAGATAGACAGCGGCAGCGGCGATGTCGACCGGATCGCCGAGACGGCGCATCGGGGTGGCCTTCTCCATCGGCTCACGGAGGCTGTCGTTGGAGGCCACCACCTCCAGCGCGGAGGTCAGGATCGAACCTGGTGCGATGGCGTTGACTCGGATGCGCGGCGCGAGGTCCAGCGCGGACAGTCGGGTGTAGTGCGCGAGTGCGGCCTTGGCGGTGCCGTAGGCGGCGAATCCGCGACCGGCGGTCCGGCCCATCGTCGAGGTGATGTTGATGATGCTTCCGCCGCCGGAGTGCTCGAGCATCAGCGGGACGGCCGCCGTCGTCAGCGCGTGGGCGGTCGCGACGTTGAACGTGAACGCGTCGCGCAGGTCCTTCGTCGAGGTGTTCAGTAGCGCGTTGGGCATCGTGCCGCCGACATTGTTGACGACGATGTCTAGTTTGCCGAACGCCTCGACTGCCGCGTCCGCGAGCTTGGCGGTGTCCTCGGGGTGGGCGAGGTCGGCGACGACGACATGGGCTTTGCGGCCGACGCCCCTGATCTGCTCGGCCACTTCGTCGAGCTGGGACTGTGTGCGCGCCGCGATCACCACGTCCGCACCGGCTTCGGCGAACGCCAGCGCCATCGCGGCACCGAGTCCGCGGCCCGCCCCGGTGACCACTGCCACCTGGCCGTCGAGCTTGAACCTGTCGAGAATCATGTGTTCCTCACTTCCCTCGCCGGGCGTCACGGTAACAAGGGTTACGGCTCGGCGTGGTCGGTTTCTGGAACACGTTCTAGTTCTCGTCGAGATCTGCACACGCGTCGTGATTCCTCATGAGGCACGACGCTTGTGCAGAAGTCGGCGTGAAATGCGCGAGTTCTGCACAGGCGTCGTTCCATCCACAGGGTGGTGGCGCCCGATCGCTGTTGTGAACGCGACTCGTCTGCTGCCTCGGCCAGCGTTCAGGCATGTGGATACCGTTCGTTGGCAGTGAAGCGATCAGCGCCGGCAGCCTGACGCCCGGTGGTCTGCGGTGGAATCACCAAGCGGTGCATCCAGGCGTCTACGTACCGAAGAACACCGAGCAGACCTTGTTCACGCGCACGGTCGCCGCGTGGCTTTGGACTGGGCGCCGAGGCGTTATCGCCGGGCGGGCTGCGGCCGCGCTGCACGGTGCGCGGTGGGTTGATGACGCCACACCCATCGAGATGATCGCCGAGCACACCCGGCCGCGCCCCGGCGTGATCATTCGTGAGGAGCGGATCGCGGCCGACGAGATCACCTGGATTGGCGAGCTTCCCGTGACCTCGTTGGCGCGCACGGCACTCGACCTCGGCCGACATCTCCCGCGCGATCGAGCCGTGGCCCACCTCGACGCACTGGCCGCCGCGATCGGTGTGTCAGCCATCGAGGTGGCCGACCCACTTGAGCGGTACCGCGGCGCGAGGGGAGTGCGGCGTGCGCGAGAGGCACTGGTGCTGATGGACGGCGGCGCACAGTCACCGAAGGAGACGTGGTTGCGACTGCTGCTCATCGATGCGGGTCTACCCGTTCCGCGAACACAGATCCGCGTCGCCGACGGCAGGCGCGTGGCGTTCATCGATATGGGATACGACGAGCCGATGGTGGGCCTGGACTACGAGGGCGCACACCACAGCACCACGCGGACCCAGTACGTGCACGACATCTGGCGCGCCGAACTCATCGACCGCCAGGGCTGGATCGATCTCCGGGTCGTCGCCGAGCACAGCCGCCAGTTCATCCTGCACCGAGTCCGCGAGGCGTTCGCACGCCGCGGATTCACGCCGCCACCTCCGCCGAGATCTGCAGGGCGGTCGTGAATTCGCGACGTGAGCGACGCTGGTGCAGAAGTCGCGCGGCCGCAGGACGCGGCTACTCGGCGGCGCGGGTGACGTACACGACCCGGGTGCCGAAGGCCAGGTCCTGAATCGAGCGACGTCTGCTGTCGACGGCCACCCAGGCCAGTCCGATGGGGAACACGACGCACGCGATGGCTCGCAGTAGCGCCGACAGAACCGACATCCGCTCGGCGCGTCTGCCCACCACCCGCAGGCCCATGATCACCGCCCCTGCGGTGCAGCCCGAGACAGCCCAGCAGCCCGCCAGGTAGAGCACCGCGACACCGAACGTCACCGTGCTGGAGAACAGCACGCCGACCGCGGGGAAGCGAAAGCCCGAGGGGTTCAGCGCAAGCGACGTGAGTACCAGCCCGACGTAGAGCATGCCGATGACCACCAACACCACGGCGAGGTCCACGACAGCTGCCACGCCACGGCTCACGATGCCGGCGCCGCGCGGTTCGACATCGGGCAAGTGCGCGAACTCGGTCAACGGGAGCCCCTGTCGCGCCTCAGGATTCGATCGACAATGCCAGCCACGGCGTCGTCGGCCCGCTCGCCCCCGCTGCGTACGTCGGACATGACATCCGCGGTCACGGTGCTGGTGGACTCCCGGATGATTGCCGGGAGGTCGATGCCCGCGACGACCTCGTCGGCCAACCCGATGAGATCAACGCGCTCGCGCACGAGTGCATTGATGTCGAGCTCGTCGAGCACGAGTTCAACCAATTCGACGGCCACGGCGGCAATGGTGGCCTTCAGTGGTTCCAAGCCGTTCGCCACGACTTCCTCGCCGCGTCGCTCCAGAACAGAGCGGGCGCCGGCCAGCCGCGCTCCCACGATCGGCAGCCGTTCACACGCGCGATAGGTCTCGGCTGCGACGCCCAGTGCCGTTACCGCGGTGCCGATGGCGACATTCGTCAGTGGGTGCTTGGCGATGCCCGACAGGTCAGTCACGGGACTGCTTGGCTGGTGCCTTCTTGGCAGCGGCCTTCTTCGCGGGCGCCTTCTTGGCGGCGGCCTTCTTCGCCGGTGCCTTCTTGGCTGGTGCCTTCTTGGCCTCGCCATCGCCATCGGACTTCGATGCACCCTTGCGAGCCTTGACGCTGGCCTCCAACTTGGCGAGCAGGTCCGAGACGTCGTCGGTGGTCTCGTCGAGATTGGCGGGCTCCTGCTCCTCGGTCGCGAACGCCTCTCCGCCTTCGAGTTTGGCCTGCACCAGTTCGTGGAGCTGTTCCTGGTAGTCGTCGCGGAACTGGTCGGGGTGGAAGTCGTCGGTCATCGACTCGACCACCTGGCCGGCCATCTTCAACTCGGAGGGCTTGACCTCGACCTTCTGATCGAGGATCGGGAAGTCGGGGTCGCGGATCTCATCGGGCCACAGCAGCGTGTGGATCACCATGACATCGCGCTTGCTGAAGTCCTTGACCCGCAACGCCGCCAGCCGCGTCTTGTTGCGCAACGCGAAGTGCACGATCGCGACCCGGTCGGTCTCGGCGAGCGTCTTGGCCAGCAGTACGTAGGCCTTCGACGACTTCGAGTCGGGCTCCAGGAAATAGCTCTTGTCATACATCAGCGGGTCGAGCTGATCGGCGGGAATGAACTCGACGACCTCGATCTCGCGGCTGCGCTCCTCGGGCAGCGTCGCGATGTCGTCATCGGTGATGATGACGGTCTGGCCGTCATCGGAGTCATAGGCCCGGGCGATGTCGCGGTACTCCACGACCTCGCCGCAGACCTCGCACACGCGCTTGTACCGGATGCGCCCGTTGTCCTTCTCATGCACCTGGTGGAACTTGATGTCGTGGTCCTCGGTCGCGCTATAGACCTTGACCGGGACGTTCACCAGCCCAAAGGCGACCGAACCCTTCCAGATGGAACGCATAGTTCAGTATTACCCACTTTGCTGGCCGCGTTGCAGCGCCGCGCGATCCGGCAAGTCGGCGCCGGCGCGCGCCACGGTCAGCGCTGACGCCAGCGCGGCCTCTCCCAGCACGTACTCCAATTGAGCGAGGTCGATGCGGGCCAGGGCTCTGCGCCGTTCGGCACCCAGCAGGCCCAGCGACCACAGCGCGTCGATGAGCCCCGTCATGAATGCGTCGCCCGCTCCAACGGTGTCGACCACCTGCACCGGAGGCGCACCGACGCGGACCACGCCCGCGGCGCTCACGGCGAACGCCCCGCGCTCGCCCATCGTCACCGCGACGATCGACGGCCCCAGCGCCTGCCATGCGGTCGCGATCTGCTCCGGTGAGCGGGCCGGGTCGATCCAACGCAGATCCTCGTCGCTGGCCTTGACCACGTCGGCCTTCTCGACCAGCCGGTCAATTCTGGCGATCGCCTGCCCGCGTTCGGTGATGAGCGCGGGCCGCACGTTGGGGTCATACGTGATGGTCGCCGCGGTTCGGTAGGCGTCCAACAGGGCCGCGGTGGCCAGACATCCGGGGTCGAGGAACGCGGCGATCGATCCGGTGTGTGCCACCAGCGGTGGCGCCACCTCTGCGGTGCCCGACAGCCGCCAGTCGATGTCGAACTCGTAGTCGGCCGCGCCCGCCTCATTGAGGTGCGCCATCGCGGTAGGCGTCCTGGCTGCAGTCGTGCTACCCGAAACGAGCTGCACACCAGATGATTCGACGTACTCGGTGATGCGGCGCCCGCGGTCGTCGTCGGCGATGTGAGTGAGGAAGTCGACACCTCGACCCAGCCTGCCCAGCCCGATCGCCACGTTGAGCGGGCTGCCGCCGACGTGCTCGCCCATTACTCGCCCGTCGCGCTCGACGATGTCGATGAGTGCCTCTCCGATGACCAGAGCGCGTTCGGTCATGACGACACCTGCCCGACCAGGGCCTGCAGTGTCGCGCGGGCGCCGTGACGGTGCAGCGAGTCCAGGGCCCACAGGTATGCCTCGACGAAGCGTGGCTGCTGCGCGAGATCGCCGAACACGTCAGTGTCGGAGATGAACGCCGTCGGCTCCTGGAGTTGCGACTTTGCCAGTGGCACCAGCGTTTCCGCGAGCTGGTCCTGCACGTCGATCGGCTCACCCTGTTCGTCGACGCCCTCGGCGTAGCGGGCCCAACTGGCGACGGTCGCCGCCGACATCTTGATGGGCGCTCCGCTGCGCAGGTTCTCCCGGATCACGGGCAGTAGCCACTTCGGGATGCGATCCGAGGAGCCGAAGCACAGCCGGACGATGGTGTCGCGCACGCCGGGGTTGGCGAACCGCTCGATCAGCGTCTGCTTGTACTCGGGCAGGTCGACGCCGGGGACGGGTTTCAGTGTCGGCGTGCCCTCGGCATCCATGTACTGGCGGAGGAACTCGGCGAACAGAGGGTCACGCGCCGCGTCGTGCACCAGGCGGTACCCGGCCAGATAGGCGAAGTAGCACAGGCACTGGTGGCTGGCGTTGAGCAGACGCAGCTTCATCAGCTCATACGGTGTGACGTCGTCGACGATCAGCACGTCGACGTCCTCCAACGGCGGCCGCCCGCTTGAGAACGAGTCCTCGAGCACCCAGGAGGTGAACGGCTCCGCGGCGACCGGCCACTGATCCTCCACGCCGAAGTCCGCTGCGAGGGAGTCGATCACCTCCGGCGACGTGACGGGGGTGATGCGGTCGACCATCGAGTTGGGAAAACCGGTGTGTTCGTCCATCCACTCGGCGAGACCGGGATGATGCTGCCGTGCGTATGCGGTGAAGGCGTCGCGCGCGACGTCGCCGTTGCCCTCGATGTTGTCGCACGACACGATGGTCGGTGAGGGCACACCGCGCTCCCGCCGTCGCGCGAGAGCCCGGGTAACCAGTCCGAACACGCCGTCGGGCGGTGCGGAGTCGATGGAATAGCCGCCCTCGGTGATGGTCAGCGAGATGATGCGGGTGGCGGGTGAGGCCAGCATCTCGATGACGGACTCCGGGTCGTCGGGGGCGTATCGGTAGTCGATGATCGACCCGATCACGCGTGCGTCGCGGGTGCCGTCGGGGTTCTCGGTGACCAGTGTGTACAGGCAGTCCTGGGCGGCCATCACGTCGGCCATCCTGCGATCGGCGGGCATGACGCCGACGCCGCAGATGCCCCAGTCCTTGGCCTGGCCCCGCTGGAGCAACCGGTCGACGTACACCGCCTGATGTGCGCGATGGAAGCCACCCACCCCGAAATGGACTATGCCGACGGTGATTTCACTGCGGTCATACGTCGGCTTGTCGATCGGGATATCGGCCAATGTCGCGTTGCTGAGCTTCATGACACCCTCACCACCGTCTTCACGCTACCCGGCACGAGATCGGTGTCGAGGGCATCGGCGACGTTCTCGAGCGGGAAACGTGCCGTCACCATCGCATCGAGGTCGACGCGTCCCGACGCGACCAGCGCGATCGCCGTCGGCCAGGTGTCGGCGTACCGGAACACGCCCGTCAGCGTCAGCTCCCGGTTCTGGATCACCTGAGTCGGCAGCGTCATCTCCTCGGCGCCCGACCCGACCAGGACGATGGTGCCCGCGGGCCGGACCGCACGGATTCCCGCGTTGACGGCGCTGGGTGCGCCGGATGCGTCGATGAATGCATCCACCTCGAGATCGCCGACATCGCGAGTGGTCGGGTCGATCGCCGAGGTGGCGCCGAAGCTCAGCGCCCGGTCGCGGCGCGGGGCGTCGGGATCGCTCACGATGATCTCGGTCGCACCGTAGGCACGAGCCAGTTGTGCGATGACGATGCCGATCGGCCCGGCGCCGGCGATCAGTACTCGCGCGCCCGCGCCGAAGGCGGCCTTGCGCACTGCGGCGATGCCGACCGACAGCGGTTCGCACAGGGCGGCGGCCTCATCGCTGACGGTGTCGGGCACGGGATGCGCGAAGCCCGCACCGATGGTCACGTAGTCGCAGAAGGCGCCGTCGATGGGGGGCGTGGCGAAGAACTCCATGTGTGGGCACAGGTTGTAGTGGCCACGGCGGGTCTCGGCGCTATCGGGATCGGGCCGCTGCGGTTCGATGGACACGCGTTGTCCGATGCGCGCCGGATCCACTGACTCGCCGACGGCGACGATGGTGCCCGCCGCCTCGTGGCCGAGGACTAACGGCCCGTCGACGACGAAGCTGCCGACCCTGCCGTGCCGGAAGTAGTGGGTGTCGGACCCGCAGATCCCCACTGTCGAGACCTTGACCAGTACATCCCCTGGCCCCGGGGCTGGCACTGGGCGTTCCTCCATCTCGATGCGGCCCGGCTCGGACAGCACGGCGGTCCGCATCCGGTTAGGAATCGAGGGTGTTGTGTACGTCACACTAGGATGTTAGCGTGATGAGCATCTACACGCATCCATGAGCAAATGCTCACTATCGAAAAGGTAGAGCGCACACAGTGGCCCTGTCATCCGAAACGGCGAGCAAATCGACACCCGATGATTTGCGCCTGGCCCTGCGCGCCGCGACGTTGTACTACCTCGACGGTCTGACCCAGGCCGAGATCGCCGCCAAGCTCGGTGTCTCGCGACCGACGGCCGGACGACTGGTCGCCCGGGCCAAGGCGAAGGGTCTGGTGCGCATCGAGGTCGTCGTCCCGCCGACGATGAAGGACGACCTGCACGCCGAGGAGGAACGACTTCTCGAGGAGCGCTACGGGCTGACCGAGGCCGTCGTGTCCGGGCACCTCGGTCGCGCGTCGGCGGCGCTTCTGATGCGACGCCTCTCGGAGGACGACGTGCTCGGTTTCACCTGGGGGCCCGAACAGGTCGCCGCGGTCACCGCACTGACCCCTGGTGTGGCGAGCTGCCGTGTCGTGGTGCAGCTCGACGGCGCCATGTCCACCGCGCAGTACCAGACCGGCATGGAGTTCATCATCAGTCGCAGCGCAGACATGTTGCGGGCCAGTCCCATGCGCTTGCCGGCCCCGCTGTACGCGGACGCCTCGACGGTGGTGTCGCTGCACAGCGACTCGGGAATCTCGCGCACGTTGGAGACCGGGCGCCGCGCCGACACGATGCTTTTCGGCGTGGGATCCGCGTCCACCTCGACCACGCTGTTCGAGGGGAGCTTCCTGGACGTGCGGATGCTCGACGAGCTCGTCGCCCTCGGTGCGGTCGGCGAGATCGGCGGGCGGTTCTTCGACGCCGACGGTGCCGCGGTCGACACCGAGCTGGCCAGCCGGGCGGTATCCGTTCCGTTGGAGGACATCCGCGGGTGTGAGAAGACGATCCTGGTGTGCAGCGGACCGCCGAAGTACGAGGCGACGCGTGCCGCACTTCGGGGCGGACTGGCCAAGCTCATCGTCTGCGATATCGATTGTGCACGCTGGCTATTGGATCAATGAGAGGCGGCAGTAAGTGAAAGCGAATCGAAGGGTGCTGCATCGACTCGCGGCGTGCGTCGCCGCTGTCGGTCTCACGTTCACCGCGGGATGCGCCGGCGCAGGCAGCATGGGCTCCTCGGGGAACACCGTGACCATCGCACTGGTGTCCAACTCTCAGATGACCGACGCTCAGGCACTCTCGAGCAGGTTCGAGGCCGAGAACCCCGATATCAAGCTGCGTTTCGTGACGCTGTCGGAGAACCAGGCGCGCGCCAAGATCACCGCATCCACCGCAATGGGCGGCGGCGAGTTCGACGTCGTGATGATCAGCAACTACGAGACCCCGCAGTGGGCCGAGAACGGCTGGCTGGTCAACCTCTCCGAACTCGCGGCGAAGACGCCCGGCTATGACGAGGATGACTTCATTCCGTCGCTGCGCCAGTCGCTGTCCTATGACGGCTCGATGTATGCGGTGCCGTTCTACGGCGAGTCGTCGTTCCTGATGTACCGCAAGGACCTCATGGAGGAAGCCGGCATCACCATGCCGCGCGAACCCACGTGGCAGGAGGTCGCCGACGCGGCCAAGAAGCTCGACACCCCCGACAGGGCCGGTATCTGCCTGCGCGGCAAGCCCGGCTGGGGTGAGGTGCTGGCGCCGCTGGACACCGTGATCAACACCTTCGGTGGGCGCTGGTTCGATGAGGAGTGGAACGCCCAGCTCACCAGCCCTGAGGTCGAGCGGGCCGTGCAGTTCTACGTCGACACCGTCCGCTCGGTCGGTGAACCCGGCCCCGCGACAAGCGGTTTCAACGAGTGCGCGACGCAGCTTGCGCAGGGCCAGGTCGCGATGTGGTACGACGCCACCTCCGCGGTGTCGGTGCTGGAGAACCCGGATTCCAGCACTGTGGTGGGCAAGATCGGCTATGCCTTCGCCCCCAAGGTCGAGAAGGCCAAGCCGGGTTGGCTGTACAGCTGGGCGTTGGGCATCCCCAAGAGCAGTGAAAACCAGGAGGCCGCATGGAAGTTCATCTCCTGGATGACCAGCAAGGAGTACCTGAAGATGGTCGGGGAGACCCTCGGCTGGGAGCGGGTGCCCCCGGGTAGCCGGCTCTCGACCTACGAGATTCCCGAGTACAAGGAGGCCGCCGCCGCATACGGCCCGCTGACGCTGGAGTCGATCGAGGCCGCCGACCCGGACAAGCCGACCGTCCAACCGGTGCCCTACACCGGAGTTCAGTTCCTGGCCATCCCCGAGTTCCAGGATCTCGGCACCAGGGTCAGTCAGCAGATCAGCGCTGCCATCGCAGGTCAGAAGACGGTGCCCGAGGCGTTGGCGCAGGCGCAGAAGTACGCACAGGTCGTCGGCGATACGTACAAGGAGAAGTCATGACCACTCTGAACGCATCGGAGCAGCGCGCCGCCGAACAGGATTCCGAGCACGTCGCGCGGATCAAACAGAAACAGGACCCTGGCGTCTCCCGGGCGGAGGGGTGGCGACTACGGGGGCCGCTGCTGCCGGCGCTGATCTTCATGATCGTCGTCACCCAGATCCCGTTCCTGTTCACGCTGTACTACTCGACGCTGTCGTGGAACCTGGTACGGCCGGGTAGCAGTCAGTTCGTCGGGCTCAAGAACTACCTCGACGTGGTCCAGGACAGCACGTTCTGGCAGGTCGCCCTCACCACGGTCATCCTCATCGTCGGCACCGTCCTGATCTCGGTGATCCTGGGGCTGCTGCTGGCGCTGCTGCTGGACCGGGCGTTCCTCGGCCGCGGTATCGTCCGGACGCTGCTCATCACGCCGTTCCTCATCACACCCGTTGCGGGAGCGCTGATGTGGAAGACCGCGATGCTCGATCCGGTGTACGGCATCGTCAACTGGGTGCTCAAACCGTTCGGCCTCGGGGGAATCGACTGGGTGAGTCAGTTCCCGTTGACCTCGGTGATGATCAACCTGGTCTGGCAGTGGACGCCGTTCATGATGCTGCTGATTCTGGCCGGTCTGACCTCGATGCCCCGGGACCAGTTGGAGGCGGGCAGGGTCGACGGAGCCACCGGCTTCCAGTTGTTCCGGGAGCTGACGTTGCCGCATCTGCGCCGGTTCATCGAGCTCGGCACGGTGCTGGGGGCGATCTATCTGGTCAACACGTTCGACGCGATCTACATGATGACGCAGGGCGGTCCGGGTACGGCGAGTGCGAACCTGCCGTTCTACATCTACCAGCGTGCGTTCCTCGGATTCGACATCGGCCAGGCCGCGGCCATGGGCGTCATCGTCGTGATCTTCACCATGATCATCGCCAGCTTCGCGCTTCGGTTGATCTTCAAATCATTCACCGGCAAGGAAGAGGCCGCCTGATGGCCGCGGACGCGAGGAGCACCAGAATGACATCAGCCACTGAAGCAGCTGCACCCGTGGCAGACGCGCCGGTCATGAAGCGAAAGGTCAAGCGCCGCAGGTTCGATGCCTGGGGTGTGGTCGCCTGGATCGTCGGCCTGGGCTTCTTCTTCCCGGTGTTCTGGATGGTGCTCACGTCGTTCAAGCAGGAGGTCGACGCCTACACCCCATCGCCGAAGTTCTTCTTCGCACCCACCCTGGATCAGTTCCGGGCGGTGTTCGATCAGGGCGTCGCCACCGGCCTGCTGAACTCGTTGTTCGCCACGACGGCGTCGACCATCCTGGTGCTGCTCCTCGGCGTTCCCGCGGCGTTCGCGCTGTCGCTGCGGCCGGTCCGTAAGACCCAGGACGCGCTGTTCTTCTTCATGAGCACCAAGATGCTGCCGATCGTCGCAGCGATTGTCCCTCTGTACGTGATCGTGTCCAATATTGGTCTGCTGGACAATATCTGGGCACTCGTCATCCTGTACACCTCGATGAACCTGCCCATAGCGGTGTGGATGATGCGGTCGTTCTTCCTCGAGGTGCCCGGTGAACTGCTCGAGGCTGCCAGCCTGGACGGTGCCAGTCTGTGGCGTGCGGTGCGTGAGGTGATCCTGCCGCTGGTGTCGCCCGGAATCGCCGCGACCGCACTGATCTGCGTGATATTCGCCTGGAACGAGTTCTTCTTCGCGGTCAGTCTCACCGCGGTGCAGGCCCAGACGATGCCCGTGTTCATGGTCGGCTTCATCGCCGGCGAGGGCCTTTACTGGGCCAAGTTGTGCGCAGCGGCCACCATGGCCGCTCTGCCGGTGATCCTGGCGGGCTGGGTGGCGCAGAACAAGCTGGTCCGCGGCCTGTCCTTCGGCGCCATCAAGTAACCCCGACCAGAACCCTCGAGCCAAAAGTACTGAAAGGTAACCACAATGGCCGCAATCACCTACCGCAACGCCTCGTGCATCTACGAGAGTTCGGACAAGCTCGCCGTCGACTCGCTCAATCTCGACATCAAGGACGGTGAGTTCGTCGTCCTGGTCGGCCCGTCCGGCTCGGGCAAGAGCACCGCGCTGAGGATGCTGGCTGGCCTCGAGGACATCGACGAGGGCAGCATCGAGATCGGCGGCAAGGACATGACCGGCGTGCCGTCCAAGGACCGCGATATCGCGATGGTGTTCCAGAACTACGCGCTGTACCCGAACAAGACCGTCGCCGAGAACATGGGCTTCGCGCTCAAGCTTCGCGGCGTCTCCTCGGGTGAGCGGCGGCGCAAGGTCGAGGAGGCCGCCAAGATGCTCGACCTCACCGAGTTCCTGGACCGCAAGCCCGCCAAGCTCTCCGGTGGTCAGCGCCAGCGCGTGGCGATGGGACGGGCCATCGTGCGTGAGCCGCAGGTGTTCTGCATGGATGAGCCGCTGTCGAACCTCGACGCCAAGCTGCGAGTGCAGACCCGCACCGAGATCGCCGCCCTGCAGCGTCGGCTGGGCACCACCACCGTCTATGTCACCCACGACCAGGTCGAGGCCATGACGATGGGCGACCGGGTGGCGGTGCTCAAGAACGGAAAGCTGCAGCAGTTCGCCTCGCCCGCAGACCTTTACGACAAGCCCGCCAACGCCTTCGTGGCGGGCTTCATCGGCTCGCCCGCGATGAACCTGGTGACGGGGCAGATCGTCAGCACCGGCGTGAAGATCGGCGACGACTCCACCCTGCAGCTCGAGCGCGACCAACTGTCGCTGCTGCAGGACGCCGGCCTGTCCGAGGTCACCGTCGGCGTCCGGCCCGAACACCTTGAGGTGTCCGACGGCGGTGGTATCGACGTCGTCATCGACCTCGTCGAGGATCTCGGCAGCGAAACCTACCTGTACACGCACGCCAGCCCCGGCGTGCACCTGGTGGCGCGATCGTTCTCCCGCACACCGGCCCGTCTCGCCGAGACCGTCGAACTGCGCAGGAAGCCCGAGGGCGTCGTGCACATGTTCAATCCGGACACCGGTGAACGCATCGGCTGACAGGCGCACGTCGCCACCGGCGGGCAGGAGCGAAGCGACCCGGGAAATGCCCGAGTTGCGGCTCCGCGCACCGACTCCCGGCCTGCTCGCGCTGCCATGGGACCGTCCGCTGGAACGGTGGTTGGTGCCTGACGTCGCGCTGCGTGATATCGCGGTGGGTCCGAGTCGCCACCTGGTGAAGTTCGTCGAGGCCGACGGTCATCTCTGGGCGGTCAAGGACATGCCGCCGCGGGTCGCGGTCAAGGAGTACGACGTGCTGCGTCGGCTCGAGGAGATGGGGCTACCGGCCGTGCGTGCCGCCGGTCTGGTGCTGCAGCCCGAGTTCGAGACGGCCATCCTGCTGACTCGTTATCTGGAGGGTTCGTGGCAGTACCGCCGGCTGTTCATGCGGCTGCCACCCGATCAGCCCAAGCACAGGGCGCGGCTGCTGGACGCGATGGCCGGGTTACTGGTGGAGCTGCATCGCCACGGAGTGTTCTGGGGTGACTGCTCATTGGCGAACACGCTGTTCTCGCGGGACGGTCAGCTGCTGCAGGCATGGCTCGTCGATGCCGAGACGTCCGAGGTGCATCCGTCCCTGAGTCGCGGTCAACGTCGGCACGACCTCGAGATCCTCGTGGAGAACGTGGCGATGGGCATGCTCGACATGGCCGAGCGGCTCGAGCAGCCGGAGTCGTTGCACCACACGCTGATTGCCGAGGCCAAGCAGGTGCAGGTCCGGTATGACACGCTATGGGATCTGCTACACGCCGCACCCGTGCTGGACTTCACCGACCGCTACCGCGTCGAGGGCACCATCCGGGCACTCAACGACCTCGGCTTCGTGGTCGATGAACTCTCACTGCAACCCGACAGCGCCGACCCGAGCCGGCTCCGCGTGCACGTCGCCGTGGGCGACCGTCGGTACCACGCGCGGCATCTGCGGGATCTCACCGGTTTGGACGTGGGGGAGGGACAGGCTCGCATCCTGCTAGGCGATCTGCATGCGTACCAGGCGCAGCTGTGCCTCGAGGCCGGACACGACGTCGACGAGTCGACCGCCGCGCGGCTGTGGGTCATCGAGGTGGTGACCCCGACCGAGCAGTTGGCTCACGCCGCATTGGGCCACGCCGGTACACCGATCCAGGCCTACTGCGATCTGCTGGAGGTGCGTTGGCTGTTGAGCGAGAGGGCCGGCCACGACGTCGGTACCTCCAGAGCTCTTGCCGCGCTGGCACGCGACGGCATACCCGCGGACTCCGCGGCGAAGTTGGCGATCGCCGAGATTCCGACGCAACCGTTCGCGGTGCTGTCGGAAGACGACGACGCGGATTAGCTGGCCGAAGCCCTCGACTGTGGGGTTTGTCGTCGGAAAACTGGCTGATCGTCGACAGCAAGGCTCACACTCGGCATCAGATCGACGATCAGGTGACGGGTTGCTCGGCCGGGTTGAGGCCGAACGGGAGGTCGGGACTGACACCGGACGGTGCGTGGGTGAAGATCTGCGACGAACTGGTCCGGCAGTTGCTGTCCACAGGGTTCTGATCGCCCGAGCAGTAGGGCACCAGATCTTGCGGGTCGGCACCGGCCACCGGCGCTGCCAGCAGCGCTGCCCCACTCAGGAGCAGTGCCGCCAACGCGCGCTTTCCCACCTGGTGAATCCTACTCCCGACATACTGGATGGGTGGAGCGTTGCGGGCGGGTGAGACTGACCAACCCCGACAAGGTGCTGTATCCCGCCACTGGCACCACGAAGGCCGAGATCTTCGAGTACTACGTCACCATCGCCGAGGTGATGCTGCCGCATATCGCTGGGCGCCCGGTCACCCGCAAGCGCTGGCCCAACGGTGTCGGACAGCCGGACTTCTTCGAGAAGCAGCTCGCCTCGTCGGCACCCGAGTGGCTAGACCGTGGTTCGGTCACACACAAGTCAGGAACGACCACTTACCCGATCATTGACAGCCAGGAGGGGCTGGCCTGGATTGCGCAACAGGCGGCGCTCGAGGTGCACGTGCCACAGTGGCGGTTCGTCACACCGGACACACCAGGCGACGCGACGCGCATCGTGTTCGACCTGGACCCCGGCGAGGGCGTGACGTTCCGTCAACTGTGCGAGGTCGCCCATGAGGTGCGGGGTTTCATCACCGACATCGGTCTGACCACCTACCCGCTGACCAGTGGGAGCAAGGGCCTGCACCTCTATGTGCCGCTCGCAGACCCGGTGAGTTCGCGGGGCGCATCGGTGTTGGCGAAGCGCATCGCCGTGCAGCTCGAGCAGGCGATGCCCAAACAGGTCACGGCGACGATGACCAAGAGCCTGCGCACGGGCAAGGTGTTTCTCGACTGGAGCCAGAACAGTGCCGCCAAGACCACCATCGCGCCGTACTCGATGCGCGGTCGCGACCAACCGACCGTCGCGGCGCCGCGGACCTGGGAGGAGATCGAAGGCCCAGATCTGAGGCACCTGAGCTTCCAGGAGGTGCTGGCGCGCGTCGAGCGTGATGGTGACCTACTGGAGGGGCTGGACGAAAGTGCGCCGCGACCAGACAAACTCACCACCTATCGGGGCATGCGAGACGCGGGTAAGACGCCCGAGCCGGTGCCGCGCGAATCGCCCGTCACCGGCAATGACAACACGTTCGTCATCCAGGAGCACCATGCCCGCCGGCTGCACTACGACTTCCGGCTGGAGCGCAACGGCGTGCTGGTGTCGTGGGCGGTGCCGAAGAATCTGCCCGAGACCACGTCGGTCAATCACCTCGCCGTGCACACCGAGGACCACCCGCTGGAGTACGCCACCTTCGAGGGATCGATTCCCAAGGGGGAGTACGGCGGCGGTGAGGTCATCGTCTGGGACTCGGGGACGTATGAGACCGAGAAGTTCCGGGACCCTGGGGTCGACGGCGAGAGCGTGGACGGTAAGAAGGGCGAGGTCATCGTCACGCTGCACGGGTCGAAGATCGAGGGTCGCTACGCGCTGATCCAGACGGGCGGCAAGAACTGGCTGGCCCACCGGATGAAGGAGCAACCGGCCGCCACCGCGGAGGATCTGGCGCCGATGCTCGCGACCCACGGCTCGGTGGAGAGGCTGACGCCGATCGTGTGGGCGTTCGAGGGCAAGTGGGACGGTTACCGGCTGCTGGTCGACGCCAATCACGGTGAGCTGCAGCTACGCTCGCGCAGCGGCCGAGACGTCACGCACGAGTATCCGCAGCTGCGGGCGTTGGCCGCCGATCTGGCCGACCATCACGTCATTCTCGACGGCGAGGTGGTGGCCCTCGATGAGGCGGGGGTGCCGAGCTTCGGCTTGATGCAGAACCGCGGCCGCTCCGACAGCAACATTGAGTTCTGGGCCTTCGACATCCTCCAGCTCGACGGCCGATCGTTGTTGCGGGCCAAGTACTCCG
Organism: Mycobacterium sp. IDUB_39; assembly: GCF_055419205.1. Classification (NCBI taxonomy): domain Bacteria; kingdom Bacillati; phylum Actinomycetota; class Actinomycetes; order Mycobacteriales; family Mycobacteriaceae; genus Mycobacterium; species Mycobacterium sp. IDUB_39. Next base: position 461,854 of record NZ_JBVAXF010000002.1, read on the forward strand.
ACCGTCGCAAGTTGCTCGAGACGCTGGCGCAGGGCGGCGGGCTGATCGTCCCCGAGCAGCTGCCCGGTGACGGACCTGCGGCGCTGGAGTACGCCCGCGAGCATCGGTGGGAGGGCGTGATCGCCAAGAAACGTGACTCCACCTATCAACCGGGCCGACGCTCGCAGTCGTGGATCAAGGACAAGCTCTGGCAGACCCAGGAAGTCGTGATCGGCGGATGGCGGGCCGGCGAGGGCGGCCGGACCAGCGGCATCGGTGCGCTGTTGATCGGCGTTCCCGAGGACGACGGGCTGCACTTCGCGGGACGTGTCGGCACGGGCTTCACCGACAAGGACCTCGCCAAGCTCAAGAAGACGCTGGCGCCGTTGCACACCGACGAGTCGCCGTTCAGCAAGCGGCTCACCGGACCCGATGCCAAGGGCGTGACGTTCGTGCGGCCAGAACTGGTGGGGGAGGTGCGCTACAGCGAGCGGACGACCGACGGGCGGCTGCGGCAGCCCAGTTGGCGCGGTATGCGACCGGATAAGAGCCCCGGCGAGGTGGTGTGGGAGTAGGCGTCAGTGGCCGAGGCGTACTTGAACGCCGCGGGACGCGTCATAGCCGACCGTGAGCCAATACACCGTGCGGTCGAGAATGGGGACGATCTCTGTGATCTCGAGTTCGCCCGCCGCGAATCGGCCCAGGAGGCCGTAGATCACCGTGGACAGAATGGCCTCGAGGTCGCGAACGAATTCTTCGTCGACGTCGGCGAGGACCTCCATGAAGGATGGAACGGTGATGTCGAGGCCCCGACGGAAGAGTTCCTGACCGCCTGAGGCGGCCCTCGCGCGGAAGAACGCCGTGAGCATCGCGGGATGCTCCTCCCACGGTTCGAAGATCGAGCGCAACAGGCGCATCATCCCGTCGTAGACCGACTCCTCCGGCGGAGGGGATTGGTGTACCAAACCGGCGTAGCGGTGCTCGTCCATCCAGCTGTGCAGCGCGGCAAGGATCAGCTCGTCGCGGGTTGAGTAGCGCTTGTAGATGGTGGCCAGTGAGGTCCGTGCGCGGCGCGCCACCTCACGGAGCTGAACCGCGTCGTATCCCTCGGTTTCGAGTAGTACCGCGACGATGTCGAGAATCCGGTCGCGTGGCGCACCTGTGGCGGCACGGTTTGTTTCGGCACGGTTTGTTTCGGCACTGACCATCGTCGAGAGACCCCCTTGCCGATCTTGAGTAACCAGGTTACCGTACCGGGGGTGTAACACGGTTACTCAGGTCACATCGCCGTTTGCGTGTGACGACTGCAACGGAGCGAGGATCGATGGGTTCACTAGACGGCAAGGTCGCCTTCATAACGGGAGTGGCGCGTGGTCAGGGGCGCAGCCACGCCGTTCGCCTGGCCTCGGACGGCGCCGACATCATCGGCGTCGACATCTGCGCCGACATCCCGTCCAACGGCTATCCGATGGCCAACCGCGACGAACTCGACGAGACGATCGCGATGGTCGAGCAGGCAGGCGGCAAGATGCTCGGTTCGGTGGCCGACGTCCGCGATTTCGCCGCGGTGAACAACGCGCTCAGCGCGGGCGTCGGGCACTTCGGGCGCCTCGACATCGTCTGTGCCAATGCGGGTATCGCGACGATGGCATTCCGCGAGTTGACCATCGAGGAAGAACTCGAGCAGTGGACCGACGTGCTCGACGTCAACTTGGTGGGGGCGTTCCACACCGCGAAGGCGGCCATTCCTCACCTGCTCGCCGGCGGGCGCGGGGGATCGATCGTCTTCACCAGTTCGACCGCGGGGCTACGGGGCTTCGGCGGCCTGCAGGGTGGGGGACTTGCGTACGCCGCGTCGAAGCACGGCATCGTCGGACTGATGCGGACGCTATCCAATGCGCTTGCCCCCGAGAGCATCCGGGTGAACACCGTGCATCCGACAGCGGTCAACACCATGATGGCGACGAATCCGGCGATGACGTCGTTTCTGGAGAACTATCCTGACGGCGGGCCGCACCTGCAGAACCCCATGCCGGTCGGGCTCCTCGAACCGGAGGACATCAGCGCGGCGATCGCCTACCTCGTCTCCGATGCCGCCAAGTACGTCACCGGAGTGACGTTTCCGGTCGACGCCGGATTCTGCAACAAGCTGTGACCGCGGCGAGCGGCCGGGTCGCCGGCAAGCGGGTTCTGGTCACCGGTGCGGCGCGCGGGATGGGGCGCAGCCACGCCGTGAGGTTGGCGCAGGAGGGTGCGGATCTCATCCTCGTCGACATCTGCGCGTCGCTGCCCGACGTCGAGTACCCGCTGGCCACGCGGGACGACCTCGACGAGACGGCTCGCCTAGTGGAGAAGCATGGCAGGCGTGCGAGCGTCCACGTCGTGGATGTGCGCAGTGCGGCGGCGTTGGCCTCCGCCGTAGACGCCGGTGTCGCCGAGTTGGGCGGACTCGATGCGTCGGTGGCCAACGCCGGCGTGCTGACCGTCGGAACGTGGGACACCACCACTCCAGAACAGTGGCGGACCGTGGTCGACGTGAACCTGATCGGCACGTGGAACACCTGCGCCGCCGCCCTGCCGCACCTGGTGGAGCGCGGCGGCAGCCTGGTGAACATCAGCTCGGCTGCCGGACTGAAGGGCACGCCATTGCACACCCCCTACACGGCATCCAAACACGGCGTCGTTGGGCTGAGCAGAGCTCTTGCCAATGAGCTTGCGGCTCAAAATGTCCGGGTCAACACGGTGCACCCCACCGGGGTTGAGACCGGGATGCAGCCTGCGTCGTTGCATGGGCTACTCGCCGAACAGCGGCCGGACCTGGTGCCGATCTTCCTCAACGCCATGCCGATCGTCATGGCCGAGGCCATCGACATCAGCAACGCGGTGTTGTTCCTCATCTCCGATGAATCCCGATACGTCACCGGGCTGGAGTTCAAAGTCGATGCCGGCGTCACCCTGCGGTGAGCTGGATTTCACGAGAAAGCGCGAACGATGACAACGATTGACACCGACCGGGCCGAGCGCGGCAGGCGTGCGTTCTCCGACGTAATGACGTTCCCGGCGCCCGACGCCTCCACGCCCGCAACGGCGAACATGATCGACTTCGTCTTCGCCGAGGTCTGGGACCGGCCGGGGCTCAGCCGCCGGAATCGGCGCTTCGTGACGCTACCCTGCGTCGCGGCCGCCGATGCCGAGGGACCGTTGCGCGATCACGTATACGCGTCGCTCAACAGCGGCGACGTCACGATCACCGAAATACGGGAAGTGGTACTGCATTTCGCCGTGTACAGCGGATGGCCGAAGGCGTCCCGATTCAACATGGTGGTCGACGAGCAGTGGGAGCGCATCCACCGCGATCGCGGGCAAACGGTACCGTCAGCCGACACGCTTCTGCCGCTGACCACACCGAGTGATCCGGAGGCGCGACTGGCCACCGGTGAGCAGGCATTCCGCGATGTCAACTGCGTGCCGTACGTACCCACTCGCGACAACCCGTACTCAGGTGCCGGCATCCTCAACTTCGTGTTCGGCGAGATGTGGCTTCGGCCGGGGCTGGGGATGAAGGAACGAAGGCTCGTGACGGTGGCGTGCGTGGCGTTCCAGGATGCGCCGTACCCGATCTTGAGCCACGTGTATGCGGCGCTGAAGAGTCGTGACATCTCGTTCGACGAAATGGATGAACTCGCCTTGCATTTCGCGGCGTACTACGGATGGGCCAAGGGATCACACCTCAACGACGAGATCGTACGACAGAGGGAACGCGTGCTCGAGGAATGGCGGACTGAAGCGAGCGCGCCGCAGTGACAACCGCGTCGTCATTGACGGTCGGCGTACTGATCGATGGTGAGCTGATCAGTCAGTCCTCCGGCGGCAGCTACGAGCACATTTACGCGGCCACCGGTCGGACCAACGTCACGGTCCCGCTGGCCGGGGCTGCCGAGATCGATCGAGCCGTCGCATCGGCCTGGGACGCCCAACGGGCGTGGATGTCGTTGACGGTGGATCGTCGTCGGGACATGCTGATCGACCTCGCCGACGTCGTGCACGAGCATCTCGACGAACTGGCGCTGCTCAACGTGCACGACTACGCGGTGCCGGTCGCCTTCGCAGGTACCGCCCACATGCTCGAGTGGTTCCTCCGTCACTTCGCCGGCTACGTCGACAAGCCGCATGGCACGAGTTCCCCGGTCAACGGGTCGTTCGACGTCAACCTCATCGAGCGCGAACCGTATGGCGTGGTCGGCGTCATCACTCCGTGGAACGGCGCGCTGGCGGTGGCGGCATCGTGTGTGGCACCCGCCTTGGCAGCGGGAAACGCGGTGGTGTTGAAGCCCTCGGAACTGGCACCCCTGGCCGCGGTGCGGTTCGGCGAACTGTGCGTCGAGGCTGGCTTGCCACCCGGACTGGTCAACGTCGTACCCGCCGATGCCGTCGGGGGCGAGGCCCTCGTTCGACATCCAGGAGTCCGCAAGATCCATTTCACAGGTGGTGATGTGACCGCACGTCATGTGCTCGTGGCGGCGGCGGCCAACCTGACCCCGGTGGTGGCCGAGCTGGGTGGAAAGTCCGCCAACGTCATCTTCGAAGACGCCGATCTCGATGCGGCGGCGGCGATGTCGGCCCATCAGGGTCCACTGATGCAGTCCGGTCAGAGCTGCGCCTGCGCGAGTCGTGTGCTGGTGCAGGAGTCGGTGTACGACGCGTTTCTCGAGAAGTTCCTCGGCACGGTCGGTTCGGCAAAAGTGGGTGACCCCCTCGATCCAACCGTCTTCTTCGGACCGGTCATCACCGAGTCGTCGGCACACCGGATCCTCGGCGTCATCGATGAAGCCGTCGCGCAACACTCAGGTGAACTGCTCCTGGGAGGTACGCGGATCGGCGGAGCACTCGCCCAGGGTTACTACATCGAGCCGACCGTGTTCGGCAACGTCGACAACGCATCCGCACTCGCGCAACACGAGACCTTCGGTCCGGTCGTCTCGGTCATCAGATTCCGCGACGAAGCCGATGCCCTGCGCATCGCCAATGACACCCCGTATGGGCTCAACGCCTTCGTGCAGACCCGCGACCTCACCCGCGCCCACCGCTTCGCACGCAAACTGGAGTCAGGGTCGGTGTGGGTCAACCAGATGAGCCTCATATCCCCGCAGGGACCCTACGGCGGCTATAAGCGAAGCGGATTCGGACGCACGGGCGGCCTCGACGGGCTCCATGAGTTCCTACAGACCAAGAACATTCGCATCGGTATGGGCTGAGGCTGGCATTGCTGCTGCCGCGAAGGTCGTGTCACCTTTGCGCGGTGAACTCGATGTGCAGCTCGGTGAGTCCGCGCAACAGGAACGTCGGCTCGTAGGCGTATCGCCGCTCACTGGGGCCGCCGTGCCTGGATTCGCTGATGGTGATGTCGCGCAGGCGGTCCAGCAGGCGGTGCACAGTGACGACTCCTTCAGCGCGTGCCAGCGGTGCGCCCGCGCAGGTGTGAATTCCCCTGCCGAACGCGATGTGCTCCCGTACGTTCTTGCGATCCAGACGGAAGACGTGTGGATCGTCGAACTTGACCGGATCGCGATTAGCCGCCCCTAGACACAGCATCACCACAGTCCCGGCTTTGATGGGCACTCCGCCGAGAGTGGTTGTCTTACGGGCCAACCGGAAGTCGACCTTGGTGGGACTCTGGAAACGCAGCGCCTCCTCCATGAAGGCGGGAATCAAGTCGCGATTCGCGCGCAGCTGATCCTGAAGCTCCGGTCGATCACCCAGGGTCTGCACGGCCGCGCTCAGCAGCTTCGTGACGGTCTCCTGCCCAGCGGCGAAGAGGAATGTGGCCGGCCGGGCCACCTCCAGAATCTCCGGCGTCGAGCCATCGGGGTAGGTCGCGGCGGCCATGCCGCCCAGCACGTCGTCGCGCGGCTCGCTGCGCCGGTCAGCGATGTATCCGCTGAATCTGTCGTCGAGGTACTCAAGGGGGTTGAGTCCAACCGCCTCACCGTCGAGCGCCCCGACACGGTTGCCCTGCGGCTTCTCGGCGCCGAGGGCGCGGCGGAACTCGGCCCGGTCCTCCTCGGGCACTCCGAGCAGGTCAGTGATGGCCAGGGTCGCGAAGGGCCTTGCGTACTCGGAGAGGAACTCGCAACGACCGTTGTCGATGAACTCCTCGAGCTGCGTGTCGACGAGTCGCCACATGAAGTCCTCGTTCTCCTTCAGCCGGCGTGGCGTCAGGAGCCTGCTCAGCAGTGATCGCGCCCTCTCGTGGGACGGCGGATCCATGACCACCATGTGCTCGAAGATCGGGAATTCGTGGCGGTGCGCTTCGATTTGGGCTGTGATGTCGTCGCCCTCCGGCTCGAAGGGCAGCGGCGGGAACGGCCCACCGATCGCGTTGACCGCAGAGAAGGAGTCGACGTCCTTGAATGCCGCCATTACCTCGGCGTAGCCCGTGACCGCGACGACGCCGTGGTGCGGCTCCTGGAACACCGGACCTTGGCTGCGCAGGTATTCGTAGTAGGCGTAGGGATCCTGAGCGATCTCAGCGTTGCTGAAGTAGTCGACGTCAGCCAGTTCAGTCATTGGATGGGCCTTCCGAGATTGTTGGTCAGTGGGGCGTCAACCCAACTGATGGCTTGGCGGGGACAGGCGGCGATGGCGGCGTTTACGTCGTCGTGCCGGGTGGCGTCCGGGGACTCCTCGCCGACGGCGATGTCATCCCCGAGCTCGAAGACTTCCGGTGCGATGTCGATGCACAGCGCGTGCGCTTCACAGAGTCGCGGATCAACGCGGACGCTTCTTCCGGCGGGCATCATTTCTCCTCGCTCTCGCGGGGTCATGGTGTCAAAACTGATCGATCGACCAAAATGGTAAGGTGCTGCATGCTTATCACGGGCCGCGGAAGTCGGTCAAGCCAACGTCGGCTGGGCCGTTGAGTGGCGACATCCCGAAAAGCGAAGTCGGATGACGGCGGGGCGCGCCTGCGTCTGATCGAGGCGACCGCGCAGATCATGCACGACGAGGGGTATGCCGCTGCGACGTCGCGGAGGGTGGCCGCGAAGGCCGGTGTGAAGCAGGCGCTGGTCTACTACTACTTCCCGACCATGGACGATCTGTTCCTCGAGGTGCTGAAAGTCGGCGCCGACGTGGCGCTGGCTCAGATGCGCACGGCGTTGACTGACGACGATCCGATCCGCGCGCTCTGGCATATCAACAGCGATGCCCGCGGGACCGTGCTCAACACGGAGTTCATGGCCCTGGCCAACCACCGCAAGGTGATCGGCGCCGAACTCAAGGCGTACGCCGAACGGGTTCGCGATATCGAAACGGCGGCCGTCACGATGGTGATGCGTGCCAATGGTGTCGATCTGGACGCCTACCCGCCGGTCGCCATCGCGATGCTCGTCGCGCAGACGGCCCGCAGCCTCGGCAACGAGATGGCAGTCGGAGTGACCGCGGGACATGACGAGTTGCGTGCACTCGTCGAGCGCCACATCGACTTACTCACCAAACCCGTCTCGGTGGTTCGCGGCTAAATTCGTTCGCCTCGCACCGTCCTCGAATCTTCGGGGGCGGCGTCGATTCACGTCTTCTGGTGGGTGGTGCGCGCGGCGACTCGGCTGTTGACATCCCCAGTTCGCCCGTGCGATGGTTCCTGATCGATCGATCAATTTCAAACGAGTGATTGCGAGGGGCACATGTCCGGTCGGTTAGAGGGCAAGGTTGCGTTCATCACCGGGGCGGCTCGCGGCCAGGGCCGCAGCCATGCGGTCCGACTCGCCGAGGAGGGCGCCGACATCATCGCGGTCGACATCTGCGGTCCGGTGAGCAACAACACGCAGATCGAACCGGCGACCCCCGAAGACCTCGTCGAGACGGCCGATCTGGTCAAGCAGTTGAATCGGCGCATCGTCACCGCCGAGGTGGACGTGCGCGACTATGACGCGGTCAAGGCCGCGGTCGACGGCGGCGTCGAGCAGCTGGGGCGGCTCGACATCATCTGCGCGAACGCGGGCATCGGCAACGGCGGGCAGACGCTGGACCGCACCAGCGAGGAGGACTGGACCGACATGATCGACGTCAACCTGTCCGGTGTGTGGAAGACCGTGAAAGCGGCTGTCCCGCACCTGATCTCTCAGGGTGAGGGCGGTTCGATCATCCTCACGAGTTCCGTTGGCGGGCTAAAGGCCTACCCGCACACCGGTCACTACATCGCCGCAAAGCACGGCGTGGTCGGCTTGATGCGCACGTTCGCAGTCGAACTCGGACAGCACTCGATCCGCGTCAACTCGGTTCACCCGACGAACGTCAACACTCCGTTGTTCATGAACGAGGGGACGATGCGGCTTTTCCGGCCGGACCTCGAGAACCCGGGCCCAGACGATCTCGCCGTCGCTGCGCAGTTCATGCACGTGCTTCCGATCGGCTGGGTGGAGCCCGTCGACATCAGCAACGCGGTGCTCTTCCTCGCCTCAGACGAGGCGCGCTTCATCACTGGCCTGACTATGACGGTGGACGCCGGAAGCATGCTCAAATAGGCGTCAGTGGCCGAGGCGGACTTGAACGCCGCGGGCTCGAAGCTGTTCGAAGGTATAGCTGAACTCGCCACGCCGTCCGACGGAGACGACGTAGCGGTCCTGGCCTTCGGTGACCGGGAAGCTGAAGGAGAACGTGCATTCGGCGGTGTTCCCCTTCCCCTGCCCGAGTGAAGTGGTGGCAAGGAACTCGCCCTTGCCGTTCTTGACGGTCACGGCGGTGCCCTCGCTGACGTCGGAGTATCCGTCTGCTCCCTCGCACGATGTCCCGTCCGACGCGACACCGTTCAAGCCCGCACTGTCCGCGAGGATGAATACCCCTGAGACTGACGCTGTTTCGAGAACATGAAAACCGTGGGTGAACTGCGGGCAGAACGCGTCGACGGCTATCTTGTCGGCGGGCAGCCCCTGTTGCGGCTCGCCATCTTCGAGCCGGCGACATACCTGCCGTCCATGCGCGACGGCATTCGCATCGGAGTTGAACTGGCTGGTCAGCCCGGCATCGTTCAGCGCTGCAAGGTACGTGGTTTCGGGCGGCGGTGGCGCCCAACGGTCCGGCAGCAGCAGCACCCATGTCACCACTGCCGCGACGGCGAGAATCGCAGTGGCTATGCCCGTTGCGAACCACGTCGAGCGAATGCTCGACCGGGGGTTCGGCACCTCGTGATAGGCCGGCAGCATCTTCCCGCCGACCGGGTCGCTCGATTCGGCCTTGCCGTTGCGCACACGGTTCGTCGGATGGTCGGCGAGGAAGTAACGGCCCTCATATCGCCCGGTGGGGTCCGAGCGCCACCCCGTCAAGGAGGTCGACGTCTGTGCAGGTCCACAGCGACCACAGATGCCGCTTGCGTCCACGTCGGAACCGCAGTACGGGCAGGTCATCGGTGTCGATCCCGGAACAGTGGCCCCCGTGCCGTCGGTCCGAAACGGTCAACCGACGACCCCGAGTCCGCACGCATGCCCCCGACATCCGTCATCACTAACCGTTATATGCCCGATGACCAGGTCCGCAGAGGCAATTCGGCAGCATTGCACGCGACAGGTGGCGAGCCTGCAACGAGATGCCGGGCGCTCTGCCAATAGTTTCAGGGTGCCCGAAAACAATCTTTGGTGCTCCAAAAGTGTTGCAACCAACGAGGTTTCACTCACAACAAGTTGCATGTGTGGGCTTTGTCTGCGTAGGCTCGGGTCAGCGAAGGGGAGTAGCCCCCAATCGGGTAGTCGACATACTGGCCCACCGGCAACAGCCGGTCGTGGCCCGGTTGCCCGGACCGGCGCAGTAGCCGGTGGGCGAGACCTTCGGCCGTACAACCGTTCCGGTTGCCGGCCGGAGGCGTCTCTTGAGCCCCCGGAACGGCAGCCACCGACCTAGGAGTCGAGGGTGTTAGCAGCCTTACTGCTGAGCTTCGCTGTCATCTTCGTAGCCGAGATGGGCGATAAGACCCAGCTGGTGGCGATGATGTTCGCGTTGCGTTATCGCTGGTGGGTCGTCCTGGCTGCCATCGCCGCCGCCACCACTGCAGTACACGTCCTCTCGGTTGCCATCGGCCACTACCTCGGGGCCGCACTGCCCACGCATCTGCTCGGCCTGATCGCCGGTGCGGCGTTCATCTTCTTCGGGTTGTGGACCCTGCGGGGCGACTCGCTCTCCGATGAGGAGGCCTCACGTGCCGAGCGGGCCGCCGCGCCCGCATTCTTCGTAGTCACCTCGGCGTTCGTCCTGGCCGAACTCGGCGACAAGACGATGCTGGCGACCATCACCCTCGCCGCGGACAACGACTGGTTGGGGGTCTGGATCGGCTCCACTCTGGGCATGGTGGTCGCCGACGGGCTGGCCATCATCGTCGGCGCGGTCGCGGGCAAGCACCTGCCCGAGCGACTCATTCAGATCACCGCGGCCGCGCTGTTCCTCCTCTTCGGCGCCTACATGCTTCTCGAGAACATCTTCCCGACGGTATCGGCGGTGATCGTCGCAGGTAGTGCGATTGCGATCGTCCTCGCCTTCGCGGCGGTCCTGTGGATGCTGCCGGATCGGTTGCGTCCGGCCGTGTTGAAATCCGAGCGCCCCGCCCCCGACGAGACCGATGAGGCCGAGACCGATGAGCCGGCTTCCGATGCGCTGTCGCAAGGTGGCGATGACGAGCGGACGGCACACAGAGGCGGGTGAGTCGGCGTCAGTTGCGCGTGGCGATGATGTGTCCGCTGTCGGCATCGACCTCGACCGAACGCGGATAGCTGGCCGCGAGTTCGGCGAAACTCTTGAATGACGTCGTCCAGCCCAGGGTTTCGATCCAATGGCGGGGGTCCTGGCCGAGGCCACGCTCGGTGATCGCGGAGACGCCGTCGCGCGCAGTCGCGGTCGGCAACGTCATCAACGCGTGATCGACCCAGTGCGTGGGCGCATCCGGTTGAAATCCGTTCGCCACGAGCATGTCTGGCCAGTCGTCACTCTCGAGATTGGCAGGTCGACTTCGAAGAGGCGGACCGGCTGAGGCCAGTTCAGCCGGAATGCGTGGGTATCAAGGCCGGCGCTGCCCAGGTCTGGGCGGCGACGTCGGGAGCCTGTTGATCCAGGTGGGCGCGTTCGGCCGCGTCAACGAATGATGACGCGTAGGGATCGCTGTAGAGGCGGTCAGGGCGCTGGCTCTCCCTCGCCACGAGTTCACTGCCGACGGTACAACGAGCTCAGAAGCCCTAGGCTCAAGCACCGTGAGCAACGAGGGGGATCTCGATCGGCCGCGTACGCGTGGCCGCCCAGCCCGGATCAGTCGTGAGCGGATTCTATCTGCCGCCCGCGGCATCCCCCGCGAAGCGTTGACGATGCAGAGGGTGGCCGAGGAGCTTGGGGTGGATCCCAAGGCGCTCAACTACCACGTGGGCGACCGGGAGGGGCTGCGCCAACTGGTGGCCCTGGACGTCTTCGAGGCCGAGCTGCGCAGGATCGAGATTCCCGCTGGCGGCGACTGGCGCGAGGCGGTGCGGTCCTACGTGTACGCGTTTCGCGATGCGGTCATCAAGGTCGGTGTCCTGGCCGAGTCCATCCGCCTACCCGGGCAGCAGGGCCTGGGCACCCTCGATCCCGTCGAGCGGGTCCTGCAGGCACTGGTCGACGCCGGGCTGGACGTCGACGCGGCGGGGCGCGCACTGACGTTGTTCACCGACATGGGCTACGCCGCCGGACGTGACGCGCTGCGGTTGGCCGACGATCCGGTGCACCCCGACGTCCCGGGTGTCGCGACGGCGTTGAAGGCGGCTTCCGACAACGACTTTCCGGTTTTGCGCCAGGTCGTCGCCGCCCGTGCGCACGCCGTGCCCGATGTCGGACAACTGGAGTTCAACCTGGCGTTGGTCATCGCTGGCCTGGAACAGATCGCGTCGGAGGGGGGTCACGCCAGCTGATTTTCCCTGTTCGGGAAAAATATGGCGAAAAGCGCCTCGGGAGCGGGGTGGCAGCGGTAGACATGAGTCACCTGTTGACCGACTGCTGCACTGAGAGCGAGGCGAGATGACACCGCGGGATCCCTACCGGGTCGTCCAATGGACCACTGGAAACGTCGGAAAGAGTTCAGTCGCGGCGATCGCCAAGAATCCGATCCTGGACCTCGTCGGCTGCTACGCGTGGTCACCGGACAAGGTGGGCGCCGACGTCGGTGAACTGTGCGGTATCGAGCCGCTCGGTGTCGCCGCCACCAATGACATCGATGCGCTGCTGGCGCTCAAGCCCGACGTCGTCGTCTACAACCCGATGTGGATCGACGTCGACGAGCTGGTGCGCATCCTCGAGGCAGGCATCAACGTGGTGGCGACGGCGTCGTTCATCACCGGGCACAACCAGGGCGACGGCCGCGACAAGATCGCCGACGCGTGCGCCCGCGGCGGCTCGACCATGTTCGGGTCCGGCATCAGCCCCGGCTACGTCAACCAGCTGTCGGTCGTCGCGGCGGGCATCTGCGACCGCGTCGACAGGATCACCGTCAACGAGGCCGCCGACACCACGTTCTACGACTCGCCGGCCACCGAGAAGCCGGTCGGATTCGGGCAGCCGATCGATCACCCCGACCTGCAGGCGATGACTGCGCACGGCACCGGCGTGTTCGGCGAGGCGGTTCGGATGGTCGCCGACGCGCTCGGCATCGAACTCGACGAGGTGCGCTGCGACGCCGAGTATGCCGAGACCACCGAGGATCTCGACCTGGGCTCGTGGACCATCCCGGCGGGCTGTGTCGCCGGCGTGCACGCCACCTGGAAGGGCATCGTGGGTGGGGAGACCCGCGTCGAGATCTCCGTGCTGTGGAAGAAGGGGCAGACGCTCGAACCGAATTGGCCGATCGAGCAGGACGGCTGGGTCATCGAGATCGCGGGCCGTCCGACCGTGACGATGAAGGTCGGGTTCCTGCCGCCGCCCGACTTCGAGGCCACCACGTTGGAGGAGTTCATGGTGCTCGGTCACATCATGACCGCCACCCCGCCGCTGAACGCCATCCCCGCCGTCGTGGCCGCCGCGCCGGGCATCGTCACCTACAACGACCTGCCGCTGATTCTGCCGCGCGGAGTTGTTCCTGCCTGAGCGGTCAGGGGAGCCTGCGACAGTAGTCGCCGTGGTATCAAATAGGTATCATCGGTTCGTGGGTATGACTCTGCGAACCAGTGACGAACAGGCGGAGGCGTTGCGCCGCCAGGCGACTGCCGAGGGGCGGTCGATGCAGGCCGTTGCGCTGTCGGCCATCGATGAGTACATCGCCCGACGGGCGCACAAGGCCGACGTTGACGCGGCGCTGCGGCGCGTGGTGGCCGAGGAGGCCGGAGTTCTGGAGCGGCTCAAGGACGCATGATCGAGTACTTGGATCTCGATGACCTTCTGGAAGTTGCTCGTCATGCAGTCGGGGACGATGTTGCGGTTCGCGACTACGGACTGCTTGAGTCGGCCCAAGCGCGTCCGCGCGCTTCGGTCTTCGGCCAGGATGCCTACCCAGATCTGCACCTGAAGGCCGCCGCGCTGTTCCAGTCTCTTTTTGGGCGTAACCATGCACTCGTGGACGGGAACAAGCGGCTGGCGTGGACGGCTTGTCGGACGTTCCTGGCCATCAATGGAGAGTGGATCAGCGCGCCGGAGGATCAGCGTTTTGACTTCGTCATCAGAGTGGCCACGGGTGCGGATTCTGGCCTCGACGAGATAGCCCAGCAATTACGTGCGTGGAGCTACCGGGAAGGTTGAGCGCGACTCAGCGGGCGCGTTCGGTGAAGCGCTGCAGCAGAACCGACACCGTCAGCACCACGAGGCCCGCGACGGCGAGTATCGCGCCCGCGGCGGCCGGGGCGGTGTAGCCGTACCCCGCAGCGATCACCACACCGCCGATCCACGCACCCGTCGCGTTGGCGAAGTTGAACGCCGAGTGCATCAGAGCGGCGGCCAGCGACTGCGCATCGTGGGCCACATCCATCAACCGGGTCTGCAGCGCGGGTGCGATGGAGGAGCCGACGGCGCCGATGCAGAACAACCCGATCAGCGCGGTCCACGGGTTGTGGGCGGCGGCGACGAAGACCGCGAGCACCACGGCCAGCGCGGTGATCGCGCCATAGAGCCAGCCGATCACCGAGATGTCGGCCATCTTGCCGCCGACCAGGTTGCCGACCACCATGCCCGCACCGAAGATCATGAGCGCCAACGGAATCATGCCGCGTGACAGGCCCGCGACATCGGTCAGCGTGGTCGCGATGTAGGTGTACACCGCGAACATTCCGCCGAACCCGACCATGCCGACCAGCAGGGCCAGCAACACCTGCGGTCGCTTGAGCGCGCCGAGTTCGGTGAGCGGGCTGGTGACGTGCATCGAGTGCATGCTCGGCAGCCAGAACCAGAGCGCGGCCAGGGTCAGCAGGCCGATCACCACGACGAGCCCGAACGCGCTGCGCCAGCCGAAGTGCTGGCCGAGCCACGACGCCACGGGCACGCCAAGGACGGTGGCAACCGTGAGGCCGGCCAACACGTGCGAGACGGCCTTGGCCCGGTTCTGTGGGCCCATCAGGTGCGCGGCCACCAGCGCGGCGATGCCGAAGTACGCGCCGTGCGGCAGCCCGGCGACGAATCGCGCCGCTATCAACGAGCCGTAGGTGGGGGCGAACACGCTGGCCAGGTTGGCGAGGGTGAACATCACCATCAGGCCGAGCAGAAGCGTCCTGCGCTGCATACGGGCGGTCAGCGCGGCGATCAGCGGCGCTCCGACGACGACACCCAGTGCGTAGGCCGAGATGACGTGACCCGCCGTCGGCTCGGTGATCCCCAGGCTCCCGGCGATATCGGGTAGTAGGCCCATCGCGACGAACTCGGTGGTTCCGATGCCGAAACCGCCCACGGCGAGCGCGAACACCGCCAGCCACCGGACGGTGGTGTCGGGGGCGACGACCGACTGCGGGCGGGTCGGTCGGTTCAGAGCTCGGGTCACGTGACAACGGTAAAGGTACTTATGCCGTTCTTCAAACTGACTTATGTATTCCAGAGGCGAAAGTGGCGTTCCTTACGTTTTTCATGCTTCAATCGACCGCATGGTCGGCGTCGGCGAGGTGTTCGCCCACATCAGGGAGCTGCGCGATACGACGCGCGCAGAACTCGGCCAGCTGACCGGCCTGTCGCGCACCGCGATCGCGGTCCGCGTGGCGGCCCTGATGGATCTGGGTCTGGTCGCTGAGAGTGAGGCCGCCGCGTCGACAGGGGGTCGCCCCGCCGCCATGCTCACGTTCGACGCCGACGCGGGGGTGGTGCTCTGCGTGGCGGTCGGGATCAGCCGCACACGCCTGGCGGTGTGCAACCTCGCCGGTGAGATCGTCGCGACCTCGGACATCGACCAGGAGGTTGCGCTCGGGCCCGACGACCTCATGCCTGACGTGGTCAAGCGCCTCGACGTACTGCTGCAGAACCGTCGCGACGTTCCCGTCTACGGGGTGGGGCTCAGCATGCCCGGGCCCGTCGATCGGGAACGCGGGTGCAGTCGTGACTCGCCGATTCTGCGCGGATGGGACGGCGTGGAACTACGCCCGTACTTCGCGGAGCTGCAGGCTCTTTCGGGCGTTCCGGTGCTGTTCGACAACGACGCGAACGCGATCGCCCTCGGTGAACGCGGCGGTGAGCTGGCCGGGCTCGACGATCTTCTGGTGCTCAAGGCGTCGACCGGTCTGGGTGCGGGCATCATCGCCGGCGGGGTGCTGCAGCGCGGCGCGGCGCAGGCCGCGGGGGAGTTCGGGCACAACAAGATCGCTGCGGCCCAGGGCATTCCGTGCAGATGTGGTGACACGGGCTGCCTCGAGGCGATCGCCGGTGGGTGGGCGCTGGTGCATCAACTGCAGCAGCAGGGCCGCTCCGTGCGGCACATGCGCGACGTCATCGAACTCGTTCACGCCGGCGACCCGGACGCGCGGCGCATGATCCGCGACAGCGGCAGGCACATCGGTGAGGTCGTCGCCGCGGCGGTCAACCTGCTCAACCCCGCGGTGCTCGTCATCGCCGGTGACCTGGCGGCCGCCTACGAGGTCTTCGTCGCGGGATTCCGAGAGTCGCTGTACCGCAACGCCACCGCGATGGCCACTCGGGAACTCGAGGTGGTCCCTGCCGCGCACGGCGGACACTCGGCGGTGGTGGGCACCGCGGCGATGGTGCTCGACGAGGTGCTCAGCGCGCGGTCGGTCGACGCACTCACCGGCTGAGCAGGCCAGCCAGGATCAACTCGAGCGACTCCCGCAGTGTGGCGTCGAAATCGAGCTTGTGGAACTGCAGCGCGGGGTCCGATTCGTATGCCGCCACGACCGCCGGTGCGGTGTGGCAGTGCGTCCATGCCGCGGTGGCCATCAGCGCTGCCATCGCTGTGAACTTGCGGGCATCCTCGCCGCTGAGTTCGGGAAGCTGCGTCGACACCATCCCGGCGAGGCGCTCGATATTGGCGAGGCCGGCCCGCTTGTACGTCAGGACCGTATCGGTCGAGATGTTGTGCTCGAGCACCGAGGCCTGTGCGCTCATCAGGTCACACAGGACGGGCCTCGCGGCCAACGAGTCCGCTATGACAGTGGCCACCCGGACTGCGCGCGCGGAGACCGGATCCGACCGGTCGAATCCGACCGCGAGGTCCGCCTCCAGGGCGTCCACCCACTCGCCGAGGGCCTCGGCGGACAACTCCAGCAGAACGGCCTCGCGCGACTCGAAGTAGCGCAGCACGTTTGACTTCGCCATACACGCCCGGCGGCTCAGTCCGTTGAGCGTGACATCCGAGACGGGCATCTCGTCGAGCATCGTTCGGGCGGTGTCGAGGATGGCGTTGCGACGTACTTCCCGCTGTTCAGGGCTATGCGCACGGACGAAGGACATCACGGGGCCAGCATAAGCTACCGCCGGTCTCTTGCCTAGCGACCGGCGGTCTGTTAGCGTCGGCGACACTAGAGACCAGCGGTCGCTAAACGGCCGAGACGAGGGGAAATACGCATGTACGAGGTCACCGACCAGTCCACTCGACGCTTCGTGATCACCGGTTCCAACAGCGGCACCGGCAAGGAGGCGACACGCCGCATCGCCGCCGCGGGTGGGCACGTCGTCATGGCGGTACGCACCGAGGAGAAGGGGCACGCCGCCGCCGAGGAGATCCGCCGGGAGGTGCCCGGAGCGTCACTGGAGGTGCGGCGTCTCGACCTCGCCGATCTGGCCAGTGTGCGCGCTTTCGCCGACGGGATCCTGGCCGACGGTCAGCCGCTGGACACGTTGATCAACAATGCGGGCGTGATGGCGGTGCCGCAGCGCACGACCACTGTGGACGGCTTTGAGCTGCAGTTCGGCAGCAACTTCCTCGGCCCGTTCGCCCTGACGAATCTGCTTCTGCCGCTTCTGCTCTCATCCGAGACGCCGCGTGTGACGACGATGTCCAGCGGGGCTGCCAACATGGGCCGCATCAACTTCCGTGACCTTCAGTTCGCGCAGTCCTACAGCCCGGTCAAGGCATACGCGCAATCCAAGCTCGCCGACCTGCTGCTCGGCCTGCACCTGGCGAGAGTGGCCAGGCAGCGCGACTGGAACCTGTTGAGCACCATTGCTCATCCGGGCTACACGCGCACCAACCTGCAGGCCACCGGGCCCAACCTCGGGCGCGCGAAGAAGCGGTTCAACCCGATGTTCGACCTGCCCATCCTGCCGTCGCAGGATGTCGTGCCGGGCACCGAGCCGCTGCTGTTCGCGGCGACCGACCCGTCGGCGCGCCAGGGTGCGTACTACGGCCCGAGCCGCATGGGTGGCCTCGTCGGGCCCACCAAGACACTCGACCTGCCGCGCAGTTCACGCGGTGTGGACCTGCCCGCCTCGCTGTGGGCGGTCGCCGAGCAGCTGACCGGCACGATGCTGCCCGCTGGGGTGCCTACGCCTTCGCGATGACGTTCTCCGCGAACCACTCCAGGTTGCGGATCTTGGCGTCGAGCGGCTCGGTGTCCTCGCCCATGATGTAGGGAATCCGGAAGCCGACGATGACGTCGGTGACGCCCTTGTCCTCGAGGCGCTTGACGCCGTCGAGCGTGAAGCCGTCGATCGAGATCACGTGGATCTCGAACTCCTCGGCCAGCCCGATCCGCTCCTCCTCCTGACGGAATTGCTGCAGCTTGGCGAGCAGCGGGTCGAGATCCGCGGGGTCGCCGCCGCCGTGCATCCAGCCGTCGTTGCGGGCGGCGCGACGCAGCGCGGCATCGGCGTGACCACCGACCAGGATCGGCACCGGCTTGGTGGGCGCAGGGGTCATCTTGGTCTTGGGGATCTCGTAGAACTCGCCCTTGTACTCGAAGTACTCACCGGAGGTGAGGCCCCGGATGACATCGATGCACTCGTCCATTCGCTTGCCGCGCTTGGCGAACGGCACACCCATGATCTCGTAGTCCTCGGGCCACGGGCTGGTGCCGACACCGAGGCCGAGCCGGTTGTCGAACATCGCCGCCAGCGAACCGGCCTGCTTGGCGACCAGCGCCGGCGGGCGGATCGGCAGCTTCAGGACGAAGATGTTGAAGTGCAGCCGCGTGGTCACCGCCGATAGTGCACCGATGAGCGAGAACGACTCGATGAACGACTTGCCCTCCAGGAACTCCCGATTGCCGTCCTCGGTGTACGGGTACTTGGAGTCGGACTCGAACGGGTAGGCGATGCTGTCCGGGATGGTCATGGCGTGATAGCCAGCCTCGTCGGCCGCCTTCGCCAGCGGGATGTAGTACTTCGGGTCGGTCATGGCTTCCGCATAGGTGAACCGCATGACGCCGATACTAGAACACGTTCTAATTTTGCAGGTTCAAATGGTGCGGCATGATGAGCCGCGTGCGCAGGCCCCAGCAGGATGGTCCGCGCCGCAGACCCCAGCAGGATGGTCCGCGCCGCAGACCGTGGCTCACCCGGAACGTGCGCGTGCTCTCTGCGGTGTCGTTCCTGCAGGACACCGCCAGTGAGCTGCTCTATCCGCTGCTGCCCATCTATCTCACGACCGTGCTCGGCGCGCCCGTCGCCGTCGTCGGCGCCATCGAGGGTGCGGCCGAGGGCGCGGCATCGCTGACGAAACTCGCGGCCGGCCCGCTGGGGGATCGCTACGCGCGACGCCCGTTGATCGCGACCGGGTACGGCATGGCTGCCCTCGGCAAGGTCATGGTCGCGGCGTTCGCGGCGTGGCCCGGAGTGCTCGCCGGCCGTGTCGTCGACCGGCTCGGCAAGGGAATTCGCGGTGCGCCGCGCGATGCAATGCTGGTCGTCGACATCGACGCTTCCGCGCGTGGCAGGGTGTTCGGCTTCCACCGCGCGATGGACACCGCCGGTGCGGTGGTCGGTCCGCTTCTGGGCCTGGCGGCCTACGAACTTCTCGACCACCAGATCGCGCCGCTGCTGTGGATCGCCGTCGTCCCCGCGGTGCTGAGTGTTGCGCTGGTGTTCCTGTCCAAGGAGAAGCGGCGGGTCGCGGACGTGAGGAGCAAATTGGCATCCGTCACGGCTGTGCGGGTGGGGATCTTCTCGCGGGTTCGCGACCTGCCCGGCGGATACTGGCGGGTGACGGCACTGCTCGTGGCGTTCGGCGTCGTCAACTTTCCTGACGCGCTACTTCTGCTGAGGCTCAACGAGATCGGCTTCTCGGTGCCCCAGGTGATCCTCGCGTACGTCACGTATAACGCGGTATACGCGCTCGTCAGCTATCCGGCCGGGGTGCTCGCTGATCGCTTTCCGCGGCCCGTGGTGCTGGGTATCGGAATGGTGTTCTTCGCGATCGGGTACGGCGGTCTGGGCCTCACCGATGATCCGCTGATCGCATGGCTGTTGATCGGTGCATACGGGGTTTTCACCGGCTGCACCGACGGCGTCAGCAAGGCGTGGATCTCATCTCTGGTCGGTGCGGATCTGCAGTCCAGCGCCCAGGGCGTGTTCCAGGGCGCGACGGGTTTCGCGATCCTGGCCGCCGGGTTGTGGGCGGGCTTCGCGTGGGGCGCCGACGGCACGCTGCCGCTGCTCGTCTCGGGCGCAGTCGGCGCGGTGTTCGCGGTGGTGCTGCTCGGAATGGGCGTGCGCAGCGCTCAGTTGAAGGGTGGCGCACCAATACCGGTCACGGAGTAGCCGCCCTGCGATGAGCGCTCGGTCAGCCGGGATGCCGCCGTGCGACCGTTGGCGGTCAGCAGCGCCTCGGGCCGCTTGAGCACGTCGTCGGGAAGCGTTCCGAAAACGGTGCCTCGCCAGTGGTACTGGCCATCGATCGGATCGAGGCGACCGGTCAGGCGGACACGCACCGCGTGGTCCTCCTCGGCGACTCGCAGGGTGGCCGCGCCGTCGTAGACCTCATCGCCCTCGTCCCCGAGGGCCTCGGGAGTTCCCGGCGTGACCGGGCCAGGGAGGAAGCGTGCACGTCGCCACATCCGCCGCGCGATCGGACCCATCAGCCCGACCTCGGTGAGGAACGCGGCCAGCGGCGCGAACCCCATGACCTGCACGTCGTGACGGTTGCTGCTGCGCCGCGCCATGCGTCGTGCCCTGCGGGCCGGCAGTCCGACGCGGCGGTACTGCACGGGGTTGGTGAACAGGTACCGGAAGAAGTAGCCGCCGATACCGTTGATGTTGGCCACCCACCACCGGCTCAACCGGGGCATATCGCGGACGCGCCTGCGCGCACCGTCGCGGGCGAACTGGATGTGGCGGGCCTCCTCGGTGACGTGAATTCGCATGAGCCGCTGCACCATCGGCTGCAGCTCGGGGTCATCCATCATCTGGCGCTGCAGCGAGTCGAAGATCTCCTCGCCGACGAGCGCGGCGACCCACAGCATCGATCCCTTGAACGCCAGCGGCAGCATGTTGATGGCGATCCGCTGATAGCGCCGGGGCTGCACGGGCTTGGCCCCGAGCTTCTCGATGGCCTTGCCGAACATCACCATGTGACGGGTCTCGTCGCCCAGCTCGGTCAGCGCGTAGTGCGATGTGCTCGCCGTCGGGTCCTGATGGATGAGGTTGCGCAGCAGTGCCTGGTTGAGGATGTTCTCGAACCAGATGCCGGCCGACAGCGTGTTGACGAGCTCCTGGCGGGACAGCTCGATCTGCTCGTCGCGGGTCATGGCGTCCCACATCGGCGTGCCGTAGAGGGACACCACCTTCGGTGGCAGGAAGAACTTGTCGGGCTCCAGCTCCGCGTCCCAGTCGATGTCGACGATCGGCTCGTAGTACTTCTTGACCGATCCCCGCAGCAGCCTTTCGGAGAACTCCTCGCGGGTGGGCGCGCCCGATCGTCTACTCGCCTCAGAGGAAAGTGTCATCGTGGCCCTCTGCTCTTCGCGCAAGCGCTCATCGCCGACGTCCCTTCGGTCGACGTGTCCGTCGACATGCCCAGATATGCTCCAAAACCTAATGACGCCCGAACCAAGTTGTCAATACCCCGGGTACTGGATACCGATGGTCCCATGACGAGACGCATTCATGTCATCGGCATCGGCGCAGGTGACCCGGACTACGTCACCGCCCAGGCCATTTCGGCGCTCAACGACACTGCGGTGTTCTTCGCGATGGACAAGGGCGAATCGAAAGGTGACCTGGTCGCCCTGCGGCGCGAGGTCTGCGAACGGTTCATCGAGAAGCCCGGGTATCGCTTCGTCGAACTCGCCGATCCGTCTCGGGCCAAGTCCGGCGACTACCGCCAGGCCGTCAACGACTGGCACGCCGCCCGCGCCGACGTGTGGGCGCGAGCCATGCAAGAGGAGTTGCCCGACGGTGGTGTCGGTGCGTTCCTCGCATGGGGTGACCCGTCGCTGTACGACAGCACGCTGCGCATCCTCGACCTCGTCGCGCAGCGCGTGGACCTCGACTACGACGTCATCCCCGGCATCACCGCGATACAGGCGCTCACGGCGCGACATCGCATACCGCTCAACGATATTGGTGAGCCCGTGCTCATCACGACGGGCCGCCGGCTCCGCGACGAGGGGCTGTCGGGGGCATCGGTGATCATGCTCGACGGGGACTGCGCGTTCCTGACATGCGCGCCGGACACCAGGATCTGGTGGGGCGCCTACCTCGGTACGCCCAACGAACTGCTCGTCGCGGGCACCGTGGGCGGCGACGGGGACCGCATCGCCGCGCTGCGTGCGCAGGCCCGCGAGCGGCACGGCTGGATTATGGACACCTACCTGCTGCGTCCAGCCTGAGTCACCTCCGAATCGACGTGGGCAGTGGCAAGATCAGCGCCATGGCACAGTTTCTGCTGCGGGCATCGTTGACCGGTCTCGCCCTCTGGATCGTCACCCTGGTCGTCAACGGGATTTACTTCGTCGGCGGTGACAGCACGTGGCAGCGGGTGGGCATCATCTTCGTCGTCGCCGTGGTGTTCGGCCTCGTCAACGCCGTCATCAAGCCGATCGTGCAGTTGATCTCG
The DNA here is from genome assembly GCF_055419205.1 of Mycobacterium sp. IDUB_39. Taxonomy (NCBI): domain Bacteria; kingdom Bacillati; phylum Actinomycetota; class Actinomycetes; order Mycobacteriales; family Mycobacteriaceae; genus Mycobacterium; species Mycobacterium sp. IDUB_39. The sequence continues at coordinate 484,247 of NZ_JBVAXF010000002.1, forward strand.
ATCCCGCTCTACATCCTCACGCTCGGCCTGATTCACGTCGTCATCAACGCTTTGATGCTGTGGATCACCTCCTGGATCACCGAGAACACGACGCACTGGGGTCTGGCCATCGACGACTTCTGGTGGACTGCGATCTGGGCGGCGATCGTGCTGTCGATCGTGAGCTGGCTACTGTCGCTGTTCACCCGGAGCGCAGAACGCAGCGTCGGCGTGTAACCGTGCGGCACACTGGATGACATGCCTGAACTACCCGAGGTAGAGGCGCTGGCGGATCACCTCCGGCGTCATGCGGTCGGCCGGACCGTCGGAAGGGTCGATGTCTCGGCATTGTCGGTGCTCAAGACGTTCGATCCACCCACGACGGCACTGCACGGTCAGGAGGTGACCGGCGCCAACCGCTGGGCCAAGTACCTCGGACTGCAAGTCGGCGACCTGCACCTCATCACACACCTGTCGCGGGCAGGCTGGCTGCGGTGGTCGGACAAGCTCGCCGCGGCACCCCTGAAACCGGGTAAGGGGCCTATCGCCCTGCGCGTTCACCTCGGAACACCCGGCGAGGCCCCGGGATTCGACCTCACCGAGGCAGGGACCCAGAAGCGGCTAGCGGTCTGGCTGGTCGACGACCCGATGAAGATCCCGCAGATCGCCGCGCTGGGCCCCGACGCGCTGAGCCTGGATCCCGAGGGCCTGGCCGCGGCACTGAAGGGCAACACCGGTCGCATCAAGACCGTCATCACCGACCAGAAGGTCATCGCGGGTATAGGCAACGCCTACAGCGACGAGATCCTGCACGTCGCCAAGCTGTCGCCGTTCGCGACGGCCGGCAAGCTCACCGACGCCCAGCTCGGATCGCTGCACGACGCGATGATCTCGGTGCTCAGCGATGCGGTCTCGAGGTCGGTCGGTCAGCAGGCGGCCACGCTGAAGGGGGAGAAGCGCTCGGGGATGCGCGTGCACGCTCGCACCGGCCTGCCCTGCCCAGTGTGTGGTGACACGGTGCGCGAGGTCTCGTTCGCCGACAAGTCCTTCCAGTACTGCGCGACGTGTCAGACCGGCGGTAAAGTGCTCGCCGATCGCAGGATGTCCAAGCTGCTCAAGTAGTGGTGATGAGCGCTTGCGCGAAGAGCGTTCAGCCGCAGTAGGTGTGCGTCGCGAAGTCCAGCGCCTGCTGGTACAGCGGATCCAGACCGCGGGCCGCGATTACGCTGTGCCGGGCGTCATCGAGCGCCGCGTGGCAGCCGGGGCTGCGGAGAACAGGCCACTGATCGGTCATCTCCGAGACCATGGTGCGATTGAAACCATCTATCGCCGAGCGTGACTCGGACAGATTCGGTGCGCTCGTGGGCGCGGTGGCGGGGTCGAGCTTCCACTGCCCGAATCGGACGTACTGGATGCCCTCGGTGGCGTGGATTTGATTCTCGAATGCCCGCCGCACGAACGCCTCGTCGGCGCCGCGGTCGTGCGCGTCGGCTGCGACGTTGTCGAGCACCTGCCGGACGCGGGCGGCGTCCTCGATGGATCCGCCGTCGATCCACTTGACCGCCGCCACCGGGTCGGCGGTCAGGAGGCGTTGTGACGCGGTGTCGACCAGGCGATACAGGGGACCGGTGGCGTCGGCGTGTGCGGAAGGCGCGGCGGTCAGGGCGCAGAGGGCGGCAGCGGCGGGGAGGAGTGCGATGAGTCTCACGGGGATCTATCATCGCTCACTTGGTTATCCTTCACGGGTGACTCGCCAGAAGATCCTCATCACCGGTGCCAGCTCCGGCCTGGGCGCCGGGATGGCCCGCCAGTTCGCCGCCAAGGGCCGTGACCTCGCACTGTGCGCGCGTCGCACCGAGAACCTCGAGGAGTTGAAGGCCGAACTCCTGGCCAGGTATCCCCGGATCACGGTCGCCGTCGCCGCGCTCGACGTCAACGACCACGAGGCCGTGCCCAGGGTGTTCGCCGAGCTTGCAACGGAACTCGGTGGTCTCGACTGCGTCATCGTGAACGCGGGAATCGGCAAGGGCTACAAGCTCGGCGGCGGCAAGTTGTGGGCGAACAAGGCCACCATCGAGACCAACCTGGTGTCGGCGCTGGTCCAGATCGAGACGGCGCTCGAGATGTTCACGAAGGCCGGCGTCGGACACCTGGTTCTGGTGTCCTCGGTGCTGGGCAACAAGGGCGTGCCCGGGGTCAAGGCCGCCTATGCCGCGAGCAAGGCCGGCGTGACGTCGCTCGGCGAATCGCTGCGCGCCGAGTACCCGTCCGGCCCGATCAAGATCACGGTGCTGGAGCCGGGCTACATCGAGTCCGAGATGACTGCGAAGGCCAACTCGACGGCGCTGATGGTCGACAACGAGACCGGCGTCAAGGCCATGGTCGACGCCATCGAGAAGGAGAAGGGGCGCGCCGTCGTCCCGGGTTGGCCGTGGTGGCCGCTCGTGGAGGTGTTGAAGGTGCTGCCGCCCCGCTTCACCAAGCGCTTCGCCTAACCCCCTCCGCGATTTCGGCGCGTTTTCGTTCGCTCAGCGATCGTTTTCGCGCCGAAATCCCGAGAGGGGTTGACATGAGCGTTGGGTTTTCCCAGCAATTAGTTGCATGAGTCCGGTGAGGCGTGGGGAAACACTCCCCATTCACAACCGCATCGGCGTCCTGCGCGCCGAGCGGCGGATGACGCGGGCGCAGCTCGCGGCGCTGATCAACGTCAACCCGCAGACCGTCGGGGCGCTGGAGCGGGGCGATCACTATCCGAGCCTCGATCTGGCCTTCCGGATCTGCGACGTCTTCGGCCTGCCGGTCGAGGCCGTCTTCTCGCGCGCCGCGTTCACGCCGCTGTCGGCCGAGCTCTACGGAAGCAGGCAACGAGCGGAAGGAAGCGATGGACATGAACCAGCCGACCCCACCGGCCACGCAGTCTGAGCCGAGCATCATCGACCGCTACCAGGACTACCGAACCCGGCGGTTCCTCAAGCACGAACGCACCTACGCCAACGCTCTGCCGGGTTGGCGGAGCCGTCATCGACCGCGAATGCTGGTGGTCGGGCTCGCCGTGACGTTCGCGTTCATGGCCGTCGTCGGTGTGATGTGCGCGTTCGGCATCTGGTGGGCGCCGCTGCTGTGGCTACCGGCCTGCGCGGTGTTCTTCCCGTTGTGGATTGTGCTGCAGATGGTCTCGGGCAGAAGGAGTGACGCCCCGGAGGCCGCACTCGATGAGTTCGAGATCGCGCAACGCAACAGCGCCCGATCCATCGGGCTGACCGTGACGCAGAACCTCATGCTGCTTCCGATCGGCTACCTGATCTTCGGCGCGGTGATCACCGAGGGCACCGACACGAACATGGCCTACGCCGGCGGACTGATGGCGTTGACGGTGCTGCTCATCGGCGGCTGCACCCCAGCGATGATCCTCGGCTGGACCCGCGCCGACCCAGACCCCGAGTAGCGATTTCGGCGCGTTTTCGTTCGCTCAGCGACGGAAAGCGCGCCGAAATCGCCCCGGGGACGCGGCTAACTGGCCCGGCCGCGCTCGCTGCGGTAGTGCCGCACCAGGGCGTCGGTCGAGCTGTCGGACTGCTCGGCCGGCGCGGCGTCGGCGGTGATCACCGGCAGCAGCGCCTTGGCCTGGGTCTTGCCCAGTTCGACGCCCCACTGGTCGAACGAGTCGATTCCCCAGATGACACCCTCGGTGAAGACCTGGTGTTCGTAGAGCGCGATCAGCTGGCCCACCACCGACGGCGTCAACTTCGTCGCGAGAATCGAAGTGGTGGGCCGGTTTCCGGGCATCACCTTATGTGCGACGACGTCCGCCGGTGTGCCCTCGGCCGCGATCTCGGCGGCGGTCTTGCCGAACGCCAGCACCTGGGTCTGGGCGAAGAAGTTGCTCATCAGGAGGTCGTGCATGCTGCCGGTGCCGTCGGCCGTCGGGAGGTCATCGGTCGGCTGGCTGAACCCGATGAAGTCGGCGGGAATCAGCCGGGTGCCCTGGTGCAGCAGTTGGTAGAAGGCATGCTGGCCGTTGGTTCCCGGCTCGCCCCAATAGATCTCGCCGGTATTGGTCGTCACCGGTGAACCGTCGGCGCGTACCGACTTGCCGTTGGACTCCATCGTCAGCTGCTGCAGATAGGCCGCGAACCGCGACAGGTCATTCGAGTAGGGCAGCACCGCGCGGGACTGGGCGTCGAAGAACTCGTTGTACCAGAGGCCGATGAGCCCAAGCAGCGCAGGCGCATTCGCCTCGAGCGGGGTGGTCCGGAAGTGTTCATCGACGAGGTGGAAGCCGGCGAGGAACTCGGCGAAGCGCTCCTTGCCGATCACCGCCATCACCGACAGCCCGATCGCGGAGTCCACCGAGTAGCGTCCGCCAACCCAGTCCCAGAAGCCGAACATGTTGTCGGTGTTGATGCCGAAGTCGTCGACCAGGCGCTTGTTCGTGGACACCGCGACGAAGTGCTTGGACACCGCCGCGTCGCCGAGCGTCTCGGTGAGCCAGCGGCGCGCGGCCGTCGCGTTCGTCAACGTCTCCAGCGTGGAGAACGTCTTAGAGGCGATGACGAACAGCGTCGACGCGGGGTCGAGCCCGTCGAGCTTGGCCACCAGGTCCGCCGGGTCGACGTTGGAGACGAACCGCGCCGAGATGCCGGCGTCGGCGTAGTGCCGCAGGGCCTCATAGACCATCACCGGGCCGAGATCCGAGCCGCCGATGCCGATGTTCACCACCGTGGTGATGCGCTCACCCGTGGCACCGGTCCACTGCCCGCTGCGCAGCCGGTCGGTGAAGTCGCCCATCGCGTCGAGCACATCGTGCACGTCGGTGACGATGTCCTGGCCGTCCACCGTCAGCGACGCGTCGCGCGGCAGGCGCAACGCGGTGTGCAGGACCGCGCGGTCCTCGGAGGTGTTGATGTGCTCGCCGGCGAACATGGCGTCGCGGCGGCCCTCCAGATCGGCGGCCCTGGCCAGGTCCACGAGCAGCTTCAGCGTCTCGCGGGTGACCCGGTGCTTGCTGTAGTCGATGTAGAGGTCACCGACCGACAGCGTGAGGTCGCGGCCACGCGACGGATCCTCGTCGAAGAACTCCCGCAGGTGCTTGGCGCCGATCTGATCGTGATGCCGAACCAACGCGTTCCAGGCGGGAGTTGTGGTGATGTCTGGAATTTGAGAAGGAGGGGCGCTCATTCCACCGACCCTAGTGCGGAGCGCCTTTCGGAGGAGTAAATGATTGACGTATGGACACCGCCAAGCTCCTGTCATCTGTCCCCACTGGGCTCTGGATCGGTGGTGAGGAACGCGCCGGGTCGTCGACCTTGGACGTGTTGAACCCCGCCACCGACGAGGTGCTGATCTCGATCGCCAGTGCCACCGCCGAGGACGGCATCGCCGCACTCGACGCCGCCGCCGGCGTGCAGAAGGAGTGGGCCGCGACGCCGCCGCGTGAACGTGGCGAGATCCTGCGTTCGGTGTTCGAGGCGATCACCGCGCGCGCCGAGGAATTCGCGACGCTGATGACTCTCGAGATGGGCAAGGTGCTCGCCGAGAGTATGGGCGAGGTGAAGTACGGCGCCGAGTTCTTCCGCTGGTTCGCCGAAGAGGCCGTCCGCATCGACGGTCGCTACACCCGCAGCCCCGCGGGCACGGGACGCATCATCGTGACCAAGCAGGCCGTCGGCCCGTGTCTGGCGATCACGCCGTGGAACTTCCCGCTGGCGATGGGCACCCGCAAGATCGGTCCCGCGATGGCCGCGGGTTGCACGATGATCATCAAACCCGCGCAGGAAACCCCGTTGACGATGCTGCTGCTCGCCAAGCTCATGGACGAGGCGGGTCTGCCCAAGGGTGTGCTGTCGGTCCTGCCGACGGCCAAGCCGGGTGACCTGACCACCGCGCTGATCGACGACGGCCGGTTGCGCAAGTTGACGTTCACCGGCTCGACCGGCGTGGGCAAGGCCCTTGCCAAGCAGAGCAGCGACAAGCTGCTGCGGCTGTCGATGGAGTTGGGTGGCAACGCACCGTTCATCGTGTTCGACGACGCCGACCTCGACGCCGCGGTCGACGGCGCGGTCCTGGCCAAGATGCGCAACGGCGGTGAGGCGTGCACGGCGTCGAACCGGTTCCACGTCGCCAACGCCGTCCGCGAGGAGTTCACCGAGAAGCTGGTTAAACGGATGCGCGAGTTCACCCTCGGCAACGGGCTCGACACCTCGTCGACGCTGGGGCCGCTGATCAACGCCAAGCAGGTCGCGACAGTCGCGGATCTGGTGTCGGACGCGGTGTCGCGCGGTGCGACCGTCGCGGTCGGTGGTGTCGCGCCGGACGGGCCCGGTCACTTCTACCCGGCGACCGTGCTCGCCAACCTGTCGGCGGACTCCCGCATCCTCAAGGAGGAGGTGTTCGGCCCGGTGGCCCCGATCATCGGCTTCGACACCGAGGAGGAGGGCATCGCCGCGGCCAACGACACCGAGTACGGGCTCGCCGCCTACATCTACACCCAGTCGCTGGACCGTGCGCTGCGCGTCGCCGAGGCGATCGAGGCCGGCATGGTCGGCGTCAACCGTGGTGTGATCTCCGATCCGGCGGCTCCGTTCGGCGGGGTCAAGGAGTCCGGCTTCGGGCGCGAGGGCGGCTCGGAGGGTATCGAGGAGTACCTCGACACCAAGTACATCGCGCTGACGAGCTAGGCCTCAGGGCCACCGCCAACACCGGCGGTGTCCGCATCTGCGGCAAGGAACGGGCATCTTGTCCGCATTTGCGGATAGGGTGTGCCGGTGCCGACGATTCGGATCCGCGAGGCCGCCGACCTGCTGGGCGTTAGTGACGACACCGTCCGGCGATGGATCGACGACGGAGGCCTCACGGTCACCAACGACGACGCCGGCCGCAAGGTGCTCGACGGCGCGCAGCTCTCGGAGTTCATCCGCGGCAGGGCGGGCCCGGCGCCGCAGGACCCCTTGAGCGTCGGCAGTTCGGCACGCAACCGCTTCGCCGGCCTGGTCACCAAGGTCACCACCGACAAGGTGATGGCACAGGTGGAGATGCAGTGTGGGCCGTTCACCGTCGTCTCGCTGATGAGCACCGAGGCCGTCCGTGAACTCGGCCTCGAGCCGGGCAGCGTTGCCGTCGCCGTCGTCAAGGCGACAACCGTCATCGTCGAAACGTCGGGAGAGAAGTCATGAGAAGGATCGTTGGACTGGCCGCGGCGTGCACGCTGGCAGCGGCTCTGGTGAGCGGCTGCGGGTCGGACGCCGAGGCGCCACCCGGAACGCTCAAGGTCTTCGCGGCCGCATCGCTGAAGAAGTCGTTCTCCGAGATCGGTGAGCAGTTCAAGGCCGACAATCCCGGTGCGTCCGTTGAGTTCTCGTTCGCGGGCTCCTCGGATCTCGTCACGCAGCTCACACAGGGGGCAAGCGCCGACGTCTTCGCGTCGGCCGACACCAAGAACATGGACAAGGCGGCGCAGGCCGGTCTGCTCGCGGGTGATCCGGCGAACTTCGCCTCGAACACCCTCACCATCGCCGTGGCGCCGGGCAACCCGGAGAACGTCACGTCATTCCGGGACCTCACCCGCGAGGGCCTCAACGTCGTCGTCTGCGCGCCGCAGGTGCCGTGCGGGACGGCGACTGACAAGGTCGAGGAGGCCACCGGAGTGCACCTCAACCCGGTCAGCGAGGAGTCGTCGGTCACCGACGTGCTCAACAAGGTCTCGTCAGGGCAGGCCGATGCGGGGCTGGTCTACGTCACCGACGTCGCCGGTTCGGACGGCAAGGTCACGGCGATCGACTTCCCGGAGGCGGTCGACGCCGTCAACACCTATCCGATCGCAACGCTCAAGGGCGCGAAGGACGCTGACCTGGCACGAGAGTTCGTCTCCTACGTGACCGGCGAGGTCGGGCAGAGGGTTCTCGGGGAGGCCGGGTTCGGCAAACCCTGACCAGGGGAGAGGGTCAGTGGCCGAGTCGACCGCGACCCAGCCGAAGAAGCAGCATCGCGAGGTCCTTGCCCTCGGGGCCGAGTTCGCTGTAGCGCTCGATGACCTTCATCTCCCTGCTGTGCACCAGACGGGTGCCGCCGGAGGCCATCCTGGCCTTGCCGATCAGCTTTGACACCTCGGTGCGACGGGCAACGGCAGCCAGGATCTCGGCGTCAAGGCGATCGATCTCATGACGAAGATCGTCGATGTCGGGAGTGGGCTCAGTTTCAACGCTCATGTCTTGTGACTCCGAATTCTCTTCGCGCATGGATTGTGGTCTCATCCGGTTTCGGGTCTCACATGAGAGTCGAGCCCCGGATCCGGAAGCGGACCGCGGGGCTCTGGGAAGTAGCTAGACCACGGACACCGGTTGCCGGTGTCCATAAAAAAACCGTCCCTGCAGATCGAGCACAGATCGAGTGTGCCACCAACAGCGGCGTCGGCGCAAAGACATCGCAGCGCCCGCCCGGGTGACATCGCAGGGCCCGCCCTGGTGACCGGCATGGCTCGGCGTGATGACCGGCACGGCTCGGCGCAAACTGTCCCTGTACAGCGGTAAGTTCAAGGGGATATGTCGATCGCCACCGAAACCGACCAGTTGCTCGACGGGCTGAACCCGCAACAGCGCCAGGCGGTGCTCCACGAGGGAACACCGCTGCTCATTGTCGCCGGAGCAGGGTCGGGTAAAACCGCCGTGCTGACCCGCCGCATTGCCTACCTGCTCGCGGCGCGCGACGTCGGTGTCGGGCAGGTGCTGGCCATCACGTTCACCAACAAGGCCGCCGCCGAGATGCGTGAGCGTGTCGTCGACCTGATCGGCCCCCGCGCGCGGTCCATGTGGGTGTCGACGTTTCACTCCACCTGCGTGCGAATCCTGCGGAACCAGGCGTCGTTGCTGCCGGGTCTGAACTCCAACTTCTCGATCTATGACGCGGACGACTCACGGCGCCTGCTGATGATGATCGCCAAGGACATGGGCCTGGACACCAAGCGGTACTCACCGCGGCTGCTGTCCAACTCGATCTCCAACCTCAAGAACGAGCTGATCGACCCCGACCGCGCGGCCGCCGAGCTCACCGAGACCAGTGACGACCTGACCCGCGTCGTCGCCGAGGTGTTCTCCGAGTACCAGCGTCGGCTGCGCGCCGCCAACGCGCTGGACTTCGATGATCTGATCGGGGAGACGGTCGCCGTCCTGCAGGCATTCCCGCAGATCGCGCAGTACTACCGCAGGCGCTTCCGGCACATCCTGGTCGACGAGTACCAGGACACCAACCACGCGCAGTACATGCTGGTGCGCGAACTGGTCGGCCACCCCGACCCCGGCTCGGCCGAGGCCGGTGACGTGCCACCAGGGGAACTGTGCGTGGTGGGTGACGCCGACCAGTCGATCTACGCGTTCCGCGGCGCCACCATCCGCAATATCGAGGACTTCGAGCGCGACTACCCGAACGCGACAACCATTCTGCTGGAACAGAATTACCGTTCCACGCAGAATATCCTGTCGGCCGCCAACTCCGTCATCTCGCGCAATGCGGGTCGTCGTGAGAAGCGCCTGTGGACTGATGCCGGTGAGGGCGAACTCATCGTCGGCTATGTCGCCGACAACGAGCACGACGAGGCCAGGTTCGTCGCCGAGGAGATCGACGCGCTCGCCGACCGCGGCGAGATCACCTACAACGACGTCGCGGTGTTCTACCGCACCAACAACAGCTCGCGCGCGCTGGAGGACGTCTTCATCCGTGCCGGCATTCCCTACAAGGTTGTTGGCGGCGTTCGCTTCTACGAGCGCAAGGAGATCCGCGACGTCGTGGCGTATCTGCGCGTGCTCGACAACCCCGGTGACGCGGTGAGCATGCGCCGCATCCTCAACACCCCGCGCCGCGGCATCGGTGACCGTGCCGAGGCGTGCGTCGCGGTGCACGCCGAGAACACCGGCGCCAACTTCAACGATGCCCTGCAGGAGGCCGCCGCGGGCCGAGTCCCGTTGCTGAACACGCGCTCGGAGAAGGCCATTGCCAGCTTCGTGAAGATGCTGGACGAGCTGCGCGGCCTACTCGACGGCGAGCTGGGGGATCTGGTCGAGGCCGTGCTGGACCGCACCGGCTATCGACGCGAACTCGAAACATCCAATGACCCACAGGATCTGGCGCGACTGGACAACCTCAACGAGCTGGTCAGCGTCGCGCACGAGTTCAGCATCGACATGACCAACGCCGCCGCCCTGCGCGAGGAGGAGGGCGAACCCGCCGACGAGGACGTCCCCGACACCGGCATGCTGGCGCAGTTCCTGGAGCGGGTGTCGTTGGTGGCCGACGCCGACGGGATTCCCGAACACGGCTCGGGTGTGGTGACGATGATGACCCTGCACACCGCCAAGGGCCTGGAGTTCCCCGTCGTGTTCGTGATCGGCTGGGAGGACGGCATGTTCCCGCACATGCGGGCGCTCGGCGATCCGACCGAACTGTCCGAGGAGCGGCGGCTGGCCTACGTCGGGATCACCCGCGCGCGCCAACGGCTGCATCTGAGCCGGGCCAAGGTGCGCTCGTCGTGGGGGCAGCCGATGCTCAACCCGGAATCGCGGTTCCTGCGCGAGATCCCGCAGGAACTCATCGACTGGCGCCGCGTCGACACCCCGCAATCGTTCAGCGCTCCGGTCAGTGGCGCAGGCAGGTTCGGCGGCTCCGCCCGCCCGGCGCCCGGACGCCCCGGCGGTGCTCGCAACAAGCCACTGATATCGCTGGAGCCCGGTGACCGGGTCACCCATGACAAGTACGGGCTGGGCCGGGTCGAAGAGGTTGCCGGTGTCGGCGAGTCCGCGATGTCGCTCATCGACTTCGGCAGTGCGGGCCGCGTCAAGCTCATGCACAATCACGCGCCCATCCAGAAGCTCTAATCCGGGTGGTTCCAGGGCCGATCGGCCAGCACAGCGGGAACTGGAAGTTGCGACTCTGCTAGCGGCGGCACCGCGGTCAGGGCCGGGTTCTGGTCGCGGCGGGCACCCGCGGTGCGGCCCTGGCCCCAGCCGATCATCTCGCGGTAGCCGCCAAGTAGTCGGGTCTGCGTGACGGCCCGCTCGTCGGCGTGCGGGCTGTCCGCCCCGACCGGCACTGAGATGGGGGAGACGTACAACGCGTCGGCGGGGCAGTAGGCCTCACACATGAAACACGTCTGACAGTCCGACTGTCGAGCGATCACCGGCACCCCGTCCGCCCCCCGATCGAAAACGTCGGTGGGGCAAACCTTCACGCAGATGTCGCACGCGATGCACGCGGTTGCGCTGACGATCTCGATCATGCCGCGGATCCCGAGGAGATGAGTTGTGGTGCCACGGGATCCGGCCGTGTCCAGACCTCGTCCAGGCCGCCCACCAGGATTCGGTGGTCGTAGCGGTGGTCGCGTTCGGGCAGGTCCTCGCGGCGGTGCAGGCCGCGGCTCTCGGCCCGGGCCAGTGACGACGCCGTGATCCACCTGGCCGCGGCGACCAACGCGATGGCCTGGCGCGGTTTGTATGAATCCCGATCCGCCACCGGCGCAAGCCCATCGGCGACGTCGCGCCACAACGCTTCCAGTGCGACCGCGGACTCGGCCAGCCGCGCCTCCGATTTCAGATAGCTGCGCAACGGCGGCAGCACGTGCGCCTGCGCCGCGCTGACCACCTCCTCGACGGTCGGTGCGCCGTCGGGTCCGGGGCGGGCGCCCAATCGCGGCGTCGTGGTGGCGGCCCCGGTGGGGTGGGCCCGGCCGCGGCTGAACTGTGCTGCCCCCCGGCCGGCGAACGTGCCGGAGGCTATGGCCCACGAACCGTTGCGGCTGCCGCCGCCGCTGAGGGAGCCGGTGATCAGTTCGCGGGTCGCCGCGTCGCCAGCAGCGAACAGTCCGGGAACCGTTGTCGCACAGTCTGGTCCGGTCAGTCGTAGGCCGCCGGTGCCGCGGACGGATCCCTCGTGGACCATCCGAATCGGGTAGGCGGTGACGAACGGGTCGATACCGGCCTTGTCGAGTGGCAGGAAGTAGTTGGGCTGGGCGTCACGCATGGTCTGCCGGATATGGGCGGGCGCGCGGTCCAGTCGGGCGAACACCCGCTCGCCGTGGGCCAGCGCGCGTTGGGCGTCGAGGCGCCCGCCCAGCCCGCGCTCGGTGGGAAACGGCTGCCCGTGTTCGTCATAGAAGCTGCCCCACTGCAGCATCCGGCCCTTGGTGTGCACACCCCACTCCGGGGCCAGCGCGTATGCGCCGGAGAACTCCATGCCGGACAGGTCGGCGCCCAGTTCGGCGGCCATGAGCAGCCCGTCGCCGGTGTCCACGTTGGTGCCGAAGGTGCCGGACAGGAAGGCGGTGCCGCCGGTGGCCAGCACCACGGCCCCCGCCGCGATCCGCCACGGGCGCCCGCCATCCTGGCGGGCAATACCCCTGGCGCCGTTGACGATCCCGTCGGCGTCGGTGGTGAGCTCGAGGGCCGGGTGGTGGTCGAGGATGCGAACTCCGCTGCGGTGCGCCTTGCGCCGCATGCGCCGCATGTACTCGGGACCCTGCAGGCTGCTGCGCATGGGTTCCCCGTTGGCCCCGACGGGGAACGGATAACCCCACTGTGCCAGCTGCTCGATCCGGTCCCAGGAGGCGGTCAGCACCCGAAACATCCAGTCGGAGTCGGTGAGTCCTCCCGCGGCCACCTCGCGCTCGCGTATCGATTCCTCGCGGCGCGGGCCCGGAGCGATCAACCACAGGTTGTTGCCGCCCGCGGCGGTCGCTCCGCTGGTACCGCAATAGCCCTTGTCCACCAGGGTGACCCGGCTCCCGCTCTCCGCCGCGGAAATGGCCGCCCATGCCGCGGCCGGGCCGCCGCCGACGACCAGCACATCGGTTGACTGCTCATCGAGATCATTGGGATCGGTCATGGCCGACCTCCTCCGCTACCCCCAGTTCGGCAAGCAGGGTGCGGCGCAACGGGTCGAATCCGCTGTCACCGCGGCTGCGGGGAAATGGCAGATTCACCCGCCGATCGAGGGACACACGCCCACCGGAGAGCACCACCACCCGGTCCGCGAGCAGGATGGCCTCGTCGACGTCGTGGGTGACGTGCAGGACCGCCATGTGCCGCCGCGACCACAGCTCGTGAAGTAGGCGATACATCTTGAGCCGAGTCAGTGCGTCAAGCGCGCCGAACGGTTCATCGAGCAGCAGCAGATCGGGCTCGCGCACCAGGGCCCTGGCCAGGGAGACGCGTTGTGCCTCACCGCCAGAGAGGGACAGCGGCCAGGCCTGCTCCTTGTCGGCCAGGCCCACCTCGGCCAGCGCCGCGCGCCCGCGGGCTGCGCGGCTGGGCGCATCGGGCCCGGCGTCGGGCAGTGCGAAGGTGACGTTGGCCAGCGCGCGACGCCAGGGCAGCAGCCGCGGGTTCTGGAAGACGACGGCCCGCGAGCGGGGGACCACCACCGATCCGCTCACCTGATCGTCGAGCCCGGCCAGCGCGCGCAGCAGCGTGCTCTTGCCGGATCCCGAGCGGCCCAGCATCGCCACGAACTCACCGTCGGCGATGTCGAGTTCGAGGTCGTCGAGAACCTGTTGGGGCCCGAACGCGCGCCGGAGCCCGCGGACCGTGACGACAGAACTCATGCCACGCCGTCGAAGCCGTTGCGCCAGGAGAGCAGCAGCCGCTCAAGGACCCGCACCAGCGCGTAGGACAACAGGCCCGCGACTGCGTAGATGACGATGACCAGCAGGGAGATGTCGAACTGCAGGTTGGTCTGTGCGCGGGACATCAGGTAGCCGATGCCCTGGGTGGTGTTGATCATCTCCGCGAATATCAGACTGAGCCACGCGCTGGAGAGGCCCAGGCGCAGACCGACGAGGAAGTTCGGCATCGCGCCGGGCAGGATCACGTGGGTGATCAGGGTCCAGTGACCGGCCTTCAGCGTCTGTGCCATCTCGACCAGTTGGCGGTCAACGCCGCGGATCCCGGAGTAGGTGTTGATGTAGATCGCGATCGCGACCCCGGTGGTGATGAGCACGACCTTGGGTCCCTCGCCGATACCCATCCAGATGATGAGCAGCGGTGTGAGCGCGAAATTCGGTACCGCCTTGAGGATTTGCATCGTCCAGTCGAGGAGATCCTCTCCCGTGCGGGTCAGCCCGGCGGCGATCGCGAGCAGCACGCCGATCAGGATGCCCAGGACGGTACCGGTCACCACGCGGGTGGCCGATGCCCCGACGTGGGTGGCGAGCTGGCCGTCGCCGAGCAGTCGCCATGCGGTGGCGGCGACCTGCGTGGGTGGTGGGAACAGATCGGGGTTGAGCAGATCAGTGGCCGAGCCGACGGCCCACGCCGTCAGGATCAGAGCGGGACCCACCATTCGGCGCACCGGACGCGGAATGCGCTCCCACACCCCCTTCCGGACACGCTGCCCGGCGACGACCTCAATCAGGTCGGGGCCGGGTGGCGCCGTGCCCGCCGTGACGATGGCCGCGGTGGTCACGGCTTGGCGCCGATCCACTCGGTAATCGAGTACTCGTTGTCGAACGAGCCGTCGGCGTTGAGGAAGTCGTAGGCGTCCTGCAGTTGGTCAACGCCGACCTGGGGGAACGGCTCTGTATTGAATTCCGCTGCCTGAGTTGACCTCTGCACGTACTCGAACTTGGTGCCGTCGGTTTCGGCGACCCACCGCAGATAGGCGTCGAAGTTCTCGTTGATATCACGGTTGACGGCGGTGACCGCTCGCTGCCAGGCATCGCGGAGGTCGGGGTGCGCCTCGGTGAATGACGTCAGGGTGATGTTGGTCCCGGTGCTCCCCATGCCGTGCCGCGAGAGACTGTCGATGATCGGGTAGCCCTTCTCCTGCAGTTCCACCGAACTCGCGCCGCTCACGATCGTCGCGTCGATCTGCCCCGAACTCAGTCCGGCTATGGACTCCGGTGTCGGCACATCCCTGACCTCGATCTGGCCGGTGAGCCCCGCCGCTTCGATGAGCTGGCGCGCGGTACGGTCGCGGATCGTCCCCTGCGGGGCGGTGACGCTCTTGCCGACGAGTTCCCTGATGTCAGTGGGGCCACCCCTCGCGCCGATCAACTGGAGGTCGCTGTTCACCGAATCAAGCGCCAGGAGAACGACGTCGGGATTGCGGCTGCGTGCCCGCAAAGCTGGATTGTCGCCGACTGCGGCAACGTCGACGGCGCCGGCGAACAAGGCCGAGACGGCGTCGCCGCCTGACTGGAAGAAGGAGTACTCGATCTTGTCGACACCCGCGGCCTTCAGCTGATCGGCGAGGATGCCCTGTCGGTCACCCCAGCCCAGCGAGCCGGCCGGCGTCCCAGTCACCGACGTCGCACCGATGCGCAGGGTGTAGCCGCCCGAACTGTTGTCATCGCTGCTGCAGGCGACGGCCGATGCGGCGATTACCGATACCAGGGCGACGCGAACTAGACGGCTGAGCATGAGGCTCAGTACAAGCGATTCACAGTGTCAGGTCGATCGTTATTCTCACGTTGACCGGAACGGCACTGGCTCGGGTGCTACCGGCACCAACGCCCGGTCGCGGGTAGGGCGGCCATCACGATGCTGGCCAGCGGCAGGACCGGGATGGCGTACACCACCGGGGGCAGGCTGGCGCCCGCCACGAACAGGCCCGCGAAGATCATCAGCGCGACAACCGCCCCGACACCGATAAGCAGCCTGCCGATGCGCCGGCGCAGCAGCAGAGAGATCAGGCCGCCGATGGTGGCCGCTGCCGACACTGCGGTGAGGAAACCGATTGCCACGCAGAATAACTCGTCGCTCCGCCACCAGTTGGTGATGAGCGACGTGGCGATGACGGCCGTGGCCCAGCCGCTGATGATCGAGACCGTCGCCGTCGCTGACGCCGCTACCGGGCTCGGCCGCGGACGGTGCACGCGTCCGACGGCGGCGGGGGTGGGGCGGGGGATGTAGCTGGTCTCGGTTTCCTCGGGAGCCGGGGCGATGATGGTCACGTCGGCGAGCGCGGGGAATCCGCCGGTGGGGTGGCGGCGAATGATGCTGGTTTGAGGTTCCGGCATGCGGGGCGTCGGCTCCCCGAGGACGCCCGGTTGCCGCCGGATGATGCGGGTTCGGTCAGATGAGGGTCCGTCTGAGGACACCCGATCAGCCTACGTAACCACCGGTGCTCAGGCCACGTTGCGCCAGCCACGGCACCGGGTCGATGCGGTTGGTGCCGCCGGCGAGAACCTCGAAGTGCAGGTGCGGGCCCGTGGAGTTGCCGCGGTTGCCCATGGTGGCGATCTGGTCGCCTGCCATGACCCGTTCGCCCTTGCTGACGAGCCAGGTGTTCAGGTGGCCGTACAGCGTGACCGTGCCATCGGAGTGGCGCAGCTTCACCCAGGCGCCGTAGCCGGCCGTGGGGCCGGAGTCGATGACGATGCCGTCGGAGGCGGCCAGGACCGGGGTGCCGATCGAGTTCGCGATGTCGATGCCGCCGTGCAGCACACCCCAGCGGTAGCCGAAGCCCGACGTCCACACGCCCTTGGTCGGCATCACGAACATCGGCCGGACCAGACGCGCCTCACGCTCGGCGCGCTCCTGCGCGAACGCGGCGCCGTTGGCGAGTTCCTCGCTGTGCAGGGCGGCGCTCGCGGCCGGGGCGACCGTGACGATCTGCATGCCGTCGACGGAACCGGTGATGGTGCCGCCGTCGACGAACGCCGCCTGGCCGGCAGCGAGCATGTTCTCCGACGGATCGGGGTCGGTGGCGTTGACCATCGAGTACGCGGCTGCCGCGGTGGCGCCTGCGGCCATCGCGGCGGCTACCAGACGGCCCTTGACGGCGCCGCCGTCGAGCTTGCGGTGCTGGCCGCGGCGCGACGACATGTCGATGATGTCGGTCGGTGCGCTGCCATCGCTGGTGTCGGTGTTGCTCTCGCGGTAGGCGCGTGATGCGCGGCGCTCACTACCGGGTGCGGGGCGGAACTCGTTCGGCACGACGAGCCGCAGTGGGACGAGATCGTCGGTGTCGTGCATGTCGTCGAGCTCGGGTGCGTGGATGACGCGGGACTCGCGATCGAACGCTGAGCTGTTGGAGAAGGTGAGGTCATCGCCCAGATCGGCGAGATCGCCGAACTCGTTGAACGGGATGATGTCGGTAATGGCGGCGTCGAAGGCACTCGTCTTGCCCCCTTGCGGAGATCTGGACGAACTGTGCTCAGCCAACCTAAAAGTCCTTTGTGCCGTAACCATACCGTTATCTAGACCCCAGGCACGTTAACCAAAATCCAATGTTGGTGGCAACCCATGCATTGATTCCGGCTCGGATTGTGAGTTGTATCACTTCAGAGCCTCGGTGAGATCGGCCACATGAATGGTGCGGGATGCCGGAGCCGCCGGTGCGTGTGGATAAAGTTCCCTCCGAGCCAAATCGGGCCAGACCTTCCTATTCAACACAATCGTCAACGCAGACAAGGCAGTGAGCCAATGGATCTCTTCGAATATCAGGCGAAGGAACTGTTCGCCAAGCACAACGTACCGACCACGCCCGGCCGGGTGACCACCACCGCCGAGGACGCCAAGGCCATCGCCGAGGAAATCGGCAAGCCTGTCATGGTCAAGGCGCAGGTCAAGGTTGGTGGACGCGGCAAGGCCGGCGGTGTGAAGTACGCGGCCACCCCCGATGACGCATTCACCCACGCGCAGAACATTCTCGGCCTCGACATCAAGGGCCACGTCGTCAAGAAGCTTCTCGTCGCCGAGGCCAGTGACATCGCCGAGGAGTACTACATCTCCTTCCTGCTCGACCGCTCCAACCGCACCTACCTGGCCATGTGCTCGGTCGAGGGCGGCATGGAGATCGAAGAGGTCGCAGCGACCAAGCCTGAGCGGCTCGCCAAGGTCCCCGTCGACGCCGTCAAGGGTGTCGACCTGGCCACCGCACGTTCGATCGCCGAGCAGGGCCACCTGCCCGCCGAGGTGCTCGACGCCGCAGCGGTGACCATCCAGAAGCTGTGGGAGGTCTTCGTCGGCGAGGACGCCACGCTGGTTGAGGTCAACCCGTTGGTGCGCACGCCCGACGATCAGATCCTGGCGCTGGACGGCAAGGTCACCCTCGACGCCAACGCGGACTTCCGTCAGCCCGGCCACGCGGAGTTCGAGGACAAGGACGCCACAGATCCCCTCGAACTCAAGGCCAAGGAGAACGACCTCAACTACGTCAAGCTCGACGGCGAGGTCGGCATCATCGGCAACGGTGCGGGTCTGGTCATGTCGACCCTCGACGTCGTCGCCTACGCCGGCGAGCGCCACGGTGGGGTCAAGCCCGCCAACTTCCTCGACATCGGTGGCGGCGCCTCGGCCGAGGTGATGGCCGCGGGTCTCGACGTCATCCTGAATGACAGCCAGGTCAAGAGCGTGTTCGTCAACGTGTTCGGCGGCATCACCGCGTGTGACGCGGTCGCCAACGGCATCGTCGGCGCGCTGAAGACGCTGGGCGACGAGGCGAACAAGCCGCTGGTCGTGCGTCTCGACGGCAACAACGTCGAAGAGGGCCGCCGCATCCTGGCCGAGGCCAACCACCCCCTGGTCATCCAGGCCGAGACCATGGACGCCGGCGCCGACAAGGCCGCCGAGCTGGCCAACAAGTAAAGGGAGCCAACAACACATGTCTATCTTCCTGAACAAGGACAGCAAGGTCATCGTCCAGGGCATCACCGGCGGCGAGGGCACCAAGCACACCGCGCTGATGCTCAAGGCCGGCACCCAGGTCGTCGGCGGCGTGAACGCCCGCAAGGCCGGCACCAAGGTGTCCCACAAGGACAAGGACGGCAACGACATCGAGCTGCCGGTGTTCGGCAGCGTCGCCGAGGCGATGAAGGAGACCGGCGCCGACGTGTCGATCGCCTTCGTGCCGCCGGCGTTCTCCAAGGACGCGATCATCGAGGCCATCGACGCCGAGATCCCGCTGCTGGTCGTCATCACCGAGGGAATTCCGGTGCAGGACAGCGCCTATGCGTGGGCCTACAACGTCGACAAGGGCGAGAAGACCCGCATCATCGGGCCCAACTGCCCCGGCATCATCACGCCCGGTGAGTCGCTGGTCGGCATCACGCCCAACAACATCACCGGCAAGGGCCCGATCGGTCTGGTGTCGAAGTCGGGCACGCTGACCTACCAGATGATGTACGAGCTGCGCGATCTCGGCTTCTCCACCGCCATCGGCATCGGCGGCGACCCGGTCATCGGCACCACCCACATCGACGCCATCGCGGCGTTCGAGAAGGATCCCGAGACCAAGCTCATCGTGATGATCGGCGAGATCGGCGGCGACGCCGAGGAGAAGGCCGCCGACTACATCAAGGCCAACGTGACCAAGCCGGTCGTCGGCTACGTCGCGGGCTTCACCGCTCCGGAGGGCAAGACCATGGGCCACGCCGGCGCCATCGTGTCCGACGGCGCGGGCACCGCCGCGGGCAAGCAGGAGGCCCTGGAGGCCGCGGGCGTCAAGGTCGGCAAGACGCCGTCCGAGACCGCCGCCAAGGCGCGCGAGATCCTCGAGAGCCTGTAAGCAGCACCCGCGAGTTCTCCCGCGAGCAGACACAAAACTGCCCCTTTCCGCTCGGAAAGGGGCAGTTTTGTGTCTGCTCGGCAGTTAGATGCGTCCGCCCAGGTGCTGGGCGAGGAATCGCTCGACGGCGTGGTACATGTCAATCTGGTTGTCCGGGTTGAGGAATCCGTGCCCCTCGTCCTCCTTGACCATGTACTCGACCTCGACCCCGCGGGCGCGCAGTGCCGCCACCAGGTTGTCCGACTCGGCCTGCACGACGCGGGAGTCGTTGGCTCCCTGGACCACCAGGAGCGGCGTGCGGATCTGATCCACGCGGGTAATCGGTGAGCGGGCCAGCATGTCGGCCTCCTGCGCGGGGTCGTTGGGATTGCCCACGTAGAGGTGCCAGTTGTTGGCCAGGAACGGGCGGGCCACATTCGGCAGTGTGCGCATGAAGTTGGCCAGACTGGAGATGCCGACGTAGTCGATGGCAGCGGCGAACACATCGGGTGTGAAGGTCACGCCGACCAGCGACGCGTAACCGCCGTAGGAGCCGCCGAAGATCGCCACCTTGTCGCGGTCGGCGTAGCCCTGCTTGACGGCCCAGTCGACGGCGTCGATCAGGTCGTCGTGCATCTTGCCGGCGAACTCACCGATGGCCGCCTTGACGAAGGCCTTGCCGTAGCCGGTCGATCCGCGGAAGTTGACCTGTAGCACCGCGTAACCGCGATTGGCGAGCATCTGCACATCGGGTTGGAAGCCCCAGCAGTCACGTGCCCATGGGCCGCCATGCACCAGAAGAACCAGCGGCAGATTGACCGGGTCGACCCCGATCGGCAGCGTCAGATAGGCGTGCAGGTCAAGCCCGTCGCGTGAGGTGATGGTGGCGGGCGTCATCGGGGCCAGGGCCTCTGGGTCCAGATGCGGATACGGCCGGAACAGTAGTCGGCTCTCGCCTGTCGAGTGGTCGTAGAGATAGGTGGCATACGGATCACGGTCGTGGGTGAAGTTGACCACCCAGCGTCGCTCGGCCTCGTCGGAGGACAGCGCGGCGAGGTCGCCGTCCGAAAGCCCCGTCAGCTTGTCCAGTACGGCAGCGAAATTCGGGTCCAGTGCATGGATCACCTGACGTTCCCCGTAGTAACGGGCGCCTATCAGTTCGCCGGTCCTCTCGCTGAGGATGAACGGGTTGGGGAGGACCATCTGCGCCGCGAGATCGAACGTCGGGTGGCTGTCCACCTCGGTCTCTGCGCCGGTGGCCACATCCACCCGGACCAGCCGGGTCCGATCAGTGCCCTCATTCGATCCGAGCCAGATGCCTGTGCCGTCCGGGGTTATGACGACCGGGAAGATACCCAGCGGGTAGTCGGCGCCCTGATAGACCTTGACCGGGCGCAATGTCGCTGTGGCCGAGTCCCACTGGGATATCTCGACATCGCCTTCGGCAGTCAGCGTATTGGTGAAGAGATCACCATTGGGGGCGGTGAGCCAGCCGACGACGGTGCCGGGGTTCTGTGCGATCAGCGTGAGTTCGCCTGTGGCGATGTCGAGTTCGTAGGCGTCGAGCAGTTCGGGGTTGCGGTTGTTGATCTGCACGATCGCCTTTCCGGGCAGACCCCTGGGCAGGTCGAAACTCGCCCTGGCACCCGGAAACGGAGTCAGGTCCACCGCAGCGGCATCCGGATCGTCCAGATCGACGCGGTACACGTGCCAGTTCTCGTCACCGCCGCTGTCCTGCATGTAGAGCATCCATCGCGGGTCGTCGGTCCAGTGATAGATGTAGACGCTGCGGGTCTCATCGGCGGTCACGCACCGTGGGGCCTCATCGGTGTCGAGGTTCTGTACCCAGATGTTGAGGCGGTTCTTCCACGGTGCCAGGTAGGCGATCCTGGTGCCATCCGGTGAGATCGTCGCGCCCGTCTGCACAGGTGGGCTGAAGAGCTCCTCGACACTGATGATCTCGGGTAGCGGCATGACAGTCCTCTCGGGTTGAAGGCGAACACGTCCGACGGGCCGACTGTTGCGGGCTCGTGAGTTGTATTCAGTTGGCGGTGGTTGGTGTGTCTGGTCAGCGATTCACCGGCCCGCCGAGGCGGCCGTTGGTCGCCTCGCGAATGGCACGGTCGATGAGCGCCAACGCCTCGGCCTGGCTCACGACCGTCCCGTCGACGATGACCGCTCGACTGACGTCCTCGTCGATGACACGGAACGCCCCGGTGACCGCGGCGGCGCAGAGGCGGACCGTGAGGTGGTCCTCGGGCAGGTGCAAGCGTTCGGCGATCACGGGGATGAAGCCGCGCTCCATTCGGTCATGGACCATCAGGTAG
The DNA here is from genome assembly GCF_055419205.1 of Mycobacterium sp. IDUB_39. Taxonomy (NCBI): domain Bacteria; kingdom Bacillati; phylum Actinomycetota; class Actinomycetes; order Mycobacteriales; family Mycobacteriaceae; genus Mycobacterium; species Mycobacterium sp. IDUB_39. The sequence goes on from NZ_JBVAXF010000002.1 coordinate 506,020, forward strand.
GCGGTGCGCAGCGCGGGCTCCTCTGCCGTCATGGTGGCGAGTCGCAACCCCCGGACCTCGTCCTTGATGTCGCCCGGTGAGAGCGGGTGGGCAATGCTGTCCGCGGCGAGGTGATCCGCCAGTGACAGGTCGTGCGGCCACCGATGCAATGTCGCGATGAACCGATCGGCCGACTGCGCGAGCACCGGCTCCACACAGCTCTCCTTGGTCCTGAAGTAGCGCCAGATCGTTCGTGTCGAGAGCCCCGCGGCCGCCGCGATGTCGTCCCCGCTGGTCGCGGACACGCCGTGCTCCCAGAACAAATCGGCAGCGTGCCTGGAAACGGCGAGCCGCGCCTCGGCCTGCTTCTCGTTGTGCGCTTCGTCGATGAACACCACCTCCAGATCGTGTCACTTAGTGACAGGATCCACTGTGTCACTAAGTGACATGGCCGTCAAGGGAGCGGTCTCGGCGAATGGCCGCAGGCGGTGGTGTTGAAACGGCCTGACCTCCATTTGGAGCGGCAGGTGCCGTCGATTAGCGTGACGAACTAACAGTTGCCAGGAGGTCTGTAATGCCGGTCGACCCTCGTACCCCCGTCCTCGTCGGCGTCGGGCAGTTCACCGAGCGCATCGACGCCCCGGACTACCGGGGAATGTCGGCGGTGGAGCTGGCGACGGCCGCGGCCAGGGCTGCCATCGAGGACACCGGCGTCGAGGCGGCCAAGGTGGCCAACGCCGTCGAACTCGTCTTCGCGCTGCGCCAGTTCGAGATCTCCGGCCCGATGCCCGCGACCCTGGGCAAGTCGAACAACTACCCGCGGTCGGTGATGAACCGCCTGGGTGCTGACCCGGCCCGTGTGGTGCTCGAGCCGGTCGGCGGGCAGAGCCCGCAGAAGCTCGTCACCGAGGCCGGCAACGCGATCTTCTCCGGTGCCGCCGACGTCGCGATGATCATCGGGTCCGAGCCGGGGTCCACGGCGCGCTACTTCGCCAATCGGGACGACAAGCCGGACTTCACCGAGCACGTCGAGGGTCAACTCGAAGACCGTGGCCACCAGATCTACAGCTACATCGACGATTACACGGTGCAGCACGGCCTGACAGGGGCGGCGGTGCAGTACGGCCTGCTCGACAACGCCCGCCGCGCCCGCCTCGGGCTCGGCGTGGACGCCTACCGCAAGCAGATGGCCGAGCTGTTCGCGCCGATGTCGAAAGTTGCTGCCAATAACCCATTCTCGTCATCGCCAGTGGAACGCTCGGTGGATGAGATTGTCACCGTCACCGACGACAACCGGATGATCTGCGATCCGTACCCGCGACTGCTGGTGGCGCGTGACACGGTGAACCAGGGTGCGGCGGCGGTCATGATGTCTGTCGAAGCGGCCCGCAGAATCGGTGTGCCCGAGGATAAGTGGGTGTACCTGCACGGGCACTCCGACCTGATTGAGCAGCCGCTGCTGGACCGCGTCGATCTCGGCGCAGGCCCCGCCACAGTGCTGGCGGCGCAGGAGGCGTTGCGGGTGGCCGGGATTGGCGTCGACGATATCGCGACGTTCGACCTGTACAGCTGCTTCCCGTTCCCGGTCTTCGTCATCTGCGAGGCGCTCGGGCTCGACGCCGATGATCCGCGGGGGTTGACCCTCACCGGGGGACTGCCCTACTTCGGCGGCCCGGGCAACAGCTACTCGCTGCACGGTATCGCCGAGACGGTCAACCAGATGCGAGGCAACCCAGGCGCATTCGGACTCGTCGGCGCCAACGGCGGCATCATGAGCAAGTACTCGATCGGCATCTACTCCACCGATCCCGTCGAATGGCGCACCGACCGCAGCGAGGAGCTCAAGGAGGAGATCGCCGCGCTGCCCAAGGTCGAGGTGACCAAGGAGCCCGACGGGTCCGCGACGATCGAGACCTACTCGGTGCGCTATGACTGGCCGATCCGGACCGGCATCATCGTCGGCAGGCTGGATGCCGACGGCACGCGGTTCATGGCCACCACCGACGATGAGGACCTGGTCGCGCTGATGTCGGACGGCGAACCGCTCGGTGCGGCGATCAGCGTGTGGCACACCGAGCACGGCAACCGCGCGACACTGGCCTAGCGCGATAGGCGGTCACATGCGCCGAGACTGAGTCGATCACACCGCGAGATCGACGCCATGGTCGTTCCCGGCAAGCAGTCACGACCCTAGCGTCGATTTCGGCGCGAGCGCCGAACCCCACCGCCAACGCGTCAGGCGAACGCCGCGAGCTTGCCTGCGAGCCTCTCGACATATGCCGCGACCTCGGCGTCGGGCTTGTCAGGCAGGCCGAACAGCACCTCGGTGACGCCGAGATCGGCCCAGCGCGCCAGCTTGTCGGGGTCGGGCTTGAAGTCCAGTGCCACGATCTGCGGGGCGCCGTCGCGGCCGGCGGCGGCCCAGGTGTCCTGCAGCAGCTTGACCGGCGCGTCGATGTCGAAGTCGCGCGGCGTCGTGATCCAGCCGTCGGCAGACTTCGCGATCCACTTGAAGTTCTTCTCGGTGCCCGCGGCGCCGACGAGGACCGGGATGTGCGACTGAACCGGCTTTGGCCACGCCCAGCTCGGACCGAACTTCACGAATTCGCCGTCGAACTCGGCCTCCTCCTGAGTCCACAGCGCCCGCATCGCCTCGATGTACTCGCGAAGCATGGTGCGACGCCGGCCCGGGGGCACGTTGTGATCGGCGAGTTCATCGGTGTTCCAACCGAATCCGACGCCGAGGCTGACCCGGCCGCCGGACAGGTGGTCGAGTGTGGCGATCGACTTGGCCAGCGTGATCGGGTCGTGCTCCACCGGCAGCGCCACCGCCGTCGACAGCCGCACCTTCGAGGTGACCGCCGCGGCCCCGCCGAGGCTGACCCACGGGTCCAGGGTGCGCATATAGCGGTCGTCGGGCAGCGTCTCGTCACCCGTCGTCGGGTGCGCGGCCTGGCGCTTGATCGGGATGTGGGTGTGCTCGGGCACGTAGAACGTCGTGAAGTTGTGATCGTCGGCGAGCTTGGCGGCAGCCGCCGGAGTGATGCCGCGATCGCTGGTGAAGAGAACGAGCCCGTAGTCCATGACCAGAATTAGAACGTGTTTCAGTCGCTGAGCGCAAGGCCGGGCCCAGGTGAGGCCGCACGGTGGCACTCCGAACCTGGACACAATGTGGCTCGCGTGCCGGGGGTCGAGGCGTTCGGTTCACGTCGATCGATACCCGTGACCGGGCTGCGCACCCTCGCTGGGATGAGGAGGTATGACGACCGAACGCATCGCCGACCACGTCAAGTTCGCCTACTGGGTGCCCAACGTCAGCGGCGGACTGGTGACCAGCGATATCGAACAGCGCACCGACTGGAATTACGACTACAACAAGAAGCTGGCGCAGACCGCGGAGGACAACGGCTTCGAGTACGCGCTGAGCCAAGTCCGCTACGAGGCCAGCTACGGCGCCGAGTACCAGCACGAGTCGACCAGCTTCTCCCTGGCGCTGCTGCTGGCCACGCAACGGCTCAAGGTCATCGCAGCAGTGCACCCCGGCCTGTGGCAGCCGGCCGTGCTGGCCAAGCTGGGCGCCACCGCCGACCACCTGAGCAATGGGCGGTTCGCCGTGAACGTCGTGTCCGGCTGGTTCAAGGACGAGTTCACCCACCTCGGCGAGCCTTGGCTCGAGCATGACGAGCGCTACCGCCGCAGCGCGGAATTCCTCCAGGTGCTGCGCAAGATCTGGACCGAGGACGACGTGGACTTCCGTGGCGACTTCTACCGAATCCACGACTTCACGCTGAAGCCCAAGCCGCTCAACACACCGCAACGGCCCAACCCGGAGATCTTCCAGGGCGGCAATTCAACGGCGGCCCGCCGCAACGGTGGCCGCTACTCCGACTGGTACTTCTCCAACGGCAAGGACTTTGCGGGTATTACCGAGCAGGTGGTCGAGGTCCGTGACCACGCCCGTGACGCCGGGCGTGAGGTCAAATTCGGGCTCAACGGCTTCATCATCGCCCGCGACACAGAACGAGAAGCCAAGGACGTCCTGCGCGAGATCATCGACAAGGCCAACCGGCCCGCGGTGGAGGGGTTCCGCGGCGCCGTGCAACAGGCAGGCAACTCGACCGGCGACAAGAAGGGCATGTGGGCCGACTCCACGTTCGAGGACCTCGTTCAGTACAACGACGGGTTCCGTACCCAGCTGATCGGCACGCCAGAACAGGTGGCCGAGCGCATTGCGGCGTACCGCAAGCGGGGCGTCGATCTGATCCTCGGCGGCTTCCTGCACTTTCAGGAGGAGATCGAGTACTTCGGCGCCAATGTGTTGCCGCTGGTCCGTGAAATCGAGACATCCGAGGCGAATTCGCGAGACGAGCCGGTGCTGGTGACCGCCTGATCGGCGGTGTTTGCTCTGCGTTGCGGACGAGGTAGGTGACGCGCTGGACGTCGGGTCATCGACAGGGGCGTGCGCTAGCGTGGTCAAAGAATCGCAAGTACAGGAGAGGTCATGACCTACCCGCCCAATAGCCCCGGATATCAGTCCGCACAGCCGACGACTCAGTTCGCGGCGCCAACCCAGCAGCTCGGCAGGGCCCCGGAACCCGCAGCCTCGGAGCCCAGCTCGCTGCCGATGTACCTGAATATCGCCGTAGCCGTCTTCGGCATCGCCGTCTATCTGGCGAACTTCGGCCCGCTTTTCACGATCAGCAACTCCGACTTCCCGCAGCTCGGTACCGCGAGCGGCAGCACCACCGAGCTGGGTCTGGCCGTCGTGGCCGCTCTGCTGGCTGGACTGGTCGCCGGTGTGGCACTGCTCCCCAAGCAGAAGGCCCTGGACGCCTGGGTGGCCATCATCTCGGTGCTGGCGTTCCTGGTGATCGTGGCTGAAGTCCTGAGTGCGCCGGCCGAGGTCACCATCGGATGGGGCCTCTACGTGGTCGCCGCCTTCTCATTCCTGCAGGCCGGTGCCGCCATCGCGAACCTTCTCCTGAACGCGGGCGTGATCACCGCACCCGAGCCCAAGCCGCGGTATGAGCAGCCTCAGGGCTACGGCCAGTACCAGCCGCAGTACTACGGGCAGCAGGGTGGCCAGCAGCAGGGTGGCCAGCACGGTGCCCCGCAGCACGGTGGCCAGCATCAGGCCCCGCAGCAGCGGCCGGGTTACCCGCAGCAGTACGGCGGCTACGCCGGTGGCTCGTCGACCGGTGGCTTCCCGGCTCCCGGCCAGCAGAGTGGGCAGCAGCCCGGTGGGCATCAGTCGGGGCCTCCGACGCCTCCGACCGGTTTCCCCGCGTACGGCCAGCCGCAGCCTCCTGGCAGCTCGGCCGACACCGGACCGCAGGGCACGGTGCAGGCTCCGCAGCACCAGGCACAGCAGCCGACACAACAGTCGCAGCCACCGGCTTCGCAGCAAGCCAGTCCTCCGACGTCGTAGTCTCTAGCGGCGCGCATCCGATCCGCGCGCGCACCTGCCTGCGCGAGGAGAGACCCGTCTAGTGGACAACCGGCCAGTCGGCACCCGTCAGGCCCGCGACCTTCTCAGGGTCGCGTTCGGGCCGTCGGTCACCGCGCTGGTGATCATCGCGGCTGTGGTGTTGTTACAGCTGTTGATCGCGAACAGCGATATGACCGGCGCGTTCGGTGCCATCGCGAGCATGTGGTTAGGCGTGCACCAGGTGCCGGTCTCGATCGGTGGTCGGGTCCTCGGCGTCATGCCGCTGCTCCCGCTGCTCGCGATGGTGTGGGGGACCGCCCGTACGACGGCTGCCGCGGTGTCTCGGGGCTCCTCCTGGTTCGTCATCCGGTGGGTGGTTGCGTCGGCGATCGGCGGCCCGCTACTCATGACCGCTATCGCCCTTGCGGTCATTCACGATGCGTCGTCGGTGCTCGTCGAGCTTCAGACCCCGAGCGCGTTGCGCGCCTTCGGCGGTGTGCTGGCCGTTCACTTCGCGGGCGCCCTGATCGGCGTCGGGTTGCGGGTCGGGCGGCGCATCACGGTTCTGCCGTGGGTGCCCGACTGGTTGCCTGATGCCGGCCGCGCAGCCGCTGCGGGCGTACTGGCGCTGTGCGGTCTGTCCGGCGTCATCGCGGCCGGGTCGCTCGTCGTGCACTGGGGGACCATGCACGAGCTGTTCGCAATCACCGACTCGGTGTTCGGACAACTGAGCCTCATGCTCCTGTCGGTGCTCTACATCCCGAACGTCATCGTCGGCACCGCTGCCGTCGTCGTCGGATCCAGCGCGCACATCGGGCTGGCCACGTTCAGTTCGTTCACGGTGCTCGGCGGCGACATCCCCGCGGTGCCGGTGCTGGCTGCCGCGCCGACACCCCCGTTGGGACCGATCTGGGTCGCTTTGCTGATCGTCGCGGCGGCATCGGCGGTCGCGGTCGGCCAGCAGTGCGCGCGGCGCCCGGTGCCGCTGCCCACGGCGGCCGCGAAGCTCGTGGTGGCGTCGCTGTTGGCGGCCGCGGTGATGGTGGTTCTGGCGTACGCGGGCAGTGGCCGGCTGGGCAACTTCGGCGACGTCGGTGTGGACCAGGCGACGTTCGGGCCCGCGATCGTGTTGTGGTTCGTCGCCATCGGCGGCCTGACCGTCGCGATGACCGGCGGCATCTCGCAGCTGCGCCGGCCGAGGCCGGTCGCCGCTGCGATGGCCCCGCCTGTGCCGACGGCGCCCACTGCCGATGTCGACCCGGAGCCCGAGCCCGAGTTCGACCCCGAGCTGGAGCCGGAGTTAGAACCCGTCTTCGACGTCGACCTCGAGCCGGACTCCGAGGTATTCCCGCAGGTCGAGGCTGAGCCGGAGTTCGAGGTGTTCCCACCGGTCGAGGCCGAGCCGATCTCAGAACCCCGCCGCCACCCGCCGATCCCGCTGCCCGACTACCCGCGCGCCGAGCCGCGTGCAGTCCGGGCGCCGCGGCCCGATGACTTCGACGACGACCCCGAGGCGCACTTCTTCACCGACGACGATGCGGCCATCGACTGGCCGGGGACCTCCAGCGACGAGAACCGGCGAGGGGCCGATTAGGCTGCATCGCGTGCAGCCACCGCTTCATGTGCCCCCCAGCGCGCCCGCGCGCCTGGTCGTGCTGGCATCGGGAACCGGATCGCTGCTCGAGTCGCTGCTGGCCGCCACCGTGGGTGACTACCCAGGGCGCGTGGTCGCGGTGGGTACCGACCGGGACTGTCGCGCGTTGGAGATCGCCGCCGCAGCGTCAATACCCGGCTACACCGTCCGGCTCGGCGATCACCCCGACCGTGCCAGCTGGGACGCGGCGATCACGGCGGCCACCGCGGAGCACCAGCCGGACCTGGTGGTGTCAGCGGGATTCATGAAGATTCTTGGGCCGGAGTTTCTTTCGAGGTTCAGCGGCCGCGTCGTCAACACGCATCCCGCGTTGCTACCAGCCTTTCCCGGCGCGCACGCGGTGCCCGACGCCCTGGCCTACGGTGTCAGGGTGACTGGCTGCAGCGTGCACCTGGTCGACGCGGGTGTGGACACCGGCCCGATCCTGGCGCAGGAGGCGGTGCCGGTTCTTGACGGTGACGACGAGGCCAGTCTGCACGAGCGGATCAAGGTCGTCGAACGACGGTTGTTGGTGGATGTACTCGCGGCGATGGCAACACGCGGCGTGATCTGGACGGGACGAAAGGCGGCCTTGGGATGACTGACGCGAACGAGGGCCGGCGCCCGATCCGGCGGGCACTGATCAGTGTCTACGACAAGACGGGTCTGGCCGAGCTGGCACGCGGTCTGCACGACGCCGGTGTGGCGATCGTGTCCACCGGATCGACCGCGAAAACGATTGCGGCCAGCGGTGTCCCGGTGACACCGGTCGAGGAGGTAACCGGTTTCCCCGAGGTGCTCGACGGCCGGGTCAAGACGCTGCATCCCCGCGTGCACGCCGGACTGCTCGCCGACACCCGCAAGCCCGAGCATCTCGCGGCGCTGGCCGAGCTCGGGGTTGAGGCCTTTGAACTCGTCGTGGTGAACCTGTACCCATTCAGCGAGACCGTCGCCTCCGGTGCCGCCGAGGACGAGTGCGTCGAGCAGATCGACATCGGTGGACCGTCGATGGTGCGCGCCGCGGCCAAGAATCACCCGAGCGTCGCCGTGGTCGTGGAACCCATCGGCTATGACGGTGTTCTCGCGGCCGTGCGCTCCGGTGGATTCACACTCAGTGAGCGGAAGCGCCTGGCGTCGTTGGCTTTCCGGCACACCGCTGAGTACGACGTGGCGGTCGCGAGCTGGATGGGGTCGACGCTGGCGCCGGAGAACGTCGAGGTGCCCGGCACGTTGCCGCAGTGGTACGCCGGCACCTGGCGCCGCACCGCGGTGCTGCGCTACGGCGAGAATCCCCACCAGCAGGCCGCGCTGTACGTCGACGACGCCGGCTGGCCGGGACTGGCGCAGGCCGAGCAGTTGCACGGCAAGGAGATGTCCTACAACAACTACACCGACGCTGACGCAGCGTGGCGGGCCGCGTTCGACCACGAGGACATCTGCGTGGCGATCATCAAGCACGCCAATCCGTGTGGCATCGCGGTGTCCTCGGTGTCGGTCGCCGATGCGCACCGCAAGGCCCACGAATGCGATCCGCTTAGCGCCTTCGGCGGCGTGATCGCCTCTAACACCGCGGTCAGTGTCGAGATGGCAGAGACGGTGGCCGATATCTTCACCGAGGTGATCATCGCGCCGGCCTACGAGGACGGAGCGGTCGAGATTCTGGCCCGCAAGAAGAACATTCGCGTTCTTGTCGCCTCTGAGCCGCAGGCGGCCGGGACTGAGTTCCGCCAGGTCAGCGGTGGCCTGCTGGTGCAGCAGCGGGATGCGCTCGACGCGGCGGGCGACGATTCGGCCAACTGGACGTTGGCCACTGGCGAGCCCGCCGACCCGGCGACGCTGGCGGACCTGGTCTTCGCCTGGCGTGCCTGCCGCGCGGTGAAGTCCAACGCGATCGTCGTCGCATCGAACGGTGCGACGGTCGGCGTCGGCATGGGTCAGGTCAACCGGGTCGACGCGGCCCGACTGGCCGTCGAGCGGGGCGGCGACCGGGTGGCGGGCGGCGTCGCGGCCTCAGACGCCTTCTTCCCGTTCCCCGACGGTCTGGAGACCCTCACCGCCGCGGGTGTGAAGGCGATCGTGCACCCGGGTGGGTCAATGCGCGATGACGTCGTCACCGAGGCCGCGGCCGCGGCGGGTATCTCGCTGTATTTGACCGGCGCGCGCCACTTCGCGCACTGATCTCCTCAGAGCTCGCGACTAGGCGAGCGCGGCTGAGCTGGCGCTAGCCCATGTGACTCCAGGCACCGCCGGCCATGCCCCGCAAGAAGGCGCCGCCGCCCTCACCCCGCGAGAACGCGCCGCCGGCCTTTCCTGTCGCGTAGCCGCCGCCCGCCTCGCCTCTCGAGAAGGCGCCGCCTGCGGTGCCGTTCGCGTAGCCGCCGCCGCCCCTGCCGTTCGGCTCGATGAATCCGAACCCGGGGATGGTGCACTCCGGAATGCCGAAGCAGCTCGGATTTGGCTCGTTGTCGCCTGGCGCCGCGCTCGCCAACCCCGTCGGTGCTCCGAACACGAGCGCGCCGCTTGCCGCCAGTCCACCGAGTGCCAATAGCAGCCGCCGCGAGGTTCTCCTGAACTTGCCCGTCATGTCGTCCCCTTCGTGCGTGCCCCAGCGCCTCGGCTGGATGGTCTATGGAATTGCCCCTTGACTGTTCCTGATACCCAAAGTACGCCGCCAGCACACCTGTAGCGAAGATCACTGGCTCGCGGTGGCTCGCGCTGATAGCTGGCTACTTGCGTGCTCAAAAATATGATGTTCGGCAAGTATTCGCGATTGCAAGCTTCGTCGGAGTCGATGATTTGAGTGGCGCAGATGCGCGAAGGCTTGAAGTTCAGCAAACTATGGAGAATCGGCGGTCTTCATCGCTTCGAGATTTGCCGAGTGCTTCCGCGCCGTGCCGTGACGCGTTGGCGGTGTCGGCAGATCGGGGCCGCCGAGGCGATCCCACGACGTGGCGGCGGTGTTCGCTCTCAGGGGGAAGCGGTGCCGCTGTCGCCGAGCAGTCGTAGCGTGGAGTGGTGACATCACCTAACGATCTGCCCCGTACTGTCGGTGAACTGCGTGCCTCGGGCCACGTCGAACGGGGAGTCAAGGAGGAGATCCGGGAGAATCTGCTCGCCGCGCTGGCCGAGGGTCGCGACGTGTGGCCGGGCATCCTGGGCTTCGAGGACACTGTTCTGCCGCAGCTGGAGCGGGCGCTGATCGCCGAGCACGACATCGTTCTGCTGGGCGAGCGCGGGCAGGGAAAGACCCGCTTGCTGCGGGCGCTGACCGGACTGCTCGACGAATGGACGCCCGTGATCGAGGGTTCCGAACTCGGCGAGCACCCCTTCACGCCGATCACCCCGGAGTCGATCCGGCGCGCGGCCACCTCCGGTGACGATCTGCCCATCACGTGGCGCCACCGCAGCGAGCGGTACACCGAGAAGCTCGCCACGCCCGACACCAGCGTTGCCGATCTGGTGGGCGATATCGACCCCATCAAGGTCGCCGAGGGCCGCAGCCTCGGCGATCCGGAGACCATTGCGTTCGGCCTGATTCCAAGGGCGCACCGCGGCATCGTCGCCATCAATGAACTGCCCGACCTCGCCGAGCGCATCCAGGTGTCGATGCTCAACGTGATGGAGGAGCGCGATATCCAGGTCCGCGGCTACACGCTGCGGCTCCCGCTTGACGTGCTCGTCGTCGCCAGCGCCAACCCCGAGGACTACACCAACCGTGGGCGCATCATCACCCCGCTCAAGGACCGGTTCGGCGCGGAGATCCGCACGCACTACCCACTTGAGCTCGAGGCCGAGGTCGGCGTCATCAACCAGGAGGCCAAGCTCGCCGCCGCGGTGCCGGCCTACCTGCTGGCGGTGCTGGCGCGGTTCGCCCGCGGGCTGCGCGAGTCGCAGTCGATCGACCAGCGCTCGGGTGTGTCGGCGCGCTTCGCGATCGCGGCCGCGGAGACCGTGGCCGCCGCGGCCCGGCACCGCTCGACGATCCTCGGTGAGCAGGATCCGGTTGCGCGCGTGGTGGATCTGGGCACCGTGATCGACGTGCTGCGCGGCAAGCTGGAGTTCGAGTCCGGTGAGGAGGGGCGCGAGCAGGCGGTGCTGGAACATCTGCTGCGCCGCGCCACCGCCGACACCGCGCAGCGCCTGCTCGGTGGGCTGGACGTCGGACCGCTGGTGGCCGCGGTGGAGGACGGCGCACCGGTCACCACCGGCGAGCGTGTGTCGGCCAAGGACGTTCTCGCCGCGGTGCCGGACCTGCCGGTGGTCGACGAGATCGCCACCCGACTGGGCGCCCAGAACGACGGTGAACGGGCCTCTGCGCTGGAACTCGCACTCGAGGCGCTGTACCTGGCCAAGCGAATCGACAAGGTGTCCGGTGAGGGCGAAACCGTCTATGGCTAAACACACCTCGCGGTACACGCGGTACACCGGCGGGCCGGATCCGCTGGCGCCTCCGGTCGATCTTCGCGAGGCGCTGGAACAGATCGGCCAGGACGTCATGGAGGGCAGCTCGCCGCGGCGGGCACTGCAGGAATTGATGCGCCGCGGCACTCAGAACATGCGGGGTGCGGATCGGCTGGCCGCCGAGGCCAATCGCAAGCGCCGGGAGTTGTTGCGGGAGAACAACCTCGACGGCACTCTGCAGGAGATCAAGAAGCTGCTGGATGAGGCCGTGCTGGCCGAGCGCAAGGAATTGGCGCGCGCCCTGGACGACGACGCCCGTTTCGGCGAACTGCAGATGGAGTCGCTGTCGCCGTCACCGGCCAAGGCGGTTCAGGAACTCTCCGAGTACGAGTGGCGCAGCGAGGAGGCGCGCGCGAAGTACGAGCAGATCAAGGACCTGATGGGCCGCGAGATGCTCGACCAGCGCTTCGCCGGTATGAAGGACGCCTTGGAGAATGCCACCGACGAGGACCGGCAGCGCGTCAACGATATGCTCGATGACCTGAATGATCTGCTGGACAAGCATTCTCGAGGCGAGGATTCACCCGAGGACTTCCAGGACTTCATGAACAAGCACGGCGAGTTCTTTCCGGAGAACCCGAAGGACATCGACGAGCTCCTCGACACGCTGGCCAAGCGGTCGGCCGCCGCGCAGCGGTTCCGCAACAGCCTGTCGGCGCAGCAACGCGCTGAGTTGGATGCGTTGGCGCAGCAGGCATTCGGATCGCCGTCGTTGATGAACGCGCTCAACCGCCTGGACTCGCACCTGCAGGCCGCCAGGCCAGGGGAGGACTGGGACGGTTCGCAGCGCTTCTCCGGGGACGATCCGATGGGCATGGGTGAGGGGGCGCAGGCGATGGCCGACATCGCCGAACTGGAGCAGCTGTCCGAGCAGTTGTCGCAGAGCTACGCGGGCGCCCAGATGGACGATATCGACCTCGACATGCTGGCCCGCCAACTCGGCGACGATGCGGCCGTCGACGCGCGCGCATTGGCCGAACTCGAACGCGCCCTGATGAACCAGGGGCTCATGGACCGTGGCTCCGACGGTCAGTGGCGGCTGTCGCCCAAGGCCATGCGTCAGCTCGGGCAGGCCGCGCTGCGCGATGTGGCGCAACGTCTTTCGGGAAGGCACGGTGAGCGTGACACCCGACGTGCGGGTGCGGCCGGCGAGTTGACCGGCTCGACGCGGCCCTGGCAGTTCGGCGACACAGAGCCGTGGAACGTGACGCGAACGCTGACGAACGCGGTGCTTAGGCAGGCCGGCACTGGGGTCGCGGAGCGCCCGCTGAAGATCACGGTCGAGGACGTCGAGGTCTCCGAGACCGAGACCCGCACACAAGCCGCGGTTGCGCTGCTGGTGGACACCTCGTTCTCCATGGTGATGGAGAACCGCTGGCTGCCCATGAAGCGCACGGCGCTGGCGCTCAACCACCTCATCAGCACCCGGTTCCGGTCGGACGAGCTGCAGATCATCGCGTTCGGCCGCTACGCACGCACGGTCACCGCCGCCGAACTCACGGGGCTGGAGGGCGTCTACGAGCAGGGCACCAATCTGCATCACGCGCTGGCCCTGGCGGCCCGGCATCTTCGTCGGCACCCGAACGCGCAGCCGACCATCCTGGTGGTCACCGACGGTGAGCCCACCGCGCACCTTGAGGACTTCGGTGACGGCGAGGGCGCGTCGGTGTACTTCGACTACCCGCCGCACCCCCGGACCATTGCGCACACCGTGCGCGGATTCGATGAGGTGGCCCGGCTGGGCGCGCAGGTGACCATCTTCCGGCTGGGCAGTGATCCCGGGCTGGCCCGGTTCATCGACCAGGTGGCGCGCCGTGTCGAGGGCCGAGTCGTGGTGCCCGAACTCGACGGCCTTGGCGCCGCCGTCGTCAGCGACTATCTGCGGTCCCGCAAACGCCGCTAAACCCGGAAGTATTTGAAATCAGTACTTGATTTTTCTTTATCTTGAGCAAACGATTTCGAAATCGGACCGAGACTCCGCTGACGAGCGGCCCAAGTTGCTGTCGATTTCAACTAACGCCACCCCTTCGCGGCCTCCGGAAACCCCTCCTGTACTGCAGTTAACCGGCCGCTGGCGAACATGGACGGGATTCGCTCGGAGGGTACAAACGTGGTACAAAAGTCGGTCCTTCGGCGAGTGATCTGAAGTTCTTCGACTTTCGCGTGGCAAAAACACTCGAAAGCGCTTATGTTCTTCTCAGGTTCAGGATCCTTGGGGGGATTTACATGGCACTTCGCCCTTTTCTCACAGCAGGGGTGGCCTTTGCCACCGCCGGCGTCGTGGCCGCGACAGTGGCCATCGCACCGCCGATGTCTCCCGGCGACATAAAAGTCGCCAAGAACACTGAGGTCGCGCTCAACGCCGACCTCCGAGATCTGATCAACACCTACTTCGGCCAATTCCCCGGTGACCCCGGCAATCCCGGCACTATTCACGCCTTCGGTGTGCTCCAGCAGCTGCTGCAGAACGCCACTGTCAACGACCCCCGTGCCACCGAGGTGATCGACTCCTACTTCGAGGAGGGTCTGTCCGACGTCATCCGGCTGCTCCTGACGCGGGACAACCCCAGTCCGGAATCGGTCGAGCTGATCGACGCCTACTTCAACGACGGCCTCGCCGAGGCGACCCGGGTGTACCTCGACCAGTTCGCCGGCCCAGAGCAACAAGAGTGGATCGACACCTACTTCGGCGACCCTGACCACGTCAATGACGACGGCTCAACGAACGTCTCGCAGAACGGCGCGTCGGGTATCGCATGGAAGGTCCTCTCCGGACTCGGTATTGGCGGCGAGCTGCGCGCGAACCTCGACACCTTCTTCAATGCGCAGACCGCGGAGAACCCGCAGGCAATTCCGGTCTACGCGCAAGAGGTGGATGCGGAAGGCGAGCCCGTCGTGGACGCGGACGGCAACCCGGTCTACACCGACGTGATCATCGGTTACTTAGGTAACTCCAATCCCGCCCGGCGCGGCACCTTTGGCGTGATCTACAACGTGATCGCCGGCACCGGGATCAGCGGTGACGCGAAGGACGTCTTGGACGCGTTCTGGGATGGCGGTATCAGCGAGGTCGTCAAGGTGGTGCTGATAGCGCTCTCGCCCGATCCCGCCGCGGATCGGCTCATTGCGGACTACTTCGACGGCGGCGTCGACCAGGTCGCGCAGACCATATTGGTTGGCCTCTCGCCTGATCAGCGGTCGAAGGATCTATGGAACGAGTTCTTCGACAACGGCATCACCGGCGTCGTCCGGTATCTGCTCACCGGTCCGCTGCCGGAGGAGGAGGGTCCGCCCGTGCCGCCGGAGACCACGATGCTTCGCGTCGCGAGCACCGAGGAGGTCTCCGAGGAGGAGGGCACCGTCGGCGATGTGACCACGCTGACCAAGAAGGTGGAGACCGCCTTCGGGAGGAAGCCGGTCATCGCAGAGGTATCCGCGGCTCCTGTGGTGGACCCTGAGCCGGCCACCCTTCCCGTGGTGGACCCTGAGCCGGCCACCCTTCCCGTGGTGGACCCCGAGCCTGCGCCCGTCACAGCGCCGGCACCCGCACCTGAGGCCACCCCCGCGGTGGTGGAGGAGAAGCCGGAGGAAGAGCCCGCCACGAACGTCAAGACCGGCAACAAGGTCGAGCCCGTCATCATTCTCCCGGGGGGTGCTGCCGCTCAGAACGGAAAGCGCGGCGGCGGCGCCTGGGGCTGGAATGGTCTGGCCGACAGGGTCAACGGCTTCGTGAAGGGCGTCCAGAGCGCGACCGGTGGTGCCCCGGCCGCCGCTGACCCCGGTGCCGGTGGCGGCACTGAGGGCGGCAAGTAGCCAATCGTCGTCCCGCTGACGCAAGAGCGTTTGTTTGCCGATTCGACGAGATTGCCAGGCTGGGCGCGCAGGTGACCACCTTTCGGCTCGGCGGCGACCCGGGTCTGGCGCGGGTCATCGATCGGGTGGCGCATCGCGTCGAGGGCCGCGTGGTGGTGCCCCAGCTCGGGGGTTCGGGCACCGCGGTGGTCAGTTACCAGCGGCGGTCCCGCAAACGTCCTTGAGGCCAACTCGTGATGTGCCGTTGGTTAACTTCATTTAGCTGCCGGTGGAGCATTTGGAGAGCACGTCCGCGCGGCCGCCCCTGGTCGATCTTGATCGTGGCCGGTCGGGGTGAATTTCGCCAGGTTGTCGTCATCGAAAATAGCTGCTGTACAGGCGTTCATGAGGATGAGTCCGAATTAGCCGAGGGGGTCGGCCGAAAGGCGTGACCGGCGGCCTGAAAGCCCGCCATCGGTGATCCGGCTGCAAACTTGGGGTATTTGTCGTGGCAAAAACTTTCAAAACCGTTTATTGTCTTCTCAGGTTTCTCTCAGTGGCTCGCCACTGCGGAGCCAGGACTTCGAGCCGTCATCAGATCTGAGGGAACGCATATGGCACTCCGCCCGTTCGTCACTGCAAGCGTGGCGTTTGCTGCCACCGGTGCCGTTGCCGCCACCGTGGCCATCGCACCGCCGATGTCGCCGGGCGATATCAAGGTGGCCAAGGACACCGATGTCGCGCTCAACGCGCTGATCACGGATCCGAATCTGGTGCCCTTCATCAACACCTACTTCGGTGAGTCCCCTGACGGGATCCGCACGGGTGCGACCGGTGTGGTTCAGCAGCTTCTGCTGGCCGCCACCGAGAACGACCTCATCGGTCAGGCACTGATCAACACCTACTTCCTTGGTGGTGCCACCAGCATGGCCCAGGTGTTCCTGACCGCGTTCAACCCAGCGTTCGCAGACGAGATCAACACCTTCTTCGGAGGTGGGGTCAGCGAGCTGGCGCGGGAGCGTCTGCTCGCGGCCACCAATGACCCGCTGCAGCGTGAGTACATCAACACGTACTTCGGTGGTGCCCGCAACGACGACTACTCGGAGAACATCGCCCAGGTCGGCGCGCAGGGCCTGGCCTTCAAGTTCCTCGCCGACCGGGGTCTGAGCGTCGATCAGCGTCGCATCCTTGACACCTTCTGGAACGCGCCGACCGAGTACAACTCGCAGGCAGTTCCGGTGTACACGAAGGTCTACAAGAAGGTCGTGAACTCGGCCGGCGAAGTGACCTATGTGCGGGTCACGGAGCCGGTCGTGGACGAGAACGGCAATCCGGTCCTGAACCCGGACGGCACCCCGAAGCTTCAGTACGTCAACTCACAGCGAGTGCCGGTCTTGGACGCAGACGGCAATCTGACCTACGACGCAAACGGCAACCAGATCTTCAGCGACGAACTCAACTTCGTGGGCAATGGCAACCCGGCCCGTCGTGGCAGCTTCGGCGTGGTCTACAACACGATCAAGGGCACCGGGTTGAACTCGGACCAGGAAGCCGTCCTCGACGATTACTGGGATGGCGGCGCGACCCAGGTCGTGCGGAATCGGCTCGTCAACGCGGCCGGCGACCCCGTGCAGAAGGCCTTGGTCGAGACGTACTTCGACGGCGGTATCGACGAGGTCATCAGGGCGGGCCTGCTCGCGTTCGGTGATACGAACTCGCGGAATCTCACCAACGAATTCTTCGACAACGGCATCACGGGCGTGATCCGCTACCTGCTCGTCGGTCCAGTGACCCCGCCTGCGCCGGCTGCGAAGACTGCAGTCGTCACCGTGGCGGACGTCGAGGAGACCCCCGACGCGAAGACGCTTGAGAGCGACACCACCGACGCTGGCGCCACCCCCGGCTCAGATCTGGCCAAGCTGGCAGAGAAGTTCGCTCCAAAGCCGAAAGCCGATCTCGAAGCGACGCCCGTGGCGGCGCCCGTCGAGGCGGCACCGGAGGCTGCCCCGGCACCCGCTCCCGAGTCCACCTCCGTGGTCAAGGAGAAGGAGGAGGCGTCCTCGGAAGACGACACCGCCACGAACGTCAAGACCGGCAACAAGGTCGAGCCCGTGATCATCCTCCCGGGTGGTGCCAATTCAGGTAAGAAGGGCGGCGGCGCCTGGGGTTGGAACGGACTGGCCGACAGGGTCAACGGCTTCGTGAAGGGCGTAAAGGGCGCGACCGGTGGTGCGCCTGCTGCCTCTGACCCAGGCAAGACCGGTGGCAACGCCGGTGGTAATGCCGGTGGCGGCAGCGATAGCGGCAGTGACGGCGGCGAGTAGCCACCGCACCTCGTCACGCAGACACGAGACGTCGGCCCCTTCCGGATTCCGGAGGGGGCCGACGCTTTTCGTGGGTCAATGCTTTTCGTGGGTCGAGAGCAACGATGCGGAGCCGGCGCGGGACAGCTGTCGCGTCAGGAGTTCTTGCGCTTCTTGCGCTTGATGCCGACGCTGCCCCACAGCGAGAAGCCGCGGATGGTCACTTGGGGCGCACCCGGCGACCCCAACTCGCCGACGTGGTCGAAGGCGCCCATCACGCCCACGCCGTGGACGTCAACGTTGATCTCCGGCGGCAGCAGGATGGTCTGCCCGCCAAAGATTGAGTAGGAGTGGATCTCCACCTCCGGCGAGGTGAAGTCGGCGTAGCGCAGATCGATGACGCCGCCGCCGAACAGTGCGAAGGAGGTCAGTCTCCTGGGGACGTTCCAGCGGCCCCGTCGCTCGAATCCGCTCATGATCGCCAACAGCAGCGTTGAGGGAGCGGGACGGCAGGGACCACAGTCACGTGACGATGACGTGGCGACGTCGGGGAGGTCGGCGCTGAGCCGCTCCAGCTCACCGAAGGTCTGGGCGGCGTAGGCCCGGTTCAGCCTGTCCTCGTACTCGGACATCTGCAGGCGGCCTTGAGCGGCGGCCTCCGTGAGCAGCTGAGCGACCTGCATGCGGTCGGTGTCGGCAGCGCGCGTTGATCCGTTGCGCGGCGCTGGAGTAGTCATCACGACGAGCCTACGGCGAACGCACAGACAAGCAATAGCGTTGCCCAAACTGGCACCGTATCGGCTGCTGAGGCCATGATTCTGGTGAAACCTCCTACTACCCGGTAACCCGATTTCGCAATCGGACCGGGCTCAGGACGGTGCCCAGTTCGGCGGCCGCTTCTCCAGGAACGCCAGGATGCCCTCGCGTGCCTCCTCGGACACGAAGAGCCGCGCCGACTGCTCGGTCAACGCGTCCGCGTGCCGGTCGAAGCCCTCGAGGATGGCCGCGGTCGTCAACGCCTTGGACGCCGCCAAGCCCTGCGGCGATCCCTTGGCCACCTCGGCCGCCAGCGCCGCCACCCGCGCCTCGACATCGTCGGCGGCGATGGTGATCAGCCCGATGTCGGCAGCCTCGGCAGCGCCGAACCTCTCCCCAGTGACGAAGTAGCGGCCCGCGGCACGCGCCGACATCTTGGGCAGCAGCGTCAGCGAGATGATCGACGGTGCGACTCCGATGCGGGCCTCGGTGAGGGCGAACGTGCTCGACGGTCCTGCGACGACGACGTCGCACGCGCCCACCAGACCGAGACCGCCCGCGCGCACATGGCCGTCGATGGCACCGATGACCGGCACTGGCAGTTCCAGGATGGCACGCAACAACAGGGTCATCTCCCTGGCCCGGTCGACGGCCACGTCGCCCGGTTCGCGCCCGGCAGCCTCACCGAGGTCCGCGCCCGCGCAGAACGTGCCGCCCTCGTGCCCGAGGATGACGCAGCGCACCGTCGTATCGGCAGCGGCGCTGCGTAACCCGTCGTGCAACTGCGTCACGAGAGCTGTGGACAGGGCGTTGCGGTTGTGCGGTGAGTCCAGCGTCAGACGCGCGATCCCCGCCGAGGCGCCGTATCGGACAAGGGTGCTCATCAGTAGGACCGGGGGAGCCCCAGTGACGTCTGGGCGATGAAGTTGAGGATCATCTCGCGGCTCACCGGGGCGATACGGGCAAGGCGTGACGCCGTCAGCACCGAGGCGATGCCGTACTCCTTCGTCAGGCCGTTGCCGCCGAGGGATTGCACCGCCTGGTCGACGGCGCGCACCGATGCTTCGCCGGCCGCGTACTTGGCCATGTTGGCGGCCTCAGCCGCGCCGCTGTCGTCACCCAGGTCGTAGAGCGTGGCCGCCTTCTGCATCATGAGTTTGGCCAGTTCGATCTCGATGTGGTTCTGCGCCAGCGGATGTGAGATGCCCTGGTGCGCGCCGATCGGCGTCTTCCAGACCTGCCGGGTCTTGACGTAGTCGGTGGCCCTGTTGATCGCGAAGCGGCCCATGCCGACCGCGCTCGCAGCGCCCATGATGCGTTCGGGGTTGAGCCCCGCGAACAGCTGGGCGATCGCCGCGTCCTCGGATCCGACCAGCGCGTCGGCGGGCAACCGCACGTCGTCGAGGAACAGCTGGAACTGGTTCTCGGGGCTGACTATCTCCATGTCGATCTTGGTCCACGACATGCCGGGTGTGTCGATCGGGACGACGAACAGCGCGGGCTTGAGGTTGCCGGTCTTGGCCTCCTCGGTGCGGCCGACGACGAGCACGGCCTGGGCTTGGTCGACACCCGAGATGAAGACCTTCTGCCCGGACAGGACCCAGTCGCTGCCGTCGCGACGCGCGGTGGTGGTGATGCGGTGCGAGTTCGAACCGGCGTCGGGTTCGGTGATGGCGAAGGCCATCGTGATGGTGCCGTCGGCGATACCGGGGACCCAGCGCCGCTTCTGCTCCTCGGTGCCGAACTTGCTGATGATTGTCCCGTTGATAGCCGGTGACACCACCATCATCAGCAGCGCGCAGCCGCCTGCCGACATCTCCTCCATGACCAGGCTCAGCTCGTACATGCCTGCCCCGCCGCCGCCGTACTCCTCGGGCAGGTTCACGCCGATGAAGCCGAGTTTCCCTGCCTCGCTCCACAACTCGTCGGTGTGCTCACCCGCGCGCGCCTTCTCGAGGTAGTAGTCGGGGCCGTAGTTGGCGGACATCGCCGCCACGGCCTTGCGCAGGGCCTGCTGTTCCTCTGTCTCCACAAAGCTCATGAGTGTTCTCCTCCTGTGATGGGCTCAGGCGTCTTCGACGCGAGCGAGTACGGCGCCGACATCGACCTGTTGGCCCGCGTCGACGTTGAGTTCGGTGATGATGCCCCCGCTTGGGGCGGTGATGGTGTGCTCCATCTTCATGGCCTCCAGCCAGATCAGGGCCTGGCCGGCCTTGACCTTGTCGCCCACGGCCGCGTCGACCCGGATCACCGAACCGGGCATGGGCGCCAGCAGCGACCCATGCGCGACCGCGGCGTCGGGGTCTCCAAAGCGGGGTTGGGCGGTGAGGCGCACCGGACCCAGTGGCCCGTCGACGAACACCTGATCGCCGTAGCGTGCGACGTCGAACGGGCGCTCCACGCCGCCGCCAGACAGCACCACGCGGTCGGTGGTGGCCGACACCAGTGTGGTGTCCTGCCCGTCGGGCAGGTCGAGGTGGCCGCGCGCGAACCTGTAGGCGACCTCGTGCTCTTCGCCCGCGGCGTCGCGATATGTCTTGCTCTGGTAACCCGACGCCACGTTGCGCCATCCGCCCGGCAGCGCGCCCAGAACTGTTGCGGTGCTGCGGTTGTGTACCGCATCGGCCAGCGCTGCGGCCAAGGCCGAGAGCTGTACGGCCTGCTCGTCGGCCAGGGGAGCGGACAACTCGGCCAGCCCGTGGGTGTCGAAGAACCCGGTGTCGGTGTTCCCGTCGAGGAACGCCGGGTGGCGCAAGACATTCACCAGCAGCTCGCGGTTGGTGGTGATGCCGTGCAGTCGGGTGCGGGCCAGCGCGTCGGCCAGCACGCCTGCGGCCTGCCTGCGGGTGGGCGCCCACGAGATGACCTTGGCCAGCATCGGGTCGTAGAAGATCGACACCTCCGAGCCGTCCACGACGCCGGTGTCGACGCGCACGCCGACTCCGCCGAGCGTGCTGAACGCGGCGCGAGCGGTGGGCACGTCGAACCGATGTACGGGCCCGGCCTGCGGCTGCCAGTTCTTCGCCGGGTCCTCGGCGTAGAGCCGAACCTCGATCGAATGTCCCTGCGCAACAGGCGGTTGCGCGGCCAGGCGGCCACCGTCGGCGACGTGCAACTGTAGCGCGACCAGGTCCAGGCCTGTGGTCTCCTCGGTGACCGGATGCTCGACCTGAAGGCGCGTGTTCATCTCGAGGAAGAAGAAGTCGCCCTGATGGTCGGCCATGAACTCGACGGTGCCTGCCCCGGTGTAGCCGATCGCCGCAGCCGCCAGGCGGGCCGCGTCGAACAGCTTGTCACGCATGCCGTCGACGCGTTCGACGAGCGGTGAGGGAGCCTCCTCGATGATCTTCTGGTGGCGTCGCTGGATCGAGCACTCGCGCTCGCCGATTGCCCAGATGGTGCCGTGTGCGTCGGCCATCACCTGAACCTCGATGTGGTGACCGGTGGCCAGGTACCGCTCGCAGAACACGGTGGGATCGCCAAACGCCGACTTCGCCTCGCGCTGGGCGGCTTCCACCTGCTCGGGTAACTCATCGAGGTTGCGGACCACCCGCATACCGCGCCCACCGCCACCGGCCGACGCCTTGATCAGCACGGGGAGCTCGGCTGCGGTCACAGTCTCGGGGTCGAGTTCGGCCAGCACCGGGACCCCGGCCGCGGCCATGATCTTCTTGGCCTCGATCTTGGACCCCATGGCCGCCACCGCGGGCACGGGCGGGCCGACCCAGGTCAACCCCGCCTTCTGCACGGCCTCGGCGAATTCGGCGTTCTCCGAGAGGAATCCGTAGCCGGGATGGATCGCGTCGGCTCCGGCAGCCCGCGCGGCGGCGATCAACTGTGTGCCGTCGAGGTAACCGTGCCGTCCCTCGAGACGCACCCGGGCGTCGGCCTCGGCGACGTGCGGGCTGTGCGCGTCGGGGTCGGTGTACACGGCGACGGTGTTGATGCCGAGGCGACGGCAGGTGGCAAAGACACGGCGAGCGATCTCACCGCGATTGGCGACCAGCACTGTGGTGATCATGCCTCGACCTCCTTGGCGATTTCGGCGCGATTTCGTTCGCGCACCGACGGAAATCGCGCCGAAATCGCAATCATGTGCGCGCTCACATCCGGAAGACGCCGAAGTTCGACGTCCCCTCGATCGGGCCACTGGCTATGGCGGACAGACACATTCCCAACACCGTACGGGTGTCGCGCGGATCGATGACGCCATCGTCGTAGATGCGGCCGGACAGGAACATCGGCAGCGACTCGGCCTCGATCTGTGCCTCGACGGCGGCGCGCAGCGCGGCGTCGGCGGCCTCGTCGACCTCCTGCCCGCGAGCCTCGGCGGCCGCGCGGCTGACGATCGACAGCACGCCGGCCAGCTGAGTGCCGCCCATCACCGCCGACTTCGCGCTTGGCCAGGCGAACAGGAACCGGGGGTCATACGCGCGGCCACACATGCCGTAGTGGCCCGCGCCGTAGGAGGCGCCGATCAGCAGCGAGATGTGCGGCACGGTCGAGTTGGAGACCGCGTTGATCATCATCGAGCCGTGCTTGATCATCCCGCCCTCCTCGTACTTGCGGCCGACCATGTAGCCGGTGGTGTTGTGCAGGAACAACAACGGGGTGTCGGAGCGGTTGGCCAGCTGGATGAACTGGGTGGCCTTCTGCGACTCCTCGGAGAACAGCACACCGCGGGCGTTGGCGAGGATGCCGATCGGGTAGCCGTGCAGGGTGGCCCACCCGGTGACCAGCGACCCGCCGTATAGCGGCTTGAACTCGTCGAAGTCCGAGCCGTCGACGACGCGGGCGATGACCTCGCGCGGGTCGAACGGGATGCGCAGATCGGCGGGCACGATCCCGATCAGCTGCTCGGGGTCGAACAGTGGTTCGGTGACAGGCGCTGGTGCCGGACCCTGTTTGCGCCAGTTCAACCGCGCCACGATGCGGCGTCCGATCCGGATCGCGTCGAGTTCGTCGATGGCGAGGTAGTCGCCGAGTCCCGATGTCCGCGAGTGCATCTCGGCCCCACCGAGGGACTCGTCGTCGGACTCCTCGCCGGTGGCCATCTTGACCAGCGGCGGGCCGGCCAGGAATACCTTCGAGCGTTCCTTGATCATCACGACGTGATCGGACATGCCGGGGACATAGGCCCCGCCCGCGGTCGAGTTGCCGAACACCAGCGCGACGGTCGGGATACCGGCCGCCGACAACCGGGTCAGGTCCCGGAACATCCGTCCGCCGGGGATGAAGATCTCCTTCTGCGTCGGCAGGTCGGCGCCGCCCGACTCCACCAGCGAGATCACCGGCAACCGGTTCTCGAGGGCGATCTGGTTGGCGCGCAGGATCTTCTTCAGTGTCCACGGATTGCTGGTGCCGCCCTTGACCGTCGGGTCATTGGAGACGATCACGCACTCGACGCCCTCGATCACGCCGATACCCGTCGCGACGCTGGCGCCGACGGTGAAGTCGGTGCCCCACGCGGCCAGGGTGCTCAGTTCCAGGAACGGGGAGTCGGGGTCCAGCAGCAGTTCGAGGCGTTCGCGGGCGGTCAGCTTGCCGCGAGCATGGTGACGGTCGACGTACTTGGCGCCGCCGCCGGCCAGCGCCTTGGCGTGCTCGGTGTCGAGTTCGGCGAGCTTGGTGGTCATGGTCTCGGCCGCGTCGGCGAAGACCTTCGACCGCACGTCGAGCGTCGACTTGAGGGCGGTCACGACTGATACCCGAGGGTCTTGGCGGCCAGGCCGGTCAGGATCTCCGTGGTGCCGCCACCGATGCCGATGATGCGCATGTCGCGGAACTGTCGCTCGACCTCGGACTCGGCCATGTAACCCATGCCGCCGAACAGCTGCACGGCCTGGTGCGCCACCCACTCGCCGGACTCGACCGCGGTGTTCTTGGCGAAGCAGACCTCGGTGATGAGGTTCGTGTCACCGGCTAGCTGTCGGTCCACCAGATGGTGGGTGTACACGCGAGCGACGTCGACGCGGCGGGCCATCTCGGCCAGCGTGTTCTGCACGGACTGGCGTGAGATCAGTGGCCGGCCAAAGGTTTCCCTGTCGCGACACCACTTCACGGTGAGGTCGAGGCAGCGCTGCGCGCTGGCATACGCCTGTGCGGCGAGGCCGACCCGCTCGGACACGAACGCCGCGGCGATCTGCAGGAAGCCGGTGTTCTCCGGACCGATCAGGTTGGCGACCGGAACGCGCACGTCGGTGTAGGACAACTCCGCGGTGTCCGAGGAGCGCCAGCCCATCTTCTCGAGCTTGCGGGTGACCTCGAAACCCGGTGTGGCCTTGTCGACCACGATCAACGAGACACCGCCGGCGCCCGGTCCTCCGGTACGTGCCGCGGTCACGACGAAGTCGGCGCGCACTCCGGAGGTGATGTAGGTCTTGGCGCCGTTGATGATGTAGTGATCGCCGTCCTTGATGGCCCTGGTGGTCAGGTGCCCGACGTCCGAACCTCCACCGGGCTCGGTGATGGCCAGTGCGCCGATCTTCTCGCCTGCCAACGTCGGCCGCACGTAGGTGTCGATCAGCCGCTGGTCACCCGAGGCGATCATGTGTGGCACGGCGATACCGCAGGTGAACAGCGAGGCGAACACGCCGCCGGGGGCGCCCGCCTGGTGCATCTCCTCGCAGATGATCACCGCGTCGATGCCATCGCCGCCCCCGCCGCCGACCTCCTCGGGATACGCCGCGCCGAGCAGCCCCGCGTCGCCGGCCTTGCGGTGCAGTTCGCGTGGCAGATCGCCGGTGCGCTCCCACTCGTCGGCGTTCGGCAGGATTTCGCGTTCAACGAAGTCGCGCACCGTCTTTCGCAGCGCCTCGCGTTCCGGCGTGGTCCAGGTGTTCACAGTAGGAGGCCTTTCGGTATCTCGATGTGACGACTGCGCAGCCATTCGCCGAGGCCCTTGGCCTGAGGGTCGAAGCGGGCCTGGTGGGCGACGCCCTTGCCGAGAATGCCCTCGATGACGAAGTTCATCGCGCGCAGGTTGGGCAGCAGGTGCCGGGTGACGGACAGGCCGGCCGCCTCGGGCAGCAGTTCGCGCAGCTTCTCGACCGTCAGCGCGTTGGCCAGCCATTGCCACTGCGCGTCTGTTCGAACCCAGACACCGACGTTGGCGTCACCGCCCTTGTCTCCGCTGCGGGCGCCCGCGATGGTGCCGAGTGGGACGCGGCGGGTCTCGCCGAGCGCCGGCGGTGCGGGCGGCGCCGGTGCGGGCACCGGTTCCAGCGCCAGAGTTGGGGTGGCGACGGCGATATCGGTCCGGGTGCCGTCGTCGTGCACGGCGACGTGGGGTACCAGCGTCGCGTCGACGTAGCCGGGCGTGAACACGCCGTAGACCTGTCCATCGCCCGGCGGGGCGGTGGTGGTGAAGCCGGGATAGCTGGCCAGCGCGAGTTCGACTGCGGCCGAGGAGAAGTGGCGGCCCACATTCGCCGGGTCCGGGTCGCGGACGACGCACCGCAGCAGTGCGCTGGCGGACTCCTCGGTGTCGGCGTCGAGGTGATCGGTGCGGGCCAGCGTCCACTCCAGTTCAGCGGGTTTGACCCTCAGGCTCGACTCCAGCTGCCGGCGCACCAGATCGGCCTTGGCCTCGATGTCGAGGCCCGTCAGCACGAATGTCATGGCGTTGCGGAAGCCGCCCACGCTGTTGAGCGACACCTTGAGCGTCGGCGGGGGAGGCTCGCCCTTCACCCCGCTGATCTGGACGCGGTCGGGTCCGTCGGCGGTGAGCGTGACGCTGTCGACTCGCAGTGTCACGTCGGGGTTCGCGTAGCGCGCGCCACCGATCTCGTAGAGGAGTTGTGCGGTCACCGTGTCGGTGCTGACCCGTCCGCCCGTGCCGCGATGCTTGGTGATGACCGATGCCCCGTCGGCGCTGATCTCGGCCAGCGGGAAGCCGGGATGTAGGAGGTCGACACCGTCGCGCATTAATTCTGCGAAGAAGGCGAAGTTGCCGCCGGTGGCCTGGGTGCCGCATTCGATGACGTGGCCGGCCGCCACGGCGCCGGCGAGAGCGTCGTAGTCGGTTCGAGTCCAGCCGAAGTGCGCTGCGGCAGGCCCGACAATGACCGAGGCGTCGGTGACCCGGCCCGTGACGACGACATCGGCGCCCGCGTTGAGACAGTCGACGATGCCCCACGCGCCGAGATAGGCGTTGGCTGAGAGCGGGTTGTCGAAGCCGAACTCATCGGCGCGGGCGATCAGGTCGTCACCCTCGACGTGCCCGACGTTCACGCTGAGCCCGAGTCGCTGCGCCAGTGCGCGGACGGCCGCGGCCAGGCCGGCCGGATTGAGCCCGCCCGCGTTGGCGACGATCTTGACGCCGCGTTCGAGTGCCAAGCCGAGGGACTCCTCGAGCTGTGTCAGAAATGTCTTGGCGTAACCGCGGTCGGGGGCCTTGGCGCGGTCGCGGGCCAGGATCAGCATCGTCAGTTCCGCGAGATAGTCACCGGTGACGTAGTCGAGATCGCCGCCGGTGATCATCTCGCGCATCGCGGCGTGCCGGTCGCCGTAGAAGCCCGAACAGTTGCCGATCCGCACAGGCTCCCGGGTTCTGCCCTCAGCACCGCTCAACCCAAACTCCCATCAACGAGACGCCTCGACCAACCGGTAGGTTAGTCGGTACCACCGGTCCCAAGTCAAGGATCGACCTCGCCGGTCGCAGCCGGATCGCGCCAATGCCTTGCAATGGGCTACCCACTGCGGTCCACGGTCCTATAGTCCCTGCATGCTCCGCATTTGCGCCGCGGCCGCGGCCATCGTCGCCGCGCTGTTGACCGCCGGCATCCCCGCCAACGCGTACCCCGCCCCCCGCTCGTCGGGGATGGCCGCCGACTTTCCGGTCGGGATGTGCATCGACGTCGGGGACGACCTCACCATCGACTACATGAACCTCATCAACGTCGCGCCAGTGCCGTGCTCGGACCCGGACCGCAACTACCGGGTCACGCAGCACGTCGCCAACGAGCCGTTGTGTGGGCCGGACACCAACCGCGTGTTCCACACCCGCGACTCCGTCGTGCTGTGCACCGTGGACGCCTAGCCGCGGGACCCGGGCTCTGCGCCGTTTTGGAGGCAAAGCAGCCCACGGGCTATCCTTGGAGCCAATTGCCGCTGCCCTCGTGTGCGCGGCGACCCTGAGCGAGGAGATGTACGTCATGGCTGTGCCCAAGCGGAGGATGTCGCGTTCGAACACCCGTAGCCGGCGCGCGCAGTGGAAGGCCGAAAAGCCCGAACTCGTGGGCGTCACTGTTGCTGGTCAGCAGCACAAGGTGCCGCGCCGCCTGCTCAAGGCCGCTCGACTCGGCCTCATCAATCTCGACCGCCGGTAGTTTCACGTTCCTCGCCGCCGCGTGGCGCGCCTCTCAGTCCACTCTCAGATAGTGGGTTGAAACTGTGCCTGTGCGGATTCTTGTCGTAGACGACGATCGCGCTGTGCGCGAATCCCTGCGCCGTTCCCTGTCCTTCAACGGATACTCAGTGGAACTGGCACAGGATGGCCTCGAAGCCCTTCAGCGCATCGCCAGCGATCGTCCCGATGCCCTTGTGCTGGACGTGATGATGCCGCGTCTGGACGGCCTCGAGGTGTGCCGCCAGTTGCGCAGCACCGGGGATGACATGCCGATCCTGGTGTTGACAGCCCGCGACTCGGTCTCCGAGCGTGTCGCTGGTCTCGACGCCGGTGCCGACGACTACCTGCCGAAGCCATTCGCGCTCGAGGAGCTGCTCGCCCGTATGCGGGCGCTGCTTCGCCGCACCACGATCGACGACCGGGCCGAGTCGGTCCCGATGACGTTCTCCGACCTGAGCCTCGACCCGGTGACCCGTGACGTCACCCGCGGGGACCGTCACATCAGCCTCACCCGAACAGAGTTCTCCCTGCTGGAGATGCTGATCGCCAACCCGCGCCGGGTGCTGACACGCAGCCGGATTCTCGAGGAGGTGTGGGGCTTCGACTTCCCCACGTCGGGCAACGCCCTTGAGGTGTACGTCGGATATCTGCGTCGCAAGACAGAAGCCGAGGGGGAGTCGCGCCTAATCCACACCGTGCGAGGGGTGGGTTACGTGCTGCGTGAGACGCCACCCTGATGGCCACGATGAAGTTCCCGCGACTCCGGACCGTGGCCCAGGACCCCCTGCACACCGCCAGTTCGGTGTCCCTGCGCTGGCGGGTGATGCTGCTGGCGATGTCGATGGTGGCGATGGTCGTCGTGCTGATGGCCGTCGCCGTCTACGTCGTCGTCTCTCGGGCGCTGTACCAGGACGTCGACAACCAACTGCAGAGCCGCGCCCGACTCCTGATCGAGAGCGGATCGTTGGCGGCCGACCCCGGTAAGGCAATCGAGGGCACCGCGTACTCCGACGTCAACGCCATGTTGGTGAACCCAGGCCGATCGATCTACACCGCGAACCAGGCTGGTGAGACGCTGCCGCTCGGTCAGCCGGAGAAGGACGTCATCCTCGGCAAGCTGCACATGTCGCTGCGCACGGTGGACCACCAGCGGGTCCTGGCGTATCGACTGTCCAACGGCAGCTCGCTGCTGATCTCCAAGAGCATCGAGCCCACTGGCGTGGTGCTCAGTCGACTCGGCACCATCCTGTTGATCGTCGGCGGCCTGGGCATGGCCATCGCGGCGATCGCGGGAGGAACGGTGGCCCGAACGGGGCTCAGACCCGTGGCCCGTCTGACCCAGGCTGCCGAACGGGTGGCGCGCACCGATGACCTGCGGCCGATCCCGGTACACGGCAACGACGAGTTGGCCAGGCTGACCGAGGCGTTCAACATGATGCTCAACGCGCTTGCCGAGTCGCGGGAGCGCCAGGCTCGCCTGGTGTCCGACGCCGGTCACGAACTGCGCACACCGCTGACGTCGTTGCGCACCAACGTCGAGTTGCTCATGGCGTCGATGGAACCGGGCGCTCCGCGGCTTCCCGACGAGGAGATGGCCGGGCTGCGGACCGATGTCATAGCGCAGATCGAGGAGCTGTCCACCTTGGTGGGCGATCTCGTCGACCTGACACGCGACGACGAGGGCGTGGCCGTGTACGAGGCGGTAGACCTGGCGGAGGTCGTCGAGCGCAGCCTCGAACGAGTTCGGCGGCGCCGCAACGATATCGAGTTCGACGTCCACGTTGTGGGCTGGGAGGTGCACGGTGACGATGCGGGCTTGTCGCGGGCCGTCCTGAACCTCCTCGACAATGCGGCCAAGTGGAGCCCCCCGAACGGGCGCGTCGCCGTGCGGCTGACGCAACTGGACCCGTTCAATGCCGAACTCGTCGTATCCGACCATGGCCCGGGCATTCCTGCCGAGGAGCGGGGCCTGGTCTTCGAACGCTTCTACCGGTCCACCGCCGCGCGTGCGATGCCCGGATCGGGCCTCGGCCTGGCGATCGTCAAGCAGGTGGTGCTCAAACACGGTGGGGCGCTTCGGATCGAGGAGACAGTGCCCGGCGGCATGCCGCCCGGCACCTCGATTCACCTGGTGCTGCCCGGCCGACCCGTCGCGACACGCGCGGGCGGAGCGGTGGACGGCGCCAGCCTGACCGCTGACAATGGTTAACAAGCTGGTTCTCGGGGAAGTCTTCGGCCGTGCCGAGTGTTCTCTAAGTGGATTCTCAGCCCAATGGGGCATTGTCAGGCTCAGCCTTTCGTTGTAGTGGTGACCCGTGTAGGACCGAGCAGCAACTCGAAGGAAGAGCGCCGACCGCAAAATGACCAACCACCCGAGGTACACGCCGCCGCCACCGCCGGGAAACCGGCCAGGGCCGTATGACTCCGTGGCGCCGGGTTATCCCGGGGGTCCCCCGCGACCGGGGCCTGGCCAGCCGAACTACGACTGGCGCTACGTGACGCAGCAGCAGGCGTACCGCGGACCGCACGATCCTTATCCGGGTGCACCCCAGCCGCGCAACGTGCCCGGTGGGCCTGGGTCGATGCCGCCGCGGAAGCGTTCCCGCGCAGGCGCTTTGACCATCGGAGCACTGGCGATCGCCGTGGTGTCCGCGGGCATCGGTGGCGGTGTGGCCACGCTGGCCCAGCCGGACCGCGGCTCGATCACCTCCGTGTTCTCGAATGCAACACCGGGTGAGCCTGCCGCGAGCCTGCCCGCCGGGTCTGTCGAGCAGGTCGCGGCCAAGGTGGTGCCCAGCGTGGTGAAGCTGGAGACCGACATGGGTAAGCAGTCCGAGGAGGGGTCGGGCATCATCCTCTCCTCCGACGGTCTCATCATGACGAACAACCACGTCGTGTCCGCGGCCAAGGACGGCGCCCCGAACGCGGGCTCCGTGCAGACCAAGGTCACCTTCGCTGACGGCAGCACGACGTCGTTCTCCGTGGTGGGCACCGATCCCAGTAGCGACATCGCGGTGGTCCGCGCCGAAGGTGCGAGTGGACTCACTCCCATAGCGCTCGGCTCGTCGGCGAATCTGCGCGTGGGCCAGGACGTGGTGGCCATCGGTTCGCCTCTCGGCCTCGAGGGCACCGTCACCACCGGCATCGTCAGCGCGCTGAACCGTCCGGTCGCCGCAGGCGGCGATGCGAGAAACCAGAACACCGTGCTCGATGCCATCCAGACCGATGCGGCCATCAACCCGGGTAACTCGGGTGGTGCGCTGGTCAATATGAACGGCGAGCTGGTCGGCGTGAACTCGGCCATCGCGACCCTGGGTGGCGACTCGGCGCAGGCACAGAGCGGTTCGATCGGGCTGGGCTTCGCGATTCCGGTCGATCAGGCCAAGCGCATCGCCGACGAACTGATCCAGAGCGGTACGGCCTCGCATGCCTCGTTGGGCGTGCAGGTGGGTAATGACGCGACGGTCGACGGCGCCAAGATCGTCGAGGTCACCGGCGACGGTGCCGCGGCGGCAGCGGGTCTGCCCAGCGGTGTCATCGTGACCAAGGTCGACGACCGTCCGATCGGCAGCGCCGACGCCCTCGTGGCGGCCGTCAGGTCGAAGGCACCGGGTACCAAGGTGACGTTGACCTACCTTGATCAGTCCGGCCAGCCGCGTTCGGTCGACGTCACCCTCGGAAAGGCGGCACAGTGACCACGGCACCCGAGCGGCCACGGCTGAAAATGGTCACGCTCCCGTCGGTGCAGGCATATACGGTTGGACATATGGAACAGCCGGCAGAGTTGGTGGGGCGCGCGCTTGTCGTCGTCGTGGACGATCGCACCGCGCACGGTGACGAGGAGGACCACAGCGGGCCGGTGGTCACCGAGCTGCTCGGTGAGGCGGGTTTCGTCGTTGACGGTGTCGTCGTGGTGTCCGCTGATGAGGTAGAGATCCGCAATGCACTGAACACTGCCGTCATCGGGGGCGTCGATCTGGTCATCTCGGTGGGCGGTACCGGTGTCACTCCCAGGGATGTCACGCCAGAGGCCACCCGGACCATCTTGGACCGCGAGCTGCTCGGCATCGCCGAGGCACTGCGCGCCTCGGGGCTGTCCGCTGGGATCGTGGATGCGGGCGTGTCCCGCGGTTTGGCCGGCATCTCGGGTAGCACGCTGGTGGTGAACATCTCCGGTTCACGCGGAGCGGTACGCGACGGCATGGCCACCCTTGGCCCACTCGCCAGTCAGGTGATCGGGCAGCTCTCCAGCCTAGAGATATAGGCCCGCACGCCCCGGTCCGCCGCGATATGCCCGCGCTCGCATATATGCATATCGACGTCAATATTCACAATGACGTGAACTGTCGCTGTGTGGACCCCATTGTGTTAACGCGGGGTGAACAGGCATGATCATTAAAATGTGACCTTCATCACACTGAGGACTGGCAATGAGCAACTCCGAACGCCACTCGCATCGTTCAGTTAACAAAATTTTCGGCGACGCGATTCCCGATACCACTAGCGACGAACGTGATGACGGCCACCCCGGCGACGATATGGACCGCGAACGTTGGCTGCGTGACAACGTGCCGCCGCACCACTCCTGACCTGCTGTTTCGTATTGAGCGAAGACTGTCGCTCCTGGTCGAAGTGTCTGGCGCTGCCGTCTTGACCGTCAGATCGCGCTGGCTGCCGAGTAATCCGTAGTGCCGCGCGCTCAATGTGCGGAACCCTGCTGGAGTACCCCAGCAAATCGGAACACGTTCTATTTCGGCGGTAACTCAACTTCTACGCTTGCGTTGCCGGGTGGATGCCCCCCCGTTATGTTTCTGCTGTCAACGATGAGCATTTCGTAAGAGCCACATGTGAGGTTTCTAATTCCATTCACACGTAGCTCTTGCACGGTGTGTGGTTAGTCAGTAACACCGCACATCTGACAGACAGCGGTGAGCCGTGCCGGATCACCTTCGACGTAGCTAGGGAGAACATGAAGGCAATCAGTCGGGTGTTGGTCGCGCTGGTCGCGTCCATCGCGGCGTTGTTCGCGACCACGGGCACCTCTCACGCAGGTCTGGACAATGAGCTGAGCCTGGTCGATGGCAAGGACCGCACGTTGACGGTCCAGCAGTGGGACACCTTCCTCAACGGTGTGTTCCCGCTCGACCGCAACCGCCTGACTCGTGAGTGGTTCCACTCCGGCAAGGCCAAGTACATCGTGGCCGGCCCCGGTGCGGATGAGTTCGAGGGCACCCTGGAGCTGGGCTACCAGATCGGCTTCCCCTGGTCGCTGGGCGTTGGGATCAACTTCTCCTACACGACCCCCAACATCCTGATCGACGATGGCGACATCACCGGTCCTCCTTTCGGCCTCGAGTCGGTCATCACCCCGAACCTGTTCCCGGGTGTGTCGATCAGCGCTGACCTGGGCAACGGCCCGGGCATCCAGGAAGTCGCGACCTTCTCCGTCGACGTCGCCGGCCCTGAGGGTGCCGTCGCGGTGTCCAATGCTCACGGCACCGTCACCGGTGCTGCCGGTGGTGTGCTGCTGCGTCCGTTCGCTCGTCTGATCTCGAGCACCGGCGACAGCGTCACCACCTACGGCGAGCCCTGGAACATGAACTAACGTTTCACGCCTCTTCGGCGATTAACAGAATCAAGCGCCACGTGCCGACCGGACCTGGTCCGGTCGGCACGTGCAGCTTGGTGGGGGTGGGGGTCTCGCACTAATCAACCAACAAAGGATGAAATGAAGGCAATCACTCGGGTGTTGGTCGCGCTGGTCGCGTCCATCGCGGCGTTGTTCGCGACCACGGGCACCTCACACGCAGGTCTGGACAATGAGCTGAGCCTGGTCGATGGCAAGGACCGGACGCTGACGGTTCAGCAGTGGGACACCTTCCTCAACGGTGTGTTCCCGCTCGATCGCAACCGCCTGACTCGTGAGTGGTTCCACTCAGGCTCCGCCAAGTACATCGTGGCCGGCCCCGGTGCGGATGAGTTCGAGGGCACCCTGGAGCTGGGCTACCAGATCGGCTTCCCCTGGTCGCTGGGCGTTGGGATCAACTTCTCCTACACGACCCCCAACATCTTGATCGACGATGGTGACATCACCGGTCCTCCTTTCGGCCTGAACTCGGTCATCACCCCGAACCTGTTCCCGGGTGTGTCGATCAGCGCTGACCTGGGCAACGGCCCGGGCATCCAGGAAGTCGCGACCTTCTCCGTCGACGTCGCCGGCCCCGAGGGCAAGGTCGCGGTCTCCAACGCCCACGGCACCGTCACCGGTGCTGCCGGTGGTGTGCTGCTGCGTCCGTTCGCTCGTCTGATCTCGAGCACCGGCGACAGCGTCACCACCTACGGCGAGCCCTGGAACATGAACTGAGCTAAGCCCCGCAAGAACGAGAACAGCCCCCGGCCGTTGGTCGGGGGCTGTTCTCGTTCTTCGTCCAACGTGAAGAAGATTGCGAGAAGTCGCTCGAGACTCGCCATCGCCTTCACGTTCGGCGGGAGTTGGTTAGTCCTTGTCGGCGCTCGTCATCTTCGCGGTGTCGGGGCTGGGGCCGGTTCCTGGGCCGGTGACGTGCTTGCCGTCGGTCTCGCCAGCCAGCAGATCGCGGATCTCGGTCAGCAGGCTCAGCTCGGTGTCCTGGGCCTGCTCGACTTCGCCCCTCTTGCGGAGTCGCTCGTAGGGCATCATGACCAGGAAGTAGACCACCGCCGCCACCAGGACGAAGTTGATGGCCGCGGACAACAGGATGTTCAGGTCGATGGTCTGGCCGCCGCCGATGCCGATCTTCAAGATGCCGTACTCGCTATCGCCGCCGGCACCGATGCGATCGATGAGTGGCTGGATGATGCTCTCGGTGAACTTGGTGACGAGCGCGGTGAACGCGGTACCGATGACGACCGCGACCGCGAGATCGACGATGTTGCCGCGTGAGAGAAATTCCTTGAAGCCCTTCAACACGAGCGTGCTCCGTCCTGTGGTGTGCTTTTCAGACAGCTAACGGTAGCCCCGCTGCGACTGCGACGACGGCAGTACGGTGCTAGCTTCAGCAGGTGTCGATGCGGTTGAAGTCGTTCGTTGCAGTGGCCGTCCTGGCCGGGTTCTGGATTCTGTCCGCGGGGGCCGCCGGGGCGGAACCGACCGCCCCGACGCCGCCGCCAAGCATCGCCCCCGCCCCGACGTCATCGACGGATGAACTCACCGACATGGTGATGGACGCGCTCGAGGGAGGCCCGTCCGGCCCGTCCACGGCTCCACTTCCCCTGCCGCCGAGCTGATCTCAGCGCAGCGTCAGCGTCACGGCCTGGGTGAGCGAGGCGCCCGCGACGTCGGCGGCCGCATGTGATGGCAAAGCCACCAGAACCACGCGGTGGTCCCCGCTCGTCGGAGAGGACGAGCGCTCCGACACCAGGACGACGACGGCGTTGGTCGCGACCACCCGTGGTGGCGCGTCGGTACTGCCGCCGGGGGCAACCGAACTCGCGGCCAGGATGTCCACCACATCCCCGGGGCGCAACAGGTCCAGCAGCGCGAGATCGGCCAGCGCAAGCGGCACCACGCGGGCGTCGGGTCCCGCCGTGGCCTCGGCGAGCCGCGGGCTCAGCACGCGCACGTCGGTGAGTACCTCGCCGCGTCGTGTCGGGCCGGCGAGCGTCAGACCGACAAGCTCAACTGGATTGGATTGAGCTCCGTCGGGAATCGTCGTCGCCGAATGGGATTCGAGGCGCAGATCGGTGGCGCGCAGGGCGACGCCCGGGGTCAGATCGCGCGTGGCCACCACAACGTCGGCGCGGCCATCGGCCGGGTCGGGGCGCAGCGCGGCAACGGCAGCCAGCAACACCAGGAGCCCGGCGAGGGTGCGGCGTGCGGCGATGGTTCGCGTCCAGTCGGGCCGCAGCGCGACGAGGAGCCGACTCAGCGGCGACGCATCGATGGAATTCCCCACGTGGCCACGGTAGGCAGCCGGGGGAGTGCGGGCCAGGCCGCGAGGGCAGGCCTGTGGATAACTAGCTCGACGCGCCTAGCTGGATGCCGCGGCGGGAGCTGAGCTGCTGGAACTCGACGAGCTGGAGCTGCCGGAGCCGGAGCTGCCCGAGTTGCTGGAACTCGAACCCGAACTCGAGCCGGTCGAGCTGGAACTCGAGGAGTCCGACGAGGACGACGTCGATGACGAGGAGTCGCCGCTCTTCGAACCGTTCGACGAGCTCGAGGCCGTCGTCTTGGACGAGTCGCGGCTGTCATTGCGGTAGAAGCCGCTGCCCTTGAACACCACGCCGACCGACCCGTAGAGCTTGCGGAGCCGTCCCGCGCACTTCTCGCATGAGGTCAACGCATCATCGGTGAACGCCTGAACCGCATCGAAGCGGTTGTCGCACTCTGTGCAGGCGTAGGAATAGGTAGGCACTTTAACCCTCCGGGAATGGTCAAACTTGTTAGCACTCTACCGGTGCAAGTGCTAGAACCGCTAAATGGGTCGGCGCATTCCCGTACTGCTGGTGCTCGTGGTGCTCGGAATCGCCGTCCTGGCGTGGGTCGCGCTGCGTTCCGACTCCAGGCCCGGCGCGGAAGAGACGGCGTCACAGTCGGCGGGCACGATCGCATTCGACCAGGCCAGGGCCGATCTCGGTCGGCTGCCGGTCAAGGCCTGGGACCGCCGCAGCGACTACTCGCGAGACCGGTTCGGCAAGGCCTGGAGTGACGAAGTCAACGTCGAGTTCGGCCACAACGGCTGCAATACCCGCGACGACGTGCTGCGCCGCGACCTCGTGAATCTGGTGCTGCGGTCGGGCACGTGCTTCGCGCAGCATGGCACCCTGCGGGACCCCTACAGCGGCCAGGTCATCGACTTCGTCCGGGGCCCGTCGACGTCCGACGCTGTTCAGATCGATCACGTCGTGTCGCTGTCGGACGCTTGGTACAAGGGCGCGCGGAACTGGGACGATCAACGTCGTCGTGACTTCGCCAACGATCCGCGCAACCTGCTCGCCGTTGCGGGGAACGCCAACTTCGACAAGGCTTTTCGCGATGCAGCCAGCTGGCTGCCGCCCAACGTGACCTTCCGTTGCGAGTTCGTTGCCCGGCAGGTCGAGGTGAAGTCGGCGTACGGCCTGTGGGTGTCGGGCAAGGAGAAGGACGCCATGGCCGATGTGTTGCGCGACTGCTAGGCCGTTCCCCTCAGGAGGCGACGCCGAGTCGGACGAGACCCAGGTTCGGCGTCAGCGCGTGCGTCATCGGGACGTCATGGGCCTCACCGGGCAGGTGCTCGATCAACTCCTCGTCTCGGACGATGGCGGCCAGTGTCGCAGTGGGCGAGGCCAGGTGCAGTGAGCGGTCATAGAAACCCGCTCCGCGTCCGAGTCGCACGCCTGATCGGTCCACGGCCAACGCGGGCACGCACACCACGGCCGCTTCGCCGATAGCCTCGGGTGGCAGCCACGGCGGCGTGGGCTCGCGCAGCCCGAACGGGGCTTCGACGAGTTCGTCGGGGTGGTACTCGCCCCACGCGAGGGGCTGCGGAGTGCCGTCGACCTCACGGGCGACAGGCAGCAGAACACGCACGCCCATCGCGACCAACGCGTCGAGCGCCTCGCGCGAGCCGGGCTCAGACCCGACTGGCACGTAGAGGCAGACCGTTGTGCCCGCGGGCACGAGTGCGAGCAGGTGCCGGCGCAGCGCCTCGGCCTCGATTCGATGTTGCTCGGAGGACATCCAGCGACGCTCGCGCAGGATCGACCTGCGCAGTCCGGCTTTGGTCATCGCGTCCGCATCCACGGCTACACCTTGTCATCCGATACCGCATCGGGGCGTTGACCTCCCGGACTAGCGGGCGCTGCGAGCAGCGGAGGGCGTTATGGTGTGAACGATGACGACACAGGCTCAGGTGCGGATACCGCGTACCGCGGTGGTTCCGGCTGCCGGTTTGGGAACGCGATTCCTTCCGGCCACCAAAACGGTGCCCAAGGAGTTGCTGCCCGTTGTCGACACGCCGGGAATCGAACTCGTCGCCGCCGAGGCGGCGCAGGCCGGCGGTGAACGCCTCATCATTGTCACGTCGGAGGGCAAGGACGGCGTCGTCGCCCACTTCGTCCAGGACCTGATTCTGGAGGGCACGCTCGAGGCCCGCGGTAAGCACGTGATGCTGGAGAAGGTGCGCCGGGCGCCCGGCCTGATCAAGGTCGAGTCCGTCGTGCAGGCCGAACCGCTGGGACTGGGCCACGCCGTCGGGTGCGTCGAGGAGAAGCTGCTGCCCGACGAGGACGCCATCGCGGTGCTGCTGCCCGACGACCTGGTGTTGCCGACGGGCGTGCTGGAGACGATGTCGAAGGTGCGCGCCAAGCGCGGCGGCTCGGTGCTATGCGCCATCGAGGTGCCCCGCGAGGAGATCAGCGCCTACGGCGTTTTCGACGTCGAGGTGCTGCCGGACGCCGACAACCCGAATGTCCTGAAGGTCCTCGGCATGGTCGAGAAGCCGAAGGCCGAGGATGCGCCGTCGCTGTACGCGGCAGCAGGCCGTTACGTGCTCGACCGGGCCATCTTCGACGCCTTGCGGCGGGTGAAGCGCGGTGTCGGTGGCGAGATCCAGCTGACCGACGCGATCGCGCTGCTGATTGACGAGGGGCACCCGGTTCACGTCGTTGTTCATCGGGGCCGCCGACACGACTTGGGAAATCCCGGCGGCTACCTCAAGGCTGCGGTTGACTTTGCGTTGGAGCGCGACGACTACGGACCGGAGCTGAGGCGCTGGTTGGTCGAGCGATTGAATCTGGTCGAACGCTGAACGCGGCGCCGAGAAGGACGCGGGATGGCGCGCGGCGGGTGACGAGACTGTAGAAAGGCGCACATTGCGTTCGGTGGAGGAGCAGCAGGCTCGGGTAGCCGCCGCCGCGGTGGCACCTCGCCCGGTGCGCGTGGCCATTGCCGAGGCGCAGGGGTTGATGTGCGCTGAGGAGGTCGTCACCGAGCGGCCCCTACCGGGTTTCGACCAGGCCGCTATCGATGGATACGCGGTGCGCAGCGTCGACGTCCTGGGTGCAGAACCCATCGGCGAGGTCGATGACGGTTCCAATGTGGGTCGCGTCGAGGAGATCAGCCTGCCCGTGATGGGCGTCATCGAGGCCGGCGCCCGCACGCCGAGCCGACTGCAGCCCCGTCAGGCGGCGCGTGTGCAGACGGGTGCTCCGATGCCGACACTGGCCGACGCGGTCCTGCCGTTGCGCTGGACGGACGGCGGCGAGTCCCGTGTGCGAGTGCTGCGCAGCGTGCGGTCCGGAGCCTACGTGCGACGCACCGGTGACGACGTCCAGCCCGGAGACGTTGCGGTGCGGGCCGGAACGATCATCGGTGCCGCACAGGTCGGGTTGCTTGCGGCCGTGGGTCGCGAACGCGTGCTGGTGCATCCGCGGCCGCGACTGTCGGTCATGTGCGTCGGCGGTGAACTCGTCGACATCTCCCGCACGCCGGGCAACGGGCAGGTCTACGACGTCAACTCCTATGCCCTCGCCGCGGCCGGCCGCGATGCGGGCGCCGAGGTGAATCGGGTGGGCATCGTCGACACCCAGGCCAAGGAACTACGTGACGTCGTCGAGGGGCAGATCAACCGTGCCGAGGTGGTGGTGATCGCGGGCGGTGTCGGTGGTGAGGCCGCCGAGAGCGTGCGCGCGGTGCTCGCCGAGATGGGCGAGGTCGAGGTGGCCCGCATCGCGATGCATCCCGGCTCGGTACAGGGTTTCGGGCAACTGGGACGCGACGGCGTGCCGGTGTTTCTGCTTCCCGCCAACCCGGTCAGCGCGCTGGTGGTGTTCGAGGTGATGGTCCGGCCACTGATCCGGATGTCGTTGGGCAAGCGGCAACCGCTGCGCCGGGTGGTGCAGGCGCGGACGTTGTCGCCGATCACATCGGTCGCGGGACGCAAGGGTTATCTGCGCGGCCAACTGATGCGTGACCAGGACACCGGCGAATACCTGGTGCAGGCGCTGGGTGGCGCCCCCGGCGCGTCGTCGCACCTGCTTGCCACTCTGGCCGAGGCGAACTGCCTGGTGATGGTTCCCGGTGAGGCCGAAGAGGTCCGCACCGGTGAGATCGTCGACGTCGCCTTCCTCGCTCAGCGCGGCTGAACGAACAGGTCGGGCACGTGAACCTGTGGCGCTCGCCGTCGTTACATCCGGGCTGGCCGAAGCCGATCGGCCCGATCCGGGTTCCGGCGGGGCTGGTTCGGCTGCGGCCGGTGCGTCTGCGCGATGGCGCGGTGTGGAGCCGGATCCGGCTGGCCGATCAAGAGCACCTCGAGCCGTGGGAGCCGGTCGCCGAGGTGAGCTGGGAACTGCGCCATGCGGTCTCGTCATGGCCGGCCATCTGCTCGGGACTCCGGGGGGAGGCCCGACGGGGACGGATGCTGCCCTACGTGATCGAGCTGGACGGCCAGTTCTGCGGCCAGCTCACCCTGGGCAATGTGACGCACGGCGCGCTGCGATCGGCATGGATCGGCTACTGGGTGGCCAGCGAGGTCACCGGTGGGGGAGTCGCGACCGCCGCCCTGGCGATGGGGGTCGACCACGGCTTCGGCGCGGTGCGGTTGCACCGCATCGAGGCGACGGTGCGGCCCGAGAACACCGCGAGTCGCCGCGTGCTGGCCAAGGCCGGGTTCCGGCAGGAGGGCCTGCTCGAGCGCTACCTCGAAGTCGACGGCGCGTGGCGGGATCACCTCTTGGTCGCGATTACAGTCGAGGAGCTCGCGGTGTCTGCTACATCGGCGCTGGTGCGGTCCGGCCGAGCGAACTGGGCCTGAATCTTGTTACAGATGTGACATCTGTGACGAATGTGCTTGTAAGCGGAGAATTACAGGTGTGTAATTGTCCTCGGCGTGTAACCCCGGACGCGCTGGTCAATCGACCTAGTCTTATGGGGAAAGGAGCCCGGCGCCATGCCAAGCATCCCCCAATCCCTCCTGTGGATCTCCCTCGTCGTGCTCTGGCTCTTCGTGCTCGTTCCGATGTTGATCAGCAAGCGCGACACCGTGCGCCGAACCAGTGACGTCGCTCTGGCGACGCGGGTGCTCAACACCGGCCGCAGCGCCCGCTTGATCAAGCGGCGCGGCCCCGCGGCCGGACACCGAAGCGATCCCGACTGGCGCCCGATGCACGACGACCGCGATGAGCACGAGGACGACAGCGACTTCAGTGGGGACGAAGCGAAAACCGCCCCGCGCAAGGTCATCGTGCTGGCCGCCGCCAAGCCTGTGGAGGTCGAGTCCGAGTCGGAGTACCTCGATGTCGATGTGGTGGAGGAGGACTCCGGTGCTCTGCCGCTGGGCGCCACTGCCCGGCAGCGCCTCGAGGATCCCGTTCTGCCGCTGGACTTCACCACCACCGAGGACGGCGACGCTGCGCCCGCCGAAGCGGAGGGGCCCGCTGAACCGGTCTACGAGGCCGGCCCGCCGACCGCTGCCATCCGCACGGCCGCCGATGCGGAGTTCGAGATCGACGAGCGCGTTGAGGAACCTGTCGACGAGGTGGTCGAGGACGACGTTCTCGAGGAGCAGCCCGTTGACGAGGTGGTCGAGGACGAGGTTCTCGAGGACGACACCGTCGAGGACGAGCCCGCCGACGAGATCGACGAGGAACTCGAGTATCGGGCCGAGGGCACCGACCACGACTACGAGACAGTGGACGACTCGTCGGGGCTTGAGGCCGTCTCGGAGAGTGATCTGGACGACTCGATGTCGCAGCCGCGACGTGACCGCTACCAGACCAAGACCGCCGCGGCCGTGAGCGCGCGCAAGTTCGCGTTCCGCAAGCGGATGCTGATGTCGATGTCGGCGCTGCTGCTCGTTTCCGGAGTTGCGGCCGTCTTCCTGGGCTCGGCGCTGTGGTGGGTGTGCGGCACGGTCGGCGCGGTGACAGTGCTCTACCTGGGCTATCTGCGTCGGCAGACGCGCATCGAGGAGCAGCTGCGACGCCGTCGCGCGCAACGTATGGCGCGGTCCAGGCTGGGCGTGGAGAACACCAATGACCAGGAGTTTGATGTCGTGCCGTCACGGCTGCGGCGTCCCGGTGCGGTGGTGTTGGAGATCGATGACGAGGATCCGGTCTTCGAGCACCTCGAGTACGCGACCTTCGGCGAGTACCACCTACAGCGCGCGGCCGGGGAGTAATTTCGGCCGACGCGTGGCGGCTGGTAACCTTGCTCTCCGCAAGGGGCTATAGCGCAGTTGGTAGCGCGTCTCGTTCGCATCGAGAAGGTCGGGAGTTCGATTCTCCCTAGCTCCACTCCCAAATGGCAGGTCAGGCAACTGATCTGCCATTTCTGCTATCTAGCTGGCCACATCGAACGCCGCGATCACCTTCGTCGGCGTGATGCGGACGACCAGTTCGCCGGGAACCCCGTTGCGACGGCCGAACTCCTCGGCACGGTCCTGCCCCATGTACCGCGCGGCGATCCGGGTGGCGGTTCCTAGAAGGTCGGGGTCCTCCGCACTGATCGCGGCGATGCCCTGAACCTGCACGAACGAGAACGGTGGTTTGTCGTCGTCGACAACCAACACGACGCGGGGGTCGCGCTGCAACGCACGCCCCTTCGCGGTTGCGCTCCCGGTGTTGAATACCAGCTGACCGTCCTCGACCAGGAACCAGACGGGGGCGACCAGCGGCCGACCGTCCGCGGCGAGATAGCCGAGCTTGCCGGTGCGGGTGCCCTCGGACAGGAAGGCGATGGCGTCGGCGTTCAGAGACGTGGTTGCCATATGCGTCCTAGAAGACTCGGGTCTGGCCCTCGAGTACCGGTACGGTCTCGGGCAGCTTGTAGGTCTCGATGCCGTTGCGGAACATGATGGCCTCGCGGGCGTGTTCGGGCAGGTGTTTGACCAGCCAGCGTGGGTCGTCGAACGTCCAGTGCGGGTAATCGCTGCTGTAGAGCAGGATCCTCTCGCACTCCATCCACTCGAAGGCGCGCGAGAGTTCGGTCTTGTCCTGCGGATAGTCCAACGGCTGGGTGGTGAACTTGATGTGGTCCTTGACGTAGTCAGACGGCTTGCGCTTGATGTCCATCCAGGACTTGCGCTTGGCGTAGATGGCGTCCATCCGCCACATCAGCGGCAGGATCCAGGTGAACGCGTGCTCGACGAACACGATGCGCAGCGTCGGGAAGCGGTCGAAGACGCCGTCGAAGATCAAGCTCATCACCTGATTGGCCGCCAGCAGCGAGTAGGTGGTCATGAAGTCGTGGTTGTAACTCGGGAATCCCACTGGCGGGGTGGGTAATTCCTCGAAGTGGCTACGTGACAGGTGGCAGCTCACCGTGATGTCGTGTTTCGTCGCGGCGCTCCAGACCGGATCGTAGATCGGGTCACCCCATGACGGGCGCCGCTCGGCCTTGATCAGGATCTGTGCCATGTACGGGTGGCCTGCCCACTTCTCGATCTCGGCGGCGGCCTCATCGGGAGCCTCTATCGAGACGCAGATCGAACCACGCCACCGTTCGTGCCAGTTGTTGTGGCTGTCCAGCCAGTGGTTGGCCTGCCACTCGTTCAACGCGCAACTCATGGCGTGGTCCGCCCCGGCCAGGCGGGCGGGATAGGCGCCGGGTTCGAGAATCGCGATATCGGAGCCCGCCTCCATGATCAGTTGCCGGAACGCCAGGTCGGGGTCGCTGCCGGCGAACTCGCCGTCGGCAGGAAAGGTGTCGGCGCGCATCGCGTAGGAGTGCGCGTAGTCAGGCGCGTCGTAGTAGATCAGGTCCCCGAACGGATGGGTGCCGTAGTACTTGCTTCGCCAGGGCTCCGGGATGTACTGCGCCAGCTCGCCGCTTCGTGGCATGGGATGGACATCGGAGTCGACGCATCGCACGGCGATGCGCTCGGTGGCCACGATGCGTCGATCGGCTGTCGTCGACATGGTGCCTCCTCGCTCACCTACCACTGTGCGACCGCGGGGCACTCGATGTCCAGGTAAGAGGGGAAGATGTGATCAGGAGGCGCCGTCCTATGACCTTTACACCGGAACAGCTGAACGAACGCACATTCCACCGCCGTGCCGTCGAGGCCGCCGTCTGGGGAATACCCACGGTGAACTTCGACGCCATGTTTCAGGCCCTGGTGCGCGATGCCAAGGGGGCACCGAACCAGATCGTGTACTGGTCTCGGCTGCTGGACTGGAGGAACCAGACGCTGACGCCCAACCCCGATGCGATCTACCTCATGCCGTTCTTCGACACCACCGCCGGGCCCGTTGTCCTGGAGACCCGCCCGCCGGCGGCGGTTCGATCACCGGTTCCATCGATGACGCCTGGCAATGCGCGATCGGCGACGTCGGACCGGCGGGAACAGACGAGGGCAGGGGCGGCAAGTACCTCATCCTGCCGCCTGGCTTCACCGGAGAAGTGCCTGACGGTTACCTCCAGATGCCGTCGCCGACCCTGTGCGGGTATGCGCTACTTCGCTCAAACCTCAAGGGGAGCAGTGAATCCGACGTCTCCGAGGCTGTCGACTACGGCAAGCGGGTGAGGTTCTATCCACTCGCTGACGGTGACAGTGAGCCGCAGACCGTGTTCGTCGACGCCGCCGACGTGTTGTTCAACGCAACCATTCCCTACGATGCGGGATTCTTCACGATGCGGGATTCTTCGAGGCACTCGACCGCCGGGTTCAGGCCGAAGCCTGGTTGCCTCGGGACAGGGTCATGATCGATCACCTGAAGTCGATCGGCATCGAGAGGGGTCGTCAGGACAGTTGACTGTCTTGTGGCTCCGAGTCAAGGGCCCGTAAACAACGGGGGAGCGTCGATCGCCTCGGGCGTCAGCGTCGGGCGGGGTAGCTTGAGGACATTCCCATCCAAGGCACGGCCGCCAGCGACCCGATCCGGGTCGCCGTGCTGGCGCCGATCGCGT
Source organism: Mycobacterium sp. IDUB_39 (assembly GCF_055419205.1). Classification (NCBI taxonomy): domain Bacteria; kingdom Bacillati; phylum Actinomycetota; class Actinomycetes; order Mycobacteriales; family Mycobacteriaceae; genus Mycobacterium; species Mycobacterium sp. IDUB_39. The sequence goes on from NZ_JBVAXF010000002.1 coordinate 550,588, forward strand.
GGCGGACGCCTCCTCGTCATTACGGGCCGTGGGAGCAGTTCGCCTCGTTGCTCACCGAGGGTCTGGTGGCGGCCGGCCATGACGTCACTCTGTTCGCCACCGCGGATTCGATCACCACGGCCCACTTGCACGCAACAGCGCCCGTTGGCTGGTCAGAGGACGCGACGATCGATGCCAAGGTCGCAGAGTGCCTGCACATTTCGTCCGTGTTCGAGCGCGCCGACGAGTTCGACGTCATCCACAACGGTTTCGACTTCCTGCCACTGACCTACAGCGACCTGGTCGCGACACCGGTGGTCACCACGATCCACGGCTTCTCGTCGGAGAGGATCATCCCCGTCTACGAGCGCTACGACGGCGGAGGCGCGTACGTGTCGATCAGCGACGCCGATCGACACCCCAATCTGCACTACGCCGCGACGATCCACCACGGCATCGACGTAGCCGCGTTCCCGGTCAATCCGAACCCCGGCGAGCACCTGCTGTTCTTCGGACGGATCCACCCCGACAAGGGCACCGCCCACGCGATCGAGGTCGCCCGCCGATGTGGCCGCCGACTCGATATCGCCGGGATCATCCAGGACGACGAGTACTTCCGCGATGAGGTCGCGCCACATGTCGATGGCAAGCATGTCCGCTACCTGGGCGCCGTCGACTCCTCAACGCGCGCCGAGGTACTCGGAGGTGCGCGTGCCCTGCTCCACCTGATCGACTTCGACGAGCCGTTCGGCTACAGCGTCGTTGAGGCGATGGCCTGCGGAACGCCTGTCATCGCGAACTCGAGAGGCTCGATGGGCGAGCTGATCACGCACGGGGTCAACGGTTTTCTGGTAGACGACGTCGAGTCGGCGATGGCTGCGGTCGATGCAGCCGGCGAGCTGGATCGGCGCGCGATCGCCGACATCGCGGCTGACCGCTTCACGGTCGACACCATGGTCGACAAGTACGTGACCGTGTACCGCGGCGTCATCGGCCAGCGGCGATGACGCCGCCGTCAGAGATCGACTGGTGGAAGTCCGCCGTGATCTACCAGATCTATCCGAGGAGCTTCGCCGACTCGAACGGCGACGGGTTGGGCGACCTGGGTGGCATCGCCGAGCGTCTCGACTACCTGCGGGCGCTCGGGATCGACGTGATCTGGCTGTCGCCCATTTACCCTTCGCCGCAAGCGGATAACGGCTACGACATCAGTGGATACCGCGACATCGACCCGATGTTCGGCACCCTGGCCGAGTTCGACGCGCTGCTGGCCAAGGTGCACGCGCACGGGATGAAGATGGTGATGGACCTGGTGGTCAACCACACCTCCGATGAGCACCCGTGGTTCGTCGAATCGCGGTCGTCGCGGGCCAACCCGAAGCGGGACTGGTACATCTGGCGCGGCGCCCGAGACGGCGCCGAGCCGAACAACTGGGGCTCGTTCTTCTCCGGCTCGGCGTGGACGCGAGACGAAACCACCGATCAGTACTACCTGCATCTTTTCGACCGTAAGCAACCAGACCTGAACTGGGAGCACCCGCAGGTGCGAAAGGCCGTGCAGGACAACATGCGGTGGTGGCTCGACCGCGGTGTCGATGGCTTCCGCATGGATGTCATCAACTTCATCTCCAAGGCCGAGGGCCTTCCCGACGCGACGGCGGTCCCGGGGCAGCGGTTCGTCATAGCCTTCGACGAGTTCGCCGACGGGCCACACGTGCACGACTACCTCGCCGAGCTGACCCGTGAGGTCTTCGCCGGCCGCGACGGCGAGTACGTCACGATCGGCGAGATGCCTGCGGTGACAACCGAACAGGCACGGCTCTACACCGATCCGGCCCGCGGCGAGCTGAACATGGTCTTCCAGTTCGAGCACGTGTCCGTCGATCAGAGCCCCACGAACAAGTTCGACTACCTCGGTCTGGACCTGGTGGCACTGAAGAGATCGCTGCATCGGTGGCAGGCGGCGTTGGCTGAAACGGGTTGGAACAGCCTTTACTGGAACAACCACGACCAGCCTCGCGCCGTGTCCCGCTTCGGCGACGATCACCCCGCTTACTGGGCCGCCTCGGCGAAGGCGCTCGCGACCGTTCTGCACGGCATGCGTGGCACACCGTTCGTCTATCAGGGCGAGGAGATCGGAATGACCAACTACCCGTTCCGAATTCCGCAGGATCACAGGGACCTCGAGGCCGTCAACTACTACAACAAGGTGCTCGAGGCTGGCGGCGACGAAGCTGCGGCGCTGGCCGGGATGGCCAGGATCGGACGCGACAACGCTCGCACCCCGATGCAGTGGGAAGCGGGGTCGAACGCTGGATTCACCACTGGTGAGCCGTGGTTGCCGGTGAACCCGAACCACACCTGGCTGAACGCTGCAGCGCAGGTCGACGCGCCGGATTCGGTCTTCGCGCACTACCAAGCCCTCATCCACCTCCGCCACGAACGGCGCATCCTTGCTGACGGTGGTTTCACGCCGCTGCTGGAGGACGATCCGCAGATCTGGGCGTACACCAGAACCACTCCCGACGAGCGACTCCTCGTGATCGCCAACTGCGGACGCGAACCCCGAACCGTCGACATCGGCCTGGATTGGATGTCGGCGGATCTTGTGCTGGGCAATCTGCCCGACACCCCTGCCACGTTGATGTCGACATCCATCGATCTGGCCGGCTGGGATGCGCGCGTCTACTCTGCCTGACGGGGTTATCGTGGCCCTCATGAGCAAAACGCAAGTGCCCGGTGGAGTGGTGCACGAGCTGCCCGCGGATCTGCGCGACGCGTTGAAGGGCAATGACACGGCACTGGCTGCCTGGAACGACATCACGCCGCTGGCGCGCAACGAGTTCATCTGTTGGGTCGAGGACGCCAAGCAGTCGGCGACCCGAGAGCGGCGCATTCGGCGGACCCAGGAGGAGCTGGAGGAGGGCATGCGACGGCCCTGCTGCTGGCCGGGGTGCAAGCACCGCGAGCGCACCGGCAGCTAGCGCGCCGCCGGCTCGACCGCGGGCCGGTGCCTACTTGACCACCCGGCGAGCCACCTTCTTCAACACCCTGTGGATCCGGGGCGAGAGGTACACGGCGACAAGCCCGTTGAACACATCCTCGCGGAGCCGGGTGAGTTTGGAACTCGCGAACAGCCACTCGGTGCCGACCTTCTCGTAGGTCTCGGTGTAGTGGCCGTAGCCGCGAAGGTTCACGCCAGGGCCGAACCGGACGACGTCCTCGAGCGCCCACACGCCATGAGCGGTCGTCGGGGAGGTCAGCTCGATCTCGGGCGCGTGCACCTGGTGCACGGTGGCCTGGGAGCGCAGGGCGTTGCGCGTGAACGCCACGAACTCATCGGCACCCGCGATGATCTTGCCGCCGGACTCGGAGGTGTCGCTGACGAAGTCATCGGCGAAGAGCTGCCGCCAGGCGGTCCAATCCTTGGTGTCCAGGTACCGGCAATAGCGGGCCTTCAGTTGCTTGATCGCCTCAAGCTCGAGCAGCACAGCGGCGCTATCGGTCGAGACATCAGTGCTCACTGCAAACCCCTTGTCGTGGTCCGTCGATTGACCCATTGTGGACCAACCATGGACCGGCGTGAGGGGAGCCGTCCAGACGCCCGGCCGATGGCAGCGATTGACGGCGATGTCACAGCTGGCTCATAGCCGGTGAACTGCGGGTTTTTCGTTCGAGTACGTATGTCGATCTCCATCCTCGGCAGGCAGATCTCCCGTACCGTCAAAACCGTTCACTCCCAATTCGGAGCCGCGCTGACCAGCCCTCAGCGACGGTTGAGACAGGAGCCGAATCAGCATGCGCATCGTGATCGACCTGAATCGCTGCCTTGGCTACGCGCAGTGCGTCCCACTGGCGCCAGAAGTGCTCCGGTTGCAGGGGGAGGAGGCGCTCGCGTACGACCCGAATCCCGATGACTCGCAACGGCAGCAGGTGGCGCGAGCCGTCGCGTCCTGCCCGGTGCAGGCGATCATCGCCGAGATGGATCCGCCGTCAGACAGGACGACGAAATGAGGCCGCACCCGCTGATCGACGATATCGTCCGGACCTTCAAGGCCGAGGGACGGATCGTCATCGTCGGTGCGTCGCTGGCCGGGTTACGTGCGGCAGAAGCGCTGCGGGACGAGGGTTTCACCGGTTCGCTGACCATCATCGGCGACGAGGTGCACGAGCCGTATGACCGTCCACCGCTGTCCAAGCAGGTGCTCAAGGGCTGGGTACCGGCAGGCAACACCAAGCTGCCACGACTGCGGGCGGTCGACGCGGACTGGCGTCTGGGCGTAGCCGCCACCGGACTGGACCGCGACAACCGAGAGGTGTTGCTGGCCAACGGTGACAAGGTGCCCTACGACCGACTGCTGATCGCCACCGGCGTCCGGTCCCGGGCGTGGTTCAACCCCGAGGAGGCCAAGCTCAAGGGCCTGTACACGCTGCGGACCTGCGATGACGCCGCGAAGCTGCAGGCAGCCCTCGCGGCCCGGCCCAAACGGGTGCTCATCGTCGGAGCGGGCTTCATCGGATCCGAAATGGCCTCGGTCTGTCGTGATCTCGGGCTGGACGTGACGGTCGCCGAACGCTCCAGTGCGCCACTTGTCGGACCGCTCGGCGGCGTGATCGGCGACATCGCCGCCAAGATGCAGCGTGACGCCGGCGTCGACCTGCGCACCGGTGTGGCGGTGGAGGCGCTGAAGGGCGACGCCGACGGGCACGTCCGGCAGGCTGAGTTGTCCGACGGCACCACGCTCGACGTCGACGTGGTGGTGGCATCACTCGGGTCCATCCGCAACATCGAGTGGCTTGAGGGCGCTGAACTCGCTGCCGGGTTCTGGGGCGTGGCCTGCGATGCCGGGTGCCGCGCCTTCGACATCAACGGCGTGGTCACCGACAACATCTTCGTCGCGGGCGATATCGCGCGCGCACCGCACGTGCTCTACGAGTACCAGTTCATGGCGATCGAGCACGTGGATGCAGCTGTGCTGGGCGCCCAGACCGCGGCGCACAACATGGTCCACCTCGAAAGGGGACGCCGCCCACACCTGCCGCTGCCGCAGTTCTGGTCCGCCCAGTTCGGAGTCAACATCAAGGGCGTCGGTGTGTGCTCGTTCGGTGACGAGATCGTGTTCACCCAGGGTTCGGTCGAGGATTTGCGGTTCGCTGCGGCATTCGGCAAGAGGGGCCGCATCGTCGGGGCCGTCACCTTCAACCACGGCAAGTGGCTGGAGTACTACGGCAGGCTCATCGAACAGTCGGCGCCCTTTCCGCCACCGCCGCCGGGGTATGACGAACCGGCGAACAACGAGCCGATGTCGGCCCGCTTCCCGGACCCGCGCGAGCCGACCGGGATACCCGACGTCGTACTCACCGGCCACGATCCCACGTCGCGGAGTGCTGAGTTCCGCCCCAGGGTCCGTCGGTAGAAGGGAGCAACCGTGACGACCGCAGAGACCGCCTGGACCGAGGCGATGAGGTATGAGAACCGGCATGATCCGTACCGGTTCTTCGACGAGCTTCGCAAGACGCCTGTGGTGCAGGTGGCCGACCAGGTCTACGTCGTCACCGGCTACCGCGAGCTGCTCCAGCTCGCGCACGATCCGCATGTCAGCTCGGACATGAGTCGGAGTCCCATCTCCGCGAGACCCGCCGCCGACGCACCCGATGTTGGTGCCGAGCACATGGAGTCCTACGGCCGCGAGCCCAGTCTGATCGTGTCCGATCCGGCCAAGCACGACAGGCAGCGCAGGCAGGTGATGCGGCACTTCGCGCCGCCGCACTCCCCGGACGTCATCCCCAACATGGCCGTCGACATCCAGGCGCTATGCAACGACCTGCTCGACAAGGCGAAGGCCAAGGGCGGCAACACCATCGACGTCGTCGACGAGTACGCCTACCCGGTCCCGGTGGCCGTGATCTGCCAGATCCTGGGCGTTCCGCTGAAGGACGAACCCACCTTTCACGGCTGGATCTTCGACTTCATGGCGGGCGCAGACATGGGCCCGGACGCCGCGACGGAAGAGGGCCGGGCCCGTGCGCAAAAGGGTAAGGAAAGCGTGGCCGCCCTGACCGCATACATGGCCGACCTGATCCAGGGGTTCCTCAAAGAACCGGGCGACAACGTGCTGTCCAAGCTGGTGAACGACGCGGATGGCCCGGACGGGCCGATGACGCCCAAGGAGGCTGCGGCCAACGCGATGCTGCTGCTGATCGCCGGCCACGACTCGACGGTGAACACCATCGCGCACTGCGTGTTGACACTGCTGCGCAACCCCGAGTCGATCGACCTGCTGCGCGAGAAGCCTGAACTGATCCCCAAGGCCATTGAAGAGGTTCTGCGTCTGCAGTCGGCGGTCCAGTTCTTCCCCAGTCGAAGCGTGACCGCAGACGTCGAGGTTGGGGGCACCGTCATTCCCGCGGGTTCGGCAGTGCACCTCCTCTACGGCGCGGCCAACCGGGACCCCAAGCGGTTCCCCAACCCGGAGAAGTTCGACATTCAGCGCCCCGACAACCAACACGTCGGATGGGGCCGCGGGGTACACAGTTGCGTCGGCGGCCCGCTGGCACGCCTTGAGGTCAACATCGCGTTGGAGACGTTCCTGCGGCGCGTGGTGAACCCCCGCCTGTTGGTGGATCCACCGCCCTATCGCGTCAACCAGGTGTTCCGCGGTCCGCTGCACCTCGAGATTGAGTTCGACCGGATCGCGGACTGACATGAAGGCCTTTCAGTTCGTGGATTGGCAACAGCCGGGCCAGCTGCGGGACGTGCCGGTGCCGGAACCGGGGCCGGGGGAGGTGCTGATCAAGGTTGGCGGGGCCGGCGCCTGTCACTCGGATCTGCATCTCTTGGAGGCCCCCGCCGGGTCGATGCCGTTGACGCTGCCGTTCACCCTCGGCCACGAGAACGCCGGCTGGGTGGAAACCATGGGTCCGGGCGCGACCGGTTTCTCGCTGGGCGATCCCGTCATCGTCTACGGCCCGTGGGGCTGCGGCCTCTGTATGAACTGCCGACAGGGGATGGAGAACTACTGCCAGACGCCTGGGGAGGCCAGGCCGGGCGGCCTTGGCCGCGCCGACGGTGGCATGGCTGAGTACCTGCTGGTCCCGGCGACGCGCTACCTGATTCCCTTGGGGGACTTGGACCCCCGTGACGCGGCGCCGCTCTCCGATGCCGGATTGACCAGCTATCACGCCGTCAAGCGGTCAGCGCACTTGCTCGGGCCGGGGGCGACCGCGGTGGTGATCGGCGCGGGTGGACTGGGGCAGATGGCCATCCAGATGCTCAAGGCATTGTGCTCGGCGACCACGGTCGTCGCGGTGGACACGTCGGCCGACAAACTCGACATCGCGAGGAAAATGGGCGCCGACGAGACGCTGATCTCCGGCGAGGATGCCGTCGGACGCATCACGGACATCACCAGGGGTCATGGTGCCGAACTCGTCCTCGATTTGGTCGGGGTCGCGCCAACGCTGAGCATGGCCGCGCGGGTGGCGCGAGTCCTCGGACACCTCACCATCGTCGGTGTTGGCAGCGCGACCTTGCCAGTCAACTTCTTCAGCCCCCCACATGAGTGTGCTGTTTCATCTCCGTTCTGGGGCACCATCCCCGAACTGATCGAGGTGATCAGCCTCGCCCAGACGGGGAAGATCAAGATGCTCGTCGAGCACTTCCCCCTGGACAGGGCCGGCCTGGCCTACAACCTGTTGCACGACGGCAAGATCCAAGGGCGCGCCGTCATCACACCGCACGGCTGACTGGCTTGCCGGGGCCTACCCGGTGTCGAGTTCTCAGGCGAGCGAGTCCATGACCAAGCGGGTAGTCAGTTCGGCACGACTGCGCGAATAGGCGCGTCCCTCGCTCAGGATCGGATAGACGATGCCGCCGACGATGGCGTCGGCCACGGCCTGTGCGGTTGGCTCGTCGATGTGCGCGGCGAGAAGTCGTGACTTCACCGAATCCTGAAGCGGCGTGCTGAACCCGGTGCGCAGCCGTGCCGCGACGTCCTCGTGTTCCAGCGAGGCGGCCGTCAGAATGCGCAGCATCGCCGCGCCGCGCTCGGTGGTCAGGGTCGCCGCGAGGTTTCGGGCCCACGCGGTGAGGTCGGCACTGAGGTCTTCGGTGTGCCTGACGGGTCGCAGGATCTTGTCGGCGTCCGCGAGCAGGACGTCGGCCACCAGTGCCGGGCGGCTGGGCCACCAGCGGTAGATCGTCTGCTTGCCGACCCCGGCACGCGCGGCGACGGCCTCGATGGTCAGGCCGTCGAAGCCGCGCTCAACGAGGAGTTCGCGGGTGGCCGTGACGATCGCCAGCCGAGACCTCTCGTTGCGTCGCCGCGGTGTGGTCGACTCGCTCGACATCTCCCGGCTCCTCTGAGGTCTGTGCGCTTTACAGGGGTGGGACCCTGCCCGTAGTCTGCCATAAGACGAGACGTTTCGTCTCGTATGAATCAGGAAGGCGAAGCCCGTTGGCGATAGCCATCACCGAAGAGCAGGCGCAGCTCGCCGACGCCGTCGGTCGATTCGCGGCGCGCCACGTGCCGGTCGACAAGACCCGCAGCGGGTTCGAATCCCTTGCCGTGGGCGAGGTTCCGGCCTGGTGGGACGATCTGGTCGCCCAGAGTTTCCATGCTGTGCACATCCCGGAGCGTTTCGGCGGGCAGGGTGGCGGACTCACCGACGTCGCGTGCGTCATCGAGACCGCGGGCAGGACACTGCTGCCCGGACCCCTGCTGCCGACGGTCACGGCCAGCGCCGTTGCCCTGCTCGCCGACGACACCGGTACGGCCCCAACGCTTCTCGGCGAATTGGCAGGTGGCCTCACCGCGGCGGTGGTACTGCCCGACCGTGCCACCTTCCGCGCCACCGCGACCAAGGGGGGCTGGCGGGTCACCGGCTCCTCGGGCGTGGCGCTCGGCGTCTGCTCGGCCGCGCGGGTTCTGGTGGCCGCGCGGACCGACGATGACGCGTCGGTGTGGTTCGTGGTCGACACATCGACTGGCACCGCCACCGTGGACTCCGCACGGGGAACCGACCTCACCACTGACGTCGGCGTCCTGCACCTCCACGACCATCCCGTCCCGGAGTCGACGGCACTACGCGGTCTCGACAGTGAGCGCGCACGATGCGTTGTCGTCGGTCTGACCGCCTGCGCAACCGCCGGCATGGTCCAGTGGGCAGTCGACGCGGTGTCAGACCACCTGAGGAACCGCGAGCAGTTCGGCAAGCTCATCGGCACATTCCAGGCGCTGCAGCACAGGGCGGCCACCCTGTTGGTCAACAGCGAGCTGGCGACGTCGGCTGCCTGGGATGCGGTGCGCGCCGTCGATGAGCCGCTGAGCCAACATCAGCTCGCTGCCGCGGCCGCCGCGGTCATGGCCGTGTCGCCCGCACCAGAGTTGGTCCTCGATGCGCTCACGATGTTCGGTGCGATCGGCTTCACCTGGGAGCACGACCTGCACCTCTACTGGCGCGGCGCCACTAGCCTGGCCGCGTCGATCGGCCCCGTCGCCCGGTGGGCGCGGCAGGTGGGTGAACTCACGGGTGTCCACGCGCGGGACACCTCCCTGAACCTCGACGATGTCGAGAAGGAGTTCCGCGACGGGGTGGCCGCCACACTGGATGAGGCCCTGGCCCTGCGCAATGACGGGCCGGGCCGGCAGGGCGACTACGAGCACTTCGAAACCGGACCCCAGCGCAATCTGATCGCGGATGCGGGTCTCATCGCGCCGCACTGGCCGTCGCCGTGGGGTATCGACGCGAGTCCGTTGCAGCAGATCATCATCAACGAGGAGTTCGACAAGCGGACCGCCCTGGTGCGGCCCTCGTTGGGCATCGCCGAGTGGATCCTCCCCACGATCGTCAGTGCAGGCCCGCCCGATGTGCAGGAGCGGTTCATCCCACCGACACAACGTGGCGAGTTGGCGTGGTGTCAGCTGTTCAGTGAACCCGGTGCAGGCTCGGACCTCGCGGCACTTACGACCCGGGCGACCAAGGTCGACGGTGGCTGGCGCATCAACGGGCACAAGATCTGGACGTCCTGCGCGCAGGTCGCCGACTTCGGGGCACTGCTGGCCCGCACGGACCCCGCGGCCGCCAAGCACCGTGGTATCGGCTACTTCATCCTCGACATGCGGGCCGACGGCATCGAGATTCAGCCCATCAGGCAGGCCAGCGGAGAATCGGACTTCAACGAGGTGTTCCTGACCGACGTCTTCATCCCCGACGACATGTTGTTGGGTGAGGCCACCGACGGCTGGAATCTGGCGATCGCCACCATGGCGCAGGAACGGGTCGCCATCGGGGGCTACGTGAGCTGGGACCGCTTGGGCGCCCTGCGCGCACTCGCGGCCTCCGCCGACGAGGTGGACCGCCAGGACCTCCTGCGCGCGATCGGGGAGATCGAGGCCAACACCAACGCGATCAAGGCGTTGGGGGTGCGCGAGACCATCCGGCTGCTCGATGGCCAGGCCGCTGGGACAGCCTCCAGCATCGCCAAGGTGGCAATGAACATCCTGCTGCGCAAGACCTACAAGGCGATTCTGGAGTTGACTGGCCCGCTGGCCATGATCGAGGACTCCGATCCCGCCGTGGTGCAGCCCTACCTGCGCCTGCCTGCCGAGCTTCTCGGCGGTGGCACCAACGAGATTCAGCTCAACATCATCGCCCAGATGATCATGGGGCTGCCCCGCAAATGACGGTCGCCTCGACCACAAGTGAGTACTCGAACGCCGGAGGGTAGTAATGGGTTTACGTGGTGAGGCCGCGATAGTCGGCTACGTGGAGCTGCCGCCCGAGCGGATGCAGTCCGCCGCGCCGGCGCCGTTCACGATCGAGCAGTGGGCCCAGCTGAGTGCCGCCGCCCTGGCCGACGCGGGCGTCTCGGCCGAGCGGGTCAACGGAATCGTCACCACGCACCTGGGGGAGTCGGAGATCTTCGTGCCCTCCACGGTGGCCGAATACCTCGGGATCCGGGCGGATTTCGCGGAGATGGTCGACCTCGGCGGTGCCAGCGCCGCCGGAATGGTGTGGCGCGCGGCGGCCGCGATCGAACTCGGCATCTGTGACGTCGTGTTGTGCACCGTGCCGTCGCGCTACATCACCGCGATGTCGGAGAGGAAGCCGAAGCCGATCGTGGACGCCATGTTCTTCGGCGCGTCGAGCAACCAATTCGGTTCCCCGCAGGCCGAGTTCGAGATTCCCTACGGCAACCTCGGCCAGAACGGCCCCTACGGGCAGGTAGCCCAGCGCTACGGATCGGTCTACGGCTACGACGAGCGGGCGATGGCCAAGATCGTCGTCGATCAGCGGGTCAACGCCAACCACACCGAGGGTGCGATCTGGCGCGACAAGCCTCTGAGCATCGAGGACGTGCTCGCCAGCCCCGTCATCGCCGACCCCCTGCACATGCTGGAGATCGTGATGCCCTGTGTCGGCGGCGCCGCCGTCGTGGTCGCCAACGCCGATATCGCCCGGCGCGCACGCAATCGCCCGGTGTGGATCAAGGGATTCGGCGAGCACGTGCCCTACAAGACGCCCACCTACGCCGAGGATCTCCTCGACACCCCGATACGACGGGCGGCCGAGACCGCGTTCGGGATGACCGACCTGACCCGCGACCAGATGGACATGGTCTCGATCTACGACTGCTACACCATCACCGTGCTGCTCAGCCTCGAGGATGCGGGATTCTGCGAGAAGGGCAAGGGCATGGAGTTCGTGAGCGAGCACGACCTGACGTTCCGGGGCGACTTCCCGCTCAACACCGCCGGTGGTCAACTGGGCTTCGGCCAGGCGGGGCTGGCCGGCGGCATGCACCACGTGTGCGATGCCACCCGCCAGATCATGGGCCGTGCCGGTGACGCGCAGGTGCCCGACTGCGACCGCGCCTTCGTCTCGGGTAACGGCGGCATCCTCAGCGAGCAGACCACCCTCATCCTGCAGGGCGACTGAACGGAGCCATCATGACCATGCCCAGCTTCGAACGGCCCATGCCGGTCAAGACGCCAACCAGTGCGCCCTTCTGGGATGCGCTGGCGCGTCATGAGATAGCGATTCAGTACTCGCCCTCGGCGCAGACCTACGTCTTCTACCCGCGGGTGCTTGCGCCGCGGACACTCGCCGATGACCTCGAGTGGCGCACGATATCCGGTATGGGCACGCTGTACTCGTACACGATTGCCCGCCGCCCCGTCGGCCCGCACTTCGTCGACGCCGTCCCGCAGCTTCTGGCGGTCGTCGAATGGGATGAGGGACCCAGGTTCTCGACCGAGATGGTCAACGTGGCACCGGAGGAGTTGAGTGTCGGCATGCGGGTGGCGCCGGTGTTCTGCGACTACCCCGACCACGACGTCACCATGCTGCGCTACGAACCGGCCACCTGAGCGGCTCGCACAACAACCCACGCACGCCCACAACGACCCGCGCACGCCGAGACTGCGGGGAGATCGCGCTTTCGACTGAGAACGCGATCTCCCCGCAGTCTCGGCGTGGGGTGATGACGTTGTGACCAGCCGGAACCTACACATGTGTAGCAAATTCCTACACATGTGAAGCTTCCGGTGGTACGTTCGTGTCATGCCGACGCTGGCGAAGGCGAAACCGCGAGGTCGGGCCGCACATCTCGGCCCGGAGCGACGCCGTCCGCAGGTGCTCGACGCCGCGCTGGAGATCACCGTCGAACAGGGCGTCGCCGAGGTGACGATCGGTGCGATCGCCGACCGGCTGGGCGTCACCCGGCCCGTGGTGTACGCCTGCTTCGCAGACCGGATCGAGATCATCACCGCCCTGCTGGAGCGCGAGACCGCCTACCTGCGCGACGCACTGGTCGAGACGCTGCGCTCGGCACGCGGCGACGACCCGGAGTCGGTCTTCGTCGGTGGTTTCGTGTCGCTGTTGAATGTCGTCGCGGCCCACCCCAACTCGTGGCGGGTGGTCTTCTCGGCCCGGCCCGATCCCGCGGTCCTCGGCCGCTTCAAACGGGTCCGCGCGGAGTTGGCGAGCAAGGCCGCGCACTGGATCGGCCCGGCCCTGACCGCCTGGTGGGGCTTCACCGACCTGGACGCCAAGCTGCCCGTGCTCATCGAGTTCTTCATCTCCTCGTGCGAGGCGGCGGTGCGCACACTGCTCGACACCACGAACACCTGGACGGCCGATGACCTCGGCGCGATGTACGGGCGCATGGTCTGTCACGCCCTTCAGGCCGCCAAGTAATCCATCCGACAACAGCATCCGATGACAAGGGGAGTAATCGATGACGATCACAGGTACCGCTAGACCGCCCCGGGGGAGTGCGGCGCAGCCACACGAGGACTACGGATTCTTCGGTCCGGACTCGGTGACGTGGAAGGTGTGGGGCTATCCGACGTCGCTGACCGTGGGGTTCCAACGGTCCGTCGTCGTGGAGGAACTCGACCCCAACCTGGTCGCCGCGGTCGACAAGACGCACGATATCTACAAGCGGCCCCGCACCCGATACGACCGCACGCTGCGCTACTTCGCGATGGTCGCCTTCGGAGGGTCGCGCGAAACTGCCACTGCCGCTGATGTTCTGGTGAAGATCCACTCCAAGGCGATCGGCACCGAACCCTATGGTGGCGGACGATACGATGCGAACGACCCGGCCTCGCAGCTGTGGATCCACCTCACCGCGTGGCATTCGATTCTCTACGCCTACGAGAAGTACGGGCCAGGCCCGCTCTCGCCGCAGGATGAGGCCCGGTACTGGGAGGAGTGCGCGGTCGCCGCCGAGCTGCAGACGTGCTCGCCGGATGACGTCCCGCGCACACGCGACGGAGTGCGACGCTACTTCGAGTGGATGCGACCGCAGTTGCAGGCCAGCGAGATCGCCGTCCAGGCGATGGACCATCTACTCAAGGCCGACGTGATGCTGCCACCCATGCCGCGAGCCGCGCGACCCGCGTCCTGGCTGGTCAGCCGGGTACTGCGGGCGGGCACCATCGCGACTATGCCGCGGTGGATGCGGGAGATGAGCGGGCTGCAGCAGCCCAGGATCGTCGATGCGCTGGTGCGGCCGATCCTGTGGACGAGCTTTCACGCGATCCGCATCAGCCCCCGTGCGGAGTTGATGGCGCTCAAGATCCTGTCACCGATGACGCATCCGGTGGTGGCACCCATCAAACTCGGTGTGGCGCCGGTGAACCCGGAGGTCGTGACGCCGGCCGAGGCGCGAAGCCGGTACGGACTGGCTCGACCGGCCGAGGCGCACCAGGAGTTACGGGCTCGCCAGGCGGAGCGGGTCTTCGGGGAGGGCATCGAGCCCAGCGACGAGGGCCTCGTCGAGTCCGAGCCGATCCTCGGTCGGATGAGCTGACCGGTGAAATGGGTTGCAGTCCTTCGTGACCGCGTCGTCCTCGCCCTGGTGGCGGTGGCGATCCTCGTCACGGGACTCTTCGCGCTGTATCTGCCGACGGCACTGGATGATTACGACAAGTGGGGATTCCGGATCACGTGCGGGTCCGCGTTGTCGGCTGACTACGATCAGGCCGCGACCGCCGACGCACACGCGGCAGGCGCCGGCGACTACGCCGACCAGTGCCAGTCCGCGATCTGGTGGCGCCGCGGCTGGGCCAGCACGCTGGTGCTGATCGGCGCGGGTCTGTCGATCGCCCTGCTGGTTTCGGTGGCAAGGAGTCCATCGTCGCAACCGGCCGGGGGAGGCGGGTCGCGGGGTCCAACCGGCGGGAGATGAAGCGACGCCGACACCCGACCCCGCGTGCCGCTACTTGTCGGAAAGATCCTTGGCGGACTGGATCTCGACCTCGGCGGTGGCCTGGATAAGCGCCAACAGTTCTTTGTCCAGACCGGGAGCGAACTCCTCGCGCCGTTCCGGTGCGATGGTCATTGGGAACCCCTCCGGCATGACCGCGGTGCTCAGCTCGGTGCCGTCGTTGGACGGCGACGCCCCTCGATACAGCTTCGCCGCCTGGCTCTGGTCGTCGGAGCTGAAGGTGTACTGAATGCTCTGCAGTCCCAGATCGAGGAGCTTCTTGACCTCAGGGAACTTTGCGGCATTCGTCTTGGGGATCGGCAGCGCCGCACCCCAATTCACCCCGAGGCTCTCAAGTGCCTTGGCGAATGCGTTCTCATGAGCCTGGTCGCGAACGATGAGGTAGGCGATGGTGGAACGGGCTGCCTTGTTGTCGGTCATCTGGTAGATCCGGCACTTCTGCAGCCGTCCCGTCGACTCCAACATCAGGTTGTACAGCAGGTCGAGGACCAGGTTCCCGCTGTTGTAGACGTAGGACCCGAGCCACGGATTGCCTGCGGCATCGACTGGTAGCGCACCCTGGGCACCGACCAGGTAGTGGTGAATGTTGCTGGTGTCCAACGCGATCTTGAGGGGCGTTGCACCCTTGGCTCCCGGCTGATCGACCGTGTCTGTCTTCTTGCCGTTGTACTCCGGCGACCCGTCCAGCAGACGCGCGATGGTCGTACCGATGAGCTCCACGTGGCTGATCTCCTCGGTGCCAACGCCCTGGAGCAAGTCCTTGTACGGCTTCGACTTCGCGTCACCGCGGAAGTTCATGCTCTGGAACAGGTACTGCATCATGGTGCGCATTTCGCCGAACTGGCCACCAAGGCCCTCTTGTAAAGCGTTGGCGGCGGCTGGATCGGGCTCGTCGACAGCGATCTCGTTGATGAGTTGTTGAGTGTGCAAGTACATGGTTCTCCTTCGTCAACTTCCGGCGCTTTGACGCAGCATCGCGCTAGTCGGAGTTCGATCAGTGGGTGGCGGCGCATGTGCCGACCGGATCGGTCGACGTATCGGATGGGGCGCCTTCTTCGTGATTCGCCGGCGATGCTCAGGTTTCTGGAAGCATGCGGTTCAGGCTTGATACCCAGGCATTTTCCGCGCAAACGCCGGTGTCGCACCCTTATGAATCACTTGGCGCACACCGACGTGTGACGCGGGTCGCGCGGCAATGGCCACGGTGTGAGGTTTCAAGTTGTTGAAACGGTGTATCCCTGTGCAGTAGCAACGGGGTTGGACCTTGCCGCCGGCGGCACGCTGGCCCGCGAGTCCGTGGCTGACCAATTCAGGGCCATTCAGCGGTGGCTTCGCGGCCCTAGGGCCTCACGACGATCTCTAGGAGAGACATGACAGAGCACGACAAGGCTGACGAAGCCCGCAAGGGACTCTTCGACTCGGTCAAGGGCAAGGTGAAGGAATTCGCCGGCGCGGTGACGCGAAACGACTCGTTGACCGCCGAGGGCCAGCTTGAGCAGATCCAGGCGCAGGAGCGTAAGGAGGCGAACGCTGTCGAGGCGGTCGCCGACGCCGAGGCCAAGCAGGCCCGAGCACAGGCCGCGGACGCCAGGCTGGAGGGCGTCGAGGAGCGCATGGCGGTGGACGCCGAGACGGCGGCCGCCGAGACGTCCATCAAGAGTCAGCAGGACGCGCAGAAGCGTGCAGTCGAGCGGGCCGGGGCTCAGGAAGCCGTGCGCGGGATGACCCAGGCTGAGATTGATGCCCAACGCGACGTTGAGCGGGCCAAGGTCGAGGAGCGCCAGGAGATCAACGCTGCCACCGGCGAGTTCGTGGATGCCGTCGGCGCGCATCAAGCATCGGTGCAGGAGGCTTCCGCCGAGCAGGCCGAAGCCGATCGCATCCGAGCACGCGCCGACCGCCTGACCAACGACGCCGACCTGCCCTGAGCCCCTCGGATCTAGGAGAGATCAATGAGAATCACCGAACTACCGATCGCAGTTCTACGCTTTCAGTACCAGCTTCTACGGACTCCGCTCGAACTAATCGAAGACCGAGTGGTGTCGCGGATGGGCGCGGAAGCGCCTGCGCGACTGTTCTACGAGCGCTCGCTCGGCGTGCTCGACGCGACCGTTGGCAGCGCACTGGGTGATCCGAGGTTGGAGAGGCGCGGCTCAGCGCTTGTCGACCGCAGCGACGCGCTCAGCCGGGCAGCACAACTCGAGGAGACTGCGGCCCAGAAGAAGACGACCGCCGATGCCGAGCTGGCGGCCAGTCGCGACAAGGTCGCAGAGGACCGCGAACGGGCCAGCGAGGACAAGAAGCAGAGTATTGAGGAAGCTCGCACTGAAGCAGAGCAGCGCAAGCGTGCCGCAGCGCAGGAGGCGCAGGAACGCACCGTCGCGGCTAAGCGGCAGGTGGACGAAGTGGCGGCCCGGCGCAAGAACGCAGCCGAGGAGATCAAGCGCAACGAGCAGGCGAAGATCCGTGCAGCCGAGCAGAAGGTCACTTCGGCAGCCGACTCCAAGCTCAAGGATGCCCAGGACAAGCGTAACGAGGCTGAGAGCAAGCGTGCGCAAGCGAATCGGGTTGAGCAGTTGGCCGACGTCGAGAGGCAGAATCGTCAGGCCCAGCGGGCTGCCAAGCCCTAACGACTACGACAAGTGTGCCCCTCCGTCGTTCCGATGGAGGGGCACACTTGTCGTCAGAGCTTGCGGTCAAAGGGTCTGCGACACAGTGCTTCAGGGACTGCTCGACTCTGCGACTGCCGGCTCCTGAACGGGCGCCTCGACGAGAAGCGACATACCGTGGTGGGCCGGCATCTCGACGGTGAAGCTGTGTAGATCATCCACTGTCGCAAACGGCTTGCCGGTGAACATGTCCGATACCACCCCGCTGGGAGGCAGCTTCTCGGACCGCACGGTACCTGCGACATCCTCGTTGGCGAAGTTGAGCACGGTGAGCTGATACTGCCCCTCGTCGGCCAGTTGATGCACCAGCACCAGCATGCCGCGGTGTGAGACCTCGGGGATGTCGATCTGGCGGCTGGTGGCGATTCCGTAGTGGGACCGAACTCGCAGAATTGCCTGTAGCTGGCGCAGGAAACTGGCGTCGTCGGCCATCTGCTCGGGAATGGAACCGTAAAGGCTTCTGCCTCTGGGCATTCCGGCCAGCGATTGAGTCGCCGACGGGTTGACGCCCATCAGGTCGTGAGCCGATCGGTGAATCCAGCGGGTGTCGCCCCCGCGCAGCAACTCCGGGATGTTCGAGGGTGGCAAGGTCAGCATCCCGCACAGATCCCATCCCGACAGTGCGAAGACACCGGGCTGCAGGGCGTTGAACATCGCCAGCAGGAGATGAGCCCGTCTGATGTGATCGATATCGTCGATGGTGTCCAGGTCGGTGACGCCGAGGGTGGCAGCGATGACGGTGGCAGTGGTGCAGGCGATTCCGTTGGTGGTGAAAACCAGGTTGTAGGGACCGTTCTGGCCCGTGAGCTTCTGGGTGAGGTCGGCGCGGATCGTCTCGCCGAGCGCCTCTCCGGTGATCTCCTCGCCCTTGTAGGTGAAGACGTCATCGCGGTGGCCGGTCGACCAGTGCACCAGTTCGTAGGTCAGCTCGTCGTGGTTCTGCAGCGCGTGCACCAGGGAGGCGGGGTCGACTCCGAGTTCGAGCGTGGTGCGCAGTGTCAGCCGGAGGAACTCCGTGTCGGCGGTGGCCAGCGCGTGTTGATAGGCAGGTCGGTTGATGAAGTCATAGGACAGGTCCGCACCAGCCGCGCCGACGTCTCGTATGTCGTCGATGGTGAGGTTCAGCTCCTGGAAGGTGAAGCCGCCGACCTTGCGCACCATGCTCGCGATCAGGTGGTTGGCGGCCTCCGACAGAGGATGGCCCTCCGACCACGCCGTGCTGTCCTCGGCGGCGGTCTTCTCCGCGCCCAGGAATCCGTTCGCGTCCAGTCGAAGTCCACCGGTGCCCAGGTCGGTGAGCGAGTGCAGGGCGTCCCCGATGACCAGGCGCATGCCGGCGAAGGACGGGTCCAGCCAGTTGATCGAGGGCTGACCGTCCTTGAAGTAGTGCAGGTAAACCCATCGGCGCTGCACACCGTCGGTGCCAAGCACCGAACGGGTGACACTCCAATTGGTCTCCTTGACGCCCTCGGCGTAGAAGATCACCCGCTGCAGCCGGCCGATGATGTAGCCGGCCTTGTCCAGCCACTGCTCGGTCTCGGCGTCAATGTTCACCGAATCGGCTCCGGGCGGCACCGCGGGCAGGTTCTCCCAGTCGCGCTCGTCGATCTCGACCATGTGATAGATGCCGGGGTAGTCGGCGTACTTCATCTCCGCCAGCCGGAAGTCCGCGCCCTTGCCGGTGTGCCCCGGCACGATGTCGTCGATGATGGTGCCGCCGTACCAGTTCGCGGTGCCGCACATGGTGCGGAACTCGTCCTCGGTGCCGAAGGCTGGGTCGATCTGGGTGCTGATGCGGTCGAAGTGGCCATCGACGCTGGGGGTCTGCTCCCATCCGGAGAGACCTCCGGCGCGTTTGACGGGACCGGTGTGGATGGCCTCGATGCCGATCTCGGCGAATGCCTTCCACATGCCCTCATCGGCCATGGCCTTGAGGAATGACTCGTTGGGACGGGTGATCAGCGACAACGGATACGCGGTGAACCACACCGAGGCGGTGTCGACCGCGTGGCGGGGGCTCGGGGTGGCATACGGGTTCTGCCACATCGAACCCTGGCCGGAGAACTGCTGACTGATCTCGTTGGCGTCGGCCAGCATCGATTGCGTGAGCAGCCAGGACACATATGCCGGGTTGTCGGCGGTCGCGGGCCCGTCCTGGGCAACGGAACGCCGGGTGAACGGTGCTCGCACACGCGGGCGGAACCGAAGCGAGCGCGGGCGCGCCGGGTGCAGATGTTCGTCGAAGGTGGGTTCGGAGGGCTCGTGGGCCTGATCGTCGGGTTCGGACTCTGCCGCCTCAGACATGTGCCCCCTTCGCGATGTGTTGGTCGTCGACCGGTTGTCGTGTCGCAGTATTGCCAGCGCGACGTGGGGTTGAAACAAGTCGTGCGTTCCAGCCTCCAACGTAGCGCGGCTCGGTGCCGAGCACCGGGCTCGGCCATCGCGGCTAGCGGGACGCGTGCCGACGTGCCGTCTCGAAGCGCTTGCGGTAGGTGCCGGGTGTGATGCCCAGTTCGCGCTTGAACAGTCGGCGCAGGGATTCGCCGGATCCGGTTCCCGTCCGTTCCGCGACGTGATCGAGGGAGTCGTGACCGCTGGTGAGCAGGGTGCAGGCCGCCTCGAGCCGCGTCCGGTCGACGAAACGTTGTGCCGTGTAGCCAGTCTCGGCGAGGAACAGTCGGGATAGGTGGCGAGCGCTCACCCCCGCGGCCTCGGACAGCGAGCGCAGGGAGTGGTTGTGACTCGGATCGCTGGTGATGAGGTTCATGACGTTCCGCACGATGGAGCTGTCGGTGGGCAGCGCGTCCAGGCGGACGCTGAACTGTGATTGGTCACCGGGGCGGGCCATGAAGACGACCAGCTCCCTGGCGACTTCGCGGGCCAGTGTCGCGCCGTGGTCGTGCTCGATCAGCGACAGGCTGAGGTCGATACCCGCGGTGACACCTGCCGATGTGACGTAGTCACCGTCGGTGACGAAGATTGCGGCCGAGTCCACAGTGAGTTCGGGAAATCGGGCGGCCAGGTGGTTTGCGAGCTTCCAGTGGGTGGCGACCCGTCGCCCGTCGAGCAATCCGGTTGCCGCAAGGGGGAACGCTCCGGCGCAGATGGAGACCGTGCGGCGGCTGCGTTTCGCCAGTGTGCGGACGGCGTCGATGAGGGCGGGGTCGCTGATGCTCCTCTGCCAGTTCGGTGCACCGGGCACCAGGAGCGTGCCGATGGGCTGCGGCAGCGCGTCCACCGCCATGTCGACTCCGAGCCGGATCCCCGAGCTGGCGACCACGTCCTCGCCGGTGAGTGAGGTGTTGATGATCCGGTAGTGCGCGCCGAGGGCGTTGGCAGCCGCGAAGGCGTCGATGGGTCCCGTCACGTCGAGCGACTGGATGCCGTCGTAGAGCAGTACGACGACGGCATGGGGGACTGGGCCTGGTGCCATGGTGGCCAATCTGCGCCGTTGTGGCGGCCATGTCCACATGTGAGGGTTTCGCGTCCATCTGGACGCTGCCGCTCCACGCTCGGGCGGCCGATGCTGGAGGAACCGGGAGCCGCGTCGGCGCCCCAGCGCAGAGGAGAGGAATACCATGGCCAACACCCCTGAAGTCATTGCCGGAGTGAGCATCCCAGACAGCGTTCTCGCTCGGGAGGCCACCGAGTTGATCCGGGACACCACCAATGAGCTGATCTTCCATCACTCGCGACGAGTGTTCCTGTTCGGAAGTCTGCAGGCGCGCCGCCAGGGCGCAACCCCCGACCCCGAACTGCTCTACATCGCCGCCATGTTCCACGACACCGGTCTGGTGGCGCCCTATCGTGGTACCACGCAGCGGTTCGAGATGGACGGTGCCGATGCGGCGAGGAAGTTCCTCATCTCGCGCGGGCATTCTGAGCAGGAGGCCCAGATCGTATGGACGGCAATCGCGCTGCACACCACGCCTGAGGTGCCCCACAAGCTGGATCCGGTGATCGCCGCGACCACGGCTGGGGTGGAAACTGACGTCGTCGGGCTTCGGCTGGACGCGATCACCGTCGGCGAGATCGACGCCGTTACCGCGGTGCATCCGCGGCCGGACTTCAAGAACCGGATTCTGCAGGCGTTCGTCGACGGATTCGGTTACCGGCCCGAGACCACCTTCGGCACCATGAACGCCGACGTGCTCGAGCACTTCGTGCCGGGGTTTCATCGGATCGACATGGTCGACCTCGTCAAGAACTCGGCCTGGCCCGAATAGGTCCGGGGCCGTCAGCTGCGATTTCGGCGATCCGTGTTGTTCTTCAGGCAGAATCGCAATGGTGACGACGCCGCCGCGGGGCCCCGGCCAGCCTGGTTGGCGCGACAGGGGGACTCAGCCGCCTCCCGACCCTGAGACGCGACGGATTCCGCGCCCCCGGCAACCCGAACCTCCGACCGAGCAGATCCGGCGCAGACCGCCACCACCTGCGGGCCGTCCGCCGGCTGGGGGTCCGCCGCCGGGATACCGGCCACCCGGTGGTCGCCCGCCACCGCCACCTCCGCGTGCAGC
This sequence comes from Mycobacterium sp. IDUB_39, assembly GCF_055419205.1. NCBI lineage: Bacteria > Bacillati > Actinomycetota > Actinomycetes > Mycobacteriales > Mycobacteriaceae > Mycobacterium > Mycobacterium sp. IDUB_39. The sequence continues at coordinate 572,490 of NZ_JBVAXF010000002.1, forward strand.
GCCACCGCCCCCGCCGCTGCCTCCGCGCGCAGCACCCCCGCCGCTGCCTCCGCGCGGAGCACCCCCACCGCTTCCGCCGCGGTCAGTGCCACCGCCACCTCCGCCGCGGGTAATGCCGCCACCACCACCGTCACCAAAGGCGCCGCCACCGCTGCCGGACAGTCCGCCATCCAAAGGTGAAGAGCCGAAGAGGTTCTCACAGTTTTGGAACCGGCAATCGATCATCCTGGTCGCGGTCATCATCATCGCGATCCTGACGGGTGGACTGGCCGGCGGGGAACTCTATGCGCGACACCGCGCGGACAGCATCCTGGTGGCGGTTGCCGAGTGCGTCGTCCAGGACGGTGCCACCATCTCCTTCGGCGTGAACCCGCCATTCCTGTGGCAGCACATCACCGGGCACTACACGAACATCTCCGTGGAGACCGCGGGAGACCGGGTCCAGGACGCCGATGGCATGACGGCCGACGTGACGCTGGCCGACGTGCGACTGCAGGAGACCGACGACGCCAAGGGCACTATCGGATCCTTGGAAGCCACCCTCACCTGGAAATCGGCAGGCATCAAGGACACCGTGGCCGCGAATCTCCCCGGGGTGGGCAGTCTGATCACCGGTGCCCGCACCGATCCCGCCGCGGGCACGATCATCCTCGAAGCCGGAGACAACAGTGTGACGGCCAAACCCGTGGTCGCCGATGGCGATCTCAATCTGCAGGTTCTCGACGTCAACGGCCCGCTGCCGAAGGACGCGGTGCAGACGGCGCTGAATGACCTCACCAAGAAGCTCAACGACAACTACCCGCTCGGCATACACGCGGACAGTGTCGAGGTGACCGCTAGCGGCGTCGTGGGGAAGTTCTCCAGTCAGAACGCGTCGATCCCCAAGGAGGACGCGGACCCCTGCTTCGCGCGCCTGTAGGAGTGGCCGGTACTCCCGACGACCTCACTGAGCGGTCTGCAGGCACGGCATGACGATGGCGAAGGGGTGGTGTTTGGACCTCGCGGTGTGCGCCCCGGTGTTGTGGCCGAAAGCCTCTGAAACAGCGACACAGTATCTGCAGCGGCTCGGCATTGGCAGCACGAACTACCCGTTGGCCCTGCTTGGAATTCAAGTCGATCACGAACAGTTCGACGCGTATCCGGCCGCCGAAATCGTCGAAACTCTCACGTCCTGCTTCGATGTGTCGAAAACGGGCAAGATTGAACCCGACGGTTACGCGGGTGACTTCAAGCTGCTGGCGCCATACGACGAAATCCCCACAGCTGTGGCTGAAGGCGTCGATATTCGGTACAACACAGTTGTCAACACCATTCAGTATTCCGAAAACGGAGTGACGATACAGGCCGGGCCTGAAGCACTCGAGGCGTCCAAGTGCATTGTCGCGGTGCCCATCGGGGTTCTGCAGCACGACGACATCACATTCGATCCTCCGTTGGAGTCGGACCGACGTAAGACGATCGACGGCATTCAGCAGACGGTGGCCTTCAAGACGATCCTCGAATTCGATCACCCGGTACGGCCCGAGGGCTTTGACATGGTGAACCAGCATGATGTGGGTCCGTGCCAGTTCTGGGACGAGTCAACGGGCATGCCTGGTTACGACGGGCAACTCATTGTTGCGTGGGACACCGGTGACCGGGCACGTGAATTGCTGACTCTGCCTGAGGAACAGCGGTTCGCGGCGGCGCTTGAAGGCGTCCACAAACTGACGGGTGATAGGGGGCTGCGGTACCTCAACGCCTCGAACTACGACTGGCGGAACGACAAGTTCGCTTACGGCGCGTACGCCACTGGCGAACGGCATCCCGAAGTCATCTACAAACCGATGAAGGACACCGTCTTCTGGGCGGGTGCGATTATGAGTTCGGTGGCCAAGGCCCACTCGAGCGGGCTCGACGCAGCCGGAACCACTCTGAAGGTTCTCAACTAAGTCGTAGCGGCGGGTGCGATGGGTCGCGGCGAATACGCCGCAGCCCATCGCCTCCGCCGTGTTGCTTGGCCTGCGCGGCATTACCGCTACCGGGTCTCTCTGCTACCGGATAGCCGTAATCCCGTGGTCTTTCGAGCGGCCGGCGGTGGTCGACGTGCGACGATCGTGGTCTTAGAGTCCACTGCGCAGAGAGGTCATCATGCCCACGATCACCACGACCGATGGTACCGAGATCTTCTACAAGGACTGGGGCACTGGGCAACCCATCGTCTTCAGTCACGGTTGGCCGCTATCGGCCGACGACTGGGACAACCAGATGCTGTTCTTCCTGGCCCAGGGCTACCGCGTCATCGCCCACGACCGCCGTGGCCACGGCCGCTCCAGCCAGACCGGTGACGGCCACGATATGGACCACTACGCCGACGATCTCGCAGCGGTGGTCGAGCATCTCGATCTGCACGACGCGATCCACGTCGGGCACTCGACCGGTGGCGGCGAGGTGGCCCACTACCTCGCGCGCAACGGCCAGGACCGGGCAGTGAAGGCAGCGCTCATCAGCGCGGTGCCCCCGTTGATGGTGCAGACCGACGCCAATCCCGAGGGCCTGCCGAAATCGGTCTTCGACGACTTGCAGGCGCAACTGGCGGCCAACCGGTCGAAGTTCTACCGCGACCTGCCGTCGGGGCCGTTCTACGGTTTCAACCGGCCGGGGGTGGAGCCCGTCGAAGCCGTCATCGCCAACTGGTGGCGGCAGGGCATGATGGGCGGGGCCAAGGCGCACTACGACGGAATTGTCGCGTTCTCCCAGACCGACTTCACCGAGGATCTCAAGAGGATCACCATCCCGGTGCTGGTGATGCACAGCGAGGACGATCAGATCGTGCCGTACGTGGCGGCCGGCCCGAAGTCCGCGGAACTGCTACCGAACGGAATCCTCAAGACCTATCAGGGATTCCCGCACGGTATGCCCACCGTGCAGGCCGACGTGATTAATGCTGACCTGCTGGCATTCCTGCGGTCCTGACGGCAGGGCCATCGGCCGAGTTCGTCACCCGCTGGGTTCGTCCTCGTCGTCTGCCTCGATCACGTCGGGAGTGGGCTTGTCGATGTCCACGTCATCAGCCGACTGCATGGGCCGGCCGCGGTCGTCCTCGTCCGGTTCCTCGGAGTTGTCGTACAGTCCCGTTCCGCGTGGCACAGCCACACCTGTCCTCTCTTTGCGTCAGGCGGGCGTTAACGCCCGTCACCACGGGGAGGATGCCCGTCAGTCTCCCGGTGAAACGACGGGATGCCGACTTGTGACGGGCCCCACGCGCCCGGGGTGATTTCCCTCATCGCCGGTGTGGCCTTCGTGACAGCGCAGGCGTGGCTATTTTGAGTTTCGCCGAGGTGGCGATAAAAACGGTGGCAACAAGTTTTGGGAGTATCCGTCGGTGGCTACCTCTGCAGAGCAAACGGCGGCATGTTTCCTGGCGTTTTGGGGTATCTGGCGCGGTGACGTTCTAGCGTCGGCTATCAGAGAGGCGGATAACCATGCAGAGTCCACTTCCCGACGTCGTCATCACCGGTGTCGCGCTCACCACGTCGCTGGCAGCGAACACCGAGGGCACTTGGTCTGCGCTGGTCGAAGGCCGTAGCGGCATCGGCCCGCTGTCGGCGCCCAATCTGGAAGGCCTGGACCTGCCGGCCAAGATCGGCGGGAAGCTCCTGGAGGACTTCGACGCCGAGTTGTCCCGCGTTGAACTTCGGCGTCTGTCGTATCTGCAGAAGAACGCGCTCGTGTTGAGCCGACGCGCGTGGGAGGACTGCGGATCACCCGAGGTCGACACCACGCGGCTCGGCGTCGCCGTGGGCACCGGGCTGGGCACCACCGAGGAGGTCATCCACGCCTACGAGGCGATGCGCAGCAAGGGGCTCAAGGCGGTCTCGCCATTGGTGGTGCAGATGTTCATGCCCAACGCGCCGGCGGCGACAGTCGGGTTGGACCGCGGTGCCCAGGCTGGTGTCACCACACCGCTGCGGGGCGATGCGTCCGGCGCGGCCGCGGTCGCGGAGGCGTGGCGGAGCATCCAGTTCGGCGATGCCGACATGGTCATCTGCGGTGGGGTCGAGTCGCACATCGAGGCTGTTCCGATCGCCGCGTACTCCCAGATCGAGGGCGTTCTGTCGACCGACAACGACGATCCGCAGGGCGCGTGCCGCCCGTTTGACCGCGATCGGACGGGCACGGTTTTCGCGGAGGCCGGCGCCATGCTCGTCATGGAGACCGAGGAGCACGCCAAGGCGCGAGGCGCCCGCATCCTCGCCCGTGTCATGGGTGTCGGGATGTCATCCGACGGCTATGACACGTTCTTCGCCGATCCCGGCGCCGAGCAGCAGGCCTATGCGATGGAACGGGCGATAGAGCTCGCGGGGCTCGCTCCGACCGAGATCGACCACGTCAACGCCCACGCCGCAGGCGTGGTGTCCGGTGACCTCGCCGAGGCGACCGCGCTGAAGAAGGTGTTCGGGGAGCACCGCCCCGCGGTGTACGCGTCGAAGGCCGCGCTCGGACACTCCTTCGGGGCGGCTGGCGCCGTCGAGTGCGCTCTGACCGTGCTCACGCTGCGCGACGGCATCGTGCCGCCGACACTGAACCTGCGCCACCTCGACGAGCGGATGGACCTCGATGTCGTGACGGGCGAGGCCAGACGGGGTGACTACCGGTATGCCGTCAGCAACAGTTTCGGCTTCGGCGGCAACAACGTGTCAATAGTCTTCGGGCGGTACTGACTCGTCGGACGGCGGTGAGGGCTCACCGCGCTCACCGAGGACGTACGCACGGCAGTCGCACTGCTGGTAGGGATGGTCATCATCCTCGTCGACGATATCGTCGGTGCAGTTCAGGCAGCCACGGCACCTCCCGAACATCGTGTGTTCGGGGTGGCGATGTCCGCACAGGCAGCGGTCGTAGATTCCGTGACTCATCGAACCGGATCCCGTGTAGCGAGGGCGGTCAAATGCCGACAGCCTTCTCGAGCTGGGCAAGGGAGTCCTCGAGGTGGCCCAGGAGACGCTGCAGGTGCGGCACGCTGCGTCGACAACCGACCAGACCGAAGTCGAGGTTGTCGGCGTTGTTTGTGAGTGAGATGTTGAGCGCCTGACCGTTGAGTGCGATGGAGAAAGGATAGTTGCCGTCGAGCCGGGCGCCGTTCCAGTACATCGGCTCACGCGCACCGGGCACGTTGGAGATGACGATGTTAAACGGTGGTGGCGTCGATGAGACGACGCCGGGCACCAAGCCGAGCGCGATGCCCGACATCAGGAATGCGGATAGCGCCAGAGCCTGGGTGCGCGGCAACTCGGCGAACACCTGCTTGTTCTCGCGCATCGACCTGTTGATCGCCTCGAGGCGTTTCGCGGGGTCCTCGATATCGGTGGCGAGGTTGCACAGGATCGTGCCGACCATGTTGCCCCCGGCGTCCTGCTCGTCCTCGGCTCGCAGGCTCACCGGAACCATCGCGATCAGCGGGGCGTCCGGCAGCGCCTCGTGGTCGATGAGGTAGGCGCGCAATGCGCCCGAGCACATGGCCAGTACGACGTCGTTGACCGTCGCACCCGTCGCGGACGTGATGCCCCGAATCCGTGCCAGCGGCCACGACTGTGCAGCCACCCGACGGGCGCCGCCGATCGGTACGTTGAACATTGTCTTGGGTGCCCGGAACGGCAGCGTCAGTTGCTGTTCGAGGAGGGCGGCTTTGGCCAGGGACAGTCCCGACGGAGCGAGCAGGGCCAGGGAACCAGCATTGTCGAGGAGCGACTTCAACGGTGACTTCGACCGCTCGACCGCGGTGCGCTTCTTCGGCCCGATCGTCCACGGCACCAGGGGGTCGCGGTCATCGGAGTCCGGTGTGAGCGAGCGAATCAACAGGCGCTGCGCCGAGACGCCGTCGATAAGCGAGTGGTGGAACTTGACGTAGACCGCGAAGCGGCCGTCGGCCAGACCCTCGACGAGGTGTGCCTCCCACAGCGGCCGGTGCCGATCGAGCAGCGTGCTGTGCATCCGCGACGTCATCTCCAGCAGGTCACGTACCCGACCGGGGCGTGGCAATGCCGATCTGCGCACGTGGTAATCGATGTCGATATCGTCGTCGAACGCCCACGCCACGTTGGAGATACCGCCCAGCAAGCTGCCAGGGTGTTTACGGAATGTCGGCTGGATGTCGTCGCTCTTGACCATCACCTCGTAGAGGTCCCGTAAGTAGTCGGGTCCCGCGTCGGCGGGTGGCTCGAACAACTGCAGGCCGGCGACGTGCATGGGATGCTCACGTGACTCACCCACGAGGAATATCGAATCCGTGGGCGAAATCAGCTTCACCTGCGAAAGGTTACCCGCCGGTAGGCTGGAAGTCCGAAGGGATCGGAGACCGCGGTGACAGAACTGAAGTTCATCGACATTCACGGCGAGCGGTTCGCCTTCCACGACGAGGGCGAGGGTGAGGCGCTGCTCTTGATTCACGGCATGGCCGGGAGTTCGGAGACCTGGCGTGCGATCCTGCCGCAGCTCGCCAAGAAGTACCGCGTGATTGCTCCCGACCTGCTGGGCCACGGTCAGTCGGCAAAGCCGAGGACCGACTACTCGCTGGGGGCGTTTGCTGTGGGTCTGCGCGACCTGCTCGACGAACTCGGAGTCGACTCGGCGACCGTCGTCGGTCACTCGCTGGGCGGTGGTATCGCGATGCAGTTCCTCTACCAGCATCCCGAGTACTGCAGTCGGCTCGTGTTGATCAGTAGCGGTGGACTAGGCCAGGACGTCGGCCTGATTCTGCGCCTGCTGTCGGCGCCGGGCGCCGAACTCGTCATGCCTGTCATTGCGCCCGGACCCGTGCTGCGGGTGGGGAATTCGGTGCGCGGCTGGCTGACCTCGATGGGGCTGCGGTCACCGCGGGGCGCCGAGATCTGGAACGCGTACTCGTCGTTCTCCGACCCCGCGACGCGTGAGGCGTTCCTGCGCACGCTGCGGTCGGTCGTGGACTATCGGGGCCAGGCGGTCAGCGCACTCAACCGGCTGCAGTTGCGCGCCGAGATGCCGACTCTGGCCATTTGGGGTGAGGACGACACCATCATCCCGGTCGATCACGCGTACGCCGCGCTCGATGCACGGCCGGACTGCCGCGTCGAAGTGCTGTCCGGCGTGGGCCATTTCGCGCATGTCGAGGCACCCACCGAGGTGGTCGACCTCATTGACGAGTTCATCACGAGCACTGCTGAATCCGTGGCCGACTCCTCGGGATTCCGCACTTAGCTGACTCCGCGCATGGCGGCGGAATTGGTGGGTACTCCGGTTCGGTGACTAGAACCGCGGTGCTGGTGATCGACATGCTCAACACCTACGACCATCCCGACGCCGAGCAGCTCGCGGCGAACGTGGCCGAGATCATCGACCCGCTCGCCGATCTCATCGCGCGCGCCCGGTCGCGAGACGATGTCGACCTCGTCTATGTCAACGACAACCGCGGCGACTTCAGTGCAGACACGCGGGACCTGGTACGGGCCGCGCTGAACGGCGAACGAGCCGACCTGGTCGAGCCGATCGCGCCCGGCGAAGGGTGCATGTTCTTGACCAAGGTGCGCCACAGCGCCTTCTACGCCACGCCGCTCGACTACCTGCTCGGCCGGATAGGGGCGCAGCGCGTCGTCCTGACCGGCCAGGTCACCGAGCAGTGCATCCTCTACTCGGCGCTCGACGGGTACATCCGGCACCTCGACGTGGTGGTGCCCACCGATGCCGTCGCGCCGATCTTTCCCGAACTCGGCGACGCCGCACTCACGATGATGCGGCGGAACATGTCAGCCGATCTGGTGTCGGCAGCGGACTGTCTGTGACAGTGGCTATTGCGGACATCAGATAGGGGGTGCGCGTCGCGACAAGCTGACGCGTTTCACTGGGCTGGTTGCCGGGAAGCTCCATCTGGAGGCTGAGATTCAACCCGAACGGAAGGGGTTCGCCGTGAGCAATGTCCTTGATGGCAAGCGGATTGCGATTCTCGCGACCGACGGTGTCGAGCGCCGCGAACTCGCGGAGCCGCGGAGTGCGTTGAGTGATGCCGGCGGTCAGACCGAGTTGCTGTCACTGCAGGCCGGACAGATCAGCGCCCGTGACCACGACCTCGAGCCGGCGGGCGAGTTCGACGTCGACCGCATCGTGAGTGATGCGGCCGTGGACGAGTATGACGCGCTGTTGATCCCGGGCGGCACCGTCAACGCGGACAAACTTCGACTCGACAGTTCCGCGGTCGACTTCGTCCGCGACTTCGTGCAGTCCGGCAAGCCCGTCGGCGTCATCTGCCACGGTCCGTGGACTCTGGTGGAGGCCGGTGTCGTCAAGGGCCGCACCTTGACGTCGTATCCGAGCATTCGCACCGACCTGCGCAACGCGGGGGCGAATCCGGTCGATGAGGAGGTCGCGATCGACGGAAACCTGGTGTCGAGTCGATCACCCGACGACTTGCCTGCGTTCTGCAAGGCCATCGTCAGCCAATTCGCCGGCGGCTGACAGCCAGACCGCTCAGTCCGGCTTGCGGTGCCTGCCACGAGCCTCGGCACCCGACTCGCCGGCGTCGAAGTCGTCGTCGGGAGCTGTGCGGCCCACGTGTGAGTCGCCATCGTCTGAGTCGGCGCGCGAACTCGCCACGTGCGGGTCCGCCTCGACGTCGGGCTCTGAGCGTCCGGATTCCCGAGGTGTCATGACCGTCCTCTCGTCAGGTGATCAAGTCTGCGATTACCCGCATTCCGACGCCTACAACCACTGATCGGGGAGGGTTTCGGAGCATTCTCGCGGGGTAGATCTAAACCGTGCTTGATCAGCAGATGACCTACCAGCAGGCTGTCGTCGTCGTTCCGGCGCATGATGAGGCGCGGCACCTACCGATGTGTCTGAAGGCCGTCGTGACCGCGGCGGCGTGTCTGCCGGTCCCGGTCCTCGTGGTGGTGGTGCTGGACTCCTGCACCGACGATTCGAAGCGACTGTCGGGGCGTTTCGGCTCCGACGTGCACTTCGTCGAGATCGAGGCGGGCAACGTCGGTGCGGCCCGTGCCGCGGGTTTCTCGTACGCGCGGTCGACGTGCGGCATGGGCTCGGATCAGTCCTCCGTTTGGTTCGCCACCACCGACGCCGACAGCGTGGTGGATCCGGACTGGCTCGTCCGCCAGACGGCATCGGGTGCCGACATGGTGCTCGGCGTGGTCCGCGTCGCGAATTGGAGGCACTATCCCGCGGCGGCGATCCGTCGCTATCTCGCCGCCTACCGGGCCAAGCGGCGGCCCGACGGTCACGGACACGTGCACGGAGCCAACATGGGCTTTCGGGCCGAGGCGTACTGGCGGGTGGGCGGTTTCGCGAACCTGCCCAACGATGAGGACGTCGACCTGGTCAGGCGATTCGAGGAACACGGCTACCGCATCGACCGTGACGCGCGGCTTTCGGTGGTGACCTCTGCGCGGCAGATCGGCCGGGCGCCACGGGGATTCGCGGCGCATCTGCGCTCGGTGCAGCTCGCACGGCAGGACCAGGTGTGAGCCCGGAGGGCGGCAGTGTCGAACTGCTCTGGCGCTGGCTCCAGTCAGGACACCTCGACCTGCCGGCCCCCGGGTCGGGACAGACCGCCGCCCGCTGGTGGAAGCTGGCCGCGATGACCGAGAATGACGTCGTGGCAGGACGATTGGCCGAGGCCCACACCGACGCCGCGGCGATCCTGACCGAACTGGACGGTCCGACTCCCGAGCGCGACCAGCTCTGGGGTGTGTGGGCCGCGGAGGCACCGGACAATGTGGTGGTCGCCTCGGACGCTCATGACGGCGTGATGCTCAACGGAAGCAAGGCGTGGTGTTCGGGAGCCGGATTGTGCACGCACGCACTGGTCACCGCCCGACGCGACGACGACCACCGTGGCCTGTACGCCGTCGATCTCCGCACCGACGGCGTGCAACCACTGGCGGCGAGCTGGCGCAACGCCGGTATGCGTGACAGCGATACCCGGTCGGTGCAGTTCACCGACGTGCCCGCGGTCCCCGTCGGCGCCCCGGGGGAGTACCTGAGCCGGCCCGGATTCTGGCACGGCGCCATCGGTGTCGCGGCCTGCTGGCTGGGTGGCGCGCGGGCCGTCGCAGGCCCGCTCTACCGTGCTGTGGCCGACGAGCACAGCTCCGCATCGGCGGACGCTCACGCCCACGCGCACCTGGGTGCGATCGATGCGGCGCTGGCCGCCGCCGAGGCCATGCTGGTATCCGCCGCGTGCGTGGTCGACTCCTCGCCCAATAACGTTCGCGCCGAACTGATCGCGCGCCGGGTCCGCGCCGTGGTCGAACATGCCGTCGACGAGGCGATCACCCGCACTGGCCGGGCACTGGGCCCGGCGCCGCTGGCGCTGGACGGTCGGCATGCCCAACGGGTCGCGGACCTGACGATGTACGTGCGCCAGAGCCACGCCGAACGTGACCTCGCAACGCTGGGCCGGTTGGCGGCGCGATGACGACGGCGCGGATCAGCAACTGCGCCCGGTTCGCCGAGCGGTCCATCGCCGGGGGCGGCACGCCGAGCAGTGCGTGGCTCGGGTGGCGTCGCGACGTCGAATCGCTGGACCTCGACGAGTGCCCATCGCTTATCGTCGTCGCGCCTCACCCCGATGACGAGACACTGGGTTTCGGCGCGACCGCGGCGTCCCTGCGGATGCGCGGCGTGGACGTCACGGTTGTCGCGGTCAGCGACGGTGGCGGCGCCTACCCCGGCCTGTCTCCTCTGGAGCGCCGCTGGTTGGAACGCGACCGCCGTGCGGAGACCGAACTGGCGACCAGGATGCTGGGTCTGGCCCCCCCGATCTGGTTGGGTCTGCCGGACGGCGAACTGGAACGTCACGAGGATGCCCTCGCCGACGTGCTGACCGAGTTCCTTTCGGCCGCCGCGCCGGGATCCTGGTGCGCGGCGACGTGGCGGGGCGACGGCCACCCCGACCACGAGGCGGTCGGCCGGTCCGCTGCGGCGGCGTGTGCCGCCACGTCGGCGACACTGCTGGAGTACCCGATCTGGATGTGGCACTGGGCCGAGCCAAACGACGCCGACGTGCCGTGGCAGCGGATGCGCCGCCCCGTCGTGGACGGCGGCTGTTCGGTCCGGAAGCGCAACGCCGCCAATGTCTTTCGCACACAACTCGCACCGTTCGAACCCGGTGGTGACCCCATCTTGCCGCCGTTCGTCGTGCAGAGACTTATGGCGGTCGGCGAGATGGTGTTCCTGTGACAGGGCGGCTTTCCGACAGCTACTTCGACGATATGTATGCGGCGTCGCGTGACCCCTGGCAACTCGAAGAACGGTGGTACGAGGCGCGCAAGTACGCGATCACCATGGCGATGCTGCCGCGGCGGCGCTTCCGGCACGCGTTCGAGCCGGGATGCTCAGTGGGCGTGCTCACCGAGATGCTGAGCCAACGGTGTGACCGGGTGACGGCCACCGACGTCGCAGGGGTGGCGCTGCAGCGTGCCCGCGAGCGGCTGTCTTACGGTGACCAGCTCGGCGGCGTCACGCTGCTCCAGTCCTCCCTCGACGGGCCCTGGCCCGCCGACGTCGACCTAGTCGTGTTGTCCGAGGTGGGCTACTACCTTGACGCACCCTCGCTGCGCGCCGTGCTGTCCCGAGAGTGTCCTCGACTGCCGCGCGGGGCCACGCTGATCGCGGCGCACTGGCGCCATCGGGTCGATGACTACCCGCTGACGGGTGACGAGACCACCGACATCGTGGCGCACACACCCGGATTACACCTGCAGGCGCGCTACCTCGACGATGACGTCGTCATCGGCCTGTTCAGCGTCGGTGCGGCACCGTCGGTGGCTGCCAGCACCGAGGTCCCCGGCGCGTTCAACCCGCCGGAGGGTCGTCAGGGTTTCCGCACTCGGCCACCCGGGTATTGACACATGCAACGAAGACGTCGTCACCGGGACGACGCGAACCAGCGGAGAAGGACATGGCCTCACGGCACCGAGTGCGGGAACGGGGACTCAGCGGGGCAAATTTCACGATTGCGGCAATCTCGGCGGCCGTTGCGTTCGCCGCGGTGGTCTCCGCTGCTGTCGTGTACTTCATCGGGTCCACGGTGTCCTACGCGGGTGAGGCCTCCGATACCGTCGTACCGACCCCGCAGACCATCGGTCTGGAGGGCACGATAGTTGCCGTATCGGCAGATTCGGTGACCGCACGCGGCGCGGATGGCTGGGACCGCACTTACCTCGTCAACGCCGACACCACGGCGATCACCGGTGCCGGAAGCCAGGTCGGCAGTGCCGGTTCGACTTTCGCGGTCAACGACAAGGTGTCCATCGTCGGCGTCATCCTGGACGGCACACCCGTCGCGACGGCCGTCGCCGACCGTTCGGTTTCGAACCTGAATGGTCCGCCGATGGATTACGCGCTTCCGTAGCTAGCGCGTCCGTTACTGCGCAGCGTCGCGCAGACCCGTCAGAGCGTCCTCGACCGACGGGTAGAGCGCCAGGAACTCGTCGAGGCGGGTCAACTGAATTGGCCGTGCCGTCACCGGGCCGGTGGCCACCACGGCGAATCTGCGCGAACCGCCCAGTCGTTCGTGCGTCTCGGCGAGGATCCGCAGTCCGACGGACGCCAGGAACGTCACGGCGGTGAGATCGATGACCACACCGGCGGGCCCGTCGTCGAGCAATTCGGTCAGGAGGTTCTCCAGGGCTGGCGCGGTGGCGAGATCCACCACACCGTCGACTGTCAGTACGGTGACATCGTCCCGTCGCTCAACAGAGGTCGAGATCCCATCATCTGATGACAACGGCCATCCCCTCCCTCTCTCCCCGTGGCGCATCACAACACCATTCCCTGCGCGAGCCTAGTGCCCGCCGACGACCCGCTGACATTATTCGAGTCTGCGGCTCGCCGGGTGTCGCCAGGCTAGTGTCGAATTCGGCGATGCGCACAGTGGTCCGCGACTCGGTGGGAGAGCAGAATGTCTGAGGACTTGGAGATCGACGCGGTATCCAGCGAGAGCTTGCTACCTCAACTGGTGAAACACCTCAGACAAAACCGCACCGTGCTCCGTGAGGAATGGGCTCGCCGCATCACGGTGGCCGAATTGCTGACGGCCATGACACCCGAGGAGTTGTTCTCCGAGGCGACCGCGGTCTATGACAACTACGTCGAGGTGCTCGAGACGGGCAGTGTTGAGGCACTGCAGGCCTACGCCCGCGACCTGTCCGAGCGCATCATTCCCCGTGGTGTCGAGACAGACGAGGTGCTCGGCATCGTGCTGTTATTGCGCGACGTCCTCGCGCGCTCGCTGTTCGAGAAGTACCAGACCGACTTCGACCTGCTCAACCGCGTGCTCGACGCCTACGAGCCCGCCGCCAACCGCATCGCAAACACCGTGGGCGTCAGCTTCGTTCAGGAGCGCGAGCGCATCATCCGTCAACAGCAGGAGGCCATCCGCGAGCTGTCCACCCCGGTGCTTCAGGTGCGCGAGCAGCTGCTGATCCTGCCGATCATCGGCGTACTCGACAGCCCTCGCGCCCGTCAGCTCACTGAACAGTTGCTGCGGGCGATCCGCGCCAACCGCGCCAAGGTCGTCGTCATCGACATCACGGGTGTGCCGACCATCGACTCGACGGTGGCCAACCACCTGGTGCAGACAGTCGACGCGTCGGGCCTCATGGGCGCCAACGTCATCATCACGGGGCTGTCCTCTGACATCGCGCTCACCCTGGTGACGATCGGCCTGGACCTGTCGAAGATGAACGCGGTCGGCGATCTGCAGGGAGGCATCGAAGAGGCCGAACGCCTCCTCGGCTACGACGTCACGCGCGCCGGCGACTAGCGCGCCAGACGTCGCACACGGATTCTCATGCCAGTACCCATCCTCAAACAGGGCGCGATCCTCATCGCGACAGTGCAGGCCGCCCTGACCGACTCCGATACCGAGCGGCTGCGCCAGGACTTGATGGAGCGCGTCAGCCGGTTCCGTGCGCGCGGCATCATCGTGGACGTCACGGCGATCGATGTCATGGACTCCTATGCGGCGCGGTCGCTACGCAACATCGCGCACATGACCCGGCTGCGTGGGGCGGACACGGTGATCGTGGGTTTGCAGCCCGAGGTTGCCTTCGCGATGGTGCAGCTCGGGCTCGTCTTTGACGGGATGCACACCGCACTCGACCTCGAGGAGGGTCTGGCGCTGCTCAATCGGCAACTGGCATCGCGTCGAAAATCGATGAACGGCCGAGACATTGACGACTGAAAAGCCCGCCGTCACCGTCGTCGACGTGAACGACTCGGACGACATCGTCACCGCACGACAGGCGGGTAACCAGCTCGCACGAGACCTCGGCTTCTCGCTGACCGACGTCACGATGATCGCCACCGCCATATCCGAGATAGCCCGCAACATCACGAGTTACGCCGGCAGAGGTGCGATCCGCATCGACGTGCAGGTCCGCGAGGGGCGCCGCGCGCTGGTGGTGCACGCCGAGGACGCGGGCCCGGGAATCCACGACATCGACCGCGCCATGGAGGAGGGCTACTCGACGGGCCGCGGCCTAGGGCTAGGACTCCCCGGCGCCCGGCGCCTGATGGACAGGCTGACCGTGGACTCGGTGCCCGGTCGCGGCACCGTCGTCGAGATGTGGAAGTGGACGCCGCAGCGGTGAACGACATCGGACGCATCGGACCCATCGAGTGGGCAGTCGCCGCACGCCCACTCCCCGGGCAGGACGTGTGCGGTGATCTCGCCGTCGTCATCGCGGTCGACGCGGAGGCCGCCGTCTTCGGCGTGATCGATGGGCTCGGTCACGGTCCCGACGCGGCGCTGGCGGCACGACGCGCGGTTGCCGTCGTCGGCGAGCACCGGGGTGAGTCTCTCGAGGAGATGGTGACGCACTGTCACCGGGCGCTGGCGAGCACGCGAGGCGCGGCGATGACACTGGCTCGCATCGACTTCACCACCGACACGGTGAGGTGGGTGGGGGTGGGAAACGTCGCCGCCCATCTCGTCTCCCGTGCACCCAGTGGGTTGGAGACGAGCTTCTCGGCACGCCTGGCCAGTGGAATTGTGGGTTTTCAGTTGCCACGCGTCGACTCATCAGAGTCGGCCGAGATGCGTCCAGGCCACCTGTTGGTGATGACCAGCGACGGCATCACCGATGACCATCTCGACGCGCTCGACTTCGGCGCGCCAGCCGAGACGATTGCGGAACGGATTCTGCGGGAACACTGCCGCGTGACCGATGACGCACTGGTCCTCGTTGCCCGGCACCGAGGCACTCTGTAATGCCAGGTGGCGACTTCTTCCAGAGCTATGGGCAAGCCTTGCGGCGCTACCTCAGCGATGGTGAGGAGGCGAGCCTGGCCGCTGGTCACGAACTGGGCCGTCGGGCGCTGGAGGAGAAGGTCAGCCTGCTCGAGATCATCGAGGAGCACTCCCGCGTGGGCGATCAGGAGTCGGCGTCACCGGCAGCGGCGCTGCCGTTCCTGCTCCAGACACTCGCCACCTTCGACGTCGCGACGAGCGGCTTTCTGGACGGTGCCAAGCGCTATGCGCAGCAGCGTGCCCGGGCCGATGACCTCGCCGACCGCGATGCGTTCCGAACTGCGCTGGTGAACTCGCTCCAGGAGGGATTCTTCGTCGTGGAGCGCGACGGCACCATTACCGAGGTCAACGAGGCCTTCGCCGCCATCACCGGGTGCGGGGCCGACGGTCTGCCCTACCGCTGGCCCTATCCCTGGCTGGTCGACGAACAGGTGGCCGCACAGCGGCTTCGTCAGCTCGTCGCTGAGGGGACTCTGCAGTCCGAGACCCCGATCCAGCACCGCAACGGGCGCATCACGTGGGCCGCTGTGAGCATGAACGCGGTGACCTCCGACGGGGATGACCGTGGCGCCTACGTCGGCACCATCCGCGATATCACCGCAGCGCGCGCGGCGGAGGCGCGCAGAAGCGCTGTGGTCCGCTTCGCAACGGACATCGGTGTGGCCACGAGCGTCACCGAGGTGCTCGACATCCTGCTCGATGAGTGCCGCACGATCGAGGTGAGGCGCATCGTGGTGGTGCGGTGGACGCGGGCCGGCGCGGAGCCCATCGTCCGGGCCACCGATCGCAGCACTGCGTGGCGTGACCTCGATACTGCGCTGCAGGTCGCGTTTGACGGTGCCCGGCGGTGGCCGCCGTTGTCGGTCGAACCGGTCGGAGTGTCGGAGGCAAGCCCGCTGTCGACGGGCATGATGACGGTGTTGTCCGGCGCGGACGACACGGCGCTGTGGCTGGAGTACGGGCAGCCACGGATGACCAGCGACGAGGACCGGCTCCTGGTGGCGGCGCTGGTCGGCCATCTGAGTCTCGCCGTGCAGCACGTGCGTCAGTTCGAGGCGGCCCGCGAGGCGTCCCTGACGCTGCAGCGCGCCATGATGCCGACCACCAGACCGCCGGTCGGATTCGCGGTGCGCTACGAACCTGCGGTGTCGCCGCTGGAGGTCGGTGGCGACTGGTACGACGTGCTGGTGATCGGAGACGATCGGATCGGCATCATCGTGGGGGACTGCGTGGGAAGTGGGCTGGGCGCCGCTGCGGTCATGGGCCAGCTCCGGAGTTCGGCGCGCGCACTGTTGGTCAACGGCGCTGAACCCGCCCGGCTGATCGAGGAACTGGACTCCGCGGCCATGCTCATCCCCGGCGCCTACTTCACCACGGTGTTCGTCGGCACGCTCGACACGTCGACGGGCGATCTGACCTACAGCAGCGCTGGACACCCGCCCGCACTGCTGGCCGCACCCGACGCGGCCATCGAGATGTTGACCGAGGCGAGTGCGGTGCCATTAGCGGTGCAGCATCCCATCACTCGTCCGCAGGCCTCGACGAGGCTGCAGCCGGGTGCCACGCTGATGCTCTACACCGACGGTCTGGTCGAGCGCCGCGGCCTGGTGATCGATGACGGAATCCGCAGTGCCGGTGACATCCTGGTAGACACCCTCGGCTCCTCGGCGGAGGATGTCGCCGACGCGATGCTCGGAAGTCAGACGCCCCCTGGTGGATTCGACGATGACGTGGCCATCGTGGTGTATCGGAGGCCGCCCACTGCGCTGCGGCTCGAGGTGGTGGCGACACCAGATAAGTTGGCCGACATCCGTGCTCGCCTGGCTGACTGGCTGCGGGCCGTCAGCATTCCCGACGAACTCGCTGCCGACATCACCCTCGTCGTCAACGAGGCCTGCACCAATAGCATCGAACACGGGTACCGCGGCAGGCCAGCGGGCCCCATGTGGGTGAGCGCAGAGGTGAACGGTCGTGAGATCTGCATCGAGATAACAGATTCCGGCTCCTGGAAGACGCCCGATCCGAACCCGCGAGTGCGTGGACGCGGGGTTCCGCTGATGCGGGCGGTGAGCGGTGGAATGTCGGTCGATGGCACCTCGGCGGGGACCACCGTCACCATGTCGTTCCCCTTCGACTGAATTCCCGAAGCCCCTGCGTACGACGGGTTGACGCGCCGATCCCCAGAGTGAATCGCCGTGGCCGGACGTCCCTAGAAAGTGGTCGCCAACAGCACTGCCGCTGCGGCGAGCAGCGCCCAGCCGAGCCCAGGCACGACGATGCCCCAACGGCGGCGAGCGGTGAACGCCGAGACCGCCACGGCGAGCACGGCGACCGCCGGCGTGCCGTAGAGGATGAGGCCGAAGGTGGTCTCGTTCGGTCCCAGTTCGGTGCACGTGTTGCTGGTGCATCTCGCTGTACCGAGCACCTGTAGGTAGGCGTACCCGACGACGGCCAGAGCGCCGGGGATCAGCAACGCGGCGAGCACCCAGTTCAGGATGGTCCTCCGGCGATGGCGCTGCGGCGAGGTGGAGTCCTGTGACGTGCCTCCGACGTTCTGTGCGGTGGATGACGCGGACATTGAGTCGCCTCCGGGGTCGGATGAATTCGGTGGGAGATGGCTACCCCCATACCCTCCGCACCGAAACTCCTGGGACGCCGACCATCTTGGCGTTTCGTGCGATTGGCGCCGGGTATCCGAGGGAGTGCGCGCGCCACGGCGACGGGTGCGCAGGAGGGAGTCCGACATGGGTGATGATTCCAAGGATCCGATCGATCACGCCAGGACGACGCGGCAGCACGCGGGCGAGACGATGAAGAACGGCACCAACGCCCCTGGTCTGGTCATCTTGGCACTCGGCGTGATGGCGATGGTCTTCGGACTTGCGGCCTTCGCCTCTGGCGCCGCCACCGCGGGTTCGATCGCTGCGGTCATCGCCGTCTGCGCCTATGTCGTGGGCGGTGCATGGCTCTTCGTCACGCACCGACGCGTCCGGCAGCAGGAGCTGAGGTGGGCCGCCGAACGTCCGCACGCCGAGGCGCCGCCTCCAGCCAGTTGAGGATCGTGCCATGGCGAGAAGTGGGCCGGGTCCCACCGACTTCTGGGAGCCCCTTGTGGGACTCGTCCTCGTCATCGTCGGCATCGCGTCGGTCGGTGCACTGCTGGTGGCTGCGGGCGGAGGCTACGCAAGTCCGGCGTTGATCCTGACGGGTGCGGCAGCGCTTCTGCTCGGCGGGGGCCTGATGCTGATGACGCATTCCGGACGGCACGACCGAGGCCTGCTCGGGACCCATACGGATGCCGAGCAGCGCCGCCGCTACCGCGCTGAGTTCCGCATCAGGCGGTCCGGGCGCTGACCGTCTTTCTAATCGGTAGTTGTCTGGTGCGCAACGAGTCTGAGATGTGCCCGGGGCGGCCGCACCGCGGTGTGGATCGCACCCTGCAGCGAGCGCGCCACAGGGAGTGCGCCTGCCGGATCACAGATCCGCAGCAGCCGGTTGACCTCGTCGCTCGGCAGCACCACGAGGTTCACACCGTGTTGCGAGCATGCGACGTTGATTCGGTGCAGGACCGAGAACCCCGCGGTGCCGAAGAAGGTCAGCCCGCGCAGATCGAGGATTAGTCGCTTGGCCGTGCCGAGGTGGTGCTCGACGAAGTCCGACAGGTTGGTCGCATTCGAGGCGTCGATCTCGCCCGCGACGGTGTGCAGCGAGATGTAGGAACCGATGGGCCGCGCGGTGAAATGCGTGCCGCGGTGCCGGGATGTGCCCCGGCTGCGTTGGTGTGCAAGTGACATATCGAGAATTCCATCCGCGATGACGTACAGGAGTGAGTTCGGCCCGCGTTGGTGGGCCACTGCCGCAGTGTGAATTGCGGATTCCGATGCCGTTGTGTGCGGGGCTGGGGGTCTCAACCTCCACTGAAACGATAGTGCGCAAACCCCTGCTCGACAATGGTTCTTAGTGTCTTGTAATAGTGCCTGATCAGTTTGTTGTTCTTCGGCATGCGGCGCTGGCGAGCCCAGGTCGGGGTCAGCGCGACGGATTCCGCTGTTTGCCTCCGACTGCAGTGGGAATCCCTCTCCAAATCGAGGTATGGAGGTGTGAGGACGATGCCCAATCCGTCGCTCAAGAACGAGGACATGTACGAGGAACTGCGCAAGCAGGGCAACTCGAAGGAGAAGTCCGCACGCATCTCGAATGCCGCCGCCGCGCGCGGTAAGTCGGCCGTGGGGCGTAAGGGCGGCGAGTCCGGATCGTATGACGACTGGACTGTCCCCGAACTGAAGAAGCGCGCGAGGGAACTCGGCATATCGGGCTACTCGGATCTGACGAAGGCCCGCCTGGTCGCAAAGCTCCGGAATCACTGAGTCGGCACCAAGAGACCGGCCGGAGTTGGTCATGGACGTCGACCATCCCCAGGCCAATCAAGCCTGGGATCGCGACGCCCGCGGTGAGACGGAAGTCCAGCGACTGGACCGCAACTGGTCGAGTCTGCTGCAGGAACTTCGGGTAGTGCAGACCGGTGTTCAGCTGCTCACCGGATTCATGCTGACTCTTCCATTCCAGCCCCGATTCGACATGCTCGATGAGGGCATGCGGATTGTGTATCTGGCCAGTGTGGGCTGTGCCCTGGCGGCCACCGTTCTGCTGGTCGCGCCGGTCGGATTGCATCGGGTGTTGTTCCGGCAGCGCCGCCTCGCATCCCTGGTGGCGGCGGCGCATCGCCTCGCGTACGGGGGCCTGCTGCTTCTGGGTGCGGCGCTGGTGGGGATGACCGTCATCGTCTTCGACGCGGTGGCGGGCCATCAGACCGCCTACATCGCGGGCAGTGTCGCGACGGCGGCCTTCGCGATGTTCTGGGTGATTGTGCCGGTGGTGATTCGCGTCTCACATCGGTGACCGCGATCGAGAACTCTTCCCGTATTTGGGAATGACGGGAGCGGTGATCCGGGTTGGTTCTAGTGGGATGTCACCCGCAAGGGATCCCGGACACCAGGAGATACGAAACGTGAACGTGACTGCAAGAGAACCAAAATCAATAGCGGTGATCGTCGGCAGCGTCGCCGTCGCGGCGGCCGCCATCACCGTCGGCGTACTACAGGGGTCTGCGAATTCGGAGACCTTTGCCGGTGATATGAGCACCGGGGTGACCGTGACCGCGACCACTGCGCCGAGCGAGGCTCCCGTCCCCGCGGCGGCGCCCGCGATAAAGGGCCCGGCCCCGTTGCCACTAGAGGAGCAGGGGCTGCCCGGCTGACGTGTTTGGCCACTTCCTTGCCGGTAGCGACGGACCCGCCGTAGCCTCGGGACGTGGCGGCTTCCGACACTGTCAGCCCCGACGAACTGGCTGGCATGGGGTTCTTCGCCGGCTGCCCGATTGAATCGTTGGGGCCGCTGGCGGCTCAACTGCGACCCCTGTCCGCCGTGCCCGGCGAGGTGTTGATGCGTCAGGGCGAGGATGCCGTCTCGTTTCTGCTGATCGCGTCCGGCCACGCCGAGGTCTCACATTCGGATGCCGAGGGCGTGACCACCGTCGGCACTGTCGGCCCTGGCCTGATTGTCGGTGAGATCGCTCTGATGCGCGATACGCCGCGTTCCGCCACGGTGAAGGCTGCGGAACCGCTCAGCGGGTGGATCGGGGGCCGCGAGGCCTTCGCGACCATGCTCGACGTGCCGTGCATGATGACGCACTTGGTGCGCACGGCGCGTCAACGGCTGGCGGCTCACGCCAAGCCGATTCCGGTCACGTTGCGCGACGGTAGCCAGATGTACCTGCGGCCGGTGCTGCCCGGCGATAACGAGCGCACCGTGCACGGACCGGTGCAGTTCTCCAGCGAGACGCTGTACCGACGCTTTCAGAGCATGCAGAAACCGACTCCGACACTGATGAGCTACCTGTTCGAGGTCGACTACGTCGATCACTTCGTCTGGGTGATCACCGATGGGCCGGACGGACCGGTGGTCGCCGACGCGCGATTCGTCCGGGAGGGAGCCGACGCCAGCGTGGCCGAGGTGGCCTTCATCGTCGGGGATGACTACCAGGGCCGGGGGATCGGCACATTCCTCATGGCCGCCCTGGCCGTGGCGGCCCGCAGCGACGGCGTACACCAGTTCACCGCCCGGGTGCTGGCCGACAACTACGCCATGCGCGCGATCCTGGAGCGCTACGGCGCCCTGTGGCATCGCGATGACCTCGGCGTGGTCACTACGGTGATCGACGTGCCCACTCTGCGCGAGTTGTCCCTGCCGCCCACGGTCTACCGCGAGATCAGATCACTGGCGAGACAAGTGATGCGGGCGTTGGGCTGATGGCGAACTCGGCCGGCAACCGACCTCCGTTGAGCAAGGACACACGGCTGTGCATCTCGCTGGCGGCAAGGCCGAGCAATATCGGCACCCGATTCCACAACCACCTGTATGACGTGCTGGGACTCGACTTCATCTACAAGGCGTTCACCACCACCGATATCGCGGCGGCGATCGGCGGGGTGCGCGCACTGGGGATCCGCGGGTGCTCGGTGTCGATGCCGTTCAAGGAGGACGTCATCGACCTCGTCGACGAGGTCGAGGCATCGGCGCGGGCCATCAACTCGGTCAACACGATCGTCAACGACGACGGACACCTTGTGGCCTCCAACACCGATTACCTTGCCGTGCAACGCCTGATAGACGACCACAGGCTGGATCCGTCGTCGACGGTGCTGATCCGCGGCAGCGGTGGAATGGCGAGTGCCGTTGGCGCGGCCTTCCACGACTACGGTTTCGACACGGGCACCGTCGTCGCCCGCAACGCCGATGCGGGACGCGAACTGGCGGCGCGACTCGGCTACGAGTACAGCGCCGAGGTGGCCGACCGTGTTGCCGCGATCATCGTCAACGTCACGCCGATCGGGATGGCGGGTGGACCGGAGTCCACCGAACGAGCCTTCGACGAATCGACTATCGCCCAGGCGAACACGGTGTTCGACGTGGTGGCGCTCCCGTCGGAGACACCGTTGATTGCCGCGGCCCGCGCGGCGGGCGCCCACGTCATCACCGGGGCCGAGGTGATCGCTCTACAGGCAGCCGAACAGTTCGAGCGCTACACCGGGGTGCGGCCGACGGCGGAGCAGGTGGCTGAGGCGTCGGCGATCTCGCGGGCGTGACGCTGCGGTGTCACGCGTTCGCCACGATGATTCCTCGGCGTACCTCTTCCGGGATGTGGTCACTGGAACCCGCGTAGAGCAGCCGCGCCCCGATGAACCACGACAGCGACGAATGCACGGCATCGGCGGTGGGGGATGCGTCGTCGGGCAGCGCAAGTTGGAAGGGCAGCGTCAGCGGCGATCCCGTCTTGAGTGCAATCGCCTTGCCCAGATCGATGATTGGCCCGTCCAATGCACTCAACTGGGCGGGCTGGCGGACCATGGGATGAGACTCGCGGTGGCGCTGCCAGTGCACCGCGAGATCGCCGTCGGGTAGGTCGGTGGCAGGGGTGAGAACCACGTGACCGGACACCGTGTCGCCTGCCCTGAACACCGATGCGGCCAACACGATCTCGAGATCGGTCTCCGCGACACCCGACACCCGCTCCATCGGCGCCACGAGGGCCTCCACCGGGTCGACGTCCTCGACCCCGATCAAGACAGTGAAGTCCCCGCGGGTGCCGATATCACGCCCACCGCGTTCGATCGCTACCCGGCACGACCACCGGGCGATCTGTTCGGATGATCCGGGCGCCCACGATGGCACCGTGAAAGTCGATGTCGTTCCGGCGAACTCGCCCGTGGTCACCGGAACGTCGACGCGGCTGACGCAGACCCAGTCCTCGGCGTCACGCTCGCCACCGTGGTACCGGTAGAAGTTGTCATAGCCCCACTCCAACCGCACCGAGTCGACCCTGTCGAGGGGCCTGTCACTGGTGACGGTCGCGGTGACTGACTGGCGCGGCCGAACCGCGTCCGGTGCCACCGCAACACGCACGCCACCCGCGCCGCCGCCGAAGAGGCTCACTACGTCTTCCTCTGCGACTCCGCGTACTCCTCGGGATGGTGCGGTTGCGGTGCCGCGGTCATGGCGTGATGACGGTCTTCTCGTCGATCTCAGACGTGGCGGTCATCAGCGGATTGATCTGGTCCTCGAGGCCGTCGGCGTTGAGCTGGACGACGAACAGGCCGTCCGCACCGGGGATCACGATGGTCTTCTGGGCGATCATGCGCTTCACGCCGTCACGGACGTAGGTGCCACCGATCTGGTAGGTGTCGAATCCGCTCAGGGTGCCGGTCTTACCGTCGCCGCCCTCGAATCCGGGCAGGTTCTTCAGTTCGCCCGGCGCGTACTCGATGACCTGCGCGGGGTCGACGTCACCGGTCAGCTTCGACATCAGCGTGACAATCGTCGGCGGGTCGGTGGCCATCGCCGGGTCGCCCGTGAACAGGATGGCGCTCCACGCATAGGGCGGGGTCCGCTGGCCGGCGTCCTCCCAGCCCGCTGGAATCGGTAGCTCGAGGGTCGGCGAACCGGGATCTCCACGCTTGACCGGAGTTTCGGTGATGCCGCTCTTCTTGATGTAGTCGGCAATGGTCTCGTTGGCGGTGGACGGTGCCGCCGAGGTGGGCGCGGCAGCGCTGGTCTCGCTGGTCTCGCTGGTCGATGACGGGGACGACGACGTGGCCTCCGTCTTGGAGTCCGATCCGCAGCCCGAGAGGGTCAGGGTCAACGCGACGACGGCGACCGCAGCACCGCCGGCCTTGGTGAACGTGTGCATATGCAGTCTCCTGTCGTGGAAAAACAGCCTGAGCCTACGGTCAGCAATCCGAAAAAGCACGTAGAACGAGCCCGTGGTGTCAGAACCCGTGGTGTCAGAAACCGATGTCGTGGGTCGTGAACCGCCCCGTGACATCGCCTGCCAGTGATTCGTCGTGGGGATCGACCGCCAGCGTCGGGGCACCCTCGTGCAGGTCCAGCCCGGACATCTGAACCCAGATCGTGCTTGGGCTCGTGCTCAGCTCGAACACGTAGAGGCGGTTCGTCGTATCGCACACGGTGCGGTACTCGGTGTTGTAGACGCCGAACTCGCCGTACGGCGCGCCGAACGGTACCGACACGTTGCGCATCACGGCCAGCACGCTCGCGACGGCCTGACGCTCGCTGGTGGGTTCAGGCAGCAGAGCGCTGTAGTAGGCGGCGCGCTGAAACCTGTCGACGGGATTGACGTTGCCGGGCAGCGGCATGTCGCGGCTGGGGTGGGAGAAGTCCTGCTTGGACAGCAGCGCGAGCTGTTCGTCGTAGGTGGGATCGTTGGTCATCAAGGTGAACTCGCGGCCGTGGTGCACGACGAGCTTGCCCGCCTCGAGTTCGAGGATGGCGCTGTCGCCGGTGGCGTCCTCGATGGCCAGGTGCAGGGTGGCGTCGTGACCGTTGGCGCCGACCATCACCAGCTGGACGCCGTCCATCAGCGCCAGTGCCTCGGACACCGTCGCGGCCTGATCGAGCAGGTACTGCGCCCACACGCCGGTGTGCAGACCGGGCAACGCGGTGTCACGCGGTCCGACGTCGGTGGACTTCAGGTACAGCGCGTGGACGGCCAGCCCACGCTCGTTGAGACCGTCGACGGTGCCCAGCCCGTAGACCGTCGTCACGAGGCTGCCGTGGGTGCTCGTCCACCGCAGCGGGTTGTCGGGCACCACGACCTCGGTGAGCAGCAGTCCGCCGTTGCGGGCGCGGCCCCTCGGAAACGCCACGATCAGCGGTTCAGTGGACTCCGGCCAGTCCATGCTTCGGCCCGATAGCACTGCTAACTGGTTGGTATTCCACAAGACTCGCGTGCACATGTGGGCTCAGCTCCTCCTCGCGTTTCCGCCGGCGGCGTGTCCTGAGCCGACTTCGGTGCGGGTCAGCGTAGCTGTGATATCAAGACGACGTGCGCGTACCCGCCCTCTGTTCGGCGGCAGTCCTCTGCGTGGCGTGCGGTTCATCCGTTGCGCCCGAACCGTCCTCTGCAACAACGGGGCTCCCCGCGCACGCCGCGGTCGCCGAACCGGCGAGGATCGGCGCGGCGCGCAGCGATCTACCGCCGGGATACGAGGTTGGCGACCTCGCCGGACGCGCCGCTCCGGTGGCGCTCTGGGGTCTGGGCGAACCGTGGACGGTGGAGCCACCGCAGTGCACCCCGCTGGTAGACCCGCCGCTGGACTCGGCGACCGTCCGTGGGTGGTCGGCGTCGGGGCCGGGCGGCATCGTCTATGCCGTGGCGGGCTCGGTGGCCAGCGGTCTGGACGAGCCGCTGCGCGAACAGTGCGGCACGTTCTCGGTGATCACGGGGCGCACCACCGCGAAGGTCGAGACAATCGACGCGCCCGTCGTCGACGGCGCATCGACGCTCGGCCTGCGCACCGAGGCAGCCACCGTCGTCGAGGGCGGTACTGAAACCCATTCCCACGCCGATACCTTCACCGCCTACCTGGGCGACGTCATCACCTACGTCACCGTCGTCACCGACCCGGGGTCCACCGGTGCGCCGCTCGGACCGGGGTTCGCCGCGGAGCTGCTGACCTCGACCGTGTCGGCGCTACGCGGTTCGCCAGCCCCCGGCGGGTAGATTGGCGGCGGTGTCGAGGACGTGGGTGGCCCTGATGTTTGTCGTGGTGCTCACGGCTTGCTCGAGCGGATCCGATGAGTCGTCGGGCGACATCGCCAAGGTTGTCGACCTGGCGTCGAGCTTCGGCCCCGAGTTCAAGGTGACCGAGGTGGACCCGACGGGCATTGACCCGCGTCTGCTTGCGCCGCAATCGCTTCCGCCGGGCGTCACATTCGATCCGGCCGACTGCGCCAAGTTCGCCACCGGCCTGGCGGTACCCGAGGGGCTCAAGGGCAATATGGCCGCGGTCACGGCCGAGGGTGCGGGAAACCGGTTCATCACCATTGCCCTCGAGACATCCGAGGAGATCCCGCTGCCGGAGCCGGGCGAGGGCTGCCACAAGGTCGCCTTCGCGGGGCAGGGCTCCCGTGGTCTCGTCGAGGTGGCCGAGTCGCCGACAATCGAGGACGCCCGCACCCTTGGCACGCATCGCGTCGTGCAGACGATGGTGAACGGCAAGCCCGCCGCGGGTGAGATCTACAACTACGTAGCCGGCTTCGGTCAGTACCTGGTGATCGTCACCGCCAACCCCCTGGTGCTGCCCGACAAGCCGGTGGGTCAGGTGGACACCCAGCGGGCCCGCGACCTGTTGGTGTCGGCCGTCGCCGCCATCCGCGGGTCCTAGCGCACGTCGCGTACGCGGAACTGGATGCTGATCCGGGGGCCCTTGGGCCGGGCGGTCTTCGGCACCGCGTGCTCCCACGTGCGCTGACACGAGCCGCCCATGACCAGCAGGTCACCGTGCCCCTGGGGCAGTCGTAGCGAGGAGCCACCCGCGCGGGGCCGCATGGCGAAAACCCTTGTCGCGCCGAGGCTGACGATCGCGACGGTGGTGTCCTCGGTGCTGCTGCGGCCGACCGTGTCACCGTGCCACGCCACGCTGTCGGTCTCATCGCGGTACAGGCACAGGCCGGCGGTGGTGAAGGGCTCACCCATGTCGCGCGCGTAGATGTCGTTGAGCCGCACACGCAGCCTGGCGAGGCCCGGATGCGGGGGAGGTTCGGCGGTGAGGTCGTGGAAGCTGACCAGGCGGGGGACGTCCAGCACCCGGTCATACATCTGTCGACGCTCGGCGCGCCACGGTATCGACGCCATCAGCTCGTCGAAGAACTCGTCGTGGTCGCCCAGCCAACCGGCGCGGACGTCGATCCACGCGCCGTCGCCGAGGCTACGCCGCTCGGCGCAGTCGAAGAGAGACCCCTGAACCGACAAGGACACGACCGAATGTTATCGCACAGGCGTTCGAATTCACAGATTGGCCGCCCCGGGGCCCTGCTCGGCCAGGACGTCGCCCGGATTCGCCAGAGAACACGTCTTGAGGCTCAGGCAACCGCAGCCGATGCAGCCGGTGAGGTTGTCACGCAGGCGTTGCATGTGCAGGATCCGCTCGTCGAGATCGGCGCGCCAGGTCGCCGACAGGCGCGCCCAGTCCTTGCTCGTCGGTACGCGGTCCGTCGGGAGCGTCGCCAGGACCTCGCGGATGCGGGCCAGCGGGATGCCGAGCCGCTGCGACATCCGGATGAACGCCACGCGGCGAAGGGTCTCGCGGGGGTAGCGCCGCTGGTTGCCCGACGTGCGCCGGCAGTGGATCAGGCCCTCGCGTTCGTAGAAGTGCAGCGCGGAGACCGCCACCCCGCTGCGGTGTGACATCTCACCCGGTGTCAGTTCGATTGTCTCCATGACCTCAACGATAGTTGAGGTGCGGATTGGCGTTACGGTGCTAGACGTGACGGAAACGCAGCTGGGCGCCGATTCCGAGGTCGGCACGCTGCGCGCCGTCATCGTGCACCGGCCGGGTGCCGAGCTGCAGCGACTGACACCGCGCAACAACGACAGGCTGCTTTTCGACGGCCTGCCGTGGGTGGCCAAGGCGCAGCAGGAACACGACGCCTTCACCGCGCTGCTGCGCTCGCGGGGCGTCGAGGTGCTGCTCCTGGCCGACCTGCTGACCGAGGCACTGTCCAGTGGAGCGGCTCGCATGCACGGCATATCGGCGGCCGTCGACTCGCGTCGCCTGGGACAGCCGCTGGCGCAGGAACTCTCGGCCTACCTGCGCTCGCTGGAGGCCGGCCCGCTTGCGCACGTGCTGATGGCAGGCATGACATTCAACGAGTTGCCGCACGGTGAGCTCTCGCTGGTGCGGCGCATGCATCACGGCGGTGACTTCGTCATCGATCCGCTGCCCAACCTGCTGTTCACCCGCGACTCGTCGTTCTGGATCGGGCCGCGGGTGGCGATCACCTCGCTGGCCCTGCCCGCCCGCATCCGCGAGACCTCGCTGACCGACCTGGTGTACGCGCACCATCCCCGATTCCTCGGGGTGCGCCGGGCCTATGAGTCGCGCTCCGCGCCGGTCGAGGGCGGTGACGTCCTTCTGCTGGGGCACGGTGTGGTGGCCGTCGGGGTGGGGGAGCGCACCACGCCCGCGGGTGCGGAGGCGCTGGCGCGCAGCCTGTTCGACGACGATCTCGCGCACACCGTGCTGGCGGTGCCGATCGCCCAGGAACGCGCCCAGATGCACCTCGACACCGTGTGCACCATGGTCGACGTTGACGCCGTCGTGATGTACCCGAACATCGTCGACTCCCTGTCGGCGTTCACGATTCACCGCACCCCGGGTGGCGTGCGGATCGACGACGCGCAGCCGTTCGTCAGGGCGGCTGCCGAGGCGATGGGCATCGAGGCGCTGCACGTCATCGACACCGGCCTCGATCCCGTGACCGCCGAGCGTGAGCAGTGGGATGACGGCAACAACACGCTGGCCCTGGCGCCCGGCGTTGTCGTCGCCTACGAGCGCAACTCCGAGACCAACGCGCGGCTGGCGGATTCGGGTATCGAGGTGCTGGCGATCGCCGCCTCGGAGTTGGGCACTGGCCGCGGCGGTCCGCGGTGCATGGCGTGCCCCGCCGCCCGCGACCCCCTGTAGCCCACCTCCCGCCGACGACGGCCGTGAGACTGCGCCCAGGGTCGTGATTCGCGCGCAGGCACGACCCTCAGCGCAGTTTCACGTGATGGCCGCGTCGCGCGAACGCATCTGCGGTCCGCGTGATGACGAATCGCCGCGAGTGTTCGGCCACGACGTGCAGGTCGATCCAGCCCTGGCGCCTGACGAGTTCGTTGCGGCCGATGTCGTGGACGTAGCGAGGGCGACTACTGCGGTGTTCTTCGCCGTCGTAGTCGGCGCCGACCATGGGCTCCTCCCAACCCATGTCGAGGAACGCGTTCGCGAATCCGTCGGTGATGTGTATCTGCGTGGTGGGTCGAGGAAAGCCGGCGTCGATGTACCACAGGCGCAGTCGGGTCTCCCTTGGTGATTGTCCGCCGGCGTCCATCAGGTCGAGTGCGATTCCCGCGCGGCGGAGTCCACGCGCGCGACGATGCCGGGAGGCCAGCGAGAGCGCTTCGGCTGCGGTGACGTTGCAGGCCCCCGCCAGGGCATCGAGATGTCGAACCGCGTCGTCGCGCGGAAGGTGGCGGCCGAGGTCGAGTGCGGTGCGTGCGGGTGAGGTCACCAGCATCCCGCCGATCTCGACGACCTCGTCGGCGTCGATCCTCTCGTTGCGCATGATGATGCCGTTCGGCGAGCGGTCGCGTCCCCCGATGAGTTCGATCGGCGTGACATCGTCGATCCACTTCGCACCGTGCAACGACGCCGCCGCGCGTCCGGCGATGATCCCGTTGCGACCCGACCACAACCATGCGGCGGCGATGCGCGATCGAAGATTGGTGATGGCGGTCTTCGGCAGGTAGACGCCTGGGAAGATCGGCGAGTAGTTCCAGCGCAGCTGGCTCCGCGTCAGGCCGCCGCTGGCCAGTCGCTCGCTGCCGACGAAGATCTCGCGCATGCGGTCATACTCGGTAGTCGAGGCGACAAATCCGCGCCGTCGCGGTGAGACTGCGCGTAGGGCTGTGGATAACTCGAATTCACGACCCTGGGCGCAGTTTCACGCGCAGGGTTAGCGCCAGGACGGTAGCCAGATCTGCATGTGCCACGTCGACTGGGAGATCGGCAGGCCGGTGAGAATGGGGAACATCCAGGCGAAGTTCGTGATGACCGCCGCGACGTAGAAGCACACCACGAACAGGCCGAGGGTGTGTCTCTCCGCGTTTTGCCTTGGCGCGTAGAGGATATCGCCGAGGATCAGTGCGATCGCCATCACCAGGAACGGGGCCATCGGCGCGGCGTAGAAGAAGTACATCTGCCGGTCGATGTCGGCGAACCACGGCAGGAAGCCCGCGAAGTAGCCGACGAGGACGGCGGCGTAGCGCCAGTCTCGTTTGACGAAGGCCCGCCATATCGCCCAGCCCAGCACCGGTACCGCGATGAACCACATCGCCGGCGTGCCTGCCAGCATCACGGCCTTGACGCAGGACTGTGCGCCGCATCCCGCGATGTTGTCCTGATCGATGGCGTACAGCACGGGCCGCAGCGACATCGGCCACGTCCACGGCTTGGACTCCCATGGATGGTGGTTGCCATCGGCGTTGGTCAGCCCGGAGTGGAACGTGTACACCGAATACGTGTAGTGCCACAGTGACCGGATCGCGTTGGGCAGCAACCCGTCGTCACCGATCGTGCGGCCCTCCTCGTGCCGGTAGGCCCCGGTCTCGGAGGCGAACCATCCCGCGAACGACGCCAGGTACACGCCCAGCGGGATGAGGCCCATCACGTACACCGTCGGGCCGAGATCGCGGCGCAACGTCCCCAACCACGGCCGCGGTACCCGGTACTGGCGCCTGGCCGCGACATCGAACGCCAGCGTCATGAGGCCGAAGAACAGGATGAAGTACAACCCCGACCACTTGGTCGCGAAGGCAAGGCCCAGCAGCACGCCCGCACCGAACCGCCACCAGCGCACCCCCAGTCGCGGACCCCATGCCGTCTCGCCGATGCGGCCTTCCAGCAGCGCGATGTGCATGCGCTCCCGCATCTGGTCGCGGTCGACGATCAGCGCACCGAACGCCGCCACCACGAAGACCACCAGGAACACGTCGAGCAGCGCGGTCCGTGCCGACACGAAGCTGACACCGTCGGCGATGATCAGCAGCCCGGCGATGCCGCCGATGAGCGTGGATCGCGTCATGCGGCGCACGATGCGCGCCACCAGCAGCACGATGACGACACCGCAGACCGCGCCGCTGAACCGCCAGCCCAGCCCGTTGTAGCCGAAGATGGCCTCGCCTGCGGCCATGAGCAGCTTGCCGACCGGCGGATGGACCACCAGGCCGTAGCCGGGATTGTCCTCGACACCGTGGTTGCCCAGAATCTGATACGCCTGCGGCGCGTAGTGCTTCTCGTCGAAGATCGGCGTGCCGCCGTCGGTGGGCGAACCGAGGTTGAGGAACCGAGTGATGGCTGCCAGTGCCGTGATCACAGCTGTCATGACCCAGCCCTGCATGCGGTCCAGCGGGCCGAAGTCCGGCACCGGCATCAGCGGGGCGGGACTGATCACCGGCACCGCGCGTGGGGTAGCCACGTGGTCGACGGGCGGGGCGGTCACGCTTGCGATCGTAGGCTGTGCGGTGTGACAGATGGCCGACTGCTGCTGGCAGCCACACCGTTGGGCCAGGTCGGCGACGCCTCGGCGCGTCTGATCGAGGCATTGGGCAGCGCCGACGTGATCGCCGCCGAGGACACCCGGCGTGTCCGTGGGCTGGCTCAATCGCTCGATGTGAAGCCCGCGGGACGCATCGTGAGCTTCTTCGACCAGAACGAGGCCTCGAGGGTGCCGTGGCTGATCGAGGAGATCACCGGCGGCGCGACGGTACTGGTCGTCAGCGATGCCGGCATGCCGCTCATCAGCGATCCCGGGTACCGGCTGGTCTCCGCGTGCGCCGACGCCGGACTGACGGTGAGCTGTCTGCCCGGTCCGTCGGCGGTGACGACGGCGCTGGCCGTCTCGGGCTTGGCCTCGGACCGGTTCTGCTTCGAGGGTTTCGCGCCGCGTAAGCACTCCGCGCGCCTGACGTGGCTGGCCGCGCTGGCCAAGGAACAACGCACATGCGTCTTCTTCGAGTCGCCGCGTCGGCTGGGCGAACTCCTGCGCGACGCCGTCGAGGCCCTGGGTGCAGACCGTCGCGCCGTCGTGTGCCGCGAGCTGACCAAGACCCACGAGGAGGTCAAGCGGGGCTCACTGGCCGAGCTCGCCGACTGGGCCGCCGACGGTGTGCTCGGTGAGATCACCGTCGTCCTGGCGGGTGCCGTGCCGAGTGCCGACCCCGACACGATGGTCGCGGAGGTCATCGCGCTGGTGGACGACGGTATGCGGGTCAAGGACGCCTGCGCTCAGGTGGTGGCCGCCAACCCGGGTGCCCCGTCACGGCGTGAGTTGTACGACGCCGTCCTGCGCGCTCGCGATTAGCTCCCCGATGCGGTCGGCGCCGACGATCGCCGCGGCCTTGTGCAGGCACTCCTCCCACTCGCGGGCGGGGTCGGAATCGGCCGTGATGCCGCCGCCGACACCCAGCACCGCCGAGCCGTCGGCGGCGAACTCCACCGTGCGGATCGCGACGTTCAGTTCGCAGCCGGCGACCGGCGAGGCCAGCCCGACTGTCCCGCAATAGATTCCGCGTCTCGCCCGCTCCCACGTCGTGAGCAGTTGGCGGGCGCGGGTCTTCGGTGTACCGGTGACGGAGGCGGGCGGGAACGTCGCGTCGAGCACCGCGGCCATCGGCAGGTCGACGTCGACGCGCGCCGTCACCGTCGACACCAGGTGCCACACACCCGGCGCGGGTCGGACCACCAGCAGCTCGGGCACCGTCACCGAGCCGGTGACCGCGACGCGACCGAGGTCGTTGCGGACCAGGTCGACGATCATCACGTTCTCGGCGACGTCCTTGACCGACGCGCGCAGCGCCGCCGGCGGCTGGTCCAGCGGCAGCGTGCCCTTGATGGGGCTTGACGTGACGTCGTGGCCCCGTCGGCGCAAGAAGAGCTCCGGCGACAGCGATGCCACCGCACCCCAGTCACCCGTGACGAACGCCGCGCGGGCGGGTGCGGTGCGTGCCACGGAGTCGGCGAACAGGTCGACGGGCGCACCGTCGATCCGCCCGACGAACTGGGTGCACACGCAGGCCTGGTAGACCTCGCCCGCGCGGATGGCCTCAAGGCAGGCGGCCACCCCACGGTGGTGGGTGGCGCGGTCCGGCGCCTGCCAGTCGAGGTGGTAGGGGCGAGTGTCCGGCGGCGAGCGGAGCGCGTCGGTGATCCAGCTGGGAAGTGCTGCACCGGAGAGGCTTTCGTACCACCATCGGCCGCCGACGTCTTGGCGTAGCACGCTGTCCGTCCACCCGCCAGCGGCGACCGGGATGGTGGGGCCGCGGCCGTCGGCACCGGGATCCGGATAGGACAGGTAGCCGATCCATCCGCCGCCGACAACACCGGTCTGGGCGCCGGGCGCGACATCGAACACCTCGTCGACACCGACAGGTGCGACGTCGACGCTGGGGGCGATCACGGCGCGGGAGCCGAACCAGTCACCGGTCAGCGCGGCCGGTGGCGGCAGTCCGAGCCGGGACGTGGCCGCGGTCAGAGCGCGCAGCACCGCCGGGGCGTTACCCGGGTCCGGCAGCGGCTCAACGTGCACTGTGCCAGCTTGCTGCGTCGTGTACTCCCAGGCAAAGCGCCGCAGGTAGAGCCTGGACATTTGTCGACTCAGGAGCGATGGACTCAACGAATGTCACATTGTGTCCGTCACAACTCGCTCCATAGCGTGATCACGAGCACCTCGCGTCCCAGCGGCGTCGTGCATTCCGGCAGTCTTCGTTCAGTAAGGAAAAACAGTGGCGAGAGATTCGGTCCCAGAAGCGCGGCCACGGCGGGCGGCATTGGCCGCCCTCGCCGGAACCAGCATCGAGTGGTACGACTTCTTCATCTACGCGACGGCCGCCGCGCTCGTCTTCCGTGAAGTGTTCTTCCCTCCCGACATGGATCCGGTGCTCGGCACCATCGTCGCGTTCGGCACCACCTCCTTCGGCTATCTGGGCCGGCCGCTCGGCGCATTCATCTTCGGCTACTTCGGTGACCGATTCGGTCGAAAGCCCGTGCTCATCAGCACCCTGCTGTTGATGGGCATCGGCACGGTGGGCATCGGTCTGCTGCCGTCCTATGAGTCAGTCGGCGCCATCGCACCGCTGCTCCTGATAACCCTTCGCCTGCTGCAGGGCGTGGCAATGGGCGGCGAGTGGGGCGGTGCGGCGCTGTTGGCGATCGAGCACGCCCCGGCCGACCGTCGGGCGTTCTTCGGGTCGTTCGCCCAGCTCGGCTCCTCAGTGGGTGCGACGCTGTCCGCCGCGGTGTTCGCCGTTTCGGCACATATTGGCGACGGCCTTGCCTCGGGCTCCTGGCGGATACCGTTCCTGCTGTCAGCTGTGCTGGTGGTCGTCGGACTCATCGTCCGCCTGGTGGTCGGGGAGTCGCCGGAGTTCGCCCGTGCGCGCGCTGCTCAGGAACTCTCGGCGACGCCCGTGGCAGAGGTGTTCCGATCACCGCGGCCCCTGCTCATCGGATTGGGCGCGATGCTCGTGGCGACGGGCGGTTACTATGTCACATCGTCGTTCTTCCTCGCCTACGCATCCGAGGAGGCCGGAGTTCCCGTCGACCTGTTGCTCAACGCGCTGATCATCGGCGGTCTCTTCGAGATGGTGTTCGTTCCCCTCGCCGGTTGGCTCGGCGACAAGTGGAAGCCGCAATACGTGGTGGTGGTCGGCCTCATCGGTATCGCCGTCATCTCGGTGCCGCTGTATCTGCTCGCACACACCGGATCGTTCCTGGTGATCACGGCGATGCTGGTGGTGACGGCCCTGTTCACCGGATTCAACTACGGACCGATCGCGGCCGTACTCGCCAGCATCTTCCCAGTTCGGGTGCGCTACACGGGAACATCGCTTGCCTACCAGGGTGCGGCCCTGACGGCCGGCGCGTTGACGCCGATCGTGCTGCCCACCCTGCTCGGAATGTCGGGCGGTTCGCCGATCCTGATCTTCGGCTACCTCGCGGTGCTCTGCGTCGCGGCCGCCAGTTGCGTGCTGGCAACGCGGAAGCTCACCGTCCTGGTCGGTACGTCGAAGGAAGCGGTTGCATGACAAGCGATCTCAACGAGGTGCTGATCGTCGGGGGCGTCATCCGGCCACACGCGAGTGATGCTGCGGTAGCGGCGATGCTGATACGCGGCGACCGCATTGTCGCGGTGGGGACCGAAGCCGAGTGCCGCTCGCAGGCCACGGGCGAGGTCGATGTCATCGACGTCGACGGAGCCACGGTGCTTCCGGGCTTCGTCGACGCCCACTGCCATCCGCTCATGCACGGGCAGTTCGCGTCATGGGTCGACTGCAGCTGGGAAGCGGCGCCGACGATTGACGACGTCGTCGCGGCGCTCGCCGAGCGAGCGGCCAGCCAGCCTGGCGCGGTGCGCGGCAGGGGTTTTCACCACGGCAATGTGGCCGAGGCACGACTGCTCACCCGCCACGACCTCGATCGCGTCGCCCAGGACCGGGAAGTGCTCGTCTTTCATTCGAGCGGGCACGGCGCCATGGCGAACAGTGCGACGCTGCTCGCGATGGGGGTCACGGCCGACACCCCTGATCCACCCGGCGGGCACTTCGGTCGAGAGCCTGACGGCACACCCGACGGCACCGTCTGGGATGCGGCGGCGGACTGGCTCACCGGGCGTCACGGCGTGAAGATCACCAACAACGGCCCGAACTTTCACCTTTCCGACGATGCCGCGGCACTCGACGCACAACTGCTCGCCGCACAGGCGGAGATGCACTCACGCGGCGTCACCACGATCGTCGACGCGCAGGTGACGGCTCGCGAACTCAGCGCGTATCTGCGTGCGAACAAGGCCGGTGCGCTGACCATCCGCGCCGAGCTGCTGATGATCTCGAGCCTGATCGGTGAACTCGAGAACCTGGGAATCTGTGGTCGTTTCGGCGACGACCGCCTCGCCATCGCGGGCGTGAAGCTCTACGCGGACGGCGCGCTCACCGCCGGCACCGCGCGCTTCTCGGAGCCGTACTGCTGCAGCCCCGACGACTTCGGCTACCTCTACCATCCGAACGGAGAACTCGCCGATCTCATTGCCCGGGTGACCGCGCTCGGCCTGCAGGCGGCAACGCATGCACAGGGCGACGCCGCGATCCAGTTGGTGCTCGACGCGCACGCCGGCCTGCCCGCGCCCACGCGCGACGCACGCCACCGGATCGAGCACTTCGGCGGTCCCAGCGAGGAGCAGGTGCACCGTTGCCGCGATCTCGCGCTGTGGCCGATAACGCAGCCGCAGTACCTCCTGCGCTACGGCGACGAGTTGACAGGTGCGCTCGGCGAGCGTGCGCAGCGTCTGACCCCGCTCGGCGAGATCCGGGACGCGGGCGTCCCGGTGGTGCTGTCCTCGGATGCTCCGGTCTGCCCGCCGCATCCACTGGAAGCGGTGGCCGCCGCCGTCCAACGTCGAACCCTGTCGGGACAGCGACTCGGGTCAGACGCCCAATGTCTCACCGTTGCGCAGGCATTGCGGGCGCACACCCTCACGGCGGCGGCGTCGGCGCACCGCGAGCACGCCGTCGGTTCCCTGGAGGCAGGAAAGTTCGCCGATTTCGTCGTGCTCGCCCGGGACCCGTTGACCGTCGAGGCCGAGGAACTCCCGGGAATCGACGTCGAGGCGACGTGGGTGAGCGGGCGAAAGGTGTTCGACCGCAGTCATTCCTCGGTCATCAGCTGAACCGCGGTCCAGAGTTCCAGGCGGTCGCGCAGCTTGTCCAGGTCGAGGCCGAGCAGGCGCCCGGCCAGCTGCATCCGGTTGCGCAGGGTGTGGCGATGGATGCCAAGCTCGCGAGCCGTCGCGTCCCACGCGCATTCGTTCTGCACCCACACTCGTACGGTCGTGAGAAGTTCGGCGCCCTTGTCCACGTCGTGCTCGTGCAGAACGCGCAGGATGCCGCGGGCCACCGTGCCCACCTGATCGCGGCGCAGCAGTCCGAGCATGCCCTGGTCGAGGAACTCGGGGAAGGCCACGCTCGGACGCCCGGTCTCGACGGCGTGCCGTAGCGCGCGTTCGGATTCGGCGACCCCGCGGGACAGCGCCTCGAACGGCACGGCGGCCGATATGCCGACGGGAATCGAGTGGCGGGCGAGCAACTGCAGGAGTTCCTGGGGCGGCGGACTCTCGGCCAGCATGACGATCCGATCGCCGCGCTGGGTGAAGAAGACACGGCCACGGCGTTCCTCGGCCTCCCGCTCGAGGGCATCCAACAGGAAGTCGCTGTGATGCGGCCGCGGTGCGACCATCACGGTCACGGGTTCAGCGGGCAGCCCGCCCCAGACTGACGTCGCCGTGCGCATCGCGAGCGCCCGGTCGCCCTTCAGGAGTTGCTCGAACAGACCCGACCGCAAATGGTGATACGCCTTGTCGAGGGCCCGATTCTGCGTGAGCGCCAGGCTCGCAAGGGCGATAACACTGTTGACGAGATCGGCGGCCGCCGGATCGGACCACTCCAGACCCTCCAGTACGAGCGCCCCGTCGAGGCGTTTACCGTGGCCGATCGTCTGGACGGTGAATTCCCGATCGCCGAGCTCGACACGTGACGAGGAGCGCACGCCACGCTCCAGCGAGGCGCGCACCGCGTCACGAATCGCGTTGTCCAGCTCCGTGATCGGTGGATCTGTTGGAGACCGGATGCGCGAGCCCGCGGCGTCGAACAACTGCGCTGAACAGTCCAACTGCTCGGCAAGTTCGACCAGGATGGACGTCAGGCCATCGGGCCGCAGCGCCGCCCGCGCGATCGCCCGCTGGGCGTCGAGTGACCACCGGATACGCGCGTGCTGTTCCTGAGCCAGCTCATCGGCCACATATCGGGCGATGGCCAGAAACGGTGTGAGATCGATGATCAGGAACAACGGCAGACTGTGCCGACGGCACGCGGACTCCAGCTCTGGTGGCATGTGAACGTGAATCAACGGGGTGCCGAAGCCCAGGCCGAGTATTCCGTTCGCGCTGAGCCTCGCGACGTAGGCGTCGTAGATCTCCTCATCATGCGACCCGCGCGGGAACTGGGAGCCGTCGGTCAGCAACAGATGCCCCGCGTCGAGAAACGGGGTCGGGTCGGGCAGTTCGGAACTGTGCACCCACGTCACCGGTTCGTCGATCGACGGTTCGGCCTCCCCGCCCCCGACGACAAGCTGGGTGCTTGCGTCCCAGCGCGCCAGCAGGGAGCGAATCGTGACGGGCATGGAGTTGACAGTACGACGCCCTCGCTGCCGGCTACGCCGGGATGCCTAGCGGCCGATCGCGCGCGACACCGTCACGCCCGCCAGCTTCTCCGGGTTGCGCATGGCGTAGAAGTTCGTGATCTTGCCGTCGACGATCTCCACCGACACGACGCCCTCGAGGTTGTCGCCGAGGTAGAGCACGAGTGCCGGCGCACCGTTGTAGAAGGCGGGCTCGGCGCGACCGTCGGGCCCGCCGAGTCGGATGAGGCCGATGACCAGGCGCGCGACGCTGTCCGCCCCCGACACCGGTCGGCGTGCGGCACTGACCTTTCCATCGCTGTCGGCCGTCCACACCACGTCGGGGGCGAGCATGCTCATCAACCCGTCGATATCGCCCGTCGACGCGGTCACGAAGAACTGCGCCGTGAGTTCCAATGAGGTCGTGGGATCGACGGGCTCGAAGCGCTTGCGCCGGGCCTGTACGTGCTCGCGGGCGCGATGGGAGATCTGGCGCACCGCGGTCGTGGACTTGCCGATGGCCGATGCGATCTCGCCGTGCTCGAATCCGAACACCTCGCGCAGCACGAAGACCGCGCGCTCATCGGGGGTCAGCGTCTCGAGCACCACCATCATGGCCATTGACACCGACTCGGCGAGTACGACGTCCGACGACGCGTCGGGGGCGTCGAGCAGCACGGGTTCGGGCAGCCACGGCCCGATGTACTCCTCGCGCCTGCGGGCCTGGGCACGCAGCGCGTTGAGCGACTGCCGGGTGACGAGCTGGGCGAGGTAGGCCTTGGTGTCCTGCACCTCTGACAGGTCGACCTCGGCCCAGCGCAGATAGCTGTCCTGCAGTACGTCGTCGGCCTCCGTTGCAGCGCCCAGGATCTCGTAGGCGATGGTGAACAGCAGCGGACGCAGCTGCGTGAATCGTTCGGCGTGTTCGTCACCCGACAGTGTGCTCATCGGACGGCAGCTGCCCTCGCCGCGGCCAGACGCTGCGCGCGCTTGCCACCCTTGAGCCAGAAGTACGAGCCCGGCTTGCGTGCCTCCTTGGCCAGGAACCCGACCGTGCCCTTGCAGATGGTCTCCTTGATCATCGCCGCGGTGCGTCCACCGATGTAGAGCGGAATCACCCGATCGTCGAAGTGGGCCAGCTGGATGGTGGCCGCGTTGCGCCCGAGGCTGATGCACTGCCCGGTGAACGCCTGGTTGATCACCGCGGGTTCGGAGCCCTCGATACGGCTCAACACCGTGTTGGCGGCCTGCGCGCCCAGCGGAATCGCTGCCTGGCAGCTCATCCGCAGTGGTGAATCCGATGGTGCCGAGGCATCGCCTGCCGCCACGATGTAGGGGTTGTCGACGCTGGTCAGCGTCTCGTCGGTGAGTAGTCGCCCGATGGCGTCGGTGGCCAGACCGCTGCGGACGGCCAGGTCGGGCACGCCGAATCCGGCTGTCCAGATCGTCACGGCGCTCCGCAGTTCACGCCCGTCGGTGAGTCGCACGGAGTCCGCGCGGACCTCGGTGACCAGTGTGTCGGGCCCGTCGACGACCTCGACGCCCAGCTTGCGCATCACCTTGGCCACCGACTTGCGGCCCCTCTCGTGCAGGTACGGGCCGAGCACGCCGCCGCACACCAGCGTCACCGCGTGCCCCGTCTCGGCGAGCTCGGTCGCCATCTCGATGCCGGTCGGACCCGCACCGACGACCGTCACCGGTTCGCCGGGCCGAATGCCGGCGATCGCCTCGCGCAGCGGGGCACCGTGCTCCAATTCCGATAGGGGGTGCGCGAATTCGGCGGCGCCGGGCACGGTCAGCGCGGCACCGGTGCTGCCGACGGCGTAGATCAGGTAGTCGTAGTCGACGGTGCCGCCGGAGGCCAGCGTCACGGTGCGCGCCGGGGCATCGATCCGCTGCGCCGTGTCGACCAGCAGTCGGATATCTGCGCCGAGCATGTCGGCGTAGTCCACCACCGCGTCATCGGAGCCGGTGACCAACTGGTGCAGTCGAATCCGTTCGACGAACTCCGGTCGCGGATTGATCAGCGTGATGGTCACGTCGGGGTTCAGTCGTAGGTGATTGGCCGCGATGACGCCCGCGTATCCACCGCCGATCACAACGACGTTGGTCCGCTGGCCCGCTGCGGCTTCTCGCTCCGGTGTCATGTCCACTCCTCTGGGGTCGATCCGGCTCCTCGTTGAACCGGGCTGACCTCAAGACACCTGGTAGCGCCGAAGTGTGACACGTGGCGACCGAATGTGGCTCAGGTCACTCCACCAAATACCGCGGGAACACACCCTCGGGTTTCGGCAGCGCCGTTCCGGGGCTCAGGCGGGTGCTGATGGCCTCGAATGACCTCGCGTCTGCGTCCTGGCCGAGCAGGTCGAGCAGTTTGGCCGCAGACTCGGGCATCACGGGCTGCACGAGCAGTGCGGCGATCCGCACGGTCTCCAGCGTCGTGTAGAGCACCGTGCCGAATCGCTCCTGGTCCTGCGCGGCCTCGGACTTGCGCAGTACCCACGGTTCCTGCGCGGAGAAGTAGCGGTTGGCCGCCCCCAGCACCGACCAGATGGCCTCCAGCGCCAGATGCATCGCGGGCACGTCGAAGTGCGCGCGAACCTGCTCCAACAACCCGTCCGCCAGCGCCAACATCTCACGGTCTGCGGCGGAGAACTCGCCTGGCTGCGGGACGGCGGCGTCGAGGTTCTTGTTCACCATCGACAACGAGCGCTGGGCCAGATTGCCCAACTCGTTGGCCAGGTCGGCGTTGATCCGGCCGATGATCGCGTCCTCGTTGTAGCTGCCGTCCTGCCCGAACGGCACTTCGCGCAGCAGGAAGTAGCGGACCTGGTCCAACCCGAAGGCGTCGACCAGCGCGATGGGGTCGACGACGTTGCCGACCGACTTGCTCATCTTCTCGCCACGGTTCAACAGGAAGCCGTGCACGAACACCCGCTTGGGCAGGGCGATTCCGGCAGACATCAGGAAGGCGGGCCAGTAGACGGTGTGGAACCGAATGATGTCCTTGCCGATCATGTGCAGATCGGCGGGCCAGTACTTCTTGAACGCCTCCGAAGAGGTGTCCGGATATCCCGCGCCGGTCAGGTAATTGGTCAACGCGTCGACCCAGACGTACATCACGTGGTCGGGATGATCGGGGACCTGGACACCCCAGTCGAATGTGGTGCGTGAGATGGAGAGGTCGCGCAGCCCACCGGAGACGAAGCTGACGATCTCGTTGCGCCGGACGTCGGGCCCGATGAACTCGGGATGAGCCGCGTAGTGCGCCAGCAGTCGCTCGGCGTAGGCCGACAGCCGGAAGAAGTAGGTCTGCTCCTCGGTCCACGTGACGGGGGTGCCCGTCTCGGTGGCGATCCGGGTGCCGTCGGCCTGCACCTCGAGTTCGTCATCGGTGAAGAAGCGTTCGTCGCGCACCGAGTACCAGCCCGCGTACGTGTCGAGGTAGATGTCACCCGCGGCGTTCATCTGGTTCCAGATCGCGATCGAGGCCTCGATGTGGTCGGCATCGGTGGTGCGGATGAAACGGTCGAACGAGATGCCGAGCTTGTCCTGCATCGCCTGGAAGGCGTCGGAATTGCGACGCGCTAGGTCGGCGGTCGGAATCCCCTCCGCGGCGGCGGTCTGGGCCATCTTGAGCCCGTGCTCGTCGGTGCCGGTGAGAAAGCGGACGTCGACACCGTCGAGCCGCTTGAACCGGGCGATCGCGTCGGTGGCGATGTACTCGTATGCGTGCCCGATGTGCGGTGCGCCGTTGGGGTACGCGATGGCGGTGGTCACGTAGAACGGTTCCCGCGTGGTCGGGGGTGTCGAGGTGCTCATCGCGCTTCACCCTATTGTTTTGTGTTGTGTCTGGGACAGTCGATGGTCCGGTGGCTCCGCCACCGAGGGAGAAACGCCAGCCCCCGCCGCTGCCCGAGCCATTGGCACCACTAGTCGACGCGCACACTCATCTCGATGCGTGCGGCGCGACCGATGCCGACGACGTGCGCGCGATCCTCGACCGCGCTGAATCCGTCGGTGTGCGTGCAGTCGTCACCATTGCCGACGATCTCGATGCCGCGCGATGGGCCACCCAGGCGACGGAGTGGGATCAGCGGGTCTACGCCGCGGTGGCACTGCATCCGACACGCGCGAACGCGTTGACCGATGACGCGCGTGCCGAACTCGAGCGGCTCGCCGAGCACCCCCGTGTGGTCGCCGTCGGGGAGACCGGGATGGATCTGTACTGGCCCGGCC
Organism: Mycobacterium sp. IDUB_39; assembly: GCF_055419205.1. Classification (NCBI taxonomy): domain Bacteria; kingdom Bacillati; phylum Actinomycetota; class Actinomycetes; order Mycobacteriales; family Mycobacteriaceae; genus Mycobacterium; species Mycobacterium sp. IDUB_39. Next base: position 614,853 of record NZ_JBVAXF010000002.1, read on the forward strand.
GGCTCGAGGGCTGTGCGGATCCCGTTGACCAACGCGAGGCGTTCGCATGGCACATCGATCTGGCCAAACGCACCGGCAAGCCGTTGATGATCCACAACCGCGATGCCGATGCCGCAGTCCTCGATGTTTTGCTGGCGGAGGGGGCTCCGGACACCGTGATCTTCCACTGCTTTTCCTCTGGGCCCGAGATGGCCCGCGAATGTGTGGACGCGGGGTGGTTGCTGAGCCTGTCCGGAACGGTCAGTTTCAAGAACGCGACACAGCTTCGGGAGGCGGCCCGGTTGATCCCGCCGGGGCAGCTCCTCGTCGAGACCGACGCGCCGTTCCTGACCCCACATCCCTACCGGGGTGCACCGAATGAGTCGTACTGTCTGCCGTACACGGTGCGGGCATTGGCCGAGGTCGTGGGTCGGCCCGCAGAGGATTTAGCGCGGGAGACCGCGGAGACTGCGACGGCGACCTACCGAATCCGCATGTGACGTCAGTTGCCGCCACCTGACCCTTTGGTTACCGTCCTGTTATAGAAACGGCCTTTCCAATCGAATGTTCGGCGCTGGCCTTACCAGTCGGGGATAACCAATTTTGAATGCCTTACACAAACTAAATGACACTCGCTCGCCTTTATTGAAGGTCTGCGTCGCGCTGCTGCTTCTGGGTCTGGCGTTTGCGGGCAGCGTAGCTGTGACCGCGCATAAGACCGTCAAGCTCGTCGTCGACGGCACCGAGATGACGGTGTCGACCATGAAGTCGCACGTCATCGACGTCGTCGAGGAAAATGGCTTCGACCTGGGTGAACGCGATGACCTCTACCCGGCCGCCGATGCCGATGTGAGCCAGTCGGACACCATCGTGCTGCGCCGCAGCAGGCCTCTGCAGATTTCGCTGGACGGCCGGGACAGCCGTGAGGTCTGGACGACGGCGTCCACGGTGCAGGAGGCGCTGGCCCAGCTGTCGATGAATGACACCGCGCCGGCCGCCGCGTCACGCGCCACCCGCGTGCCGATCGGCGGCATGTCCCTACCGGTCGTCAGCGCGCGCACGGTGAACATCAGCGATGCGGGCGTGATGCGGACCGTCCACCTGGCGGCGGCGAACGTGGCCGGCCTACTCGAGGCCGCGGGCGTACCCCTGCAGCAGAGCGACACGGTCGTGCCCGCCGCGTCCTCGCCAGTCGTCGAGGGAATGCGGGTCGACGTCACTCGGGTGCGTGTCGAGAAGGTGACCGAGCGCGCACCACTGGTGCCGAACAACCACCAGGTTCCCGACCCCACGATGAACATGAGCAGGAAGGTCGTCGAGGACCCGGGCATGCCCGGAACCCAGGATGTGACGTTTGCCGTGGCACGTGTGAACGGCGTCGAGACGGGCAGACTGCCAGTAGCCAATGTCGTCCTCACGCCGGCCCGCGACGGGGTGGTTCGAGTCGGGGCGAAGCCCGGCACCGAGGTACCGCCGGTGTCCAACGGGGCCACTTGGGACGCGCTCTCGCAGTGCGAAGCGGGTGGTAATTGGGCTATAAACACCGGCAACGGATTTTACGGTGGCGTGCAATTTGATCTGAACACATGGGAGCGAAGCGGCGGGTTAAGGTATGCTCCTAGAGCTGATCTGGCCACGCGGGAAGAGCAGATCACGATTGCTGAGGTAACTCGGGCACGCCAGGGTTGGGGTGCCTGGCCGACTTGTAGTGGAAGGTTGGGAGTCCGCTGACCATCAGGCTCCTCGGGCGGACCGAGATAAGGCATCTGGCGAAGGAACTCGACTTCAGGCCGAAGAAGTCTTTCGGTCAGAATTTCGTTCACGACGCAAACACTGTGCGACGAATCGTGTCGGCGTCGGGCATCAATCGCCATGACCACGTGCTCGAGGTCGGTCCCGGCCTCGGGTCATTGACATTGGCGCTGCTCGATCGCGGGTCCCGTGTGACGGCGGTCGAGATCGATCCGCTTCTGGCGCGTCAGCTGCCGAAGACGGTCGCCGAGCACTCCCACAGCGAGATCAGTCGTCTGTCGGTGTTGAACGCAGACATCCTCAAGCTCGGCAACGCCGACATCGAGGATGCGCCGACCGCCATGGTCGCCAACCTGCCGTACAACGTGGCCGTCCCCGCGCTGTTGCACCTGCTCGCGGAGTTCCCGACCATCCGGACCGTCATGGTCATGGTTCAGGCCGAGGTCGCCGAGCGACTCGCCGCCGAGCCCGGTGGCAAGGACTACGGGGTGCCGAGCGCGAAGATGCGCTTCTACGGCAGTGTCCGCCGGTACGGCATGGTGTCCCCGACGGTCTTCTGGCCGATCCCGCGGGTGTACTCCGGTCTGGTGCGCATCGACCGCTACGAGACGTCGACGTGGCCGACGGACGCGGAGTTCCGCGACGAGGTCTTCAAGCTGATCGACATCGCATTCGCACAGCGCCGCAAGACCTCGCGTAACGCGTTCGCCGAATGGGCGGGCTCGGGCAACGAGTCTGCCGAGCGACTGCTGTCGGCCAGCATCGATCCGGCCCGTCGCGGTGAGACGCTGAGCATTGCCGACTTCGTCCGTCTTCTGCAGCGCTCGGGGTGGAAGCCTCAGCAGCAGCCGAAGACCACCGAGGAACAACAGCGCGTCCTGTAGCTCGGTGGCGGCGCTGACATCGGCGCCGATCACCCCAGCGCGCGAGTCATCAACCGGATGAACTCCGCACATGCCGTATAGCGATGGTCGGGGTCCTTGGCCATGGCCTTGGCGAGGACCGAGTCGAACGCATGCGTCATTCCGGCAACACGACCCGCGAAGCGTGGCACCGGACGGTTGAGGTGGGCGTCGATCAGATCCGTCGTCGTGGTCGGGGCGTAAGGCTCTCTCCCGGTGAGTAGTTCGACCGCGGTGCAGGCCAGCGCGTACTCGTCGGATGCAGCAGATGGTGCCCGCCCACGCAGCAGTTCCGGCGCGGCGTAGGGCAGGCTGGCCTCGACGTGCGTCGGTCGATGGTGAGCGTCCTGCGCCAGTGAGTGCGCCACTCCGAAATCGATGAGCACGACGCCGCCGGATGAGAAGTCTTGGCGGACAAGCACGTTCGATGGCTTCACGTCGCAGTGCACGATGCCTCTCCGATGCGCGTGGTCGAGCGCATCGGCGACCTGGGCCAGCGCGGTGAGACGGTCGGTCATAGTGTCGAGGTTGGTCACCAGGCCCCCGTCGACCAGTTCCATTGCCAGCCAGGCCGCACCGCACTCGTACACAGTCACGACGTGTGGATGACGCAGTCGTCCGGCGAAGTCGAACTCGCGCCGGATGCGGTCGAATTGAGCGGTTTGTCGGTGTCTGTCATCGAGAACCTTGAGTGCCACCGCGCGGTTCGGCTCCGAGACGTGGTGGGCTCGGTAGACCGTCGCGGATCCGCCGTGGCCGACGGCCTCATCGATGACGTAGGCCGCGAACCGATCGTCGGGCGCGAGCACAGTCTCAGGCTACGGTGATCCTTGACACATCTTCGCGGCGATCACTAGCGTTGCCTCTAGCGGGTTTTGCCGCCCGCTGTGAGCGGCGGGATTAACGAGGGGTATCTCACCACTTGGTACCTGCCCCGGGCGCCACGGCGATATTGTCTTGGCGTGCCTGCCTCCGACGGTAATACCGCATCCGATTGGGTTCCGTCGGGGTCGGTGACCGTCCGCGTCCCCGGCAAGGTCAACCTGTATCTGGGTGTGGGTGATCTGCGCGACGACGGCTATCACGAGCTGACGACCGTCTTCCATGCCGTCTCGCTGTTCGACGAGATCACCGTGCGCAACGCCGAGACGCTGTCGCTGGAGACCTCGGGTGAGGGTGCTGCCGACCTGCCGACCGACCGGACCAACCTGGCCTGGCAGGCGGCCGAGCTGATGGCCGAACATGTGGGCCGTTCGCCCGACGTCGCGATCCTCGTGGAGAAGTCGATACCTGTCGCCGGCGGTATGGCCGGTGGCAGTGCCGACGCTGCGGCGGTCCTGGTGGCGATCAACGCCCTGTGGGAACTCGGTGTGCCGCGTCGCGATCTGCACGCTCTTGGGGCCACGCTTGGCAGTGACGTGCCGTTCGGCCTGCACGGCGGTACTGCGCTGGGCACCGGTCGGGGAGAGCAACTCGCAACGGTTCTGGCGCGAAACACATTTCACTGGGTGCTGGCGTTCTCTGAGCGCGGGCTGTCCACGCCCAAGGTGTTCGACGAGATCGACCGACTGCGCGCCGCCAAGGGGGGTGGGCCGGCACGGTTGGAGGACCCCGAACCGCTGCTGGCGGCGCTGGCGTCGGGTGACGCCGCGCAACTGGCGCCACTGCTCGGCAACGACCTGCAAGCCGCGGCGCTGAGCCTGGACTCTCGCCTGCGCCGGACCCTGCAGGCGGGGGAGGAGGCGGGCGCACTGGCCGGGATCGTCTCCGGTTCGGGGCCGACGTGCGCCTTCCTGTGCTCGTCTGCCTCGGCCGCCGTCGACGTCGGCGTGCAACTGGCGGGGGAGGGCGTGTGCCGCACCGTGCGGGCGGCCAGTGGGCCGGTGCACGGCGCACGCGTCGTTCCGTCGCAGGCTTAGCGGCGGCGGCCTGCGCGAGTGTGACCCAGGCCTCATTTCTGTCGTAGGTTTGGTAGTTACTTAAGAGTCTCTTAAGATGGACAACGGTGAAAGCTAGCGGTGACGCGGCCTACGCGACGATTACTCGCCTCGGGACTCCCGGCGGGCGGATGCGCAGCGGTCGTACCGGCCGATCGGCATCATCATTTTGCAACCCAACTGCTCCCAAATCGTATGTGCGTGCCTTCGGTGCAGCGGCCGCCACTTGGCGGAGCATGGAAGACCGGGCAGTGGCACCTGGACCCAGGAGGTCGTCGTGAGCAGATTTACCGAGAAGATGTTCCGCAACGCCCATGAGAGCGATCGCGGCATGGTGACCGGCGAGCCGCACGAGCCCGTGCGGCACACGTGGCTCGAGGTGCACGAGCGTGCCCGTCGCATCGCGGGCGGACTCGCCGCAGCAGGCGTTGGACCCGGTGACGCCGTGGGCGTGCTGGCCGGTTTCCCGGTCGAGATCGCACCCACCGCCCAGGCCCTGTGGATGCGCGGCGCCAGCCTGACGATGCTGCACCAGCCGACCCCGCGGACCGACCTCGCCGTCTGGGCCGAGGACACCATGAACGTCATCGGCATGATCGAGGCCAACGCCGTGATCGTCTCCGAGCCGTTCCTGGTCGCGATCCCCGTGCTCGAGGAGAAGGGCATCAAGGTCCTCACGGTCGGCGCGCTGCTCGAGGCCGACCCGATCGACCCGGTCGAGACCGGTGAGGACGATCTCGCGCTTATGCAGCTGACGTCGGGCTCGACCGGCTCGCCGAAGGCCGTGCAGATCACGCACCGCAACATCCACTCCAACGCCGAGGCGATGTTCGTCGGCGCCGAGTACGACGTCGACAAGGACGTCATGGTCAGCTGGCTGCCCTGCTTCCACGACATGGGCATGGTCGGCTTCCTCACCATCCCGATGTACTTCGGCGCCGAGCTGGTCAAGGTCACGCCGATGGACTTCCTGCGCGACACGCTGCTGTGGGCCAAGCTCATCGACAAGTACAAGGGCACCATGACCGCGGCGCCCAACTTCGCGTACGCGCTGTTCGCCAAGCGCCTGCGTAAGCAGGCCGAGCCGGGTCAGTTCGACCTGTCCACACTGCGGTTCGCGCTGTCGGGCGCCGAGCCAGTCGATCCGGCCGACGTGGAGGATCTGCTCGACGCGGGCAAGCCGTTCGGGTTGCGGGCCGATTGCATCCTGCCGGCCTATGGCATGGCCGAGACCACGCTCGCGGTGTCGTTCTCCGAGTGTGGTGCAGGTCTGGTGGTCGACGAGGTCGACGCCGACCTGCTGGCCGCGCTGCGTCGCGCCGTACCCGCGACCAAGGGCAACACCCGCCGGCTGGCCTCGCTCGGCCCGCTGCTGCAGGATCTCGAGGCCCGTGTCGTCGACGAGAATGGCGATGTGATGCCCGCCCGCGGCGTCGGCGTCATCGAACTTCGTGGTGAGTCGCTCACCCCCGGCTACATCACCATGGGCGGGTTCCTGCCGTCGCAGGACGCCCACGGCTGGTACGACACCGGTGACCTCGGCTACCAGATGGACAACGGGCACATCGTCGTCTGCGGTCGCGTGAAGGACGTCATCATCATGGCGGGCCGCAACATCTACCCGACCGACATCGAGCGGGCTGCCGGTCGCGTCGAGGGTGTCCGCCCGGGCTGCGCTGTCGCGGTGCGCCTCGACGCCGGGCACTCGCGTGAGACGTTCGCCGTCGCCGTGGAGTCCAACGCGTGGAAGGACCCGATCGAGGTGCGTCGCATCGAGCACCAGGTCGCACACGAAGTGGTGACCGAGGTCGACGTGCGTCCCCGCAACGTCGTGGTTCTCGGGCCGGGCACCATTCCGAAGACGCCGTCGGGCAAGCTGCGCCGGGCCAACTCGGTCTCGCTCGTCACCGGCTAGGCCTTCAACTCGACACGCAGCGACACCAGCGCCGCCATCGCGGCGAAACTGCGCGTACGGCTGTTGGCGGGTCGAGATAACGACCCTTGGCGCGGTCTCGCCGCAGCCGGCCGCTGCTCACTCGATCTGCTAGCGCTCCGTCGTCGGATGGGGGCACAGCACGACCATCACGGAAGCCGCGACAAGTAGCGCAAAGGATATCCAGAAGCCGCCGCTGATTCCCCAGCTTCCGTCGGCGATCATTCCGGAAAGCACCGGTCCAAGGGCCTGCCCAAGCGAGAAGGCGACCGTTAGCAGCGCGATCGCTCCGGTCCAGACCGCTTGAGGCAAGGTGCGTTGCACGATGATCATCACGACAGCTGGCCCAGCCATGAAGCCGATGCCGAAGACGGCTGCGGATGCGAATGCTCCCATGGTTCCTGGGATCAGGAGTACGGGAAGTATGCCGAGTGCGACAGTCAAGCTGACGACCGCCGGAGCGATGCGCGAATCAAGCCGATGGAGCACGTACCCCCACACGAAGAGTGTGCCAGCCATGCATGCGACCCCCAGCACGATGAAGAAGACCGCGACCGATTCGCGAGATGACCCCTGCTGCTTGAGAAGCGCAGCGACAAACGTCATGTAGGTGACGTAGCCCGCGCCGAACAGGATGTACCACACGAAGGTTGGCCACAGGCGAAGCGAAATCCTGTCCAGGGTCGCCCGACCCGGGGTCACCTGCGCGCATTGACGTGCCCCGTACACCGCCGGAACAACGAGCACAGCCGCCGCAATGCCCAGTATCAGCCAGCCTTCACGCCAACCACTCTCGCCCCAATGCTCCAGTGACCAAGGCACGCCAATGCCTGCGAGAACGATCCCAACGCCGACGCCAGACATATAGATGCTGATGATCTGCGACGAGCGTCCCTGCCCCGAGGCCGTGACCCGCGAAGCCAACGCCGTGCCAACGATGAAGACGACGGCGGTGGCGTAGCCGCCTGTTGCCCGAATGAGGTTCAGCCACACATAGTTTGACTGCACCACGGTCAGCAGCAGCGCCACGGCGCTGATCGCCATCCCTCCCGCGAAGCACCGAAACTCGCCGATGCGCCTGGCGGCAAGTCCTGTTGTCGCCGCACCGATGAGGTAACCCGCCGCATTCGACGCGGTGATCCCGCCCGCCACGGCGAAACTCCACCCCAAGTCTGCGCGCATCGGCGGGAGTAGCAGCGTATAGGCGAATCGAGTGAAGGCCAGCGCGACCACGGGACCCGCCGATAGGCACAGCGCAATGACGACCGGGTGCACGGCACTGCGCGTCGCAGGGCCACCAACGCCTGCTGTGGGAATGGTGTTCATCAGTTGAATGACCTTCCGGGGGAGGACTCGTGCGTGCATTCCGCACGGGCGAACCGACTATCGGGTCACCGAGGTCGGCGGCACCGTAGTTCTACAATAGGGGAATTCGTGAGTCGCCCTCAAGCGGTCGGAGAAACTGCAACCCATGACGCGAATCCCCGTCGATCGGGCCAGGCTGTCGCCCTCTGAACCTAGCCAGCACGCTTCGGCCCGTGAATTAGGCTGATGTAACTGCGATTACGAGGAGAACCCAAGGCGTTCGGATCTGGACGACCTGGTCGATCCGCCGTCGTTCAACAACCCTTGGCAACCGAGTGGACGTGATGTACCGTATCTCCAATACAAGAAATGATCCAGCGATGGTGACGTCTTAGCCGATGACACGGCGCCGGTCTCTGACGGAGGAGAATGAAGTTGTCAACTACGAGTGAGCTAGCAAGCCCGCTGGGTCCCTATAGTCATGCAGCGACCGGCGGCGGTCTCATCTTCTGCGCCGGACAACTGGCCCTCGACCCGGATACGTCGGAACCATTGACGCACCTGGACATTGACCGGCAGACCAGGATCGTGCTCGCGAACTTGGTGACAGTCCTCGACGGCTACGGTGCCACATTGGGCGATGTCCTTCGCACCACCGTTTACCTGCGCAGCCTTGACGACTATGCGTCGATGAACGCGGTCTACCGCGAGTTCTTTGGCGAACACCGGCCGGCGCGCGCCACCATGGAGATCAGCGCCCTCCTCGGCAACCTGGCCGTCGAGATCGACGCTGTAGCCGCCCTTCCGGTCCCGAACCCACACCGTTAAAGCACTGTGACAGGAGAATCATGACGTCTACCTCAAACCCATTCATCGTCGCGGCGAGTCAAATCACCACTCTCGCAGGCGCTGACGTGGAGGCGATGGCAGTCCTGGGCGACCGGGTGGCCGCGGTCGGAACGCTGCGTGATCTGCGCGACCAGTTTGCCGCTGCGGAGGTCGTCGATCTTCCCGACGCCCACATCGTGCCCGGCTTCAACGACGCGCACTGCCATCCGTCGGTCACCTCCGAGACGCGTCTTCGCTTGGACGTATCGCCTGCGACCGTCACCACCGTCGAGGACCTCCTGTCTCGCCTCAAGGACCGTGCCGACTCTGTCGCGGACGGTGAGTGGATCTTCGCGGCGGGATTCAATCCAAACCGCCTACCGCGCAATGAGCCTCGTATTGATCGCCATATGCTCGACCGAATCTCCACGACGAAGCCGATCGCTGTGGTGCTGTTCAACTGGCATATCGCTGTGGTCAACACTGCTGCGCTTCGACTGCTCGACGTCGACGACCACACGCTGGATCCCGTCGGTGGCGAGTACGGTCGAGACAGTGCGGGACGTCTCGACGGCTGGCTTATCGAGCAGGCCTTTCTCAACCCGTACTGGGCGGCCACCGGTCAGACCCCCTGGGTCGCGGACCTACCGCAGGACATGCTCGTCGACGCGCTGGTGGAGGAGAACGACTTCCTGCACTCCGTCGGCATCACCTCGTATTGCGACGCCATCGTCACCCCTCGCATATGGCGGACCTACGAGGCCGCCCGGGCACGGGGACAACTGACACCTCGAGTGGGGATGCTGCTGTGGAGCACGTATTTCGAGAGCATCGCACAGCTGGGCCTGCGTTCGGGTTTCGGTGACGAGCATCTCCGCTTCGTGGGCGTCAAGGTCATGTACGACGGGGCACTGAGCGGCGGAACGTGCCTGTGCACCCAGGCCTATGCCAGCGGTACGGGCAGCGACAACGGTCTGCAGTTGGTTGACCGCGGCGAGTTCAACCAACTCGTAAGCGATGTACACGAATCAGGTAATCGGATCTGTGTTCATGCCAACGGCGATCGAGCGATATCGGAAGTTCTCGATGCGATTGAACTCGCCAGAAGCCGTGATCCCAGGAACGGCATCAATCATAGAATTGAGCACTGCAGCATGGTCGACGCCACCTTGCTCGAGCGGATCAAACGCTCGGGCACCACGCCCGTTCCCTTCAGCGGCGCCATCCGGCAGCATGCCAGTCACATGGTGGAATACTACGGCCGCGAACGTACTGCTCAGATCCTTCCGCACAAGGCCTTCCTTGACAGCGGCATCACCGTCGGCGGATCGTCGGACTACCCAACGACCCCGGTTGAACCCTTGACTGCTCTGCAATCGCTACTCACTCGCGCCTCTGCGACCGACGGAACGGTGCACGGTGCGGACCAACGACTCTCGATCCGCGAAGCCCTCTCCATGTACACCATCGGCTCGGCCGTTGCCACCGGCGAGCAGCACCTCAAAGGGCAACTGAAACCTGGGATGCTGGCCGATTTCACCGTGCTCGACACGAACATCGTCGAGAATCCCGACAGTGTCAGCTCGGCCTCCGTGGTGCAGACATGGGTCGGCGGCACCAATGTCTGGAGCGCTCGCGGATACGGGCTGAGCCGATGAGCGTGAAAGAACTGCCGGTCGAACCATGTGACGGCGACGTCGCCCAACTGCTGAGCCGGTCGACGACGTACGTGCGCCGGTTGTTCCTATCAGGAGACGTGTCACCGGTAGCCGTCACCCGTGCAGCCCTCGACCGTATCGAGAGCAATGCGCGCCTCGGCGCGTTTGTCGAGGTGGATCGTGAGGGCGCTCTCAAAGCCGCAGCCGCCTCGGAGGATCGGTACCGGCGAGCCGTCAGCCACGGCCCCCTCGACGGCATAGCCGTCTCCGTCAAGGACATCATCGCCGCCGAGGGATTGCAGTGGGAGGCCGGATCAGCTGTCCTGTCCGGCCAGCGAGCAGCTCAAGACGCGGCGGCGGTTGCGACCCTGCGGCAGCAAGGCGCTGTCATCGTGGGTAAGACCGCTCTCGACGAATTCGCCCTGACCACAACCGGACCTGTCCTGAACCCCGTGTCTGAGAATCTGACCGCAGGTGGCTCCAGCTGCGGGTCCGCGGTCGCCGTTCGGACGGGTATGTCCTTTGCCGATCTCGCTACCGACACCGGCGGCAGCGTGCGCATTCCCGCTCACTGCTGTCACGTCACCGGGTTGAAGCCCACCCGCTCACTGCTGCCCCTCGACGGAGTGTTGCCGCTCGCACACTCGCTTGATCATCTCGGGATAATCACACGCACCGTGGAGGACAGCGCTGTCGTTCTCGGCGGGTTGCTGACCGGCGGCTCGCCCGTCGACGTCCGATCGATCCCGGCGCCGACGGACCTCCGAATCGGTGTACCGACGAATCTTCGCTTCCACGGCACCCGCTCAGAAGGCGAGTACTGGCGATCAGTGCACGCGCTGGAGTCGCTCGGTATGCGTCGCGTCGATGTCACGCTTCCTGATCTCGACGTGGTCGCCGACGTGCATCAGGCGATCCTGCGCACGGAGATGCGTGGCTACCACGACGGGAGGTTCGGTCGCAGTGAGAACCGCTACGGCCCTGGCCTCCACGAGTTCATCTGGGGCCAGCCTGCCGTGACCGCCGGGCAGTACCTCCAGGCTCAACGCGTACGCGCCGAGCTTGCCGGCGCAGTCAGCAAGCAGCTCGGCACATGTGATGTGCTGGCATTGCCGACGCTTCTCGTCGACATTCCCTCGGCCGGTCAGTACGAGATCGACCTCGACGGAACGCCGACGTTTGCGACCAGTGCAATGGTTCGACTCACCGCCCTCTTCGACCATACGGGTCATCCAGCGGTCACGGTCCCACTGAACACCGGCTCGCACAACACTTTTGACAGAATTCAACTTGTAGCAGACTATTTCGACGACGCGTTCCTCCTCGCATTCGGACAATTCTGTCAACAGCTTCTCCAGGACGCGAGATGAGCACCCTTGCCGCGCTGGGCCGGATGTCGCTGACCGTCGGTTCGGCATGCACAGGAACGATGCCGAAAGTGGCAGAACGTCTCAGCCGCAACAGCTTGGCTGGTTTCATGGACGCCGCGCTTCGGGGCGTCGGAATGGCTGGGTTCGCGAACAACCCCCTCAGTGGGATGCTGTTCCTTGCTGCCGCCTTCTCGATATCGCCCTGGCTTGGGTTTTCCGTCATCTTCGCTGGAATGGTGTCCACGGGCACCGCGCTAGCGCTGTCATTGGATCGCCACGACGTCCGAGCCGGCTTGTACGGCTACAACGGGGCGCTCGTCGGCGGTGGGTTTGCGACATTTCTGGCGCCGGCATGGGATGTTGCGATCGTCTGCTACATGATCGCAGGCGCGGCGTTGTCGACAGTCGTCATGGCCGGTCTCATTCACGTAATGGCGAAGGGGTGGAACGTCCCTCCGGTGGCAATTCCGTTCAACCTCATCGTCATCGGGTTCCTTCTTGCTGCGCAGACAGTCGACCGTGGGCACACCGGCCCGCTTGTCGGCACGAGCGAACCCGTCAGCCAGGTGGCAGTGAATCAGCCAACCGCCATCAACATCGCCGACGCCCTCGCACATGGCATTGGTCAGGTGGTGTTTGCGGGAACTCTCACTGCCGCTTTGCTCGTGTTGACCGGGATACTGATCTGCTGCTGGTACAGCGCACTACTCGCGGTCCTGGGTTCGGCAACCGCCGCGTTGACTGCGGCGGCCCTCGGCACAGACCCCTCCGCGATCAACATGGGACTGCTCGGGTTGAATGGCTTCTTGACGTGCGTCGCCCTCGGAGCCATCTTCGTGCAGCGGCGCACCGTCTACACAGTGATCCTCGGCATCGTCGGCGCAGCCACCGCCACCGTTACGGCCCTGGCGCTCAACAGGATTGTCATCGAACTGGGTCTACCTGGATCGATCACCCTCGCTTACTGCATCGTCACGCCGTTGTTTGTCGGCGCGAAGTTCCTCTCTCCGCGACTGCATCCCGAAACATCGGCCGCGGTCTCGCGTGCCTCAGCACCGGTGACGAGCTGACCTGCCGTGCATCACACAGCAGGTCGAATCTCATCGGCGGACGTGCCAACTACTCATGTCGTCGTCCACATGACTGACAACAAGGAGACCAGCCGCCTTCGGTAGGCTGCGCAGATCATGCACGACGAAGTCGCCTTCGGTAAACGAGTCCGGGAGATGAGGCATCAGTCCGGACTGACCCTCGACGCGCTGGCATCGAGAAGCGGAGTTTCGCGAGCAGCGCTGTCAAAGATCGAGCGATGCGAGCGGAGTCCCGGCCTTGAGATCGCTGTGAAGATCGCCGATGCTCTCGGAACCAACCTGGCACAACTACTCGGTGGCGTCGAGGAACCCGCCGGGTCCGAAGTGCTACGAGGCGCCCAGCCCTCGATCACAGATGAGGCCACTGGCGTTAGACGCGAATCGCTGTTTCCCACGACTCCAGGGGTCGAGGTCGTGCGATTCACGTTTCCCCCAGGCGTGGGTGCGGGCCCATTCTCATCTCACGGACCCCGGAGCCAGGAGATCTTTGTCATGCTCGATGGGTCGGTGTCGATACAGACAGGAAGCGGAATCCTTCATCTCGGCGCGCACGACATCGCGACGATCTCGGGAGCCGAAGAGCACTCCCTGCGCAATGTCGGACAAGGCGAAGCGACGCTGCTCGTTTTCATCATCAGGCCCGAGACGACCTGAACTGGGTCACCTAGAGCCTGATATGCCGAATTCCGACCGCCGCACGGCGTAGTTGGTAGCGCGCCGGGCCCAATCTGGGCTGCGCGAGCGGCAGACCCGCGCGGGCGGCGACATCCTCCACCACGTCGTCGATCTGGCGGTGATCGGTGTCGACGTGATCGGCGAACCGGTCGGTGGCCAGCGCCGTGACACAACGGTCGATCTGCGCCATGGCCCACGTGTCCTCACGCCCAACCGCTCGGCCCAGCCAGGACGAGCCACGGGTGCGCAGACGCCGGCGCAGGGTCTCCGGTGACGCCACGAGGGAGAAGTGCCGTACCGGGACGCCCACCTCGCGAAGGCCGGTCATCACCTCATCGAAGTAGGACGGCTCGACCAGCGTCATCGGCACGATCACCGGGCCCGGCATCACGGCCCGGTGCGCCGCCACCGCGTCGGCGAGGGTGGCTACCACAGCGGCGCGCCACTGCGGCCGATCCTGAAAATCCTCGCGTGCGCCGGCCGGCAACATCTTGTGGATGGCGAAGCCGATCAGCTCGGGGTCCGCGACATGGGACCCGTGGACGCGGCGATGGAGTTCGAACGCCGTCTGAGTCTTCCCGGCACCGAATGCCCCGTTTATCCACACCAGCATCGAGCCAACTCTAGCGACGGCCGTGTGGCAGCATCCCAGGGTTATCGGTCTACGTCACCGAGGCCTGTCGCGCAGGCATGGCGTCGTAGACCCGCCACACCACTGCCTCGTGCTCGACGGTGCTGAGCGCGCCCGACGCGAGCCTGGCGTCGGCGTCAACCAGGGCCAGCGCGAGCGTGCAGAGACGCGTAAAGGCATCGTTCACCGACGGATCGTCGATGCCGGCGATGCGCAGGACCGTCAGTGTGCGGACCCCGCCACGGGCCGGCCCCGCCATCGCCATGAGCGCCGCACCCGCGCCGAGGCAGATCGATGTCGAGATCACCAGCGCCGGTATGGATCCGAACATCGCCATCAGCACGATCTCCGAGAGGAGCCAGGCAACGGTGCCCCAGATGGGCCAGGTGCGCCACAGGCGAAGCACGATGCGCTCGTCGCGCGAGATACCGGGCGGGAACAGAACCAAGTGATACCGCGAGATACCGCTTCGGCCGGCAGATATGTCCAATGCTCCCCAGCTGTGACCACGGTCAAACAGACGCCGGACGAGCGCAGTGCGCGTCGGGTGACTCATGTGTCCAGGTCTACGCCGCGGAACGCCCGGAATCCGTCGTCCATACGGAATCCTGACGGCCCGCTGCCCAACCTTGACGATTAGTTTCCCTTGACGATGAGTTTCGTGATTGCGACAGGTCTGACTCATCGTGCGCAGGAAAAGCAATGGCAGATCGTCGGTACCCGTCGCTACGGTTGAACCATGACTGACCCGGCCATCGAGGCCATCGATCTCGTCAAGCGCTTCGGTGACTTCACCGCCGTAGACGGCGTCAGCTTCAGCGTTCCGCAGGGCACCGTCATGGGGCTGCTCGGCCCGAACGGCGCTGGCAAGACCACCACGGTCCGCATGATGACGACGCTGTCGGCGCCCACCAGCGGGACGGCCAGGGTGGCCGGGTACGACGTCCGCGCGGAGCCCGACAAGGTGCGCAGCAACATGGGCCTGACCGGTCAGGTGGCCACCGTGGACGAGCTGCTCACCGGCCGGGAGAACATCCGGATGATCGGCGGCCTCTACGGCATCGGACGGCGGGACCTCGTCAAGCTCGGAGACCGACTGCTGGAGCAGTTCTCGATCGCCGACGCGGCCGACCGTCCGGTGAGGTCGTACTCCGGCGGTATGCGGCGACGGCTGGACCTCGCGGTCAGCCTGATCGCGTCACCGCCGGTGCTGTTCCTCGATGAACCCACCACAGGACTGGATCCGCGCAGCCGCAGCGATCTGTGGGAGGTGCTGCGTGAACTCGTGGCGGCCGGCACCACACTGCTGCTGACCACGCAGTATCTCGAGGAGGCCGACCAGTTGGCCGACGACATCGTGGTGATGGACCACGGCCGAATCATCGCCAGGGGTACGCCGCTGCAGCTCAAGGAGCAGGCAGGCAACGCCAGCCTCGTCGTGACGGTGTCCCACGCGGCGGACCTGTCAGCCGCGCGCGACCTGCTGCTCCGCACGGGCGCCGAGGTGCACGTCGACACCGGCGCGCGGCAGCTCACCGCGTCGGCCGAAGGCATCGCCGCGCTGACCACGGTGGCCGGCTGGCTGCAGGACAATCGCATCGAGGTCGACGACATCGGACTGTCCCGGCCCAGCCTGGACGACGTCTTCCTGTCCCTCACCGGACACCGCGCCGAGGACGAGGAGAAGTCCGCATGACCACCGTCGCATCCCAGACCGATTCCGGCACGGCGGCGCAGCGTCCGTTGATCCGCCCCACCAATATCGCGCAGCAGTCCTGGATCATGGTGAAGCGGAACATGATCCACACCAAGCGGATGCCTGAGATGCTGAGCGACGTCACGGTGCAGCCGATCATGTTCGTGCTGTTGTTCGCCTTCGTGTTCGGCGCGTCGATCGCGACCAGGGGTGGCGCGTCCTACCGGGAGTTCCTGCTGCCGGGTATCCAGGCCCAGACCATCGTGTTCACGGCGTTCGTGGTGTCCACCGGTATCACCGCCGACCTGGAGAAGGGCATCATCGACCGGTTCCGGTCGCTGCCGATCCGGCGCTCGGCGGTGCTGATTGGCCGCAGCGTGGCCAGCCTGCTGCACTCCTCCATCGGTGTCGTGGTGATGGCAGTGACGGGGTTGTGCATCGGGTGGCGGATCCGGGGGAGCGTCGCTGAGGCCGTACTCGCGTTCGCGCTGATCCTGGTGTTCGGGTTCGGGATGATCTGGTTCGGCATCCTGATCGGCTCGATCATGCGCTCGGTCGAGGCCGTCAACGGCGTCATGTTCACGGTGTTGTTCCCGATCACGTTCCTGGCCAACACGTTCGCGCCGACCGAGCCGATGCCGCGGTGGCTGCGGGTGGTCGCCGAGTGGAATCCGGTGTCATCGCTGGCGCAGGCCATGCGCGAGCTGTGGGGCAACGGGCCCGCTGCGCCGCCGGACGCGCAACTGCCCCTGCACCATCCGGTGCTGGCCACCATCCTGTGGTCGGTGGCGATCACCGCGGTCATCGCTCCGTTCGCGCTACGCGCATACGCGCGACGGACCTCCGACTGAGCGACCCCCCCAGCCTCGGTTGCCCCAGGGCCCGTGCCGCGTCCTGTTGACAAGGCCTGAGTTCATCAAACTATACTCAGCGATATGACGGCTGAGATATCTCCGCGCATCGCCAACCACCCGACCGTGCGCAAGATGGCCGGCCGCACACATGACCGCCCCGCGGTGATCGACGCTGAGTGGCTGCGCCGAGTCTGTCTCGAGGCCGGGGCGGACGATGCGGCGTTCGCCAGTGTCGCCGATCCTCAGCTGGAGTCCGAGCGTGAGCATGCCGATGAGGCGTTGCCGGGTGCGCGCAGCTTCATCTCGCTGGTGGTCAAGATGAACCGCGACAACGTCCGCTCGACTGCCAGAAGCGTTGCCAACCAGGAGTTTCACCGCAGCGGCGAGATCATCAACGAGGCGGCGCACCGCATCACCCGTGTACTGCAGGACACGGGCTATCGCGCACTCAACCCGTCGGCGACGTTCCCGATGGAGATGGACCGCTACCCGGGGCGGATCTGGGTGATCGCGCACAAGCCGGTCGCGGTCGCCGCTGGGCTCGGTGTGATGGGCATCCATCGCAACGTCATCCATCCCCGGTTCGGCAACTTCATCCTGCTCGCCACTATCGTCGTGGACGCACCGATGTCGAGTTACGGTGAGCCGCTGGACTACTCGCCGTGCCTGGAGTGCAAGATCTGCGTCGCGGCGTGCCCGGTCGGCGCGATCGGGAAGAACGGGGAGTTCGACTTCGTCGCGTGCTCGGTGCACAACTACCGCGAGTTCATGGGCGGTTTCACCGACTGGGCGCAGACCATCGCCGACAGCGAGGACGCTGCCGACTTCCGCAGTCGCGTCAGCGATTCGGAGAACGCATCGATGTGGCAGAGCCTGTCCTTCAAGGCTAACTACAAGGCCGCCTACTGCCTCGCGGTCTGTCCGGCGGGCGAGGAGGTCATCGGCCCCTATCTCGACGATCGCAAGGCGTTCATGGCCACTGTGCTGCGACCGCTGCAGGACAAGAGCGAAACCCTCTACGTGCTACCGGATTCGGAGGCCAAGAGTTACGCCGAGAAGCGTTTCCCGCACAAGCCGATCAAGATCGTCGACAGCGGAATCCGGGGTGTCCGCTGAGACTGCTGTGAGCGCGTCGAAATGCTCGAATTCGCGATCTCACAGCAGTCTCGGCGAAGAAGAATAGGGGGAGAGCTGGCTCAGGCCCAGGCGTGGACGAGATTCTGGGCCGACTCCAGGCCATCGCGGATCAGGAGTTCGGTGGCGTCGGCGGCCTGCTCGCAGATCGTGCCGACCTCGGGCCGCTCTGTCGAGGTGAAGTTCTCCAACACGAAAGCCGCCCCCGACTTGCGCCCCGGTGGGCGGCCGACGCCGATCCGCACGCGCTGAAAGTCATTGGTGCCCAGCGCTGAACTGACCGAGCGCAGACCGTTGTGGCCGGCGGCCCCACCGCCGAACTTCAACCTGATCCGGCCGAAGTCGATGTCGAGTTCGTCGTGAATGATGATCACATCGGCCGGGGCCACCGAATAGAAGTTCGCCAACGGCCCGACCTGGCGCCCCGACTCGTTCATGTAGGTACGGGGCTTGGCCAGCACGACCGATCGGTCGCCGAGGCGGCCCGTCACCACCTCGGCCCCCGACTTCTTGTGCACCTTGAACCCCGAGCCGATGCGATCGGCGAGGATGTCGGCGACAAGAAAGCCGAGGTTGTGCCGGGTGGTGGCGTACTGCGGTCCGGGATTGCCCAGGCCGACCACCAGCAGCGGTTCGGCCACGATCTCAGATCCGCTCTACTGGGGGGTTACTCGGACGCGGACTCGGCCTCGGCGTCACCTTCGGCGGGGGCCTCGGTGGCACCCTCAGCGGCCTCGCCGCCACCCTCGCTCTCGAGGTCTGCCGCGGTCGGCGCCGGGATCACGTTGACGACGAGCAGCTCGGGATCGGAGATCAGCGACACGCCGTCGGGCAGCGGAACCTGCGCGGCAGTGAACTGGGTTCCTGCGGCGGCGCCCTCGACCGACAGCGTGAGGCTCTCGGGGATCGACATGGCGTCGGACTCGATCTCGATGGTGCTGGTCTCCTGGTTGACCAGGGTGTCCGGGCCGGCGTCACCCTCGACGGCGACGTGGACCTCGACGGTCACCTTCTCGCCGCGACGGACGATGATGAGGTCGACGTGCTGGATGTTGCGGCGGATCGGGTGGACCTCGATCGCCTTCGGCAGCGCCAGGGCTTCCTTGCCGTCGATGTCGAGCGTCAGCACCGCGTTGGTGCCGAAGTTGCGCAGGACGGCGGCGAACTCGCGGGCCGGCAGAACCAGGTGCTGGGGCTCGGCGCCGTGGCCGTACAGCACGGCGGGGACCTGGCCATCGCGACGGGCCTGACGCGACGCGCCCTTGCCGGTCTTCTCGCGGACCTTGGCGGTCAGATTGTTGGCGCTGTGGGCCTGGGTCTTGGCCATGTGATTTGCTCCTGTGCCTATGCGGTGGTCGCACGGCCAGGGTCACGCGCAGTTGCGCGGAGGTTCCCGTCGATAACGGTGGCCTGGCCACCCTCGCCGTGATCGCCCGCAAGGCTAGCGCACGAGCGTGCTACAGCGGAAATTCAGTACCCGTGAGCTGCGCGGACAGGTCCCACAGTGCTTCGGCGGTCTTGGCGCTGCTCGCCAGCGGACTGCGCGCAACCGGTTGGGTTGGGCCCCTCATCGCGAAGCGCGGCCCAATGAAGGAGTTGCCTGCCACGTCCTGGGACGCCGCGAACAGTGTCTGGCGGGCACCGAAGTCGGCATCGGTGGCCAGCTTGTTGGCCGCCAGCCACACCTTGGTGCCCAGCGCATTGCCGGTATGGCCCTGCAGATTGGTGGCCGAGTAGCCGGGGTGGCAGGCCACGGCGCGCAATGGTGATCCAGCCCGGTCCAGCCTGCGTTGCAGCTCCTTGGTGAACAGCAGGTTGGCCAGCTTGGACTGCCCGTAGGCCGGCCAGGCGAGGTATGGCCGGGACTTCCAGTTCAGGTCCTTGAGGCTGATGACACCGAGTAGATGCATCATCGAGGACACCGTCACCACGCGGTCGGAGACCTTGGGCAGCAGAAGGTTGGTCAGTGCGAAGTGGCCCAGGTGGTTGGTGCCGATCTGGCTCTCGAACCCGTCCACGGTCTGCGCGTACGGGACGGCCATGATGCCCGCGTTGTTGATCAGCACGTCCACCTTCTCGACGCCGTCGGCGAACGCGCGGACCGACGCGAGATCCTGCAGGTCGAGCTGGCGGACCTCCACCGCGCCGGTCATGCCCGCCGCGGCGGCGTCACCCTTGGCGGTGTTGCGGACCGCGAGGATGACGTTCGCGCCGACGCGGGCGAGCTCACGCGCGGTGACCTCGCCGAGGCCGCTGTTGGCGCCTGTGACGATGACGGTGCGTCCAGCGAACGAGGGCAGGTCTGCAGCGGTCCAGTCGCTCATTGCTGAAGCGTAGTTGGGAGACCGGCTACTTCGCCGCGACCGTGAAACCCTTGATGATCTTCTCGATGTCGGGGCCGTTGGCCTGCGCCTGGTCGGCGAAGCTCGTCACGGTCAACTGAACGAGGTAGCGCTGTCCGGGCACGCCCGGTCGCACCGGTGTCCCGGTCGCGATGACGATGCGGTTGTAGCTCTGCATGCGCTGCCCGTTGAGGTCGTAGGAGCCCTCGATCATCGACGACGGGAAGCCACGGAAGTCCGCGTCGGATGCGTTGAGTTCCTTGAAGTTCTCCGACATCTTCGCGTCGGCGTCCGCGTGCTTGAGCGCCTTGGCGACGTCGAAGTCGCCGTTGAGCTCGAACACGATGATCATCGCGGTCGGGTAGGTATCGCCCTTGGCGATGGTCCTGGTGCCCGGCGACAGGTTGGCGTTGACATAGGGCTGCCACCCCTGCGGGCTGGGAACGTCCACGGTCAGGTCGGTGAGCTTGGCGGGGGAGACGGGCGCGCCGGTGACGCCGACGTTCTCGAGGTACTCGGAGAACGGGATGAGCGGTTCGGCTCCTGGCGATGTCGTCGTCGTGGTGGGCGTCGTCGACCAGATCGACTGGTAGTCCGGGGTCGCGGGGCCGCAGCCGGTCATGGCGGCGACACAGAGCGCGACCGAGGCGGCGACCGCGATGGAGGCGGAGCGCGCGCCTGAAACCGTCACAGAATCTCGCGAACCGTGTCGATCGGCCGGGCCAGTCGTGTTCCCTTCGGCGTCGTGACGAACGGGCGCTCGATCAGGATCGGGTGCTGCGCCATCGCGTCGAGCAGGGCGTCATCGGATGCGTCGGCGAGGCCGAGTTCGGTGTAGAGCGACTCGCGCTTGCGGACTGCTGTCCGGACATCGATCCCGGCATCGGCGATCATCGTGACGAGCTCGTCGCGGGTTGGCGGAGTCTTCAGATAGAGCACGATCTCCGGCTCGATGCCGTTGTCCCGCAACAGGTCCAGAGTCTTGCGCGATGTCGAGCACTTCGGATTGTGGTAGATACGGGCCACACTAGGCCGATCCGTCGAAGAGGCTGGTGACAGAACCGTTGTCGAACACGGCGCGGATCGTGCTGGCCAGCAGGGGCGCGATCGACAGCACCGTCAGCTGGGCGAACTGCTTGTCCTCGGTGATCGGCAGCGTGTTGGTGACGATGACCTCGCGGGCGCCGCATTCGGCGAGCCGTTGCGGGGCGGGATCAGACAGCACGCCGTGCGTGGCGGCGATCACGACGTCGTTCGCGCCGTTCTCCTTGAGCAGCTTGACCGCGCCCGCGATGGTGCCACCGGTGTCGATCATGTCGTCGGTGATGATGCAGGTCTTGCCTCGCACGTCGCCGACGACGCGGTTGGACTTCACCTGGTTGGGCACCAGGGGGTCGCGGGTCTTGTGGATGAAGGCCAGCGGAACGCCGCCAAGCGAGTCGGCCCACTTCTCGGCGACACGCACGCGGCCGGAGTCGGGGGACACGACCACCATGTCGTGATCGGCGTAGTTCTCGCCGATGTACCCGCACAGCAGCGACTGGCCACGCATGTGGTCCACCGGACCGTCGAAGAAGCCCTGGATCTGGTCGGTGTGCAGGTCCACCGAGACGATCCGGTCGGCACCCGCGGTCTTGTAGAGGTCGGCGACCAGTCGCGCCGAGATGGGCTCGCGACCGCGGTGCTTCTTGTCCTGGCGGGCGTATGGGTAGAAGGGCAGGATCGCGGTGATCCGCTTGGCGCTGCCGCGCTTGAGTGCGTCGATCATGATGAGCTGTTCCATCAGCCACTGGTTCAGTGGCGCGGGATGGCTCTGCAGCACGAACGCGTCGCAGCCGCGCACGGATTCCTCGAAGCGGACGAAGATCTCGCCGTTGGCGAAGTCGCGTGCCGTCTGCGCGGTGACGTGAACGTCAAGCTCCTTGGCCACCTGCTCTGCCAATTCGGGATGCGCGCGCCCCGAGAACAGCATTAGATTTTTGCGGTTGTCGGTCCAGTCGGTGCCCACTGTGCTGCCTTCGACGTCGGGGATCGAAATACTGGGCAATCGTACGTAGCTTCCCTGCGCCCGCGTTGCCGGGTTACCAGAATGCCAACGGAAGGCGTCGAGTTACGGCGTCGACTCGGGGTCGGCGGGGCTCTCGGCGGTCGCCTTTCGGGCTGCCTCCGCGGCGGGACTGCCTGGGCGCTTGCGCTGCACCCAGCCCTCGATGTTGCGCTGGCTGCCCGCTGACACCGCCAGCGCGCCCGGCGGGACGTCGTCGCGCACCACGGTGCCCGCTCCGGTGTAGGCGCCGTCGCCGATCGCCACCGGTGCGATGAACATCGTGTCCGAGCCGGTGCGCACATGCGAGCCGATCCGGGTCCGCCGCTTGGTCTCGCCGTCGTAGTTGACGAAAACGCTGGAGGCGCCGATGTTGGAGTGCTCGCCGATGTCGGCGTCGCCGACGTACGTCAGGTGCGGCACCTTGGTGCCGGTGCCGATGACCGCGTTCTTGGTCTCGACGAAGGCCCCGAGCTTCCCGTCAGCGCCGAGGTCGGTGCCCGGCCGCAGGTAGGCGAACGGACCGACTGTGGCGGCGTCGCGGATGGTCGACGAGCTGCCGTGCGTGCGGACCACGGTCGCGGTGTCGCCGACGGTGACGTCGGTCAGGGTGGTGTCGGGTCCGATCTCGCAGCCGGAGCCGATGCGGGTGGTGCCCAGCAGCTGGGTGCCCGGCCTGATCACGGTGTCCGGCCCGACGGTGACGTCGATGTCGATCCAGGTGCTCGCGGGGTCGATCACCGTGACCCCGGCCCGCTGATGGCGGGCCACGATCCGGCGGTTCAGCTCGGCTGCCAGCTGCGACAGCTGGACACGGTCGTTGACGCCGGCGACCAGCGCGCTGTCGTCGATGTGGTGGGCGCGCACCACATGACCGCTCTGCCGCACGATCGAGATGGCGTCGGTCAGGTACAGCTCGCTCTGGGCGTTATCGGATCGCAGCTGGCTCAGCGCGGCGCGCAGATCGGCGATGTCGAAGGCATACACGCCGGCGTTGACCTCGCCGATCGCCCGCTGTTTGGGGGTGGCGTCGGCCTGCTCGACGATCCCGATGACCTCGCGGTCCTGGGTGCGCAGGATGCGCCCGTAGCCGGTCGGATCGGGCACCGTCGTGGTCAGCACTGTCGCGGCGGCCGACTCGGCACCGTGGGCGTCGGTCAACTCGGCCAGTGTGACCGCGTCGAGCAGCGGGACGTCACCCGCGGTGATGACGACGGTGCCTGCGAAATCCTCGGGAAGCGCGCTCAGACCGCAGGCCACCGCGTGCCCCGTGCCCAGCTGCTCGTCCTGAACCGCTATGTCGATTTGTCGGCCCAGCTCGTCGGCGAGTTCGGCGACGGCGGCCGAGACTGCCTCGCGTTGGCGGCCGACCACCACCACCAGATGCTGGGGTGCCACCTTCGCGACCGCGTGCAGCGCGTGCGACAGCATGCTGCGGCCTGCCAGGGCATGCAGAACCTTGGGGGTCTCCGAGCGCATCCGAGTGCCGGATCCGGCCGCCAGCACGATGACCGCGGCCTCGCCTCGTGTCGTCATGTGAACTCCCAACGCGCGACTGTGCGATTCGATGTGGGCCAGGCCGTCGCACCGCATGACACGGCTGCGCGGCGGGCAACTCCAGTTACCAGCTCCGTCGCCAGGACTCGAACCTGAACTATCTGAACCAAAATCAGAGGTGCTGCCGATTACACCACGACGGACTGTCGGTGAGACTTTAGTCGACGTTGTCATCGGTGAAGAGTGGGTGCGAGGCGACCCTAGGAATAGGCTCCTCAGTGTGGCTGCACCGGAGAAGGAGGCGCGTGCTCCTCGCGCGCGCATGACCGGCACCGAGCGCCGTCAACAACTGGTCGAGATCGCCAAGTCGCTCTTCGCAGAGCGAGGCTACGACGCCACCTCCATCGAGGAGATCGCGCAGCGTGCCAATGTCTCCAAACCGGTCGTTTACGAGCACTTCGGCGGTAAGGAGGGGCTCTACGCGGTGGTCGTCGACCGGGAGATGTCGGCGCTGCTCGACGGCATCACCTCGTCGCTGACCAACAACCGGTCCCGGGTCCGGGTCGAACGCGTGGCACTCGCGCTGCTGACCTACGTCGAGGAGCGCACCGACGGGTTCCGCATCCTGATCCGCGACTCGCCCGCCAGCATCAGCTCCGGCACGTATTCGAGCCTGCTGAACGACGCGGTCAGCCAGGTCGCCTCGATCCTCGCCGGTGACTTCTCCCGTCGCGGGCTCGACCCCGAGCTCGCTCCGCTGTACGCCCAGGCGCTGGTCGGATCGGTGTCGATGACAGCGCAGTGGTGGCTGGACACCCGCGAACCCAAGAAGGAAGTGGTGGCCGCCCACCTGGTCAACCTGATGTGGAACGGGTTGACCCACCTGGAGTCCGACCCGATCCTGCACCAGGGCTAGCGCTCAGCCCGCCCGTCGGGTCTTCGCGCGAGCGCTCAGTTCACGTCCCGGAGGAGCAGGTCCGCCGTCGTCTCCCGGCGCACCATCAGATCGGCGCGGCCGTCTCGCACCGACACCACCGGTGGCCGGCCGACCATGTTGAACGTCGAGGCCATGCTGTGGTGGTAGGCGCCGGTGCACGCCACCGCGAGGACGTCACCGGGATGCAGGTCGACCGGCAGCGCCACATCGTGGGCGATCGCGTCGCCCGCCTCGCAGTACCGCCCGACGACGGTCACCGGCTGCGTCGGGCCGAGCGGGTGACGATTGGCGACCGTGACGGTGTATCGGGCGCCGTAGAGCGCCACTCGCGGGTTGTCGCTCATGCCGCCGTCGACGGACACGAAGGTCCTACCTCCGGGCTGATGCTTCACGGCCACCACCCGGTAGACCGTCACCCCGGCGCGCGCCGACAGCGCCCGACCCGGCTCGACGACGACCACGGGGCGCGGAAAGCGTTCCGCCCCGCACGTCGTGTCCAGTGCGTCGTCGATGACCTCGGCCAGCGCCTTGAGATCGAGGCCCGCGTCGCCGTCGATGTACGGCACACCGTGCCCACCGCCGATGTTCAGCTCTGAGAGCAGGACTCCGTACCGGGCGCGGACGTCGGCCATCAGGGTGACGATCCGATGGATCGCGTCGCCGTAGGGCGTCGCCTCGGTGACCTGGGACCCGAGGTGGCAGTGCAGTCCGACGAGCCGCAGCATCGGCTGATCGAGGACGCGACGGATCGCCAGCAGCGCCTGACCGTCATCGATGGCGAAGCCGAACTTCTGGTCGGTGACTCCCGTGGTCACCGCGGCGTGGCCGTGAATGTCGACGTTGGGGGTCACGCGGATCAGAACGTCCTGTGGCTGGCGCAGCTGGCTCGCCAGCAGCGCGATCTCGGTGCCGCAGTCGATGACGACGCGGCCGACGCCGGCGTCGGTGGCGGTGCGCAGTTCGCCGGTCGTCTTCGCGTTGCCGTGCAAGATCATGCGGCGCGGATCCACGCCGCCCGCGAGCCCCGCGGCCAGCTCGCCCAGCGAGCAGATGTCGAGCCCGAGGTGCTCATCGGCCACCCAGCGGGCGACGCGGGTGGTCAGCAGGGCCTTGCCCGCATAGACGATCCGGATGCCCCGCAGCGTGGAGCGGTAGGTCGCGGCGCGGTGGCGGAAGTCAGCCTCGTCGAGGACATAGGTCGGGGTGCCGAACTCGTCGGCGATATCGGTCAGCGCGACACCGCCGACGCACAGCCGGCCGTCCACGTCCACCCTTGCCGTCAGCGGCCAGATGGCCGGTTCGATGCGCATGGGGGCGGCGCGGTGCAGGGACGGCAACTGGTCGAGAAGGGTCATGTCTCCACGGTGCGCCCGCAAGAGGCGGGTATCGCAAATCTTGACGAACCCCTCACGGCGGGCAGCGCAATTTTGACGGGTTGAGCGGGTTGAGCGCCTCGCCGTGCGGCTCATTAGGATGAAGGACACCATGAATGCACCGGGGTACACCCATGTCCAGACCCCGTTGGCCGGGCTCGTTGAGCTGGCCCTGACTGACCCCGGTCTCCGGGACATCACCACCTCCGCCGCCGAGGGCGCAACAGAGGGTGCCCTCGTCGGACCGGCGGCCGCGCGGTTGTTCGTCGCGGCCGCACTGGCGCAGGCGGGTCCGCTGCTGGTCGTCACCGCCACGGGGCGCGAGACAGAGGACCTGACCGCCGAGCTGCAGGCCGTGCTCGGTGGCGCCGTCGCGACGTTCCCGTCCTGGGAGACCCTGCCGCACGAGCGGCTGTCTCCCGGCGTCGAGACCGTCGGCGCGCGGATGATGGTGCTGCGCCGACTCGCCTATCCCGACGACGCCCGGCTGGGTCCACCGCTGCGGGTGGTGGTCACCACGGCGCGCTCACTCCTGCAGCCGATGCCCCCGGCCCTCGCTGCCGTCGAGCCCGTGACGCTGACCGTCGGCGCCGAGGCCGACTTCGAGGCCGTGATCGAGCGGCTCGTCGAGCTGGCCTACACACGCGTCGACATGGTCGGCAAGCGCGGCGAGTTCGCGGTCCGCGGCGGCATCCTCGACCTGTTCGCGCCCACCGCCGAACACCCTGTGCGCGTCGAGTTCTGGGGTGACGAGGTGTCCGAGATGCGGATGTTCTCGATCGCCGATCAGCGCTCCATCCCCGAGATCGAGATCGAGACGCTGGTAGCCGTGCCGTGTCGGGAGCTGCTGCTCACCGAGGATGTGCGCGAGCGTGCCGCGGCATTCGCGGCGGATCAGCCCCACGACGACAATCGCGTCGGCGGCACCATCGGCGAGATGATGGCCAAGCTCTCCGAGGGCATCCCCGTCGACGGTATGGAGGCGCTCCTACCGGTGCTGCGGCCGGGCGAGCTGTCGCTGCTGTCCGACCACCTGCCCGCGGGCGCCCCAGTGCTGATCTGTGACCCCGAGAAGGTCAGGACCCGCGCCGCGGACCTGGTCAAAACGGGACGGGAGTTCCTCGAGGCGTCGTGGTCGGTCGCGGCCATGGGCGCCGACGCGCCGATCGACCTGGAGGAGCTCGACGGCTCCGGATTCCGCGACCTCGCAGACGTCCGGGCCGCGGCCACCACCGGCGGACACCCGTGGTGGACGCTGAGCCAGCTTGGAGACGGGTCGGCGAAGGAGCTGGACATCCGACCGGCGCCGTCCGCGCGCGGTCAGCAGCACAATCTCGACGAGATGTTCGCGATGCTGCGCGCCCATATCGCGACCGGTGGACTGGCTGTCATCGTCACCCCGGGCACCGGCACGGCCCACCGCGTCGTGGAACAGCTGGCCGAATCAGACACGACCGCAGCGATCTTGGAGTCCGGCGAGGCGCCGAAGGCAGGTGTCGTCGGCGTGCTCAAGGGGCCGCTGCACGACGGTGCGATGCTGCCGGGGGCCAACCTCGTCGTGTTCACGGAATCCGACCTGACCGGAAACCGTGCCGCCGCCGTCGAGGGCAAGCGGCTGGCCGCCAAGCGCCGCAACGTCGTCGACCCGCTCGCACTGACCGCGGGCGACATGGTGGTGCACGACCAGCACGGCATCGGCCGCTTCGTGGAGATGACCGAGCGCACCATCGGCGGTGCCCGCCGTGAGTACCTGGTGCTTGAGTACGCGTCGGCCAAGCGTGGCGGCGGATCGGACAAGCTGTACGTGCCGATGGACGCACTGGATCAGTTGTCCCGCTACGTCGGCGGACAGGAGCCGACGCTGAGCCGCCTCGGCGGCAGCGACTGGACCAACACCAAGACCAAGGCACGCCGTGCGGTTCGCGAGATCGCCACTGAACTGGTCGAGCTGTACGCCAAGCGCCAGGCCGCACCCGGCCACGCGTTCGGACCGGACACCCCGTGGCAGGCCGAGATGGAGGACGCCTTCGGCTTCAGCGAGACGATGGATCAGCTGACGGCCATCACCGAAGTCAAGAGCGATATGGAGAAGGCGGTCCCGATGGACCGTGTGATCTGCGGTGACGTCGGCTACGGCAAGACCGAGATCGCGGTGCGCGCGGCGTTCAAGGCGGTGCAGGACGGCAAGCAGGTCGCGGTGCTGGTGCCGACGACGCTGCTGGCCGATCAGCACCTGCAGACCTTCACCGCTCGGATGGCCGGATTCCCGGTGACGGTGAAGGGTCTGTCGCGGTTCACCGACCCCGCCGACTCGCGGGCGGCGCTCGAGGGCATGAAGGACGGTTCGGTCGATATCGCGATCGGCACGCACCGACTGCTGCAGACGGGCGTGACCTGGAAGGACCTCGGGCTGGTCATCGTCGACGAGGAGCAGCGCTTCGGCGTCGAGCACAAGGAACACATCAAGTCGATGCGCACGCACGTCGATGTGCTCACGATGAGTGCCACGCCGATTCCGCGCACCCTGGAGATGAGCCTGGCGGGCATCCGCGAGATGTCGACAATCCTCACCCCGCCCGAGGAGCGGCACCCCG
Organism: Mycobacterium sp. IDUB_39; assembly: GCF_055419205.1. Taxonomy (NCBI): domain Bacteria; kingdom Bacillati; phylum Actinomycetota; class Actinomycetes; order Mycobacteriales; family Mycobacteriaceae; genus Mycobacterium; species Mycobacterium sp. IDUB_39. Next base: position 643,385 of record NZ_JBVAXF010000002.1, read on the forward strand.
TGCTCACCTACGTCGGGCCGCATGACGACAAGCAGGTGGCGGCGGCCCTGCGGCGCGAACTGCTGCGCGACGGGCAGGCGTTCTACATCCACAACCGGGTGAAGTCGATCGACTCGGCGGCCGCGAAGGTCCGCGCGCTGGTGCCTGAGGCGCGTGTTGTCGTCGCGCACGGGCAGATGCCCGAGGAGCAGTTGGAGAAGACGGTCGAGGGGTTCTGGAACCGCGAATTCGACATCCTGGTCTGCACCACGATCGTCGAGACGGGGCTGGACATCTCGAACGCGAACACCCTCATCGTCGAGCGGGCTGACACGTTCGGGTTGTCGCAGCTACATCAGCTGCGCGGACGCGTGGGGCGCAGCAGGGAGCGTGGTTACGCCTACTTCCTGTACCCGCCGGAGGTGCCGCTCACCGAGACCGCGTATGACCGGCTCGCCACCATCGCCCAGAACAACGAACTCGGCGCAGGCATGGCCGTGGCGATGAAGGACCTCGAGATCCGCGGTGCGGGCAACGTGCTGGGCGCCGAGCAGTCCGGTCACGTCGCCGGGGTGGGGTTCGACCTCTACGTCCGCCTGGTGGGCGAGGCCGTCGAGGCCTATCGCGCCGCCGTGGATGGCAAAACCGTTGCTGCCGTTGAGGAACCGAAGGATGTTCGGATCGATCTCCCGATCGACGCCAACCTGCCGCCGGAGTACATCGGCAGCGACCGGTTGCGGCTGGAGGGTTACCGGCGACTCGCGGCCGCATCGGACGAGGCGGGTATCGGCGCGGTCGTCGATGAACTCATCGACCGGTACGGTCCGCTGCCCGAGCCGGCGCAACGGCTCGTCGCGGTGGCACGGCTGCGGCTGCTGTGCCGCCAGTACGGCGTCACCGAGGTCGGTGCGGCGTCCGAGTCCACGGTGCGCATCTCGCCGCTCCCGCTGCAGGATTCTCAGCAACTGCGCCTCAAGCGGATGTACCCCGGCGCGACGTTCCGTGCGACGACGTCGACCGTGGCGATGCCGATCCCTCGGGTCGGCAGCGGTATCGGCGCTCCCCGCATTCGTGATCTTGAATTGGCCGGTGCCGTAGCCGGTCTGCTGTTGGCGCTGGATGGTAAACCGCAGACAGATGTTGATATAACCAACTTCGAACAGTGGCGCGGTACGGCCTCCCGCGATGAGAAGGGCGCGGCGGCAAGTGCCGGCGCGACCGGCACCAAGAAGAAGTGAAGGAACTCATGACGAACGAGTCCCGGCGATCAGGATGATTGTCGTCCTGGTGGATCCTCGGCGCCCATCGCTGGTACCCGTGGAGGCCGTCGGACTGCTCGCTGGGGACGTGCAGTACACCGAGGAAATGCCGATCAGGGTGCCGTGGTCGCTTCCTGCGTCACGGCCATGCTTTTCCGGTGCCCCGGATGAGGAAGCTGCACCCGTGCTGCTGTCATCCGATCCCGACCACCCGATGGTCAAGGCCCGCCTCGCCGCAGGCGCCAAGCTCATCTCCGCGCCCGGCCCGCAGCCGGGGGAGCGGCTGCTCGACGCCGTCGCGCAGATGGACAAGCTGCGCACCTCGGGCCCGTGGGAGAGCGAGCAGACGCACGACTCGCTGCGGCGCTACCTGCTCGAGGAGACCTACGAGCTGTTCGACGCCGTGCACAGCGGTAACGCCGACGAGGTCCGTGAGGAACTCGGAGACGTCTTGTTGCAGGTGCTCTTTCACGCGCGCATCGCCGAGGACGCGTCGGAGGGCTCGTTCACGATCGACGATGTCGCCGACGCGCTCGTGCGCAAGCTCGCCAACCGCGTGCCCGCGGTGCTCGCCGGGGAGTCGATCTCACTGGAGGATCAGCTCGCGCAGTGGGAGGAGCGCAAGGCGCTGGAGAAGACCAGGGCGTCGGTCATGGATGACGTCCCGACCGCTCAGCCCGCGCTCGCGCTGACGCAGAAGGTCTACCAGCGCGTGATCGCCGCGGGTGTGCCTGTGGACCTGCTGCCTGAGGACATGGCCGCGCTCGGGGCCGCCCAGGGCGGGGACGCCGAGAATGCGTTGCGCGCCGCGACGTTGCAGTTCATGAATGCCGTGCGCGGTGTCGAGGCGGCCGTGGCCGCTGCGCGGCGCGGGACGGACACGCCCGCCGAACTCGATGCCGCGACGCTCGGCAGGATCTCTGAGGACGAATGGCGCACGCACTGGCCGACTTTCGCGGAGTTGGACGAGGGTGACGACACCGACGAGACTTCCTGAGCGTCGAGATAGCGCTCACGGTGGCCGCTACTCGAACTTTTGCGCCGTCAGCGCTATCTCAACGGTGAGGTTCAGCCGACCAGCTGATCGCCGAGGAAGCGATCCTCACCCGTGACGCCGGGCAGGATGAAGAAGAACCCGCCGCCCACCGGCAGGATGTACTCCTCCAACGGCTCGCCCGTGAGACGCTTCTGCACCGCGAGGAAGCCGTTGTCCAGACTGCGCTGGTAGGCGATGAAGGCCAGGCCCTGGTCGAGGCGGCCGGCTCCGTCGAATCCACGCGAGTAGTTGAAACCGCGGCGCAGGATCAGGTTCTCGTCAGTGGCGGGCGTGCGGGGGTTGGCCAGCCGGATATGGGCGTCGAGCTTGATCCGCTTGCCGTCGGGATCCTCGGGGTAGTCGGGATCGTCGAACTCGTCGTTCAAGCCGAGCGGTGCGCCGCTGACCTTGGCCCGCCCGATCAGGTTCTCCTGCTCGACGAGCTGGGTGCGATCCCAGAACTCGACGAACATCCGGATGATGCGAATGGCTTGATACGAACCGCCTGCCGCCCACTCGGGCTCCCCGCCGCCGGGCTGCACCCACACATGGCGATCCATCACGCCGGGGTCCTCGACGTCGAGATTTGCCGTTCCGTCCTTGAATCCCAACAGATTTCGCGGAGTCCGCGCATCCGAGGTCTGGCCCGCCCCGATACCGCGCGCATACCCGTCGATCATCCACTTGAGGACCAGATCGCTGCGGGTGCGGCGCATGATCTGGCGCAGCGCGAACTGCACGGTGTCATTGTGGCCGGCCTCGAAGATGATCGACACGTCACCGTGGGACAGCTTCGGATCGAGTTTGTCGTTGGCCAGGAACGGCATGGTGACCAGTTCCTTGGGCTTGCGGTCCGCCAGACCGAACCGGTCGTCGAACACCGACGCGCCCAGCCCGACCAGGATCGACAGGTTGTCGGGGGGCGGTTGCTCCCCGAGTATTCCGGAGTCGACGGGCGGATAGGCGGGGCCCCGTACCTCGGGCGGTTTGCCCGCCATCAGTCCGCGGATCTCGTCGGTGAGTTCCTGCAGCACCGATGTCAGGCCGGCCCGAGTTCTGGTCTGAAGGTTGAACGACGCCACCAAACCTTGTTCGGGAATTGGCAGCGTCGTGATTCCCGCCTGGTGCGGACCCTCGAAGGCGGTGAAGCTCGGGTCCGGACGACCGCGCCGGTGCTCGGGTTGCTCCGAATCGGTGAGCGCCAGGGTAGCGCCAACACCGACAGCCGCCCCGGCACCGGCGCTCAGGGCACCGGCAACGAAGCCGCGTCGTGAAAATCCTTGGCGTGGTGGCCGATCGGTCACTGCAGGCCCAGCACTCCCGGCACCTGAGAGAGGTTCTCCGACAGCCCCGCCAGCTGGCCCTTAAGGGTGTCGACGACCTGCGGAGTGACGGTGACAGCGGTGCACCGAGCCGACGGGAAGGGATCGTTCTCGGTGCAGAACAGCACCCAGCCGTCACCCTGACGCAGCGGCGCCAGCGTGGCGTAGATGTCGGAGATACCACCGTCGATCTTGCCCAGCAGGGCGGGATCGGCCTGCTCCAGGGCGGGGGTCAGCTTGTCGACCGCTGCCTGCGAGCCCTGCAGGTTGGCGTCGAAGTCCCACAGGTCGGTCTTGGAGTAGCGGTCCTCCTCGCCGGTGATCTTGCCCTGCGACACCTCTTCGATCAGCTCAGCAGCGCCGGTGGCGACCTTCAGCGGCGGAACTTCGAGCTTCGCGATCTCGTCCTTCAGTCCGGCGATGTCCTTGTCGAGTTGGTCGGCGAACGGTGCGCCACCCTCGGTGGTGTTCTTCTCGAACAGCAGGAACTCCAGGCGGTGCCAGCCGGTGAAGGCTGCGTCCTCGGGGCCCTCGAAGTCGTCGACACGGGAGTCGACCTTGCCGTCGATGTCTGGGATGAGTTCGGCGAGCGGCTCGATGCGCTCCCACGGCATGCGGGACGGCGCGTACGCGTCCTGTGCGGCCTTCAGATCGTCGGCGCGCACGGCGTCGGTCAACACCTTGACAGCCGCGACGAGCTCGTCGACCTGTGCGACCGCGTACGCCTTGTACTCGTCGCCCGCCTTCGCTGCGAGCGGGTTGGGCTCCGCGGCAGCCGACGTGGACGTCGCGGCGCTGCTCGATTCACTGCTGCTCGCCTCGGTACTGCTGCTGTTGTTGGAGCAGCCGGACAGGACCAGGGCCGCCGCTACGAAGGGCACAGGCCAGGCGAGATGCAGTTTCATGGAGCCTCCTTGAAGTAGACGCGTGAACACTACATCCAGAACCGTGGACAGGGTAGGCACCCCTAAGAAACGCGTGAATGGGTGATGCCCACTGCGCTTCCCCCGGCGCGTTGCGTGCATGCTGGCTTACCGTAGGGGCGAATTGTTCGAGCGTCGGTTGCCGTTGAGTTGGTGACGACGCGACGGTCAGGCCCGCAAGCACCAGCCGGGCGGATCGGTTGTGGTCAAGGGAGTCCGGTGTCGCCAGTGCGTTGGTGGCGCGCCGTTGCGGTGATCGCCGCAACGGCGCTGCTCATGGCGTCATCGTGCTCGTTTCAGACCGGTGCGCCCATCCCGGAGGGGGTACCGCCCCCGGCCGGGGATTCGGTGCCCAAGATCGACACTTACGCCAAGGGCAGGCCCGCCGACCAGCTGCGCGAGTGGGCCGCCGAACGTGCACCGGCACTCGGCATCCCCGCGCGTGCGCTGGAGGCCTACGCCTACGCAGCGCGTGTCGCCGAGGTCGAGAATCCCAATTGCCACCTGGCGTGGACCACGCTGGCGGGCATTGGCTGGGTCGAGAGCCACCACGGCACCTACCGGGGGTCGAAGGTGCTGCCCAACGGCGACGTGGAACCGCCGATTAGGGGACTGCTGCTGGACGGGACCATGGGCAACATGGAGATCGCCGACACCGACGGCGGCCGGCTCGACGGTGACGCCAAGCTCGACCGGGCGATGGGGCCCATGCAGTTCATCCCCGAGACGTGGCGACTGTATGGCGTCGACGCCAACAATGACGACGTGATCAACCCTGACAACATCGACGACGCGGCGCTGTCGGCGGCCGGGTATCTGTGCTGGCGGGGCAAGGACCTGGCCACGCCGAAGGGGTGGATGGAGGCCCTGCGGGCCTACAACCTGTCCGACCAGTACGCCCGCACGGTGCGGGACTGGGCGACGGCGTATGCCAACGGGCACCCGCGATAGGGCCGGACCTCGGGAGCACGGCATCGGCGCACCCTCTAGGCTGATGTGCGCAAACGTGTAGTACCGACGAAAGGGCGACGACAGTGTCCATGATCGAGCAGGTCGGAGCCCGCGAGATACTCGACTCCCGTGGCAATCCCACGGTCGAGGTCGAGGTGGCCCTGAGCGACGGTACGTTCGCCCGCGCCGCGGTGCCCTCAGGTGCGTCGACCGGTGAGCACGAGGCCGTCGAACTCCGTGACGGCGGTGACCGCTACGGCGGCAAGGGTGTCGACAAGGCGGTCAACGCCGTTCTCGACGAGATCGCCCCCGCGGTCATCGGACAGAGTGCGGATGACCAGCGGCTGATCGATCAGGCGCTGCTGGACCTCGACGGCACGCCCGACAAGTCCCGCCTGGGCGCCAACGCGATGCTGGGCGTCTCGCTGGCCGTCGCCAAGGCCGCCGCCGAGTCCGCCGGGCTGCCGCTGTTCCGCTACATCGGTGGACCCAACGCGCACATCCTGCCGGTGCCGATGATGAACATCCTCAACGGTGGCGCACACGCCGACACCGGCGTCGACGTCCAGGAGTTCATGGTCGCCCCGATCGGCGCGCCCACCTTCAAGGAAGCGCTGCGCTGGGGTGCCGAGGTGTACCACTCGCTGAAGTCGGTGCTGAAGAAGCAGGGCCTGTCCACCGGTCTCGGCGACGAGGGCGGTTTTGCCCCCGACGTGGCTGGCACCAAGGCCGCACTCGACCTGATCGCCACCGCGATCGACGCCACCGGCTTCAAGCTGGGCACCGACGTGACGTTGGCGCTGGATGTCGCGGCCACTGAGTTCTACACCGATGGAACGGGTTACGCGTTCGAGAAGCAGACCCGCACCGCCGCGCAGATGATCGAGTTCTACGCCGATCTCATCGACTCCTACCCGCTGGTCTCGATTGAGGATCCGCTGTCCGAGGACGACTGGGATGGCTGGGTGGCCCTGACCGCCGCCATCGGTGACCGGATTCAGCTCGTCGGTGACGACCTGTTCGTCACCAACCCCGAGCGTCTCGAGGAGGGTATCGAGCGCGGTGCCGCCAACGCGTTGCTGGTGAAGGTGAACCAGATCGGCACGCTCACCGAGACTCTCGACGCGGTCACGTTGGCCCACAACAGCGGCTACAAGACGATGATGAGCCACCGGTCCGGTGAGACCGAGGACACCACCATCGCTGATCTCGCCGTCGCCGTGGGTAGCGGGCAGATCAAGACCGGCGCGCCGGCTCGCAGCGAGCGCGTCGCGAAGTACAACCAGCTGCTGCGCATCGAGGAGATCCTCGGGGATGCCGCGCGGTATGCCGGTGACCTCGCGTTCCCGCGCTTCTCGCCTGCGAGCTAGTAGTTTTCAGTCATGCCCGACGCCAAACGGCCCGACCCCAAGCGACGCTCTCCAGCGCCGCGACCGGGCAAGGCCGGGAAGTCCGGTGAGGCGGCCAGGGGTAGGTCCCGCAGCGCCTCACCGGTGCGCCGGGAGCCGCGTGCGGCAGCACCCCGCCCCGCCGAACCCGATGTCGAGGTCGAGGACACTGACGAAACCGAGCAGGGCACGGTTCTCGAGCCGATCCGCCAGTCGATCCTCGAGGCAGCCGAGCATCAGTCCGAGCAACGGCTGGGGTCGGCGGCTCGGCGCGCTGCGATCCTGGCGGCGGTGATCTGTGTGCTGACGTTGACGATTGCCGGACCCGTTCGCACGTACTTCTCGCAGCGGGCCGAGATGAAGCAGCTGTCCGACGTCGAGGCGCAACTGCGTACGCAGATAGCCGATCTCGAACAGCAGAAGGTCAAGTTGGGCGACCCGGTGTTCATCGCCGCGCAAGCCCGCGAACGCCTCGGCTTCGTCATGCCCGGTGAGATCCCCTACCAGGTGCAGCTGCCGAATCCCGTTGGATCCGAGGCGATTCCCAGTGAGGAGGTCGCAACGGTCCCCAGCGGGCAACCGTGGTACACCTCGCTGTGGCACACCATCGCCGACGCGCCGCACGGACCTGCGCCGGCTCCAATTCCGCCACCGGGACCGGTGCCCGCACCGCCCATCCCGCCTGATGCCCCTCCGGGCCCCCCTCCCGGTGGTTGAGCCCGCCGACCTCGAGGCCGTCGCGCTTCAGCTGGGCCGTGAGCCCCGCGGAGTGCTGGCGATCGCCTACCGCTGCCCGAATGGTCAACCGGGCGTGGTGAAGACAGCCCCGAGGCTTCCCGACGGCACCCCGTTCCCGACGCTGTTCTACCTGACCCATCCGGCGCTGACCGCCGCCGCGAGCCGGCTGGAGTCCTCAGGGCTCATGCGGGATATGACCGAACGCCTGCAGGCTGATCCGGAGTTGGCGGCGACCTACCGGCGAGCGCACGAGTCCTATCTGGCCGAGCGTGACGCCATCGAGTCACTGGGCACGACGTTCTCCGGTGGCGGCATGCCCGACCGGGTCAAGTGCCTGCACGTGGTGATGGCCCATTCGCTGGCAAAGGGGCGGGGTGTCAACCCCTTTGGTGACGAGGCGCTGGCAATACTGGCCGTCGAGCCGGCGATGGTCGGCATTCTCGATAAGGGGATCTGGACATGACAGTGCCGCGCTCGCGAGGAGCAAGAAGAGTCGCTGCGGTCGACTGCGGCACCAACTCCATCCGTCTGCTGATCGCCGATTTCGTGGACGGCCGGCTGCACGATGTCCACCGTGAGATGCGGATCGTTCGCCTCGGTGAGGGCGTGGACGCGACGGGGGAGTTCGCGCCCGCGGCGCTGGCCCGCACCCGTGAAGCTCTGACGGACTACGCCGCGTTGATGCGGGAGCACTCGGTGCCCGCGGTGCGGATGGTCGCAACGTCAGCGGCCCGGGACGCGGGCAACCGAGACGAGTTCTTCGCGATGACCGCCGAGGTTCTCGGGTCCGCGGTGCCGGGTGCGATCGCCGAGGTGATCAGTGGCACGGAGGAGGCGGCCCTGTCGTTTCAGGGTGCTGTCGGTGAATTAGATGACGCCGCAGGACCGTTCGTGGTGGTGGATCTCGGCGGCGGCTCGACCGAGGTGGTTGTCGGCGACGCCGGGGGAGTGAAGGCGAGTTTCTCGGCCGACATCGGGTGTGTGCGCCTGCGGGAACGGTGTCTGCACAGCGATCCACCCACGCCCGACGAGATTGCCGCTGCGCGCGCCGCGGCACGTGACGGCCTGTTACAGGCATTTCGTGTGGTGCCGGTCGAGGCGGCACACACCTGGGTGGGGGTGGCGGGCACGATGACGACGCTGGCCGCTCTCGGGCAGGGCTTGACGACGTACGACTCCGAGGCTATTCACCTGTCGCGGGTCGGTTTCGATGACCTGCTCGTGGTGTGTGAGGACCTCGTTGCGATGACCTACAAGCAGCGCGCTGCACTGGGTCCCATGCACGAGGGCCGCGTCGACGTGATCGGCGGTGGCGCGATCATCGTCGAGGAATTGGCGCGTGAACTCCGCAGCAGGGCCGGCATCACCGAACTCGTTGTGAGTGAGCACGACATCCTGGATGGCATCGCGCTGTCGATCGTCTAGTGCCCGCAACTCGCGGGTGACTCATTGCGATGCTCGTCCAGATTGCGCATTCTTCACGTCGACTTCTGCAGGAGCGTCGTCGGCAGGCGCGAATCACGACGCTGTTGCAGATCTCGCGGCAAAGACTCACCTGAGTTCGGTCGACCGCGGGCTCCCGCGCGGGTGCGATCGTTAGCGAACCGAAAGACCATTCGACGCAATGCATTTCACGCGCCGAGACATATGCGGTTTGATTTCATCTTTTTGCTGACGCAAACAGTTCGCTGCCCTTACCATCCTCTTGCTCGATTATTTGCCTCGGGCGTCAATAACTTTAGTCCAGGGATGGGTTGGTGTCTGAGATGTCCGAGTCGAGCCAGGTCGGAGCCGTCGTGTCGAACACCGCGGGTGGATCCGCGCGTCGTCGTTCCGACAACTTCAAGGTGCGGAGCTGGCTCGTCGTGGGCGCGGCGTCGGTCGGTGCCGCGCTCGTCGTGATGGGGCCGGCCGCGGTGGCCGCTGCCGACGACGGCGGCTCCTCGTCCTCGTCCTCGTCGAATTCGTCCGATTCGTCGAGTGCGTCGGGTTCCAAGTCCGAGTCCGGGACGAAGACCCCTGCCGGGCCGAAGCGTGACGCGCCCGACAAGCCCTCGGGCACCAAGGACTCCGACAGCAAGGACTCCGACACCAAGGACGCGGACAGCACGGACTCCGCCAGTACGGACTCCGGCAAGAAGGACCCGGTCAAGAAGGGCTCGGACAAGAAGGGCTCGGGCAAGAAGGGCGGCGACAAGGAGTCCGACACGGAAGCAGGCAAGAACGCGCCCAAGGGCTCGGCCGCCACCGGCATCAAGCGCGTCCAAGATGCCAGGCACGCCACGGAGAACGACGGCGCCAATGCCGATACCGCAAGCGCGGCAGCCGAAAGCGCGACCTCGAGTGTCACGAAGACATCCGCCCAGCGCGACCAGGAGCCGGCTCCCGCGGCCGACGTCAGCACCGTCGTGTCGGCGAGCAGCACGCCTCAGACGCAGGTGACCGCGGGTGTCGCCCCGGCAGCGCTACCGGTGCCGCACTTCACGATCGCAGCAGTCCCGGGTCTGCCGAAGCTCTACCTGCCGACGCCCGAGGACTTCGTCGGCTTCTTCATCGGCAATGGCACCGCCTACCGTCCGAACGGCGGAATCCTCATCGGCAACGGTTACTCATGGACTTCCGAAACCTGCCCGACGGTCTGCAGGGGCGGCAACGGCGGACTGTTCGGAAACGGCGGCAACGGTTTCAACGGTGGTAACGGCGGCTGGGCCGGGTTGGTCGGCTACGGCGGTAACGGTGGGGCAGGCGTCGCCGGCCTCAACGCAGGCAACGGTGGCAATGGCGGCAACGGCGGCCTGCTCTACGGCCACGGCGGCGTCGGCGGCGCGGGTGCCGAGACCATGAGTGGATCGTCCGGTGGACGCGGTGGCTCGGCAGGCCTGTTCGGCAATGGCGGTAACGGTGCCAAGGGCGGCACGTCGCGGGGTGACTTCCGCGGCGGCGACGGCGGCGCCGGTGGCGCGGGTGGCTGGCTGCTGGGCAACGGCGGTTCGGGTGGCGCTGGCGGCAATGCGATCTTGAACGGTCAAACCGGCGGTGCCGGTGGTGCCGGCGGAGACACTGGGACGTTCTCGTTCTGGGCGATTGCCGGAAATGGTGGCGCTGGCGGCAACGCGAGCTATGGCGGTCGCGGCGGCGATGGCGGCAGCGGCGGGATGCTGTCGATGTACGCGGTCGGCGGGAGCGGTGGCACCGGCGGCGACAGCCCGCACAAGGGCACCGGCATCGACCACGGCGGCGACGGCGGAAACGGCGGCACTGGCGGACTCTGGATGGGCAATGGCGGCGCCGGCGGCGAGGGCGGCGACGGCGGCGGTGACGGCGGCGCAGGCGGCAACGTCGGGTTCTTCTCGCTCGTCGGTCGCGGTGGTGACGGTGGCGACGGCGGGGTGGGCCAGACCGGACTGCCCGGCTCCAACGGCACGGCCGTCATCATCGACGGCGGCGCGGCAGGTGCCGGCGGTCAGGGCGGCAGCGGTGGTCGGGGTGGCCAGGGCAGCTTCGTCCTCGGCGCCGGTGGTAACGGCGGTACCGGTGGCCGTGGCGGTAACGGCGGCAAGGGCGGTGCCGGCTACGTGGGAGTCGACGAGTTGTCCGCGGTCGGCGGTGACGGCGGCCGGGGCGGCAACGGCGGGGACGGTGGCACGGGTGGGGCCAGCGGCGCCCTCGGCGGCGAAGCGGGCACGGGCCGCTTCCTGTTCTTCGTCTCCTCCACTGGAGTTCGCGGTGGCAACGGTGACGGTGGCAAGGGTGGCGACGGTGGCGCCGGGGCATCCGGCGGCTACACGATGGACCCCAATGGTTCGGCCGGTCCGGGCGGCAACGGCGGAAACGGAGGCGCCGGTGCGCCTGGCGGTGTGAGCTCGGACGACGACACGGGCACAGCCGGCGGTGACGGTGGCAACGGCGGCGTTGGTGGCAACGGCGGTGACGGTGCCGCCTTCAACGAGGGCGGCAACGGCGGCAACGGAGGTAATGGCGGGGCCGGCGGCGCGGGCGGTGCCAACACCGGCACCGGCACCGGTGGAACCGGCGGCAAGGGTGGCGACGGCGCCGCCGCGGGCACCGGCGGCAACGGGACCGTTGCCGGCGTCGGCGGAGACGGTGGCAACGGCGCTGACGGCGGCACCGGTGGAAGCTCTGGTGGCACAGGCGGACTCGGCGGAGACTACGGCGACCGCGGCCTCGGCGGAAAGAAACCGGACGGGACGCGGGCCGCCGCTGGTGCTAACGGAGATCCCGGCACCACCGGCGGTGAGGGCGCTGCTGCGCCGGTGAGCCTCGCGGTCACCGCGGCCGCACCGCAGTTCAACATGCAGTCGATCTTCGCGCCGCTCGCGGGCATCCAGTCGTTCCTGGCCGATCTCGGGAATCAGATCTCGTATGTCTTCTTCAATCGGACGCCGTCGATTTCGCCTTCACAGGGCAGCCAGGTCACGTCGACCGGCGAGGTGGTCGTCTACCTGAACGGTTCGAGCAACACCTCATTCGGCGTGAACTACACCATCGTCGAGGGGCCGAGGTACGGCACGCTGACACCCGGGGCGGCCGGCACCTACACCTACACGCCGGACCCGCGGCTCGCGACGATGGGCATCACCGATTACATCACCGTGCGCGTCGACAATGGCGCGGCGGCGAGGCTGCCCGGGTTGGCAGGCGTGGTGCAGCGCATGCTGCACTCGGGCGCCGTAATGCTGGGCATCTCCAAGCCCGACACCATCGAGAAGCGGGTTCGGATCACTGTCAACGGCAATGGTCTGGTCGGCAACGCGCAGTACGCCGCGCAGAACTACTGGACCAACCAGAGCTTCGACAACTGCGTGCTGCAGGCGACGTCGATGGCCGTTGCACAGGCCACCAACACCACCCCGCGATCCGAGCAGTACATGGTGGACCTGGCCAAGGCCACCGACAGCGTGACCCAGCCGGGCGCGAAGATGTACCTCGGCGAGAACATCTCGGACGGTGTCTCCGGCGGGGATGCGGTGGCCTTGATGAACGAGCATCTCGGTGTCAACGCCACCTTGACGAAGTACTACTCGGTCGACGCCGCCGGTAACCAGGTCAGCACGATGCAGGACGGTCAGGCGGCGCTGAACGACATGATGGCGGCACTGGCCACCGGCAAGGCCACGATGGTCACCTACTCGGTCGCGATCGTCTGGTCTGCGGCCTGGGGTTATGTGCCCGACGAGGACACGTCCTACTGGGGTGCCGATCACGCGGCAGTGGTGACCGAGGTCGATCTGGAGAACGGCTTCGTCTACGTCAACGACAGCTCGGCCGGGCCCGCCGGCCAGGAGACCGGTAGGGGCATGAAGGTCAGTCTCGGGGCGTTCATGTCCGGTTGGCAGGCGGGCAACTACGCCTTGACCACCGTCGAGGCGCGGACCTAACCCGCAGAAAAGAGAACGGCCGCCGTGGAAACCACGGCGGCCGTTCTGCTCTCAGCTACTACTTACGTGCGTTGCAGTTGGGTGGGTTTCCGCAGTGGTGTCCACCGTCGCACGCGTTGCAACGACAGGTGCAGGATCCCTTGGTCTGAGTAGTGCGCATCGCAGGTCAACTCCTTGAATCCGAATATCAAGATATGACTACTTCACAATAGTTCGACGCAGGCTGAGCGTGAACCCATCGAGACGTGATCGTTGCAGTACTAGTGCTCCAGGATCGGCCGCAGCGCGTCGATCACGGCGGGATCCTCAATGGTCGAGGGCAGCGGTTCCTCGCGGCCGTCGGCGATACCCCGCATCGTCTTGCGCAGGATCTTGCCCGAGCGGGTCTTCGGCAGGGCCGCGACGACATCGACGCGCTTCAGGCTGACCACCGCGCCGATGGTGTCGCGGACCGAGGCGACGAGTTCCTCGATGAGCCCCTCGGCGGACGCGCCGGCCTTCAACACCACGAATCCGCGCGGAGCCTGCCCCTTGAGATCGTCGGCGACACCGATCACCGCGCACTCGGCGACGGCCGGGTGCGAGGCCAGCACGGCCTCGATGGAGCCGGTCGAAAGGCGGTGCCCCGCAACGTTGATCACGTCATCGGTGCGGCCCATGACGAACAGGTACCCGTCCTCGTCGAGGTAGCCGCCATCACCGGAGAGGTAGTAACCGGGGAAGGCCTTGAGGTAGGAGGACACATATCGGTCGTCGTCACCCCACAGGGTGGGCAGGGTGCCCGGCGGGAGTGGAAGCCGCACGCAGATCGCGCCCTCCTCGCCGACTGCACACTCGTCACCGTTCGCGGTCAGGATGCGCACGTCATAACCCGGCATCGCGACCGTGGCTGAACCCGGCTTCACCGGCATTTTCTCGATGCCCATCGGGTCGGCCGCGATGGACCACCCCGTCTCGGTCTGCCACCAGTGGTCGATGACCGGGATGCCCAGATTCTCCGACGCCCAGTGATAGGTGCCCGGATCGAGTCGTTCGCCGGCCTGGAACAGGTACTTCAACGCCGACAGGTCGTAGTTCGCGAGGTGGGAGGCGTCGGGGTCCTCCTTCTTGATGGCGCGTATCGCGGTGGGTGCGGTGAACAACACCTTCACGCCGTACTCGGCGGCTACCCGCCAGAACGCCCCCGCATCGGGCGTGCCGACCGGCTTACCCTCGTAAAGCACCGTCGTCGCGCCCAGCAGCAGCGGGCCGTAGACGATGTAGGAGTGGCCGACCACCCAGCCGACATCCGAAGCGGCCCAATAGACATCGCCCGGCTCGGTGTCGTAGACGTGGCGCATCGTCCACAGCAGGGCCACCGCATGGCCACCGTTGTCGCGCACGATGCCCTTGGGCTTACCGGTCGTCCCCGAGGTGTACAGCACGTAGAGCGGGTCGGTCGCGGCCACCGGCACCGGGTCGACGGGTTGCGCGGTCGACATGGCCTCGGCCCAGTCGACATCACGCCCGGGGACCAAATCGCACGGGTGGTTCTCGCGCTGCACGATGACGCACTTCGGCGTGACGTGCTCGGCGGAGTCCAGCGCCGCATCGAGCATCGGCTTGTAGGCGACGGTGCGGGTGGGCTCGATACCGCATGACGCCGAGACCACCACCGCGGGCCGGGCGTCGTCGATACGGGCGGCGAGCTCATGTGCGGCGAAGCCCCCGAACACCACCGAGTGCACGGCACCCAGGCGCGCGCAGGCCAGCATCGCGATCGCGGCCTCCGGGATCATCGGCATGTAGATCACCACGCGGTCGCCCTTGTTGACGCCGAGTTCCCGCAGCACGCCGGCGAACCGCGCGGTCTGGTCCAGCAGTTCGCGGTAGGTGTAGGTGCGCTTCGTGCCGGTGACCGGTGAGTCGTAGATGAGCGCGGCCTGCTCGCCGCGACCGGACTCGACGTGCCGGTCCAGTGCGTTCGCGCAGGTGTTGAGCTCGGCGTCGGGGAACCAGCGGTAGAACGGCGGGTTGGAGTCGTCGAGGATGCGTGTCGGCGGCTTGGTCCACGTCACGGCCTGTGCGGCGGCGGCCCAGAACGCCGACGGGTCGGCGATGCTGGCGTCGAGGACTTCTCTGTAGGTGGATGCTGACCCGGTCATAGGGGAACCGTAGCGCGTACGAGGTTGTCTCTCCGTTGCAAGGATTCCTATAGTCAGATCATGGTTACTGACACTGGGTCTAATAGCGCGACGGGCAACAACGTGCCGGACAACAACGCGTTTGCCCGCAGCACCGAGCCGCCCGCCATCGCGGGTGTGCGCAGGTCGTTCATCGAGGCCCGCGGCGTCCGGTTCCACGTCACCGAGGCCGGCGACCCCGACGGACGGCCGGTCATCGCGCTGCACGGCTGGCCACAGCACCACTGGGCCTACCGCGATCTGCTGGGCAACCCGCCGCCGGGGCTTCGCATCATCGCCCCGGATCTGCCCGGGTACGGATGGTCGGGGCCGGCGCCGCATCGCTGGTACAAGGAGGAGATCGCCACCGACGTGCTGGCTCTGGCCGATGCGATGGGGCTGGATCACTTCCTGCTGCTGGGCCACGACTGGGGCGGGTTCGTCGGTTACCAGATGGTGCTGGCCGCCCCCGAGCGCATCGACGGCTACCTGGTGCTGAACATGGCCCACCCGTGGCAGAGCCCCCGCACGGTCCTGCCGCACCTGTGGCGGTTCCTGATCTACCAACCGATGGTCGCGGCCGCCGGGGTGACACTGCAGCAGCGCACCGACTATTTGAAGCGCGTCATCTACGCTGTCGGCCCCGCCGCGCACCGGCTCGACCCCGCCGCTGTGCGGGTGTACACCGAGCGGTTCCGCGATCCCGTGGTCGCGCGGGCTGCCCGCGACACCTACCGGACCTTCCTGTTGCATGAGCTGCCGTACGGGGCAAGGCATCCCGAGAAGCGGCGCGCGACGGTGCCGATCCGCGCGCTGTTCGGACTCGCCGATATCGCGGTGCATCCGTCCCTGGCTGCGCCCAAGACCGCCAACGCCGACGACTACACGTTCGAGGGTGCTGACACCGGACACTTCATCGTCGACGAGCGCCCGGATCTGGTGCGGGCCCGGCTGATCTCGTTGGCGGAGGAGACGAAGTCGGCTACGGGCTGAACCGCCGCGTGTGAATCTCACGACGGTTTGGAGCGGATTTCGTCGTGACGTTCACAAACGGGTGTGAGAGTGGGCGCTCACGTCGCGAAGCGGTAGCCCATCCCGGCCTCAGTCAGAAGATGCTTGGGGTGGCTCGGATCGTCCTCGAGCTTGCGTCGCAGCTGGGCGAGGTACACCCGCAGGTAGTGGGTCTCCTTGGCGTAGGCCGGCCCCCACACCTCCTTGAGTAGCTCCTCGCGACCCACCAGCTTGCCCCGGTGGCGCACCAGCATCTCGAGCATGCCCCACTCTGTGGGGGTGAGGTGTATCTCGGCGCCCTTCTTGGTCACCTTCTTCGCCGCGAGATCCACGGTGAACGACGAGGTTTCGACGACCGGCTCATCGGGCTCGGAGGCCGCCGCACCGCGGCGCACCGCCGCGCGCAGCCGGGCCAGGAACTCGTCCATGCCGAACGGTTTGGTGACGTAGTCATCGGCACCGGCGTCGAGGGCCTCGACCTTGTCCAGGGAGTCGGTGCGGGCCGACAACACGATGACCGGCGCGCTGAGCCAGCCGCGTAGCCCCTCGAGCACCTCGATACCCGACATATCGGGTAGCCCGAGGTCCAGTATGACGACGTCGGGCTTGCGCTCGGCCGCGGTGCGGAGCGCCTGGGCGCCGGTGGCCGCGATGTCCACCTCGTAGCCGCGCACCGAGAGGTTGATGCGCAGCGCCCGAAGGATCTGCGGCTCGTCATCGATCACCAGTACTCGGGTCATGTCGTTATCTATTCTGGTGCAGCGAGTTCGACTACGACCGTCAGTCCACCACCGGGCGTGTCGGCGACGGCGATCGAGCCACCCATGGCCTCCACGAAACCGCGCGCCACCGACAGGCCAAGACCGACGCCGGACGTGTTGTCATTGTCGCCGAGGCGTTGAAACGGTTCGAAGAGCTGGTCCCCGGCACCGCGCCGTATCCCTGGCCCCTCGTCGACGATGTTGATCAGCACGCGATCGCCGACCTGACCCGCATTGACGCGCACCGTGCCTTCCGGTGCGTACCGCAGGGCGTTGTCGATGACGTTGACCAGGACCCGCTCGAGCAGCCCGCTGTCCGCCATCACCGCGGTGTCGCCGACCTCGACCTTGACCTGCTCGCGTCCCGAGAAACCGCGCGGGATACCGAGAATGGCGCGGTGCACGGCCTCCTCGAGGTAGACGACGCGCAGTTGGGGATGCACCACACCGGCGGCCAGCCGAGAGGAGTCGAGCAGGTTGCCGACCAGCCCGGTCAACTGGTCGACGGACTCCTCGACCGTGGCGAGCAGTTCGGCGGTGTCCTCGGGAGAGAAGTCGATGTCCTCGGAACGCAGGCTCGACACCGCCACCTTCGCGGCGGCCAGCGGGGTGCGCAGGTCGTGGCTGACGGCGGAGAGCAATGAGCGGCGCAGCTCGTCGGCTCGGGCGATGGCCTCGGCACGCCCGGCCTCCTCGGTGAGCTCTGCCTGTCGTACCAGGCCGGCCGCCTGCTTGGCCACCGCGCCCAGGACCCGACGGTCGCGAGCTGGCAAGCGCTTGCCTGACAACAGCATCCAGAATTCGTCATCCCCGACCTCGACCTCGATGGCGGTGTCGGCGGAATCCGGATCGACGCAGGGGTCGACGCCCACACACGCGACGGTGACAGACCCCTGGCCCGGGGTCTCACGCAGCAGGCTCACGGCCCGTTGCGAGTACGTCTCGCGAACGCGCTCCAGAAGCGTGGTGAGATCGGCACCGCGGAGCACCGAACCGGCGAACAGCGCCAACAGCTCAGCCTCCTGCGACGCGCGGCGTGCCTCCCTGGCCCGCTTGGCCGCACCGTCGACGAGGGCCGCGACCGCCACCGCGACGGCAAGCAACACCACGACGGTGATGGCGCTGTCGGGCGAGTTCATGGTGAACGTGTGGCGAGGCTCGACCAGGAAGTAGTTGAGCAGCAGTCCCGAGAACACCGCCGACAGCGCGGCCGGCGCGACGCCACCGAGCAGTGCCACGACCAGCACGCCGATGAAGAAGAGGGCGCTCTCCCCGCCGATGCCGAGGAAGGGATCCAGCAGCATCGCGGTGACCGCGCAGATCACCGACGGCACGACGAGCGCGGCCAGCCAGGACGCCAGATGGTGCTGTCGTGGCGTGAGCGAGCCCCAGGACCAGCCGGGATTGGCCTCGCCGTGGGTGACCATGTGCACGTCGATCTTGCCGGATTCCCGCGCCGTCGCTGCGCCGATGCCCTCGTCGAAGATGCGGGCCCAGCGTGACCGGCGTGAGATGCCGAGCACCAACTGCGTGGCGTTGCGCTCCCTGGCGAAGTCCAGCAGTGCGTCCACGACATCGTCACCGACGACGGTGTGCACCGTGGCACCCAGGCTGGCCGCGACCTCGCGAACCTTGCCCATGTGCGGCGCCGACACCCCGGACAGGCCATCACCGCGCACGACGTGAACGACCATCAACTCCGCGCTCGACTTCGAGGCGATGCGAAACGCGCGTCGTACCAGCGTCTCCGACTCCGGACCGCCGGTGACCGCGACCACCACCCGTTCGCGGGCCTCCCAGGTGTCACTGATCTCGTGGTCTTGGCGGTACTTCGAGAGTGCCGCGTCAACCTGATCAGCCAGCCACAGCAGCGCCAGTTCGCGCAGCGCGGTCAGGTTGCCGCGACGGAAGTAGTTGCTCAGCGCTGCGTCGATGCGCTCGGGGGCGTACACGTTTCCGTGGGAGAGCCTGCGCTGCAACGCCTCCGGTGTGATGTCGACCAGTTCGATCTGTTCCGCCTGACGGACCACCTCGTCGGGCACGGTCTCCTGCTGCTCGATGCCGGTGATCTGCGCGACGACGTCGTTGAGGCTCTCGAGGTGTTGCACGTTCACCGTGGAGATGACGGTGATCCCCGCCTCGAGGATCTCCTCGACGTCCTGCCAGCGCTTCGCGTTGCGGCTGCCGGGTGTGTTGGTGTGCGCGAGTTCGTCGACCAGCACGACCTGAGGCGCCCGACGGAGCACCGCGTCGACGTCCAGCTCGGCGAACTCCGACCCGCGATACGACACGTAGTGCGGCGGAACGACTTCGACACCGTCGAGCAGATCCGCGGTCTTGCGGCGGCCGTGTGTCTCCACGACCGCCGCGACCACGTCGGTACCGCGTTCCAGCCTGCGATGCGCTTCGCCGAGCATGGCGTAGGTCTTGCCGACGCCGGGTGCCGCGCCAAGGTAGACGCGCAGCTCGCCCCGCTTCTTGGGGTGCAACGGCGCGGTGCTCACCTACCTATCATCCACCCATCTGGTCGAGCGCGATGTTGACTTCCAGCACGTTCACGACGGGCTCACCCATGAAGCCCAGTGCGCGTCCGTCGGTGTGGGCCGTGATGACGTCGCGGACCTGCTCGGGGCTGATGCCACGAGCCTGCGCGATGCGGTCCACCTGCAGATCGGCGTAGGCCGGGGAGATATTGGGGTCAAGGCCACTGCCGCTGGCGGTGACCGCGTCGGCCGGCACGAGGGGCCCGGCCGACGCGGCGCCGCGGATCGGCACTATCTGGCCGATCGTGTAGTCATCGCCTGGTTTCGCGCACTCGACCCGCACACCCTGGTAGGCGTCGAGGAACGGGACTGTGGTGGTGTCGCACGGCTCGTTGACGCTGACTACCCGGGTGGGGTGAGTGACCTGACCCGACGCATCGCGGGGGCCCATCACCGACAGCACCGCACCCACGCCGCCGCCGGTGCAGAACGGCCGGGCCCCGGCGCTTTTGTCCAGCCCGTTGGTCTTGGCGATGTCAGCGCTGCGGCTGCACACCAGGGTCAGCAGGCTGGGCTTGTCGGGCACGTCGACGATGCTCTCGGGACCCAGGTTGCTCGCACTGGTGGCCATCGGGTCGTAGCCGTCGCCGGCGGCGGACGGTCGGCCCTGCAGGTACTGCGGCAGGGGATTGCCGTCGGGATCGGTGTACAGCTGGCCGATCAGGCTGCTGCCCAAGGGCTTTCCGTCGGCCTCGATAATGGATCCCTGCGCCTTGTCGTTCAGGCCGGGAAGCATCGCGATCAGCCAGATGGCCAGGGGGTAGGCCAGGCCGACGATCGCGGTGAGCACGAGCAGTGCGCGAAGCGCGGCCCAGTGCTGACGAATGACGGTTGAGAACTTCATGTTCAGGACATCCCGGGGAAGAGTTGGATTACCAGGTCGATGAGCTTAATGCCGATGAACGGCGCGATGATGCCGCCGAGGCCGTACACGTAGAGGTTGCGACTCAACAGCTTCGAGGCGCTGCTCGGGGTGTATCGGACACCCTTGAGTGCCAACGGGATCAACGCGACGATGACGATGGCGTTGAAGATCACCGCCGACAGGATCGCCGACTGCGGACTGTGCAGCCGCATGACGTTCAGTAGGTCCAGGCCGGGGAACAGTGACACGAACAGCGCCGGGATGATCGCGAAGTACTTGGCGATGTCGTTGGCGATGGAGAACGTGGTCAGCGCACCCCGGGTGATCAGCAGCTGCTTGCCGATCTCGACGATCTCGATCAGCTTGGTCGGGTCGGAGTCGAGGTCGACCATGTTGCCGGCTTCCTTGGCCGCCGACGTTCCGGAGTTCATCGCGACGCCGACGTCGGCCTGCGCGAGGGCGGGAGCGTCGTTGGTGCCGTCGCCCGTCATCGCGACGAGCCGTCCGCCCTCCTGCTCCCGCTTGATCAGCGCCAGCTTGTCCTCGGGGGTGGCCTCGGCGAGGAAGTCGTCGACACCGGCCTCGTCGGCGATCGCCTTGGCGGTCAACGGGTTGTCGCCGGTGATCATCACCGTGCGGATGCCCATGCGGCGCATCTCGTCGAAGCGTTCGCGCATACCGTGCTTGACGACGTCCTTGAGGTGGATGACGCCGAGAATCTCGGCCTTGCCCTGCGCCACCCGGGCGACGGCCAGAGGTGTGCCACCGGATGCGGAGATACCGTCGACGATGGTGCCAAACGCGTCGGGAACGGTACCGCCCCAGGTGCGTACCCAGTCGGCCACAGCGCTGGTCGCGCCCTTGCGCAGTGACTGTCCGTCACCGAGGTCAACCCCCGACATCCGGGTGCTCGCGGTGAACTCCACCCAGCGGGCTTCGGTCAGCTCTCCTGGCGTGCGGGCGCGTAGACCGTGGGCCTCCTTGGCGTACACCACGATCGAACGACCCTCGGGGGTCTCGTCGGCCAGGCTGGACAGCTGTGCCGCGTCGGCCAGCTGTTCGGCGGTGACTCCCGGAACCGGGATGAACTCGGAGGCTTGACGATTGCCCAGCGTGATGGTGCCGGTCTTGTCGAGCAGCAGGGTGTTGACGTCACCGGCGGCCTCGACCGCGCGGCCCGACATGGCGAGCACATTGCGCTGCACAAGCCGGTCCATGCCTGCGATACCGATGGCGCTCAGCAGCGCACCGATGGTGGTCGGGATCAGGCAGACCAGCAGCGCCACCATGACGATGCCCGAGATGCCGTCTCCGGTCAGGGCGAGGCTGTCGGGGACGCCGGGGTTGTTGGCCATGCTGTAGATGGCCAGTGGCTGCAGCGTGGCGACGGCGAAGACGAAGATGAGCGTCAGCGCTGACAACAGGATGTTGAGCGCGATCTCGTTGGGCGTCTTCTGCCGATTGGCGCCCTCGACCAGGGCGATCATCCGGTCGATGAAGCTCTCACCGGGCTTCTGCGTGATCTTGACGACGATCCGGTCGGACAGCACGGTGGTGCCGCCGGTGACCGCGGAGCGGTCGCCGCCGGACTCGCGGATGACGGGTGCCGACTCGCCGGTGATGGCCGACTCGTCGACCGAGGCGATGCCCTCCACCACGTCGCCGTCACCGGGGATAACCTGGCCGGCCTCGACGACGACCGTGTCGCCCTGACTCAGTGCGGGCGCGGCGACTGACTCCTCAGCGCCGGGCGTGCCGGGGGACCAGCCGATGAGTCGGCGGGCCATGGTGTCGGCCTTGGTCTTCCGCAGTGACTCGGCCTGCGCCTTGCCGCGCCCCTCGGCGACGGCCTCGGCGAGGTTGGCGAAGATCACCGTCAGCCAGAGCCAGAACACGACGAACCAGCTGAACCACGACGGCTCGAGGATCGCCAGGATGGTGCTCCACAGGGCGCCGATCTCGACGATGAACATCACGGGGTTGCGCCACAGGGTGCGTGGATTCAGTTTGCGCAGCGCGTCGGGCAGGGAGCGCCACAGCATCGTGGGATCCAGGAGCCCGCCCTGGACGCGATTTTTCGGTTCGGATTCGTGGCGCTTGTTGGTGCGCGCCTCGATGGTGGACAGCGTCATCGTCAGTGGATTCCTTCAGCGAGGGGTCCGAGTGCCAGCATGGGCAGGAAGGTGAGCGCGACGAGGATGATCGTCACGCCGGTCACCATCCCAATGAACTGCGGGCGGTGGGTGGGCAGTGTCCCGACGGATGCGGGTGTGCTGCGTTGTGCGGCAAGCGATCCGGCCAGGGCGAGTGCCAAGATTATCGGCAGGAATCGGCCGAACAGCATGGCCAGACCCAGCGCCGTGTTGTACCACTCGGTGTTGACCGAGAGGCCTGCGAACGCCGATCCGTTGTTGTTGGCCGCCGAGGTGAAGGCGTACAGAACCTCCGACAGTCCGTGCGGTCCGGTGTTGAGCATGCCCGCGCGTTGGCCAGGCATCGCCATCGCGATGGCCGTGCCGGTCAGCACGACCAGCGGCGTGACGAGGAAGTAGCTCGCGGCCAGCTTGATCTCGCGGGGAGTGATCTTCTTGCCCAAGTATTCCGGTGTGCGGCCCACCATCAGGCCGGCGACGAACACCGTGATGATGGCGAGGATCAGCATCCCAGTCAGGCCGGAACCCACACCGCCCGGGGCGATTTCGCCGAGCTGCATGTTGAACATCGTCATCATACCGCCGAGGCTGGTGTAGGAGTCGTGGAACGAGTCGACCGCGCCGGTGGACGTCAGCGTCGTGGCACTGGCGAACACTGCGGAGTTCGCGACACCGAGGCGCTGCTCGACACCCTCCATCGCCGAGCCGACGGCGGTGGGAACCGTGCCGTGCGCCTGGGTCTGGAAGAACATCATCAGCGAGACGCTGAGGATGGCGATGATGCCCATCACGGAGAGGATCGCGTAGCCCTGCTTGGGGCTGCCGACCATGCGGCCGAACGTGCGCGGCAGCGTGAACGCGATCACCAGGATCAGGAAGATCTCGATCCAGTTGGTCCACGCCGTGGGGTTCTCGAACGGGTGCGCGGAGTTGGCGTTGAAGAAGCCGCCGCCGTTGGTGCCGAGCAACTTGATGACTTCCTGGCTGGCGACGGGCCCGCCTGGGATGGTCTGCTGCGCGCCGGCGATGGTGTCGACCACCTGTGAGTGCAGGGCGAAGTTCTGGATGACGCCGCCGGTGATCAGGGCCAGGGCCCCGATGGCTGCGATCGGCAGCAGGATGCGAATGGTGCCGCGCACCAGGTCGACCCAGAAGTTGCCGAGTTCCGAGGTGCGCACGCGCGCGAATCCGCGGACCAGGGCCACTGCGACGGCGATGCCGACGGCGGCCGAGACGAAGTTCTGCACCGTCAGGCCGGCCATCTGCACGAGGTGGCCCTGGGTGGTCTCACCGGAGTAGGCCTGCCAGTTGGTGTTGGCGACGAAGCTGACGGCGGTGTTCCAGGCCAGCGCCGGGGTCATCTCGGTGGCGGGGTCGTTGAGGTGCAGCGGCAGCTTGCCCTGCACCAGCTGGAGGGTGAACAGGAAGAGGAGGCTGACCGCGGAGAAGGCCAGCACGCTGCGCGCGTAGGCGCCCCAGCCCTGCTGTGCGCTGGGGTTGGCGCCGATCAGGCGGTAGATGACACGTTCGACGCGGGAGTGCTTCTCGGAGTTGAAGACCCGGTACATGTAGTCGCCGAGGGGGACGTGCACCGCGGCGAGAGCCAGGGCGAGCGACGCGAGGAACACAATCCCCGCGGTGGTGGACGACACTTAGAACCTCTCTGGGAACAGGAGGGCAGCGAACATGAACACCGCGATGAGGACGGCCAGGATCAGGCCGACCGTGTTGGCGAGGCTCATGACTCGAGGGCCTTCTGGATGACACCGAACAGCGCGAAGACCGCGATGGTCAGCAGGACAAATGCGACAACAGCCATGTCGCCGAACCTAGGCGCGCTGACCTGGCGTTTTGCGGGCCCTAACGTTTTCTTGACGCACCTGAGCTGCGTCTTGACGGGTCCTTTGCGGTGACGTGTGCGGCGTCACGGGCCCTACGCGCCGAACCTCGCCTTTGTCGCCGGTATTCGCGAATCTCCGACGAAAGGCGAGGTTGAATCGAAGTTTGCCCCCGAGTCAATTACTGTCATGGCTCATTGGCCGCGTCAGCGGATCCCTCGAGGTGGGAGTTGTACATGGAGGCTTCGATCCGACCGTGGTTCACCACGGGAGTCGCGCTCGTCGGCGCTGGCGCGATAGCGATGACGCCTATCAGTCCGATCCCGACGGCGTCGCCGGCCAGTGAGGTGCGAGCGGCGACCGCGGCGATCTCCTCGCAGTTCGATCTCACCGCAGTGGAGTGGCCCTACGTCCTCAGCCTGCCGATCGTGCGGCAGCAGATCCTCAACTGGGGTGCGAACTGGGCGGTCTACCTGGCCGGACTTGGCAAGGCCGGTGTCGGAGTGGTGGATTCGCTGCTGGCGATCCCCGGCGTGACGGTGGAGATCATCCAGGAGATCTTCGCCCTCAACCTCGTCGGTGCCTTTGACACCTTCGCGACCGCGGTGCGCGACTCGGTCGTCGCCATCGGCCAGCCGCTGCTGGACTCGGTGATCTGGCGCAACCAGAAGTACCTGGTGGTGCAGGCCGCACTCGAGTCCGCTGTGCCGCGGGCGTGGATTGACCTGGCCAACGGGTTCCTGGCGGCCGGCAACGTCGTCACGACCTCGCTGATCCAGGGCACGCAGGACTTCGTCGCCGCCGTCCTCACGTTCAACCTCGGCAACATCATCGACGCCACCCTCGAGGGGACGAAGAACTTCCTCGTCGCTCTCGGTGACGGTGCGGGCTCGATCATCGCCGGTATCGAGGCCGCGCAGCGGGGGATCAGCGCCGCGCTGGCGACGCCGCCTCCGCCGCCGCCCGACTTCAACTACCGGGTGTCGGACGTGGCGGGGCTGCGCACGCTGGCCGTCGACAGCACCGTCAGCCTGACCGGCAAGCAGGACGTCGCCACGCTCGAGCAACCGGTGACGGACACCGCGGACCTCACGGTGGTCAAGGACCTCGAGCCCGCGGCTGACCCCGTCGTCGTTGCACCGGTGGACGAGACGACGGAGACCGACGTGGTCGACACCGGCGTCGTGACGGAGCCGGTGGACGAGACGAAGCCCGAAACGACACCGGTGAGCGACATCTCGGACGATGAGACTGAGGCTGCTGACCAGGTCAAGGAGGCCCCGAAGGCCGAGGACGTCGTCAAGAAGGATCCTGTCGCCAAGAAGGTGACCGCCAAGAAGGATGCCGTCAAGGACGCCGTCAACAAGCTGACCGCCCGGGCGAAGAAGGACGCGGGGTCCGACAAGAAGTCGGCCTCGGACTCAGGCGAGTAACTTTTACGGGCCGTCATCATTTGTTGACGCGCCGCGATCGAGGGTCAACTTTGCCTCCGCAACGGGCGGGGCGTCACGCAACGTGACGCCCCGCCCGTTGGGTAGCGTCAAATGCCGTCGCGAGGCGGCGTCGCCCCCATAGCCCAATTGGCAGAGGCAGCGGACTTAAAATCCGCCAAGTGTCGGTTCGAGTCCGACTGGGGGCACCGGGAAACGCCTGTTAGATGCGTTGGCGCGAAGGCGGGCGGTCTCGAATCGGTCGCTTTACCGGCGCTTTACCGGCGCGGGGCGGGGCATCGAATCCGCTAGTTAACCCATCGAACGTCGCCCGTGACTGCAGCGGCTTGCGGACGATTCGGCGTACACCATCTGGCTCTTAGTCGCGCTCCTCGCGGCAGCAGTGGCACCGGGCGACCGACCATGGTCATTCTTCTGGTGCACGTTCCTCTTGCTCGTTCCACTTGGCGTCGCGGCTGCGCTATTAGCTCAACCGAGGAGTTGCCGCGACGAATAGGTGCGGTTCGGCCGCGTATGCCCCGACGGGAGCGCCTTTGACGCATGCGACAGTTTTTGCTGATTCGCCTGCGCGCTTGGCTTCGCTGGCCCTAGCATTCCGCGAGGGTTCGGGGAACTCACGCAACATCCTTCACAGGGGGACCACATGCTCGTTCGTATGTTCATCGCTGCTGCCGCGATTTCCGCAGTTGCTATCGGGGTTGCCCCGGGCGCGTCCGCTGCGCCGTACAAGAACTGCACCGAGGCGCGTGCCAACGGCGATACGAACATCACGTCTGACTCGCCCTACTACGGCCCGTGGTTGGACAAGGACCAGGACGGCGTCGGTTGCGAGTCGTAACCTCGCGACTGTTCGGCGGGGCCGCATCGCTCATAGCGTGCGCGGCCCTGGCCGCAGTCCCGATTGCTAAGGCCGAACCTGGCGCATTCTCGTCCCAGGATGAGACGTTCTTCCGCCTGCTGACAGGCGGAACTGACGACACTCCTGGGCTCGCGATTACGAACTATCCATTGGTGCGAACCCAGGGTTTGATTACGTGCCAGAGGCGAAGCGCGGGGATTTACGGCCTCGACGCTATTCACATGCTTCAAGCCGAGGGGCCGTACTCATTCGACGTGGCGAACTCGATCTCATCCGCTGCCGCGGTGGCCTACTGCCCCGAGCACCTTGGGTTCTAACGGACGAGACTCAAGCCTGGCCACTGCCGAAGCCAAGCGGGATCGGCGATTTGGGCGTGTGTCCTCGACTTTGGCGTCCGGCGCGTTCTTCTTCTTCACCGACTCAACTCCCTGGAGAGCGTTGGCTTTCGACTTGTACCCCTCGCCGGTTGCAATGATCGCGCTGTTGCGACCTGAGGCACACCTTTGCCGTCCTCCAGCTGTCGGCGGACGTCCACTTCGTGCAGGGTGTCGAAGTGGCTGGTGCACAGCACTTTCACGTTGACTCTCGACGTCTACGGCGACGACATCCCCGAATAGGACGGCGGCGCGGTCAACGCCCTCCCGAACCGCCAGCCCCGACGAAGGTAGCGGACCTGTCGAGCGACGTCGTCAGTTTGTTTGGGCGGCAGGCTAACTAGGTTCAGTTACCGCAGGGTCACGCCTTACTGCTCGCAGAAACGCTATGTGCCTGTCGCCCTTCTCTCGCGAGTACCAGCGAAGTCGTGCTCCATCTCCGTGTAACTGATGCCTTGGCGCTCAGGCTCCCGCACCGTCCGCCTACCGAGAAAGCGTTGGTAGCAACGCCTGGGTTTTCAGCCTCCTTGCTCACATCTGCGGCTCGCCATCGCCGGTCGCTCAACCCCGTCGTCGTCTCAGTCGCAAGCGGTCCAGCAAGGTCATCATTTCGCCAGATCGGTAGACCGTCGTGAGATTGACGACGCAGGCGATGACTCTTCGTTGTGTCGACCACGTCAAATTGACGTCATATGACAATTTATGGTAGGCAACAAAATACCTGCTCCAGCTATGTAACTAGTACATCTATCAGTTGTCGAATCAAAAAATAGCTCGGCTAGTTTTCTCGAATTGAAACATGTTTCACTTCCCTAGCTGTAGGTTGCCTGGACGCCGGCTGTGTGTCGGCGCAGCTGGGAAATCAATCCACACGTCTACTGATCAGGAGTGGCTTAGCCATATGTCGAAGCACCGAAAGTCCACATCGCGCAGCGCCGCGCGTCCGCTCGTCACGACCGGTATGGCCGGCGTCGCGATGGCGGGGGCGGGCATCCTGTTGTTCGCCACTCCGGACATGCCCGCAGCGGGCACGGCATCCCCGGAAGTTCAGCTCGTCAACTTCGAATCGACTTTGGCTGAGCTTCCCGCGGCGCCCCGTTTGGATGTGCAGCAGACGGACGCCGCGTGGTGGCTGAGTAATGGCGGAAGCGGGGTTGGGCGAACGGCCGCGTCGGCGACGTCCTTCGCGGTGGCCAAGGCTCCGCCCATCGTCGGCAACGGTGGCTGGCTGATCGGCAACGGCCTCAACGCCGCGGCCGACTGCACGGGTACTGCGTGCAATGGCGGCAACGGCGGACTGCTCGGGGGCAACGGCGGCCACGGCGCCAACGGTGGTGCAGGTGGCAGCGCTGGTCTGCTCTGGGGCAACGGCGGTAACGGCGGCGACGCTGGTGACCCCAGTATCCACGGTGCCGACGGCGGCAAGGGTGGCCTCGCCGGACTGTTCGCCGGCAACGGCGGCAAGGGTGGTAACGCCAGTAGCAGTGGCGGCCACGGTGGCAGCGGCGGCGACGCCGGGCTGTTCTCGTTGACGGGCAACGGCGGAGCCGGTGGCAATGGCGCCCAGGGCGGCACGGGATATACCCCCGGGAGTAGCGGCTCGGACGGCACCAACGGTACGGACGGTGAAACCGGCGCGGACGGCGAGAACGGCACCGGTGCCAACGGCCAGAACGGTGGAGCGGGTACCAACGGCACCAACGGCGGCAATGGCAGTGGCGGCGGCAATGGCGGCGGTGGCGGCAAGGGCGGCAACGGCGGCAGCGCCGGGCTGTTCGGGCTCTACGGATCCGGCGGCAATGGCGGCAACGGCGGCACCGGTGGCACCGGCGGCATGGGTACCAACGGCGGCAACGGCGGCGCGGCCGGCAATGGCGGCAACGGCGGCAACGGCGGCACCGGTGCTGCTGGTGAAGCCGGCGGCTCCGGTGGCGCAGGCGGTGCTTCGGGTACGGCAGGTGCTGGCGGCTTTGGTGGCGCCGGTGGCCTTGGTGGTGCGGGCGGTGCGGGAGGCACCGGGGGTAGCGGAGGCCTGTTCGGTGTGAAGCCCAAGCCGGGCAGCTCGGGCGGGTCCGGCTCGCAGGGCAGCTCCGGGTCGAACGGCACGGCCGGGTCCAATGGCTCGGCGGGCAACCCCGGCTCGGCGGGCGCGTCGGGTGGGACAGGCACCGCCGGAAAGGCCGGCAACTCTGACTCGGCGGGCGCGTCGGGTGGGACAGGCACCGCCGGAAAGGCCGGCAACGCAGGAAGTGCCGCGAAGGGCGGCTCCAACAGCTCCAACAGCTCCAACAGCGACAACGGCTCGGATTGATCGCCGTAGAGTTTCGCAGCACGACTGGCTGATGGGTCAGTAGGTGATCACGCAGGCGCTCGGCTGGGCTAGCCCAGCCGAGCGTTTTGCGTGGGTGGTCGGCCTTTCGGCCACCAGCGGCGCCCACCAGCTGACCAACCATCCACCGTCGGAAAGCAATTCAAGCAGCCGTGCCACCCCCGGCCACCGACGGCTTCCACTGCCAGCGCCACTCGCGCGTCGCCGATCACTGCTCGAAAATCGGCAACCAGGTCGGGGGAATCGACGTGGACCACGTCGGCCCCGGCTGCTGTGAGCAGCACGCAAGGGCCCGACCGACCGCTTGAGTCAACTAGGAGAATGCGCACTTAGCCAACCCGTTTGCGCAGTTCAGGGGTGCGCGAAATCAGGTCAAGACTTGACCTAACACGAAAGTGCATGTGATCTGCGCCGACGGCGGTGCTGAAGCTGGCTTGACCCCCAGAGGTGCCTCGAAGACTATCGGGAGCGGCAAGAGCGGTGCAGGACCGTATTGCTGAACAACCTTGTAGTACAGAGAAAGTAGAACGATGGTGACCAGCTAAACAAGGGGAAAGATTGACGGCTAGCGTGCGGAGATTGCGCTGAGGGCCGTTGCGCGGCTGCGGCATTGATCGACAAACCCGCGGAGCAGATTCATCGCATGATCATCTGTGCGCCAAAGCAACTCGGGATGCCACTGCACGCCGACAGTCGCTTCATCGGGAACCTCGATTCCTTCCACGAGGCCGTCATCAGCCCGCGCGGTGACGCGGAGTCCGTCACCGACACGGTCGATGCCCTGATGGTGCTGGCTGTTCACAGCGATATCGCCGGCACTGCCAATCCAGGTGCTTAGTAGTGAGTTGTCATCGACCGAGACCGTGTGCAGGGGCCGCGCCAGTCCCTCTTCCGTGTGCCGATGCACGACCCCCGTCGGCCGGTCCCGACGCAGATCGCCGATGAGTGTGCCGCCGTGGGCGACGTTGAGCAGCTGTGCTCCTCGGCAGATGGCGAGCACGGGCTTGCTGGCCTTCTGGGCCGCGGAGATTAGCTGGATCTCCAGGTCGTCTCGCTGCGGGTTTGGGGCGCCGATCAGTGGGTCGGAGGTATCGCCGCCATAGCGGGCGGGGGAGACGTCGACCCCGCCGCCTATCACCAGGCCATCCACCCAATCGATGATCGACGTCAATCGTGGGTGCAACCGGTTTGTCTGCACGGCGATCGGCGTTGCCCCCGCAGCTGTGATGCCCTGAAATGCGTATGGCCACAGCACATACTTGTCCAGTTCGTCGGCATCGAAGGTCAGCGCGATGAGGGGTGTGTTCGTCATATGGCCTGGACTCCTCGTCCGATCTACATCGCCGCTGACGGCGAGATCGACCGACGATATTCGACTTCTGTGCTCGACACAATGCTTGCTTTCGAACAATTCCAGTGATTGACTGCTGGAAATCGAACACTAAGGAGTGCAATGACCTCAGTCGAGGAACTGACCAAGACGCTTTCCGACCAGGGAGTGAAGTACGTTTTCGGCTTCTATGTCGACATCCACGGCGTTCCCAAGAGCAAGTGTGTGCCCATCAGCTCGCTGCCGTCGATGGCAAAGGGTTCCGAGCTCTACACCGTCGGCGCTCTGGAGGGGATGGGCGACTTGGGCCCGCACGAGGACGAGTGTCAGGGCATCCCAGATCTCGACCGACTCGTGGTCCTGCCGTGGAACCGGGAGATCGCGCTCGCGCCAACCACCTTGAAGCTCAACGGAGATCGCTACGAACAGGATTCGCGGAATCTTCTTCTTCGACAGGTCGAGCGCGCAGCCGAAATGGGCTTCGTCGCCAACGTGGGTATCGAACCTGAGTTCTACGTGGTCCGCGAGACCGAATCCGGCTGGGAGCCTCTGGTTCCCAGTGACCGGCTGAACGAGCCCACCCGTGGCTACGATGTCGAGGCGACTATTCTCGCGCAGCCGTTCCTCGATCCCATGGCGCAGTACATGAACGAACTCGGTTGGGGCCTCTACTCCTTCGATCACGAAGGTGGTGATGGACAGTACGAGTTCAACTTCGACTATGCCGATGCGCTGACCATGGCCGACCGGATGGTCACCTTCCGGCTGATGGCCAAGCATGTCGCCCGCGAACAGGGCTGCATTGCTACCTTCATGCCCAAGCCGTTCCAGGACGACTTCGGCTCAGCCGCCCACATCAACATCAGTCTTGCTGACGGATCGACCGGCAAGAACGCATTCACCGCCGCGGACGGCGGCTACAGCGAGCTGTCCCGGTTGTTCACCGGAGGCGTTCTGGCGCACGGTGATGCTATCACCGCGGTGACGTGCCCAACTATCAACTCCTACAAGCGATTCACCAGCAAGGGCTACATGGATGAGATATCCTGGGCGCCCATCTACCGGGCCTGGGGCGAGAACAACCGAACGCTGATGTGTCGGATGCCGGTCAACAGGCACTGCCTGGAGGTGCGCACCGCGGACGCGGCGGTGAACTACTACCTGGGTATCGCCATGGTGCTCGCCGCCGGTCTTGACGGTATCGAAGGCAAGATCGATCCGGGCGAGCCCATCAACGCCGACACCTATCAGATGGACGCGGCCGATCTGCGGGACTTGGCACTGCCGAACACCTTCGAGCAGGCACTCACCGCGTTCGAAACCGACGGCCTCGCCCAAAGCTGCCTCGGCAAGGAGTTCCACCGAACCTATGTCGACTACATGACGCGCGAATGTCACGAGTACGGGTCCGTGGTGACGGACTGGGAGACCCGCAAGTACATGCAGAGGGTGTAGCGATGACCAACACCAACGTGCGAATCGCCATGCTCACAGCGGAATCGGATGCTCGGCGACGGGCGGCCAACGCGCTGGCCGTCGAGCGGATGCTCACCGCGGATCCCTACCTGATCGACGTCGCACCAGCGCGCGATGTCGTACCGGGCATGACCGACACAACGATCTTGACGTCGGGTGCGCCGCTGCGGTGGGAGGAGTACACCGGTGGGCAACGCAGATCCATCCTGAACGCGGCGGTCTACGAGGGCCTCGCAGATTCGGTGCAGGACGCGGAAACGGCAATCGTCGACGGACAGATCACGGTTCGCAGCACCCAACAACATCGGTGTATCGGATCGGTCGCCGGAATCTACACGGCGTCCATGCCGGTCCTCGTTGTCGAAGAGCGAACCTTCGGCGGCACGTCGTTCTGCAATCTGTACGAAGGGCAGAGCCGGTACAAGCTGAACTACGGTGCCTACGACGACGAGGTGCGGGCTGGTCTGCGGTGGCTGGAAGACACGATGGGCCCGGTGCTCTCCGATGCACTAAAGCTCACCGGGCCGATCCCGCTCAAACCCATGATGGCCCGCGCGCTGCGACTCGGCGATGAACTGCACAGCCGAAACACGGCCGGCACGTTGCTCTTCGACCGCGAATTGACGTCAGCCTTCGCGGAGCTGCGAGGAACGTCGAACGCCGACGCGGTGGCGCAGGTCGTGCAGTTCTTCCGCGAGAACGACTACACGTTCCTCCGGATGAGTATGGCCGCCGCCAAGGCAATGGCCGACGCCGCACACGGAGTGGCCGCCAGTAGCTTGGTCACCGGGATGGTGATCAATTGCCAGTCGTTTGCGATCAGGCTCAGCGGAATGGGCGATCAGTGGTTCACCGGTGCTCATCCTCAGCTCGACGGCCGTTTCTTCGATGATTTCGGTCCCGGCGACGCTGAATGGATCGGCGGCGAGAGTTGCTTCACCGAAGTCGTCGGCCTCGGGGGTTTCGCGCAGGCCGCCGCACCAGCCCTGCAGGCATACCAGGGAGGTTCATACGAGCGAATGCGTGACAACAACTGCGCGATGTATGAGATCGCGGTGGCCGAACACCCCGATTTCCTGATCCCGGCGCTCGACTTCCGCGGTAGCCCAGTCGGTATCGATGTCGTCGAAGTCCTGAAGCGCGGCCGCACGCCCATGATCGACGGCGGGCTTGCCGGACGTGGCGGTGGACAGATCGGCGCTGGACTGCTGATTCCGGACCTGGAAGCCTTTCAGAGCGCCTTCGACTCCTATCGCGCACGTTATGACGGCGCATCCGACTCGGTGGCGTCCTCGGACTCCACGGGTGACCAGGAGGTTCTGCGATGACCAGAGCAGATTCCGCCACCGCGCCGATGGACCCCGGGCGGGCCGGCCAACCGGGGCGAAAGGGCATGGGCCCCCTGGAGTTGGCCTTCTTCGTGGTTGCCGCGGCAGGACCGCTACTGGTGGTGGCGGGATACACACCGGTCGCCTTCAGCGTCGGCGGTATCGGAGCACCTGGTGCCCAACTCATCGCCAGCCTGATCCTGTTGTTCTTCGCAGTCGGGTTGACCCGGATGGCACTGCGAATCCCCAACGCCGGGGCCTTCTACGCCTACATCGGTCAGGCTTTCGGCCGCCCGGCGGGAGGTGGTGCAGCGCTGCTGGCGCTCGTGGCCTACTCGACGATTGCGATCGCCGAGATGGCTGTGGTCGGCGTTTTCGCCTCTTCTGCCGTCAAGAACATCACGGGTGTCGAAATCGCCTGGTGGGTATGGGCATTCGTGGCCCTTGCCGTGGTCGGACTGCTAGGGCATCGCCAAATCTCGTTGAGTGCGCGCGTCCTGGGAGTGGCGCTGATCGCTGAAGCCGCGATACTCATGGTGCTCGCCGTTCCGGTCTTGATCAACGGAGGGCCCGAGGGTTTTGACTTCAGCTCGTTCACGCCCGCGGCGGTGTTCGCCGGAGGTGGTACGGGCGCCATGTTCGCCATCGTCTTCGGCGCCTTCCTCGGGTTCGAATCGACGGCGATATATGCCGAGGAAGCCCGGGAGCCGTCCAAGACGGTCCCGCGCGCAATCTATCTCGCAGTCGGGTTCCTGGGGATCTTCTACACCTTCATGGCCTGGATCGTATTCACCGCATTTGGGAAATCCGAGATATCGGCGGCTGCAACCGAGGACCCGGTCGGTCTGGTCTTCACAGCGCTGGCCACCTACGTCGGGCATCCGGCGGTGGTCGTCACGGAGGTGTTGCTTGTCACTAGCGCATTCGCTTCAGCTCTGGCGTTTCACAACACCGCGATTCGCTACCTACACACGCTGGGGCGCGAGGGAATTCTGCCTACTGCTTCTGCCAGGCTCCACCCGAAACACGGGTCGCCCTACCGGGCGAACCAGATTCAGGTGGCCATCACGGCCGCAGTGATACTGGCATTTGTAGCCGCGGGGACCAGGGATGCGTATCTCGGATTCTTCCTTCCCCTGGTTTCGGCGGGTGTGTTGGCGGTGATATTGCTGCAGACAGCGTGTTCAGCGGCCATCGTTGTGTACTTCAATATTCGCAACCGTGGTCATGGACTGTCGATTTGGAGCACGTTGGTAGCGCCATCCATCAGTCTTGTTGGCCTGGCCGTCGCGTCCTACCTGGTGGCCGAGAACTTCAGCCTCCTCTCCGGTCAGACCGGATACGTCAACGCAGCACTGCTGACCAGCCTGCCGTTGCTGGTCATCATCGGAGTGGTGCGCACCTATGTGTTGCGATCGAAGAATCCCGAGCGGTATCAGCAGTTGACACGGACAAATGTGTACCGGGCTGAACGGGAAGATTCACCGGAAAGCTCCTCCGCTTAAGGAATTGCGTCCGAGTCGAAAGAGAACTTCTCGATCTTGAGGATCACCGAAGTCTCAACATGTGTAATCCCCTCCATTGCACCGAGTACATCGGTGGTGAAACTCAGTACGTGAGAGTGGTCTGAGAAGAAGGCCTCGATTATCAGGTCGTGACGGCCGGTGGAATAGCCGCAGTACCGCACCTCGGGAATTGCGGCCAGCTTCTTGCAGATCGATTTCACGGCCGTAATATCGGCTGTTATCCCGATAATGGCCGATAGATTCAGGCCCGCCAGCGCGGGGCTCGGAATGGCGACGATCTCCATGGCGCCGGTGGAAAGGAGCCGTGCTACGCGCTTTCGGACCGTGGTCTCGGTGACGCCGATTGCTTTAGCGATTTCAACGTTGCTCGCGCGTCCGTTGGCGCACAGAAGTCGAACAATCTGCTTATCCGTCTCATCGAAATTTACGGTATCCACGGAATCGGACACCTCGCGCTGCATCCCGGGCTCGGATCGGCGTATTTGCCTTCGCGTTGCGCTCACGACTCCTAGAATAAACAATCGGCTGAAATGTCCGTGAGGGCCCTGCCGGAGTTATCCACAAATAGTCGGCGCGAGCGAGGACAAGCCAGCTGTTGGGGGGTCCAGCAAGGGCGCATCGGCGGTGGGCAGCCCACGCCTGCCTGACCGGTCCTGCCCCCCGAGCGCATGTGGACGCCGAAGTCGTAGACGCCGAGGGATGTGGCTGAAATGCACCCCAGCCGCCAGCCTGCCGAGCGAACGTCCCGCTGCCCGTTTTGCGGCGTCATGACGATGGAGGATGTCTATGTTCTGGACGCCCTCCTCACCGCTTGAGCGGGTGGCGCCATTTCGGCAATCACCCTCAGCACTGGAGTGATTCGTCCTATGCTCCTGCCAACTTTGCGGGGCAGGAATCGGACGTGGTCGTAGGTGGGAGTGACCGGGGTCGTGCAGCGATCTGAGCGCGCGATCTTCCGTGGGCTGCTGCTGCAATGCGCGCTACGGGTTCTACTCGCGGCGTTCGTCTTCTTCGCGCTGTTGTTGCAGCCGCCCGACACCTACCGCTGGCCCTATGGGCTGTTGTGGGTCGGCTACGTCGTGGTGGTCATCGGTTGGAGTTTCTGGGCGCTGCGGCCCGCCAATCCCGCCGGTATCGAGACCATGCGTTCGGTGGCGCTGCTCATGCTGTGCGCGGATGTCGCTGTGGTGTCGATACTTTCGGTGGAAACGGGCTTGAGTTCGCCCAACACCTGGACCTCCGATGTGCTGCAGCACGGGCTGTTCCTGATCCCGTTGATCGCAGCGGCCCAGCTTGATCCGTTCGTGAGCGCGGTGATTGCCATTCCCACCGTTGGTGCCTTCTTCGTCGTGAACTGGGTGGACAAGGAAGCGAACGGCGACGAACCATGGGGCTCAATTCTTTCGACCACGGCAGTGTTGTTCGGGCTGGCGGCGGGCTCGGTGGCGCTGTCCTGGATTCAGCAGACCAATTCGCGAACCATCGCCAACCTGGCTCAGGAACGAACCCACCTGCTCGAGGAGGTAATCAGCCTCGAGAAGCGTGAACGGCAGACCCTGTCGGAACGCCTGCACGATGGCGCACTGCAGTACATCCTGGCATCCCGTCGGGAGATGGAGGAGGTCAGAGAAGGGTCCGGCGAAGCGATGGACCGGGTTGATTCCGCGCTCGCCGAGAGTTCCCGACTGCTTCGCGATGTGGTCCGGGAATTGCATCCCGAGGTGCTGGCACGCGCCGGTCTCAAGGCTGCCATTGCCTCGCTGGCTGACGGTATCGCGTCGCGCACCAATCTCACCGTCCACTTCGAATCCGACGACTGGCCCGACGACTTGCGCACCGACGCCGATCACCTGCTCTACAGCGCGGCGCGGGAGTTCTCGACCAACGCGATCAAGCACGCCCAGGCCGAGAACCTACGATTCGCGCTTCAGCACGCCGACGGTCGAGCCATGCTGCGCATCGCCGACGACGGGGTGGGCATTCCACGGGAGCGCCTCGCACTGAGTGTGGAGAAGGGGCACATCGGCTTCGCCTCGATCCGCGCCAAGGTGCTGGCTGTCGGCGGTGTGCTCGATATCCACAGTCCACCCGGTACCGAGATCGCAATTTCTCTGCCATCGCACGCAGCGACCTGAGCGGTCGGGCTGAGTGCCCATCGCCGTGAGATTCGCCGTGAAAATAGGGGCGGGTTCGGGAGGACATGAGCGCGTCTCATTATCTCCACGCGGTCGGCTTTCATCTCTACGCCGACTCTTTGGATCAGTCACTCCCGAACCCGTCGTGCGATCGATTTTACGCCGTGAAACGAGCCGATGCCAGAACTATTTTCCGCAACCAGAATCGTTGGCCCGCACCGTGGGTGGCGCCGACCCGGATCGTCTTAACGGCTCAGAAACCCTATCGATACGTCCCGTCGCGCTGGACCTGACCTGACGCGGGTTCGCTGTGTACCAGTGCGACGTTATCGCCGACGTTGACGGTGACAACGTTGTCGTCCGCAGACTCCACAAACGGGAGTTGGAGCAGGCCGTGGAAGTCGTCCGTCCTGACGAAGGTGTGCGCCCGGGCGAACAACGGTTGCACATCGAAGACCCGCACTCGCAGTGCCTCGCGGCTGAGTCGGCCCAGTTCTCTGCCGGACTCCGGATCGGTGATCACCTGACCGGTGTTGGAATGCACCGCGAAGACCATGCCCGGTGTCACACCGGCTTCGGCTCCCCGGTTGAGGACGAGGGTGTAGTCGTCCTCGACGAGCGCGACCTGCCCTGTGATGTTCTGCCCGCTCACGAGGCCGCCAGGGAGGTGCTTTCTCGCAACTGCGATGTCGATCCGACTCGGATCCGCGGTCGGAGGGTGTGCTCGTCGGCGGGCAGCGGCACGTCGACGTAGTTCGCGGAGTCCTGCTCTGTTCCGAGCGTGAGTTCGATGGCGGTCTTGGCCTGGAAGAGGGCGATGACGGCCTGCTGGTGGCGTTCGGTGCCGAATGAGGTGAGTGCGACTGCAAGTTTCTTGTCGACGTACTCGACCGAACGCTGCAGGTCCGACGTCGTCGGTTCCACGGCGCCACTGTCTGTCTGCTGCGTCCGCTGGTCACCGAGCCCGCTGTACCAGCGATGCCCGAGCGCACCCAGGGCGATCGAGCACACCGGGACCACCACGACGGTGCAGATCAACCCGAGGGAGTTGTCCAGCGTGATCGAGCCGACAATGCCGAGGAGTATCGCCACGCCCGCGACGAAGAACAGTTGCAGCGCTGGTGGCACTGCCTCGATCGCCCGCCACAGTCGCGTGACGACGCGTGCGCCGTATCGAGCGACGCCGGCGATGAAATGGGCGATACCCGTCGCGGCCTTGAGGGCGACACGGCCCATCTCGTCGGCCTGCTTACGGGTGAGCGGCGCCTTGGGAGGCGACCACGTGCGCTTGGCGGCCGGCGGCGGGGTGGGCGCCACCTCGGGCTCGATCGGCGACGCGGCAGGCTGCGGTTCATCGCTCTTGGTCTCAGCGGCCGGCTCGACCGGCGCCTCGGGTGCCTCGGGTGCCGGGCCAACGTTGGTCACATTTGCCTCATCAGTCACATTCGTATCTTCTCCCGATTTCGGTCGAATCACGATCCTGGCGCGCCGGGACATGCTGGTTGAAGTCTGAAGTTCGGTATCGGATCCGGGTGGTAGCTGCCCCCATGGGGCAAGTCGCTGCTGGGGACTAGGCCCGTAGAAGGCAGGTGCTGGTCACGGCCCGACCGCCACCAGGCTGGGCGTGGTGGCGTTAGAACGTGTTGACCAGGGTCCGCGATTCGGCCATCTGGCGCGACATTGTGTAGTGGTGGTAATGCATGGCGCACTTGACCACGCAGATGAACAGCACGCTCGGATCCGGCCGGTGGCGGAGCATCGTCGACATCCTGTGGCGATAGATTCGCCGCAACTCCGGGTCGGGGACGTTCTTCATCAACAGCAGGAACAGGCCAGCTGCTCGAACCGCATCGAACGATCGCGCTCGCCATCTCTGCCACGGATGTCGATTCAAGTACGCATTGCGCGCCCGGGCGAAATCGAATCCGCGTGCGAGATAGAGATTCTCGAGGCGATTGAAGTAGGAGTCAGTGTCGTACAAGTCCTGCATCAGACCGATGTATCCGTCGCGCAATGCTTCGCGCGACATGCCCAGTGGAATCACGTTGGTGCCGAACGCCTGCTCCTCGTCGAGATCAAGGCGGCCCTCGTTCTTCAGACGCGCGTGCAGCGGAGTCTTGGGAATGGCGGAGAGCATGCCGACCATCGCGTGCATGATGTCGGTCTGCCGCATGAAATCACTTTGTGCCTTGAAGATTCGGGCATCGTCGTGGTCGAAACCGACGATCATGCCGCACCAGACTTCGAGCCCGGAGTCTTGCACTTTGCGGACCCGGTCGACGATCGTCCCAGCCTTGCGCACGTTCTGGTACTTCTTCGTCTCGCGCAGCGATTCCTCATTGGGGCTCTCGATGCCGATGAAGACGGCTGTGATGTTGGCGGCGACCATCAACTCCATCAGCTCGTCGTCTTCGGCAAGGTTGAGCGATGCCTCGGTGAAGAACTGGAAGGGATATCCCTCGGCGACCTGCCACGCGGCAACGTCACGAAGCAACGCCTTCACCGCGACCTTGTTGCCGATCAGATTGTCATCGACGATGAACGCGATGAGCAGTTTCTGCCTGCGCATGGCGTCCAACTCGGCGATCACCTGCGCACTCGTCTTCAGTCTCGGCTTTCGTCCGAACGTGACGATGATGTCGCAGAACTCGCACTGGAACGGGCAGCCGCGGCTGAACTGAATACTGCCGAACACGTAGTTCCTGGCTTTCAGCAGGTCATACCGCGGCACCGGCACGCGAGTCATATCAGTCCGCTCGAGTTGTTCGTATCGGTGCTGATGGCGCCCGTGGGTCCACTCGTCCAGAAACTGCGGCCACGTCGTTTCCGCTTCGCCTATGAAGATCGCATCGGCGAGGCCGTCGAAGTAGTCCTCCTGCACACTGACCCACGGTCCGCCGACGATTGTGAAGACCCCGCGGGTCTTCAGCTCGCGGAGAATCTCGCGCATCCGACGGCGCTGGACGACCATGCCGGTGAGTCCCACGATGTCGGCCTGCGCCAGCCGGTCGTAGTCGATCGGCTCGACGTTCTCGTCGACGATCGTCACGCGATGCGCGGCAGGCGTCAACGCGGCGATCAGCGGTAGGCAGGCGGTCGGCAGATTGCACTTCTTACCGAGCAGGGGCAGGGCGTGCTCGAGGCCCCAGTAAGACACCTCGAACCGAGGATTGATCAGAACGATATCGGCCATAGTCGTCTGCTCCGGATCGCGCCGAAAGGCGCTGGTAAATGCCAGGATTCTAGCACTTTCCACCTGGTGGGAGAGTTAGCGCACCGGCTCCACTGCCGACTGCAACAAGTTCGTGGTTGGGGCCTATCGGGTCAGGCACCGAAGTGACAGGCTTGATCCGCGCTGTGCGCCTGAGTCGCCACGGCAAATCTGGGTGTTTCCACACGCAACCCTTCGTCATTTCTCAGGTCGCGGCCGGACAGTGGTCTACATGACCGCTAGGAATGGCCGGACGGGTGTGGCATCCGGCACGCCTCGTCGCGGGTGGTGGCGGCGTGTGCCCAGGCCGGCTCTCGGCGGCGCATTCGCGGCCATCCTGATCGGCATCATCTACGCGACGGGGGAGTGGGCGTCCGTGGTGGCCTCACTCGCCGGCTTCGCCACCGCCATCACCTTGATCGCCGCCGTCGTGATCAGCTGGGAGCGCGTCGTCGTGACCGCAGCGTCGGCGGGCCTCGTGGAGCAATCCCGCTAAGCCGCCGCCCCGATCAGGCTGAGGCCGATTCCACGGTCTCTCGGACACCCTGGGATCCCATGAGATGGTTTGCAGGGTACGTACTTTCGCCATTCTGCTCCGTGTCGTGCGTGAATGAGTAGGGTCCGAACGTGGCTGGTCGGGACTCGCACTATTGGCGGCGCGCGTTCTGGGCTCTGGTCGGGGTGGCGGTCCTGGGTCTGGGTGCGGCGGTGTTGCGCGTCGCGCAAGTCGGCGTCGACCCCTACACCGCCGCCAACATCGGCATCAGCAACACGATCGGACTCGATCTCGGCACGTACCAGCTCATAAGCAACGCGGTGCTGCTGATCCCGATCGTCCTGTTCGGCCGCATGTACATCGGCGTCGGCTCGGTCATCAACATGGTCATGACCGGCTACTTCATCCAGTGGTTCTCGGCCCTGTTGAGTCCGTTGGTTCCCAGCGACCCCACCCGGTTGGTGCAGGCCGTCATGTTCCTGGTCGGGATAACCCTGTTCGCCGCCGGCGCGTCGATGTACATGACAGCCGCGCTCGGCAATTCGCCCTACGATGCGATCGCGCCGATCATCGTCGACCACACGCGTTTGCCCTACCGAGTGGTGCGCGTGGCGCAGGACCTCGTCTTCGTGGCGCTGGCCCTGGCGTTCCATGGACAGGTCGGCATCGGGACGGTGATGACGGCATTCTTCGCCGGTCCGTTGATCGACTTCTTCACCGAGAAGGTAAACAAGCCCCTGATGAAGAAGGACCTGGCAGCACTCAGCGCGTTCCAGGAGCGTGTCGCGACGACCCGCTGGCATTTCTGACAGCGGAACCCTTGTCGTGTCGCCGGGTCGGCGCAGACTGGTAGGTGGCACGCGCGATTCCGTTCGGCCTGTGCTGGAAGGAAACCCGTGGCCCTGACAGGATCGTGGACCGGCGACCCGGTCTGGCTCGCCGACGTACTACGGCGCGAGGGTGTCCAGCTCGTCGAGTACCCCGGCTGGCGCGATCGCGGCCACGGGGACTTCAAGGACATCCGCGGGGTAATGGTGCATCACACCGGATCGGACAACGCGAGCGCCGCCTCCATCGCGTACGGCAGGCCTGATCTGGCTGGCCCGCTGTCGCAGCTGCACATCGCGCGAGACGGCACGGTGACCGTCGTCGCGGCCGGGGTCGCCTGGCACGGCGGCATCGGCATGTATCCGTGGCTGCCGACCAACATGGGCAACTGGCACATAATCGGTATCGAGTGCGCCAACAGCGGAACCAGCCCGACGGCGCCACACCGCACGAACTGGCCGGCCGCGCAGTATGACGCGCTCGTCCATAGCTGCGCCGCCATCAACCGTCGCCTCGCGCAGAACGCCAGCCGCACCATCGGGCACAAGGAGTACGCGGGCCGCTCCCAGGGCAAATGGGATCCGGGCGCCATCGACATGGAGATTCTGCGCAGCGACATTCAAGCCGTCATCGGCACCATTCCCAACCCGGCGCCGACACCGAGACCGCCGGTGCCGGTCGGTCAGTTCGCGGACATCCTGCTGTTCCGTGGTTCCGAGGGGCCACAGGTCGCGCAACTGCAGCGTCAGCTCAAGTATGGCTACGAAACCTATGCCGGAGATCTCGTGGTCGACGGCGTCTACGGCAGCCAAACCGAGACCGCGGTGAGGGAGTTCCAGCGACGCACCCGGGGCTTGAAGGTCGACGGCATCGTCGGCCCTGCCACCGCTGCCGCCTTGAATCTGAGGGTGGTGCCACAACTGGGAGGCTGACGGCGAATGCTCCTGTCACATCTGCGACAGGGGTGACGCTGGGCGTAGGCGGGCGATGATGCCGTCGAGGTCGAGGACGAACATGTCGGGCCGGAAGACGTGACCGCCGGGCACCTCGTGCGATTCATGCGGGATGCCCGCTGCATTGAGGCGGTCGCGGAACTCCCGTTGGCCGGCGAGCACCTGGGTCTCATTGACGCTGTCGAACCAGTTGAGCGGGTCCGGACTGGTCCCGGCGACCAGGAAGACGCGCTTGTTGCGGTAGCTGTCGATGCGCTCGACCGGGTTGTCGGCGCTGACCCGGGCCTGGTCCCACAGCGGCGCGCCGTAGACCGTGCCGCCGGCCAGGTCCAGGACCGCCGAGGTGATGTTTGCCCAATGCACGACCAGACCGAAGTCGCGGCGCAGACTCGCCGGACCGGAATGTGCGCTCACCGAGGCGAAGTGACCGTAGTACTTGGCTGCGTACTTCAGCGCGCCGAACCCGCCCATCGAAAACCCGGACACCGCACGGCCGTCGTACTCGGCGAATGTTCGGAAGTTCGCCTCGATCCAGGGGAGCAGTTGGGCGATGTGGAACGTCTCCCAGTTCCGCGGGCCGGTGAACGAGCTGACCGGGTTGGAGTACCAGCCCGCGTGGCCGCCGTCGGGCATCACGACGATGATCGGCTTGCCGGCGGTCAGGTCGCGGATGCCTGCAAAGTCGAAGAAGCGGAAGTCTTGGTCGCCCCCGTGGAACAGGTAGAGGACGGGATAGGTGCGCCCGCTGGTGCGGTAGTCGTCCGGAAGCAGGACGTTGATACCGGGGTTCCAGCCGATCGCGCCGGTCTGGAACCGGTAGTACCACAGGCGGGCATCGTTCTCGTTGCGGTCCACGATCCTCAGCCCGAATCCATCGCTGCGCCCGACGAAGATGACCAGTACCTGCCCGACTTCGAGTACGGCGGGATCCGCGATGCCGTTGACAGCGGCGATCAGCGGATAGAACGAGGCGTTGCCGTAGAACCGCGACGCCAATGCCGAGAGTGTGTCCCCTGCGGCAACCCGGTATCTCGTGATGTCCGGAATGATCAGCGGCTGACCGACATTGATGACGGCGGAGGCGGCGATCCCGCTCGCGGAAGCGATCAGCCGATCGAGTTCCGCGTCACCATAGAACCGCACGGCCAACGCCGACAGCGTGTCCCCTGCGACTGCCGTGTATCTCGTGAAGTCGGGGAAGACCAGCCGTTGCCCAACGGCGAGGACGTCGGGGTTGGCGATACCGCTGGCGGTGGCGATCAGCGGATAGAGTCTCGCGTCGCCGTAGAAGCGCAACGCCAACGCCGACAGCGTTTCCCCCGAGACAACCACATGTGTTCTGACCATTGGTCCCACTCCTTCGGCCGCAACTGGCTCTCACCTCGATTGTGCGCGCGGCCGCCGTCGGTGGTGGCGGGTTGGCAATAAACCGGTGTGGGTGTTGGTTTCCAGCCAAACGAGCCCCGCGATCGCGCCGGTCATACGCCGGTGCTATCTGGCCACGAGGTTTAACGTGAGTGCACGGGGAGTCAACGAAGTGATGGGCGCAGTGGCTTAGGGGGTGCGGTGCGAGCCGAAGCGGACGCCGGTCACCGTGCGGTCCTGATACGCCATCGGCGCGACCGTGCCGTGCTGACAGTGGTTTTCCTCCTGCTGTTCGTCTTCTCCTACAGCGAGGAAATCGTGTTCGCCGCGCTCGAGGCGACTGGCCAGAACCATCTCCTGGGATGGCTCACCGGCCTGGTGGGGCTCGATGTGGCTGTGCTCGCAGTGGTGGGTCTGCTCAAGCGTCACATCAGCGGAGCCGACGACGGCGACCAGCGACTGTGGCGGCCGTGGTGGATCTCATTCTCCACCGTCGTCTTCCTCGACGTGGCGTTATGTCTTCTGCCGGAGGATCATTCGCTGTGGATCGACCTCATGTTCTCGGTCGCGCTGGCCACCCTCATGGGGATCCTGATGGCCCTTTCGCTCAACGCCGACCCTCTGACGTTGTTCAGCAGGGTGCGACGGACTGCTGAGCCGACC
The DNA here is from genome assembly GCF_055419205.1 of Mycobacterium sp. IDUB_39. NCBI lineage: Bacteria > Bacillati > Actinomycetota > Actinomycetes > Mycobacteriales > Mycobacteriaceae > Mycobacterium > Mycobacterium sp. IDUB_39. Next base: position 688,037 of record NZ_JBVAXF010000002.1, read on the forward strand.
GACTGGGCACGCGTCCGGGCTGTGGTGCCACTCGTCATCGGTACCTTCGTCTGCTACCTCGCCGCCACGGCCTTCGACGACTTCTTCGATCTCGACACTGTCCGCACTCTCGATCCGGAGATGTCGGCAGAGGTGGCCGCGATGCCACTGCCGCAGCAACTCGGTGCAATGGCGACCCTCTGTGAGGGTGCGGTCAGCCCGGCCTTCTTCCAACAGGTTGTCGCGGTCATCCCGCTGCTGCTGCTCACTCTGGGCGTGGAGTTCAACTTCTTCCGACGGGCACTCGTCGAGCCCGCTCAGCGGGCCGCCGCTGCGGCGACTGTGACGGTCATGTCGGTTGGCCTGGTTCTGGCCCTGTCCACGCTGCCGTGGGCAGGCACGGGTTGTGGTGGGGTGCTCGGCTATTGGCACGAGTTCCTGACATTTGTGATCTCGGTACAGGGTGTTGCCACGGGGCTGGCCACACTCGTGTGGCTTCTCGTGATGAGCAGCCCTGATCAACGCGACACCGAGGGGGCCAACGATGCCTGAATCCGCAGCACCCCCACGCGCTGACCGCGCGGTGTTCGGCGTGGTCTTCCTCATGCTGTTCGCGTTCGCCTACAGCGAGCAGCTTGTCTCGGAGCTGTTCCCGTCCAGCGGCGACGGCGAACACATGGCCTGGCGGATCACGGTGATCGTCGTCGACGCCGTGGTGTTGGGAGTGGTCGGCCTGATGAAGCGCGCAGTCGCCCGGGCGGACGGTGATGTGCCGCGGCTATGGGGTTGGTGGTGGGCTGGCGTCGTCATCCTCATCGGCGTCGACGCACTACGGCTCATCCACTTCGAATCGATTCGCGTCGACGTGCTGACCGCCACCGTCTACGCCGCGGCGATGGGCGCCACGATGGCGGTGTCGCTGAACGCCGATCCGCTCACCCTGTTCAGCAGCGCCCGGCGGGTGGCATTGCCGGTCGACTGGGCGCGGGTCCGCGCGATCGTCCCACTGGTGGTGGGGGCTTGGCTCTGTTACCTCGCAGCGAGCGCATACGTCGACTTCTTCGATGTCGACACCGCACGGGCGCTCGATCCGTCGATCGAGGCGCAGGTTTCGGAACTTCCGGTGTCAGAACAGATGTCGGTGCTGTCACAGCTGTGCCAGGGTGCGATCAGCCCGGTGTTCTTTCAGCAGGTGGTCGGGGTGATCCCGGTGCTGCTGCTGGCTCTTGGTGTGGAGTTCAACTACTTTCGCCGGACGTTGACCGACGCTGCCCAGCGCGCGGCGACCGCAGCCACCGTGACGGTTTTGGCGGCCGGTCTGGTCGGGGCGCTGTCGACTCTTCCGTGGGACGGTCAGGGATGCGGTGACGTGCTGTCACGCTGGCACGAGTACTTCGCGTTTCTCCTTGCGGTCCAGGCCGTTTTCACCGGGTTGGCGACCCTGGTTTGGTTGCTGGTTGCCAGCACACCCGATGATGCCGCGGGTACTGGCCCAGTGAATCGGGATGCCGAGGCCGGAGGCTAGGCGGGCGTCAGACATCCAGCGGTCGCGCCAACGCGTAGTGCAGGGGGCTTGCTCCGTCGACTACTTTTCATCGAAGAGCCGCAGTTCAGATGGCTCGCGCAAGAGGTCTTCCAAGATTCTGTTGCCCTCGGTGTTGTACGGCTGGCGCATGTGATCGTCCCAGGCCGCTCGCGACCGGAACATCTCCAACATCACCCAGGAGTCCGGGTCATCCTGCGGTTGAACGAGATGCATGAAGACGCAGCCCGGCTCCTCAAGCGTGTTACGCCGCATCGACTGCAGCTGCGCCTGCGCCTCGGCCATCCGGTCGAGTCGCGGCTTGATCGTGACAACCAAGAACAACGGTCCGCCGTTCACGGTCGCTCCCTTCATGCGCAGACGCCGCGTCACCGCCCGGAGATGGGCACGATCACCGAGTTCTGCAGGGTGTCGATGAACGCGTTCTGATCCCTGCTCTGAACGAATGTCGCGACCGCGTCGTACAACCCCTGCTGGAAGCCAGTGGGCAGTAACTCGCCGTGGGTGATCGATAGCAGGATCTTGTCGTTCCGCAACGACTTTGATGCTTGCTGCTGGTAGGCGGGTAGCGATGCGACGTCGACGTCGTTGCGTACCGGCACTGAGCCCTTCACCTTGTTGAACGCCAGCGACGTCTCGGGATTGGCGATGGTCCCGAGGAACTTCATCGCGTTCACCCCGTCCGGAGCGTCGGAGGAGACCACGAATGTGTCGACGATCGCGAGGTACGCACCCGAGGTGCCGGGGTACGGCACATACCCGAAGTCCTTGCCCTCGACGGCCTTGTTCGCCTCGAGTTCGCCGTAAACCGAATCGTTCATTGACAGAAACGCGCAGCCGCCGGTGGCCAACTTCTTCGCCGCTGCATCCCACGTCAGCCCACCAGCACTGGGATCAGCCTGCGAGACGATCTGTCCGTACCGGGTGAGGGCGTCTTTGAGTTGTGCTCCCCGCCAGTCGAACTTGTCGTCGGCCACATTGCCGAATCCGTCGGGTCCGATCACCCCGAGCAGAGTGTTCTCGAACAACTCGGTGGCGGTGAACCGGTCCTTGCCGCCCAGGCATAGCGGCGTCTGGCCCCTGGCCGCCACCTTCGCCAGATCGCCGATGAACGCCTGCGTGGTGTAGCCGGGCCCGGGAACAGCGACGCCCGTGTCGCGGAGCACGTTCATGTTGAACCACAGCACGTTTCCGCGGTGCGCACCTGTCGGCACGCCCCATTGTTTGCCCTTGTACGTCGCGGCATCGAACAGCGTCGGCGGCAATGTCGAGCCCAGATGCTCGTCCGTGTAGATCGCGGAGGCGTCGGCGATCCTGCCTGCGTCCACCCACGCCCGAAGTGAACTGCCCAGGAACGTCTGCCACACATCGGGCGGATCGCCGGCGCGGAGCCGTTCGGCAAGTGCCACTTGGACATTGCTTCCGCCACCACCGGAGATTGTTCCGTCGATCACGTCGACATCCGAGTTCTGCTCTTTGAATGCGTTCAGCAGGACTTCGAAAGCCGGGTGTTCCGAGGGCGACACCCACCACGACACGACCTCCAGCCGGTCGGTCGGCTCGGAGAAGTTGGCCTTCTGGCCGCCGCCGCATGCCGCAAGCACCAGTGCAAGCGTGATGATCCAGATGCGCTTCATGCTCGTTCTCCCACCGTGTTGGGTGCGGCTCTCAGATCGAAGACGGCGAAGGCGGTGACCACCGCGAAGCACACCGCGGGGACGATGAAGGAGATCGCGGGTGTCGTCGCATCGAGGATGGCGCCCTGAATCAGCGGCATGATCGCCCCGCCGACGATGGCCATGACGAGACCGGCGGCCCCGAACTTGGTGGCCGGTCCCAGCCCGGTGAGCGCGACGCCGTAGATCGTCGGGAACATCAGTGACAGACAGAACGACAGCGCGACGACGGCGGCCACCCCGGCGACGTTCGGTGAGAGCATCGCGAAGACGCAGAGCAGCACTGCGAGCGCGCCGAGGACCATCAGCACCTTCGTCGCGCGGACCTTCCCGATCACCCAGGTCATGATGAACCGTGAGATCAAGAACACGATCAAGCTGACTTGCAGCAGATAGCCACCCAACTGAAGTGACCCGTTGAGCGCCTGCTGCGAGTACTGGATCAGATAGGTCCAGGTGCAGACCTGCGCGGCCACGTTGAAGAACTGGGCGACGACGCCGAACACGTACCGCTTGTTGGACAGCAGAATCCTTATCGGGCTCTGGTCGCCGAGATCACCCGACTCGAACTCCTCGACGATGGGTGGTGACCTCTTGATTGCGATCACCAATCCGATGGCGATCAAGACGAATCCGAGCCCGAGATACGGGCCCATCACGGCACCTAGTTGCCCGGCACGGATGGCGTGTTCCTGAGCGGGATCCACATTGGCGAGGTTCACGGGCTCGTCGAGCTTGGGCAGAATCAGTGTGGCCGCCAGGAACACCCCGATGTTGGTGCCGACGGGGTTGAATGCCTGCGCGAAGTTCAAGCGCCGTGTCGCTGTCGCTTCCGGGCCGAGCGACATCACGTAGGGGTTGGCGGATGTCTCGAGAATGGAGCAGCCGGCCGCGATGGCGAAGAGGGCGACCAGGAATGCCTCGTAGGTCATGATCTTGCTCGCTGGATAGAAGGCCATCGCGCCCGCCGCCGCCAGCAGCACCCCACTGAGAAGGCCTGCCTTGTAACCAAATTTCTGGTTGATGAGGGCCGCAGGTATGGCCAGCAAGAAGTAGGCGCCGAAGTACGCCAGCTGGACGAGCGAGGCCTGGAAGGTGTTCATCTCGAAGATGCGCTTGAAACCCGCCACCATCGGGGTGGTGAGGTCAGCGGCCACACCCCATGCCGTGAAGCAGCAGATGAGGACAGCAAATAGGACCCACATCTTCGGATAAACCAGCGGCGGTTTGGACGAGTCCGATGCTGCGGCAGGTGGTTCGGCGTGTTCGGTAGTCGTCATGTTTGCTGCCTCTCACCATCGAGAAGGGTTCAGACCGCGGCGGGCGTGACTTCGCCTGTCAGGTGGCTTTCATCTCACGCCGCGGCACGATCATCGTCGCCACCGGCGCATGCCGAAGAATTCGCGCCGCTGCCGAACCCAGGAACACCTGAGCTGCCGGTCCGGCTGCGCCAGAACCCAGCACGAGGATGTCGCCGGCCCCCCACTCGACGGCATCGACCGCGTCACGCCACGTCGGACCCGCCCCGATCACCACCTCGGCGTCGAGGGTGTCGATATCCGATCGGACCTTCTCCAGTTGCGCGACGATGCCCTCGTGGGTCCGCCGTGCCCACTGCTTCACGACGAGATCCTCGGCGGCCGGTTCAATCGCGCCACTGAACATCGTGACCGGTCGCACGGTGAAGGAGACGATCCGCAGTCGCGCCGACCAACGCTGAGCCAGTTCCGCGCTCGTCGCGACCAAGCCGACCGCGTCCGCCTGCCCCCCATAGGCCACGGTCAACCGATCAATCCGGCCGGGATGCCCCGGATATCCTCGAGGCGCGATCGCCACGGGGACCGCGGCGGTGTGGACGAGGCGGTCGGTGACGCTGCCCAGGGCGACCCTGCCGAGCAGACCGGATGACGACGAGCCGACGACGACGATTTCCGCGCTCATCTCGGCCGCGAGTTCGGTCAGCCCCTCCGGGATGGATGTGGCCTGGTGCACCACCTGCCATACGTCAAGATCGTCGGGGAGCTGGTCGGCCATGCGTTTGAGTGACTTCTTGGCCTGCATACCAATGTAGTTCAGGTACTCGTCCTCTACGGGATCCTGCTTCGGAGGCCAAGGACGCTCGACGATCGCCGCCGCCACGATCCTGGCGCCCGTGCAACGCGCCAGCTGCGCGGCCAGGTGCAGCGGTGCCGTCCCCTGACGGCTCGCGCTGAAGCCGGCGATGATCGTCATCGTGGTACCTGGTTAACCACAACAGACTTCGCGACCACGTGCGTCACCGGCATCTTGAACTGGGCGCGGGCACGGTCGATGACGTCGAACCGCTGCCAGACCGAGAACTCGGGCGGCAGTGTCGAGATCACTATCTGGTCCGGACCGAACTTCGCGACGGCGTGGTCCAGAGCGCGCAGCGGCCGGTAGTCACCCAGTTCGCCTTCCGCGTTGAGGTTATGGCTGTGCAATGCAGACAACGTGGCGTCGAGCCTGGCCGTCGCCGCCTCCTGCGTGGCCTCCGTGACGTCGCGCGGTCCGTGCGTGGCCGCGGCACCGGTATCGACGGGGCTGGCCGGCACCACGACCATGTACTGCGCTTCCCGATCGGCTCCGATGCGACGCAGCTCGTCGAGCAGCTCATCGGAGTCGACCGTCTGATTGGCCAGCACCAGCACGCGATGCGGTGCGCCCGACGGGGCTTCCTCGGGTTCGGCCGGCCGACGTTTGACAAACCACTTGTTCGCCACGAAGAGCAGTATCACGACGGCCCAGGACAGCAGGCTCAGCACCAGCTGGGACCGTAGCGCCTCGTCGATGAACATCTGCACCAGAATGGCCACGATTCCCAACGCCGTGAGGATGGAAAGCGCTGGGAACAACCACATCTTGACCCGCAGCTCGGAGTCGGGAGTGCGGTAACGCAGCACGATCTGGGAGATCGCGATGAGCAGGTAGACGAACAGGATGATCGCGCCACTCGAGTTGAGCAGGAACGCGAAGATCGTGTCCGGGGAGGCCGCAGCGGCGATGATGCACAGGAATCCGACCACCGAGGACGCCAGGATCGCGTTCATCGGCACGCCGCGACGGGTCACCCGCACCAGCGCGGGCGGTGCCTCCCGTCGCGCAGCGAGCACGAAGAGCATTCGCGAGGCGGTGTACATGCCCGAGTTGAGGCAGCTCAGTACCGCCGTCAGCACCACGGCGTTCATCACGTGGTCTGCGTAGGGAATTCCCATCTCGGTGAAGGCAGCGACGAATGGGGACGCAGCAACGCTCTCGTCGTTCCACGGCACGATGGTCACCAGGACGAACACCGCTCCCACGTAGAACACCAGGATTCGCAGAATCACCGAGTTGGCGGCTTTGGCCACCGCTCGCTCTGGATCCGCAGACTCGGCGGCCGCGATGGTCGCGATCTCGGCGCCGACCATCGAGAAGATGACGGTGACGATGCCGACGGTGATGACGCTGAAGCCGAACGGCATGAACCCGCCGTGACTAGTCAGGTTCGAGAAGTCAGCCGATTTGTCGGGCCACAGACCGAAGATGAACGCGGCGCCCAACGCGATGAACGCGATGATCGCGGCCACCTTGATGCCAGCGAACCAGAACTCGAACTCACCGTAGGAGGCCACCGAGAAGAGGTTGGTCGCGGTCATCAGAACCATGAAGATCAATGCGGAGAGCCATAACGGTACGTCGATCCAGTACTGGACGATCTTGGCGCCCGCGATCGCCTCGAAGCCGACCACGATGACCCAGAAGTACCAGTACAACCACCCGACGGAGAACCCCGCCCAGTTGCCTAGGGCGTTGCGCGAGTAGTCCGCGAAGGATCCGGTGGACGGGTTCGCGACCGCCATCTCGGCCAGCATCCGCATCACCATGATGATCAGCACGCCGGCCATGCCGTAGGTGATGAACGCCCCTGGGCCGGTATCGCCGATGACCACGCCGGAGCCGACGAAAAGACCTGCTCCGATGACGCCGCCGATGGCGATCATCGTCAGCTGACGTTGGCTGAGCGCTTTCTTGAGAGTGGGCACCGCGCTCATGGGGACCTCCGAGGTCGTCGTGTAAACCAACCAGCGTCGAGTACCCGCATGTGACCCAAGTCACTCATCGGCGGCGGGACCTACTCCACGGCGCTGCCGGGCGCAGTCATCGAGACGCCGTCATCTCACACCGCGAGCAACCGCTCGAAGAACTCGCGGTAGCGCTTGAGCGCGATGCGCAGGTCCTCAGTCGAGGCCTCCTCGCCGCGAGCCCACTGCTCTTCGAGTCGCGAGCGCGCGTGCGAGAAGCCCGCAGTGAGCTGTTCGACAAGGTCAGAGACCAGGCCGTCGGCCTTCTGGACGCACTCCTTCGGATCATCGACGAAGCCTGCCTGGACGTTGTCCCAGCGGGCACGGAGACCCGCCAGCTCGTCATTGGCGAAGAGATCCTGATCGGTCGATGCCGTGGACGTCTGACCGGCGCCGTTCGCGGGCACGGGTGTCGATTCATCCTGCACGGTGGTCGGTTCCGCCGACGTGGTCGACGGTTGGGCGACGCGTTCCGACGATGGTTCGACGCGTTCGGTCTCCTGGTCACGGCGCTCAGTGGGCCGGCCGCTGTCTTCGGCCGGGGTGCGATCGGTGTCCTGATCGTGGGTGGTCATGCGCTTGCCTCCTGTGACTTGTCCTGCTTTGTTTCGAGCAACTTCGTGAACAGTGCGCGGTAGTGGACGAACGCCTGGCGCTGTTGCTCGGTACCGACATCGCCCCTCTGCTGGGCTAGTTGGATGTCGTGTGCGGCGCGGTAGTTCTCGACGATCGTCGGATGATCCACCGAGATATCGGCTGCCTGGCGGTCGAAGTCGTCGACCGGATAGCCGCGCTCGCGCATGACCTCGGTGACCAGCAGGTCGGCCTCTGCGACCGCCTCCGATGGATGATCGACGAACGCGGTCTGAACCGCCCGCCAGCGGATGACATAGCCGTCCAAGGCGGCGGGGGTCAGGGGGTGAATGTCGAGCTTGTCGCGTTTCCGCTCGCGAGAGACGAGTTCCTTCTCGGCCGCCTTCTCGTCGCCAGTCTCGGACACGGTTCGGTCGTACTCGGGACCGAACCGCTCCTTGAGCCGGTCGGTGTTGCGGCGACTTCTGCTGGCGATGACCATCGCGCCGACGAAGATCACGACGGCTGCCGCGACCACAATCCAAATCCAAACAGGCATTTCGTTCTACCTCCTATTGGTTAGTCCGCGGCATACCCGCCCGCCGTCTACGGAAACGTCAATTCTTCTGGATTGAATCCAGACAATGAATTGATCCCGTTCGCAACAACTTTCGGGTCCAATGCCGACCGCGCCGCGGCGATTGCGATGGGTGCAGATTTCACGGGGACGTGGCCCCGCTGCATTCCGACGGGCTCAGGGGGGCTGCGCCTCTGTCCGCCGCTGTGACACCATGGACGAATGATTCGCCGTTCTAAGCATCGTGGGATCTTCGGGCTTCTCGCTGCAGCCGTCGTCGGCGCGGGCGCCACCGTTCTACTGCCGTGGGGACAGCCGATCGCGTCGGCGGTCGCGTGTCCCGACATCGAGGTGGTCTTCGCGCGCGGCACCACCGAACCCGCGGGCCCGGGGTTTGTCGGGCAGGACTTCACCGACTTGTTGCGGGCCCAGGTGGGGAATCGATCGGTCGAACTCTATCCGGTCAACTACCCGGCGATAGACAACTGGCCCACTGGTCTCATCGGGGTCAACGATGCCGGCGCACGCATCCGCCAGACCGCTGCGGACTGCCCGAAGACCAAGGTCGTGCTCGGCGGGTTCTCCCAGGGGGCCGCGGTGGCGCAGATCGTGACCGCCGACGCCGATGGGGTGCCACCGAATTCGTATGCCTTCGGACAGACGACGCCCCTTGCTCCCGACGTCGCCGACCGCGTCGCCGCGGTTGCGTTGTTCGGCAAGCCGAACGCGCGCTTCCTCGGCTTCATCGGTCAGCCGAACATCCCGGTGGGCGACGCCTTCACATCGAAGACGATCAGCATGTGCGCGGCCAACGATCCGATCTGTTCGGACGGGCTGGACTTCGCGGCTCACAACTCCTACCCGGCCAACGGAATGGTCCAGCAGGCGGTGGAGTTCGTGACCAGCCGCGTCTGAGAGGTGTTGTAGATCAGAGGAATCCGAGATCGCGGCGTCCCGTGCCGATAGATGGGGTCGGGTCCGCGTGCAAGGTCTTGCTCAACAGTTCGTGGTAGACGTCGCGAAAGTCGGTCGTGGACTTGAGGTCGCCGTCATCGAGTTCGGTCAGGCTGGGTTCGTCGCCGTAGAACCCGCCCTTGACCGGTGCCCCCATGAGGAACACCGGACCGGCCGCGCCGTGGTCCGTCCCCTGTGAGGCGTTGGCCGCGACGCGACGGCCGAACTCCGAATAGGCCATCACGACGAGGTTGCGTCCATACGTGTTGTTGCGCATCTGCTGCAGGAACGGCGTGACGGCCTCGTCGAGAGTCCGCAGCAGATTCTCCTGAGTGCCTCGTTCGTCGGCGTGGGTGTCGAACCCCAACAGCGACACCATGTACACCCGGGTCGGTACGGCCGCCTTCACGCATCGTGCGACCACGTCCAGCTGCGCCGACAGGGAGTCGACGTCGGCGTTCCTGCCCGCCGCCGTCGGGTCGACTCCCTTGATGACCCTGCCGAATTCGGGCTCGGTGACCGCGGTCGCACGGTAGCTGTTCCGCACCGCCCGCATCGCCGGAGTGTCGCGTGGATCATCAGCGCCCAGCGCGGTGAGCGTATCGGTGATTCCCGTGGGGATCCGGGGGATGGTCTCCGATAACGCCGAGGCCACCTGTTTCTCGCCGATCGCCATGAGTGGCAGAACGGCGCCAATGTTCAAGGCCCGCAGCGGATCATCACCGGTGGTGTCAAGCCATCGGCCGATCCACCCGGTGGGCACCGGGTCCCTCGGTGAGGCAGTCTGCCAGATGTCCATCGACCGGAAGTGGCTGCGGTCGGGCTTCGGATAGCCGACACCCCGAATGATGGCCAGATGATCGTGCTGCCACATACCGAACATCCCCTTCAGCGCGGGGTTGAGGCCGAGCTGGCCATCGAGCGGCAGGACCTCCTCGGGTGCGTAGGCAAGGTCGGGTCGCGCGTCGTGATAGGCGTTGTCGGCGTAAGGGATAACGGTGTTGATCCCGTCATTGCCGCCGTACAGCGAGACGATCACCAGGATGCCGCTCTTGGGCGGCAAAGGCCGCTGCCGACCCGCGTCGAGGAGGTCGGGAAGCGTGATGGCAGCGACACCCGACAGCAGGCCTGCGGCACCGACGCCGGCGCCGGCGATGAGGAACTTGCGTCGGTTCCAGTCAGTCATTGTCGAGATCCACTATGCAGTCAGGTATTCGGGAGTGTTGACGGCGGCGGCGATCAGTCGACGAGGGTCGTCGGCAACGTCCTTGAGCGCAGCGGCGGTGCTGTCGGTCCACGCGCCCACGCCGATCAGATACCCGGCCGCGTCGAGCCGATCGGTGCCGGCTGCCTCGTCGACGATCGACAGGTCACCCAGCCCGGAGAACTTCTCGGCCGCCCACACCCGTGCCGCTGTGCTGATGGTCGACAGCCATGCGTGGCCGTATGGCCACCCGTTGACGTCGGGGGGATAGAAGGGGCGCTGGCGCATCACCGTCAGTGCCACCAGCGTCGCGTCCATCAGCTGGGTGTCGTTCAGCGGTACCTTCAGCGACCTCATCACCCCCACCATCCACTCGACGGGGGTGGATACGACGGTGCCGGAGGATGCGGCGAACTCGGGGTCCAACAGGATTGCCTTCGTCAACGCCTTGAGGTCGCGGCGCGGACCGTATGCGGCGACGAGCCGATTCAGCACCGCCGGCGCGGGTGGGTTGTCAGACGCCAGTTGTCGCCACAGGCGGCTAGCAACGAAGGTGGCCGACTGCGGTTGGTCCAGCACGACGTCGCAGAACTCGTCGTGACTGAAGTTGCCGGTGCGGCCCAGCACGGTCTTGACGGTCGAGTCGTGCTGATCCCAGGCCAGCGTGGCGCGGCCGCCGTGCCCGATGTACCAACCGGTGAGCGTGCGTGCACCCTCTCGCACGTCGGCCTCGGTGTAGCCGTTGGCGTGTCCGAGCGTGAACAGCTCCATGAACTCGCGCGACAGGTTCTCGTTGGGTTTTGCCGCGCTGTTCCCGACGCCGTCGAGCCAGTACAGCATCGCCGCGTCGCTGAGCATCGCCACCGCCAGCGTGCGGAAGTCGCCGAGCTTGAGTGTGCGCAACGTCTGATTCTGTGCGCCCATCCACTCGGCCACGGGCACCTTCTGCGCTGATGTGGCGAAGTGGTTGTGCCACAACAGGGTCAACTTCTCGTGGATGGGCTCTTGGACGCTGACCATTCGGCGCACCCACCACACGGTGAGGTCGTGCATCTGATCGGCCAGCGTGCCAGTGAAGGCGTCGAGCGCAGTCGCGCTCACGCCATCGCCAGGAGCGGAGGGCGTCACCGCTATGGGGCGTGGGGTTGCCAGCGCACCGGGGTCGCGGTCGGGGTCCAGGGCAAGGATCGTGTCCAGGTGAGCCGAGAGGTCCTGATTCTCGAGGGCGTCGATCTGGGTTCCCGTTGCGCCGAATCCTGCGCGACGCAGGAGGCGGGCGGTGGCCTGCCACCGTGCCGATTGTCCAGTCACGGGGCGCCGACCCACTCTCTTCCTGCCGAGGCGCACTTGCTGAGCGCGCCGATTCGGCCTCATCCTAAGCCCCGCACCGTCGGGCCTGCAGCAAACTCGCCAACGAGCCGACCTATGCCATGGCGGTACTGAGCGTGCGCAAAGGCGGCTGCGCCCCTAGGTGCACAGCCGCCTCTGTCGGGCCGAAGAGCTACCCCCTGTTGAACAGGCCGCCGATGCCCTTGAGCAGTCCGTTTCCTGCCTTGCCCACCTGCGAGATCGCGTTGTTGCCTGCGGTGCCCACCTGTGAGATCGCGTTGTTGCCTGCGGTACCCAGCTGAACCTGGCCGTTCTGGATTGCCGTGCCGGTCTGCGAGATCGCATTGGTGCCCGCGGTACCCAACTGAATCTGAGCATTGGAGATGACAGTGCCGACACGGGTGAAGATGTTGTCGCTGGAACTGTTCGCCGCCGAGGCCGTCGCGCTCTTCGGGGCGACCTTGTTGCCGGTGTTCGTGACGACGTTGTGTTGGTTGTCTGCAGCGGCGGTACCCGCACCGGCGAGCGTCATACCGGCCGCGACGGCAACCGCACCTCCTGCAACCGCTACGCCCGTCACGAACCTACGTCCGACCGAATTGTGATGATGTGCCATGACCCGTTCCCCTTGATAGCAACTATCTGATTGGATGCTAAAAAGTTACCACTGATCCTCATGCGGATCACTAATCGCGGAAACATTCCTTTGGTCTCATTGATCCGTTGGTATTGAGAAGTATTTGCGAATGGCTATGCCGCACCGACATTGATCTTGAATGACGGGCTCGATCGACCGTCGGCGCCGTAGTGACCCATTGGGCACGTGGTCGAGGCACGCAAGGGTCCGGGGCGTCAGTGGTCACATTATTGCTGCTTAGTGGCGCGTCAGGGCTGGTGAGACGGCTGGCCCGTGGCTGGAGGAATCCGCCGGACAGTCGGCCTGGATCGAATCGACGGAATCAAGGGTGTCGAGCACACGATGGATTGATGATTTGCTGACGGTTACCGTGAACCAAGACGTCAATGGCGGAACCGCCGAATAGTTTTGACGAGCTAGTTAAATTGCTGATGATCAATTACAGCAAACTCGATGTGAATATTGAGCGGACTTTGGGGAGGCTTTTGGGGCGCTGTCTCGCGTCGTCGTGCGTGGATTTCGCCGACGAGTCGCGCGCCGTTGAGCGACGCTTGGCCTGAGAACTAGCGAAGGGAGCCACATGCTGACTCGAGGACGTCGAGGGCTCTGCCTTGTCGCGGCCGTGGGCGCGACGATCCTGAGCGTCGGTACCGGGCCCGCCATGGCGACCCCGGGCGAAGGGGACGTCGCGCGCACCGATCTGGCCCAGGGGGAGACCGCCGCGCCGATCTCGATCGTCACCGAGGGTGGCGAGCCGACGACCGTTCTGGTGCAGTCCCTGGTGCTCGCTCCAGGCGCCCACAGTGGCTGGCACACCCATCCGGGGCCGGAGTACTCGGTGATCACCGGTGGTGCCGTCGCGCTGGAGTCCGCGCCGCAGTGCGCCGTCACCCATTACGGGCAGGGGCAGGTGGTGTTCATTCCGGCCGGCGTTGCGCATCGTGTCGCCAACGACGGCGCGGTCGACGCCAGTGTGGTGGTCAACTACACGTTGCCGGCGAACGCGCCCGTTCGGGCCGACTCGCCGGACGTCTGTCCGGCGTAGCGCGCACAGGGCCTGCTCGCGCGAAGGGCTCAGCTGAAGTGCGTCTGAGGGCGCGCCAGCGGCACGCCGTCGACCGTGATGTCCACCTTCTCGTTGTAGAACGCCACCAGGCCGGTGATCCGCGCGACGGCGGGCAGTGGGTAGTGGTAGGTCCACGCGAGGTCGGGGTATGTCGTCTCGCCGATGCGCACCGACCAGTAGCCCGACGTCACGCCCTTGTACGGGCACAGCGTCTGGGTGTCCGACGGGACCAGATGCTCGAAGGAGACATCCGACCGATCGATGTAATACCTTGTCGGCAAACCAGTTTCGAAGAGCAGTACCGGGCTGCTGGTGTTGGCGAGCCGCACGCCGTCGAGTTCGATCCGGATGTGGCGGTGCGAGCGCAGCGCGTCGACACGGGAATAGGGATTGCGCGGGTGCCCGTAGATCGGCTCGTCCTCCTCGAACCACGTGAGGTGGTCCCACTCGAATCGCACCAGGCCGGCGACGGGGCCGTCACCGTCGTCGAACACGCGGACGGCGGACTCGTGCGCGCGGTCGGATCCGACCAACGAGAAGAGGTGCGACGCACCGAATTGCACCTTCTGCGGATGGTTCTCATCGCGCAGGAACTCCGGGTGGACGTCGGAGCGCGGGATGTAGTACTGCGGGTAGTACGGCACCTCCCACACGTACCGCGCCGCGGTCGTGTCGAACACCAAATCGTTGTCGAGGAAGCCGCGAACCCGTCGAGGTGCGGGCTCGACGCGACCTCTGGCCGCCGCCATCGGCGGGTAGTCCGGCTGCGGGGTGGTCATATCGTCCAATCCTGCCGAAGCGCTAGACGTTGGGGAGGGCTTCGGCCACTCTCGCCAGCACGGCGAGGTGGTCGTCCACGGTCGTGAGGCCGGCGCCCATGGTGTTGATCGACAGGTGCGTCGCGCCGGCGTCGGCCCAGGCCGTCACCTCACTGATCGCGGCGTCGTCGTCCCCGCTCCAGGACGCTCGGCCCTCCATGCCGATCGCGGCGGGATCGCGGCCCGCCGCCACGGCGGCCTTCTCGACGATGCCGCGGGCGTAGTCGAGGCCGGAACCCGGCCCCATCATCGGGAACCAGCCGTCGGCCAGCCGCCCGATGCGTCGGTAGCCGGCCTCTGACGCGGCCCCGATCCACACGGGGATCGGCCGCTGGACGGGCAGTGGCGCCAGGCCGGCGCCGGTCACCTTGTGGAAGCTGCCGTCGAAGGTGACGGTCTGGTCGGACCACAGCAGGCGCAGCAGCTCGATCTGCTCGGCCGACCGCTTGCCGCGGTTGGAGAAGTCCTCGCCCAGCGCCTCGTATTCCACGGCGTTCCAACCTATTCCGACGCCAAGCCGAAGTCGCCCACCGCTGAGCAGGTCGACCTCGGCGGCCTGCTTGGCGACCAGCGCAGTCTGGCGCTGCGGCAGGATGATCACCCCGGTGACCAGTTCCACCGTTGTGGTGATCGCCGCGAGATAGCCGAACATCACCAGCGGCTCGTGGAACGTGGTGTGCACGTCGTACGGCCCGTTCCAGCCCTCGTGAACGGTCGGATCGGCGCCGACGACGTGGTCGTAGGCCAGCACGTGGGTGTACCCGAGTTCCTCGACTCGCTGCGCGTAGGCGCGGACGGCACCGGCGTCACCGCCGAGCTCGGTCTGAGGAAACACCACTCCAACGCGCATGTGCTGTCCTTCGGGTCGAGGCGATGGTGCCTGTCAGGAGTTACGACGCCAGCATGCTCCGCCTGATTCCCTTGCCCAAAATGATTACACGTGTAATTCTTTGCGTCATCGGTCCGAACGACGCAAGGGAGCGCGGGCATGGGCACACTCGACGGCAAGATCGCGATCGTCACCGGGACCAGCAGGGGCGTCGGCGTCGGCATCGCCCACGAACTGCTGCGGGCGGGCGCGACGGTTGTCGGTTGCTCGCGTTCCCCGTTGGACGGCCTGCCCGGCGCCGACGACGAGCCGGGGTGGTCGGACCGATCTCTCCAGTTGGTCTGCGACCAGGCCGATCACCTGGCAATCGACGCCCTGGTGACTCAGGTCGTGGACCGGTTCGGGCGCGTCGACATCCTGGTGAACAACGCCGGAGGCACCGTCCCCGCCCCGCAGGTCGAGGACGTCCCGGCCCTGGTGTCGCGCATCCAGGGTGCGCCCCGCTCCGAGGACGACTATGAGCGCACCGTGCTGTTTCACGCGTTCGCCATCCAGATGAATCTGATCAGCCCGCTGTGGTTCGCCATCCGCGCCCAACGTCAGATGAAGACGCAGGACGGCACCGGATGCATCATCAACATCTCCAGCGGAGCGGGCCATCCGGCCGGGTCGCCGACCCTGGTCTCCTACGGCGCGGCGAAGTCCGGGCTCAACCACATGACCCGCTCGCTGGCACAGGAGTGGGGACCGCGGGTGCGGGTCAACTGCGTGGCATTGGGACCGACGATCACCGACAACTTCCGCTCGTTCGTGCTGCCCAAGGACGATCCGACCGGTGCGCAGTACTTCGACCCCATCCCGCTCAAGCGCGGTGGCGAACCGGCCGAGGTCGGTCGGACGTGTGTCTTCCTCGCCTCCGGCGCAGCCGATTACATCAACGGCACCACGATCGAGATGGACGGCGGGATGCTGCCCGGCGTGCTCTACGACGCCGGCCTGAAGACCATCACAGATCTGCTCTGAGGGAGCCCGCCATGTCACGTCGCGTCATCCAGTTCTCCACCGGCAACGTCGGCAGGCACGCCCTGCGCAGCATCATCGAACGGCCCGACCTCGAACTCGTCGGCGTCCACGCCGCCGGACCCGACAAGCTCGGGCGTGACGCCGCAGACCTCTGCGGCCTGTACACGCCGACGGGCATCACGGCGACCGACGATCTCGACGCGCTGGTGGCACTCGGCGCGGACTGCGTCGTCTACACCTCACAGGCCGAGACCCGGCCCCACGAGGCGCTCGACCAGATCACCAGATTCCTTCGCGCGGGGACCAACGTCGTCGGCACGTCGTTCGTCTGGCTCGTCGCGCCCGATCACGCCGACCAGTGGCTGCGCGAACCGTTGGCGAAGGCGTGCGCAGACGGCGATGCGACCCTGTACGTCAACGGAATCGATCCCGGCTTCTCCGGCGACACCCTGGTCCACACGGCGCTGAGTCTGGCAGCCAGGGCCACGTCGATAACCGTCCAGGAGATCTGCGATTACGGCAGCTACGACGACGCCGAATTCACCGGTGTGAGTTTCGGTTTCGGCACCACACCTGATCACACCCCAATCTTGTTCGCGCCCGGCGTGCTGAACTCGATGTGGGGTGCGCAGGTACGCAACCTGGCTGACGACCTCGGCATCGAACTGGACGAGGTTCGCGAGCGGCACGACAAGTGGGTCACCCCCGAGCCGATCGACTGCACCATGATGCGCGTCGAGCCCGGCCGGGTCGCGGCGGTGCGATTCGCCGTCGAGGGTGTGCGTGACGGTGACGTGGTGATCACCATGGAGCACGTCAACCGGCTCACCGCGGCCGCCGCGCCGGACTGGGCCTATCCGCCCGACGGGCGTTCGGGCGTGCACCGAGTCGTGATCGGCGGCAGCCCGGGCATTGAGATCAACGCACACGTCGGGACATCGGGTATCGACCACAACGACGGCGGCGTCATCGCCACGGCTGCCCGCGCAGTCAACGTCATCGAGGCGGCCTGCCGCGCCCCAAGCGGCATCCTGGCCGCCCGTGACCTACGGCCAACGGATCACACCCGCGGGGTGCTGTGGTGAGACCGACCCGATGACCGCGCCACGTCGACCATCCACCGGACGCCAGGAGCGCGCCGAACGCACCCGGGACACCGTCATCGACGAGACCGTCCAGTGCATCCTGGAGGAGGGCTTCGCGCCACCCAGCGTCAGGCACATCACCGGCCGCGCCGGTGTCACCTGGGGCGTGGTCCAGTACCACTTCGGCGACCTGGATGGCCTACTGATGGCCGTGGTGGACAAGGGTTTCGGTGAACTGGCCGATGCGCTGGCCGAGCTGCCCGAACTGGATCCGCTGTGGACCGTCGGTCAACGCACCGCGACGGTCGTCGACGCGGTGTGGGAGGCGTTCTCCAGCCCGGTGTCGATGGCCGCACTGGAGATCCTGATCGCCACCCGCGGCATGCGCGACACGGTCGCCAACACCCACCTCGCCAACCTGATGGACCGGCTCACCACACTCGGTCGTCACCTCGGTGAGGGCCTCTCGGCCCCGAACGCCGCGCAGATCGGCAATCTGATCTGGGCGACGTTGCGCGGACTGGTCGTTGCACAGATGGTGTGGCCCACGCCCGTGGACACCGCGCGGGACCGTCAGGCGCTGGTCGACGTCATCACGGCCTACATCGTCGCGGGCGGATCCGACGGCCTCTGATTCCGCGGCGCGCTTCCGGGCCGTCCACCGAATCGGCCGCCACAGCATCGCCGTCCCGCTAGCGTGAGACTTCCCGCACCAACGTCACGATGGGAGCGCACGCATGCGAACCGGTCGGTCACTGCTAGTCAACGGTCGACGGGTGAGGTGGCGCATGCCGTCGCTGCGCCCGCTCGCACTCCTTCTCGCCGCCATGCTTGTCGCTGGGCTGGGCACCGCGATGTTCACCTCACCGCAGGCGAGCGCGCAGGGGGAGACCTACGTCATCGCCACCGACACGACCTTCGCGCCGTTCGAATTCCAGGACAAGCAGGGCAAATTCGTCGGTATTGACATGGACCTCATCAGGGCCATCGCCAAGGATCAGGGCTTCGAGGTTGACATCAAGCCGCTCGGCTTCGACGCCGCGCTGCAGGCCGTACAGGCCAATCAGGTCGACGGTGTCATCGCGGGCATGTCGATAACCGACGAACGGCAGAAGGTCTTCGACTTCTCCGAACCGTACTTCGAGTCCGGCGTCCAGATGGCGGTGCTGAAGTCCAACGACGAAATCAAGTCCTACGCGGACCTGAAGGGCAAGCGGGTCGCCGTCAAGAACGGCACCCAGGGCTCCGATTTCGCCAATTCGATCAAGGACGAGTACGGCTTCGACGTCGTCTCCTTCGCCGACTCGTCGACAATGTTCGACGAAGTGAAGACGGGCAACTCGCAGGCGGTCTTCGAGGACTACCCGGTGCTGCTCTACGGCATCGCACAAGGCAACGGGTTCAAGACCGTGACACCCAAGGAGGACCCGACTGGATACGGGTTCGCCGTCAACAAGGGGCGAAACGCCGAGCTGCTGCAGAAGTTCAACACCGGGCTGAACAACCTCAAGGCGTCCGGCGAGTACGACAAGATCGTCAGCACGTACCTCGGCGAGGCCGCGACCACCGACGACAACTCGTACCTCGGACTCATCGAGAGCACCTACCGACTGTTGTTGGAAGGCCTCAAGATGACCGTCATCCTGACGGTCGTCTCGATCTTCTTCGCGCTGATACTCGGCGTCATCTTCGGACTGTTCCGGGTGTCCCGATCGATCTGGCTGCGGGCCATCGGCACCACGTTCGTCGACATCTTCCGCGGCACGCCACTTCTGGTGCAGGCCTTCTTCATCTACTTCGGCATCCCGTCGGCGCTCGGGTTCCAGATGTCGGCGCTGATGGCGGGCATCATCACCCTGTCGCTCAACGCCGGCGCCTACATGACCGAAATCGTCCGCGGCGGAATCCAATCGGTGGACAAGGGGCAGATGGAGGCGTCACGCAGCCTCGGCATCGGCTACCTGCCGACCATGCGGAGGGTGATCCTGCCGCAGGCGATCCGCACGATGGTCCCCTCCTACATCAACCAGTTCGTCATCACACTCAAGGACACGTCGATCCTGTCGGTGATCGGCATCGCCGAACTGACGCAGACCGGCCGGATCATCATCGCCGGCAACTACCAGTCGTTCAAGATGTGGCTCATCATCGGCATCATCTACTTCGTCGTCATCATGACGCTGACGAAACTGTCCGACCGGCTCGAAAGGAGGATGGTGAAATGAGCAAGCTCATCCCCGAAGCCGCGGCTGCCGAACCCGCGGGCACCGTCAAGATCCGGATCGAGGGTCTGAAGAAGTCCTTCGGCGACCTGGTGGTGCTCGACGGCATCGACACGACGGTCAGCCACGGCGAGGTCGTGTGCGTCATCGGGCCATCGGGCTCCGGGAAGTCGACGTTCCTACGCTGCCTCAACAAGCTCGAGGACATCACCGGCGGCAAGGTCGTCGTCGACGACTACGACCTCACCGACCCGAAGGTGGACCTCGACCAGGTGCGCCAGCACATCGGCATGGTGTTCCAGCACTTCAACCTGTTCCCGCACATGACGGTGATCGAGAATGTCACGCTGGCACCGCTGTTGACCAAGAAGATGAACAAGGCCGCCGCGGAGAAGAAGGCACTCGAACTACTCGGACAGGTAGGACTTGCCGAGAAGGCTCACGTCAAGCCCGCCACGCTCTCGGGCGGTCAGAAGCAACGTGTCGCCATTGCCCGCTCGTTGGCGATGAATCCGTCGATCATGCTGTTCGACGAGGCGACCAGTGCACTGGACCCCGAGATGGTCGGTGACGTACTCCAGGTGCTGCGTGACCTCGCCGAGGGCGGGATGACGATGGTGGTGGTCACCCACGAGATGGGCTTCGCGCGCGAGGTGGCGTCGCGAGTTCTTTTCATGGCCGACGGTCACATCGTCGAGGACGACACCCCCGCAGAGGTATTCGACAACCCGAAACATCCACGGCTGCAGGAGTTCCTGTCCAAGGTGCTCTAGCGCTCAGCGGCTGTGGCACGATCTGCCCATGGAACCTGAGGGCGACCCTGAGGCGCGTATCCGGGATCTGGAGCGGCAGTTGGGCGATGCCGCGGAGAAATCCGAACTCGGTGTAGGCGCACACGGCAGCACCTATGGCTACGTGCCGCCACCCTCGGGGTCGTATGCGCCGCCCCCGCCGACGACACCGTGGGAGGCGCCGCCTCCGCCGCTTTCGCCGATGTCGAGCACGGGGCACTCGCGGACTTACGTGGTCCCCGTGGTGATTGCGGTGCTGGCCTTCGTCATCGCCGGTGGGGTGTCGTTGTATCTGTTCACCATGGGTGCGTCGAATCCCGGCAACGGCACCCAGATCGCCGGTGGCGGGACCGACCTGTCGGATTCGCCGTCCGAGGGGCCGTCGACACGTGGCGGCAAGACTCAGGTGCCGAGCAGGGAGGCGACGGTGCCCGACTTGCCGGCGCCCGGGAGCCATCTCACCGTCGCAGGCGTCGGTCAGAACAAGTCGATCGCGTGCAACGAAACGACTCTCAGCATCAGCGGTATGGAGAACACTGTGACGGTCACCGGTCACTGCATCAGCGTGTCGGTGTCGGGTATGGACAACGCGGTCGCCGTCGACTCCGCGGAGAGCATCGTCGTCTCGGGTTTCGACAACCGGATCGTGTTCCACACGGGTGAGCCGAAGACGTCGAGTTCCGGCAGCGGCAACACGATTGACCGGGGCTGATTGAGGCCGATCGGCGACCTGGCGCCACCGTTCGGTAGCCTCGTGCAACGTCAGCCTCTTCGGCACCGCGCGTCACTTGCGCCAGTCCTTGCGCATTTAGACCGTGAGTTTGCTGTCGTGTCGCCTTGTGATCTAGACCTCATTTTCGAATACAAGACTAAGAGTCTTGGCGCGGAGTGGCGTTCGACACCCTCCCAATCGTGATTGCCACACCGCGAAAGGTGCTGTTACAGATCGGAAACCTGATTGCCAGCAGAAGGTAACGAGTCCATAACGAAGAGTTTCCTAAGCGGGTACTGAGAGGTTAACGGGCAGTGTGCGATAACCCTCGTCTCGGGGCCTTGGAACGTCGGATTCCGTCGCTACACTCGACAAAGACCGCGCCTGGTACGGGCGCAGACCATTTCAAATCTAGGCCGGTGCACTGCATGCCGGCGGAGGTGCCAAGACACATGGCTAGTGGCTACATGCGCGCGCACGGTGTGACCGTCGACAACGCGGCTGCGGCTCTGCAGGGCGCCGTCACCATCGGACACGGCCCCATTGCGGACATCGCAGTGGACGGCGACACCCTGGTGGTGTCGAACTACGCCGACCACTCGATGGCAGTGCTGAACGCTGAAACCCTTGCCGTCAACGGGGGAGTGGCCGCCCGCGAGGCATTCGCGCTCGCCGTGGCCGGTGACAGTGCCTATGTCGGTGTGGCGTCGGTCAGCTACGACGCCATCGCGGTGATTGACACCCGCACGGGCAACGTCACCGCCTCCTACCCGCTGTCCTTCAGCGTGACGGCGATGACCACCAGCCGCGACGGCAAGCGGATCTACGCCGGCCGCGCCGCCGATGGCGGCGTCGACGTCGCCATCATCGACGTGATCACGCAGCGCGTCTCCACGATCTACCTGGCCAAGGGCGACGACGTGGTGATCGACGCCATGCGCGTTGACTCCTCGGACCGCCGGTTGTACGTCGCCACGTCGGACTCTCGCGGCAGCCGCCTCATCGTCGTCGATCTCGAGAGCGGCGTCGTTCGGCGCACGCTCGAGGTCGGAGCATCGATCCGCGGCCTCGAGATCGGCCTGGACAGCACCGCCTACGTGCTGACCTCTGACCTTCAGGACCGTGGTGTCCTGCATGTGGTCGACTTGGTCGCCGGCCGCATCATGGCCAGCGTCGAGGTCGCCACGGCGCCGACGCAGCTGGCCCTGTCTGCCGACGCCACCCGGGCCTACGTGGTCGACTACAACGAGGTCGTGGTGCTCGACACCGAGAAGCTCGACACCGTCGGCACCATCTCGGTGGGTGCCCGCCCGTCGTGCGTGGCGCTCGGGGTCGACCGTCTCTACGTGGCCGACTATGCCGGTGGCGTCACGGCTTTCGCCGTCGCCGCGCCTGCGCCGATGCTCTACGCCCCACTGATGGCAGCCAACTCGGCCGCCGCGGTGCCCACCTTCCGCGAACTCGAGCCCGCGGGCGTCTAGCCCCTCTGTATGTTCCGCCGCCTCTGGGCGGTGGCAGAACGCGCGACCATCCGTGGTCGCGCGTTCGTGCGTTCGGGGCGTTCTACGTCGGCAGGCAGGGGAACTGGCTAACGAGCTACCGGCCGCGGTATCGGTGCCGATGGGAGGTTCCTGGCGGCTCGGCGGATGCCAGCAAATTAGAGCGCGGGCCACGCATCGGCCCCTGGCTGATTTGCTGCCAGTTTGCCTCAGCAACCTTCGAGTGGCGATCCTTCACCGCTCTGACATGCCGAGTCGGTACCTCCACGTCATCTCGTCAACGTAAATCGCGAGTCCAGCGGCGTGGCGTCGCGAGTTCGGGAAACTTCTTTGGTTTGTGAGTTTGATCATGCGTTTATGGTGGTAACCACCTGTCAGTCGCGAAATTCGTTGCTGAAGGGAGACAGCTCATGGTCACGCAGAACAACTCAGTCGTACGTCGTCTCGCCACAACGGTGAGCGTCGCGGGTGGTGCCGCAGCTATCGCCGCCGGGATGGCGCTCGCGGGCGCTGGAACAGCCGCCGCTGACAACCAGCAGAACGTCACGCGGGATGGCAACAAGTTCAGCCCCGGCGACAGGGTGTCGTCGCAGTCGGCGTCCTCGGTGGGCGACGCCGGCACGAACCTGCTCACCCAGGTCGGCACCGCGATCCAGAACGGCCAGATCCAGGTGGGTACCGCGGGCACCAACGCCATCTCGCAGACCGGCACCGCCGTTCAGAACGCTCAGACTCAGGTCGGTACGGCCGGCACGAACGCGCTGACGCAGGTGGGTCAGGCCGGCAACGGACTGCTCAACGGCATCGGCAACCTGTTCAACAGGGGCTAGGCACGGCACCCCAGTGTGATTTCGGCGCGCAAACCGTCGCTCAGCGAGCGAAAGCGCGCCGAAATCGCATGTGGGGCCGACGTCACCGCCACTGGTAGCGGGTCTTCGGTCGGCCGGCCTTCCCGTAATCGGTGTTCCTGCTGACGGTTCCGTCATCGGCGAGCCGTTCCAGGTACCGCCACGCGGTGACGCGCGAAACCCCCACTCGTTTGGCCACCTCGTCAGCGGTCAGCCCGTCGGCGTGGTCGCGCACCGCCCTCGCGATGTCGTCATTGGTCTGGGGCGCCGCACCCTTGGGCGCAACCGACTTGTCCGTCGCGACACGCAATTCGGCGAGCGCGCGGTCCACCTCGGATTGGCTGGCGGCGTCCACCCCGGCGGGTAATGCCATGCGGTAGCGCCGGTAACGCTCGAGCCTGTCGCGGAACGCGGCGAACGTGAACGGTTTCAACAGGTATGCCAGGGCACCGTGGGCCACCGCCGCGCGCACCATCTCCAGATCGCGCTCGGAGGTGATCGCGATGATGTCGGGCGCCGGACGCAACCCGGCCAGTGCCGAGGCGAGGCTGATCCCACTCGCGTCAGGCAGGCCGAGGTCGAGGAGCACCAGATCGACGGGCACCTCACCGGCGGAGGCCTGCGTCGCCGCCTGCATCGCCGCCCGCGCGGTGTGCACCACCGCGACGGTCGAAAACCCCTCCAGCCGTTCAAGATACGTGCGATGCGCCTCGGCGATCAGTAGGTCGTCCTCGACGATCAGCACGTTGATCATTCTGGCGGGCGTCATCGATCACCGCCGGGCACCGTCACGGTCACCACGGAGCCATACGTGACATCGGCTGTGAGGGTACCCGCGTGGCGATTGACCACCTGCGCGACCAGTGCCAGGCCCAAGCCGTGCTGTCCGGCCCCGTTGTCCGACTTGGTCGAGTACCCCCGCTGCATCGACCGCGCGAAGGTCTCGGCATTCATACCGGCCCCGCTGTCGGCGACCCGGATCAGCAGTTCGTCGTCGCCCTGGCTGATCGTGACCTCCACCCACGGATTGTCCCGGTCGCAGGCGTCCATCGCGTTGTCGACGAGATTGCCCAACACCGTGACCATCTCCTGCGGGGACAGCGGGATGTGGTCGGTGTTCGACGGCAGATGGGTCTCCTCGGTGACCGTCAACTCGATGCCGCGTTCATCAGCTTGGGCCGTCTTGCCCAGCAGCAGTGCCACCAACGCGGGTTCGCCGACATCATCGGAGAGTCGGTCCACCAGATGCTGGGACAGGGCGAGTTCCTCGGTCGCGAACCTGACGGCATCGTCGGGTCGGCCCATCTCGACCATGGTGATGACGGTGTGCAGCTTGTTGGCAGACTCGTGAGCCTGCGCCCGTAGCGACTCGGTCAGAACCTGCAGCACGCTGAGTTCGCCTAGTGCGCCCTGCAATTCGGTGCGATCCCGGATGGTGACGACCTCCGCGCCTGGCGAGTCGGCAACCTGCGACCGGTTGACGACGAGCACGCGGTCCTCGGTGACGTGCACCTCGTCGCGCACGCCGGGGTCGTGGGTCCGCAGGAACGGCGGCAGATCGGAGGTGGTCACCTGCCCCGGCGGTAACCCGAGCAGTCGGCGGGCCTCGTCGTTGACCAGTACCACCTCGCCGCGGTCGAGCACGACCAATCCCTCCGACACCGAGTGCAGGATCGCGTCGTGGTGCTCGTACATCACCCGCAGCTCGTCGGGCCGCAGGCCGTGCGTCTGACGCAGTAGTCGGCGACGTATGGCCCACACCCCGACCAGGGACAGTGCCAGCGCACCGAGGCCGACCACGGCGATCGTCGGCCACTGTCCGCGCCAACGTTGTGCCAGCGTCTGCTGTGTGATGCCGGCCGAAACTAGCCCCACCACACGCCCGGAGGCGTCGTGTACGGGCGCGATGGCGCGCACCGACGGGCCCAGGGTGCCGGTGTAGACCTCGGTGAACGTCTCGCCGCGCAGTGCCGGTTCGATGGTGCCGAGATACTTGCCGCCGATCTGATCGGGATCGGTGTGGGTGAAACGGGTGCCGTCCGCCGACATGATCGTGATGAACGCGATGTCGGTGTTGGCGCGCACGGCTTCCGTCATCGGTTGCAGAACCTCTGTGGCCCTTCCGGTTTCGATTGCAGAGGCGGTCGACGGTGCGTCGGCGAGCGCTGTGGCGATGCCGATCACCTGCTGGCGGGCGGCTTCGTCGCCGTCGCGGCGGGCGTCGAGCAGCGCCAGCGCACTGCCCACCAGCACCACCACGGCGATCACCGCGATCTGAAGGGCAATGGCCTGGCCCGCGAGGGAGCGTGGCCACGGAATCGGCCGTCTGTGCATCGCACCTCCGCTGGCGTCGCCACCTGGACGAATGAACTCTGTACTCAAATTGGAGGGTACGGGGCGCAACGGCCTAGTTCGATTGCGTGTTCGCGGCGCTACCTGAGTCATCACGCAGCGGCCGTCCCCGGCTCTGGTATAGCTCGGCATCGGCTTGTGCGTACAAGTCCGCGATGCTGGCATTGAGCGAACTCTGCGTGGCCGTCCCGACGCTAACCCCGGGCGTGTTCAGCCGGATGCTGCCCAGGAACTCCTCGACGATCTCGGGGCTTTCACCGGCAATGAAGGCGGCGAACTCGTCGCCGCCCAATCGGGCCAGAACAGCGTGTCGAGGCGCGACCTGTCGCCAGTGGTGCGCGTAGTCCGTGATGCGCCGGTCCCCGGCTTGATGTCCGTATGTGTCGTTGAGGCTCTTGAGGCCGTCGATATCGAGGGCGACGACCGTGACCGACACCGGGGCCGCACGAAAACGTGTCATCAGATCGGTCGTTCCGATCTCCCAACCCGCGCGATTGAGGAGCCCGGTCAGGGGGTCCGTACACGCGGCGTTGAACATTGCGCGCATCAGCAGACCGAAGGACTCGGCGGCTCCGATGATTGCGACCGCGAAGATGAGAAACGTGATGACGCCTACGTGCGGTGCGGGGGCGACCGCGACGGCGATCACACAGGCAGCGGTGAGCGAGACGATCAACAACCACGCGGAGCGGGGCGGGTGGAACGCCCGCAGGTACATCGCCAGGAACATCGGCCCGATCAGGCAGACATACTCGGCGGCCATCGAGACGTGGAACGCCATCACGATTGGCGTGGCCGCCATCGCAGCCAGAGTCGCCGGCATGAGGCGATTCGGCTTTAGGGCCAAGGACACCAGCGCTGCCGCGCCGAGCGCGATGGCGACGATTCCCCCGACCGGGTTGCCGTAAGCCAGGTCGGTGCGCACGGGGAACAGCGTGAAGACGACCCCATAGGTGAACAGAAACGTCGTCGCACCCAGATAGATTCGCAACACTCGCACTCGCTGCTTGCCGAACACAAGGCTATCCGCGCCGGCAAGCGAGCTGAGGCGATACATGACGCTAACCCTCCCGGTGCACACCATCTGTGAACGAAATGAACTAAAGCGTGACCTGGCTCACTTCTGGGAACACCATCCTTGCAGACCACATCGAACCGATGCGTTGCGAGCAGGAGGAACTCCCATGGCCAATCCGGACACGTCCGCACCCCCGGACAACGAGAAGTCGGAGAAGCGGGACCGCACACACTGGCTCTACATCGCCGTGATCGTCGCGGTCGTCGCCGGTGTCGCCGTCGGTCTGCTTGCCCCGGAGGTCGGCAAGAGCGTCGGCGTGCTCGGCACCATGTTCGTCAATCTGATCAAGATGATGATCGCGCCCGTCATCTTCTGCACCATCGTCTTGGGCATCGGATCGGTGCGCAAGGCCGCCACCGTCGGCAAGGTCGGCGGGCTGGCATTCGTCTACTTCCTGGGGATGTCGACGTTCGCCCTCGCGATCGGTCTGGTGGTCGGCAATCTCCTGCATCCGGGCACCGGCATGCATCTCACCGAATCCGCGTCGGGCAAGGGCGCCGAACTCGCCGAGACGGCCCATGAGGCCGGCGGTTTGGTGGACTTCGTCCAGGGCATCATCCCGGACACGCTGTTCTCGGCGCTGACTGGCGGCAGCGTGCTTCAGGCACTGTTCATCGCCCTGCTGGTCGGGTTCGCGCTGCAGGGTATGGGCACCGCCGGTGAGCCGGCGCTGCGGGCGATCGCATCGCTGCAGAAGCTGGTGTTCAAGGTCCTGGTGATGATCCTGTGGCTGGCGCCGATCGGCGCGTTCGGTGCGATCGCCAACGTTGTCGGCCAGACCGGCTGGACCGCCGTCACTCAGCTGCTCGGACTCATGCTGGCCTTCTACATCACCTGCGTGGTGTTCGTGTTCGGTGTGCTGGGAACGATCCTGCGGTTGGTCGCGGGCGTGTCGATCTTCAAGCTCGTGCGCTACCTCGCCCGCGAGTATCTGCTGATCGTGTCGACATCGTCCTCGGAGTCCGCGCTGCCGCGTCTTATCGCCAAAATGGAGCATCTCGGCGTCGAGCGCACGACGGTCGGCGTGGTGGTCCCCACCGGTTACTCGTTCAACCTCGACGGCACCGCGATCTACCTGACCATGGCGTCGCTGTTCATCGCCGGTGCCCTTGGCGATCCGCTGTCACTGGGCGAGCAGATCGGTCTGCTGGTGTTCATGATCGTCGCCTCCAAGGGCGCGGCCGGGGTCACCGGTGCGGGTCTGGCCACGTTGGCCGGTGGGCTGCAAGCCCATCGCCCCGATCTGCTCGACGGTGTCGGCCTGATCGTCGGCATCGACCGGTTCATGTCCGAGGCTCGCGCCCTGACCAACTTCTCGGGTAACGCGGTGGCCACGATCCTGGTCGGGTCGTGGACGCACACCATCGACAAGGACCGCGTCGATGTGGTGCTGCGCGGCGACGATCCATTCAACGAGTTGACGATGGTCGATTCCGAGCACGACTCGCGCGCCGAAGAGCCAAGGCAGGAGCGAGTCCCGGCCTCGGTGTAGGGCGCGTCACGACGGACCCGGTCAGGTCAGCCTGGCCGGGTTCCGTCGCGTGGGTGGGGTGTCGAGCTGAACCGAACGGCGCCACGTCTCGTTCTCCAGGCAGACGGCTACGTCAGCCGGACGTTCGGGGAGAAGGAGATTCGACATGCGTGCCGCACCCTTGAGCATTCTCGCGCTGGGCGTCGTGGCCGTCGGTGTGCTGCTCGCCCCGGCGGCACTGGCCGCGCCCGGTTCGACATCGGCGATCGTGACCATCGGCCAACTCGAGGCACAGGGCTTCGATGTCCGCGTGGATCGCGTTGGTAGCGCTCCACTTTCGGAGTGTGAGGTCACCAGCATCCGCAACCCGCAGGAACAGACCCGGCTGGTCCGGGTGGACGGACGACGCGATGACCGCGACCGCTTCATAGAGGTGGTGGTGAGACGCTCCATCACGGTGTCGTTGGACTGTTCCAACCGCTGAGCCCCGCGGAGATCGGCGTCAGCAGATCAGCGACACCGACACCGTCTGATTGGTCTGCGGGACGAGGATGCGGTCGCCACCGAGGCCGGGGCCGACGTAGGGCACCAACTGCGAGACCGACTGGGGGTTGCGCACGCTGCTGACGGTGCACGAGTCGATCGGGCCGGTGCCGATCTTGTCGAGCGTCACGGTGTAGCCCTCGGACTGAAGACGCGAGATGACCTCGCTCGCGGACTCCTCGTCGGCGCCTGCGACACCCGCCGTGGCGAGTGCGGCACCGAGGACTCCGGCCGTCGCGATGACCATCGGCGTGACCGCCCACCTACTACGCATCCGCGCCTCCTGTCGTGTCCAACCCATCATTCCCTAGTTAACCCGCGGTGGGAACCGGAGCGGCTCCCGCGCGGGCGGTCAGCCGGTGCAGTCCAGCGACACCGAGATCGACTGGCTGGTGACCACCTCGATGAGTCGGTACTTCCGATTGCCGTTCTCGTCCGGCTTGCCGTAGTAGTCGCGGATGGTGTCGGTCTGGACCTGCGGGTTGCGCACGCTGGTGACGACGCAGTCGTTGATCCGGCCGTTGCCGACCCGGTCGACGTTCACGGTGTAGCCCTGGTCCTGCAACCGGCTGATCGTCTCCTGCGGCGTCTCGTCGGCGTGGGCCACGGCAGCGGGTCCCAGTAGTAGCGCTGCGACGGAAGTGGCAAATGTGGCAAGAACTAGTGACGGACGCATGGCGCGCCCCCTATCTGCTGAAACGGTGAGTCCTTCTCATTGTTCATCGCCGCCGGCACCGGTTTCGTTCCCGCGGCGTGGACCCGGCCGTAGCGGATCCGCCGCCACCGCCGGTCTCCGGCGATAACATCGCGGCCAACCGAAGGGTGGAGTGATGCTCAGCACAATGCAGGACGTCCCATTGACCGTTGCCGCGATCTTGCGACACGCAGTCGGTGTGAGCGGTGACCGCACTGTCACGACCGCGATGGGTGACGGGCGCTACCGCTCGACTAGCTACCGCGAACTCGGCGAGCAGGTGGGCCGGCTGGCGAACGCGTTGCGTGGCCTGGGCATCACGGGCGACGATCGGGTCGGCACGTTCATGTGGAACAACGCCGAACACCTCGCGGTCTACCTGGCGGCCCCGTCGATGGGCGCCGTGCTGCACACGCTCAACATCCGGCTCTCACCCGAACAGATCGCGTTCATCGCCAACGAGGCCGAGGACAAGGTGATCGTCGTCGACGTGTCCCTGACGGCCCTGCTGGCGCCCGTCCTCCCGTTGCTCGAGACCGTGCACACCGTCATCGTGGTGGGCGATGGCGACCTGGCGCCACTGACCGCCTCCGGTAAGACCGTGCTGCGCTACGACGAGGTGCTGGCCGGTCAGTCGCCGGACTTCGACTGGCCAGAGCTCGACGAAACATCCGCTGCGGCAATGTGTTACACCAGCGGCACGACCGGAAACCCGAAGGGTGTCGTCTACAGTCACCGGTCGACCTACCTGCACTCACTGAGTTCCTGCACCACCAACGTGCTGGGTGTCGGCGTCGGTGACTCGGTGCTGCCTATCGTGCCGATGTTCCACGCCAACGCCTGGGGTCTGCCCTATGCCGCGCTGATGGCCGGCGCGGATCTAGTGATGCCCGACCGCTTCATGGACGCGGTGTCGCTGATCGACCTGATCGAGACCCGTCGCCCGACGGTGGCCGGGGCGGTACCGACCATCTGGAATGACGTGCTTCACCACCTGGAAGGTCATCCGGGCCATGACATCTCGTCGCTGCGCCTGGTCGCGTGCGGCGGCTCGGCGGTGCCCCGGTCGCTCATGGAGGTGTTCGAGCAGCGCTACGGCGTACGGATCCAGCAGGCATGGGGGATGACCGAGACGTCCCCGGTCGCGACGGTGGCGATTCCCGTGCCGGGCGTCTCCGAGGAACTGCACTGGGCGCTGCGCTCCACCCAGGGGCGTCCGGCGTGTGGTGTGGAGGTTCGGATCGTCGATGACGAGGGAGACCCGATGTCACACGACGGCAAGGCCGTTGGCGAGATCGAGGTCCGCGGCCCATGGGTGACCGGGTCCTACTACCTCAACCGTGATGAGTCGAAGTTCGATAGCGGCTGGCTGCGCACCGGTGACGTCGGCTGTATCGACCCGCTCGGCTACGTGACGCTCACCGACCGCGCCAAGGACGTGATCAAGTCCGGCGGGGAGTGGATCTCGTCGGTCGAACTGGAGAACCACCTGATCGCGCACCCCGCGGTACTCGAGGCATCGGTCGTGGGCGTGCCCGATGACAGATGGCAGGAGCGGCCGCTTGCCGTCGTCGTCCTCAACGAGAATGCGCAGGCCACACCCGCCGAACTGCGGGAGTTCCTGGCGCAGCGCGTCGTCCGGTGGTGGTTGCCCGAACGGTGGACGTTCATCGACCAGGTGCCCCGGACCAGCGTCGGCAAGTACGACAAGAAGACCATCCGGGCCCGCCACGCCGACGGGGGCTACGAGGTGGTCACCCTCAGCTGACCGAACACCCGCCGAACGTGAAGAAGATGGCGACTCCCGAGCGGAAAGTCGCCATCCTCTTCACGTTCGAGGGCGGGGTTACCTGTCGGCGCGCTGGTAGGCGGTGACGACGGCCGCGCCGCCGAGACCGATGTTGTGCTGCAGTGCGGCGGTGACGCCGTCGACCTGACGCTTGTCCGCGGTGCCGCGCAGCTGCCAGGTCAGCTCAGCGCACTGGGCCAGCCCGGTGGCGCCCAGCGGGTGGCCCTTGGAGATCAGTCCGCCGGAGGGGTTGACCACCCAGCGCCCGCCGTACGTGGTGTCACCATCATCGATCAGCTTGGGTGCCTCGCCCGCACCGCACAGTCCCAGCGCCTCATACAGCAACAGTTCGTTGGCCGAGAAGCAGTCGTGCAGTTCGATGACCTGGAAGTCCTCCGGGCCGAGCCCTGACTGCTGGTAAACCTGTTGGGCGGCTTGAACATTCATGTCATAGCCGATGATGTTGGCGGCGCTGCCGTCGAAGGTGCTGGCGAAGTCGGTGGTCATCGACTGGCCGACGATCTCCACGGCCTGGGCGGCTAGCCCGTGCTTGGCCACGTAGTCCTCGCTGACCACGATCGCCGCGCCCGAGCCGTCCGAGGTCGGCGAGCACTGCAGCTTGGTCAGCGGATCCGAGATCATCCGTGCGCCGAGGATGTCCTCGAGCGTGTACTCGTCCTGGAACTGCGCATACGGGTTGTTGACCGAGTGCTTGTGGTTCTTGTAGCCGATCTTGGCGAAGTGCTCGGCGGTGGTGCCGTACTTCTTCATGTGCTCGCGTCCCGCGGCGCCGAACATCCAGGGCGCCACCGGGAATGCGAACTCGTCGATCTCCGCGAGCGCCTTGACGTGGTTGCCCAGCGGTGACTCCCGGTCCTGCGCGCCGCCACCCAGCGACCCCGGCTGCATCTTCTCGAAGCCGAGCGCCATGACGCAGTCGGCCAGCCCACCGCGGATGGACTGCGCCGCAAGGTAGAGCGCCGTGGAACCCGTCGAACAGTTGTTGTTGACGTTGACGATCGGGATACCCGTCATCCCCAGCTCGTAGAGCGCCCGCTGCCCGGACGTCGAGTCGCCCGAGCAGTACCCGACGTAGCCCTGCTCGACCTCGGTGTAGGCGATACCGGCGTCCTCGAGTGCCTTGGTGCCCGACTCCTTGGCCATCTGCGGGTAGTCCCAGCCCTCGCGGCTACCGGGCTTCTCGAACTTCGTCATACCCACACCCACGACGAAGACGCGGTTCTTGGCTTTCGGCATTGTTGATCCCTTCGCGACGCTGCGTTTCTTGCAACTTACAACGCGGCCGGGATCACTCGAACAGGTCGGTGTGCTCCGGGCAGTAGTTCTCCACCGCCGAGACCACGAACACCGCCGCCTGATGTTCCGAGAGGTCGGTGTAGGTCAGGATCTCGCTGCCCAGGTCGGGCAGGGAGACACCGTCGTCCAGTGCTGCGCAGACGTAGTGCCCATTGGAGATCGCGGTGGCGGGACTGTCGAATCCGATGCCCTCGGCGCTGATGGCGTCGAGGAACGAGGCGTCCGATGAGCGCAGCGCACCGGCGGTGCCCGCCAGCCCGAGTGCGGCCACACCGAGCGCACCCGCCATCAGCGCTGTTGCGGCGAGGGGCCCGATCCGGTTGCTGAACATGGGTGCTCCTGGTGATGTCGTGTCGCTCCGGGTGTTCCCGGACTGACATCACCCTCCGTCGGGCCTCTTGAGGAATTCTTGTCGAATCCTTGGCGCCCGCGACTCAGCTGTAGTTCAGCCACCAGGTGTGCAGCTCGTCGATGTTGGGGCCCTGCACGTCGGCGAGGAGCAGTTCGTCGTTCTGTGTCCACATCACGTCGGCGTTGCCCTGGTAGCTGCCGCACGCGACCTGCCCGGCCACCACGTCGGGTGAGCGCTTGTAGTTCCAGTCCGCCGGCGAGTCCATGTCACTTCCTGGACACGCGAAGATCTCCTCGTTCTCGGCTGCGGAGGCGGCGAAGTGCTGTGCCAACTGATCCACGTCCGCGAACAGCGAGTACCGGGCCGCGTGTGGTCCGCCGGGTTGGGTGGACAGTCCGCAGTCGACGGTGGCGAGCGCACCGGGTGCCGGCGGCGACGCGACCTCGCAGACGCTGGTCGGGTACCCCTGCGGAACCAGCGCCAACAGCTGGGCGCCGAACGAATCCGGGTTACCTGGATCGTCGGTGGGCCTGGTGCGCGTGGGTGAGGAGCGCTCGCTGGTCGGTTTCTTGGTGCTCGTCATCGGCGTCGTCGGACCTGATGCCTCGTCGTCGGACTTGACCACCAGGAATATGCCCAGGGCGGCGATGAGCAGCATCGCGACACCACCTATTGCGGCAAGCGGAATCCATGGAACCTTGTTCCCGCGTGGGGGAGTCGGCCCGGGCGGCGGATTCCACGACGGTGGCCCGCCGGTGCCGCCGGCAGTAGGCGGAGAGCTGTATCCGGCGAAGCCGTACGGCTGGCCCGGCGGTGGCGGCGGGGGTGGCGGTGTCGTCGGGAACGGAGGCGGTGTGGCAGCGCCGTACGGGGCAGGTGTGACTCCGTAGGGCTGGCCCGGTGGGGTCGCCCCGGATTGCGGTATCAGCAGTCCGGGTGCGGCCATCGTCGCGTTCTGGTCCAGCGGCAGCCCCGGGGTCACGGCACCCTGGCCGTGTTGCAGGATCGTCTCGGCCTGATCCTGCTCGCGCGCCGTCAGCGCCGAGGTGGCCGCCATAGCCAGGTCCCCAGCCGACACGAACCGTTCGTCGGGCTTCTTGGCCATACCGCGCGCGATCACATCGTCGAACGCGGAAGGGATACCGGGCCGTTCGACGCTGGGCTGCGGAATCGGCTGCATCAGGTGGCCGGTGATGACCATGCTGACGCTGTCACCGGTATACGGCTGCGACCCGGCGAGGCACTCGTAGAGCACACAGGCCAGCGCGTAGACGTCGGCGCGGTAGGTGACCTCGTCGGTGGTGAACCGCTCGGGAGCCATGTAGGCGTAAGTGCCGACGGCGGTGCCCATCTCGGTGAGCTTCTCGTCGCTGGCCGCGTTGGCGATGCCGAAGTCCACCAGATAGACGAAGTCGTCGTGGGTGACCAGGATGTTCTCCGGCTTGACGTCCCGGTGCATGATGCCGCCCTCGTGCGCGGCGTCCAGCGCGGACGCGATCTGGCGCACGATGGCCACGGCCCGCGCGGGCGTCATCGGCCCGAAGTTCCTCAGCAGCTTGCGAAGATCGGACCCCTCGATCATGCGCATGTCGACGAATAGGGTGCCGTCGACCTCGCCGTAGTCGTGGATGGGCACGACGTGGGGCTCCTGCAGGCGGCCTGCCGAATGGGCTTCGCGCTGCAGTCGCTTGCGGAAGACCGGGTCGTGGGACACGCTCTCCGGCAGCAGCTTCAGGGCGACGACGCGGTCCTTGACGGTGTCGTGGGCCTCATAGACCTCGCCCATGCCGCCCTTGCCGATAAGCCGCACCAGGCGATAGGGCCCGAACTGAGTGCCTTCACGTGAATTCGGCTCGCTCATCTGCCCCGTTCCCCTCGACCAATGCCAACGTTCGGCACTTGCCTGGCGTGCCAGCTAGCACCCTAGTGCCAGGGGTGGGTCGCTACAGCGGAACTCGTCGGTCAGGACTCTGTCTGACCGCCGACCTCGAAGGTGAAATCGTGGTCGCAGATGCGAATGCGGTCCCCGCCGCGGAGCGTGGCCGTACGGCGAATCCGCTGGTCGTTGACCTCCAGTCCGTTGGCCGAGCGCAGATCGGTGATGACGAAGCTGGTGCCCGTGTCGATGACGACCGCGTGGTGGCGGCTGACGTTGGGGTCGTCGAGCACGATGTCGTTGTGGGGCAGGCGACCTATGCGCGTGGCCGCGGCGAGCAGCGGATGAACGCGTCCGGCCGTGGCGCCGGCGGTGGCGTGCAGGTGCGCCAGCGGGGTCTGGTCACCGACCGCGGTCCGCAGGCCGATGTTGTCGATCTTGTGTACCGCCGTGGTCTGCGCGGCCCTCCTGGCGTTCAGCGGTTCCTGGCGCAGGATCCGCTCGTGCAGCGTGCGGATGGTGGGCCCGGGATCGAGGCCGAGATCGTCGGCGAGCGTCGTCTTCAGCCGTTGGTGGGCGTCGAGTGCATCGGACTGCCGCTCGGTGACGTAGTAGGCGGTGATCAACTGCGCCCACAATGGTTCCCGGTACGGATGCGCGGCGACGAGAGCCTCCAGATCGCCGATCACCCCGTAGGCACGGTTGCAGGCGATCTCGGATTCGGCTCGCGCCGTGTGTGCGACGACCTTGTCCTCCATCAGTGCCGTGGCGAACGGGTCGACGAAGTCGAAGTCCCGAAGGTCGTCGAGGACAGCGCCACGCCACTCGGCGAGTGCGTTCTCCAGGTGCTGGCTGGCTTGCTCGAATTGGCCTGCGGCGGCGGCCTGCACGCCAGCGGTCTTATGTGCGATGAACCGGCCGATGTCAGCGTCGGCGTCGGCCACCGAGAGTCGATACCCGGGTGGGGCGCTGGCCAGGACGGTCTTAGCGTCGAGTCCCGCCCCGGCGAGTAGGCGCCGCAGATTCGAGACGTAGGAGTGCAGGCTGGCCTTGGGTTCGGCCGGTGGGTACTGCTCCCACGCCGCGTTGACCAACGACTGGCTGCTGACGGGCCGGTTGCGGCTCATCACCAGCATCGCCAACACCGCCCGCTGCTTGGGTGTGCCAAGCGGTAGCGGTGCCCCGTTGGCCGTCACCTGCAGCGGGCCGAGAACTCCGAAGTCGAGAATCATCGGTGTTGATTGTGCAGTCCGGAGCCGCCGAGTGGTGTAGAGATTAATTAGAACGTGTTCCAGTTTTGCCCTCGAGAGGAGACCCGGATGACGTTGCGAGTGGTGCAGTGGGCGACCGGCGGGGTCGGCGTTGCCGCGATCAGGGGGGTTCTCGAGCACCCCGATCTGGAACTCGTCGGGTGCTGGGTGCACTCGGAGGCCAAGAGCGGCAAGGACGTCGGCGAGCTGATCGGTGGGGAGTCGCTGGGGGTGACGGCGACCAACAGCGTCGACGAGATCCTGGCGCTGGAGGCCGGCGCGGTCATCTACTCACCGCTCATGCCGAACCCCGATGAGGTGGCGGCACTGCTGCGGTCGGGCAAGAACGTGGTCACCCCCGTCGGCTGGTTCTACCCGGGGGAGAAGGAGGGCGCCCCGTTGCGCGCCGCCGCACTCGAGGGTGGAGTGACGCTGCACGGCACCGGCATCGCGCCAGGCGGTATCAGCGACAAGTTCCCGCTGATGATGTCGATAATGTCCACCGGCTTGACGTTCGTTCGCGCCGAGGAGTTCTCCGACCTGCGCACCTATGAGGCACCCGACGTGCTGAGGTACGTGATGGGTTTCGGTGGCACCCCGGAGAAGGCGCTGACCGGTCCGATGCAGAAACTGCTCGACGGCGGCTTCATCCAGTCGGTGAAGATGATCGTCGACAAGTGTGGGTTCAACATCGACCCGAAGATCAGGGCGACCCAGGAGATCGCGGTGGCGACCGCACCCATCGACTCGCCGATGGGTGCCATCGAGCCCGGCCAGGTCGCGGCCCGAAAGTTTCACTGGGAGGCGCTCGTCGGCACCGAGGTCGTCGTCCGGGTCACGGTGAACTGGTTCATGGGTGAGGAGAACCTCGATCCCGCATGGACATTCGGTCCGGAGGGGCAGCGCTACGAGGTCGAGGTGAAGGGCAATCCCGATATCACGGTGAGCTTCAAGGGATTCCAGTCAGAGTTCGGTGACGAGCCCCCGGAGTCCGGAATCGTCGCCACCGCCGCGCACTGCGTGAACTCGGTGCCCGCGGTGTGCGAGGCGGCCCCCGGCATCGTGACCTACCTCGACCTGCCGTTGATCAGCGGTAAGGCGGCACCGGGTCTGCGCTAGCGGGCGCAGCCCAAATTCGTCAGGGCGCGACCAGGATTCGGATCGGGTCCCCGTCGGCCTTTTCGAGCTTCTCGATGCCCAGCCTTATGTCCTCGAGTGACACCACGTCACTGATGGACCGCGACAGGTCCAGGCGGCCCCGCGACACCAGGTTCGCCAACGTGGCGATATCGGCGTTCTGGTAGCCGAGGTGGCCGAGTACCTGCCGTTTGAAGAGGTTGAACATCGAGGTGGGGCCGATCGTCGGTGCGTCGGCGCTCATGCCGACGCCGACCAGTCGCCCACCGACCGTCAGGCTGTTCAGGGCCTGCTCGAACGTGGAGGACAGCCCGACCGCGTCGAATGCGACGTCGAGATTGCGACCGTCGGTGACCTCGAGAATCTTGTCGTGCAGCTTCGGATCGCGGGCCTCGAACGCGTAGTCGGCGCCGACCGCGAGCGCCCGATCCAGAATCGCGGGTTTGATGTCGACGGCGATGATTGGCGCGGCCCCGACGAGGCGAGCCAACTGCACCATGTGGGTGCCGAGTCCGCCGACGCCCCACACCCCGACTGACTCACCGACACCGACGTTGGCAGTCCGCACGACGGCGCCGAACGGCGTGGAGACCGCATCGGCCAGGATGGCCGCCTGCTCCATCGCCACGTTGTCCGGAACTCTGGTCAGCCCGAACGCCTGTGCCACCGTGTACTCGGCCCAGCCGCCGTCATACGCGAAGGCCATCAAGCGGATCCGCAGGCAGTTGGACATGTCCCCGCGCCGACAGTTGACGCAGTCCATGCACGGCCTGCCTGCGGCGACGACCACTCGGTCGCCCTCGGCCCAGCCGGTGACGCCTGCACCGAGTTTCGCGATGGTGCCCGACGCCTCGTGGCCCTGGGTGACCACCGCCAGTTGGGCGGGGAAGGTGCCGTTGATCAGGCTCAGGTCGGAGTGGCAGATACCGCAGAACGCGACCTTGACCAGCACCTCACCCGGTCCCGGTTCAGGGATCGGAACGCTCTCCACCGCAATCGTCTTCGTGTCGGCGTAGAACCGCTGGGCCCGCATCGTGTCAACCATGTCGCTCCCATTCGTCGCACGCGATGGCTCGAAGCCACCGCCTCCATCATGGCGCAGCCACCGCGAGCTGGGTTGTGGTCCGCGAAACTGACGAAGTGGTTGCTACTGGATGGGTTCGCGCAGCCATTTCGTCGGTTTGGGCGCTAGTCGGACCCGCCGCCGCCGGCGAGCGTGCGCAGCACCAGATCGGTTGAGTCCCAATCCATGCACTTGTCGGTCACCGACTGTCCGTAGGTCAGCGGAACGGCCTCGGGTGCCTGGGCCCCGCCGACCAGGAAGCTCTCCAGCATCACGCCGCTGACCGGCAAACCATCGCGCACCAGCTGTGCCACCTCCGTGGCGACCTCCGCCTGGCGGATGTGGTCCTTACCGGAATTGGCGTGGCTGCAATCGATCACGACACGTCCGGGCAGCCCGGCCTTGGTCAACTTGGCTGCCGCGACGTTCACCGACTCCGCATCGTGGTTCGGGCCGTCGGTGCCCCCGCGCAGGATCACGTGGCAGTCCTCATTGCCCGCGGTGCTCACCACCGCGCCCCGTCCGAGATCGTCCATACCGAAGAAGACATGCTGGGCGGCAGCCGCTTTCACGCCGTCGACGGCGACCTGGATGTTGCCATCGGTGCCGTTCTTGAACCCCACCGGCATCGACAGGCCCGACGCCAGCTGGCGGTGCACCTGAGACTCGGTGGTGCGGGCGCCGATCGCCCCCCACGCCACGGCATCGGCGATGTACTGCGGGCTGGTCGGTTCCAGGAACTCACACCCGACGGGCAGGCCGATATCGATGATGTCGAGCAGCAGTTGCCGGGCGACGCGCAGACCGCGGGTCACATCGAACGTGTTGTCCATTCCCGGATCGTTG
Organism: Mycobacterium sp. IDUB_39; assembly: GCF_055419205.1. Taxonomy (NCBI): domain Bacteria; kingdom Bacillati; phylum Actinomycetota; class Actinomycetes; order Mycobacteriales; family Mycobacteriaceae; genus Mycobacterium; species Mycobacterium sp. IDUB_39. Next base: position 727,252 of record NZ_JBVAXF010000002.1, read on the forward strand.
ATCAGACCCTTCCACCCGGTGGTGGTGCGAGGCTTCTCGAAGTAGACGCGCATCACGATCTTCAGCCGATCGCGCAGGTCGTCGGCGACCTTGACCAGCCGCCGGGCGTAATCCAGTGCAGCGGCCGGGTCATGCACCGAGCACGGTCCCACCACAACCAGTAGGCGGTTGTTGCGGCCGGCGAGGATGTCGGCGATCTCATCGCGGTCGCGGGCCACCCGCTCAGCGCGCGCAGCACCCAGCGGGAACTCGGCGAGCACGTCATGCGGGCTGGGAATCGCGCTGAAACTTCGGATTCGCCGGTCCGACGTCGTCGGTGGTGTGGCGATCTGCGCCAGGTTCATGTTTGGGTGCCTTTCTGGTGTGGGCACCGCAGTGAGGTCCGGCGCCCTTGAATGACGAAAGGCAGCGACCTGATGGTCACTGCCTGGGCTCCGGGTGGATGCGTGCTTAGTGCTGCGCTTTATCGGCTCCGCCCGGAGCCTGGATAAAGCGCCAATAGCTGGCACGCACGATGGTCACGCGGCCCAGGCTACACCGCCGTCTGAGTCCGGCAGGAATCGGGCGTTTGGCACACTCGACTTCCGTGACCAAACGTGGACTCGTACTCGCAGGTGGGGGACTGGCCGGCATCGCCTGGGAGACCGGCATCCTCTGCGGTATCGCCGATGTATTGCCGCTCGCGGCGTCGACGCTGCTGGCCTCCGACGTTCTACTCGGCACCTCGGCGGGGTCGACGGTCGCCGCGCAACTGGGCAGCGGCGCGACCCTTGAGGATCTGTTCGCCCGCCAGATCGCCGCGACATCCCACGAGATCGACTCGGGTGTCGACATCGCAGCCATCGCCGATCTGTTCGTCACCGCGATGCTCACCCCCGGTGCCACCACGGAGCAGAAGCTGCAGCGGATAGGCGAGATCGCGCTGTCAACCGAGACCGTCGCGGAGTCCGTGCGCCGCGAGGTGATAGCGCACCGGCTGCCATCGCACGACTGGCCACAGCGGGTGTTGCGGGTCACGGCGATCGACGTGGCGACTGGTGAGCTGGTGGTGTTCGACGGCGACTCCGGCGTGGGGCTCGTCGACGCGGTCGCCGCCAGCTGCGCGGTTCCGGGTGTCTGGCCGCCGGTGACGATCGCGGGCCGCCGCTACATGGACGGCGGTGTCGGCAGCACCGTCAACACGGCGGCCGCGGCCGACTGCGCAGGCGTGGTTGCGCTGGTGCCGTCGGGGCAGAACGCGCCGTCGCCGTTCGGTGACGGCGCGGTGCGTGAGATTGCGGAATTGGGCGATTCGGCGCTGGCGGTGTTCGCCGACGACGACGCATTGGCCGCGTTCGGCCGCAACCCGTTGGACCCGGCGTGCCGGATCCCGTCGGCGCACGCGGGGCGGGCCCAGGGCCGGCGCGAGGCGCAGCGGGTGGCGGAGTTTCTAGGACTCTGAGGTGTCGGTCGATGCCGTGTCGAGGTCGATGAACGTGTCCAACGCCAGCGCCGCGAGTTCCTGGCCGATGTCGATGACTTCGTTGGCGCGGTAGTACTCCAGGCTGCGGGCCGCGGTCCGCGGCACCTCGATGAGCAGATCTGGCGGGTAGGAGGCCAGCGTGTGCCGCATGAGCGCGGCCTGCGCGATGTCGATGGCTCGGTTCATCACCTCGAACCCGCCGAGCCTGGGGATGGGCATCGGGTCGGCGTCGGTGATTGGGTCGCCCTCCTCAACCTCCGAAGCGCTGAATCGGCTCATCACGGAGCGGGCTGCCGGAGTGTCGAGAAGTGTTCGCGCCGAGGCGGTGTCGAGCAGCGCTGTCGTGCTACGCCACATCCGGCTCAGAATCTCCGCACTCGACCGTTGCCCCGGCTCGTCACGATGCAGGTCGTGGCCGGTTGGGTCATCGCCGTTGAGGCTGACGGCGATTGTCACATCGGCCCTGACCGCCGCCAGCGGCGCCATCGGCAGTGGGTCGAGGATGCCGCCGTCGGCGAGGAGCCGCCCGTCGAGCACGTGCGGGCTGATGACGCCGGGGATGGCGATCGACGCCCGGATCGCGTCCACGACGGGACCGCGCTGTAACCACACAGACCGTCCGGTGACCAGGTCGGTGCTGACCGACGTGTACGGGATCGGCAAATCCTCGATTGCCACGTCGCCGAGGATCTCCCGGACGGCGTCCAGGATCTTCTCGGCGCGCAGCACGCCCGCCGCGGTGAGGGATGGATCAAGCAGTCGCAGAACTGCGCGCTGCGTCAGTGAACTCGCCCAGGTGGTGTAGTCGTCGAGTTTGTCGGCCGCCTGCAGTCCGCCGACCAGTGCGCCCATGGACGACCCGGAGATGCCTACGATGTCGTGCCCGCGATCGCGCAGCTCGTTGATAACGCCGATGTGCGCGTAGCCGCGCGCGCCGCCACTACCGAGCGCCAGTGCCACCCGCATGGCAGTCATCGTCCCACCAAGCATCGCCAATCGCGCGCACAAGCAGAAGTCGAGCGAAGGGCCAGGCCGGCGGATTGCCTACTAGCAGCCGATTCGGCTGAAGAAGGCGACGGAGACGAGGCCGATGACGAATGCGACGGTCGGCTGTCCGCTCGAGAGGGACACCACGATGCCGCTGATCGCCGCGACGGCGATCAAGAGAAGCAGAAGGCCCATCAGTACCCGCGTGCCGCTGATCGATCCGTGCGCGGCGGGCGGGAGCCCGGAATGGGACTTGTCCACACCGTTGTCGTGCGATCCGAACATCTGCAGTCCTCTCAAAGTGATGCGGGACACAGCATAACCGCTTTTGTGAGCCACGCCACTACAGCTAGACGGTCTAATTGTCTGTGTCGTCAACGCATCTCGGTCCCGGAGTCGCGCGCGACGGCGTCGACGGGGCGCGGTGAGATCCGGCTGGCGAGTGGGCGCTACCCGGGGTTTCTCGCAGCCGTGATTAAAAAGGCGGTGCTAGCCGCAGAGATCGTCGGCGGCGGCCTCGGCCGCGACGATGACCGCTGCCTGCCGTTCCGGTGCCAGCTGCGACCACGGCGTGTCGAATGTGCCAGGTCCCGCGGCGTCCGTGGACTGCAGATCGGCCAAATAGGGCTCGAACTGAGCCTTGGCGTCGGTGCCCTGCTCGGCCATCCACGTCTTGGCCGCGAGGCAGGCCTTGAAGTACTCATCCTCGGTCGACACCGCCGGCGCGCCGACCGCCGTGGTGACGCCACCCGGCGAGACGCCGGTCGCGCCGGGTGCCGCGGTGTGGGCCTCGGTCGTCTGCGTGGTCTGTGTGGGTTGCCCCGTCTCGGCCGAGGCCGACGGCTGTGACGACTCGGTGCCACCCTCCTGGGACCCCGATGAACAGCCGGACAGGGCCATGCCGCCGACGATCGCCGCGGCCGTCATCGCCAGGATGGGGTTCGTGCGCATGGTGCCAATCTATGCAACACTCGCCAACGTGCTGAAGTGGACCGTGTCGCAGGAGTGTTGTCGGGCTTGACGCCGACCCCCTGACCGTCCATTCACCCTGGAGTTCGCACCACCATGTCCGTTGCATCTGTGTCTGTTGCACCCACGCCGTCCCCGTTGGTCCTCGCCCCCACCAGGTTGCGTGTGCCCGACCTACTTCAAGCCACCGACCAAGCCGCCGACGACGTGCTGTCGGGGCGCTACCGCCATGTCCTGCCGCCCGGTGGTGTACCGACCGACGAGCGCTGGTTCACGCGTCTGCGCGGCGACGACGAACTCGACGTCTGGCTGATCAGCTGGGTCCCCGAACGGTCCACCGAACTACACGACCACTGCGGCTCGCTGGGTGCGTTGACGGTGGTCTCGGGCGCGTTGGCGGAGACGCGCTGGGACGGCGAGGCGCTGCGCACCCGTCGGCTGGAGGCCGGCGACCAGGCGGGGTTCCCGCTGGGGTGGGTGCACGACGTGGTGTGGGCGCCGGAGTCCATCAGCGTGAGCGGTCAGAGGAAGGCAGGCGCAGTGGGCGGTCCGACGCTCAGCGTGCACGCCTACTCGCCGCCCCTGACCGCCATGTCGTACTACGAGGTGACGGGGCGGAACACCCTGCGCCGCAACCGGACCGAACTGACCGACAAGCCGGAGGGGGAGTAGTGGCAAGCCGAATCGACGCCGTACTGGACGCGGCGCGCGCCAAGCTTGAGCGGATCGAGGCACGCGACGTTCCCGACGCACTTGCGCGCGGCGCCCTGCTGGTCGACATTCGTCCCGCCGCGCAGCGCGCCCGCGAGGGTGACGTCGCCGCCGCCCTCGTCATCGAGCGCAATGTGCTGGAGTGGCGGTGCGACCCCACCAGCGACGCCAAGCTGCCCGAGGCCGTCGGCGACGACGTCGAATGGGTGGTGCTGTGCTCGGAGGGCTACACGTCGAGCCTGGCGGCGGCCGCGTTGAGGGATCTCGGCCTTCACCGCTCCACCGACGTGGTCGGCGGTTATCAGGCGTTGAAGTCCGCCGGTGTGTTGCCCCAGCTCAACTGATCTGGTCGCATCAGCTCGAGTACCCGCGGAGCAGCAGCGGGCGCAACCGCTCGGTCTTCTCCGGTGTCCACCCCGGCGGCTGCATTATGGCCGCCCATGCGTTCGCCACGTCGCGAATGTAGACGTGGCCGTGGCCGTCCGGAACGTCGATGGCGACCGCCATATCGGCTGACACCTGTAGGAACGTCACCACGGGAATCCACTCCATCTCGGGTGACACGTCGTAGCCGCGCGGCTCCTTGAGCCAATCGGGCTTGGCGAACAGCAGATCCGGATTCCACCAGGCGATCGGATCCGACGCGTGTTGCAGGTACACCACGCGCGGTGTGCCCCACGGCTCGGCGGGCCGGTCGAGGTTCTTCGGCTCGGCCGCGAATCGGACGTTCTGGCCCTCGTCGAAGATCGGCAGCCACTCCGGCGACCCCGCGTCGCGGTTCTGCGTCAGGTGGGTCCAGATCGTGTTGTTGAACGTGGGCCCGGAGAACAGTGCGCCGTCGGTGCGGGCGAGCAGATTGTTCAGTGAGAGGAACGGTGTCTCCCCGCCGAACGACCCCAGGCTCTCGCCGAACACCACGAGCTTCGGGCGGTCGGCCTCGGGCATCACGCGGACCAACGCGTCGACCGCCTCGAACAACGCCTGGGCGGCCTGACGGGCGTTCTCCTTGTCGACGAGGAACGACAACCAGCTGGGCAGATAGGAGTACTGCATCGAGACGATCGCGGTGTTGCCGTTGTACATGAACTCCAACGACGATGCCTCGGCGGCGTTGATCCAGCCGGTGCCGGTCGTGGTGGCCACGGCCACGACGTCGCGGTTCAGCCCACCGGTGCGCAGAAGCTCCTGGGCGGCAAGGGCGGCGGTCGCCTTGAGGTCCTCTGCGGAGTTCTTGCCCGCGTACACGCGAATCGGTTCGATGGCCGGGGCGTTGTTGAAATTCGTGAGCTCCTCGACCGTCGGGCCTCCGCCGACGAAGACACGACCCTGGTGGCCCAGTGAGTCCCAGGTGACCAGCGATCCGGGGCCACCTGATCGCAAATCGCTGGTGGGAGCGGGATTGTCGGCGTCGAGTTCGTCGTTGACCGAGGCGAACGACTTGTTCAGCACATCCATCGCGACGCGCACCACGACACCGTTGAGGAGCGCGATGCTGAGCGCCAGCAGCAGGCTGACGACCACCACCGCCGACACCCGGGGCGGCGCGAACCGGTCCAGTTGACGAACCAGATACCGCACCAATCTGCCTACCAGCTGGCCGATTTCGACAAAGGCGAACAGGAAGACGAGCGCGAGCACGGCGGTCAGCGGGTGGTCCCAGAAGCCCAGCCGCGGCACACCCATGAAGTCGCGGACATCGTCCTGCCAGACGTGGAACCAGATGATCGCCAGGACCTGTCCGATCACACCCACGACGAGTAGCGCCAGCCATGCCCACGATGGCGCGCGCGGGGAGGTCTCCTTGGAGCGCATGTAGCGCACGAGCCAGACACCGAACACGCCGATGCTGTATCCGATCGCGCCCGCGGCACCGCTCACCGCACCCTGGAACAGCGGTCCGCGGGGCAGCAGCGACGGCGTCATCGAGAGCCAGATGAACACCAGCCCAATGGCGGTGCCGAAGAACGTGTAGTGCCGAAGCCACCACGGCGGCTGGACCTGCGAGGACTCGTCGTCCGGTGTGGGTTCCGGTGCGGCCGAGGGCTCCTGCGGGTCCTTGGGTGCCAGGGTGTCGGTGTCGGTCACCCGCGAATATTAGCGGTGAGTGAAGTTCGGTGGGCGCTTCTCGACGAAGGCTGCCATGCCCTCGGTCTGGTCATCGGTGGCGAAAGCCGAGTGGAACAGCCGGCGCTCGTAGAGCAGTCCCTCGTCGAGTGTGGTCTCGAAGGCGCGATTGACGGCCTCCTTGGCCATCCGCGACGCCGACCGCGACATCCCGGCGATGGTGGCGGCGACGGCCTTGGCCTCCTCGAGCAGGCTGTCCGCGGGCACAACGCGCGCGACGAGCCCGGCGCGTTCGGCCTCCTCGGCATCCATATTGCGTCCGGTGAGGATCAGATCCATCGCCTTGGCCTTCCCGATGGCGCGCGTCAGACGCTGGCTTCCGCCCATGCCCGGCAGCACGCCGAGCTTGATCTCCGGCTGGCCGAACTTCGCTGTGTCGGCGGCGATCAGGATGTCGCACATCATCGCCAACTCGCAGCCACCGCCCAGTGCGTAACCGGCGACCGCGGCGATGGTCGGCGTGCGGGTCGCGGCGAACTTCGTCCACGCGGCGAAGAAGTCGGTGTCGAAGACGTCGGCGAACGACAGCTCGGCCATCTCCTTGATGTCGGCGCCGGCGGCGAAGGCTCGCTCGTTGCCGGTGAGCAGGATCGCGCCGACGCCGGGGTCGGCGTCCAGTTCGGCTGTGGCCGCGGTGATATCGGCCATCACCTGGCTGTTGAGGGCGTTGAGCGCTTTCGGGCGGTTCAGCGTGATGATGGCGACGCGGTCCTCGCGTGTGACCAGGATGGTCTCGTAGCTCGTGCTCATGGTTACTCCTGTCCGGGGAAGGTGAGGTCGGGGTCGGCGGGTGCGAAATAGGCCGCGACGTCGGCCTCGGTGCACTGTGTCAGGTCAGCCGGCGACCACTTCGGATTGCGGTCCTTGTCGACGAGTTGGGCGCGGATGCCCTCGACCAGATCGTGGGACCTCAACGCCGCCGATGACGTCCGGAACTCCTCGCGCAGAACGTCTTCCAGGGTGTCGAGTCTGCCCGCGCGGCGGACCGCCTCCAGCGTGACGGAAAGCGCGATCGGCGATCTGGTGGCGATCAGGTTGGCCGCGTCGTTGGCGGGTTCGGCGTCGTGACCGCGCAGCTCGGCGATGATGTCGGCGACCGTCTCCGCGGCGTAGCAGTGGTCGATCCAGTGTTGTTGCGCGAGCAGCGTGCTGGCAGGCGGCTCGATGGCGTGGGCCGACACTGCGGCGTCGGCCCCGTCGGCGATCACGGCGGCCTTGAAGGCGTCGAGGGCGTTGTGCGGTACGTAGTGATCGGCGAAGCCCATCGCGATGGCGTCCGCCCCGGAGAACGGTGCGCCGGTCAGTGCGGCGTGCACACCGAGCAGCCCGGGTGTGCGGGCCAAAAGGTAGGTGCCGCCGACATCGGGGATGAAGCCGATGCCCACCTCGGGCATGCCCATCTTGGTCGTGTCGGTGACGACCCGCACGCTCCCGTGCGCACTGACGCCGACGCCACCGCCCATCACGATGCCGTCCATCACCGCGACATAGGGCTTGCGGTAGTTCGCGATGCGGGCGTTGTGGATGTACTCGTCACGCCAGAACGCCAGTGACTCGGTGCCACCGGATTTGGCGTCGTGATAGATCGCGACGACGTCGCCGCCCGCGCACAGGCCGCGCTCGCCGGCGCCCGTCAGCAGCAGCGTGTGGACATCGTCGTCGGTGGCCCAGGCCTCCAAGGCGTTCGCCATTGCCGTGACCATGGCGTAGTTGAGCGAGTTGATCGCCTTTGGCCTGTTCAGGGTCATGAGGCCGACGCCATTCTGCGTACTTACTAGGACGTCCTCGTTTTCTGTCACGTCAGCAATGTAGAACGTCGGGCTCAGCGACGACGCGACGGGTAGCGTCACGCTGAGGAAGTTCACAGAAACCACGAAACGAAAGTCGACGGCGGGGAACCTTGTCTGCCACGCTGATCGTTGGTGGAGTATTCGTCATCAGACGAAACACAGCACAGGAGAGGATCCGACGGTGCGCGAAAGCAGCAACCCGGTATTCCGTTCACTGCCCAAGGGGCAGCAAGGCGGATACGCGCAGTTCGGTACCGGAGCCGCTGGCTACGGTGCCCAGGCGGTGCACGCCGACCCCTATACGGCGCAGTACCCCGATCAGCAGCAGAAGGGCGTCGCCCGGCCGCTGACCATCGATGACGTCGTCACCAAGACCGGGGTCACCCTGGCGGTTCTGACAGCCGTCGCGGTCGTCTCCTACTTCCTGGTGTCCTCCAACATGTCGCTGATGATGCCGTTCGTGCTCGTCGGCGGCCTCGGTGGCTTCGCACTGGTCATGATCGCGACGTTCGGTCGCAAGCAGGACAACCCCGCCATCGTGCTGACCTATGCGGCGCTGGAGGGTCTCTTCCTGGGTGCGGCGTCGTTCATGTTCGCGAACCTCGTCTCCACCGGTGGCCCCGGAATGATTGCGCAGGCGATCTTCGGCACCATCGGCGTATTCGTCGGCATGCTCTTCGTCTACAAGACCGGCGCCATTCGGGTGACGCCCAAGTTCACCCGAATGCTGGTGGCCGCCTTGTTCGGTGTGATGGCCATCATGCTGCTCAACCTGGTGCTCGCGCTGTTCGGCGTGGGCGGCGGCGAGGGCTTCGGGCTTCGCAGCGGTGGCCCGCTCGCGATCATCTTCTCGCTCGTCTGCATCGGTCTCGCGGCGTTCATGTTCCTGATCGACTTCGACTCGGCCGATCAGATGATCCGCGCCGGTGCGCCGGAGAAGGCCGCGTGGGGCATCGCCCTTGGCCTGACCGTCACCCTGGTCTGGCTGTACCTCGAAATTCTGCGGTTGCTGTCGTACTTCAATAACGACTAGTAGCCAACCCCTGGAAAGGCGTCCGCGATAGCGGGCGCCTTTCTTTTTGTCCAGTTGCGTTGAGATAGCGGTGACGTACACGGCCACTCGCACTTTGGTCGCGTCAGCGCTATCTCAACGTGGATTGGTGGCCCCCTGTGGATTGGTGCCCCCTGTGGATGGAACGGGCGCCGAAGTCACAGCGATGCCACGGTGCGAAGCATGGAGCGGATCTTCGTCGGCAGTGAGGCATTAGCAGCGGGCACCGTCACCCCCTTCGAACTCAGGCAGCATTACCGCCGCCTGCTGCCCGACGTCTACGGCCCACGACGGGGTGCGCTGACACTCGATGAGCGTGCCGTCGCAACGTGGTTGTGGTCGAAGCGCGAGGGGGTTGTCTCAGGTGTTGCGGCGTCGGCGGTGTTGGGGGCGAAGTGGGTGGACGTCGCCGCGCCGATCGAGCTGAACTGGGCCAACAATCGGGCGCCGGCTGGCGTAATCACGCGTAGGGACACGCTTCTCGACGGTGAGGTGATGATCATTGACGACTTGCCGGTCACCACCGCGGACCGAACGGCATTCGACCTCGCGCGCCGCGGACCGGTCGGACAGGCAGTCGCGCGACTGGATGCGCTCGCCAGGGCTACTCACTTCAAGGTCGACGACGTGCACGCGCTATCGCTCCGTCACCCTCGGGTGAAGGGATTGCGAAGGACAGATCAAGTCCTAGATCTGGTCGACGCGGGAGCGGAATCGCCGAAGGAGACGTGGCTTCGACTTCTGTTGATCGATGCGGGATTTCCGAGACCGCAAACCCAGATTCCGGTACTGGACCCCGACGGATACCCCCGCTACCACCTAGACATGGGTTGGGAGGACATGATGATCGCCGTCGAGTACGACGGTGACGACCATCGCGAACGCCCGCGCTGGGGCAGAGACATCAAGCGGGCCGAATACCTTGCGTACCTTGGGTGGACGCACATTCGCGTGGTAGCGGGCGACCGTAGGCCCGAGATAATCCACCGTGTGAGCCGCGCCTGGGCGTTGAGATAGCGCTGGCGGCGATTGCTACTCGCACTTTCGCAACGCCAGCGCTATCTCAACGCAAGGGAGGTGTTAGGACAAGCGCTCCACGACCATCGCCATGCCCTGGCCGCCGCCGACGCACATCGACTCAATGCCGAACGTCTTGTCATGGGTGGCAAGGTTGTTCAGCAGGGTCGCGGTGATGCGTGCGCCCGTCATGCCGAAGGGATGGCCCAGCGCGATGGCGCCGCCGGACACGTTCAGCCGGTCCTCGTCGATGCCGAGTTCGCGAGCCGAGCCGAGCACCTGCACGGCGAACGCCTCGTTGATCTCGACCAGGTCGATGTCGGAGATCTTCTTGCCCGCCTTGGCCAGTGCTCGCTTGATCGCCTCGATCGGGCCCAGGCCCATGATCTCCGGCGACAGGCCCGAGACGCCGGTCGACACGATGCGCGCCAACGGGGTCAGCCCCAGCTGCTTGGCCTTGGTGTCGCTCATGATGACCACTGCGGCAGCGCCGTCATTGAGCGGACACGCGTTGCCCGCCGTGATGGTGCCGTTCGGCCGGAACACGGGCTGGAGCTGGCTGATCTTCTCGTAGGTGGTGCCGGCGCGGGGGCCGTCGTCGGTCGACACGACGGTGCCGTCGGCCAGTGTCACCGGTGAGATCTCGCGGGCGAAGAACCCGCTGTTGATGGCCGCCTCGGCCCGGTTCTGGCTGCGCACGGCCCAGTGATCCTGGTCCTCACGGCTGACGCCGCTGTACAGCGCGACGTTCTCGGCGGTCTGGCCCATCGCGATGTAGACGTCCGGGATGCTGCCGTCCTGGCGGGGGTCGTGCCACTCGGTGGCACCCTCGGCCTGCTTGGCGGTACGGGCCTGAGCCTCGGCGAAGATCTCGTTCTTGCTGTTGGGCGCACCGTCGGCCGCGCCGACACCGAAGCGCGACACCGTCTCAACGCCCGCGGAGATGAACACGTCACCCTCGCCGGCCTTGATCGCGTGGAACGCCATGCGCGTGGTCTGCAGCGACGACGAGCAGTAGCGGTTGACCGTGGTACCGGGCAGGAAGTCGTAGCCGAGCTCGACGGCGACGGCACGGGCGATGTTGTAGCCGGCCTCACCGGCGGGCTGCGCGCAGCCCATCATCAGGTCGTCGATGTCCTTGGGGTCCAAGGACGGCACCTTGTCCAGCGCGGCACGAACCATCTGCGTGGCGAGGTCATCGGGACGCATGGTGGCCAGGGATCCCTTGACGGCGCGGCCGATCGGGGAACGCGCTGTGGCGACGATGACGGCTTCAGGCATTACGACTCCTAGTTCGAGGTGATTACTCCCGAACCTAACCCGTGACCGGTGCGACGATCGGCGCGGGTACGCCCGTCGTGCGACGCCACAGCTTGCCGATGCCGCCGATCCGGGCCAGAAGCGTCGTCGCGTCGTCCGACCGAGATTCCAGCGCAGGCTCCATCGTGGGGTCACCGGCGCGCTCGCCCAACGCATTACAGAGCGCCGGCAGCAGCTGCGTGGCCGCCAGGGCGTAACCGGCCGCCGACGGATGGAACATGTCGGGGGAGAACAGCACATCGGGAGCCTTCTGGAACTCCGGTGTCAGCAGGTCGGAGAACGGCACGGGAACGCCGCCGGCGGCCCGCACCGCCGATGCCTGCGAACGCGCCAGACGCCGCCCGAGGTTGCGCGCCACCCAGCGCAGCGGCTGCGGGATGGCGGTGATGACACCGAAGTCCGGGCAGGTGCCCACGACGACGACCGCACCGCTGGCCTTCAGTCGATGCACGGCGTCGCCCAGCCGTCGGGCGGACTGCGGAATGCCGTTCATGGCTGTGACGTCATTGGCGCCGATCATGACGACGGCGGCGTCCGGGGGTGGGCCGGCGACGAACATCGCATCGATCTGACCGGACAGCCCCTTGGAGGTGGCACCGACGATCGCCTTGGTGCTCAGCCAGACGCGTTTGCCTGACTCCTCGGCCAGCCCGCGGGCGATAAGCACGCCGGGTACCTCGTCGGCGTACGAACAGCCATAACCCGTGGCGGTCGAGTCGCCGAAGACCATCAGGTGCAGGTCGAACGGGATTCCGCGGTGCCACCTCTCCGGCGGTCCGCCGCCAGGTGAGTAGACGCCGTCGGCGCGGGGTGGCACATCCCAGGACTTGGGAATGACGCGGCGGGCCTGGTCGGCCTGCCCGCTCAGCAGGTTGCGGACCCCGACATATGCAGAGCCCGTCGATGCCAGCGCGGCCGCGGCCGCCAAGGCGACAGTCGACCGACGCGGTGCGCGAATGCCCACGGCGGCCAGTTTAGGCGCGGAGTGAGCGGATGCCCGCGTGGCGAGGCGCGCTCGGTGGTCACGGTGCTGTATCAAGTCCGGTAACAAAACGAATCCCTTGATTGTTGAACTGAACATGGGATGTCAAGCTAAGTTTCCTGGACTGGCTAGGCAGTAGCAGCACTGGGCACTACAACGGCGTAGGGAAGTGGTGGCGATGACGGCACCAAGCAAGCTCCACGGGACATCGAGAGCGGGAGTAAGCGCAGGTAGGGCGCGTAAAACGCGACGTTATCCTGTCAGCGACGGCGCACCCGTCGAGATCGTGGAGGACGGTCCGAGCGTGGCCGGTAGGTTGTTTGCTCTGGCCGCGATGATGACGATCAAGCCAACGCTGACCATCGGCAGCCTTGCACCGCGTTTGCCCTGGCCGTGGGGTCTTGTCGACATCGTCTCGCGGGTCCTGCGACCCGCGCCGGGGACGGTGCGGGCCACGATATCGCTGCTGAACTGCACCGCGCAGCTGGTCCGCGCAGCGGGCGTGCTGCCCGCCGACGGCACTCGCAGCGTCGTGCTCTACATGCACGGTGGCGCGTTCCTGACGTGTGGTGTGAACTCGCACGGACGCCTGGTGACGGCCCTGTCGCAGTTCGCCGACGCCCCGGTCCTGGTCGTCAACTACCGGATGATCCCGAAGCACTCGATCGGCCAGGCGCTCGACGACTGTTACGACGCCTACAAGTGGTTGCGTCTCAAGGGGTATGAGCCCGATCAGATCGTGCTCGCCGGTGACTCCGCTGGCGGATACCTGTCGCTGGCGCTGGCCGAGAGGCTCCACCTCGAGGACGAGCTGCCCGCCGCAGTGGTCACCATGTCGCCGCTCTTCGAGATCGACAACGAGGGACGCGCGCAGCATCCGAACGCGCGGGCCGACGTGATGTTCCCGCCCAAGGCGTTCGATGCCCTGGTTGAGCTGATCGAGTCCGCCGCCGAGCGTCACATCGTCGACGGCAGGCCCGAGGAGGTCTACGAACCGCTCGATCACATCGAGTCCGGCCTGCCGCGCACCTTGATCCACGTGTCGGGGTCGGAGGTTCTGCTCAACGATGCGCGCAAGGCCGCGCATATGCTGGCCGCCGCCGGCGTGCCGGTCGAAGTGCGGATCTGGCCAGGTCAGATGCATGTGTTCCAGCTGGGAGCGCCCGCGGTCAAGGAAGCGACGCGTTCGCTGAAGCAGATCGGCGACTACATTCGTGAGGCGACGTGGTGAGGCACCTGCGGGCCTGACACGATGGACGCATGCGGATAGCGCGCCACGTCAGTGAACTCATCGGCAACACACCCCTCGTACAACTGAACTCTGTTGTGCCCGAAGGGGCGGGGATCGTGGCCGCCAAGATCGAATACCTCAACCCGGGCGGCAGCTCAAAGGACCGCATCGCGATCAAGATGATCGACGCCGCAGAGGCCAGCGGCGAGCTCAAGCCGGGCGGGACCATCGTCGAACCCACGTCGGGGAACACCGGAGTGGGTTTGGCCTTAGTCGCCCAGCTGCGTGGCTACCACTGCATCTTCGTGTGCCCGGACAAGGTCAGCGAGGACAAACAGAACGTGCTGCGGGCGTACGGGGCCGACGTCGTGGTGTGCCCCACCGCGGTCGCGCCCGACGACCCGGACAGCTACTACAGCGTGTCCAACCGGCTCGTCGAGGAGATCGACGGCGCATGGAAGCCCGACCAGTACTCCAACCCGATGGGGCCGGAGAGCCACTACGAGACCACCGGCCCCGAGATCTGGGCCGACACCGACGGCAAGGTCACCCATTTCGTCGCCGGCGTCGGCACCGGAGGGACCATCACCGGCACCGGGCGCTACCTCAAGGAGGTGTCGGGAGGCGCGGTGAAGATCATCGGCGTCGACCCCGAGGGCTCGGTCTACTCGGGTGGCACCGGTCGGCCCTACCTCGTCGAGGGCGTTGGCGAGGACTTCTGGCCGTCCGCGTATGACCCGACGGTGCCCGACGAGATCATCGCGGTGTCGGATGCCGACTCGTTCGAGATGACGCGCCGCCTGGCCCGTGAGGAAGCGCTGCTCGTTGGTGGGTCATGTGGCATGGCCGCGGTCGCGGCGATCAAGGTGGCTGAGCAAGCCGGACCGGATGCGGTGGTCGTGGTGCTGCTGCCCGATGGCGGACGTGGGTATCTCTCAAAGGTTTTCAACGACTCGTGGATGCAGTCGTACGGATTCCTGAGGAGCAGGCTGGATGGTTCGGTGACGGAGTCCACCGTCGGCGACGTGCTGCGCGGCAAGTCTGGCGCGCTGCCCGACCTGGTTCACACGCATCCGGCCGAGACGGTGCGCGATGCCGTCGGCATCCTGCGGGAGTACGGCGTCTCTCAGATGCCGGTCGTGGGTGCCGAGCCTCCGGTGATGGCAGGGGAGGTGGCGGGAAGCGTGTCCGAACGCGAGCTTCTCTCCGCGGTATTCGAGGGTCGAGCAAAGCTCGCCGATGCCGTGTCGCAGCACATGAGCCCGCCGTTGCCGCTGATCGGTGCAGGTGAACTCGTCAGTGCGGCGGCCGAGAAACTGCGTGAGTCCGATGCCGTGATGGTGGTCGAGGAGGGCAAGCCCGTCGGCGTGCTCACGCGCCACGATTTGCTCGGATTCCTTTCCGACAGCAGTAGCCGCCGGTAGAGCGGACATAACCCGGCTTATGAGGGCGGCGTGCACGCCGAACTTCGTTTGCTTGGGTAAGCATTGGGGCCGGTTGGTGGAATGGCAGGCGATGACAGAATTCGGTTTTTGCCCGCATTTCTGATGGGGTTCTCAGGTAGGGTAAAACCGCTTGTTCCCAGCTAATTCATCACTGGAAGGCGCCAATGACCGATCAACCGCCACCCCCCGGGAACTATCCGCCTCCGCCGCCTGGTGGGAGCTACCCACCGCCTCCGCCGCCGCAGGGTGGTGGCTACCCGCCTCCCGCGGGTGCGCCTGGAGGCCCCGGCGCCGCGCTGCCGACCGAGGCATACACGCCGTGGGTGACCCGGGTCCTGGCGTGGCTCATCGATTTCCTGCCATTCTTCATCGTCGTCGGCATCGGCTGGGCCATTCAGATGCTCACCCAGGAAACGGACTGCATCACTCAGGTTTCCGAGTACGATCTCGGCGAATTCTGTGTCACCCAGAATTCAGCGCTGGGAGCCGCGGCGTTTTGGATCTGCTACGCGATCGGCTTGGCGTACCTGGTCTGGAACTACGGGTACCGACAGGGGACCACCGGGTCGAGCATCGGCAAGTCGGTCATGAAGTTCAAGGTTGTCAGTGAGAAGACTTGGCAGCCCATCGGTTTCGGTATGTCGATCGTGCGGCAGCTCGCGCACATCGTCGATTCGCTCATCTGCTACATCGGGTACCTGTTCCCGTTGTGGGATTCGAAGCGGCAGACGATCGCCGACAAGATCATGACCACCGTCTGCGTGCCCCTTTAATAAAGTCCCCCAACGAGAATCGTCGGCCCGCGGTGACCGCCGCGGGCCGACGTGTTTCTCGGTCAACACCACAATCAGTACCATCCCGGTACAAGACATCAACGGTACGAACTCATCAGGAGCACGGCGCCATGACTCAACAACCGCCCCCACCGCCATCCGGGAGCTACCCGCCTCCGCCGGGTGGTTACCCGCCTCCGCCGGAGGGTGGCGGTTACCAGCCTCCGCAGGGCGGCGGCTACCAGCAGCAGCCACCCTCCGCCGGCTACCCGCCACCGCCGCAGGGTGGTTACCCGCCGCCTCCGCAGGGTGGTTACCCGCCGCCTCCGCAGGGTGGCTACCCGCCGCCTCCGCAGGGTGGCTACCCGCCGCCGCCGCAGGGATACCCGCCCGCCCCGGGATACCCGCCCGCGGGTGGGCCGGGATACGGGGCGCCGGTCTACAGCGTCGGCGAAGCCTTCTCGTGGGCGTGGAACAAGTTCAGCAAGAACGCGGTTCCGCTGCTCGTCCCCACGTTGGTGTACGCGATCATCCTGAGCATCGTCTACGGGATCGTGTACGGCACCGCGATGGCCCTGGCACCGGACACCACCTTCGAGTCGTATGAGACCGATACCAGCTTCTCGTACTCGTACAACGCGGGATTGGGCGCCGCCAGCATCGTCGTGCTCATCCTCGGCGGCCTCCTGATGCTCGTACTGGTCGCCGCGGTCCAGTCGGCGTTCCTCAGTGGTGTGCTGGACATCGCCAATGGGCAACCGGTGACGATCGGCTCGTTCTTCAAGCCGCGCAACGTCGCCAACGTCATCATCGCCACCGTGATCGTCGGAGTGCTGACCTCCATCGGTTACGCGCTCTGTGTGGTGCCCGGCCTCGTCGTGGCGTTGTTCGCGATCTTCACGACGGTCATCGTCGTCGATCGCGGAACCGGTGCCATCGATGCGATCAAGGGCAGTTTCGAGATCGTCAAGGCGAACTTCGTGCAGGTGCTCTTGGCCTACTTGGTCATCGCCGCGACCACCTTCGTCGGCTCGCTGCTCTGCGGTGTTGGCCTGCTGGTGGCCATTCCGGTGGCGGCGCTGTTCCTGGTGTTCACCTACCGCCGGCTCAGTGGCGGTCAGGTCGCGCCTCAGACCCCGTAGTCCGGCCCAAAGACAGTGGCACGGCGGCCCCGCGGCTCACCACCGCGGGGCCGTCGTGTTCTGCTTGAACCAGCCGCAATGTCCAGGAGGGGAACCAGTGGTCACCAAGACCGGCACGCAGTACGCGCCATGGCTGCGGCGTGCCGGGGCGGTCGTGATCGACGCGCTGCCCATCCTGGGCATCGAGGTGCTGGCGTTGGGGCTCATGTGGCTCACCAGAATTCGCGCCTGCGACGGTGACACGTCGGCGCTTGACCTGGCTGCTCAATGCGGTTCGGGTATCAGCGTTGCGGGTGTGGTGGCCTTCGTCGCGGCGTGGCTGGGCGTCGTCGGCTACGGCGCGTGGAACTTCGGGTACCGGCAGGGCCGCAGAGGCGCCACGCTCGGCAAGTCAGCTATGGGCCTGGCCGTGGTGGGCGCGGAGTCGGGTCAACCGGTTGGCGTGCTCTGGGCTCTCGTCCGGCTCGCGGCACAGCTCGTGAATCTGGTCAGCCTCGGGCTGGGCTTCCTGTGGCCGTTGTGGGACAACCGTCATCAGACCTTCGCCGACAAGCTCGTCACGACTGTCTGCATTCGAGAGCTGAGTTCGACAGCGCTACCCTGATCGACCATGAGCGAGAAGCGGTCGAAGACAGACGCGTATCAGGCCTACGGTCCCGCGACGAAGGCCATTCACGCCGGTTACCGGCCCGATCCGGCCACCGGCGCAGTGAACGCGCCGATCTACGCCAGCTCCACGTTCGCCCAGGACGGCGTCGGTGGGCTGCGCGGCGGCTTCGAGTACGCCCGTACCGGCAACCCGACCAGATCGGCGCTGGAGACCGCGCTCGCGGCCGTCGAGGGCGGGACCTTCGGGCGGGCCTTCAGCTCGGGTATGGCGGCCACCGACTGCGCACTGCGCGCGATCCTGCGGCCGGGTGATCACGTCGTCATTCCCGACGATGCCTACGGCGGCACGTTCCGTCTGATCGACAAGGTGTTCTCCCAGTGGGGTGTCACCCATACGCCTGCGGCGCTGACCAACGTCGACGACGTCAAGAGCGCGATCACAGACAAGACCAGGCTCATCTGGGTCGAGACGCCGACCAACCCGCTGCTGTCGATCGCCGATATCTCGGCGATCGCACAGCTCGCGTCGACGTCGGGGGTGAAGGTGTTGGTGGACAACACATTCGCGTCGCCGGCGCTGCAACAGCCGTTGGCACTCGGCGCGGACGTGGTGCTGCACTCGACCACCAAGTACATCGGCGGGCACTCCGACGTGGTCGGCGGTGCGCTGGTGACGAACGACGAGGAACTCGACGAGGCGTTCGCGTTTCTGCAGAACGGCGCCGGTGCGGTGCCGGGGCCGTTCGACGCCTACCTCACCATGCGCGGACTGAAGACGCTGCCACTGCGGATGCAGCGGCACAGTGAGAACGCCGCGCGCGTCGCGGAGTTCCTGCACGAGCACCCCGCCGTCGAGAGCGTGCTCTACCCGGGTCTGCCCAGCCACCCGAACCACGATGTCGCCGCGCGCCAGATGTCGGGCTTCGGCGGGATGGTGTCGGTGCGATTACGCGGTGGCCGGGACGCCGCACACATGTTGTGCGCGCGCACCGAGATCTTCATCCTGGCCGAGTCGCTCGGCGGTGTGGAGTCGCTCATCGAGCATCCCGGTGCGATGACCCACGCATCCACGGAGGGCTCACAACTCGAGGTACCCGCGGATCTGGTGCGGCTGTCGGTCGGCATCGAGGACATCGCCGACCTGCTGGGCGACCTCGACCAGTCCCTACAGCAGCGCTGACCGCACCGCCGAGGCGGTGACGGCCAGGTTGACCTCAGCCAGCGTCGTCGGTGACTCGTCGACCCAACTACCGCTGGAGATCTCGCTGGCGCGGGCGTGCACCCACCGCCAGCCCCGGTCGTTGAGGCTCAACAGCGCGCCGAGGCCGTCGCCCGCGTGCAGCAGCGTGACAATCGCCGCGGTCGACGGGGTGGGCGGCGTGCGGTCGAACAGCGTGGACAACACGGCTGCACGTGCCGGGCCGACCCGGTGCCGATTGGTGAACGGCCACGCGTGCGGTGCGGCGGATCGCCTGGAGGGCAAGTCGACTCGGCGGATCTCGCCGAGGCGCTCGAGGTGTGTGGCGACGTGTTCCTGCGCGCCCATGCGCAGCTTCGACACCGCGGTGCGGGGTGTGAGCGGTCGCCGCTGAAGCAGTTCCAGCGCGGGTCTGACCGCCGGGTCCACTGGACCGCGGCCGTCGAGCGCCACAAGCATGCCCGACTCCACCGGATCGCCGGTCACGGCGGGCCGGATGCGACACGCGTGTGCGAGGTCGAGCAGCGCCGCCGCCGCGAGCAACCGCTCGCGACGGTCACGCTCCAGCGCGGGCTGCGCGGCAGCGTTGTCCAACAGCAGGAGGAACAGGTCCTCGGCGATCTGCGCCACGTAACGGACCGTAGATCAGTGCAGCCTCTCGCCGCGAACTGAGTCGCGACTGCAGAGTGCTGTGAAGGGCTAACGGCCCACTAGGAGTGGTACGGCTTGGCCTTCGCCAACGTCACCTTGACGGTGTTGCCGTTGGGGACCGTGTACTCCCGGGTCTCGCCTTCCTTGGCGTTGATCAGCGCGCCGCCAAGCGGCGAGTTGGGCGAGTAGACCTCGAGCTTGCCGTCGCTGACGCCCTCCTGGCGGGTGGCGATCAGGAACGTCTCCTCGTCGGACTGGTCACCGTTGTAGTACACCGTGACCACCGAGCCGGGCAGCGCGACGCCGGACTGCTTGGGCGCCTCGCCGACCTTGGCGTTGTTGAGGAGCTCCTGCAGCTGGCGGATGCGGGCCTCTTCTTGGCCCTGCTCATCGCGAGCCGCGTGGTAGCCACCGTTCTCGCGCAGGTCGCCCTCTTCGCGGCGGTCGTTGATCTCGGCGGCGATGACGGGTCGATGAGCGATCAGCTGGTCCAGCTCGGCCTTCAGACGATCGTGTGCTTCCTGGGTCAGCCAGTTGACCTGAGTGTCGGTCATATCGTCGCGCTCCTGTCGTAGGTCCCGCATTCGTTGGTGCAAGTTCATGTGTATTGCCGCGATCGCAAGCGCCTAGTCGCGCGCATATGCAGCAATACACGGTCCCAGGATGGGAACCGTGTACCCATCGATGGTACCACCGCGAGGTCAGCCGCTCTTTACGCTTTTGCCGCCGGGCGTTGGTCGGGAGGTTGCCGGGAGGGCCGCTCGGGCGGCCCGATCAGGGCGCCACCAGGTAGCCGGGAACGTCTGTTCCGCAGCCGTAGACATCGCCGACGGCAGCCGGCTTCGTGGTCTTCACGATGGCGTCCACCTGCACGGTGACCTGTGACGACGGCGGAACCAGGATCTCGCGTCTGCCCGTCTCGCTACCGTCGACCGATCGTGCTCGCACGATGCACACCACCGGCCGGGAGGGATCATCGCGCGTGACGCCGACGGTGACCTCCACGGTCCGATCGTCGACCAGGCGATAGGCCGTCAGTTCGCCCTTCACATCGCTGGTCCCCAGGCGCTGGTAGCCGATGGTCGCGATGATCACGCCCAGCACGACGATGAACAGGGTCATGCCGATCGCGATGCGACGGCGGCCGCTGCGCGACAGACGCTGACGCCCGTAGCGGGCGGTCGGACGCTCGATCATGAGAGGTTTGACGTTCCCTTAGGACCCTGAGCAATGGCTTGGGCATGGGTCTGAGTTCGGATGGGTCGAGTACGACTGGAACTATAGGGCTACCCCAAGTTGTTGGAACCGAGCGGCGAGTCCCGACGAGCGAAGCGAGCAGGTAGACACGAGTGAGCGAACTGCGGTTGATGGCGGTGCACGCCCACCCCGACGATGAGTCCAGTAAGGGCGCGGCTACCACTGCGCGCTACGCCGATGAAGGCGCCCGCGTGATGGTGGTGACGCTCACCGGGGGAGAGCGTGGGGACATCCTCAATCCGGCGATGGACCTGCCCGAGGTGCACGGACGGATTCACGAGGTCCGCCGCGACGAGATGGCCAAGGCCGCCGAGATCCTCGGTGTCGAGCACGCGTGGCTGGGTTTCGAGGACTCCGGGCTGCCCGAGGGCGATCCACTCCCGCCGCTGCCGGAGGGCTGCTTCGCGCTGGCCCCGCTCGAGGAGTCGACGGGCGCGCTGGTCCGCCTCATCCGCGAGTTCAGGCCGCACGTGCTGACCACCTATGACGAGAACGGCGGATACCCGCACCCGGACCACATCCGCTGCCACGAGGTGTCAGTGGCCGCGTACGAGGCGGCAGGCGACTACCTTCGGTACCCAGAGGCAGGTGAGCCGTGGAACGTGTCCAAGCTCTACTACAACCACGGGTTCCTTCGGAAGCGGATGCAATTGATTCAGGACGAGTTCGCCAAGCACGGACAGCACGGTCCGTTCGACAAGTGGTTGAAGCACTGGGATCCGGAGCTCGACATCTTCGAACACCGCGTGACCACCCGCATCGAGTGCTCCAAGTACTTCGCGCAGCGTGACGATGCGTTGCGCGCGCACGCCACCCAGATCGACCCGGAGGGCGACTTCTTCGCGGCGCCCATCGAGTGGCAGCAGCGGCTGTGGCCCACCGAGGAGTTTGAGTTGGCCCGATCCAGGGTTCCCGTCCGTTTTCCCGAGGAAGACCTGTTCGCGGGGATTGAGCCATGACCGATTCGCTGCTGATCATCGCGGGCCTGCTGGCCGAGGAGGGACCCCGCGAGACGGGGCCGGACTTCGGCAAGGCCAGTCCATTCGGCCTGCTCGTCGTGGTGGTCCTGCTCATTGGCACGTTCTTCCTCGTGTGGTCGATGAACCGGCACCTCAGGCGGTTACCGGAGTCGTTCGATCGCGAGCATCCGGAGCCGGATCAGGCCGCTGACGAGGGCACCACCATCGCGACAGATGCCGAGAACCCGCGGCGTGAGCCCGAGGGCTAACGAACTCGGGGCGGCCACCAGCCCCTACCTGCGCCAGCACGCCGACAACCCGGTGCACTGGCGGCAGTGGACACCGGCGGCGCTGGCCGAGGCCGCTGAGCGCGACCTGCCGATCCTGCTGTCGATCGGCTATGCCGCCTGCCACTGGTGTCACGTGATGGCTCACGAGTCATTCGCCGACGACGAGGTTGCCGCGGCCATGAACGCCGGCTTCGTCTGCATCAAGGTCGACCGCGAGGAACGCCCTGATCTCGATGCCGTGTACATGAACGCCACCGTCGCGATGACGGGTCAGGGTGGTTGGCCCATGACGTGCTTCCTCACCCCGGACGGTCGTCCGTTCTTCTGCGGCACCTACTACCCGAAGGCGGGTCTGCTGCAATTGCTCGAGGCGGTCGAGGAGACCTGGCGCAACCGTCGCGCCGAGGTGGAACAGGCCTCCGACGAGATTGCCAATGAGCTGCGGTCCATGTCGTCGGGCCTACCCGGCGGGGGCCCTGCGCTTGACCCCGATCTGTGCGACCGCGCCGTCGCGAGCGTGGTCGGCGATGAGGACCCAATCAACGGTGGGTTCGGTTCCGCACCCAAGTTCCCGCCGTCTGCCCTGCTCGAGGCGCTACTGCGAAGTCACGAACGCACCGGCGCTCAGCAACCGTTGTCGACCGTCGAGAGGACGTGCATCGCGATGGCGCGCGGCGGCATCTACGACCAGCTGGCCGGTGGCTTCGCGCGGTACAGCGTCGATGAGGCATGGGTGGTGCCGCACTTCGAGAAGATGCTCTACGACAACGCGCTGCTGCTGCGGGCGTATGGGCACTGGACTCGCCGCACGGTGAACCCCCTGGCACTCAGGGTCACCCGGGAGACCGCGCGGTTCATCGTGGATGAGCTGAGCGCCGGCGGGATGTTCACGTCGTCGCTGGACGCCGACACCGACGGTGTCGAGGGGCTGACCTACGCCTGGACGCCCGCGCAGCTGGACGATGCTCTCGGTGACGATGACGGAAACTGGGCGGCAACGACTTTCGTCGTCACGCCCGACGGCACCTTCGAGAACGGCGCGTCGGTGCTGCAGCTACCTGTCGATGCCGACGACGGCGACAGGTTCGAGCGTGTTCGCGCGCGTTTGGCGCGGGTGCGCGCCGAACGGCCGCAGCCCAGCCGTGATGCCTTGGTGGTCACGTCCTGGAACGGGCTGGCGATCACCGCGCTCGCCGAGGCGTCGCATGTTCTCGGAGAGCCCGAATTGCTGGACGCCGCAACGTCATGTGCCCGCGCGATCGTCGACCTCCATGTGGTTGACGGTCGGCTGCGACGAGCCAGTCTGGGTGGTGTCGTCGGAGAGAGCGCCGCGACACTGGAGGATCACGGGGCGCTGGCGACCGCTCTGCTGACGCTGCACCAGATCACCACCGATCAGCGGTGGCTGGACACCGCGTGCCTGCTGCTCGACATCGCGCTGGACCACTTCGCCGACCCGGAACGTGCCGGCCGTTGGTTCGACACCGCCGACGACGCCGAAGCGCTTGTGGTGCGTCCCGCCGACCCGATCGACGGGGCAACGCCGTCAGGGGCCGCGCTGATCGCCGAGGCGCTGCAACTCGCCGCGCATCTGGCGCCCAGCCCGCACGCGGACCGGTATCAGGCCGCAGCGGTCGCGGCCCTGAACGCGGCCACACCGATCCTGGCGAGGGCGCCGCGCTCGGGTGGGCACTGGCTGGCGGTCGCCGAGGCCGCTGTGCGCGGGCCGATTCAGATCGCCGTCGCCTGCGATCCCGGTGCCTCCGAATTGCTGGCCGCGGCAAGGATGCTCGCGCCCGGAGGTGCGGTGGTCGTGGGCGGTGCGGTGGACTCCTCCGAGCTGCTCGCAGGCCGTGACCGGATCGGCGGGCGGGACGCCGCGTACGTCTGTCGTGGAAGGGTGTGCGACCTTCCCGTCACCACCCCGGGGGATCTGGCCACCGCACTCGGTGCTGCCGTGTAGCGTGCGGCGCATGACCGTCGACCCCGCCGCCAACGTCAAGCGCTACCTCGACACGGTCGCCACCGGCACCCCCGCAGACGTGGCCGCCCTCTACGCCGAGGACGCCACACTGGAGGACCCGGTAGGCGGCGGCGAGATCCACATCGGACGTGAGGCCATCGCCGGCTTCTACGGAGCGACAACCAACGCCGAGATCGCCACTGAGCTGCTGCACATCCGAGTCGGGGGCAATGAGGCGGCATTCGTCTTCGCGATCACCGTGACGATGGGTGATACGAAGCTGCGCATCGAGCCTATCGAGGTCATGCACTTCAACGCCGACGGCGAGATCACCTCGATGAAGGCCTACTGGGGCCCGGAGAACGTCACCACGATCTAGCGCTCGTGTGGCCGTCGCGATGTCGACGAGTGGCCAGCGAGCAAAGGGACTTAGTAGCTGCCATCGGGCCGTCACGCCTAGCCAAGAAATGGCAGTCGCAGTCATCGATGCATTGTTGGTTGGTGCGCCGGGGAGCGTGGGTCCAGGTGATGTCAAGGCGTCTGGGGGTTTCCCGTCAACTTTTCGTTTGACCCGCTAGGTAGTGACCGACATGGTTTACTCGTCGGGATTGGAACGCGTTCACCAAGGTGCCGAAAGTTTGCGGTATCCGGTGCACGGCGAGCCGGGAATGCTGCCGCATTCGAGGTCCGCTCTATCGTGATCGCGTCCGATGTGTAGTTGTAGGTTCGAGCACTCGACTCGGTGCCGGGCGCGGAAATAGGCGGAGGTAACTCGCGATTTTCAGGATTCTGACGCGGCTGTGGATCCCACTAGTCCTTGTAGTGGTGGGAATTGCAGGAGGATTCACTGTGTCGCGGTTGCATGGTGTCTTCGGCAGCGAGACTCGCCCCACCTACGCCAGCGCCGAGCGTGAGGAGAAAAGACCCCACGACCCCAAGCACATGGTGTACGAGGTGTTCGGCCCCCCGGGAACAGTGGCGACCATCAGCTATTTCGACGCCGATGCTGAGCCACAGCTCGTTAAGGACGCGACGCTGCCGTGGTCGGTGGAGTTCCCGATCTCGGAGGCGACGTCTATCGGAAACGTCACCGCGCAGGGCGACTCGGACAGCATCGGGTGCCGCATCCTCGTCGGCGATGATGTCAAGGACGAGAAGATAAAGCAGGGCGTGAGCGCGTTCACCTTCTGTCAACTGAAGGCCGCATGACCGCGCCCAGCGAACCTTCAACGGAGCCGCTGCAGATAAGCCAGCGGCCGCCACGCATAGCGCGGATGATCCGTCGGTTGGCGGTGCCGATCATCCTTGGGTGGTTGGCGATCGCCGTTGTGCTGAGCATGACCGTTCCCTCTCTCGAGCAGGTCGAGAAGGAACATGCGGTAGCGATGAATCTGGATGCTGCACCGTCGTTCCGGGCGATGGAGCGCATGGGTGAGGTATTCGGCGAGTCAAATTCCAGCATTGTGGCGATGATCGTCTTGGAGGGTGAGGCACCCCTCGGCGACGCCGCACACGAGTACTACGACGCGATGATTCGTCAACTGGAAGCCGACACCGAGCATGTGCAGCACGTCCAGGATTTCTGGGGCGATCCGATCACACAGGCCGCTGCGCAGAGTATCGACGGCAAGGCCGCGTATGCGCAGTTGAACCTGGCCCCTCCCACGGAGGGTGTCTCGGCGAATAAGTCAGTGGAAGCCGTCCGAGCCATCGTGGACGGGACGCCTGCGCCGCCGGGGATCAAGGCCTATGTCACTGGCCCGGCCGCGTTCGCCGCAGATCTGGGCCCCGCCGGCAACAGGACAGTCCTGTTGGTCACGGTGTTGAGCCTCGCGGTGATCTTCACGATGTTGCTGCTCGTGTACCGATCCGTCATCTCCGTCATTCTGATGCTGGTCATCGTCGGAATTGAATTGACGGTGGCCCGAGGATTTGTCGCGTTACTCGGCGACATGGGGATCATTGGTATCACCACGTTCGTCGTCAATCTGCTGGTAGCGCTCGCGATCGCGGCTGGAACGGATTACGGCATATTCTTCACCGGCCGCTATCAGGAGGCGCGTCAGGCTGGTGAGGACAAGGAAACCGCGTTCTACACCTGCTATCGCAGTGTCGCCAAGGTGGTCTTGGGTTCCGGTTTGACGATCGCCGGAGCGGTTCTCTGTCTGCACTTCACCCGGCTACCCGTTTATCAGTCTCTTGGTGTTGCCACCGCCGTGGGCATGGTCGTCGCGGTCGCGGTGGCCGTCACGCTCGTGCCGGCAGTCATCGCCGTGGGTAGCCGCTTCGGGCTTTTCGAGCCCAAGCGCAAGATCATGGTTCGTCGCTGGCGGAAGATCGGCACGGCGATTGTTCGGTGGCCCGGGCCGATTCTCATCGCGACATTCGCGGTCAGCTTCATCGGGCTATTGGCACTACCCGCATACCAGCCCAGCTACAACGACCAGAAGTACATTCCGCAGGATATCCCCGCCAATGTGGGCTACGCGGCCGCTGCGCGGCACTTCCCCCAGTCGTTGATGATGGCCCCCGATATTCTGTTGATCGAGGCCGATCACGATATGCGGAATCCTTCAGACTTTCTGGTGCTCAACAAACTGGCCAAGAGTATCCAGGCCGTCCCCGGCGTTTCCAGGGTGCAGTCGGTAACGCGCCCAGGAGGCGAGCCGCTCAAACACACGACGATTCCGTACATGCTCAGCATGAGCAGCGCGTCCCAGTCGCAGTTGATGCCGTTCCAGAAGAATCGGATGGAAGACCTGCTGGTCCAGGCCGATGACATGCTGGAAACGATCGGCATCATGGAGCGCATGGAGTCGTTGACCCAGCAGATGGTCACCGCGACTCATGAGATGGTCACCACAACGCATGAGTTGGAAGACATCACCAATGAGTTGCGGGACCACATTGCGAATTTCGACGATTTCTTCAGGCCGATACGCAATTACCTATATTGGGAACCGCATTGCTACGACATTCCGGTTTGCTTCGCGGTCAAGTCCGTTTTCGACACGCTTGACGGGGTCGATCAGATCAGCGCAAAGATGCGTGGTCTAGTCGAGAACCTCGACAAACTGGATGTACTCCTGCCGCAAATGGTCGAACAGTTTCCGGTGATGATCCAGACCATGAAGGACACGCGGCACATGATGCTGACGATGCACAGCACCATGACCGGGATCATGTCGCAAATGGAGGCGTCAACTGATGGCGCCACCGCGATGGGTAAGGCTTTCGACGCCGCCCAGAACGATGACTCATTCTTCCTAGCTCCAGAGGTCTTCGAGAACGAGGACTTCAAACGCGTCATGGACATCTTCCTGTCACCCGACGGGAAGGCGGCTCGGATGCTCATTTCCCAACGGGGCGACCCCGCGACACCCGAGGGTATGGCGCTCGTCGAACCCATCCAGATCGCGGCGGAGGAGGCGCTCAAGGGAACCCCGCTGCAGAACGCCAGCATCTATCTCACCGGCACCGCGGCGTCAGCGAAGGACATCGTCGACGGGTCCACCTACGACCTCTTGATCGCGGCGACCGCGGCGCTCTGTCTCATCTTCGGCATCATGCTGATTGTCACGCGGAGTTTTGTCGCCGCCCTGGTCATCGTGGGTACGGTGGCGCTGTCCTTGGGCGCGGCATTCGGGCTCTCGGTGCTCATCTGGCAGCACATTCTGGGCATCCCCTTGAACTGGGTTGTTCTCGCGATGTCGGTGATCATCCTTTTGGCGGTCGGTTCCGACTACAACCTGCTGCTGGTGTCACGGATGAAAGAGGAGATACATGCCGGGATAAACACCGGCATCATCCGGGCGATGGGCGGCACCGGCAAGGTGGTGACCGCCGCGGGTCTCGTGTTCGCCTTCACGATGTTGTCGATGGTGGTCAGTGACCTCGTCACGATCGGACAGCTTGGTGCCACCATCGGTGTCGGTCTGTTGTTCGACACGTTGATAGTCCGCGCGTTCATGACGCCTGCGATCGCGGCGCTGCTGGGGCGGTGGTTCTGGTGGCCGCAGGTGGTGCACCGCCACCCTGTTGGTGCGTCACGACGCCGGACAGGGGCCACTCCACTGGTGCGCTCCCTCCTGCAGAAGGAAGAGCGCTGACCGCGATGGACGCGTTGACCTTCTGCTTGGCGAAGGCCGTATGAGCACCCAACTGACAAGCGTCCGGCCACCATTCATCGCTCGGACCATCTATCGGCTATCGGTGCCGATCATCCTGGGCTGGCTGGTGGTCGTTGCCATCCTGACCTTCGCTGTGCCAACGCTGGAACAAGTCGGGCGGGAAAACTCGGTATCCCTGGTTCCCAAGGATGCGCCGTCGTTCGAGGCCATGAAGCGCATGGGTGAGACCTTCAAGGAATCCGACTCGGACAGCGTGGCGATGATCGTCATGGAGGGTGACGCACCCCTCGGCGATGATGCGCACACCTATTACGACGATCTGGTTCGTCAGTTGCGAGCCGATACCACGCATGTGCAGCACGTCCAGGATTACTGGGGGGATCCGCTCACGGCGACGGGTGTGCAGAGCGCCGACGGCAAGAGTGTCTACGTCCAACTGAATCTTGCGGGTAACCAAGGCGAGGCCCTGGCGAACCAATCCGTGGACGCCGTCCGCGACATCGTGGATCGGACACCGGCGCCGCCGGGCGTGAAGTCCTACGTCACAGGTCCCACACCGTTGATAACGGATATGACGCACGCCGGCGATTCGTCCCTCGTGAAGATCACCCTGGTGACACTGGTGGTGATCCTCACGATGTTGCTCTTCGTGTACCGCTCGATCACCACCGTTCTTCTGCTGCTCCTCATGGTGGGAATTCAAGTACAGGTGGCCCGAGGAGTCGTCGCATTTCTCGGCGATCACCAAGTTCTGGGGCTTTCGACATTCGCGGTCAACCTGCTGATATCGCTCGGGATCGCGGTTGGAACGGATTACGGCATATTCTTCACCGGGCGATATCATGAGGCGCGGCAAGCCGGTGAGGACAAGGAAACGGCGTTCTACACCACCTATCGCAGTGTCGCCAAGGTGGTCGTGGCTTCCGGTTTGACAATCGCCGGAGCAGTTCTCTGTCTGAGCTTCACCCGGATGCCGTATTTCCAAACCATGGGCGCACCCACCGCTATCGGAATGGTCGTCGCGGTCTCAGTGGCCGTCACACTGGTTCCGTCAGTCATTGCCGTGGGCAGCCGTTTTGGGCTTTTTGAGCCCAAGCGGAAGGTCTTGGTTCGGCGCTGGCGGAAGATCGGCACGGCGATCGTTCGGTGGCCCGGACCCATCCTGGCCGCGACGTGCGCGGTCGCATTCGTCGGGCTTCTGGCGCTGCCGGCATATCAGACCAGCTACGACGATCGACTGTATGTGCCGCAGGACATCCCCGCCAACGAGGGGTATGCGGTCGCTGATCGACATTTTCCCGAGTCGCGGATGACGCCCGACCTCATGATTATCGAGGCCGATCACGATATGCGGAATCCGACAGACTTTGTGGTTCTGCACAAACTCGCCAAGAGCGTCTTTGCCGTTCCGGGCATAGCCACGGTGCAGAGCATCACTCGGCCCGAGGGAACCCCGATCGAGAAGACCTCGATACCGTTTCAGATAAGCCTGCAGAGCGCGGGCATGATTCAGATCCTGCCGTTTGGCAAGGCACGAATGAACGACATGCTGAAGCAGGCCGACAGCATGACGAAGATGATCAACCAAATGCAGCGCACGTATGGGCTGATGAAACAGATCCGCGACGTCACCCATGACACGCTTCTCGTGAACAGGGAAATATCGGAGCTCACTGACGAGTTGCGTAATTCCATTGCGAATTTCGACGATTTCTTCAAGCCAATCCGCAATTACCTGTACTGGGAGCCGCACTGCTCGAGTATTCCGGTGTGCTTCGCGATCAGATCCGTGTTTCAGGGTCTCGACGGAGTCGACCAGGTTGGTGTGAAGATGCACCAGATCCTCGCGCGCGTAGAGCAATTGGATGGGTTGCAGCAGGAGTTGCTCACCCTGTTCCCGCCGATGATCGTCACCATGCAGTCGATGCGGACCATGACGCTGACGATGCACAGCACCATGTCGGGAATGTTTGCCATCATGGATGAGACGGCCGCAAACGCGACGTCGATGGGCAAGATCTACGACGCCGCTCAAAACGACGACTCCTTCTACCTGCCTCCAGAGGTCTTCGAGAACGAGGACTTCAAACGGGCCATGAGCCTGTTCTTCTCACCGGACGGGAAATCTGTTCGGCTGATCCTGACGCACAGGGGCGATCCCGGGACGCCGGAGGGCATCTCGCGGGTTGACGCCGTGCGGACGGCGGCCGAGGAGGCGCTCAAGGTGACGCCGCTGGAGAACGCCTCCATCCACCTCGCCGGGACCGCGGCGACTTTCAAGGATCTGCGAGACGGCTCGACCTACGATCTCCTGATCGCTGGTGTCGCGGCGCTCTGCCTCATCTTCGGCATCATGCTCGTCATGACGCGAAGTTTCGTCGCCGCGCTGGTCATCGTGGGTACGGTGGCGCTCTCACTGGGCGCGGCGTTCGGGCTCTCGGTGCTCATCTGGCAGCACATTCTCGGCATCGAATTGCACTGGCTCGTGCTCGCCATGTCGGTGATCGTGCTCTTGGCAGTCGGCTCCGACTACAACCTGCTACTGGTCTCCAGGATGAAAGAGGAGATACACGCCGGGATCAACACCGGCATCATTCGAGCAATGGGTGGCACCGGCAAGGTGGTGACGGCCGCCGGCCTGGTGTTCGCCGTGACCATGATGTCGATGGTGGTCAGCGACCTGCGCATCATCGGGCAGGTGGGTTCGACCATCGGTATCGGTCTGTTGTTCGACACCTTGGTGGTGCGCGCGTTCATGACGCCCGCGATCGCCGCGTTGATGGGGCGGTGGTTCTGGTGGCCGCTGCGGGTACGCCAGCGCCCCGCCAGTGCCGTACTGGGCCCGATGCGACCCGATCCCGACCCCCGACCCGATCAGCTTGTGACACAGGAGTCCTAGCCACTCGCCGCGGTGGTTGCTGGTTGGGCAAAGTTTGGGCGAGATTTGCCCCGGCCGATTACAGTCGGAATGGTCGGGATCAATTGGAGGGAAGAAGTCGGAATATGATCCAACTGTCGTTGACCAGGCTGGCTGTCGGGCTTGGGGGACTGGCACTGACGTTGACCGCTGGGGCGGGGGTCGCCTCCGCAGCTCCTGACCTGGGCCCAGCCATCAACACCACCTGCACGTATCCGCAACTGGTGTCGGCACTCAACGCGCAAGATCCGCAGGTTGGCACGGTATTCAGTCAAACGCCGATCCTGCAGAAGGGCTTGCGCGACTTCATCGAGGCGGGGCCAGAAGCGCGGACGAGGCAGGCCCAGAATGTGTCGGCCGCGCCAGCATTCCAGCCCTACATCGGCACGATCGCAGCGGCGTTCAATACCTGCAATAACTTCTGATCGAAACGGGGCGCGAGCCCCTTGAGCTTTGCCAGTGGGTGGGCGTCGCGCTGCGGCGTCCACCCACTGGCGTTTAGTCGATGTCGCCAGTCAGGCCGAAATCGGCCAGCGTTTGCGCAGCCACCTCACGCAAAGCGTCCTTGGTGTTCTCTGCGCCCGGTTGGTAGGCGCCGACGCTGATGAAGATCTTGCCGTTGATGCGCCCAGACAGAATGATCATTCGGCCGCCGATTCGCTCTAGCAACTGCCGCGATTCGCGTTGACCAGTTCCTCGAGCGTTCTCAATCTCGGCGATGGTGCCGGCAGGGCAGCCGATGATCGAGTGCAGGTCTCCGAGGTAGGAACAGAACACCGACTGATCGGGGTCAGCGGGCAACTTGGCGACCATCCGCCGCAGCGCCCGCTTCGGCGCGAACGACGGCAGCCACATGAGCTGCTTTGCCTCGTCCGGTGTCTCCTTCAGAGTCTTCAGCGTTTGCTTCACGGTGGCCCGGAGCTCGCGCAGATCCGTGGTCAGCGGCGTCGGGTCGACGCTGACGCGCGTGTACGACAGCGCCATCGCCCGCGTGTCCTCCTCGGTGCGATCGCTGATGGGGATCTGCAGGGTGACGACGCCGTCATCGGCGCGTCGGCGCCCGATGCGCTCCCCGAGCTTCGCGGCGAACGCTGCGGCCAGCGTGTGACTCGCTCCGTGCCGAGCCTCCGCACAGGCATCCCAATCGGCCAGGTCGACGTAGACCGTGATGGCAGGCACCAAGACGGTGTCGTCGCCAACGGAGGTGACGGGGACGGGCCGTGCTGCCGGTACGCGGTCACCCTCGGGCTTGCTACGGGCCTGCCTCCGGGCCAGTTTGACCGCGGTGACGAGCGCCCGGCCAGCCTCGGGGACGTCGCGCGCCGTCAGTCGGGCGTCCTGACCCACCGCACGCATTTTTCGAGTGCGTGACAGGGGCGGTGGGTAGCCAAGATCGCGCGTCTTACCCAGGGCCGCTTCGATTATCACCAGGGCAAGCCCGAGACCGTCGATCAGGTTGTGTGAGAGCACCAGGCTGATCGCGGTCGAGCCGTCATCGAGGGGCTGGACGCCGAGGTGCCAGCCGGGCCCGGCCATGGCGTCGATGGGCGTTTGTGAGCGTTCGTCGATCCAGTCGCTGAAGTCAGCGCGCGGGCGGGCGCGCTCGGCGATGTCGAGGTCGGCAGGTCCTCGGTCCAGGACCCATCTATGCCGGGCGATCGGCAGCGCCGGGCGCTCGATGCGCCGTCCCAGTAACCCCTGGCCGAGATTCTGGTGAAAGCGCCGCAGCGCTTCGAGATCGATGGCGTGCTCATAGAGCCACGTGACCTGTATGACCACGTTCATATCGGCGGCGTGATGCTCCGCCAACAAGGCTTCGTCCGCCAATGCGAGCCGATTATCCGGCCGGGCAGCAGCTTTGGCTGCGCGGCGGGTTCTCCACGATTCGCGCGCACGACCTATCCGCCCGGGCACCGATCACCATCCTTCATCTCAACCGTGTGTTCACGGTTCTATCGTTTTACGTTGTGGTCAGCTCAGTCGCCAGTGAATCGGCTAGGTGCTTGCCCAGGGCTCGTGCGGTGTTGTGGGTGGCGATGGCCTTGGGGGTGATGCGTATACCGGTCTCGGCCTCGATGCGGCTGCGCAGTTCGAGGTAGCCCAGGGAGTCTAGGCCGTGATCGGGGAACGCATGGTCGGGGTCGACGGTGCGGCGCAGGATGAGGCTGGCCTGCTCGGTCACCAGGCGCCGAAGCCGGGCCGGCCACTCGTCGGGGGACAGCGTGAGTAACTCGGCGCGCATGGTGGCGGTGTCGTGCTGTGCCCCACCCGCGGTCTTGAACGCCTCGGCGAACGGGCTGCGCGCGACGAGAGCGGTGAACAAAGGCGTTCCCGCCGTGGGCATGTAGCCGGTGTAGGTGCGGTCGTAACGCAGCAGCGTCTCGAAGGCGTGCGCACCCTCATCGGGGGTGATCATCGTGGTGCGGCCCTCTTCAAGGGACGCGGCGCGTCCGACCTGGCCCCAAGCTCCCCACGCGATCGCGGTGGCCGGTAGGCCCTGGGCGCGACGCCAGTGAGTGAAGGCGTCCAACCAGCTGTTGGCCGCTGCGTATGCGCCCTGCCCTGGCGAGCCGAGCAGTGCGGCTGCCGACGAGAACGAGCAGAACCAGTCCAGTGGTGCCTCGGCTTCTGCATCACGCAGGGCCCGGTGCATATGCCAGGCGCCGCAGACCTTGGCCACCCAGTCTCGGTCGATCAGCTCGTCCGTGATGCTGGTCAGCGTGGCGTCCTCCACCACCGCCGCGGCGTGCAGCACACCGCGTACCGGAAGCCCGGTGGCAGTGGCGGCGGCGACCAGACGCTCCGCGGTCGCCGGCTCGGCGATATCGCCACACTCCACGTGGACGTCAGTGCCGGTCGCACGTATACGCGCAATGGCCTGCTCGGCCTGAGGATTTGGTTGCGAGCGGCTCGCCAGCACGATCCGGCCACAGCCCGCGCCGGCCATCTTGGCGGCGAGGAACAGCCCGAGGCCGCCCAGGCCACCGGTGATGATGTAGGCGCCATCCTCTCGGAAGACCCGAGCCTGCTCCGGTGGCACGACCACGCTGCTGCGTCCGCTGTGCGGGACGTCGAGCACGAGCTTTCCGGTGTGCTCCGCGGCGCCCATCACGCGAATCGCGGTGGCCGCCTCGGCGAGTGGGTAGCGGGTGATCTCCGGCGGGGGCAGCTCACCTTCCGCGACGAGCCGGTACACGCGGCGCAACAGGTCCGCGATCTTGCGAGGCCGGCTCTTGACCATCAACGCCAGGTCGACGTAGTGGAATGTGAGGTTGCGGCGGAAGGGATAGAGCCCCAGCCGCGTGTTGGCGTAGACGTCGAGCTTGCCGATCTCCACGAACCGTCCGTCGATGGACAGCAGTTCGAGCCCGGCGCGCTGGGCGGCGCCGGTGAGGGAGTTGAGCACGATATCAACGCCCTCGCCGTCCGTGTCCTTGCGGATCAGGTCGGCGAACTCGATGCTGCGCGAGTCGTAGACATGTTCTATGCCCATGCCACGCAACAATTCTCGACGTGCCGGGCTGCCCGCCGTGGCGAAGATCTCCGCTCCCGCGGCGCGAGCGATCGCGATGGCCGCCTGGCCCACACCGCCGGTGGCGGAGTGGATCAAGACGCGGTCACCGGCGCCGATCCTGGCTTGGTCGTGCAGGCCGTACCAGGCGGTCGCGTACGCAGTGGTCGTCGCGGCCGCCAACTCGTCGGTCAACCCGGGCGGCAGTGTCACGGCAGCGCGAGCGTCGCAGGTGACGAACGTGGCCCAGCATCCGTTCTTCGAGAAGCCGCCGACATGGTCACCGACCCGATGATCGGTGACGTCGGGCCCGACCGCGGTCACCACGCCGGCGAAATCGGTGCCCGGCTGCGGCAGAATTCCCTCGACGCTGGGGTATTGGCCGAACGCGACCAGGACATCGGCGAAGTTGATGCTGGATGAGCTGACCGCGACCTCAATCTCGCCCGGCCCTGGCGGAACACGGTCGAAGGCCGCGAATTCCATGCTCGCCAGATCGCCCGGGGTGCGGATCTCCAAGCGCATGCCGTCACGCTCGTGGTCCACCACGGTGGTGCGGCGCTCGTCCGGCCGCAGGGGTGTGGGCCGCAGTCGGGCCACGTACCACTGACCGTCCCGCCACGCGGTTTCGTCCTCGTCCGAGCCCGATAGCAGTTCGAATGCCACCTTTTCGGGATCGCAGTCGATGTCCACGTCGATCTGGGTGGGTCGCAGCTGCGGATGTTCGGCTCCGACCACGCGCACCAGGCCGCGTAGTCCCGCCTGGTCGAGGTTGGCCCCATCCCCATGCTGGACAGCCTGGGCGTCCCTTGTCAGCACATAGAGACGCGGTGGTTCTCCAGGTGCCTCCGTCAGTTCGCGGGCGATCCGCACCAGGTGCGACACATGCTCGCGGGCCCTGGTCAATCCGTCTTCATCCGGATTGCCCACCGGTGCCGGGAGCACCACGACAAGACCCTTGACGGCACTCGCCCGCAGTCGACCGCCCAGTTGCTCGAGGTAGGCGGGATGGTCGGCGTGTTCCGGCCAGCCAAGCCAATCGCATTGTGCATCAAGGGCTTTCATCGACTCGATGAGCCCGGTCGTCAGGGCGTCCTCGGTCGTGGAGGTCGTGATCAGCAGCCACTGGCCGGGGTCGGCATCCGGTGCGGGGGGTAGGGCGCTCTGCCGCCATTCGACGGCTAGGAGGCGCTCGGCGAGGACCCGCTGCACTTCGCTTCCCTCGGCGGCGCTGCTGCCCAGCCGGAATCCCCGGACAATGACCACAGGCGTCCCGGACTCGTCGAGCACGTCGAGGTCGGCCTCGAAACCCGACCGATCGTGCGGGGTCAGCCGGACGACGCAGTAGCGGGGATTGCGCGCCGGGTCGCAGATTCGGATCCGTCGCACACTCAGCGGCACGAGCAGGCCGCCGTCGGTGTCGTCGTTGACCGCCTGGTGCGCCGCGACAGACTGGAAGCAGGCATCGAGTAACGCCGGGTGTATGCCGTAGGCACCCTGTTGAGCGCGAAGCGGGCCGGGCAGCGCGATCTCGGTGACCAGGGTGGACGCGTCGTCGGCGGTGTGAGCGGCGATCAGCCCAGCAAATGCCGGACCCAGCGCAACCCCGCGCGCGTTGAACAGCTGCCGGAGCTCGTCGCCCTCGGTGCGCGACGGGTGCGCGGCGAGCAACGCGGACACGTCGTGCGGCCGCGGCGCGTCGGCGTCGTCTTCGTCGACGGCTTCATCTCCGGCAAGCCGAAGGGTGGCGCTTGCTCGCCGTGTGCGTTCGCCCTCGTGATCGGTCACCACCTCGAACTCCGCGACGCCGGGTGTGTCAACCGAGACGACCGTGGATATCGGGGTTTGCTTGTCCAGCAGCAACATCTGCTCGAAGCGGATGTCACGTACCTCGGATTGCTCGCCGAGCACGGTGCGAGCGGCCGCCAGCGCCATCTCGCAGTAGGCGGCCCCGGGAAGCGCGGTCACGGCGTGTACCTGATGGTCACTCAGCCAAGGCAGTACCGCGGTGCCGACATCGCCCTGCCAGGCGTGGCGCTCCGGCTCCTCGGGCAGACGAACATGGGCGCCCAGCAGTGGATGCACAGTGACGGTTCGGGTGCCTAGCGCCTGGGGGCTGGCGCCGCCTTTTCCGATGCGCAGCCGACGGTGGGTCCAGCTCGGCAGCGGCGCGTCAACCAGCTGCCCCTTCGGGTAGAGCGCCGCGAAATCCACTGCGGCGCCGGCACAATAAAGGTTCGCCAGGAACTCGAACAGGCCGTGCCGCAGCTCCTGCTGGCGCAGAAGGCAGGGCAGCGCCTGGACTGAGATGTCGGATGCGCTGGCTGTCTGCTCGACCGCGCGGGTCAATAGAGGGTGGGGGGAGA
Organism: Mycobacterium sp. IDUB_39; assembly: GCF_055419205.1. Lineage (NCBI taxonomy): Bacteria > Bacillati > Actinomycetota > Actinomycetes > Mycobacteriales > Mycobacteriaceae > Mycobacterium > Mycobacterium sp. IDUB_39. The sequence goes on from NZ_JBVAXF010000002.1 coordinate 764,107, forward strand.
GTTCGGCGAAGACTCGATGGCCGTCCTCGAGCGCCGCCTGCACCGCGTCGGCGAAGTGCACCGGATTGCGCAGATTGTCCGCCCAGTAACTAGCGTCCAAGTCCGGCTGCTGCCGTGGGTCGTCCAGGGTCGCCGAGTAGTACGGGACTGATGGCGTCATGGGAGTGAGATCGGCCAACGCATCGGTCAACTGGGCGAGGATGGGGTCGACCTGCGGGGAGTGCGACGCGACGTCGACCGCCACCTCGCGTGCCATGATGTCGCGGCGCTCCCACATCTCGACCAAGTCCCTAACCGCCTGGGTCGTACCGCCGATGACGGTGGACTCTGGCGAGGCGACCACCGACACCACGACATCCGTGAGACCGCGGGCAGCCAGTTCCTCACGCACGCGCCGGGCGGGCAGCTCCACCGATGCCATCGCCCCAGCGCCGGAGATCGTGGCCAACAACCGCGAGCGGCGGCAGATGACGCGGACCCCGTCTTCGAGTGAAAGTGCTCCTGCGACAACGGCCGCGGCGACTTCCCCGAGCGAGTGCCCGACGACTGCGCCGGGGACTACCCCATGGGAGCGCATCGCGGCGGCCAATGCGACCTGCATGGTGAACAGGGTCGGCTGGACTCGGTCGATACCGGTGACTGTCTCCGGCGCCGACATCGCCTGTGTGACCGAGAATCCCGCTTCGGCGGCGATCAGCGGCTCGGCCTGCGCGACGGTCGCGGCGAACACCGGCTCGGCCGCCAGCAGATCTGCACCCATCGCAGCCCACTGTGAGCCCTGTCCGGAGAACACCCACACGGGTCCCCGGTCGTCCTGGCCCACGGCAGGGGGATACGCCGCGTCGACCTCGGCGACCTCGAGTAAACGCTCGGTCAGCTCGGAAATACTCGCGGCGACCACGGCAGCGCGCACGGGCCGATGGCCACGCCTGCGCGCCAGGGTGTACGCCAGATCCGATGGCACCAGCTGATCGGCACGGTCTCTCACCCACTCGGCGAGCCGTCCGGAGGTGCGTCGTAGCGCCTCGGGCGAGGTGGCCGACAGTGCGAACACCAGAGAGCCGGCGTGGCCGGGGGAGACTTCGGCGGGGTGCGCGGGTTCGGGTGCCTCTTCCAGCACGGCATGCACGTTTGTGCCGCTCAGACCGTACGACGACACGGCCGCCCGTCGGCGGTCCTGGCCGTCTCGCGACGGCCACGGCGTGGCCTCGGTGGGAACGAACAGTCCGGTGTCGATCCGTGCGAGGTCATCGGTCAGCCGGGTGAAGTGCAGTGACTGCGGGACCACTCCGTGTTGCAGCGCGAGGGTGGTCTTGATCAGCCCCACCACGCCTGCCGCACCCTCGGTGTGCCCGAAGTTGCTCTTCGCCGATCCGAGTGCACAAGGACCATCCGACCCGTATACCTGGGCGAGGCTGCCGAACTCGATCGGGTCGCCGACCCGGGTGCCGGTGCCGTGGGCCTCCACCATGCCGACCGTGGCGGGGTCCACACCCGCATTCGCCAGCGCTGCGCGGTACGCGTTGGCCTGTGCATCCAACGACGGCCTGGAAATGGTCTTGGTGCGGCCATCGTGATTGGCTGCCGTGCCACGTATCACCGCGTGGATCTGGTCGCCGTCTCGCAGTGCGTCTGGCAGGCGCTTCAGCAAGACCACGGCGCTTCCCTCGGACCGCACAAACCCGTCCGCCGCGACGTCGAAGGAATGGCAGCAGCCAGTCGGGGAGAACATGCCCAGCGCCGCCCCCGCCGTGTTCATGATCCCCGAAATCAGGGTGTTGACCCCGCCCGCCAGAGCAAGGTCACTCTCGCCGTCATTCAGGCTGCGAAAGGCCAGGTGCAAGGCGAGTAGACCGGTCGAACATGCGGAGTCCACCGTCAGCGCCGGGCCATGCACTCCCAGCCAAAACGCAATGCGCCCGGACGCCATGCTGGGGGTATTGCCGGGGTACGCATAGGGATCGTGGACGACGCCCGACTCGTAGGTCAGCACGACGTGGTCATCGTGGACCACCCCCATGAAGACACCCGTCTTGGATCCGAACAGCGAGCCGGGAGCCATGCCGGCGTGCTCGATGGCCTCCCACGAGGTCTCCATCAACAACCGGTGGTTCGGATCCATGTAGGTCGCCTCGTGCGTCCGCAGACCGAAGAACGGGGCGTCGAATCCCCAAATGTCATCCAGGAATCCGCCGTAACGCGTCACCGACTTGCCGGGCACCCCCGGCTCGGGGTCGTAGAACTCGTCGACGTCCCACCGATCGGCCGGGATCTCGGTGACCAGGTTGTCCCCGCGCTCCAGCGCCTCCCACAGTTTGTCCGGCGAGTTGATGCCACCGGGGAGCCGACAGCCCATTCCGATCACTGCGACGGGAGTGACTGGGGCGTACCCCATGGGGCATTCACCTCTTTCCAACCGGTGGGTTTCAGCAGGCACGGCCGAATTCCGCTAGGGGGCAGGTCATTAGCTCAGTCGTTCGGACGGCCCGTCCATCCGAGCCTCAAATCAACTGGTCGGTCGGTAGCCTAGCCACTCCGATGAGATGTGGTGGCGAAATCTGCTTCGCCGACGTAGGTGGCTTGCCGTGCCGGTGCAGGAAGGGCCGATGTCGTCCCCGACAATTAGGTTGCCCTGAGTGCACGATCTTGGCCATCAGTCGCTCGAGGGGGACCAGGGGCACCTGGTGATTCACGTCCATTGCGACGGGGCCCACGCGCTCACTAGCCGCTTGTGAAGAACTGCTCATGGTTCCTCGACTGCCCTTGGTATGTTCGGTTCACGTTCCTCGACGACCGAAAGAACACCGCCCAGTGGCAGCCGTAGACGCTCGTGGCATCGCCGGCCAAGCACTGCAGGATTTCCGAACGCGCACCGCAGTTAGCGGCGGGCGTGAGGTCTCCAGCAGCTTATTGTCAGGATCTGACCCGCACCCATGATTCGTAGGTACTGCATTAGTCACGAGAAGCCACTGCTGCCCGAGAGTTGGTACGACGACTGCATCGCGCTTGGGGATTTCCAACCGGACTCTGCATTCCACGTGAGGCAACTCGATCGGTTTTGGGACGAGGCCAGACCGGTTGCATATGGCGCCGCGGGAACGCACGTGCTGCCCATCGCAATCGAGCGATTCTCCGGGGATGCTGAGCTTATTGAAGTTTCCTCGCACCGGAAGAGAACCCTTCCGTGTCCGGAGGGAAGGGAGGCCAAGAACTTTCCCACCATGAGGGAGTTGAGCCTTGAGAACTTCGCACGGGAATCCGAGCTTTCGGTGTACACGCCCAGGGCTGGCCTGGAATTTCTGATAGCGCAGCCTCTTCATCTCAAGAAAACGGTAGTTGGGCACTACTCAGCGATTCATCACCGCAGAGATATTCTCGATTATGCCGATCTGGCAGTCGAGTTGGGTGTGTTGGATTCGAATTCTGCGTCGGAGTTCCTGGCCGCAAAGCACTTCATCCCCGGCGGTATTGAACTCGGGATCTACCCGAGGGAGTGGTTGGTACACACATTCTCAGGAATCGAGATTGTCGGCAGAGAGTTCCTGAACCGATATGGCGACCGCCTGAGGAAATACAATAGATTTCAGATTAGGGCGGTCGGTTTTCTGGGTGAGAGGCTGGGGTCCTATCTTGTGATTCGACACCTCAAGGAGAAGTACTCGAACAGCATTCCTGCCGAGGTGTTCGGATATCTGACGGTCATCGTAAAGGATGACTCGAATTACTCCGCTGGATTGGCGGATCGACCGACGAATTTGTCGAGTTGGTACCGTCCCAAACTTAAGCGAGCTCAATGAAAGCCGTATTGCTGGCCGGCGGCTTGGGCACTCGTCTCAGCGAGGAGACGGCCGTCCGCCCCAAACCGATGGTGGAGATCGGCGGGCGGCCAATCTTGTGGCACATCATGAAGCTCTACTCTCATCACGGTATTGACGATTTCGTCGTCTGCTGTGGCTACAAGGGCTATGCCATCAAGGAATACTTCGCCAACTACTTCCTGCACATGTCGGACGTGACCTTCGATATGTCCGTCAACAGGATGGAAGTGCACGAGCACCACGCCGAACCCTGGCGTGTGACCCTGGTGGATACCGGTGACGACACCCTGACCGGTGGACGCCTCAAGCGCGTGGCAAGTTACATCCGAGACGACGAGGCATTCTGCTTGACCTATGGTGACGGGCTCAGTGACGTGAACATCGGCGCAAGCATCGAATTCCACCGTCAGCACGGCCGGCACGCCACAGTTACAGCGGTGCGCCCACCCGGTCGCTATGGCGCCATCGAGCGCACAGGTGACCAGGTAACGCAATTCATCGAGAAGCCACGTGGCGACGGCGGCCTCATCAACGGCGGTTTCTTCGTCCTGTCGCCTGCGGTGCTCGATTACATCGAAGGAGACGAGACCCCTTGGGAGGGCTCGCCCTTGGCCCGCCTCGCTGCCGATGGCGAAATGATGACGTTCGAGCATTCCGGCTTCTGGCAACCGATGGACACGCTTCGGGACAAGAACCTGCTCGAAGAACAGTGGAGTAGCGGCAAAGCGCCATGGAAATGCTGGCGGTGAACGCCTTCGGAAGTGCTTATCGAGGGCGCAGAGTCCTGGTGACTGGCCACACCGGCTTCAAGGGCAGTTGGTTGTGTCTGTGGTTGCAGGCGCTTGGCGCGCAGATCTCCGGGCTCGCATTGGACCCACCGTCCGAACCCAGCCATTGGGGCTCGTTGGAGCTGCCCATCAAGGATCATCGCATCGATATTCGCGATGAGGCGGCCGTCCGTGGGATCTTCGCCGCGGAGCGACCGGAGATTGTCTTCCACTTGGCCGCCCAGCCGTTGGTTCGTCGGTCCTACCGAGAGCCAGCCACCACATGGGCCACCAATGTGATGGGCACCGTGCATGTACTCGAGGCCGTGCGTCACACGCCAGATGTACGTGGCGTCGTAGTTGTCACGAGTGACAAGTGCTACGAGAATCGCGAATGGCCCTGGGCCTACCGAGAACGAGACCGGCTGGGGGGCCACGACCCCTACAGCGCGTCGAAGGCCGGCGCCGAGTTGGTCGCCGCCAGTTACCGAAGTGCGTTGCTGCAACACCCGTCTGCCCCGCTGCTCGCAACCGCCCGGGGTGGCAACGTGATCGGCGGTGGCGACTGGTCTGAGGACCGACTGATTCCCGATCTGGTGCGCTCAGTTATCGCCCGCGAGCCACTGGTGATCCGCTCGCCGCGCGCCACGCGACCCTGGCAACACGTGCTGGATTGCCTCAGTGGGTACTTGCTCCTGGGCGAGCGGCTGCTGGCCGGCGACACCGCCAGTGCCGATGCCTGGAACTTCGGCCCTGAAGGGGAGAACCTTACGGTCGAACAGGTGCTCGCAGACCTTGCTCACACATGGCCACAGGTTCAGTGGCGAGTGGCATCCGATCCGCAGCCACACGAGGCGGCACTACTGCAACTCGACAGCGCCAAGGCGAAAACACATCTCGGTTGGCGTCCCGTCTGGAACTCTGAGACAGCTATCCACCACACCGCCAACTGGTATCGCCGATTTCTGGAAGCCGGTGACGTGTCGAGCGCCGACGAACTGGCCGCCTACGTCGCCGATGCAGCCGACTCAGGCATGGGTTGGGCGAACCCGTGAACATTCTCGACACCGCCGTGGCCGATCTGAAGATCGTGCAGTCCATGCCCCATCACGATGACCGCGGAGCATTCGTCCGGCTCTTCTGCGCTCAGGAGCTCCAGCCCGTATTGGGTGGCCGCCAGATCGCGCAGGTCAACCACTCCAGAACCAGCGACGCCGGTACCGTGCGCGGCCTGCACTTCCAACGGCCACCGCACGCGGAAATGAAGATGGTCCGCTGCGTTCGCGGCCGACTCTGGGACGTGGCAGTGGACCTGCGGGCGGGCTCACCCACGTTTCTGCAGTGGCACGCCCAGGAACTGGCACAGGACGATGCGCAAATGCTGGTCATCCCAGAGGGTTTCGCCCACGGCTTCCAGGCTCTGGAGCCGGACAGTGAACTGCTGTACCTGGTGACAGAGTTCTACAACCCGTCTTCCGAGGGTGGTCTTCGGTATGACGACCCACGGCTCGCGATCGATTGGCCATTGCCGCCGCAGGGGTTGTCACCCCGTGACCTAACCCATCCGCTGCTGAGTGCTGATTTCAGTGGAGTCGTGTTGTGAACTGCCTACCCCGTTGAACCAATCACCTTGCGGTTTTAACGGATCTCCATTTTCCAGTCGGGTACGATCGCAATTCATGGTCAGCAGTCATGAGAACCGCCTTCGCGCACCGCGATCCGGTACAGCGAGGGTTATCCGGTGAACCGACTTAGCGCTGCGAATGTTCTTCAGGCCGGCAGTAGACGCATCGATGCGGGGATGCAGGCTTTGTTGCGTCGCGTCGCGCCGAAAGCGTACATACAGGATGGCCTGATCAGCGTGCATTCCCACACGTTCATGCAGGATCCGAGATTCATCGCGGCGTACGACCGAGGCGTCAGCGCGATCGGCGGCGTGGACACCTATCGATGGCACTGGCGCGTGCATGTCGGCCTGTGGGCCGCCACGACTGGGTTGCGACTTGATGGGGATTTTGTCGAGTGTGGCGTGAACAGGGGTTTTCTGAGCAGCGCCATCATGGAGTACCTCGACTGGAACTCGCTCGACCGGGATTTCTATCTGCTTGACACATTTGCAGGCTTGGACGACGGATTTGTGACCGAACGTGAGCGCACATCCGGTGCGCTGCAAAAGAATGCAGAGAATCTGCAAAGCGGCTTCTATGTGAAGGGATCGGATTCTGTCCGGGCCAACTTCGCTCAATGGCCGCGTGCGCGCATCGTCGAGGGCGTTGTACCCGACACCCTCGGGGAGGTCGCGACGCGCCGGGTTGCCTATCTGCACATCGACATGAACTGCGCTCCACCAGAAATAGCCGCACTTGAACACTTCTGGGAACTACTGGTCCCAGGTGCGCCAGTACTGCTCGACGACTACGCCTACCTGGGCTATGAGGAACAAAAGCTCGCGATGGATGAATTCGCGCAGACGCACGGCGTGACGATCTGTTCGCTGCCGACTGGCCAGGGCTTGATTATCAAGCCAAGTCCACCAGCAGGTCCGGAAGTCGGTATGGGAGATTCCGCTCCGTGATTCAGATCAAATCAGCTTGGGAGACATAGCCGTGGCCGAACCAACTCTGACGGACCATCAGCTGAGCGTGGTCGAGAACGTCGAAGCTCTCGCGAAGGATCAAGAGTTCGCGCGGCTGTCCTCTGAATGGCTCGATCGAGGCGCGAGGAACCGCTACTCGTACAACTTCGAGTGGCTCGGCCGGCCGATCATTCAATACCCACAGGACATCGTCTGCCTTCAGGAGTTGATCTGGAGGGTCAAGCCACGTGTGATCGTGGAGACGGGAATCGCGCACGGCGGTTCATTGATCCTCAGCGCTTCCATGCTCGCGCTGCTTGACATGTGTGACGCCGTCGACAACAACACAACCCTGGACCCTCGCGCACCCAGTCGGCAGGTCATTGGCGTCGATATCGATATTCGCGCCCACAATCGTGCGGCGATGGAGGCTCATCCACTGTCTCACTACATAACGATGATCGAGGGGTCGAGCCTTGAGCCGGCAACAATTCAACAGGTTCACGATTTGGCACGCGGTCGTGGGGCCACGCTCGTCTGCCTCGACAGCAACCACACCCATGAGCATGTTCTCGCCGAATTGTCGGCATACGCATCTCTAGTGACACCGAATAGCTATTGCGTGGTGTTTGACACCATTATCGAGGATCTGCCCGCCGATATGTTCCCCGACCGGCCGTGGGATCATGGCAACAACCCGAAGACAGCGGTCTGGGAGTTTCTGAAGTCGCATTCCGAGTTCGAGATTGATCGCGAGATCCCACAGAGACTTCAGATAACCGCGGCGCCGGACGGGTATCTGCGCCGCGTGCGCTAAGCCCGCTAGGGCGCCCGCGTCAGCCGTTCTTGCATCGGCGCGCTCTCGGCCGAGACTCTGCGTCGAAGGTGCGGCCTGTCCGGTACCGTCGGTACATCCGTTCGAAAAGTGTTTCGAGAGTTGTAATTGACTGGCGCGACACCTAACAGCGAGTTCTCGACGTATGGGGCGGTATGGAGATGATGGATCTGCCGACAAGGTGCCTACGGTGAATGTCGTTCTCAAGTTTTCCCCCATCGCGCGGCGCGATCGCTATCGGGGTCGACGCAGAACCCTGAGAGTGCTGGGGCCGGAGCTTGCTGCAATGACCACTTGGTCGGAGGTGGACACCGAGCTTCACGGTGAGGCTGCCGAGGTGGTCAACCGCACTCCGAGGGTCCACGGGTTGCCGCACGACTTGCCGACCTATGAGTCTGTGGTCGACCGAACTCGGCCGATTCGGATGTTGGAGATCGGTAGCTTCTATGATGACTCGCTCCAGATGTGGCAGGAGTACCTTCACCCTGACTCGCGCATCGTCGGTATTGACATTGACTCAAAGTTGGTGCGAGTTGCGGACTCAGGAGGCATTCACGTCCGCATGTGTGGTGAGCAGGGCGCTTCCTTCCTGAGATCGGTGGCTGCGGAGTTCGGCCCTTTCGACGTCATCATCGACGCCGGAAGTATCACGACATCCCGTATGGCAGATTCCTTTCGCTGCCTGTTCGAGAATGCGCTGAGCGACAGCGGCGTTTACCTGATTGAAGACGTCTATTGCGACTATTGGACGTTCGCCAACAATTTTTCGTTCACGGATCTCGCCACGGCATTGATCGATGCCGTGTATGGCCATTATCGGTTCGCGACCAATATCGCTAACTTCCGAGATGGTCACCTCATCGTCGTGCGCCGCGCCTCCCTGGACCGCAGCGACGCAACCACCGGTCCTGAGTAGCGGGTGTGGTGTTCACTTCCCGGCGTGGCTGGGCGGGGTCCGGATCCCGGGTCGATTACGTGCTGGCCCAACCGAAGTCGGCCGAAGCCGCGGTGAGTTTGGGGCTTTCGATGGGATCACCGCGTCGATGATCCATGATGGTCTACGTGGATAGCAGAACCCGAGACATTGCGAGCATGCCCCGGGGCGGGCCGGACGCTTCCTGGTTGGACCGGCGGTTGCAGACCGACCGACTGGAATACCTGGACCGTGATGACGTCGACGATCTGAAACGCAAGGTCATGGATTCACTCGACCGCGCCGGACGGCGACGCCGTATTGGTATTCACGACAAGTGCGCCCGGATGGTGCTTCGCGAAGTGGCCGATGTGCCCTCGCCGAGGATCCTCGAACTCGGGGCTGGCCTTGGCGGGCTGTCGAGCAAGCTACTGGAGAGACATCCCACTGCTGCGCTGACGGTCACCGATATCGATCCCACGTTTGTGGCCGGCATGGCCGCAAGTGATCTCGGCAGTCACCCGCGCGTCACGGTGCGCGAAATGGACGCCACCGCAATCGATGCCCCGGACGGGTATTACGACCTTGCGGTGTTCGCGTTGTCCTTGCACCACCTGCCGCCCGCACTCGCCGCTCAAGTCTTTGACGCGGGGACCAGGGCGGCCAAGAAGTTGCTGATCGTGGATCTCCCCAGGCCGCCGGCACCGTTGCACGTGATGTTATTGGCGGTGGTGCTGCCGCTCACCAGGGTCTCGCCATTGCAACACGATGGTTTCATCAGCTCGCTTCGCGCCTACAGCCCGTCGGCGCTGCGCGCGCTCGCCAATCATGCCGACCCGGCCATTACCGTCGAGTTCCGGACCGGACGAGGGTTGGGCCCGACGGTGGCGGTCGCCAGCCGCGCCCGCTAGATCAGGACTGCGGGTCAGCCGACACGACTTGAGCGGGCGAAGTTCTCCAGCAGATCGGCGGTGTTGGCAACGCTCTCGGCGGGTTTGGTCATCCGGGTGGCGACCTCGCGCGCCCGCTCGACATACTGCGGTTCGAGGATTCGGCGTAGGTCCGCGACCAACGACTTCTCGGTAGCGGCCGAAATGCGCCGCCCAAAGCCCACTTTCAGCTGTTTGATCCGATCTGCGTAGATCGCCTGATCGAGGGCCGTCCAGAGAATCAGCATGGGGACTCCGGCGCGCAGGCCCGCCGATGTGGTGCCCATGCCGCCGTGGTGCACGAGCGCGCGGCAGGAGGGAAACGCGGCCGCGTAGTTCATCGTGTCCACCACCTTGACGTGCTCGGAAGGGGGGATGTCACTGAAGTCGCTCCAGCCTGCGCACACCAACGCGCGCTCGCCCAGCTGTGCGCAGGCCGCGGTGATCGCGGCGAGCGTGTCGGTGGGAGATTTAACCGGGGTGCTGCCAAACCCGAAGAAGATCGGCGGTGTTCCCGCGGCGATCCACGAGGCGATCTCGTCATCGGAATCGGTCGGCAACTCCATAGTCAGCGCGCCGACAAAGGGTCGCTGGCCATTCCAGTTCGACCATTCCGCCGCCAGCCCGGGGAACCAAGTCTCGTCGTAAGCCTGAACTTCCAGTGATCCGCGTTCGGTGATCCGACGCGGTGCGGAGCCCCTGGCCTTCGGCAGGCCCAGTTGGCGGCGCTGCGCGTCCTCAAACCTCTTCACCCCGCGCCAAGCCGTCCACTGAAACAGCGTCAGGGCGTGACGACCCAACGACGGTGGCAGGAAAGGTAGGAAGTGACCGTTGGCCCGCACGGGTGCGACATGCAGCGTTGCCAGCGGAATGCCGTAATACTCCGCGACGTTGACAGCGGGCGGCTCGAAATTTAAAAAAGTGACCAATAGGTCGGCGCCATCCGTCAATGACTTCAGCGTTGCGGCGATCTGGTCCCAGTACCCGATGATGGGCTCTCCGACTTCACGCCACGACCTGATCAGATCTGGAATCTTCCAGAAGTTCTTCGAGAACTCTCCGAAGAAGCGCGTCCAGAAATCCCGGTGCGCATCCCACCACACCTGGGTGTCAGGGCCATAGGGGACCGCCTCAAGCCCAGCGGTCTCGGCGAAGCTGACGAGGTCAGGCGGGACGGCCACGCGCACGTCATGCCCACGGCGCAGCAACTCCAGGCCGACTGCGACGCATGGTTCGATATCGCCACGACTTCCGTAGCTCGCCAGCACCACTTTCATCGCGGGTCTTTCGGCATGGAATTTTCCCCGATCCGGTGGCGAACCGTGATGTAGCAACTGGTCTTTGGCGACTGGGTAATCAACAGTCAATCCACAGCACTGTGGTGTGGGTGTGGCGCGCGATGTGACTCTAACTGAGCTGAGCTAATTTCTCGCCAGTTTCAACGAACCGAATTTGCACGACCTCAATTTCTTGGCAACGCCCGGATGCTACGGTCGGCCGGTGACAGACCGCGCGGAGCGAACGACCTCGGTGCCCGTCGCGCCGACCACGCCGCAGCCCACGAGCAGTGACCCTTCGACCTCGCTGCTGTCGCGCAGATTCATCGGTGTGGTTATCGCGATCGGCGGCGTGCTGCTGATGGCGTTCATGGACGGCCCCGTCGCGGTCTATGCGCTTCCTCAGATCCAGGACGATCTCGGCCTGTCGAATGCCGGGCGCAGCTGGGTGATCACCGCATACGTCGTCGCCTTTGCTGGCCTGATGTTGCTTGGCGGCCGCCTGGGTGACACCTTCGGCCGCAAGCGCACCTTCATCGTCGGCATCGCGCTGTTCACCCTCGCCTCGGCCCTGTGCGGCATCGCGTGGGACGGGACCATCCTGGTTATTGCCCGGCTGTTGCATGGCGCGGCCGCCGCGATCGTGGCACCGACGGCTATGTCGCTGGTCGCGACCACGTTCCCGAAGGGGCCGACACGCAATGCGGCCTCGGCGGTGTTCGGCGCGATGAGCGGTATCGGTGCGGTGCTGGGGCTGGTGGTGGGCCCGGCGCTCACCGAGGTGTCGTGGCGGCTGGCGTTCTTGGTGAACGTGCCGATCGGGCTGGTGGTGATCTACCTGGCCTACACGACGCTGCGGGAGACCCAAAAGGAGCGGATGAAGCTCGACGCCAGCGGGGCTGTGCTGGTCACGTTGGCTTGCACCGCTGCGGTTTTCGGCTTGTCGATAGGGCCGGAGAAGGGCTGGCAGTCGCCCATCACGATCGTGTCGTGTCTGGTGGCTCTGGGCGCCTTCGTGGCGTTCGTGGTGGTGGAGCGCACCGCCGAGAACCCGATCGTGCCGTTCAGCCTGTTCTCTGAACGCAACCGGCTGGCCACGTTCGCGGCGATGTTCCTGGCCGGTGGGGTGAGTTTCACCCTCGCCGTGCTGGTCGGCCTGTATGTGCAGAGCGTCATCGGCTACGGCCCACTTCAGGCAGGCATCAGCTTCATCCCGTTCGCCGCCGCGACGACTGTCGGGGTGGTGGTGGCGTCGCGGGTGGTGACGTGGTTGCCGCCGCGGGCAGTGGTGATCGCAGGTGGCGCCCTGGTGGTGGCCGCGCTGGTGTACGGCTCGACGCTCAACGGCGGCGTGCCGTACTTCCCGAATCTGCTACTGCCGATCGTCCTCGGGGGTATCGGTCTCGGGATGATCAACGTGCCGCTCACGCTGTCGCTGGTCGCCAGCGTTGGGTTCGACCGAATCGGGCCCGCATCCGCGATCGCACTGATGCTGCAGACCATCGGCGGGCCGATCGTGCTGGTCGTTGTCCAAGCCGTCATCACGGTGCGCACGCTGCAACTGGGCGGCACCAGCGGGCCGGTGGACGCCATGAACGCCGCCGAGATGAATGCGCTGGATCAGGGCATAACCTACGGCCTACTGTGGCTGGCTGGCGTGGTCGTCCTACTCGGCGTGGTAGCGCTGTTCATCGGCTACAGCGCGCAGGAGGTGGCGCGCGTGTCGGAAGCCAACAAGGCTGCCAACGCCGTCGAGGACGGCGATGCGGACGTCGACGAGAATGCTTAGCTCGTAGCTAAGGCCTCACTCTTACTGCGATCAAGTTGGCCCCGGAGACCATGCGACATATAGCGATTCACGGCAATAGTGTCGTGTCACTGTCTATCCTGCCGCTATGAGTCAGAGCCGAACCGCTATCGCGAATCGCGCCGCAGGATCGCCTTCGTTGCGTCAGCCGACTGCGCAGATCGCACAACGCCATGCGGTCACACGCGACTTCGGGTTGTGCGCGTGACCCCGGCCGCACAGACCGGGGCTGCGACTCGCCCCGTTGCACTGTTCGTGTTGGGAGCGCCCAGGTCTGGTACGTCGGCTCTCACGCGGGTTCTCTCGCTGTGCGGCGCGACGCTCCCGGTCGGGATGGCGGGCGCTGACCGGAACAATCTGCGTGGCTATTGGGAGCCGCGCGCGGCTCTGCACATCAACAACACAATCCTGCATCGCCACGGCAGCACCGTGTTCGACACGTCATTGCGCCTGCAGGACGACGGTGGGCTGGACGCCGAGCAGAAGGCCGCCTGCGTCGGCGAGATTCAGGCGTATCTGAGCACGCTGCCGGCCGCGCCGCTCGTGGTCATCAAGGACCCGAGGATAACGCTGCTGTCCGGCTTGTGGTTCGAGGCGGCGCGTCAGGCCGGATTCGACGTCGCGGTCGTGATTGCGGTACGCCACCCGCGTGAGGTCATCGCGTCCGGTGAGGCGGCCTTGCTGGCCCAGCCGGAACTCGCGAGTGCTTTGTGGCTGAAGTTCAATCTGCTGGCCGAAAGAGATTCACGCGGCCTGCCGCGCGTGTTCGTCGACTACGCCAACTTCCTCGAGGACTGGCGCCGGGAGGTAAAGCGGATCTCGGTGGCGCTCGACATCGATCTCGACGCCCGGGACGAGGGGGCGATCAAGGAGTTTCTCACCTCGGATCTTCACCGCCAGCGACACAGCGGCCCGGTGACAGAGCCCTTCGGCACAGACTGGATAACCGTGGTCAACGATGCGCTGTGCGCGGCCGCGAGTGACGAGCCCTGGGATCAGGCTGCGCTGGATCACGTTTTCGAGTCGTACCGGGCGAGCGAACGCGGTTTCCGCACGGCGCTCGAGAACAGCCACCGCCTACACAAGATCCACCGGTTCATGCCGCCGCCTTTCCTGAAGCTGCGCAACGAGATCGTCGCGCTGGCCAACCGCCGCAGCGGGACTTGGGCCTAGGCCTGACGGTGAAGGCCGAGACTTCTGGATTTCAGGTCGTCAGCGCGGGTATCGGGTTATGCTGCCGGGCGGCCGAGCCGTGGCGAGGCCCCCACTGTGATTCCGCAGAAATACGGGACGTGAAGGACTGAGATCCGCGATGAAGTTCGTGCTGTCGTTCTATGGAACCCGTGGCGATGTCGAGCCCGGTATCGCCGTCGGTCGTGAGTTGCTGCGCCGCGGGCACGACGTGCGCATGGCAGTCCCGCCCGATCTGGTTGGCTTCGCCGAGGCGACCGGCCTTGCGGCAGTTGCCTGCGGGCCGGATGTGCGCGTGTGGCAGGACGTGAACCGTGACTTCTGGGCGCGTTTCCTGCGCAACTTCTGGAAGAACTTCTGGAGGATCAAGGACCTGAAGGCGTTGTTGCGCGAGGACTGGCAGTTGTTCACCCAGTGCTGGCAGGACGTCAGCTCGACCCTGAAATCGATGTCGGAGGAAGCTGACCTGCTGTTCACCGGCGTGCTGGGTGAGGAGTCAGCCGGCAACGTCGCGGAGTACTACGGCCTTCCGTTGGCCACATTGCATGTGTTCCCGATTCGGGCCAATGGCCAGCTCTTTCCGGGAATGCCGGCACGGCTGGGCCGGTCTGTCATGAGGATGTCGGAGTGGTTGGGTTGGCCGATGATGAAGAGGATCGAGGACCCTCAGCGTCGAGAACTGGGCCTTCCCAAGGCCACCGGCCCCTCGCCGTGGCGGATCGCCGACCGCGGATCGCTGGAAATCCAAGCCTACGATGAGGTTTCCTTTCCCGGGCTCGCCGAGGAATGGGCGAAATGGGACGGTCGCAGGCCCTTCGTCGGCGCGCTGACGTTGGACCTGCCGACGGACTCCGATGCCGAGGTCGCCTCGTGGATTGCGCAGGGATCACCGCCGATTTGTTTCGGCTTCGGCAGTATGCCGGTCGAATCTGCCGCCGACACCCTCGCCATGATCACCGCGGCCTGTGATCAATTGGGCGTGCGCGCGTTGGTTTGCGCCGGCTCGAGTGACTTCAGCGGCGTTTCCCCTTCCGAGCAGGTCAAGGTGGTGGACGTGATGAACTACACCGCCGCCTTTCCCGCCTGCCGTGCGGTCGTGCATCACGGCGGCGCGGGCACCACGGCCGCAAGCCTGCGCGCCGGTGTCCCCACGCTCGTTCTCTCGACCGACCTCGATCAGACGCTGTGGGGTGCTCGGGTCAAACGGCTGAAAGTTGGCACCGCCAGGCGTTTCTCGGCTACTACCGAGAAGACGCTGGTCGAAGACCTGCGCACGATCCTTGACCCGGTATGTGTCGCCCGCGCCCGCGAGGTCGCGACCCAGATGACCCAACCCGCGGAGAGTGTTGCGATCGCCGCCGATCGGTTGGAAGCTTTCGTCCGCCTCAGGCGTGCTGGCTGACCGGCGACGGCGCGCCAGCACAGAGCGCGCAGAGCAAGTGAGAGGCTAGATTCCGCGATGAAATTTGTGCTGGCAAGCTATGGAACTCGCGGCGACATCGAGCCGTGTGTCGCTGTCGGCCGTGAGCTGCAGAGCCGCGGGCACGAAGTGCACATGGCCATCCCACCCGACCTGATCGACTTCGCTGAGGCGGCAGGGCTTTCAGCGGTCGCCTACGGACCGGACTTGCAGGACGTTCTAGACGCACACCGCAACTTCTGGACGCATTTCTTCCGTAACTTCTGGAAGATCCGAGAATTGATCCGACTGCGGCGCGAAGTCGTCGAGCCATTTCTCGAGTGCTGGAAGGAGATCATCGCGACGCTCACCTCGCTCACCGAGGGGGCCGACTTGTTGTTCACCGGCGTGAACTTCGAGGACGCCGCAGGCAACGTCGCAGAGTACTACGACATTCCGTTGGCCACGCTGCACCTGTTCCCCCTGCGAGCCAACGGTCATCTCTTGCCAGTCCTCCCGGCACCATTGGGTCGTCGCGCGATGAAGATGGGCGAGTGGGTGGCATGGCGCGCGGCGAAGAAGGTCGAGGGCGTCCAGCGCGGTGAGCTGGGCTTGCCAAAGGCGACACGACCCTCGCCGTGGCGGATCACCGACCGCGGCTGGCTGGAAATCCAAGGCTACGATGAGGTCTGCTTTCCCGGCCTCGCACACGAGTGGGCGAATTGGGCTGGACAACGGCCCTTCGTCGGCGCACTGACGATGGAGTTGCCGACCGACGCCGACGACGAGGTGGCGTCGTGGATCGCCGCCGGAACACCACCAATCTTCTTCGGCTTTGGCAGCTTGCCAGTCGGATCTGCCGGCGAGACACTCGCCATGATCAGCGCGGCGTGTGCACAGTTGGGTGAGCGGGCGTTGATTTGCTCGGCAGGCACTGACTTCCACCTCCCGCACTCCGAGCACGTCAAGGTGGTGGGCGCGATGAGTTACGCGGCTGCCTTCCCCACCTGCCGCGCAGTTGTGCACCACGGCGGCCTGGGGACCACTGCGGCGGGTCTGCGTGCGGGGATTCCCACGTTGATCCTCTCGACAGACTTCGACCAGACGATGTGGGGGAGACGGGTCAAGAAGTTGAAAGTCGGTACCGCCAGGCGTCTTTCGGCCACCACCGAGAAATCGTTGGTCACCGACCTGCGCACGATCCTGGAACCGCAATATGGTGCCCGCGCCCGCGAAGTCGCCACCCAGATGACGAAAGCCACCGAGAGCGTCGCGGCTACCGCCGATCGCCTAGAGGCCTTCGCCGAATCTCATCAATAGAGATCCGGCGTGCGCGAACCCGCAGGCAAGCGTCGTTCTGTCACACGCAAATACTGTGTCCAACAGTGATTCACGACGGCGACATCAGGGGAGCCGCAGTTCCAGCATCTGTTGACCCAACGGATGATCCCAATCCCCGATGTAGTGCGGTGCCAGCCCGGCAGTACGCGCGCAGTTCTCGATGTGATCGCGGGTGTAGTGATAGGGGTCCGACAGAAAATGCGTGGCAAAGCCGCCGCGCGAGAACGTATCTGGGATCGGTAGCTCGGGCACCTCGTAGAACGTGAAGTAGAAGCGGCTCGCCTCGTGCATCACACGCCGCATCTGCATGAAACAGTAGATGATGTGGTTGGCGGGCAAATGCGTCAGCAACGACACCGAGATCCCAAAATCAAACTGGGTATTGAACCCGGAGGCATCGAATTGATCGGTGCGGTGCAGGTGAACCTGCTTGTTCAACCCAGCTGACCGCAACTCCTGCTCGCCAGCCTTCAAAAGGCTCTTGTTGATGTCGATGCCGTAATAGTTGCCGTCGTCCAGGTAATCGACGAAATGCAAACCTCCCCGCAGAGCGCCGCAGCCAACGTCCAAAAGTGTTGACGTGGGCGCCAGCCCGTTGGCGACCATGAAGTCGAATTGAAGACGACCGATCTCCTCCCAACGGCCGCCGACCATGAGGCGGTGAACCTTCAGTTTGCGCTGGAGGGGGCCGAGTTCACGGTGGTATAGGTTGATCTTCGTTTGGTCCACGTTTTTCTCTCTAGGCGTCTGATCGGTTCGTTCAGGAGTGGTCAATACGTTCAATCCACAAATGGGTCATTGATTTCACGCGACTGGGCGATCGGTGCCGTCGCGCGAGGCATTTCCGCTCTACTCCATCGGCGAATCGCTCGACGGAGTTGAGCCGTGGTTGGCAGGACACACCGGCGCGTTTGTCGCCGACGCGGACGCGGCGTCCCGCAAGGCCCGGATTCGGATGAGCCCACCGCGATGCGGCACGAAGGTGACGTGCTTCGACTTCTGCTTCTCATCGGGTTCTGTGGTGGTGCACAACTCGACCCTGCGCAGGATCTCGCGCAGCACGACTCGCATCTCGACCGTGGAGAACGTGGCACCTATGCAGCGGCGATTGCCACCGCCGAACGGCAAATAGGTGGTCGGCGTCAGGGTGGCGCCGATCATCCGGTCCGGGTCGAACCGCTCTGGATCCGGATACAGATCGGCATTCTGATGCACCAGCCCGATACCGGGGTTGACGATGGCGCCGGCAGGCAGCAGGTAGCCACCCAACTCGATCGGCTCCTTCAGTAGCCGGCCCGAGCTGAAGATCACCGGACGGATCCGCAGCGTCTCCTTTGTCACCGCATCGAGGTACTCGTCGCCGGCAGGATCGCCCTCCGCGCTGGCGTCGGCGGCCCACACCGCCTTGGCTAGCGCCTCAGGATGGCGGGTGAGCCGCTCGAGGGCCCAGGACAGCGACGCCGAGGTCGTCTCGTGGCCTGCGGCGATCAGCGTGAGGAGCTGATCGCGCAGTTCGTGGTCGGTCATCGTGCGTCCGTCTTCGTCGGAGGCACGGACCATCATGGCCAGGACATCGGTGCGGTCGGCCAGATCGGGGTCGGCGCGGCGGTCCGCGATCTCGGCGTAGAGCAGGGCGTCGGCTTCTGCGAATCGTCGGCCCAGCGCTCGCCACGGGCCATAGTGCTGCAAGTTCGGCTTGGCGATCGCCGGCGTCTCCCACGGCTTCAGGTAGAGCAGCTCGGGTATGACTTTGCGCAGCGCGGCGAGCCGGTCCAGGTCGGTGGCGCCGATGACGGTCCGCAGGATCACCTCGAGCGTGATCTGGGTCGTCTTGGACTCCACGGGGAAGTTCTTGTTCACGGGCCATTCGGCGATGCTGGCAGCAGCGATCTCGGCCATCTGAGCAGCCTGCTGCGCAACGGCGTCGCGATGGAACGCCGGCATCATCAGACGACGCTGGTCGCGATGCTCATCCTCGTCGATCACGAACACCGAGTTCTCGCCGAGGACGCCGCTCAAATACCAGCGCGCTTCGCCGGCGTGAAAGATCCGCGGGTCGCCGGCGAAAACCTTTTTGATGTCGTCCGGATTCGCGAGATAGATCGTCGTGCCCGCCAGCGGTTCACGCAGCTTGAACACGTCGCCGTAGCGGCGCTGGCATTCGGTCAAGAAGCGCAAGCCGTAGCGCAGCATCAACACGGACTGCGCCACCATGGGAAGTGGAGGTCCGGGAGGCAGTCCGGGTTGCGCGGTGTCGCTCACAGTGCGGGATCCTTGCTACTAGATGGGTATGACGCGGTCACGCCGACGACCTCGGGCTGCACCTGACACGGGTTTGCCGGTCGCGTGTGAACACTCGGTTCGGGTAGATCCACAATCGCAGACCAGGGCGCTACGGCGAGTTCCAACCGTACGAGTGTCGGGTTGGGTGTGCGAGCACTTTGGGGCGGTTGCATCCCAATCATCGCGAGATTCGCCGGTACCGCGCGCGTGTCGACCGCCCCGGTGCGGGTGTGAGGAACCCCACCACGTACGGTCATCTGGCGCTCGACCCGAACCCCTTGCGGAGCATCGCGCGCTGGGCGTCCCGACGGCACCTGCGGGAACGGTGCGGTCGACTCCACAGCAAAGGTTGGGCTCGCCGGTATCGGGTTTGTCGCACCGTTGAACAGGTGTGGAGGCGCGTTACAGCAAATATTGACGATTTTCCTAAAACTCTGAACGGGGCAGCTGGCCTCGGATAGGTTAGAACGTGTTCCACTTGTGTCGGCTAGATGATCAGGAGAAATGTTGAGCGTCAATCCCTTCGACGACGACAAAGGCAGTTTTTTCGTCTTGGTCAACGACGAAGAGCAGCACAGCTTGTGGCCCGCGTTCGCCGATGTCCCGGCCGGCTGGCAAGTGGTCTTCGGCGAAGCAGACCGCGTGGCGTGCCTCGACTACATCGAACAGAACTGGGCTGACATACGGCCGAAGAGCCTGCGCGAGAGGTTGGCACAGGGCCGGAATAAGTAAACGGCAGGCATAGACCTATGGAATGTGACAGCGGGACCTTTCCGCTCACGCGAGGTCAGCTGGACATATGGCTTTCCGAGGAAACCGGCCGTGCCGGCGCCAAGTGGCACAACGGCATGCTTGGTCGAATCGAAGGCTCACTCCAGCCTGCTTTGCTTGAATCGGCGACCCGTCACGTGGTTCGCGAGGCCGAACCACTGAGAGCCACCTTTTTCGAGGTTGATGGAAAAGTCTTCCAAAGGCTGCTTGATTATCCGGACGTTGAGCTTGCGTATTACGACCTCTTAGGCGCGCAGGACTCCGTGCAGGAAGTCAACCGTCTAATGGCATCGATTCAACATGCTCCGATGCCGCTGAGCGGGCCGCTGTTCAAATTTGCGTTAATGCAGACGCGGCCAGATGAATTCTATTGGTTCGTGTGCTGTCACCACATAGCGGTAGACGGCATCGGCATGGCCATGATTATTCATCGAATTGCGGAAGTTTATTCTGCAATTGCCAACGACGCCGCGATTCCTCCTCCTATTTTTGGCTCGCTGAGAAACCTGATCGACAGCGAGTTGGAATACGAGTCCTCCGCCGACTACTCGGATGATGAGGCCTACTGGGCCAAGAATGTTCCGCTCAACGGCGAACCAGGTTATGGGCTGCCGGCCAGCACCGCGGGCCGGCTCAGTGAGTACGTGCCTTCCGCGCCGGTTCGACTGGATCCATCCGTCGTTGCCAAGACGCGCGAGCTGTCACACACGTTGGGAGTACGGCGCGCCTCGGTGATCACCGCGGCGTGCGCGTTGCTCGTGCGTGGGCAAGTCGCTGGGGCCTCTGAGGTCGTGCTCGATTTTCCGGTGAGTAGGCGTGTGCATCCAGAAGCGCTGATGGTGCCCGGGATGATCTCCGGGGTTGTGCCACTGGTGTTGAAGACGTCACCGGAGTCCTCGGTCGCGGGCTTTTGCGAACATGTCGACACCCAGATGCAAGAGGCGCTGCGGCATCAGCGGTTCCCGGCGCGCGCTATCGAGAACCAGGCGCGGTCACAGGGCTCTGGTCAGCCGTCCGATCGGGCAACCATTAATTTCATCCCCGCGATCCCCTTTGCGGATTTTGCCGGTGCTGCTGGGTCGGGGGCTGTGACCCACACCGGCCTCACGGATCAGTTCGGGCTGGTCTTCACCAAGGACGGCGAAGAGCTCTACCTCGGCACGTCGGGTGTTGGGCAGCTGTTTGCCGACTGCGATGCGCGTGATCTAGCGGACCGATTCGAGCGAGTGTTGACGGCGATGACGGCCGATCCCGGGCAGCTGCTCTCGGCGATCGATGTGGTCGACGCGAATGAGCACGCCCGCCTGGATGCGATCGGCAACCGCGCGGTGCTGGCCGAGCCGACACCGGATGTGTTGTCGATTCCGGAGCTGTTTGAGGCGCAGGTGGCTCGCACTCCGGAGGCGGTGGCGGTCAGTTTCGACGGTCGTGACGTGTCGTATCGCGAGCTGGATGAGGCTGCGAATCGGTTGGCGCACTTGTTGGTTGCTCGCGGTGTGGGTCCCGGGCAGCGGGTGGCGTTGTTGTTCTCGCGCTCGGTTGAGGCGGTTGCGGCGATCCTCGGGGTCCTGAAGACCGGGGCGGCGTATGTGCCGGTCGATCCGGCGGTGCCCGATGCGCGGATGCAGTTCGTGCTCGCCGACGCCAAGCCCGCCGCGGTGATCACCACCGCCTATCTGGTGAATCGGTTGGACGGGCACGAGTTGCCGGTCATCGATGTCGCCGATGCCGCGTTGGCGAGCGCGCCGAGCAGTGCATTGCCTGTGCCGAGTGCTGACGATATCGCGTATCTGATCTACACCTCGGGTACCACGGGTGTGCCCAAGGGTGTGGCGATTCCGCACCGCAATGTGACGCGACTGTTGGACGCGATCGATACCCGCCTGGAGCTCTCAGCGGGCCAGGCGTGGGCGCAGAGTCATTCGTTGGCGTTCGACTTCTCGGTGTGGGAGATCTTCGGCGCGCTGCTGCATGGTGGGCGGCTGGTGGTGGTGCCCGAGTCGGTGGCGCGGTCGGCTGAGGAGTTCCACGCCTTGTTGGTCGAGCAGCACGTCGGTGTGTTGAGCCAGACACCATCGGCGTTCTACGCGCTCCAGGCAGTCGACGCTATGCAACCCGAGCTTGCGGGTCAGCTCGGTGTCGAGGTGGTGGTGTTCGGCGGGGAGGCGCTCGAACCGCAGCGCCTGAAGCCGTGGTTGGAGAATCATCCGGGCTCGCCGCGGTTGATCAATATGTACGGGATCACCGAGACGACGGTGCATGCCTCGTTCCGCGAGGTGCTGCCGGCCGATGTCGACAGCGTGGTTAGCCCTATCGGGGTGCCGTTGGCCGATCTGGCGTTCTTTGTCCTCGATGACTGGTTGCGGCCGGTGTCAGTGGGCGTGGTGGGCGAGTTGTATGTGGCCGGTGCGGGTTTGGGCTATGGCTATGTGGGCCGGGCGCCGTTGAGCGCGACGCGGTTCGTGGCGTGTCCGTTCGAGGAGTACGGGACACGGATGTATCGCACCGGCGATCAGGTGTGCTGGGGCGCTGACGGGCAGCTGCAGTACATGGGTCGCGCCGACGAACAGGTCAAGATCCGCGGGTATCGCATCGAGCTCGGTGAGGTCCAGGCCGCTCTGGCCGGGCTCGGCGGGGTCGAGCAGGCGGTGGTGATCGCGCGCGAGGACCGCCCCGGCGACAAGCGCCTCGTGGGCTATGTGACCGGGTCTGTCGACCCCGCCCAGGCGCGCGCCACGCTGACACAGCGCTTGCCGGGCTACATGGTGCCGACTGCGGTGGTGGTCTTGGATGCGTTGCCGCTGACGGTCAACGGCAAGCTCGACAAGAAGGCGCTGCCGGCACCGGAGTACACCGATGTCGATCACTACCGCGCCCCGAGCACACCCACCGAGGAGATCCTGGCCGGCATCTACGCCCAGATCCTCGGGATCGACCGAGTCGGCGTCGACGACTCATTCTTCGAGCTGGGTGGCGACAGCATTCTGTCGATGCAGGTGGCGTCGCGCGCCCGTATCGCTGGCTTGGTGTGTCGCCCGCGCGACATCTTCGTCGAGCAGACCGTCGCCCGGCTGGCTGAGGTGGTCGGTAAGGCCGGCAGCGCCGGTGGCGTGCTTGACGAGGGCACCGGGCCGGTGGTCGCGACCCCGATCATGCGGTGGCTGAGCGGCCTGGAGAACGCGGCTGGCTCGCTGAATGAGTTCAACCAGACGGTGCTGCTGCAGGCACCGGCTGGGGCGACCGAGGCCGACGTGGTGGTGATGCTTCAGGCCCTGCTGGATCGGCATGCCATGCTGCGGCTTCGGGCCGTGCGCGACGGCGCCGATGGATGGTCATTGACTGTGCCCGAGACGGACTCGGTCGACGCGCGCAGCGCACTGATGTCGGTGCACACGCTGACCGATGAGGCTCTGGTCGCGGCGAGGTCGCGGTTGGATCCCGCCGCGGGCGTGATGGTCAGCGCCTTGTGGGCATCCGCCACGGGCGAGTTGGCGGTGATCGTTCACCATCTGGCCGTCGACGGGGTGTCGTGGCGGATCGTGTTGGAGGACCTCAGCATCGCCTGGGCCCAGCATCGCGACGGACTACCCATAGCGCTGCCGGTGGGCGGGACGTCCTTTGCCCGATGGGCCGAGCTACTGACCGAGCACGCATCCCGTCGCGAGGTTCTGAGCCTCGCGGACTCGTGGAAGCAGATTGCGTCGGTCGCTCCCGTGCTGCCTGCGGCGCTGCCCGCGGTTGACACCCATGCCAGCGCAGGGCGGCTCTCGGCGGAGTTGGATGCCGAGACGACTCGCATGCTGCTCGGTGCGGTACCCGCGGCGTTTCACGTTGGGGTTCACGACATCTTGTTGATCGCGTTCGGGTTGGCGGTGAGCGAGTTCCTGGACAACCCCGACGCACCCATCAGCATCGATGTCGAGGGCCATGGGCGCGACGAGGAACTCGCGGCCGATGTCGACCTCTCGCGCACGGTGGGGTGGTTCACCGCCAAGTACCCGGTGTCACTGGACTTTCGGGATCGCGTCGGCGGGTTGCGCTGGGCGCAGGTCGTGGCCGGTGATGCCGCGCTGGGTGGGGTGATCAAGGGTGCCAAGGAGCAGCTTCGGGCTCTGCCCGACGGCCTGACCTACGGTCTGCTGCGTTACCTGAACCCCACGGCCGATCTGGCGGCGGCCGACCCGCAGATCGGGTTCAACTACCTGGGTCGCCTGGGAGCCGCGGCCACCGATCTCTCCGAAGACGTGTGGCGGATGTCCCCGGACGGTCTGTCAATGACCGGCGTGGCCGGGGCGATACCCATTGCCCTGCCGCACACCGTGGAACTCAACGCGGCCACCATCGACACCGACGCCGGCCCGCAATTGCGGGCCGACTGGACGTGGGCGCCCTCGGCGCTCGACGACCGGCAGATCACCCGGCTGTGCCAACTCTGGTTCGACGCCTTGGCCGGCCTCTGCGCGCATGTGCGAAGCGGCGGGGGCGGTCTGACGCCGTCTGACATCGCCCCGGCCCGACTGAGCCAGCAGCAGATCGACCAACTGGCAGGCTATTTCGCGATCGCAGACGTGCTGCCACTGACCCCGTTGCAGCAGGGATTGCTCTACCACGCCAGCGCCGCACAGGGTTCCGGCGACGATGTCTACGCAATGCAGCTGGATATCGCGTTGAGCGGCCAGCTCGACGCACACCGGCTGCGCGACGCCGTGCAGACAGTGATCAGCAGGCATCCACACCTGGCTGCCCGATTCAGCGAAGAATTCGACGAGCCGGTGCAGATCATCCCGGCTGATCAGGTGGCCGCCTGGCGCTACGTCGAATTGGACACCTACAGCGGCGATGTCGATGAGCAGATCGAACGGATCTGTGTCGCCGAACGCGCGTCGGTCTGCGATCTCGCCGATCAGCCCGCCTTCCGGGCCGCCCTCATCCGCACCGCGGACGACCGGCACCGGTTCCTGCTCACCGCCCACCACATCGTGCTCGACGGCTGGTCGATGCCGATCCTGCTGCAGGAGATCTTCGCCAGCCTCGGCGGGCAGCGGCTGCCCGCGGCAGCGTCGTATCGCAGGTTCGTCACGTGGCTGGCCGAACGGGATCGCGATGCCGCTCAAGCGGCGTGGCGTCAGGTGTTGGCCGGTTTTGACACCCCCACTCTGGTGGGCCCGTCCGGCCGGGCGGGACTGGGGCAGCGAGGCATTGAGTCCTATCGGCTGCCTGAGGAGATCACGCGATCCCTCGGCGAGCTGGCGCGCTCGCACCAGACCACCACCAACATCGTGTTGCAGGGTGCCTGGGCACTGCTGCTCAGCTCGCTGACCGGACAGCACGATATCGCGTTCGGCACGACGGTATCGGGGCGCCCGGCCGACGTGGTTGGCGCGGAATCGATGGTGGGCCTGCTGATCAACACGGTGCCGGTGCGGGCGAGCATCACGCCGACCACCACCACTGCCGACCTACTCGGCCAACTTCAAAGCGCCCACAACGACACGCTCGAGCACCAGCACCTGGCGCTCAACGACATTCACCACATCGCCGGCCAGGAACGCCTGTTCGACACCCTTTTCGTGTTCGAGAACTACCCGATCGACGCCACCGCAGCGTTGGGCGTCGACGGATTGGGCATCACCGAGTTCAATTTCCGCGAATCCAATCACTACCCGCTTGCGGTGCAGGCCCTGCCTGGCCGCGAAGTGGGCACCCGCGTCGAACGCGAGATGAGCTTGCGCGTCGAGTACGACTCCGACGTGTTCGACCCCGCCGCTATCGAGATACTGATCGAGCGGTTCCAGCAGGTGCTGAGGGCCATGACCGCCGAGCCGGGGCAGCGACTCTCGTCGGTGGATCTGCTCGATGCGGCCGTGCGCGCACGCCTCGACGCGTGGAGTCACCGGGCAGAGCTGACTAGGCCGGCGGCCGAGGCGGTGCCGATTCCGGTGTTGTTCGCCGCCCAGGTGGCGCGCACACCAAACGCACTGGCACTGACCTTCGACGGCCAGTCAATGACGTACCAACAACTCGATGAGGCCGCCAACCGGTTAGCGCATGTGCTGGTCGGTCAGGGTGCGGGCCCCGGCGAGGTAGTGGCCCTTCACTTTCCCCGGTCGTCTGATGCGATCGTGGCGATACTGGCCGTGCTGAAGACCGGGGCGGCCTACCTGCCGATCGACCCGGCGCTACCGGTGGCACGGATTGGATTCATGCTGACCGATGCCGCGCCCATCGTCGCGGTCACCAAAACCGCGCTGGTCGAGCGCTTCGACGACTTTGACGTGACCGTCGTCGATGTTGATGACCTCGCTGATGACGCCCAGCCCAGCACCGCACTACCGGGCCCGGCGCCCGATGACATCGCCTACATCATCTACACCTCGGGCACCACCGGTGTCCCGAAGGGCGTTGCCATACCTCATCGCAACGTACCCGGGCTGTTTGGCGTACTGGGTGCCGAGGTGTCGTCCGGGCCGGGACGGGTCTGGACTCAGTGGCACTCCTATAGCTTCGACGTCTCGGTTTGGGAGATCTTCGGTGCGCTCCTACACGGTGCCCGGCTGCTTGTGGTGTCCGAATCCATGGCTGCGTCGCCGGAGGACTTCCATGCGTTGCTGATCGCTGAACACGTCAGCGTGTTGAGCCAGACCCCCTCTGCGGCAGGAATGCTCTCACCGCAGGGTTTGGAGTCTGCGGCGCTCGTGGTGGCGGGGGAGGCCTGCCCGTCTGAGTTGGTCGACCGGTGGGCGCCCGGACGGGTGATGATCAACGCCTACGGCCCCACCGAGGCCACGGTGTACGCGTCGATCAGCGCACCGCTCACGAGCGGCGCGGTCGTACCGATCGGTGTGCCGGTGGCCGGTGGAGCGTTGTTCGTGTTGGACGCCTGGCTACGCCCAGTGCCGCCCGGGGTGGTTGGCGAGCTGTATGTGGCCGGCCGCGGCGTGGGGTACGGCTATTGGCGCCGCGCGGGTTTGACGTCATCTCGGTTTGTGCCGTGCCCGTTCGGAGAGCCCGGTGCCCGGATGTATCGCACCGGTGATCTGGTGCGGTGGGGCGCCGACGGACAAGTGGAATACCTCGGACGAGCCGACGAGCAGGTCAAGATCCGCGGGTATCGCATCGAACTCGGTGAGATTCAGGCGGCTTTGGCCGATCTCGACGGGGTCGCGCAGGCAGTGGTGATCGTCCGCGAGGACCAGCCGGGCGACAAGCGCCTGGTCGGCTACATCACCGGCACCGCGGACTCGGGCGAGATCCGCGCCCAGCTGGCGCAGCGACTCCCGAGCTACATGGTGCCGGCCGCGGTGATGGCGATTGACACAGTGCCGCTGACGGTTAACGGAAAACTCGACAGACGGGCACTGCCGGCGCCGGACTTCTCCGACACCGATCACTATCGCGCACCGGCCAACCCGGTCGAGGAGATCCTGGCCGACATCTTCGCCCACGTCCTCGGACTCCACCGCGTCGGAGTCGACGACTCATTCTTCGACCTGGGCGGTGATTCACTGTCGGCAATGCGGCTGGTCGCCGCGATCAACAAAGCACTGGATGCCGGCATTGCGGTGCGCGCCCTGTTCGACGCACCCACGGTGGCTCAGTTGGCGCCCCGCATCGGTGAGGGCGGGGGGCGGCTGGAGCCGTTGGTGTCCGGCCCGCGGCCCGCGGTGGTTCCGCTGTCATTCGCCCAATCCCGGCTGTGGTTCCTGGACCAACTGCAGGGCCCCTCGCCGGTCTACAACATGACGGCCGCGTTCCGGATCAGCGGTGCACTTGATGACGAGGCGCTGGGCGCGGCGCTGGTCGACGTGGTGGGACGCCATGAAAGCCTGCGTACCGTGTTCGCCGCACCCGACGGCGTTCCCAGTCAGGTCATCCTTGCCCCTGGGCGCGTCGATCTCGGCTGGGATGTCGTCGATGCCACCGGCTGGCCGGCAAGTCGGCTGCAGGAGGCCATTGACACCGCGGCGCGGTACGCATTTGATCTGGCCACTGAAATCCCTTTGCGAACAACGCTTTTCCGCCTCGCCGACACCGATCATGTCTTGGTGGCCGTACTGCACCACATCGCCGCCGACGGCTGGTCGATCACCCCGTTGGTCGCAGATCTGAGCGTGGCGTACGCCAGCCGGTGTGCGGGGCGCGCTCCCGAGTGGGCACCGTTGGCGGTCCAGTACGCCGACTACACGCTGTGGCAGCGCGCCCAGTTCGGCGATCTCGAGGACAGCCACAGCCGGATCGCCACCCAGCTCGCGTACTGGGAGGGCGAACTCGCCGGTATGCCCGAACGGGTAGCGCTGCCGACCGACCGGCCCTATCCGCTGGTGGCCGATCAGCGCGGTGACACGGTGGCGGTGAACTGGCCCGCCGAGTTGGGGCAACAGGTCGCCCGGGTGGCGCATGAGCACAATGCGACCAGCTTCATGGTGCTGCAGGCGGCCCTGGGAGTGCTGCTCTCCAAGCTCAGCGCGAGTTCGGATGTGGCGGTCGGGTTCCCGATCGCAGGCCGTCGTGACTCGGCGCTCGATGAGCTGGTCGGGTTCTTCGTCAACACCCTGATCCTGCGGGTCGATCTGGCCGGCGATCCCACCGTTTCCGAGGTGCTGGCTCAGGTTCGGGCCCGCAGCCTGGCCGCCTACGAGCACCAAGACGTGCCGTTCGAACTTCTTGTCGAGCGGCTCAATCCCACCCGATCCCTGTCTCATCACCCCCTGGTCCAGGTGGGGTTGGCGTGGCAGAACGTCGCCGGTCACGACCTCAACAATCCTGCTGCCGGGATGACGTTGGGTGATCTGGCGGTCGATCCGGTGCCGGTGGACACCCACACCGCCCGCATGGATTTGAGCTTCTCGCTGGCCGAACGCCGGACCGATGCCGGTGACCCGGACGGCATCGGCGGGACGGTGGAGTTCCGCACCGACGTGTTCGACGCCGACACCGTCGAGACGTTGATCGTGCGGCTGCAGCGGGTGCTGACGGCGATGACTTCCGATCCGACGGCACGCCTCTCGTCGGTGGATGTGCTCGATGACGATGAGCACGCGCGCCTGGCTGAGATCGGCAACTTCGCAGCGCTGATGCGGCCCGCACCCAGGCCGGTGTCGATTCCGGCATTGTTCGCCGAGCATGTGGCGTGCGCGCCCGATGCCGTGGCGATCACGTGCGGCGAGCGATCGTGGACCTATCGCGAACTCGAGGATTCCGCAAACCTGCTGGCGCACAAACTGATCGGGCAGGGCGCAGGACCAGGGCAATGTGTGGTGCTGCTGTCCAACCGGTCCGCCGAGGCGATCGTGGCGATTCTCGCGGTGCTCAAGACCGGGGCGGCCTATCTTCCGATCGATCCGGTGGTGCCCGATGCGCGGTTGGAGTTCGTGCTCACCGACGCGGCGCCCGTCGCCGCGCTCACGACCGCTGATCTGACCGATAGGCTGAGCGGGCGTGGTCTGGTCGTCATCGATATCAGTGCTATCGAGAGCCCCGCTGTCGATGCTCAACCCGGCGCGCCCGTAGCGGCGGCGAGCGCCGATGACGTCGCTTACCTCATCTACACGTCAGGTACCACAGGCGTGCCCAAGGGCGTGGCCATCACCCACCACAACGTGACGCAGTTGCTGGAGTCACTCGATGCCGGGCTGCCCAGCGCGGGCGTGTGGCCACAGTGCCATTCGTTGGCCTTCGACGTCTCGGTGTGGGAGATCTTCGGTGCTCTGCTTCGTGGCGGGCGAGTGGTGGTGGTACCCGAGGACGTGGCGGGTTCACCAGAGGACTTCCACGCTCTGCTGGTTCGCGAACAGGTCAACGTGCTCACCCAAACGCCCTCTGCGGTACGGGTATTGCCGTCCGATGGCCTGGAGTCGGCGACGCTGGTTGTCGTCGGTGAGGCCTGCCCGCCTGAGGTGGTTGATCAGTGGGCGCCCGGGCGGGTGATGATCAACGCCTACGGTCCCACCGAGACGACGATGTGTGTGGCGATCAGCGCACCCCTCACACCTGGGCTCGGGGTGCCGATCGGGTCCCCGGTGCCCGCGGCCGCGCTGTTCGTGCTCGACGAGTGTCTGCGCCCGGTGCCCGCCGGTGTGATCGGTGAACTGTACGTCGCCGGTGCGGGTTTGGGTTATGGCTATGTGGGACGGGCACCGCTGAGCGCGACGCGGTTTGTGGCGTGCCCGTTCGGCGGGCCAGAGGTGTCCGGAAAGCGTATGTACCGCACCGGGGATCTGGTGTGCTGGCGCCCCGACGGGCAGCTGCAGTACCTGGGTCGCGCCGACGAACAGGTCAAGATCCGTGGCTATCGCATCGAACTCGGTGAGGTCCAGGCGGCTTTGGCCAGGCTGGACGGTGTCGAGCAGGCGGTGGTGATCGCGCGCGAGGACCGCCCCGGCGACAAGCGTCTGG
Source organism: Mycobacterium sp. IDUB_39 (assembly GCF_055419205.1). Lineage (NCBI taxonomy): Bacteria > Bacillati > Actinomycetota > Actinomycetes > Mycobacteriales > Mycobacteriaceae > Mycobacterium > Mycobacterium sp. IDUB_39. The sequence goes on from NZ_JBVAXF010000002.1 coordinate 794,408, forward strand.
TCGGCTACATCACCGGGTCAGCCGATCCGGCCGAAGTGCGTACCGATCTCTCCGAGCGGCTGCCGGCCTACATGGTGCCCGTTGCGGTGGTGGTGCTGGACGCGTTGCCGATGACGGTCAACGGCAAACTCGACACCCGCGCCCTGCCTGCTCCCGACTATCGCCATGGCTCTGGGGATGGCGACTCCTACCGCGCCCCGGTCGATGCCGTGGAGGAGGTCCTGGCCGACATCTACGCCGAGGTACTGGGGCTGGAGCGCGTCGGCGTCGATGAGTCATTCTTCGACCTGGGCGGCGACAGCATTATGTCGATGCAGGTGGTGGCCCGGGCTCGAGCGGCTGGCCTGGTGTGTCGCCCGCGCGACATCTTCGTCGAGCAGACCGTGTCCCGGCTGGCACGGGTGGCCGCAGTGACCGGCGGTGCAGTTGGCGGAGGCGATGAGGGTGTCGGGCCGGTGCTGGCCACGCCGATCATGCGGTGGCTGAAGGACCTGGATAGCGCCGATGGCCCCGTGGATGAGTTCAACCAGACGGTGCTGGTGCAGGCGCCGGCTGGGGCGACCGAGGCCGACGTGGTGGTGATGCTGCAGGCTCTGCTGGATCGGCATGCCATGCTGCGGCTGCGCGCTGTGCGCGACGGCGCCGGTGGGTGGTCATTGACTGTGCCCGAGGCGGGTTCGGTCGACGCGCGCAACGCTCTGGAGTCGATTCAGACACTGACCGATGAGGCGTTGGTGGCGGCGAGGTCGCGGTTGGACCCGGCCGCCGGGGTGATGCTGCGCGCGCTGTGGGTGGCGTCGGCGGGTCAGTTGGTGGTGAGCATTCATCACCTCGCCGTCGACGGTGTGTCGTGGCGGATTCTGCTGGATGACCTCAATATCGCCTGGGCTCAACGTCGTGGTGGGCGACAGGTGGCGCTACCAGTGCCGGGGACGTCGTTCCAGCGGTGGGCGTCGCTGCTGGCAGACCATGCGTGCAGTCCGGAAGTTGTGGGCCAGGCCGATGCGTGGCGACGGGTGGCGGCGACGCCGGCTGCGCTGCCGGCGGTGCAGCACGAGGTCGACACCCAGGTGAGTGCCGGGCGCTTCTCGGCCGAGTTGGATGCAGAGACCACCCGCATGCTGCTCGATGCGGTGCCAGCGGCGTTTCACGCTGGGGCGCAGGACATCATGCTGATCGCGTTCGGTTTGGCGCTCGCTGAGTTCCTGCCCAGTGGCGGCGGGCCGATCGGGATCGATGTCGAGGGCCATGGGCGGCACGAAGAACTCGCCGGTGAGGTTGACCTCTCCCGCACGGTCGGGTGGTTCACCACCAAGTACCCGGTGTCGCTCAACAGAAGTGGGCTGTCCTGGGCGCAGGTGGTGGCCGGCGACGCGGCGCTGGGCGCAGTGATCAAGAGGGCCAAGGAGCAGCTTCGTGCCCTGCCCGACGGCCTGACCTACGGTCTGCTGCGGTACCTGAACCCCGATGTCGACCTTGCCGGATCTGACCCGACGATCGGGTTCAACTACCTGGGACGGCTGGGCGGCGCCGCCGCCGAGGCATCCGAGGACCTGTGGCGCATGGGCCAAGACGGCTTGTCGTCCACCGCCGCGGCTGCGGCGATACCCATGCCGCTGACCCACACGGTTGCCCTCAATGCCGGCACCATCGACACCGGCACCGGACCACATCTGCACGCAGACTGGACATTCGCGCGCTCGGCGGTCGATCACGGACAGATCACCCGTCTTGGCCAGTTGTGGTTCGAGGCCCTGGCCGGCATCTGCGCGCACGTGCGAAATGGCGGCGGTGGATTGACGCCGTCGGACATCGCCCCTGCCCGGCTGGGCCAGCCGCAGATCGATGAGCTGCAGCGGCAGTACCAGATCGCCGACGTTCTGCCGCTGACCGCCCTGCAACAGGGGCTGTTCTTCCACAGCAGGACCGCGCACGACACCGACGACGATCTGTACGTGGTGCAGCTGGACATCACAGTGACCGGCGCGCTCGATGCGCACCGGCTGCGCGACGCGGTGAACGCGGTGGTGGTTCGGCATCCCCACCTCGCGGCCCGCTTCTGCGACCAGTTTGACGAGCCCGTGCAGATCATCCCGGCTGATCCCGAGGCGGGCTGGCGGTATGTCGAACTGGGTTCAGCCCAGGTCGAATTGGGCACCGCCGAAGCTGAGGCGCAGATCCAGCGGGTGTGCGCCGACGAACGCGCTGCGGTCTGCGACCTGGCCCACCCGCCGGCGTTTCGGGTGGCGCTGATTCGCACCGCACCAGACCGGCACCGGTTCGTGCTCACCAATCACCACATCGTGCTCGATGGCTGGTCGCTGCCGATCCTGCTGCACGAGATCTTCGCCAGCTATCGCGGGCAGCGACTGCCTGCGGCCACGCCGTATCGCAGCTTCATCAGCTGGCTGGCCGATCGCGACCAAGCTAGCGCTCACGCGGCCTGGGGTGAGGTGCTGGCCGGTTTCGAGGCCCCCACTCTCGTTGGCCCACCCCAGAAGTCAGGGCTGGGGGAGCGCGGCATTGCCTCGCATTGGGTGTCCGAGTCGACGACTCGGGCGCTCAACGAGCTGGCCCGCTCACATCACACCACCGTCAACACCGTGCTTCAGGGCGCCTGGGCGGTGCTGCTCAGCTCGTTGACCGGCCTGCATGATGTTGCCTTCGGCGTCGTGGTCTCGGGGCGGCCCGCCGAGGTGGCAGGCGCGGAATCGATGGTTGGTCTGCTGATCAACACCGTGCCGGTGCGCGCCGACATCACGGCGGCTACCAGCACCGCCGAGTTGCTCGACCAACTGCAACAATCGAACGCTAAAACCCTTGAGCACCAGCATCTTGCGCTCAGCGAGATTCATCGCATCACCGACCACGACCGACTGTTCGACACGCTTTTCGTGTTCGAGAACTACCCGGTCGACGCCAGCGCATTGTCGGGCGCCGACGGGTTGACCATCACCGAGTTCACCAGCCACGAGTCCACCGACTATCCGCTGACGATGCAAGCCATACCCGGTGACGAACTGCGCCTGCGCGTGGAGTACGACACCGATGTCTTCGACGTGGCCGGAATCGATGCCCTCGCCAAGCGTTTCGAGACGGTGTTGGCGGCGATGGCCGCCGATCCCAGGCGCCCGCTGTCGGCAGTGGATCTGCTCGATGAAGCTGAGCGGACCCGTCTGGATGAGATCGGGAACCGGGGGGTGTTGAGCCACTTGGCGCAGCCGGCGTCGGTGCCGGAGCTCTTTGGCGCGCAGGTGACGCGTGCCCCGGAGGCGGTGGCGCTGGTCTATGGCGACCGGTCGATGACCTATCGCGAGCTCGATGAGGCGGCCAACCGGTTGGCGCACTTGCTCGTCGCGCGGGGGGCCGGCCCGGGCGAGCGGGTGGCGTTGATGTTCCCCCGGTCGATCGACGGTGTCGTGGCGATCTTGGCGGTGCTCAAGACCGGTGCGGCCTATCTGCCCATCGACCCGGCGCTGCCGGCAGCCCGCATCGAGTTCATGGTGACCGATTCCGCGCCCATCGCCGCGGTCACCACGACCGTGTTTACGTCTCGGTTCGACGGATTCGAGTTGCTGGTCCTCGATGTCGCGGATCGTGACGTCGCAGCCCAGCCCAACACACCACTGCCTGCGCCGGCGCCGGATGACGTCGCCCACATCATCTACACCTCGGGGACCACCGGCATGCCCAAGGGCGTGGCGGTCACTCAGCGCAACGTGACTCAGCTGTTCGACTCGCTGCAGATCGGGGTGCCGCTGGAGCCGGGGCAGGTGTGGACGCAGTTCCACTCGTATGCCTTCGACTTCTCGGTGTGGGAGATCTGGGGTGCGTTGCTGCACGGGGGCCGCCTGGTGGTGGTACCCGAGATGGTGGCCCGCTCACCTCAGGAATTCCACGAGCTGCTGGTACGCGAACAGATCACGGTGCTGACGCAGACCCCGTCGGCAGTGTCGATACTGCCGGTGGATGGCCTGGACGGGACGACGTTGGTGATCGGCGCCGAGCCCTGCCCGCCTGCGTTGGTGGACCGGTGGGCGCCCGGGCGGGTGATGGTCAACGTCTACGGACCGACCGAGACCACGATGTGGTTGTGTGCCAGCGCGCCGCTGTCGGCGGGATCGGGGTCTCCGCCGATCGGCTCACCGACGGCGTGGGCGGCGTTCTTCGTACTGGACGAGTGCCTGCGCCCGGTGTCCGAGGGTGTGGTCGGCGAGCTGTACCTGGCCGGTGCCGGTGTCGGAGTGGGGTATTGGCGTCGCACGGGGTTGACCGCGTCGCGATTCATGGCGTGCCCGTTCGGAGAGCCCGGCACGCGCATGTATCGCACCGGAGATCTGGTGCGCTGGCGTGCCGATGGGCAGCTGGATTACTTCGGCCGTGCCGACGAACAGGTCAAGATCCGCGGGTATCGCATCGAACTCGGCGAGATCCAGTCCGCGCTGACCGCGCTGGACGGGGTGGACCAGGCGGCCGTGATCGCCCGTGAGGACCAACCGGGCGACAGGCGCCTGGTCGGCTACATCACCGGGACCGCCGACCCGGCCCAGGCGCGTGCCGCGCTGGCCGAACGGCTACCGACCTACATGGTCCCCACTGCCGTCGTCGGGATCGCGGCGCTGCCAGTGACGGTCAACGGCAAACTCGACGTCCGCGCGCTGCCGGCGCCGGACTACCAGGATGTCGGGCACTACCGCGCCCCGGCCACACCCACCGAGGAGATCCTGGCCGGAATCTTCGCTCGGGTACTCGATGTCGAGCGCATCGGCGTCGACGACTCGTTCTTCGATCTGGGTGGCGATTCCGTTTCCACGATGCGTCTGGTCTCGGCGATAAATGCCAGCCTGGACACCGATCTTGCGGCGCGCATCGTGTTCGAGGCGCCCACGGTGGCCCAGTTGGCGCCGCGTATCGGTGTGGGCACGGGCCGCATGGAGCCGCTGGTGGCCGGTGAGCGCCCCGCCGTGGTTCCACTGTCGTTCGCCCAGAACAGGTTGTGGTTCGTCGACCAGTTGCAGGGCCCCTCCCCGGTTTACAACATGCCGGTGGGTCTGCGGCTGCGCGGACACCTCGATCCCGACGCACTGGGTGCGGCGCTGACCGACGTCATTGGCCGCCACGAGACCCTCCGCACCCGCTTCGAGGCGCCCGACGGCACACCTCGGCAGGTGGTGGCATCCGCTGACCGGCCCGACTTTGGTTGGGAGGTCATCGATGCCAGCGGATGGACGGCGAGCCAGCTCGACGAGGCCATCGCTGCCACGGTTCGATACAGTTTTGACCTGGCGGCCGAAATCCCCTTGCGGGCACGACTTTTCCGGGTCGCCGAGGACGAGCACGTTTTGGTGGCCGTGGTGCACCATATCGCCGCCGACGGCTGGTCGCTAACCCCGCTGGTGTCCGATCTGAGTGTCGCGTACGCCAGCCGGCGCGCGGGACGGGCGCCCGACTGGGCACCCCTGGCGGTGCAGTACGTCGACTACACGCTGTGGCAGCGCGAGCAGCTCGGCGATCTCGATGACAGTGACAGCCCCATCGCCGCGCAGCTGGCCTACTGGGAAGAGGCACTGGCAGGACTGCCCGAACACGTGGCACTGCCCACCGACCGGCCCTACCCGCCGGTCGCCGATCAGCGCGGCTCCACCGTCGAGGTGGAGTGGCCGACCGAGTTGCAGCAGCAGGTTCGCGCGGTGGCCAGTGAGCACAGCGCAACCAGTTTCATGGTGATGCAGGCCGCCCTTGCGGTGCTGCTGTCCAACCTCAGCGCGAGTACCGATGTGGCGGTTGGCTTCCCGATCGCAGGGCGTGGCGACTCCGCCCTGGATGAGCTGGTGGGCTTCTTCGTCAACAACCTCGTCCTGCGCGTCGATCTGGCCGACGACCCCACCGTTGCCGAGTTGCTGGCCCAGGTGCGAGCACGCAGCCTGGCCGCCTACGAGCATCAGGACGTGCCCTTCGAGGTGCTCGTCGAGCGGCTCAACCCGACTCGAAGCCTGACTCATCACCCGCTGGTGCAGGTGGCGTTGGCCTGGCAGAACCTGCCTTGGCAGGACACCGGCCCCGCCGACGGGCTGCGCCTGGGTGATCTGCAGGTCTCGCCGCTGCCGGTGGACACCCAGACCGCCCGAATGGACCTGACGTTCTCCCTCGGGGAACGCTGGACCCAGAACGGTGAGCCCGCCGGCATCGGCGGGGCGGTGGAATTCCGCACCGACGTCTTCGACGCGGACAGCATCGAAACGCTGATCGGACGGTGGCAGCGGGTGTTGGCGGCGATGACTGCCGACCCCACCCAGCGGGTCTCGTCTATCGACCTGCTCGACGAGGCCGAGCATGCCCGCGTGGACGGGTGGGGGAACCGGGCGGTGTTGACCGACCCGGCCCCGGTCTCGACATCGATTCCGGCATTGTTCGCCGAACAGGTTGTCGGTGCACCCGACGCGGTGGCCATCAGTTTCGACGGCCGCGCCATGACGTACCGCGAACTCGACGAGTCCGCAAATCGATTGGCGCACAAGCTATCCGCTCACGATGTTGGTCCGGGTGAGTGCGTGGCGCTGCTGTCGGAGCGCTCCGCGGACGCGGTCGTGGCAATGCTGGCGGTGCTCAAGACCGGCGCTGCGTATCTGCCGATCGACCCCGCACTGCCCGACGCGCGGATCGAGTTCATGCTCGCCGATGCCGCGCCGACCGCCGCGATCACCACCAGCGGCCTGGCCGACCGACTGGCCGGCTGTGACCTGTTGGTCATCGAAATTGGGGATGCTGCGGCGCCGGCGGGTGACGGCCATATCAGCACGGCACTGCCGGTGCCGAGCCCGGACAATATCGCCTACATCATCTACACCTCGGGGACCACAGGTGTCCCCAAGGGCGTGGCGATCACCCACCACAACGTGACCCAGTTGTTGGGATCGCAGGACACCTTCCTCGCGGGTCAGGCGTGGACGCAGTGGCATTCGTACTCCTTCGACGCCTCGGTTGAGGAGATCTGGGGCGCGCTGTTGCACGGCGGCCGGCTGGTGGTCGTGCCCGAGTCGGTGGCCCGCTCACCGGAGGACCTCAACGCCTTGCTGGTTGCCGAACAGGTCAGCGTGTTGAGCCAAACCCCCTCGGCGGTGGCGATGTTGACACCTGAGTCTCTGGGGTCGGCGGCGTTGTTGGTGGCCGGTGAGCCGTGCCCGGCCGAGGTGGTGGACCGCTGGGCGCCGGGACGGTTGATGGTCAACGCGTACGGTCCGACCGAGACCACGATATGTGCGTCCAGGACCGCACCGTTGAGTGCAGGATCCGGGGCGCCGCCGATCGGCACGCCGGTGTCTGGGGCCGCCCTGTTTGTCCTGGATGGGTCATTGCGCCGGGTGCCACCCGGTGTGGTCGGCGAGTTGTACATCGCCGGCCGCGGTGTGGGCGTCGGGTATGTGGGCCGCGCCGGGTTGACCGGGTCGAGGTTTGTGCCCTGTCCGTTCGGAGCGCCCGGAACACGGATGTATCGCACCGGGGATCTGGTGTGCTGGGGTACTGATGGGCAGCTGCGGTATGTGGGGCGTGCCGATGAGCAGGTCAAGATTCGCGGCTACCGAATCGAACTCGGCGAGATCCAGTCGGTGTTGGCCGGGCTGGACGGTGTCGACCAGGCTGCGGTGATCGCCCGAGAGGACCGCACCGACGACATTCGCCTGGTGGGTTATGTGACCGGGCCGGCTGACCCGGCCAAGTTGCGCACCCAGCTGGCCGAGCAACTGCCCGCCTACATGGTTCCGGCCGCGGTCGTGGCATTGTCGGCAATACCGTTGACACCCAACGGAAAACTGGACACCCGCGCCCTTCCGGCACCCGAGTACCAGGACATCGATCACTACCGCGCGCCGGTCACCCTCACCGAGGAGATCCTGACCGGCATTTACGCCCAGGTACTGGGTGTGGAGCGCGTCGGTGTCGATGACTCGTTCTTCGATTTGGGTGGCGACTCGCTATCCGCGATGCGTCTGATCGCCGCGGTCAACACCGGCCTGAACGCCGGACTTGCGGTGCGCACCGTGTTCGAGGCGCCCACGGTGGCCCAGTTGGCGCCCCGCATCGGTGCCCAAGAGGCTCGGCTGGAACCGTTGGTGGCAGGCGAGCGACCTCCGGTGATTCCGTTGTCGTTCGCCCAATCCCGGTTGTGGTTCCTAGACCAGTTGCAGGGCCCATCGCCGGTGTACAACATGCCGACGGCGCTTCGCATCAGCGGGGCGTTGGACGTCGACGCGTTGGGTATGGCGCTGGCGGATGTGGTGGCCCGTCATGAGATTCTGCGCACGCTGGTCCCGGCAGTTGAGGGAATCCCTCGCCAATCAGTGGTGTCTCCCGAGACTGCCCAGTTCGGCTGGCACGTCGTCGATGCCACCGGCTGGACGCCGGCGCAGTTGCGGGAGGCGATCGGCGACTCAGCGCGACACACATTCGATCTGGCAACTGAGATCCCGTTGCGGGCAAGGCTGTTCCGCCTGTCCGAGGACGAGCATGTGTTGGCGGCTGTGGTGCACCATATCGCCGCTGACGGCTCGTCGATGACCCCATTGGTGATGGATCTGGGGGTGGCCTACGCCAGCCGGTGTGCCGGGCAAGCCCCCGGGTGGGCGCCGCTGGCGGTCCAGTACGTGGATTACACACTGTGGCAGCGCGCCCAGTTCGGTGATCTCGACGATCACGACAGCCGTATCGCAACCCAGTTGGCCTACTGGCAGGACACTCTGGCCGGGATGCCCGAGCGGGTGGCACTGCCGACCGACCGGCCGTATCCGCCCGCGGCCGATCAGCGTGGCGCCACGATGGCCCTGGACTGGTCCGCCGAGTTGGGGCAGCAGGTCGCTCGGGTGGCTCGTGAGCACAACGCGACCAGCTTCATGGTGCTGCAGGCCGCGCTCGGCGTGCTGCTGTCCAAACTCAGCGGGAGTTCTGATGTGGCGGTGGGCTTCCCGATCGCCGGGCGTCGCGACCCTGCGCTCGATGAGCTGATCGGGTTCTTCGCCAACACCCTGGTGCTGCGGGTCGATCTGGCCGGGGACCCCACGGTGGCGGAGTTGCTGGCTCAGGTGCGGACACGCAGCCTGGCCGCCTACGAGCACCAAGACGTGCCGTTCGAAGTGCTCGTCGACCGGGTCAACCCCAACCGATCCCTGACACATCACCCCCTGGTTCAGGTGGCGCTGTCGTGGCAGAACCTCACCGGACACGGCGGCAGCGCTTCCGGCGGCGGGTTGGAGTTGGGGGATCTGCAGATCGCCCAGATGCCGGCGGATACCCACACCGCCCGCATGGATCTGAGCTTCTCGCTGGCTGAACGTCGGTCGCAGGGCGGCGAGCCCGCCGGAATCGGCGGGACGGTGGAGTTCCGCACTGACGTGTTCGACCCGGCCAGCATCGAAACGCTGATCAAGCGGTTCGAGCAGGTGTTGGTGGCGATGACCACCGACTCCGGTCAGCGCCTGTCCTCGATCGACCTGCTCGACGCCGATGAACACGCCCGCCTCGATGACATGGGCAATCGGGCGGCACTGACCGGGCCCGCGGGGGAACCCGTGTCGGTCCCCGCGTTGTTCGCGACACAGGTCAGCCGCGTCCCGGAGGCCGTTGCGGTCACCGCCGGTGATCGCTCCTTGACCTACCGCGAACTCGATGAGTCCGCAAACCGGTTGGCGCACTTGCTGATCGATCAAGGCGCAGGCCCAGGGCGCTGCGTGGCCCTGCTATTGGAGCGGTCCGCGGAGGCGATCGTCGCGATGCTGGCGGTGCTGAAGTCCGGGGCGGCCTATCTGGCGATCGACCCGGCGGTGCCTGCGGCCCGGATCGAGTTCATGCTGGCCGATTCCGCACCGGTCGCCGCAATCACCCACACCGGTCTGGCCGACCGGTTGGACGGCTTCGGGTTGGCGGTCATCGACATCAACGACACCGATGTGGACGAATATCCCGCCACGCCGTTGGCGGTGGCGGACCCAGATGACATTGCCTACCTGATCTACACCTCTGGAACCACGGGTGTCCCCAAGGGTGTGGCCGTCAGCCACCACAATCTGACCCACCTCGCGCGGTCGACGCCGCAGCAGTTGCCGGTGGAACAGGTGTGGACGCAATGCCATTCCTATGCCTTCGACTTCTCGGTATGGGAGATCTGGGCCGCGCTGCTGGGTGGGTCGCGGCTGGTGTTGGTGCCCGAGTCGGTCGTGAGTTCACCCGAGGAGTTCCATGATCTGCTGATCCGCGAGCGGGTCAATGTGCTCACCCAAACTCCCTCTGCTGCTGGAGCGTTGTCGCCAGAGGGGCTGGAGTCCGTGGCGTTGCTGCTCGGTGGAGAGGCCTGCCCGGGCGAGGTGGTGGATCGCTGGGCGCCCGGACGTGTGGTGATCAACGCCTACGGACCAACCGAGATCACGGTGTACGCGTCGATGAGTACGCCACTGCTGCCCGGGTCCGGGGCCGCGCCCATCGGTGCCCCCGTCTCGACGACGGCGCTGTTCGTGCTCGACGAGTGGTTGCGGCCCGTGCCTGCCGGGGTGGTCGGTGAGCTGTACGTGGCCGGTGACGGTGTGGCGTGCGGGTACCTGGGCCGGTCGGGTCTGACGGCGGCACGTTTCGTGGCGTGCCCGTTCGGCGGGGCGGGCATTGCGGGCACACGCATGTATCGCACCGGCGACCTGGTGAGCTGGCGTGCCGACGGGCAGCTGCAGTATCTGGGCCGCGCCGATGACCAGGTCAAGATCCGCGGCTACCGCATCGAACTCGGCGAGGTTCAGTCCGCGCTGGCCGCGCAGGATTCGGTGGCGCAGGCGGTAGTGATTGCGCGCGAAGACCATCCAGGCATCAAACGCCTCGTCGGCTATGTCACCGAATCGGTGACCGGGGCGGTGGACCCGGCCGGGCTGCGGAGCGCGGTGGCCGACCGGCTGCCGCCCTACATGGTCCCAGCCGCGGTCGTCGTCCTGGATGCGTTGCCGTTGACCGTCAACGGCAAGCTCGACACTCGGGCCCTGCCGGCGCCGGACTACCAGGACGTCGATCGCTACCGTGCCCCGGCCGATGCGATCGAGGAGATCCTGGTCAGCATCTACGCCCAGGTTCTCGGGCTCGAGCGAGTCGGCGTCGACGACTCGTTCTTCGACCTTGGCGGGGACAGCATTCTGTCCATGCAGGTTGTGGCCCGGGCTCGCGCTGCCGGTGTGATGTGCAGGCCCCGAGACATTTTCGTCGAGCAGACCGTGGCCCGACTGGCGCAGGTGGTCGGCGTGACCGACGGTGACGACGGTCCGATCGACGAGGGTATCGGGCCGGTGGCGCCGACCCCGATCATGCGGTGGTTGCACGCGGTGGAGAGCGCTGGCGGCCCCGTCGACGAGTTCAACCAGACGGTCGTGGTCCAGGCCCCGCCGGGAGTGACCGAGACCGATGTGGAGATGGTCCTTGGGGCGCTGCTGGACCGGCACGCCATGCTGCGGCTGTGTGTCGAAACAACAGGGGCCGCGGGAGAGTGGACGCTGCAGGTCCCCGAGAAGGGGGCGGTGCGAGCGCGCCTGCAGTCGGTCGACGCGCTGTCCGATGAGGCGCTGGTGGCGACTCGGTCGCGGTTGAACCCGGCGGCGGGGGAGATGGTCAGTGCCCTGTGGGTGGCAACCACCGGCCAGTTGGTGCTGACGATTCACCACCTGGCCATTGACGCGGTGTCCTGGCGGATTCTGCTCGAAGACCTCAACATCGCCTGGGCCCAGCATCGCCATGGCCAACCCGTCACACTGCCGACGACCGGAACCTCATTCGCCCGGTGGGCGGCACTGCTCGATGAAGCGGCTCAAGCACCGACAGTGGTGGATCAGGCCAATAGCTGGCGAACAGTGTTGGGGAGTCCCGTAGCGCTGCCCGCGGCGCAGCCCGAGTACGACACCTACGCGACCGCTGGGCACCTCACGGCGTCACTGGACGTCGAGACGACTCGCGTGCTGCTCGGTGAGGCGCCTGCAGCGTTTCACGCTGGGGTACAGGACATCCTGCTGATCGCCTATGGATTGGCGTTGTCACAGTTCTTGGACACCACCACACCTCTGGCCATCGATGTCGAGGGTCACGGCCGCCAAGAGGAATTGGCGGACCTCGGCGCAACTCTCGACCTCTCACGCACCGTGGGCTGGTTCACCACCAAGTACCCGGTTGCCTTGAACGTCGGCGGGCTGCGCTGGTCCCAGGTGGTCGCCGGCGACGCCGCGCTCGGCCCCGTGATCAAGGATGCCAAGGAACAACTCCGCGCCCTACCCGACGGGATGACCTACGGCCTGGCGCGCTACCTCAATCACCAGGTCGAGCTGTCCGGATCCGATCCGACCATCGGATTCAACTACCTCGGCAGGCTGGGATCGACGGGGGTGGCGGAGCCGGAGGCCCTCGCCGAACTGTGGCAGGTCAGCGTCGATGGAGCGTCGGTCGCCGCTGCGGCAGCGGCGATCCCCATGCCACTTGGGCACACCGTGGAACTCAACGCCAGCACCGCCGAGACCGACTTCGGGCCAAGCCTTTACGCCACCTGGACGTGGGCTTCCTCGGTGCTGGACGAGACTCAGGTCAGCCGCCTGTCCCAGCTCTGGTTCGATGCACTGACGGGTATCTGCACCCACGTCCGCGAGGGCGGTGGTGGCCTGACACCGTCGGACATCATCCCCGCCCGGCTCACCCAGCAGGAGATCGATGAGCTGAGCCGGCAACACAGCGTCGCTGACGTACTGCCCCTGACGCCCCTACAACAGGGACTGCTGTTCCACGCCAATGCAACTCACGGCAACGACGACGACGACGTCTACGCCATGCAGCTCGACGTCACCGTCGCCGGTCCGCTGGATCCCGATCGGCTGCGCGCGGCGGTGCACACCGTGGTCAGCCGCCACCCCAACCTGGCCGCCCGGTTCGACCAGCGATTCGACGAACCCGTGCAGGTCATCCCCGCGGACCTCAGCGTGCCCTGGTTGTACGTCGAAATCGCCACGGACGACCACGATTTCCAGGAGCAGATGGAGCGGGTGTGTGCCGGTGAACGCGCGTCGGTCTGCGACCTGGTCCACCAGTCGGCCTTCCGCACGGCGCTGATCCGCACCGCGGACAACGAGCACCGGTTCGTCATGACCTACCACCACATCGTGCTCGACGGCTGGTCGCTGCCGATCCTGCTGCAGGAGATATTCGCCAGCTACTACGAGCAGCGACTGCCCGCGGCCGGGTCCTATCGCAGGTTCGTCACGTGGCTCGCCGATCGAGACGTCGATGCCGCCCATGCCGCGTGGCGTGAGGTCATGGCTGGATTCAGCACGCCCACTCTGGTGGCTCCCAGAGGGCGGACGCGACCGGGACGACGGGACACCGAGACGTTCCGGCTGCCCGCCGAGACCACCCAGACCGTCAATGCGCTTGCCCGCAGCTGCCATACCACCGTCAACACAGTGCTGCAGGCGGCCTGGGCGCAGGTGCTGATGTGGCTGACCGGCCAGCACGATGTCGCGTTCGGCGTCGCGGTCTCGGGTAGGTCGGCCGAGGTGGCAGGTGCGGAATCGATGGTCGGCCTGCTGATCAACACCGTGCCGGTACGGGCCACCATCACCCCCGACACCACCATCGCCGGCCTGCTCGGCGACCTGCAACGCTGTCACAGCGACACCCTGGATCACCAGCATTTGGCACTCAGCGAGATCCATCGGGCTGCCGGTCACGATCAACTCTTCGACACCCTGTTCGTGTTCCAGAATTATCCGGTGGACGCCGCCGCCACCCACACCACGAACGGGTTGGCGATCACCGAGGTCAGCGGCCGCGAGTACAACCACTACCCGTTGACCCTGCAAGCCATGCCCGGCACTGAACTAGTCCTGCGTGTCGAGTTCGACACCGACGTGTTCAGCGCGGATCGGGTGAAGAAGATCGTTAAGCGGTTCCAGCGGGTGTTGGAGGCCATGACAGGTGAGGTGCAGGAATCATGACCGCCGATGCGAGCCGTCGACTGTTGTCGATGGATGTGGACGATGAAGATGACCTCGCAGATCTGGATGAGTGGGGTAATCGGGCGGCATTGAGTCGGCCCGCTGCGCCGTCGGTGTCGATTCCGGAGTTGTTTGAGGCGCAGGTGACTCGCACTCCGGAAGCACTGGCGGTCAGCTTCGACGGTCGTGACATGTCGTATCGCGAGCTGGATGAGGCCGCGAATCGGTTGGCGCACTTGTTGGTTGCTCGCGGTGTGGGCCCGGGGCAGCGGGTGGGCTTGCTGTTTCCACGGTCGGTTGAGGCGGTTGTTGCGATTCTGGGGGTGCTCAAGACGGGGGCGGCGTATGTCCCGGTCGATCCGGCGGTGCCCGATGCGCGGATGCAGTTCGTGCTCACCGATTCAGCGCCGCTTGTTGTGGTGACCTCTGCTGATCTGGTGAATCGGTTGGATGGACTTGAGTTGCCGGTCATCGATGTCGCCGATGCCGCGTTGGCGAGCGCGCCGAGCAGTGCATTGCCTGTGCCGGGCGCTGACGATATCGCGTATCTGATCTACACCTCGGGTACCACGGGTGTGCCCAAGGGTGTGGCGATTCCGCACGGCAATGTGACGCGACTGTTGGACGCGATCGATACCCGCCTGGAGTTGTCGGCGGGTCAGGTGTGGACGCAGAGTCATTCGTTGGCGTTCGACTTCTCGGTGTGGGAGATCTTCGGCGCGCTGCTGCATGGTGGGCGGCTGGTGGTGGTGCCTGAGTCGGTGGCGCGGTCGGCTGAGGAGTTCCACGCCTTGCTGGTCGAGCAGCGGGTCAGTGTGCTGAGCCAGACGCCGTCGGCGTTCGATGCGTTGCAGGCTGTCGACGAGGTGCAGTCCGGGCTCGGATCGGGGCTCGCCCTTGATGTGGTGGTTTTCGGCGGCGAGGCGTTGGTGCCTTCCCGTCTTGCGGGATGGCTAGAGAATCATCCGGCATCGCCGCGGTTGATCAATATGTATGGGATCACCGAGACGACGGTGCATGCCTCGTTCCGCGAGATCCTCGCCGCTGACGTGGAGCGCACCGTCAGTCCGATCGGGGTTCCGTTGGCCGATCTGGCGTTCTTCGTGCTCGATGGCTGGCTGCGGCCGGTGTCACCGGGCGTGGTGGGCGAGTTGTATGTGGCCGGTGCGGGTTTGGGTTATGGCTATGTGGGGCGGGCGTCGTTGAGCGCGACGCGGTTTGTGGCGTGTCCGTTCGGGGAGCCCGGGATTCGGATGTATCGCACCGGCGATCTGGTGTGTTGGGGCGCTGATGGTCAGCTGCAGTATGTGGGTCGCAGCGATGATCAGGTCAAGATCCGCGGGTATCGCATCGAACTTGGCGATGTTCAGGCAGCGCTGGCCGGACTCGATGGTGTCGAGCAGGCGGTGGTGATCGCCCGTGAGGACCGCCCCGGTGACAAGCGACTGGTCGGCTACGTCACCGGCACCGCCGGATCGGATGAGCTGCGTATCGCGCTGGCCGACAGGTTGCCGGACTACATGGTGCCTGCCGCGGTGGTGGTCTTGGGCGCGTTGCCGTTGACGGTCAACGGCAAGCTCGACAAGAAGGCGCTGCCGGCACCGGAGTACACCGATGTCGATCACTACCGCGCCCCGAGCACGCCCGCCGAGGAGATCCTGGCCGGCATCTACGCCCAAGTTCTGGGCCTGGACCGAGTCGGGGTCGACGACTCATTCTTCGCCCTCGGCGGGGATTCGCTGTTGGCGATGCGCCTGGCCGCCGCGATCAACCGGTCCCTGGATGCGGGCATTGCGGTGCGTGCGGTGTTCGACGCTCCCACGGTTGCCCAGTTGGTGCTGCGCATTGGTGCCGATGAGGATCGGCTGGAGCCGCTGGTGGCTGGCGAGCGGCCGGCCGTCATGCCGCTGTCTTTCGCGCAGAGCCGGTTGTGGTTCGTCGACCAATTGCAGGGCCCCTCACCCGTTTACAACCTCGCGGTGGGGTTGCGCCTCGGAGGGCGCCTTGATGTCGACGCGCTGGGCGCGGCGTTCGCCGATGTGGTGAGCCGCCACGAGAGCCTGCGCACGCTGTTTCCCGCGGTCGACGGAATACCCCAGCAGGTGGTTGTGTCTCCTGATCAGGCCGAATTCGGCTGGGAGACAGTGGATGCAACGGGTTGGACGGTGAGCCGTCTGGAGGCAGCTGTCGGCGAGGCGGCGCGGCACAGTTTCGAACTGTCCGCCGAGATTCCGTTGCGGGCCAAACTCTTCCGTGTCTCCGAGGATGAGCACGTACTAGTGGCCGTGGTACACCACATCGCCGCGGACGGCTGGTCGATCACCCCGCTGGTGGCTGACCTGGGGGTGGCCTACGCCAGCCGATGTGCCGGGCAAGTCCCCGGGTGGGCACCGTTGGCGGTCCAGTATGTCGATTACACCCTGTGGCAGCGCGCGCAACTTGGTGACCTCGACGACAGCGACAGCCGTATCGCCAAGCAGCTGGGGTATTGGGAAGATGCTCTGGCCGGGATGCCCGAGCGCATAGCACTGCCGACCGACCGGCCGTACCCGCTGGTGGCCGATCAGGGCGGCGCCAGGGTGGACGTGGACTGGCCCGCCGAGCTGCAGCAGCAAGTCACTCGCTTGGCCCGCGAGCACAACGCGACTGGATTCATGGTCATGCAGGCGGCCCTGGCCGTGCTGCTGTCCAAGCTCAGCTCGAGTTCTGACGTGGCGGTGGGTTTCCCAACCGCCGGACGCCGTGACGCGGCGCTGGACGAGCTGGTCGGGTTCTTCGTCAACACACTGGTGCTGCGGGTCGATCTGGCATCCGATCCGAGTGTCAGCGAGGTTCTGGCGCAGGTGCGCGCACGCAGCCTGGGCGCCTTCGAGCATCAAGATGTGCCCTTCGAAGTTCTCGTCGAACGGCTCAATCCGACCCGCTCCCTGACCCATCACCCGCTGGTGCAGGTCATGTTGGCCTGGCAGAACGTCCCCGGACAGACCGGCGATCCCGGCACCGGGGTGGCGTTGGGCGATCTGCAGGTCACCCAGCTGCCCCTGGACACCCAAACCGCCCGCATGGATCTGTCGTTCTCGTTGGCCGAACGGTGGACTGAAACCGGTGAGGCCGCAGGCATTTCGGGGACGGTGGAGTTCCGCACCGACGTCTTCGACACCAGCAGCATCGAAGTCCTGATCGAGCGGTTGCAACGGGTGCTCGAGGCGATGGCCGCCGACCCCGCCCGGCCGTTGTCGGCGATCGATGTCCTCGACGCCGACGAGCGGGTCCGTCTCGACACGATCGGCAATCGGGCGGTGTTGACCCAGCCTGTGACCGGGGCATCGATTCCTGCCCTGTTCGAGGCGCAAGTGGCTCGCGACCCCCATGCCGTGGCAGTCAGCTTCGACGGCATCCACATGTCGTATCGGGAACTCGATGAGGCTGCGAATCGGCTGGCGCACATGCTCATCGGGCAGGGTGCCGGCCCGGGTCAGCGGGTGGCACTGCTGTTCTCCCGGTCGGTCGAGGCGGTCGTGGCGATCTTCGCGGTGCTCAAGACGGGGGCGGCCTATGTGCCGATCGACCCCGCGGTGCCCGATGCGCGGATGGAGTTCGTGCTCGCCGATGCGGCACCGATTGCCGCGCTGACCACCACCGATCTGATGAAGCGGCTACACGGGCGTGGGTTGGCGGTCATCGACGTGGATGACCCCGCGGTTGACGCGCACGCGAGGAGCGCGCCGCCGGGGCCGGCCGGTGACGATATCGCGTATCTGATCTACACCTCGGGCACCACGGGTGTGCCCAAGGGCGTGGCGATTCCGCATCACAACGTGACTCGATTGCTGGCGACGCTGGACGCCGACTTGGAGTTGTCGCCGGGTCAGGTGTGGACGCAGTGTCACTCGTTGGCGTTCGACTTCTCGGTGTGGGAGATCTTCGGCGCGTTGCTGCATGGTGGGCGGCTGGTGGTGGTCTCCGAGTCGGTGGTGCGATCACCCGAGGAACTCCATGACTTGCTCGTCGAGGAGCGGGTCAGTGTGCTGAGCCAGACGCCGTCCGCGTTCTATGCGCTGCAGGCGGTGGAGGGCCTCACGCCCGGGCTGGAGTCTGAACTCGCGCTTGACGTGGTGGTTTTCGGCGGTGAGGCGCTGGAGCCTGCGCGTCTGGCGTCGTGGCTGGAGAACCATCCGGTCTCGCCTCGGTTGATCAATATGTATGGGATCACCGAGACGACGGTGCATGCCTCGTTCCGCGAGATCCTCGCCGACGATGTGGCGAGCACTGTCAGCCCGATCGGTGGGCCGCTCGCCCATCTGGCCTTCTTTGTGCTCGACAGTCGGTTGGGCCCGGTGCCGGCCGGCGTCGTCGGGGAGTTGTATGTGGCCGGTGCCGGGGTCGGCGCGGGCTATGTCGGCCGGGCGCCGTTGACGTCAACGCGGTTCGTGGCGTGTGCGTTTGGCGCGCCGGGGATGCGGATGTATCGCACGGGGGATCTGGCGTGCTGGGGTGCCGATGGCCAGCTGCGGTATCTGGGGCGTGCTGATGAGCAGGTCAAGATCCGTGGGCATCGCATCGAACTCGGTGAGGTGCAGGCGGCTCTGGCGGGCCTCGAGGGTGTCGAGCAGGCAGTGGTGATCGCGCGTGAGGACCGCCCAGGCGACAAGCGTCTGGTCGGCTACATCACCGGCACCGCCGACCCAGCCCAGGCGCGCGTCGCGCTGGTCGAGCGGTTGCCGTCCTACATGGTGCCCGCCGCGGTGGTGGAGATCGACGCGCTGCCGTTGACGGTCAACGGCAAGCTCGACACCCGCGCGCTGCCGGCACCGGAGTACGCCGACATCGATCACTACCGCGCCCCGGCGACCCCCGTCGAGGAGATCCTGGTCGCCATCTTCGCTGAGGTTCTCGGGCTGGAGCAGGTCGGAGTCGACGACTCGTTCTTCGACCTTGGCGGGGACAGCATCTCGGCTATCCAGGTGATCATGCGCGGCCATCGCGCCGGCCTGGTGGGTCGGCCGCGCGACATCTTCGTGCAGCAGACGGTGGCCCGTCTGGCTCGAGTCGTCAGGGTGGGTGACCCGGCCGGTGAGGTGATCGACGAGGGTGTCGGGCCGGTGGTCGCGACCCCGATCATGCAGTGGCTCAAGGGCATGACAGGCCCGATCGACGAGTTCAACCAGACGGTGGTGCTGCAGGCTCCGGCGGGGGTGACCGAGGCCGACGTCGTGGTTGGTCTGCAGGCGCTGCTGGATCGACACGCCATGCTGCGGTTGCGCGCCACCGACGACGGTGCCGGGGGATGGTCATTGACGGTGCCCGAGCCGGGGACCGTGGACGCGCACGGATGCCTGCAGACGGCGGACGTGCTGACCGATGAGGCGGTGGCGGCGGCACGGTCGCGGTTGAACCCGGCCGCCGGTGCGATGGTCAGCGCCTTGTGGGCTTCCTCGACCGGCCAGCTGGCGTTGATCGTCCACCATCTGGCTATCGACGGGGTGTCGTGGCGGATTGTCATGGAGGACCTCAACATCGCGTGGACCCAGCATCACGGCGGGCAGCCTGTGCTGCTGCCCCCGGCGGGGACGTCGTTTGCGCGGTGGGCGGAGCTGCTGGCTGAGCACGCGCACACCCCGGACGTCGTGAGGCATGCGGAGTTGTGGCGGCAGGTGGCCGCGCTGCCTGCGGCGTTGCCTGCGCCGCAGGCAGCGGTGGACACGTTCGCCACGGCCGGCTACTTGACCGAGATGCTGGATGCCGAGACCACCCACATGCTGCTCGGTGAGGTACCCGCGGCGTTTCATGCCGGGGTACACGAGATCCTGTTGATCGCGTTTGCCTTGGCGTGGGCGCAGTACCTGGGCACTGGCGATGCGCCGGTCGCGATCGATGTGGAGGGCCACGGCCGCCAAGAGGAGCTGGGTGCAGCCGCCGATCGAAACATCGACCTGTCGCGCACGGTGGGGTGGTTCACCACCAAGTACCCGGTGTCGTTGGCGATGGGCGGATTGCGCTGGACACAGGTTGTGGCCGGTGACGCCGCACTGGGTGGGGTGATCAAAGCAGCCAAGGAGCAGCTTCGGGCCCTACCCGACGGCATGACCTACGGTCTCCTGCGCTACCTGAATCCCGATATCGACTTGGCCGGAGCCGATCCGGCGATCGGGTTCAACTATCTCGGGCGGCTGGGGTCCCCGGCGGCCTACGCGTCTGGTGATGTGTGGCGCTTCAGCCAAGAGGGCTTGTCGATGACAGGTGCTGCCGGGGCGATGCCAATTTCCCTGGCGCACACCGTGGAACTCAATGCGGTCACCATCGACACCGACACCGGCCCGCACCTGAACGCCACCTGGACGTGGGCGCCCTCGGCACTGGACACCGTGGCGGTCACCCGCATCAGCCGGTTGTGGTTTGACGCACTGGCCGGTATCTGCGCGCATGTCAGGCGTGGCGGGGGCGGTTTGACACCGTCGGATATCGCCCCTGCGAGGCTAAGTCAGCAGCAGATCGACGAGCTGCATGGCCAGTCTCCGATCGCCGACGTGCTGTTGTTGACGCCGTTGCAGAAGGGATTGCTGTACCACGCCAGCATCGCGAAGTGCTCCGGCGACGATGTGTATGCGGTGCAGCTGGATATCGCGTTGAGCGGCCCGCTCGACGTGCACCGGCTGCGCGAAGCTGTGCAGGCAGTGGTCAGCAGGCATCCGCACCTGGCCGCTCGATTCTTCCCACAGTTCGAGCAACCGGTGCAGGTCATTCCCGTTGATCCCGTCGCGCCCTGGCAGTTTGTCGAATTAGACACGAACGGCAGCGATTTCGACGTCGACGAACAGATCGAGCGGATCTTGGTCGCCGAACGCGCCGCGGTCTGCGACCTCGTCGACCAGCCCCCGTTCCGCGTCGCGCTCATTCGCACCGCACACGACCGGCACCGATTTGTGCTCACCAACCACCACATCGTGCTCGATGGCTGGTCGATGCCGATCCTGATGCAGGAGATCTTCGCCGGCTACCACGGGCTGCGGCTACCAGCGGCCTCGCCGTATCGCAGCTTCATGACATGGCTGGCCGATCGGGATCACACTGCCGCCCATGCGGCGTGGCGTGAGGTGTTCACGGACTTCGACACCCCGATTCTGGTTGGCCCGCCGCAGCAGTTGGGGCTGGGGCGGCGAAACGGTGAACTGTTCCGGGTGCCTGCCAAGACAACACGGGCGCTGACCAAGCTGGCGCGCTCGCATCACACAACCGTCAGCATCGTGTTGCAGGCTGCGTGGGCAGTTCTGCTCAGCTCGCTGACCGGCGAGCATGATGTCGCGTTCGGCACCGTGGTCTCGGGGAGGTCACCCGATGTGGTCGGCGCGGAATCGATGGTGGGCCTGCTCATCAACACGGTGCCGGTGCGGGCGACCATCACGTCGGCCAAGACCACGGCCGACCTGTTGGATCAGCTGCAGGGTGCGCACAACGACACGCTCGAGCACCAGCACCTGGCGCTCAGCGACATTCACCGCATCACTGGTCAGGAAAGGCTTTTCGACACTGTCTTCGTGTACGAGAACTATCCGACCGACACCGGCACGCCAGCGGGCGTCGACGGGTTGACCATCACCGGCTTCACCAGCCGCGACTTCTACCACTACCCGCTCACGGTGCAGGCCGGGCCGGGGCGTGAACTCGAACTTCGGGTTCAGTACGACACCGACGTCTTCGACGCGCAGAGCATTGCGGCGTTGATGGAGCGGTTCACGCACGTGTTGGTGGCGATGGCCGCCCACCCGGGGCGGCGGTTGTCGTCGTTGGACCTACGGGGTTCCGGTGCACATCACCTGCTGGATCGCTGGCACCGCCGGCGGCATTCGGCCCACCCAGCCACCGCGGTGGTGCCGACACCCGAGGTCGACACCCGGGTGGCGCACAGCCCGCCGTCGACCCTGATTGAGCAGATCGTGGCGAGCATCTACGCCGAGGTGCTCGGTGTGGACCGGGTCGGGGTGGATGAGTCGTTCTTCGACATGGGTGGGGAATCGCTGACGGCGATGCGGGTGATCGCCGCGATCAACGCCGCGCTTGATCTCCAACTCACGGTGCCCGACTTGATCGAGGCGCCGTCGGTGAGGGGCTTGAGTCAGCAGTTGAACGGAGCCATCAGCTCAGTGGGCGAAAGCCCCGCCTGACCCTGGCCGGAGATCTGTGGACCACCGCACCCCACGGGTGGTGCGGTGGTCACCACATATGTGGCACAAGGCGATAGCGCGCCTTCTGCGTGTACTCGCGGTATCCGTCCAACTCCTCGACGAGCAGCTTCTCCTCGTCGCGGATGCGCAGGATGAGCACGATCAGGCCGGGAATGACGGGGACGAGTCCCCAGTAGGAGCCGAGCGCGAGGGGGAACCCAATTATCGTGATCACGTTGCCGGTGTACATGGGGTGGCGCACGAGCCCGTACAGACCGGTGGAGACGACCTTCTGGTCAGACTCCACCTGGACGGTGGAGGCCGCAAAGCCGTTCTGAATGACCACCAGGCTCGTCACGCCCAGTCCGACGACCACCAGGACATCGCCGAGCAGGCAGACAGCCGCTGGTACCGACGACCAGCCAAAGCGATGGTCCAGAGCACTCACGACGACCATTGCCGCCAGCGACGAGTACCAGCAGGCAATGAGGAGCTTTTGCACCGTGCGGGATTCGGCCACCGGCCCCGCATGCTTGCGCCGTTGGTGCGCAGCGGGGTTCGCGCGCAGCAGGTAGATGGTGGGGATCCATGTCGAAAGGGCGAACACCACGAGAAAAACCCATGCCTGCCAGTAGTCGACTGTTCCGGCGAGCCCGAACAGCACCAAACCGAACACGGCGAGTTCAACAAGCCCGAACGCCAGCACTCTCGCAATGGCCTTCACCGAATCCTCCTACGCACGTCGATACCGTTCGCAGACACCGCACGTCGGGGAGGTTGGGTAGCCGCTATTCCCAGCGCCGCGTCGATTGCCAGCAGCCACAACTGCGGCGCACGCTTAAACTACCGTCGGTCGTCCAGAAGATGTGTGCGATTGGCCGCTGAACTGATTGGTCAACACAGTCACCGTCACGCCGACCGTGAGCGCACTGCGAAAAAATGGCGGCTTCTTCGCAGTGGCGTCACGTTGGGCGCCATCGCCGGGACATCTAGAAGACCGCGAACCACATCGCGATGTAGTGACAGATCGCGGCAACCGCCGTACAGGCGTGGAAGAACTCGTGATGGCCGAACGTCGTCGGCCATGGGTTCGGCCATTTCAGGCCATAGAACACCCCGCCGATGCTGTACAGCGCTCCACCGACGATCAGCAGCACCACCGCGGCGACGCCCGCGCCGTCCATGATCGGCCCGATGAACCACGCGGCCACCCAACCCAGCAGCAGGTACAGCGGGACGCCGACCCAGGCCGGCGCGGTGGGCCAGAGCATCTTCAGCAGCACGCCCGCGAACGCACCGGCCCACACGATCCAGAACAGCACCATCCCCTTCTCCGACGGCAGTGCCAGAAGGGCGAACGGCGTGTAACTGCCCGCGATGAATATGAAGATCATCGAGTGGTCGAGCCGCTTCATCCACGTGCGCGCCGCAGGCGACTTCCACGTCACCCGGTGATACGTGCCACTGACGGCGAACATCGCGACGATCGTGAACGTGTAGAGCAGCGTCGCCAGGCCGGCCCGGGTCGATTCCATCGACCACGACACCGACACCAGGGCGGCGCCTGCGATGGTCGCCACAATCGCGGAGTACACGTGAATCCAGCCACGAGCCCGCGGCTTACCCAGGAACTGGGCGACGCCATCGGCGACCGCTTCCGGGAGGTCCTCGGCATATGCACGCGGCGGCGGCTGCTGTGCCTCGTCCGCCATGTCGACTGATGTATTCATCTGAGCCATGTCACCTCCACTAACTGGCATGGGGGTTCCCGTCAGTCACAGTAGTCTTGATTTTCGTGGATCTCATTCCGCCGCGTCTCAAGGAACCGGCCTACCGGCTGTACGAGATGCGGCTCCGATATGAACTGGCGCACGCCAAGGCCGAGCTGCCCCGTCACGTCGCCGTCCTGTGCGACGGAAACCGGCGCTGGGCCCGCGACGCGGGCCATGACGACGTCAGCTACGGCTACCGCGTGGGAGCGGCGAAGATCGCCGAGATGCTGCGCTGGTGCCAGGAGACGGGCGTCGAGATGGCGACGGTGTATCTGCTGTCGACCGAGAACCTGCAACGCGATCCCGCCGAACTGTCCGCCCTCATCGAGATCATCACCGACGTCGTCGAGCAGATCTGTGCACCCGCCAACCACTGGAGTGTGCGCACCGTCGGCGATCTGGAACTGCTCGGTGAGGAACCGGCCCGCCGGCTGCGCGACGCCGTCGACGGCACGGTCGCGACGGCGGCCCCCGGAGCGTTGGCCGTCAACGTCGCCGTCGGCTATGGCGGTCGTCAGGAGATCGTCGACGCGGTCCGCGCGTTGCTGAGCAAGGAACTGGCCAACGGTGTGACGGGGGAGGGGCTGGTCGACGCGGTCACCGTTGACGCCATCTCCGAGAACGTCTACACCTCCGGCCAGCCCGACCCCGACCTGGTCATCAGAACCTCGGGGGAGCAGCGGCTGTCGGGATTCCTGCTGTGGCAGAGCGCCTATTCGGAGATGTGGTTCACCGAGGCGCACTGGCCGGCCTTTCGCCGGGTGGACTTCCTGCGTGCACTGCGCGACTACACCATGCGGCACCGCCGGTACGGCGCGTAGGCACCGCCGGTACGGCGCGTAGCCGTGACAGACTGGACCCATGGCTGCGATGTCCGCCGTGGTCTTCGCCCTGAGCTGGTGGCTCGGGCTCTATCTCCTCGCGCGTGATCCACGCAAGCCCGTCCTGCTGCTGGCCGCGGTGGGGCTGACGAGCTTCGCCGTTGTGGTGGCCCTGGATGCGGTGCGGCTCACCAGTACCGCCCACGCCGACGTGCTCGGCCACATCGAGGTCTTCCTCGTCGTCGTCCCCGGCGTTGCGTGGTTCGCGGTGCTGCTCGAACTCTCCAGACCCAGCGACACCTGGCGCAGTCGCGCGGGTGAGGTGGCGATGGTCGTCGTCGTCGCCGCGCTCGCGATCACCGGTGCGGCGATGGCGGGTGGAGTCGACGGACCGCTGCGCACCGGCCACTGGGTCATGTTCGGGGTCATCTCGCTGGCGACGCTGGGCGCCATGGTGCGCGCGCTGGTCGGTGGACGACGGCCCGGCTCGGTGACGGGGGTCGCGGTGGTGGCGACCCTGTTCTTCGCCCTGGGCAACGCGATCCTGGTGATCCCGCTGGGACTGGTGCCCAGTTGGCTGGCGCTGGCGTCCACAGGGTTCGACGTGCTGCTGCTCGGTGTCGCAGTGGCGCTGTGGGATTCGTTCGACGAGGGCCAGGCGCTGCGCGGTGACATGCTGCGCTCATTCGTGGGCAGCATTGTCGTCGCGGTGCTGTTCGGGGGCCAGGTGCTCATCGGTATGGCCGTCACCGACGAGCACACCGCGCTGGCGGTGCTGTTGTTCACCAGCCTGGCCGTGGCGATCGGCATCAACGTGCTGGCCGACCCGCTCGCGGGGGTGCTCGACCGGTTGGCGTTCTCCCGGTCGCCGGAACTGCGCGCCGACCGTGCCGCATTGCGTCGCACCGAGGCAGCGCTGCCGTTGCGGTCGGACAATCCTCTCGCCGCGGTCGACGAGGACGCGTTCGCCCGGCTGACACGGCGCGCGCTGGGGCACTACTCGGATCTGTCGAAGCTCGTCGCGAGCCCGTTGACCGCGCTGCCCGTCATCGACGAGCGGCTGGCCAGACGCAGCGCCCCCGATCAGCCGCTGGAGCGCGCAAACGAACTCAAGGCGCTGCTCGCCGATCGGATCGCGGCGCTCAAGCCGCGGGATGCGGGTGACTTCGGCACCACCGAGGAGTGGCGCCACTACAACTCGCTCTACTTCCCCTACGTCGTGGGTGTGCGGGCGTACGCGCAGAACGCGACCGCCGCGGGCCTGGACCCCGTCGCGCGACAGGCTTGGCAGTGGTTCGTCACCGAGGTGCCGCAGCGCTCGATGCACAACTGGCAGAACGCGGCAGCGCGCGTCATCGCCGCCGACCTGCGCGGCACACCGGTACCCGTCAACCAATAATTCTCTGACCTGCGGCTGGCAGTGTCTGGCAGCAAGCGGTGTCGATCTGGCAGTGGTCGGCGAGCAGTGTCTGAGGTGTCGCACAGACATCACTCGAACGACACACCTCAACGACGAGGAGCCCGCCATGACCGCCACCCTGTCCACCCGCATCCGGACTCGCCAGCCCCTGTCCGACAGCTCGGACTCCCTGCTCCGGTTCGCGATGCGAGCCGACGCCACGCTGTGCGCCGGAACCGGTCTGCTGATCGCGTTCGCCGCCGACCCGCTGGCGCGGGTGTCGGGGCTGTCGGCCGTATCGGAGTGGATCGCCGGCGCTGCGCTGGCCGCCTACGGCGTCGCGCTCTACGTGCTCGCGGCCGCTCCTGCCATTCGCCGCATCGGGGTCGGCATCGTCGTCGCCAACCTGGCGTTCGCGGTGGCGACGACGGCGGTGCTCGCGATGGGCGTGCTGCCCCTGACCGCGGCAGGGGTGGCGATGATGCTCGCCACCGTGGCGATCGTACTGGGCTTCGCCGCCCTTCAGTACCTCGGAGTGCGCCGTCTGGCGTGACTCCCGCCCAACCGGCGCGGGGCCCGTGCAACCGCAAGAGGTTACGGAGCACGGACCCCGTGCCGGTCTCTCAGCAACACCTCCAACAACCGAAGGGAAGTTCCATGACCGCCACCACCTCACGCGTGACCACCAACGACTCGTTCCTGCGTTTCGCGTTGCGCCTGGACGCCGTGTGCACCGGTTTGGGCGGTGTCGCCCTGGCCGCCGCGGCCGGGCCCATGTCGTCGTTCACCGGGGTCCCGCGCGCCGCGGAGTACGGCCTCGCCGCGTTCTTCGTCGTCTACGGCATCACGGTCTTCGGCCTGTCGCGGCTGCCAGCGGTGCGGATGCCGGGCGTCTGGGTGATCGTGGCCAACCTGCTGTTCACCGTCGCGGCCGTCGCCGTCGTTTTGGCCGGGGTGTGGCCGCTGACTACCGCGGGCATCGTGTTCGTGCTCGCGGGCGGTGTCTACACGCTGGTGATGGCCGATCTGCAGTACCTGGGGCTGCGCCGCATGCGCTCCTAGCCTCCTGCGATTTCGGCGCGTTTTCGTTCGCTCAGCGACGGAAAGCGCGCCGAACTCGCGTCGTGGGGAGGAGTTAGAGCTTGCGGAGGCGCAACCGGTTGATCGCGTGGTCGGCGTCCTTGCGCAGCACCAGCGTCGCTCGCGGCCGGGTCGGCAGGATGTTCTCGATGAGGTTGGGCCGGTTGATCGAATGCCAGATGTCGCGGGCGGCGAAGATCGCCTGCTCGTCGGTCAGCGTCGAGTAGTGGTGGAAGTGTGACTGCGGGTCGGCGAAGGCACCGGCGCGCATCGCCAGGAACCTCGACACGTACCAGCCCTCGATGTCCTCGATACGGGCGTCGACGTAGACGGAGAAGTCGAACAGGTCCGACACCATTAACGCGGGCCCGGTCTGCAGGACGTTGAGGCCCTCGAGGATCAGGATGTCGGGATGGCGGATGGTCTGCTTCTCGTCGGGCACGATGTCGTACAGCAGATGCGAGTACACCGGGGCGCACGCCTGGTCGGCGCCGGCCTTGACGGCGGTGACGAAGCGCATCAATCCGCGA
Source organism: Mycobacterium sp. IDUB_39 (assembly GCF_055419205.1). Taxonomy (NCBI): domain Bacteria; kingdom Bacillati; phylum Actinomycetota; class Actinomycetes; order Mycobacteriales; family Mycobacteriaceae; genus Mycobacterium; species Mycobacterium sp. IDUB_39. Next base: position 822,166 of record NZ_JBVAXF010000002.1, read on the forward strand.
CGGTCGTAGCTCTCCGGAAACCCCTTGCGATGCATCAGGTTTCGACGCACCAGTTCGGCGTTTGAGTAGAGGAATCCGTCAGTGGTGACGAGGTCGACACGCGGATGGTGCTCCCACCGCGCCAGCAGTGCCTGCAGCACGCGGGCCGTGGTGGACTTGCCGACCGCGACGCTGCCCGCGACGCCGATCACGAACGGCACGGGACGATCCGGGTTCTGCTGAGGCTCGCCGAGGAACTCGGCGGTGGCGGCGAACAGGCGCTGCCGAGCGGCCACCTGCAGGTGGATCAACCGGGCCAACGGGAGGTAGACCTCTTCGACCTCGAGGAGGTCGAGCTGCTCGCCCAGGCCGCGCAGGCCCCTGACGTCGTTCTCGTCGAGTTTCAGCGGGGTCGACATACGAAGTGAACGCCATTGAATCCGGTCGAACTCGACATACGGACTCGGCTCGCTCGTCCGCGCCATGGACCCAGTCTTGCATTTACGGTTGTGGTCATGGACGCCACCACCGTGATCCGCGACTATCTGCTGCTTGGTCTGCGATTCGACCGTATCGAGGAGGGCTACGTGGACTCCTTCACGGGCGATCCCGCGCTGCGTCGCACCGTCGAGTCCGAACCCACGCCCGATCCCGCCGCGCTGGCCCGCGAGGCCCAGCGGCTGCTCGCCGAGGTACCGCGGGTCGACGGCCTGGACCCGGCACGCGCCGACTACCTCGCCGCGCATCTGAAGGCGTTGGCCTGCGCGGGACGCAAGTTCGCGGGGGAGGACGTCGGGTTCGTCGAGGAGGTGCGCGACTACTTCGACGTCGACATCGTCAAGGGTGACCCCGACCGCTACCGCGAGGCGCACCGCAAGCTCGAGGAGGCGGTCGGCGGCAGCGGATCGCTTGCCGACCGGATGCAGGCTCACCGCGTCGCCGAGGAGATTCCGCCCGCGCGCCTCGAGGAGTGCATCCATGCCTTCTCCAGCGCACTGCGCGACAGGGTGCGGGTCGACTACCCGCTGCCCGCCGCCGAGACCATCACCTACGAGGTGGTCACCGACAAGCCGTGGTCGGGCTTCAACTACTACGAGGGCGACTACCGGTCGACCGTCGCGGTGAACGCTGACCTCAAACAGCAGATGTCCAACCTGCCGCGTCTGGTCGCCCACGAGTCCTACCCCGGACACCACACCGAGCACTGCCGCAAGGAAGCCGGCCTCGTCGAGGGCCAAGGGCAGGCCGAGCAGACCATCTTCCTGGTCAACACGCCGCAGTGCCTGATGGCCGAGGGGCTCGCCGACCTCGCCCTGCACGCGGCGATCGGCCCGAACTGGGGGTCGTGGGCCGCCGAGGTGTACGCCGACCTCGGGCTGCGCTTCGACGGTGAACGCGCGGAGGCCATCTCGGCGGCGTCGGCCGCGCTGGCCGACGTCCGCCAGGACGCCGCACTGATGCTGCACGACGAGCACCGCGACGCCGACGAGGTGGCTGCGTTCCTGCAGCGCTGGCTGCTGGTCAGTGAGGAGCGGGCACGACAGGCCATGCGATTCCTGTCGTCACCCCTGTGGCGGGCCTACACCAGCACCTATGTCGAGGGCTACCGGTTGCTGCGGGGCTGGCTGGACGACCGGCCCGAGGGTGTGACCGTCACCGAGCGCTTCGGCCGCCTGCTCGACGAACCGCTGATCCCGTCGAGTCTGCGTGCTTGACCCACGGCAACGAGGGCTATGGCGTATAAGCCGCCGGTAGCGGCCCGACTACGCTGAAGGTCATGACCGCTGACACCTCCGCGACGCCGTACGTGGCCCCCGGCGCCGAGTACGCCGCTACCGCTAGCGAGGCCTACCAGGCCGCCCTTCGAGTCATCGAGTCCGTCGAACCGCGCGTCGCTGCGGCGACGCGTAAAGAACTTGCTGACCAACGTGATTCGCTCAAGCTGATCGCCAGCGAGAACTACGCCTCACCCGCGGTGCTGCTGACGATGGGCACCTGGATGTCCGACAAGTACGCCGAGGGCACTGTCGGGCACCGCTTCTACGCGGCGTGTCAGAACGTCGACACCGTCGAGGCGCTGGCCGCCGAGCACGCGCGCGAACTATTCGGTGCGCCCTACGCCTACGCCCAGCCGCACTCCGGAATCGACGCCAACCTGGTCGCGTTCTGGGCCATCCTCGCCACCCGCATCGAGGCCCCGGAACTCGCCGAGTTGGGCGCCAAGAATGTCAACGACCTCTCGGAGGCGGACTGGGAGAAGCTGCGCGCCAAGCTCGGCAACCAGCGCCTGCTCGGTATGTCGCTGGACACCGGTGGCCACCTCACGCACGGTTTCCGGCCCAACATCTCCGGCAAGATGTTCCATCAGCGCAGCTACGGCACCGACCCCGAGACCGGCCTGATCGACTACGACGTGGTCGCCGCGGCAGCCCGCGAGTTCAAGCCGCTGATTCTGGTGGCCGGCTACTCCGCCTACCCGCGCCGGGTGAACTTCGCCAAGATGCGTGAGATCGCCGACGAGGTCGGCGCCACCCTGATGGTCGACATGGCGCACTTCGCCGGTCTGGTCGCGGGCAAGGTGTTCACCGGCGACGAGGATCCGGTGCCCCACGCCCACGTCACCACCACGACGACGCACAAGTCACTGCGCGGCCCGCGCGGCGGCCTGGTGCTGGCGACCGAGGAGTACGCCCCGGCCGTCGACAAGGGTTGCCCGATGGTGCTGGGCGGACCGCTGTCGCACGTGATGGCCGCCAAGGCCGTGGCGTTGGCCGAGGCCCGCCAGCCCGAGTTCCAGGGTTACGCACAGCGCGTCGCGGATAACGCGAAATCGCTCGCCGAGGGCTTCCTGAAGCGTGACGCGCGTCTGGTCACCGGCGGTACCGACAACCACATCGTCCTGCTCGACGTCACGTCGTTCGGCCTGACCGGCCGCCAGGCCGAGTCGGCGCTGCTCGACGCGGGCGTGGTCACGAACCGCAACTCGATCCCGAACGACCCGAACGGCGCGTGGTACACCAGCGGTATCCGGTTCGGCACGCCCGCGCTGACCACGCGCGGCTTCGGCGCCGCCGACTTCGACCGGGTGGCCGAACTGGTCGTCGACGTCCTGTCGAACACCCAGCCCGCGGCGGGTCCGTCGGGGCCGTCCAAGGCCAAGTACCTGTTGGCCGAGGGCACCGCCGATCGGGTGCATGCGGCGTCGGCCGAGTTGTTGAACGCCAACCCCCTGTATCCGGGGCTGACGCTCTAACCGTCGCCGGGTTCCGGAGCCATTCTCCTGGCTCCGGGACACGCCCGACGACCCCGATTTTCAAGAACATGTGAATTTGGGTTACAGTTACTTTCATGGCAGAGAAGCCGGTAGCGAACGCGCTGACCCTTGAGCTGGAACCCGTCGTGGCGGAGAACTTGCAGCGGCACCTCGCAACCGAGGACCTCTGGTTCGGACACGACTACGTGCCGTGGGAACAGGGCGAGAACTTCGCGTTCCTCGGCGGTCGTGACTGGGAGCCGTCGGACGTCACTCTGCCCAAGCCCATCACCGACGCCCTCGAGATCCTGCTCATCAACAAGGACAACCTCGCGGGTGTCCACCGTGAACTCGTCGACCACTTCATCCTGGACGAGCAGTGGGGCCGCTTCCTGGGCCGCTGGACCGCCGAGGAGCACCTGCACGCCATCGTGCTGCGCAACTACCTCGTGGTGACACGCGAGATCGATCCGTCGGCCAACGAGGACGTCCGCGTCGAGCACGTGATGAAGGGCTACCGCGCCGACTCGTACTCGCAGATCGAGACCCTGGCGTTCATGGCTGTCTGGGAGCGGGCGCACGCCGTGTTCTGCCGCAATCTCGAGGCGCAGATCGAGGAGCCGGTGCTCAAGGGTCTGATGGGCCGAATCGCCACCGATGAGGAACGCCATGAGCAGTTCTTCCACAACCTGGTGGCCCACTGCCTGAGTGAGCACCGGGGCGAGACGGTTGCCGCCATCGCCAAACGTGTCGCGGACTTCGGGCCGGTCGGCGGCGATATCGACGCTTACCAGGACAAGGTGGCGCAGGTCGCCGAGGCCGGGATCTTCGACGCCGACGCCCTGCGTGCGGTGATCTCCGATCGCGTCCAGGCATGGGGTCTGGCCGACGAGCCAGACCTTCGCCAGTTCGTCACGCAGTAGTCACATTCGGGTCTCGGCGCGCCGAGGGGCGGACCTGCTTGCGCGGGAGTAGCGTCGCTGTCGATGGCTAGCAACTTGCTTCGCTGTCCGGTTGGTACCGGTTCTCGATTTGAGAAGGGCCGGCCCCGGTCCTGGTACCGCGGTGTCCGCCGAGAGGCCTCCGCGGGGTCGCGAAGGCCAAGGAGCGCCACGTGACTGAATCGTCCGTTCGGACCTATGTGCTCGACACCTCTGTGCTGCTGTCTGATCCGTGGGCAATCACGCGATTTGCCGAGCACGAAGTGGTGGTTCCCCTGGTGGTCATCAGCGAATTAGAGGGTAAACGACACCATCACGAGCTCGGCTGGTTCGCCCGTCAGGCTCTGCGGTTGTTCGATGACCTCCGGATCGAGCACGGGCGGCTGGATGAGCCGATTCCCGTTGGGACGCAGGGCGGCACGCTGCAGGTCGAGCTGAACCACAGTGACCCGACGGTGCTGCCTCTGGGCTTCCGGACCGACACCAACGACGCGCGCATCCTCACGTGTGCGGCCAACCTCGCCGCCGAGGGCAAGCGAGTGACGTTGGTGAGCAAGGATATTCCGCTGCGCGTCAAGGCAGGTGCGGTCGGCCTGCCCGCCGACGAGTACCACGCCCAGGACGTCGTCACCTCCGGCTGGACCGGTATGGCCGAGGTGGACGTGGTGGGCGACGAGGTGGACGCCCTGTTTGCCGAGGGTGAGATCGACCTCGCGGAGGCTCGAGACCTGCCCTGCCACACCGGTATTCGCTTGCTGGGCGGTAGCTCGCACGCCCTCGGCAGGGTGACCGCCGAGAAGCGGGTGCAGCTGGTTCGAGGGGACAGGGAGGTGTTCGGCCTCCGGGGAAGGTCGGCCGAGCAGCGCGTGGCCCTGGACCTGCTGCTCGACGAGTCGGTCGGCATCGTGTCGCTGGGTGGCAAGGCGGGGACCGGCAAGTCGGCCCTGGCCCTGTGCGCCGGCCTGGAGGCGGTGCTGGAGCGTCGGACACAGCGCAAGGTCGTGGTGTTCCGCCCGCTCTACGCGGTCGGCGGCCAGGAACTCGGGTACCTGCCCGGCAGCGAGGCCGAGAAGATGGGGCCCTGGGCGCAGGCGGTGTTCGACACCCTCGAGGGGCTGGCCAGCCCGGCGGTGCTTGAGGAGGTGCTCTCGCGCGGCATGCTCGAGGTGCTGCCGCTGACCCACATCCGCGGCCGTTCGCTGCACGACTCCTTCGTCATCGTCGACGAGGCCCAGTCACTCGAGCGCAACGTCCTGCTGACGGTGCTGTCACGCCTGGGCTCCGGGTCGCGGGTGGTGCTCACCCACGACGTTGCCCAGCGCGACAACCTGCGCGTCGGCCGCCACGACGGTGTCGCGGCCGTCATCGAGAAGCTCAAGGGTCACCCGTTGTTCGCCCACATCACGCTGCTGCGCAGTGAGCGCTCGCCGATCGCGGCGCTGGTCACCGAGATGCTGGAGGAGATCAGCCCCGGCGCCCTGCCGTGACCTGAGTGCGATTTGGGCGCGCTAAGGAGCGCTCACCGCTCCTTAGCGCGCCCAAATCGCCCGGTAGGCTGCCACCGTGCGCAAGCGGCCCGACAGTTCAGCGTGGTCGTACTGGCGCATGGTCGCGGGCGTCTGCGCTGGCGTGGCCATCGTGGTCGTCGGCGGCCTCACAGGGCACGTCAAGGTGGCCACCCCGGCCGAAGCGGCCGACGACGTGGACTGTGCGGTGGTCAAGTGCGTCGCGTTGACGTTCGACGACGGGCCGAGCCCCTACACCGACCGACTGCTCTCGATCTTGGCGGACAACGGCGCGAAGTCCACCTTCTTCCTGATCGGCAACAAGGTGGCGGCCAACCCGGACGGGGCCAAGCGCATCGCCGACGCGGGCATGGAGATCGGCAGTCACACCTGGGAACACCCCAATATGACCACCATTCCGCCCGCGGACATCCCGGCCCAGTTCAGCAGGGCCAATGACGCGATCGAGGCGGCGACGGGTCAGCGGCCGACCCTGGTCCGCACGGCGGGCGGGTTGATCGACGATCAGGTTCTTGCCGAGGCCAAGAAGCAGGGGCTGGCCGACGTCAACTGGGACGTCATCCCATTCGACTGGGCCAACGACGCCAACCTCGCAGCCACTCGCGCCCTGCTGATGAGCCAGATCAAGCCGAACTCGGTGGTGCTGTTCCACGACACCTACTCCTCGACCGTCGACATGGTGTATCAGTTCATCCCGGTGCTAAAGGCCAACGGCTACCACCTCGTCACGGTCAGCCACATGGTCGGCCCGCTCGCACCGGGAACCTCGTACGGCAGCAGGGAGAACGGGCCGCCCGTCAACGCACTACGCGACGTCGCGCCCGCCGACATCCCGGCGTTGCCGAACACACCGTCACCCGCACCGATGCCGAACATCCCGATCACCGATATCGAGGGGCAGAACTCCGGCGGCCCCAACAACGGCGCCTGAGGTCGGATGGCGACCAATACCGCGTTCGTCCTGACCCTGCTGGTGGTGTGCTACGCCGTCGTGTCCGGATTGGTGAAGCGCTGGTATGTGGCACCCGCGCTGATTTTCGTCCTGGCCGGAATGGCGTTGGGGCCGTTCGGTCTCGACCTGCTGGAGGGCGGTCCGGACACCTCGACGTTCACGGTGCTGGCGCAGCTCGCCCTAACCGTGATCCTGTTCAATCAAGCAGCCGCACTTGATCTCTCGGCGGTGGTACGCCGACGCGACGTCACCTTCCGGTTGCTGGCGATCGGCATTCCCCTGACCATGGTGCTGGGCGTGTTGACCGCGGTGTTGGTGCTGCCGGTGATGCCGCTGTGGGAGGCGGTGTGCCTGGCCGCGATCGTCGCGCCCACGGAGGTCGCGCTGATCCACGCACTGTTGGAAAACGATCGAATCCCGGAGCGAATCCGCCACGCACTGTCCACCGAGAGTGGCTTCTACGACGGTTTCGCGCTGGCGGTCCTGCTCGCCGCGCTTGCCGTGGCTTCCGAGCGGGCCGACTCCAACGAGACGCACTGGGGCTGGTTTCTGGTCCGCACGGAGCTGATGTCCGTGGTGGTCGGCTTGGGTGTCGGACTGTTGGGCGGCTGGGTGATCGGTGCGTCGCGTAAACGCGGATGGATGAGCGACACGTGGGCACAGCTGGCGACGCTCGCCATCGCGCTGATGTGCTTCCAGGTCGGTGAACACCTGCACGGCAGCGGATTCGTCGCGGCGTTCGCCGGCGGGCTGGCCTTCGCATTCGCGGCGCGCCACGTCGGCTCACGCCCGGACATGCATGTGTCGGCCGCCGCCGGGCAGCTGCTCGAACTACTGGTGTTCGCGATGTTCGGCGGCTACGCCGTGATCGTCGGCTGGCGCGAGGCCGACTGGCGCATAATCGTATTCGCGATCGTCGCGGTGCTGGGAGTGCGTCTGGTTGCGGTGTCGGTGGCGCTGGTGCGCAGCGACGTGCCCATGCGCGAGCGACTGTTCATCGGGTGGTTCGGCCCGCGTGGCATCAGCACGCTCGTGCTGGGGCTTCTGGTGGTCGACCGTGGTGATCTCGCGCAGGAGTCGTTGATCATTCAGGTGGTGGCGGTGACCGTCAGCCTGAGCCTGGTGATCCACAGCCTGAGCGCGTGGCCGGGGATCAGGTGGCTGGGGGCGCCAGATGTGACCCCGGCGCGAAACCCTCAGTGATCACCCGTCGGAGCAAAAACCGCCAGCCAGCCCCGTCCGGGTTGCCGTCGGTGCTGGGCACCACGATGTCGCGGTAGGTGCCCCAGTGGTCGAGGCCGCGGGTGCCGATGAACTGGAAGCACGCGTAGGTCTTGGCGCTGCCGTCGGGCTGTGGCTCGACGTGAATCGAACTCAGGTGGTGGCGGGCGGGTAGGAAGTCGGCGTCGGCGAACTGTGCGCCGGCACGAGTGAACATGCCCAGCGTTTCGGTTGGGCCGGTGAACTTCTCGGCGCCGATCTCCAGTACTCCGTCGGGCGCGAACAGCGCCGCCAGTCGTTCGATCTTGCCGGTGTCGGCGAGGTACTGGTAGGCCGTCAGCAGACCGGTGACGCCCACGCGAACCTCATTGAGGGCACTCATGGCAGTCCGTGAGTCAGGCCATACCGAGTGTGAACGTCACGACGGAATCGGGCCTCAAACGTCGCCACGTTCACACTCGGGAAGAGGTGCGGGAAGTGGTTAGTCGCCATCCTTGACCTTGGCCATGGCGAGCACGTCCAGGCGCTTGTCGAGTTCAGCCTCTGAGAGCTTGTCACCGATCAGCCCGCGGTCGATCACCGTCTGCCGAATGGTCTTGCGCTCCTTGAGTGCTTCCTTGGCGACCTTGGCGGCCTCCTCGTAGCCGATCGCCGAGTTGAGCGGTGTCACGATCGAGGGCGAGGACTCGGCCAGCTCGCGCAGGTGCTGCTCGTTGGCCACCAGGCCGTCAATGCACTTGGTGGCGAACAACTTCGACACGTTGGCCAGCAGCGTGAACGACTCCAGCACGTTGCGGGCCATCATCGGGATGTAGACGTTGAGTTCGAAGGCGCCCGACAGGCCGCCCACGGTGACGGCCGCGTCGTTGCCGATCACCTGGGCCGCGACCTGCGTAACCGCCTCGGGCAGCACCGGATTGACCTTGCCTGGCATGATCGAGCTGCCGGGCTGAAGGTCGGGCAGCTGGAGTTCGCCGAGGCCGGTGAGCGGACCCGAGCCCATCCAACGCACGTCGTTGGCGATCTTGGTCAGCGAGACCGCGATGGTCTTCAGCGCGCCGGATGCCTCGACCAGCCCGTCGCGTGCAGCCTGGGCCTCGAAAGAGTCGGCCGCTGTGCGCAGTTCGGCGATTCCCGTCTGGCTCACCAGGACGTCGACGACCTTCGCGCCGAAGCCGTCGGGGGCGTTGAGCCCGGTGCCGACAGCGGTGCCGCCGATGGCGAGTTCACCGAGCCGGGGGAGTGTGGCCTTGACCCGCTCGATACCGGCCTCGACCTGGCGGGCGTAGCCGCCGAACTCCTGGCCCAGCGTCACGGGCACCGCGTCCATCAGGTGGGTACGGCCGGACTTGACCGTGGTGCGCCACTGGCGAGCCTTGGCGGCAAGCGACTCGTGCAGCACCTCGAGTGCCGGAATCAGATGGCGGACAGCGGCTTCGGTCGCCGCGATATGGGTCGCGGTCGGGAACGTGTCGTTCGAGCTCTGCGACATGTTGACGTCGTCGTTGGGGTGGATGCTCACGCCGTTGGCTGCCGCGATGGACGCGATGACCTCATTGGCGTTCATGTTGGAGCTGGTGCCCGACCCGGTCTGGAACACGTCGATCGGGAACTGGTCGTCGTGCAGGCCGTCGGCGATCTCACCTGCTGCGGCGATGATCGCGTCGGCCTTCTCCGGAGCCAGCAGGCCCAAGTCCTTGTTGACCTGCGCACAGGCGCCCTTCAGCAGGCCCATCGCGCGGATCTGGGTGCGCTCGAGCGGGCGGAACGAGATCGGAAAGTTCTCCACCGCGCGCTGCGTCTGTGCGCGCCACAGCGCGTTGACGGGCACACGCACTTCACCCATGGTGTCGTGCTCAATGCGGTACTCGACGTCGTTGTCGGCGGTCATGTGCTCCCTGTTCGATAGATCGGAGGTGGGTGGGATTAGGGCAGGGGGTAGGCCGCGGACTTGTCGCCCGTGAAGTCGACCGCGGAGTACTCGTTGAGCTTGGTGAGGCGGTGGTAGGCCTCGATCATCCGGACGGTGCCGGACTTGGATCGCATGACGATCGACTGTGTGGTGCAGCCGCCGCCGGAGTAGCGGACACCCTGCAGCAGGTCGCCGTCGGTGACGCCGGTGGCGGAGAAGAAGACGTTCTCGCCCGACACCAGATCCTCGGTGTGCAGCACCCGGTCCAGATCGTGACCGGCGTCGATGGCCCTCTGGCGTTCGGCGTCATCGGTGGGTGCCAGCGTGGCCTGGATGGCACCGCCCATACAGCGGATCGCGGCCGCGGTGATGATGCCCTCCGGGGTGCCGCCGATTCCGGCGAGCAAGTCGGTGCCAGAGTTCGGTCGGCATGCCGCGATCGCGCCAGCGACGTCACCGTCGGAGATCAGGCGGATGCGGGCACCCGCGTCCCGCACGTCGGCGATCAGCTGCGCGTGCCGTGGCCGGTCGAGAACGCACACGGTGAGGTCGGCAACGCTGGAGTTTTTCACCTTGGCGACCCGGCGAATGTTCTCGCCGATCGGGGCGGTGATGTCGATGACGTCGACGGCGTCGGGGCCGACGGCGATCTTGTTCATGTAGAAGACGGCCGACGGGTCGAACATGGCGCCGCGCTCGGCGACCGCGAGAACCGAGATGGCGTTGGGCATGCCCTTGCTCATCAGCGTGGTTCCGTCGACGGGGTCGACCGCGAAGTCGCAGTCCGGACCATCTCCGTTGCCGACCTCTTCGCCGTTGTAGAGCATCGGGGCGTTGTCCTTCTCGCCCTCGCCAATCACCACGACACCGCGCATGGAGACCGAGTTCACCAGCTCGCGCATGGCGTCGACCGCTGCGCCGTCGCCGCCCTCCTTATCACCACGCCCGACCCACCGGCCGGCGGCCATGGCGCCGGCTTCGGTCACCCGCACCAACTCGAGGGCCAGGTTGCGGTCCGGGGCTTCACGTCTCGATGGCGTCATGTGCCAGATTCTCCCATTAGCGGCTCCGTTCTTGGGAGCTGGGATACTGGGAAGGTGACCGTCCCGCCCACGAACCCGCCAAAGCCTCCTCCACCGCCGAGGCCAGCCAAGTCGCGGTTGCGGCAGGACGGGCGCGACATGTTCTGGTCGATGGCGCCGCTGGTGCTGGTCTGCATCGTCGCCGCAGGTGTTCTCGGGATGTGCTCGTTTGCCCCCAACGGTCCCGGCGAGGGGCCAACACCGCCGTATGACGCCCCGGCCGCACTGGGAGCCGACGCCGAGACGTTGAAGATTCCGATCCGGCTGCCCAAGTTGCCCGAGGGCTGGCGGGCTAACTCGGGCTCGCGCGGCAGCATCGAGCGAGGTCGCACCGATGCGGAAGGCGTGGAAGTGCGTGCCCTGACCTCGCGAGTCGGCTACCTTGCCCCGACCGGCATGTTCATCAGCCTGACCCAGAGCGACGCCGACGAGGACAAGTTGCTCAGCTGGATGGACACCAGCCTGATTCCCACCGGCGCCGAGGACGTGAACGGCGTCAAGTGGGTCACCTATGAGGGCGGTGAGGACGTCCGGCCGGTGTGGACCACCAGGATCAACGGTCCGACCGGCCCGGCGCAATTGGCGCTGACGGGCGCCGCCGGTACCGATGAGTACCGTATTCTGGCGGAGGCCACTCAGACGCAGCCACCACTGCCAGTCAGCTAGGAGCGTTCATGACGTCACGTAAATCCGATGTCGCCGCCGGGGCGGCTCCGGAAGCCGACCTCAGCGGCTGGGAAGCCGCATCGTTCACCGGCGGGGGACTCACCTACGACGTGTACCGCAAGGGCCAGGGGCCCGGCGTCGTCCTGATCCCCGAGATGCCCGGCCTGCACCCCGGCGTGCTGGCGTTGGGAAACCATCTGGTGGACAACGGGTTCACCGTCGCCGCGCCCTCGCTGTTCGGCACGCCTGGTGCGCCGGCGCTGCGGCCGGGTGCTGTGCCGACCCTGCTGAAGGGATGCGTGACCAAGGAGTTCGCCGCGTTCGCGACCAACGCCGACCGGCCGATCGCGCACTTCCTGCGCGCTCTCGCGCGTGACCTCAACGCTCGCACACCCGGCAAGGGTGTCGGCGTCATCGGACAGTGCTTCACCGGTGGCTTCGCCCTGGCGGCCGCCGTGGACGACAGTGTGCTCGCACCGGTGATGAGTCAGCCCTCGCTGCCGCTGCCGTTGACTCTGAAGCAGCGCCGAGACCCCGGCCTCTCGGAGGCCGAGCTGAAGATCATCGAGCGCCGGGCCGCCGACGAGGGGCTGTGCGCCATGGGACTGCGGTTCAGCGAGGACCCGATGTCGCCCGGCGACCGGTTCAAGACGCTCAAGGCGCGCCTCGGCGACGCGTTCGAGGTCATCGAGATCAGTTCGAAGCCGGGTAACCCGGACGGCATCGGCCGGATGGCGCACTCAGTGCTCACCGATCAGGTGCGCGAGGTGGACGGGAACCCGGCCTATGAGGCACGCAAGCGCGTCGTCGCCTTCCTGACGGAGCGGCTGGCGACCTAGGTAAAGGCGGCTCAGTCCGAACTAGCGGGCGTCGCCTCGGCCTTGTCCTCAGCCTCGGCCTGCTCGGTCTGAAGGCTGTCGCGTTGGCGGTCTGAGCCCAGCCGGGCGCGAGCCCACGCCACCAGCCTGGCCAGCAGGCCGGGCTTCTCGTCCTCGTCGTCCTCGTCATCGAGATCGGTGATCGGAACGCCCTTGTACACCGCGAGGTACACGGTGACCGTGGTGACGATGACGATCATCAGGACCGGCCCGATGACGATCCCGAGGAAGCCGAACATGGTGATGCCGGCGAACACCGCCAGCAGCATCAGCGCGGAGTCCAGGCGGGCCTGACGCGGCACCAGGATCGGTCGCAGCACATTGTCGATGTTCGTGACCACGAGCAGGTGCCACACGACGACGAACAGGCCGCCCCACACGTTGCCGAACAGGACCATTCCGATGCCGAACGGGATGCTCACGATGCCGCCGCCGAGGGGAATGATCGACAGCGCGGTCAGCATGATCGCGAAGATGAAGAATCCCTCGTGAAAACCCGCGATGTAGATCGACACCGCACCGGCCAGGCCCTGCGCCAGGGCGATGACGAATTGGCCGAACACGGCACCCCGCACCATGGCGCCCATCTTCTCCAGGTAGAGGTCGGTGACGTCCTCGCCGAGCGGATTGAGCTTGCGGATCAGCGTCTGCACGTTGTCGTGGTTGGACAGCAGTGAGATGAACACGTAGATGAAGAGGACGGCTGCGGTCAGCGCGCCCGCCAGACCACCCGCGGCGCCCTGCAGGAAGCCCAGAGCCCACTCGCCGACGTGCTGCGCGACGGTGGTCATCCGCTCCTGAATCATCGCCGGGGTGACGTCGAAGTCGCTCAGGAAGGGGACCCGGTCCACCGTGTCGTTGACGAGCTTCAGCGTCCGGTCGCCCAGGGAACTGAGGTCGGTCCGGGACACCCAGTCCGAGACGCTGCGGACCATCGCGCTGATCTGCACCACCGCCAGGAGCACCAGCAGGCTGAGGGGAATGATGAGCGCGAAGAGCGCCGCCAGCACAGTCAGCGTCACCGACAGGCCCTTGCCCATCCTCCCGCCGAGCCACATGAACAGCGGGTGGAACAGGTATGCCGCGACGGCTGCCACGACGATGACCATGAAGAAGCCGCGCAGGAAGTACGCACCGAATGCGAGGGCGACTCCGGTGGCGATCGCCAGTGCCCGCTTCTGCGACGCGGTGAACTCGGTCTTCATGGCCACGCGCTGATCCTGTCAGAGGTGCAGGCCGAACGAGGAACTCTGGCTCAGCGAGTCCGGTCGGGCCCTGGGTCGCCCCACTTGCCGCGGATGGCGCCCCACGGGTCCGCATACCTGCCGGGGGCGTCGCGGTAGGCCGACTGCCTGCGCAGGACGAAGCCGATCAGCGGGGCGATGGCGCGGAACGGGTAGCGCTTCCAGCCGGCCTTCTCCGCGGTCTCGGCGAGCATGTCGGGCCACGAAAAGTGTTGGAACTTCAGCACTTCCTGGGCGCGCACCGTGTCCATCCAGTCAGTGGCGAACCAGTCGGTGTCACTGTCGGGGTTGCCTGGGCGCCCGATCGGGATGGCACCGACCAGACCCATGGCGCCCGCCGTCGCGACGGCAATATCGCCCTGGGTGAGGCGATGCGACTCGTCACCGCCGATCAGCAGGATCTCGCCGACGCAGTCCGCGGTGGTCGCCGCCGCGAACGCCGCCGCGACATCACGCACGTCGACGGTCTGAATCCGGCCGTCAGTGGGCAGCGCGCTCTCGAAGAACAGGAACTCGGGTTTGATGTCGAAGCTGATGTCGGTGGTCAGCACGCCGCCTAGGCGCAGCACCACCCAGTCCAGGCTCGATGTGCGGACGAGTTCCTCGGCTTCGGCCTTGTGTGTGCCGTAGAGGTCCGTTGGCCGCATCGGGGTGTCGGCCGACAGCACGTCGGTGATGTGGTGCGGGTTGCGCGACCCGTACACCGCGACGCTGGAGGCCACCACTATCCGCGGCTGCGGATCCTGCGACTTGGCCGCCTCCACCAGATACCCGGTGGCATCGACACTGACCCTGCGGGCAAGCGCGGGCCGCGAGTAGCAGAACGGCGCGATGATCGCGGCCAGGTGGATGATCGCGGCGGGCGCAACGTCGCCGATCAGCGCGTCCACCGCGGCCGGGTCGGTGAGGTCGGCGTAGCGCACCTCGACACCGGCTGGCAGTCCGGCGGCGGCCTTGCGATTCTCGGAGTTGTCGAGATCGGTGGCCACCACCCGTCGCCCGTCCGCGGCGAGCCGTTTCACCGTCGCCGATCCCACTAGCCCAAAGGCCCCCGTCACCAAAACCGCGTCAGTCATGCGCCTCCCCAGTCAGCCATGTAGAACGTGATACAACCTCGCACTCTCGGCTGGTAAGCGCAATCGCTGGCCCCACGCAACGTGTCGGGCGATACCGTCGACGAAATCGCGCGACTTGGCGTGAAATGGGACGTGGCGCGGTTCTCGACATCAACAGATGTCGGACGATGCGACGGCTGAGGGGACTGGATCCGGATGGGGCTCAAGCTGGGCAGACCGACATTCCGCGATGCCGTCTCGGGCCTCGTGACGGGCCTGTTCTCGATCCCAGAGGGCATGGCATACGCCAGCATCGGCGGGTTCAACCCCGTGGCCGGCCTCTACTCCGGCGTCGTGTCCACCATCGTCGGTTCGATGTTCGCACGCACCGTGCTCATGGTCACCACCTTGACCAGCGCCCTGGCATTGTCATCGCGCAGTGTGCTGACGGACGCCGGCCTGGATCCGTCCGACCCCGCCAACGTCGCCGCACTGGCCATCGTCGTGGGTGTCGTGATGCTGGTGCTGGGTCTGTTGAAGTTCGGATCGATCATGAACTTCGTCTCGAACGCGGTGATGACCGGCTTCACCGCCGGTATTGCGCTGCAGATCATCGCCGGCGTGATCGGCGACGCCACCGGGTACCGACCGGACAGTCACAACACCATCGGCAAGTTCATCGACGCCTTCGCTCACGTCGGCTCCTGGGAGGTCGGGCCCTGCCTGGTCGCGGTGGCGACGGTCGCGGTGTGGGCGGTGTTCCACTTCATCAAACCGCTGGAGGCGTTCGCGATCTTGATTGCGCTCGTCGTCGTGACGCTGGGCGTCGCCCTTCTCGGGGTGCAGGTGGAGACGGTCGCCGATATCGCCTCCATTCCCAATGCGCTTCCGCCGTTCTCGGTGCCGAACTTCGCCGCGATGCCCGAACTGTTAGTCGGGGGACTGGCGGTCGCGCTCGTCGGGCTCGCGCAGGCGGCCGGTATCTCGGCTGCCGTGCCGAACCCGGATCGAAGCCGCCCGAGCACATCTGGTGACTTCGTGGCGCAGGGGGCGGCCAACGTCGCAGGCGGATTGTTCGGCGCGCTACCCACCGGCGGATCACTTTCGCGGACCGGCGTCGCGGTCTCTGCCGGCGCTCAGACGCGTTGGGCGGGGATATTCGCCGGGCTGTGGCTGGCGGCCCTGGTGCTGGTCGCGGGGTCGCTGGCGGAACAGATCCCGATGCCCGTCATCGGCGGACTCATTCTCGTGATCGGCGCTGAACTGGTCATGGGTCGGTGGGCCGACATCAAACTGGTGGTGCGCACCGCTCCGCTGTCCGCAGTCGCGATGCTGGTCACATTCGCGGCCACGACACAGCTGCCGTTGCACACTGCGATCCTGATCGGTGCGCTCACCTCGCTGGTGCTGTACTGCGCCAAGGCTTCACAGGCAGCAGAGCTGATCGCCCTCTCGCGGACCGACGGCGACTGGTGGGTGGTGCCGGTGCCAGACGCCGTCGCGAACGACGCTGTGACGGTGTTGCAGTACTCGGGGGTGGGGCTCTTCGCTGAGGTGCCCCGGATCGACGAGGACTGGCCCCGAGTCGAGGACTCGCGCAACGCCGTCGTGGTGCTGGGTATGCACACGCTGCCCGATGTTCCCTCGTCGAAGGTGATCAAGGCATTGAGGCGGTGGGCCGAGGACCTCGCGGCCAACGGCGGCAGGATGATCATCGCGGGAGTCAGCCCCGCGACGGCAAAGGTGCTCGAACACGCAGGCCTGGTCGAACTATTGGGAGCCGATGGCATGGTGCTGACCACAGACCGGTTGTTCGAGGCGACTGAGGAAGCCGTGCGACGGGGCGAGGTGTGGATCGCCGCACGCCGCGATCCGCCGCCCTAGGTTCGAACGCACCGGAAGCCGATGTGGCTCATCCCGGTGTCCACCATCTGCGGCCTGCGCGCGGCGGGTCGGTAGCGCAGGCAATAACTGTCCGCGCACAGGAACGATCCGCCCTTAATCACCTTGCGGCCGATCTGGAACTGCGGCTGGTTGGGGTCGTAACTCTCAGCCGCGCAGCAGGACTCGAGTGCACGGGTGTCGGTCCACCAGTCGAGCGTCCACTCCCAGACGTTGCCCGCCATGTCGAACAGGCCGTAGTCGTTCGGCGTGAAGCTGCCGACGGGTTGCGTTGTCCCGTAACCCGTGTCGGGCAGGTAGGGGAACTCGCCGTGCCAGTAGTTGGCCAGTCGTTCGCCCGGACCCTCGGGTGCGTCGCCCCACGTGTAGGTCGCACCGGAGAGGCCCCCGCGGGCGGCCACCTCCCACTGCGCCTCGGTGGGCAGAACCAGGCCAGCCCACTCGGCGTAGGCCTCGACGTCCTCGAACGCCACGTGCACGACGGGATGATGCTGGCGGTTGCGCAGGGTGGACTTCGGGCCGCGCGGGTGGTTCCAGCACGCACCTGGCGTCCACGTCCACCACTGGTTGAGGTGGCGCAGGTCGACGGGCCCGGGTGTGCGATGAAAGACCATCGATCCCGGCTGCAGGTTCTCCGGTGGAGCGTCGGGGAAGTCGGCGGGGTCGATCGGCCGCTCGGCGACGGTGAGGTAGCCGGTCGCCTCGACGAACGCGGCGAAGTCGGCGTTGCTCACCTGATGGGTCTGCATCCAGAAGCCGTCGACGGTCACCTCGCGGACAGGACCCTCCTCCGGGTAGTGCGCGTCGGAGCCCAGTAGCGCGGTCTGGGCGGGAATCCAGGCGTAGCCGTCGGACGTCATTGAGGCCCAGGCCGTTGAGATAGCGGTGAGCGCGCGAAAGTGCGAGTGCGCGTGACTCTGAGCGCTATCTCAACGTGTTTGTCAGGCAAAGACGGAGGTCCAGTCGTTCTTGAGGCTGACGACAGTCCAGCCGTACTGCTGTGCGTGGTCCAGCACCCTCTCCGCGCCTGCGGTGTAGTCGAATTCGCGTTCGGCATCGTCATGCAGCACCAGCAGCCGCAACGACGGCTTCTCCGGCCGACCCGCGTACATCAGCATCTCGTCGTCGCCGTTGGAGTTGCCCGCGGCCAGGATCGGCCGCCTGCCGATGCGGTTCCAGATCCGCACGGGTTTCTCTGGCCCGTCGTCGAAGACATCGAGCGTCGGCTGGATCAGCAGGTCGCCGCGCCCGTCGCGGCCGTCGAACTTCAGCCCCTGGGAGCTGCCGACGACGCGTTCGGGCGGGATGCCGTAGATCGTCGATGTGACGGGCCGCATGAAGTCGCGTCCGCCACCAGACGCGATGTAGCAGGTGAAGTCGTGCGTCTCGAGGTAGCGCAGCAACTCGACCATCGGCGCGTAGACGCAGTGCAGATAGTTGCGCTGCAGCGTGGGATGGCTTGCCTCGGCGAAGAAGGCGTTGACCAGCGCCGCGTGTTCCTCGACGGTCATCGACTCGTGCAGTGACATCACGGCGCCGGCAAGCACCTTGAGGTCTGAGTCATCACCCTGATAGTGCTTGGTGATGGCTCCGCCGAACCAATTCAGATCGCCTGCCACCGCTGCCTGATACGGCTGGTTGGCGGCCAGCGAGGCATCGGTCGCTGCCTTCTCGACCAGCCTGCGCACGATGAAGTCCAGCTGGATGTACATCGGCTTCTCACACCACAGTGTGCCGTCGTTGTCGAAGACGGCGACGCGCTCCTCAGGCGCGACGAAGTCCGGTCCCTCGGTCGTGATACGGGCGACGAAGTCGACGATTGCCGACTTCGTCGCGCCGTCGGCCCATGTCGCGAGTTCCGCCACGTTCAGCCACCCCGAGTGGCGAGGAACTTCTCGAGTTCCTCGACCGCGTGGTTGATGGTGAAGGACGCCGGCTCCTGCCGCGGCGGGAACTCCTTGAACGTCTGCAGGAACTGGTTGACGATCGCGGAGCCGTAGAACATCAGATACAGACGATCAATCACCCAGTCCCAGTAGGTGTTCGACGTGACGTCAGCCCGTTCGAAGGGGTCGGTGCGCAGGTTGAAGAGCTTCGGTGCACGTAACTTCGTGAATGGCTCGAACCACACCGCGAGCGTGCCCTGGCAGCGCTGTTCCATGAACACGATCTTCCAATTGTCAGCCCGGATGCCCAGCACGTCGCCGTCGTCGGAGAAGTAGATCATCCCGCGCCGCGGGCTCTGGTCGACCTCACCAGTCAGGTACGGCAGCAGGTTGTAGCCGTCGATATGGACCTTGAACGCGGTCTTACCGTCAGCGCCCGCCTTGTGCCCAGCCTTCAGCTTGTCAACGATATCCGGATCGCCCGCGGCGGCCAGAAAAGTGGGCAGCCAATCGTGATGTTGGACGATTTCATTGGATACGCTGCGCGGCTTGATCTTTCCGGTCCAGCGAATCATCTCGGGAACGCGGAAGGCGCCCTCCCAGTTCGTCGCCTTCTCGCTGCGGAACGGGGTGGTCGCCCCATCGGGCCAGCTGTTGGCGTGCGGTCCGTTGTCGGTGGAGTAGATGACGATGGTGTCCTCGGCGATCCCGAGCTCGTCCACCAGATCGAGCAGCGTGCCGACGTTGCGGTCGTGGTCGATCATCGTGTCGTGGTATGGCGACTGCCAGCGTCCGGCCTGTCCCTTGCTCTCCGGCTTGGTGTGGGTGCGGAAGTGCATGTGGGTCATGTTCATCCACACGAAGAACGGGGTTTCCGCCTCGTGTTGACGCCTGATGAAGTCCACACACGCCGAGGTCGTTTCGTCGTCGATGGTCTCCATCCGCAGTTTCGTCAGCGGTCCGGTGTCCTCGATGCGCTGCTTGCCGACTGGGCCGTACCGCTCGTCGACCTCGCCGGAGTCCTCGTCGGTGGCCCAGGAGTGGATCACACCGCGCGGCAGAAGGGCTTTGCGCAGCAGCGGCGCCTCCTCTTCGGTGGGATAGTCCTCGTGCTCCGGCTCCTCCTCCGCGTTGAGGTGGTACAGATTGCCGAAGAACTCGTCGAATCCGTGGGCAGTCGGCAGATACTTGTTCAGGTCGCCCAGGTGGTTCTTGCCGAACTGGCCGGTGGCGTATCCCATCGGCTTGAGGAGTTCGGCGATCGTCGGGTCCTCCTTCTGCAGCCCGACGTCGACGCCGGGCATGCCGACCTTGCTCATGCCGGTGCGGTAAACGCTCTGTCCGGTGATGAACGACGCCCTGCCCGCGGTGCAGCTCTGTTCGCCATAGGAATCGGTGAAAAGCATTCCCTCATCAGCGATTCGGTCGATATTGGGCGTGAAGTAACCCATCACGCCCCGGCTGTAGCAGCTGAGGTTGGAGATGCCGATGTCATCACCCCAGATGACCAGGATGTTCGGTTGCGAGTTCGGCACGTGTCAGTCCTTTGCCAGGAACTCGTGCAGTTTCTCGACCGCCTGGTCGACGCTGAAACTGGCCGGTGCGTGCCGCGGGCGGAACTCCTTGAACGTCTCCAGGAACTTTGTCGCCATGGCGGTGGCGTAGAAGACGAAGTAGTCGTGTCGCAGTAACCATTCGTAATAGGTGTTCGACGTGATGTCGGCGTACTCGAAGGGATCGGTACGCAGGTTGAACAGCTTTGGCACCCGCAGGGGGGTGAACGGTTCGGCCCAAATCCGTAGTGTGCCCGGGCAGCGCTGCTCCATGAAGACGATCTTCCAGTTCTCGAAGCGCATGGCGACCAGATCACCGTCGTCGGAGAAGTAGAAGAAGCCGCGCCGCGGGCTGTCGTCGACCTCACCGGTCAGGTAGGGGAGCAGGTTGAAACCGTCGATGTGCACCTTGTACTCGGTGTTCCCGTCGGCGCCGGCCTTATAGCCGTTCTTCAGCTTCTCGCTGATGTCCGGGTCACCCGCGGCGGCCAGGAGGGTCGGCAGCCAGTCGTGATGCTGAATGATCTCGTTCGAGACGGCGCCAGCCTCGATCTTGCCGGGCCAGCGGACCAGTTCCGGCACGCGGAACGCACCCTCCCAGTTGGTGTCCTTCTCACTTCGGAACGGGGTGGTGCCCGCGTCGGGCCAGGTGTTCCGATGTGGGCCGTTGTCGGTGGAGTAGATGACGATCGTGTCGTCGGCGATGCCGAGTTCGTCGAGGGCATCGAGGACGGTGCCGACGTTGCGGTCGTGATCGATCATCGCGTCGTGGTACTCGGACTGCCACAGGCCGGCCTGACCCCGGCTCTCTGGTTTGACGTGGGTGTAGAGGTGCATGTGGGTGAAGTTGCACCACACGAAGAACGGGGTGTCCGTCTCATGCTGGCGTTTGATGTAGTCGACGGTCGCCTGGGCGATGTCGTCGTCGATGGTCTCCATCCGCTTGGTGTTCAGCGGTCCGGTGTCCTCGATGGTCTGCTTGCCGACGGGCCCGTACTTAGGGTCGTCGGGCTCGCTGGAGACGTCGTCGGTGGCCTTGCACTTCATCACACCGCGGGGCTTGGCGAGGTTGTACAACCTCGGATAGCGGTCCTCGTGCGGGTAGTCGTAGCTCTCGGGCTCCTCTTCGGCGTTGAGGTGATAGAGGTTGCCGTAGAACTCGTCAAAGCCGTGCACAGTCGGCAGGTACTTGTTGAGATCGCCGAAGTGGTTCTTGCCGAACTGGCCGGTGGCGTAGCCCAGGGGTTTAAGTAGCTCGGCGATGGTCGGATCCTCCGCCGCCCAACCGATGTCAGCACCCGGGATGCCGACCTTGCTCATTCCGGTGCGATACACGCTTTGGCCACTGATGAACGCGGCCCGGCCCGCGGTGCAGCTTTGCTCACCGTAGGAATCGGTGAATCGCATGCCCTCCTTGGCGAGCCTGTCGATGTTCGGGGTGCGATAGCCCATGACGCCATCGCTGTAGCAACTCAGGTTGGTGATGCCGATGTCATCGCCCCAGATGACCACGATGTTCGGCTTTCCGTTGGGCATGTTGGCCTCGCTTTCATCCGACGTGGTGTGGATCCTGCTTTTGGACACTAGGGGAATGATCCGCCTGGTGTTGGCCCTCAGCAAGAATTCCACACGTGGCTCGAACCGAACATCAAGATTTGCAATAGAACTCGATTGAAGCCGTGGTACGCGCGTATTACTCATTCGGCTCGCTTTCGGCCAGCGCGTCAGTAACGCTCCAACACGCGTGCCCGAGGCCTACCATCGAAGGCATAAGCGAAGGATTGGGTACTCGCCCACGTCACGCTCCTGGGTGAGTGTGTTCAAGGGAGACAGCATGCCTCGACACGACAGACCGAACCGAGGAGACCGAGACCGGGACCGGGACGTCTACATCCAGCAGCCCCCTGTGCGTCCCGCACCCCAGGCCAAGATCGCGTGCGGTTGCCACTGCGGCACCTGCAGCGGTTCCGGGCACTGCCACAACATGGACACCGGCTGCAACGTGAGGTGACCGCGAGACGCTGGAGCGTCGAAGCGATGTGCGACCACCCGGAGTGGGCGAAATGGCCGGCTGTCCTTGCGACTGAACTTCTGCGTAGTGCATACCAATGGAATGACTACAGGACAATTCAGTGATTCGACGGCAACGCGTTTGGCGGACGTCCTACTTTCGATAAATGGACACAGAGGAGAATCGGCTAGAGCGCAACACGCATACACAGCACCCGAACGGCGGACTGTCCAGACGCACGGCGTTGAGCCGCCTGGCCGTCGTCGGCGTGGGAACGGTGGCGGCATCGTCATTGCTGGCTGCGTGTAACGACTCGGGCGGTTCTACTTCGTCGTCGGGTGGGGCGCTGACCACGGACGCCAACCCCAAGCCGGCGAGCGACGCCACCAAGGCCGCCAACCAGAAACTGCTCGACACGCTGCCGTTCAACGACACTGCGGATTTCGAGGATGCCAAGCGTGGCCTCATCGCTAAGCCCGACACGCTCACCATCACGGGCCCGGACGGCAACGTGGTCTGGGACCTGGAGGAGTACAAGAAGTACATCGCCGACGACAAGCCGTCGCCGGACACCGTTAACCCCAGCCTGTGGCGCAATGCGCAGTTGAACATGCAGTACGGACTGTTCGAGGTGGTGCCCGATCGGATCTACCAGGTGCGTGGCTACGACCTGTCTAACATCACCTTCGTCAAGGGCGACACCGGCTGGATCGTGGTCGACACGCTGATCTCGCCGGAGACGGCCAAAGCCGGCCTGGATCTGGCCAACGGGAAACTCGGTGCCCGCCCGATCGTCGCGATAGTGCACAGCCACTCCCACGTCGATCACTACGGCGGTGTTCGCGGCATCGTCTCACAGCAGGATGTCGACTCCGGCAAGGTGAAAATCATTGCGCCGCAGGCCTTTGTCGAGGACGCGGTCAGTGAGAATGTGATCGCCGGCAACGCGATGTCTCGCCGTGCGGTCTACATGTATGGTGCGTTGCTGCCACGGAACGCCCAGGGCGGGGTGAATGGTGGTCTGGGGCAAACCGTGTCGACCGGAGTGCCGACGCTGATCATCCCGACCGACATCATCAGCACCACCGGCACGAAGATGACCGTCGACGGTGTCGACATGGAGTTCCAGATGACGCCGGGTACCGAGGCGCCGACCGAGATGAACACCTTCTTCCCGCAGTTCAAGGCCATGTGGATGGCAGAGAACACCACCAACACCATGCACAATCTGCTGACGCTGCGCGGCGCTCAGGTGCGCGACGCGCGCATCTGGGCGAGCTTCCTCGACGAGACGATCCGGACCTATGGCCCCAATACGGAGGTCAAGTTCCAGAGTCACCACTGGCCGAAGTGGGGCAACGCCAACATCATTGACTACTGGAAGCGGCAGCGTGACATGTACAAGTACATGCACGACCAGTCGGTGCGGCTGATGAATCAGGGACTGGTGGGCTCCGAGATCGCAGAGGAGATCCAGTTCCCGCCAGAGATCAACAATTTCTGGCCCGACCGCGGTTATTACGGCACGCTGAAGCACAACTCGCGGGCGGTGTACCAGCGCTATATGGGCTGGTATGACGGCAATCCGTCCGACCTCGACGACCTGCCTCCAGCGGAGGCGGCCAAGAAGTACGTCGAGTACATGGGCGGTGAGGAGGCGGTCCTCGAGAAGGCGCAGAACGACTTCGACAACGGCAACTATCGCTGGACCGCGATGGTGCTCAAACAGGTGGTTTTCGCGAATCCGGATAGCGTGCACGGCAAGAATCTGCTGGCCGACAGTTATGAGCAGATGGGGTATCAGGCCGAGTCGGGGTCGTGGCGTTCGGTGTACCTGCAGGGGGCCTATGAGCTACGCAATGGGGTGCCGGACTCCGGCGGTACGGACACCGCAAGTCCGGACACCATCAATGCGATGCCGCCGGAGATGATGTTCGACTACCTGGGTGTGCGGCTCAACGGGCCGAGGGCCGCGGGAAAGAAGATCACCCTCAACGTCGATTTCACGGACCTGAACAAGCAGTATGTGCTCACCGTGGAGAACGGCGTACTCAACTACGGGCCTGCGCCGATTCCGAATGCGGACGCCAGCCTCAAGCTGACCAAGGCGACGATGAACGAGATTCAGATGGGCAAGTTGAAGCTCACCGACGGCATCGACCAGAACAAGGTGACGCTCGAGGGCAATCGCCAATCGGTCGACGAATTCGTGGGCCTACTCGACACCTTCCCGTTCTGGTTCAACATCGTCACGCCCTGACGTGGCACCGCAGCGCGGGTATCACGAGGTTGTGGGGGATTCGTCACGAACGAGCCACGATCGGTTCGCCGAGCCGAAACGCGCGGCGCGCATCGGTGTTCGCGAAGTGCCTGCGTTACGCTCAAGGAGTCGCAGGTTCCTCGCGTTCCCGCCGAGCGGTGACCGTCTGCGACGTGTGCGTATAACGGATGGGAGCACCATCCATGGTGCTGAACTCTCCTGTGGCCAACAAGGCCCCCCGGTTGGTGTTCTGCAACAGATCGGCCACCCGCGGCGGCGTCGATGCCGCGTGGCTGCCCGGCAGCAACAACCTTGGCGCCGAACTGCCCGACCTGCTTGCGGTCATCGGATCGATGATCGGCGAGGTCCGACGCGTTGTTTACGACCCACGGTCCTGGACCAAGACGCCGTCGCGCATGATCCGGCGCGGCGTGGCAATCTCCATCGATCCCTACCCGATGGTGACGTGCGAGACGATCTACCTGATCGGCACGCACTCCCGGGACGCCGTGATCTACGTCTTCCCGCAGACGTGCACCACCGCGGTCGTGGACCGAGTCCTGGACGCCATCCGCGACTCCGAGGCACCGATGGACACGTCGGTGCTGCGACATCTGCTGGGCCGATTCTCGACTGTCGAGGCCGAAACGGCGTGACGGGGTGCGTCAAAGGACAGAGCCGGCCATGAGCAGGTTCTGTGACGCAATGTTCGCCAATGCGCGAACCAGCACGCGGGGGATCGTCACCGGCGACCCTCACGCGCCCATCCGGCACAGCTGGGCCGAGGTGCACGAACGTGCCCGCCACATCGCCGGGGGTCTCGCCGCGGCAGGCGTCGGACCCGGCGACGCGGTCGCCGTGCTGGCGGGCGCCCCCGCCGAGATCGCCCCCACCGCGCAGGCCGTCTGGATGCGGGCGGCCACCCTGACGATGTTGCACCAGCCGACGCCCCGCACGGACCTCATGGTGTGGGCAGAGGAAACGGGTCGGGTGGTCGACGCGCTCGGCGCGGCGGCAGTGGTGGTGTCGGACCCGTTCATGGCGGCCGCACCGTTCCTAGCCGAACGTGGCGTCACTGTCCTGGTGCCCGCCGATCTGATGGCGGTCGAGCCCGTCGAGCCTCTCGAGACCGCCGAGGACGACATCGCACTGCTTCAGTTGACGTCCGGTTCGACGGGCCCGCCGAGGGCCGTCCGGATCACGCACCGGAACCTGGTGTCCAACGCTGAGGCCATGTTCGTCGGCGCCGAGTATGACCTGGACACCGACGTCATCGTGAGCTGGCTTCCGCTGTTCCACGACATGGGCATGACCGGCTTTCTGATCGTGCCGATGTACTTCGGCGCCGAGCTGGTCAAGGTCACGCCGATGGACTTCCTCACCGATATTCTGTTGTGGCCCAGGCTTATCGACAAGTACAAGGGCACTATGACGGCCGCGCCCAACTTCGCCTACGCGCTGCTGGCCAAGCGGCTCCGCAGGCAGGCCGACCCCGGTGAGTTCGACCTCTCCTCGCTGAGATGGGCACTCTCGGGCGCCGAGCAGGTCGAGCCCGCGGTGGTCGAGGACCTGTGTGACGCTGGCGCGCCGTTCGGGCTCCGCAGGGAGGCGATTCTGCCCGCGTACGGGATGGCCGAGGCCACCGTGGCGGTGTCGTTCGCGGTCTGCGGCGCGGGCCTCGTCGTCGATGAGATCGACGCCGACATGCTCGCGGTGCTGCACAGGGCGGTTCCCGCGACGTCGGGCAACGTGCGCAGGCTCGCGACCCTCGGGCCGGTACTGAGCGGGCTGGAGGTTCGCATCGTCGACGAGGACGAGAACCCGTTGCCGACGCGTGGGGTCGGTGTCATCCAGGTGCGCGGCGAGCCGGTCTCGCCGGGCTACACCACCGAGGGCGGATTTATCCCGGCGCAGGACGATCTGGGCTGGTATGACACCGGCGACCTGGGCTACCTGACCGAACGCGACCACATCGTGGTGTGCGGGCGGGTCAAGGACGTCATCATCATGGCCGGCCGCAATGTCTACCCCACCGACATCGAGCGAGCCGCACTGCGCGTGGTCGGAGTGCGGCCCGGTTGTGCCGTCGCGGTGCGGTTGAACGCGGGGCACTCCCGGGAGTCGTTCGCCGTCGCGGTCGAGTCGAATGCCTTCGAGGACCGGTCCGAGGTTCGGCGCATCCAGAAGGCAGTGGCGCACGAGGTGTTCGCCGAGGTCGACGTGCGGCCGCGCAACGTCGTGGTGCTGGCGCCGGGCGCCATTCCGAAGACACCGTCGGGCAAGCTGCGTCGGGCGCACGCCCTGTCACTGGTCGGCGGATAGCGACCCGAGGTCTATGCCGGGGCGGGCGATTTCTGTCCGGCGGCCTTCATCGACGCGAAGAGATCGGTGTAGTAGGGCAGGCACTCGGCCAACGCCTGCTCGGTGGTGAACAGCGGCTGGTATCCCAGATCGCGCTTGGCCTTCGCGATGGAGAAGTAGTTGTCCAGCGAGATCCGCTCTATGGCAAGGGGTTCCAGCAGCGGCTTGGGCAGACCGAAGCGGAAGTGCAGCCACTGCCACACCCGCATGACGAATCCGACGAGTTTGCCGGGTACCCGGAACGTCGGGAACGGTGCGCCACACGCCTCGACCACCGGTCGGGAGAACTCGAACATGTTGATCGGCTCACCGTCGTTGATGAAGTACGCCTGCCCGGGTGCGGACCCACCGGGAACGAGGTGCTCGCCAGCCAGGATGAAACCGTGAATCAGGTTGTGCACGTAGGAGTTGTCGAGCTTGACGTCCTTGCTGCCGACGAGCACCTTGACGTGGCCGGCGAGCACGCTCTCGAACACCTTGCGGAACATCGTCTGATCGCCGCGGCCCCAGATGCCACTGGGCCGGATCGAGCAGGTGAGCATGCCCGCCTCGCCGTTCTGTCCGAGGACGAACTTCTCGGCCACCACCTTGGTCTCGGTGTAGAGGTCGTTGAAGCGGTCGGTGTAGGGCAGTGTCTCATCGCCGCCGGAGATCACCTGGCCGCCCATCACGACGCTGTTGGACGCGGTGTAGACGAACCGTTTGACACCCGCGGCCTGCGCGGCGTGCACGAGGTTCTCGGTGCCGCCGACGTTCACGGCGAAGCTGCGCTGCCGGTACTCGTCGGTGACAGAGCCGCCGCCCATCAGGTCGATGATCGCGGCAGTGTGGATCACGGTGTCGATGCCGTCCACCGCGCGGGCCACGTCATCGGCGTTGGTGATGTCGCCGACGACGGCCTCCAGGCCGGCATGATCGGGCAACGGTGACGGGGCACGGTCGAAGGAGCGGACCCGATGCCCGCGGTCGAGGAGTTCGGTCACCAGGTTGGCGCCGACGAAGCCGGAACCCCCGGTCACCAGGACACGGCCGAGTTCAGTGGTCAGCGTTGGATCACCCATGCCGACGAGAATAACTGAAACGTGTTCCAGTCTCGACTGGCGGCGCCGAGACCGGTTGCGACCTCAACTATCGTCGGGGTCCTTGGCGGCCAGCGTCTGTTCCACCTTCTGGCGGGCGCCCTCGAGGTGCTCTTCGCATCGTTTAGCCAGCTCCTCGCCTCGCTCCCAGAGCTTCAACGAGGTATCGAGGTCGAGCCCGCCCTGTTCCAAACGGCGCACCACCTCGATGAGTTCATCGCGGGATTCCTCGTACCCCAATTGACTAATGGGCTTCATCCAACCCCTCACTCATTGCCGTGACGGCGCCATCGGCGACGCGAACTCTCAGGCGGGTGCCAGCTGGTGCATCGTCAGTCGAGCGCAGCACCGATGTCTCACCCGACTCGGACACCGCCTGCACGACCGCGTAGCCACGCGCCAGTGTGGCCGCCGGGCCCAGTGTGGCAAGCCGGGCCGACACGTGTTCGATGCGGTCGGTCTCGGTGGCGATCAGGCGGGTCACGTCACGCCGGGCCGCGGTCACCGCGCGGTGGACCTCCTCTGCGCGCGCCGTCAGTGCGGCCAGCGGTTGCGCCAGGACGGGCCTGCTGTGCAGCTGGCCGACTACGTGCTGTTCGCGGCGCACCCAGTTGCGCAGGGCCTGCGCGCTGCGCCGCCGAAGATCGGTCACCAGTGCCTGCTCGGCGGCGGCGTCGGGCACGATCCGCTTGGCCGCGTCGGTCGGGGTTGCCGCGCGCACATCGGCGACCAGATCGCACAGCGGGCTGTCAGGCTCGTGCCCGATGGCGCTCACCACCGGTGTGGTGCATGCGGCGATCGCCCGGCACAGCGTCTCGTCGGAGAACGGCAGCAGCGCGTCGACGTCACCGCCGCCGCGAGCCAGCACGATCACGTCGACGTCGGGATCGGCGTCCAGATCGCGCAACGCCTCCACCACCTGCGCCACGGTGCTGGGCCCCTGCACCGCGGTGTTGCGGATCGCGAACCGCACAGCGGGCCAACGGCTCTGCGCGACCGAAATGACGTCGCGCTCGGCGGCCGAGGCTCGACCGGTGATGAGCCCTACGGTGTTGGGCAGGAACGGGATCGACCGTTTCAGCCGGGCATCGAACAGGCCCTCGGCCTCGAGGAGCTTGCGCAGTCGCAGGATGCGCTCCAGCAGCTCACCGATGCCGACCGCACGGATCTCGGTGACCCGCAACGAGAACGTGCCGCGACCGGTGTGGAAGTTGGGCTTGCCGTGCATGATCACCTGCACGCCCTCGGCGAGCCGCACCGGCGCGTTGACCACCAGGTCGCGCGGGCAGATCACGGACAGCGACATGTCGGCGGCCGGGTCGCGCAGCATGATGAACACCACGGTGGGGCGGATGTTCATCTGGGCGATCTGGCCCTCCACCCACACCGTGCCCAGTCGGTCGATGTACTTGGCGACGCGGGTGGCGACGGCACGCACCGGCCAGGGGTTGTCCGGGGACTTGCCCTGTTCGGGTTCGGTCACTTCGCGCTGGCGCGGGTGATCCTGTTGGCCAGAAGCGTCTGGAACGGTGCGCGTGCCGTGGTCGACTCCTCGTAGGCCAGCAGCGCCTCGAGATCGTTGACGCGCAGCGATGGCAGTCGGGCACGCAACTGGGCCAGGGTCAGCGACTGGTAGTCCAATTCGGCGACCACGGTGGGCGCCTCGGCGGTCGTGACCGTCGGCCTGCCGGAGTCGGACTTTCCGGGCTCGCCCGTGCTGTAGAGGGCGAACCGTCCCTCGGTGAGGCGTTCACCGTCACGACGCTCACCGGCGTCGGAGATATCCGTCACGCCGGCGAAGTCGGCGTCGTCCGCGTTGAGATCCTCATCGAACGTCGCCCACTCGGCCTGCTCGTCCTTCGGCGGGAACAAGGTGTCGAGTGCCTGGTCGCCCCTGTCGACCAGGTCCGCGACGTCCTGCTGCATCTTCATGACGATGTGCGCCACCTGGCTGGCCATCGTCATGGGGTAGGTCAGGATCGTGTGCGGCAGCTTGCGCGTTTCCTCGAGTGCGGTCACCGCTGCGCCTACCAGCAGACGGACCCCATACGGTGCAGTAGCCATGGGTGCAGCCTACGGCTGGCAGGTCGGGGTCGCGGGAAAGTACCCTCAAGGCATGGCATCGACGATCAACATGGGCATTCCTGGTGCCACCGCCTCGATCGTTGAACGGACGACGGGCAAGCGAGTCCTCCTGGCAGAGCCGCGTGGCTACTGCGCGGGCGTCGACCGTGCGGTCGAGACCGTGGAGCGCGCGCTCGAGAAGCACGGCGCGCCGGTGTACGTCCGGCACGAGATCGTGCACAACGTCCACGTCGTCGAAACGTTGGCCAAGGCCGGCGCGATCTTCGTCGACGAGACCGATGAGGTGCCCGAGGGCTCCATCGTGGTGTTCTCCGCGCACGGTGTGGCGCCGACGGTGCACGTCAACGCCGCTGAGCGCGACCTGAAGGTCATCGACGCGACGTGTCCGCTGGTGACCAAGGTGCACAACGAGGCCAAGCGATTCGCCCGTGACGACTACGACATCCTGCTCATCGGCCACGAGGGCCACGAGGAGGTGGTCGGCACCGCCGGTGAGGCGCCCGATCACGTGCAGCTCGTCGACGGGCCGGACGCGGTCGACAACGTCGTCGTGCGGGATCTGAACAAGGTCATCTGGCTGTCGCAGACCACGCTGAGCGTCGACGAGACCATGGAGACCGTGCGCAGGTTGCGTGAGCGCTTCCCGACGCTTCAGGATCCGCCGAGCGATGACATCTGCTACGCGACACAGAACCGTCAGGTGGCGGTCAAGGCCATGGCGCCGGAGTGCGAACTCGTCATCGTGGTCGGTTCGCGGAACTCGTCGAACTCGGTGCGCCTGGTCGAGGTGGCGCTGGGCGCCGGGTCCGAGGCGTCCTACCTGGTCGACTACGCCGAGGACATCGATCCGGCCTGGCTGGAGGGCGTGACGAGCGTCGGCGTCACCTCGGGGGCTTCCGTGCCCGAGGTGCTGGTGCGTGGGGTGCTCGAGCGGCTCGCCGAGTACGGATTCGACACGGTTCAGCCCGTCACCACCGCCAACGAGACGTTGGTGTTCGCACTGCCCAGGGAGATTCGCGCGCCCCGGCGCTGAGCACGACTCGCGTTAGCTGTCGTACTCCCACGCATCGGGGGTCGCGTTGCGGGAGCGGCGCGGCCGCGTCCGATGCTCGACGCGAGGCTCCTCGTCATCTGAACCTCGGTAGCGCACCCTCGACACCGGGTGGTGCGTCGAGGGGCCTGCACCGTTGGTCTGGGCTGGCTCGTGCGGTTCATACGCCGGGTAGTCGGGCATGCGGTGGCGGCGTTCCTGACGCTCCGGGCGTTCGTAGCGCTCCGGACGTTCGTAGCGGTCGGCGCGCTCGCGTCGCACCGGTCGCTCCCCGCGCTCGGGGGCGCCGCGGCGGCCCACGGGGGGCGCGTTGCGGCGGTCGCGGACCTCGTCGCCCTGCGGGCGGCGGCGTCGAGGGGCAGCGGCCGGGTCGACGGGAGGACCACCCGGGCGGGGCCGACGCGGACGGCTCGGCATCGGCTCGAAGGTCTCGGTCTCGGGGGGCCGGGCGTGACGTGACCGCGAGGACTCCGACGGTCTGGACCTGCGCGCTGGCCGCGGCGCATCGTCATCGAGTGCAGAGCGCGTGGGGCGCTCGATCGTGTGCCGCCGGCTTCGTCGTGACGGCTCGGCCTCGGTCGTCGGCTTCGACGAGAAGCGCGAGACCAACTTGGCGATGGCGGCGGCCGCGGCGCTGGTGCCCTCCGCGGGTTCCTCGGCGGCGGCCTCGTCTGCCGGTTCGCCACGATGCGCCGTCATCCCCAGATACCAACGCGCCATCCCGATTAGCAGCACGCTCGCCGCGGTCAGGAACATCAGCGGGAAGCGCTCGATCAGCGGATAGCCACAGTTGATCAGGATGTCCTTGATGCCGGCGATCTCGCTGCTGTGGAAGGCGAAGTATGCCGACGGGACCGCGACGAACAGGATCAGCGGCGGCTGGATCACGGCGCTGAACAGACCGGACTGCTGGACCGCGAGAACCGCGAGAACACACCCAGTGACGTAGCACACGGCGAAGGCGGCGCTCAGCGATTTGGTGCCCGACCCCGCGTCGTAGGCGAACCCGATCGCAGTGAGCGTGATCGCCAGCACAACCGCGCCCCACCAGGGAATACCGGGGATCTGCGGCAGCGCCGAACGTTGGGCCGCCGGGACCGCCGACCGCGCGCGCTGACCTGACACACGTCGACCGTACCGGCAATCACTCCATGCGCGCTGGCAGCATGCTCCGGCGTGCCTGGCCATGGCGCCTAGACTGTTCAATCCGTGGGCCTCAACCTCGGAATCGTCGGACTGCCGAACGTGGGTAAGTCAACTTTGTTCAACGCGCTGACACGCAATGACGTGCTCGCCGCCAACTACCCCTTCGCGACAATCGAGCCGAACGAGGGCGTCGTGCCGCTGCCCGATCCTCGGCTGGCCAAGCTGGCGGAGCTGTTCGGCTCCGAGAAGCTCGTGCCGGCGCCGGTGACCTTCGTGGACATCGCCGGGATCGTGAAGGGCGCATCGGAGGGTGCGGGGCTGGGCAACAAGTTCCTGGCCAACATCCGCGAGTGCGACGCGATCTGTCAGGTGGTGCGCGTCTTCGCCGACGACGACGTGGTGCACGTCGACGGCAGGGTGGACCCGGCCTCTGACATCGAGGTGATCGAGACCGAGCTGATCCTCGCCGACATGCAGACGTTGGAGAAGGCGGTGCCTCGCCTTGAGAAGGAGGCCCGCACCAACAAGGACCGCAAACCGGTGTACGAGGCGGCGCTCGCGGCGCAGACGGTGCTCAACGAGGGCACGACGCTGTTCGCGGCGGGCGCTGACGTCGCACTGCTGCGCGAGCTGAACCTGATGACCACCAAGCCGTTCCTCTACGTCTTCAACGCCGACGAGTCGGTGCTGACCGACGAGGCCCGCAAGGCTGAGCTGCGCGCCCTGGTCGCGCCCGCCGACGCGGTGTTCCTCGACGCGAAGATCGAGGCCGAGCTTCAGGAACTCGACGACGAGTCGGCCGCCGAGCTGCTCGAGTCGATCGGCCAGACCGAACACGGCCTGGATGCCCTGGCACGGGCGGGCTTTCACACGCTGAAGTTGCAGACCTATCTCACGGCTGGGCCCAAGGAGGCTCGGGCGTGGACGATCCATCAGGGCGATACCGCGCCGAAGGCCGCCGGTGTCATCCACACGGACTTCGAGAAGGGCTTCATCAAGGCCGAGATCGTGTCGTTCGACGATCTGGTGGAGGCGGGTTCGATGGCCGCCGCCAAGGCCGCCGGCAAGGTCCGCATGGAGGGCAAGGATTACGTCATGGTCGACGGTGACGTCGTGGAGTTCCGCTTCAACGTCTAGGTGAGCTGGGCCAAAACCGTTCGCAATCCGACGCGCTGGCCATGCAATATTGGGTGTGTCCATCATCGTGATCACCGGCATCCAGGCAGCCGGCAAATCGACAGTTGCCCAAGCGCTGGCAGAGAGTCTGCCGAACAGCGTCCACGTTCGGGGGGACGTGTTCCGCCGCATGATCGTGAACGGTCGGGTCGAGATGGATCCCGCGACTCCAGAGCCCAAGGCATTGGAGCAACTGGCGCTGCGGTACGAGTTGGCGGCCGAAACAGCAGACCGCTACGCGCAAGCAGGGTTCACGGTTGTCCTGCAGGACATCATCCTTGGCGAATATCTGCAAGACGTCGTCAACCACATCCGAACGCGTCCACTCTTCGTGGTGGTGTTGGCCCCCTCAGTCGCCGCCGTCGTTGATCGGGACCGGGAACGGCAATTAGGCCGCGCAAAGGTTGCGTACAGACCGGGTGACGAGGACATCGCGATGCTTGATCACACGCTCCGCTCGACCACCCCGCGAATCGGCTACTGGCTTGATACGTCCGAGCTGAGCGTTGCGGACACGGTGGCTGACATTCACGAGCATTTGGAGTCCTCGGCCCGCATCGTGTAGCCACGAAGAGGGACCAGTTAGGAGACGAAGTGACGATTGCCGATGGCTTGCCCTGCGGCGAAGGCGATGTGATCGTGCGGCGGTTGGGCCATGGTGATGCGGAGGCTTTCGCCGCCGGTACCAGGGATGCCGCCGTTCGACAGCATGGGCACCTTCCCTTATCTGAGTACTCCGCTGAGATCGTGCGCGAACAGATCGATGGTGTGATCTCTCAAGGCTTGAACGACGGCTCGCTCGCGGTGCTCGGGATCGCAGACGCGCCGTCCGACAGGTTCTTGGGCAGCATCGTCCTGTTCGACTTCCGCGAAGACCGTGCAGAGGTCGGGTTCTGGCTGACTCCTGAGGCCCGAGGCCGGGGTGTGGCGCAGAAGGCCTTGCGAGCCGTCGCACGCGTGGCAGCGCATGCGGGGCTGACCCACTTGGACGCTTGGACGGTCCAGGAGAACGAGGGCTCCCGCCGGGTGTTGGAGGGCGTTGGATTCGTTCAGACGGGTGCGCCCGGTGAGCACGTCGCTCCTTCGGGAGAGAAGGTGACCGGTTTGACGTTCGAACGTTCCGTAGTGGAGTTCAGGTTCAACGTCTGAGTGAGTTCAACGTGGCGGCCAACGACCTTCTTGCAGACGTCGGCGCGATTCTCGCGAGTTCTGCACGGTGGTCGTGGGCGCACCGTCGACCACGACTCTCGCGCAGAAGTCGGCGACGACTGGCCTCGGGCGCACGGCGACGTTCAACAGCTTGACTCTCCCCTAACAGGAGGGCAGAGGCTGGTGTCCGACGATCATCCGACGTCAGGACGCAAGAAGAGAGCTATGACTGCACAGCTGACACTCGACCCCGCCATCACCGCGCACATCACCGCGATCAACAGCCACGACGTGGACGCGATCATGGACACCTTCGCAGACGATGCCCTGGTCAACGACTTTCAGCGGGAGTTCTGGGGGCGTGACCACATTCGCGCCTTCATCGCCAAGGAGTTCGTCGGCGACCACGTAACGATCGAACCGGTCGAGATCGTCGACAACGCCGGCATGTGGTGCGTACGGTGCCGCTACGACGGTGACTACGACAAGACCGGTCTGCCGGATCCGTTGGTCATGACCAGCTACATCCGCCTGCGTGACGGCAAGATCGTCAGCCTGTTCGTCATCAACAACACCGAACCGCAGTATTGACCGGGAGCCGCCATGAGCATCACCGTTTCCGTTGGGCAGTTCGCCACGATGACCCACCTCAGCGTGAAGACGCTGCGCCACTATCACCACGTCGGGCTACTCGAGCCGGTGCACGTCGACTCCGCGACCGGCTATCGCTACTACTCGCTCGACCAGCTGCCCACCGCCCAACTGATCCGCCGACTACGCGACCTGCGCATGCCCGTCGCCGACGTCCGAGATGTCCTTGTCGCGCAAAACCCCAGCGACCGCGAATCCTTGATCGCAGCCCACATCGACCACCTCGAAGCAGAGCTGGCCCAGACCAAGGCCGCCGTCAATTCGCTTCGCGCGCTGATGAACAACGCGGCGAGTTCGCAGCCCGTGCGCCGTCGCGCCGAGCCGACCACCCCGGCGGTCGCCATCACCGACACTGTCGATCCCACCGACATCGAAACCTGGTGGAGCGAGGCGCTATACGACGTTCGGGAGGCCGTACGGTCGGGCCGACTCGACCAAACCGGACCTGCGAGCGGGATATACGACGAAAGCCTGTTTCAACACGAACCGGGCCAAGCCACCGTCTTCATCCCCGTCACCACCCCACGGCGATCGGGGCGCGTCAATCCAATTGTCGTGCCCGCTGCGGAGGTTGTCGTGACGACCCACCACGGCTCAGCGGCCGACATCGACCTCGCCTACGCCGAGCTTGGCCGCTACATCGCCAGCCACGACCTCGCCGTCGGACCACGCATCCGCGAGTACTACCACTGCGATCACACGCACACGCCAGACACCGCCCAATGGAGAACCGAAGTCGTCTGGCCCATCACCGACGTCCTCCCACGCCAAACATCAGGAGCATCATGACATCCGCCACCGCCACCATCACCCAAACGTCGGCAGACCTGGCTGGGAAACGCGCCCTCGTCACCGGCGGGACCCGCGGCATCGGCAAGGGCATCACCGATCAGCTACGAGCGGCGGGCGCAACCGTCATCGTCGCCGCACGCACCACACCCGACGCGCCGACTGAGGGATTCGTCAAAGCCGATATCTCCACTGTCAGCGGGACGTCAGCTCTCGCGGAGCAGATTCTGGAGTCACTCGGCGGCTTGGACATCCTGATTCACAACGTCGGTGGCTCCGACATCAAACCCGGCGGCACTGTGTCCCTGACTGATGACGACTGGCAGCAGGGCTTCGAGAAGAACTTCTTCGGTGCCGTGCGACTCGACCGGGCGCTCACGCCCACCATGATCGAGAACAGGAGTGGAGCCATCGTTCACATCACCTCAGTGCAGCGTCGCAGCCCCATGCCCGGCATGGCACCCTACGCAGCGGCGAAGGCAGCTCTCGCCAACTACAGCAAGGCACTGTCGAACGATTTGGCGCAGTACGGCATTCGCGTCAACAGCGTCTCGCCCGGATTCATAGAGACCGAAGCCGCGAAGGAGTTCACCAGCCGACACGCCGAAGCCCGCCAGATCAGCGTTGCCGCGGCGCGTGAGGAGATCATCGAATCGATCGGCGGAATCCCGCTCGGCCAACCTGGCACGCCTCACGATGTGGGGGAGTTGGTTGCGTTTCTCGTCTCTGACAGGGCCGGCTACCTCACTGGCGCGGAGTACCTCATCGACGGTGGCAGCACGCGCACAATCTGAGGTGGCGGCTTATCGGTGACACAATATGGTGGAGAGTTTCGCTTCAACCGGTATGAGGTGTTCGTCGTATGTACGTACCAAAACCAAATGTCGTGGGTGACGAGACGACCATTCGCGACATGGTGGCCGCAGCGGCGTCGGCCCAATTTGTCACGACGGGGAACGATGGTTACCCCGTCGCGACTCTGCTGCCCATCGTCTGGATCGGTGACACCGTCATCGCTCACATGGCCAAGGCGAATCCCCAGTGGCGCAACATCGATGGAGGTAGTCCGGCTCTGCTCATCTGTTCGGGGCCCGAGGCGTACATCAGTCCGTCCTGGTATGCCTCCAAGGTCGAACACGGTCGAGTGGTCCCCACCTGGAACTACAGCGCCGTGCACCTGACGGGCACCGTTCGCGTGCACAGTGACCCTGAGTGGATCCGCGGGGCGGTCGAGGACCTGACCGCGATCCACGAGGGCCAGCGTCGCCAACCATGGCGGGTGGCCGACGCGCCCGACGCCTACATCAGCGGTCAACTCGGTGGCATAGTCGGGCTGGAGATCTCCGTCATCCGAGTGGACGCCAAGGCCAAACTCAGCCAGAACAAGTCCGAAGACGATCAGCGCGGTGTCATCGCCGGCCTGCACGCCGAGAATCAGGTCGGAGCCGATGCGGTGGCTAGTGAAATGAGCCGTCTGCCCGGCTTGAGCTGAGAGGGGACAAGGGCGGTATGTCGTCGCTGTCAAACCTCGCCGCCTACCTGACCTGACCGTGATGTAACGGTGCGTTCACCGCGCGAATGCCGGTGTGACGAACCGCTGCAACACTTCTCGTTCCGTTCGGCTGTCGCCGATTGGCATGAATGCCAGTGACAGGACAACGTGCACGATCCACAGTGCCGCCTGGGGGTCCTCATCGGTGAGTCCGGAGAGTTCCGCGGCGAGACTGCTCAGCACCGGAGATGAGTGCAGCTCGCTCAGCCCAGGAACGGTGCCCGAACTCATCATCAGGCGGCGCACCGGGTCGGCTCTGATCTGGTCGACCGCGACGGTGATGGCCGTCAGCACGCGCTCGGGGCCCTCGAGGCCGTCGACC
The DNA here is from genome assembly GCF_055419205.1 of Mycobacterium sp. IDUB_39. Taxonomy (NCBI): domain Bacteria; kingdom Bacillati; phylum Actinomycetota; class Actinomycetes; order Mycobacteriales; family Mycobacteriaceae; genus Mycobacterium; species Mycobacterium sp. IDUB_39. The sequence goes on from NZ_JBVAXF010000002.1 coordinate 859,848, forward strand.
GCGTGCCGAACGGTGTCCACGATGCGTGCGGCCACTCGCAGAAGAACGGCATCGCGGATCTGCGCCTTGCCGCCGGCATGGCGGTAGATGGTGGCCCTCGAACAGTGCACTCGTGCCGCCAACACGTCGATGTCGAGGCCGTCCAGCCCGTCGCGAATCACGAGATCGGCGGCGGCCGCGTAGATGCGTTCTGCCGCGGCGGCCCGGCGATCCCCGCCGACAACCCAATCCTCTCGCACCATTCGGATGCCCCACCTTCCCTGGACGGTCTCGAACGATTGTCGCAAGCTTGAGACAGAATGACTAATAATTCTCAGCATCGCCGCTGGTGTGTCCTTCATCGTGAGACGGCGTGCCCGCTGCCCGCGGACAGCCGTTTTCAACTTCGTCATCACTGGTTGACGCCGGCCAGTCGACTCCGGTCAGGTTGAGCCATGACACAGCCCGACGGCGCCCTTGGCATCGCACTCTTCGACGAGGAGTTCATCCAGGATCCGTACCCGCTGTACGAGCGCATGCATATGGCCGGGCACGTCCACCGGGTCGGCGATTCCGAGTTCTTCGCGGTCTCCGGTTGGGACGCCGTCAACGAGGCGGTCGCGCGGTGCGACGACTTCTCGTCGAACCTGACGGCGACCATGTCCTACCAGTCCGACGGCTCGGTGACCCCATTCCCCATGGGCGAACTCGACGGATCGACACAGGCGCTGGCAACTGCCGACGACCCCGTGCACGCCGTCCATCGCAAGGCGCTGATACCGCAACTGGCGGCCAGGCGCATCCGCGCCTCCGAACCGCTCATCACCGAGACCTCGATGCACCTCTGGGAGACCGGCGTGGTTGACGGGCGTATCGAGTGGATGAGCGCGATGGCCAATCGACTACCGATGATGATCGTCGGGAACATCATCGGTGTCCCCGACACGGACGTCGACCAGCTCGTCCGATGGGGTTACTCCGCAACCCAAGTGATGGAGGGACTGGCCAGCCAGGACCAACTCAGCGCCGCGGGTGTCGCGATGCTGGAACTCAGCGGATACATCACCGAACAGTTCGGCAGCGCCGCCGCCAGCCCGCGTGACAACCTGCTCGGCGACCTCGCCTCGGCGTGCGCTTCCGGCGAGATCGACGAGATCGCCGCGCTGGTCATCATGATCACGTTGTTCAGCGCCGGGGGTGAGTCCACTGCCTCCCTGATCGGCTCCGCGGCGTGGATACTGGCGACCCGGCCCGATGTCCAGCAGCAGGTGCGGGATCAGCCGGAGCTGCTCGGCGCCTTCCTTGAGGAGGTACTGCGCTACGAACCGCCGTTCCGTGGTCACTACCGCCACGTCGTCAATGACACCAGCCTGTCTGGCGTCGACCTCAAAGCCGGTTCGCGTCTACTGCTGCTGTGGGGTGCGGCCAACCGGGACCCTTCGCACTTCGAGGACCCCGACCGGTTCCGGCTGGACAGGTCTGGGGGCAAGGGGCACGTCAGCTTCGGTAAGGGCGCGCACTTCTGCGTGGGAGCCGCGCTGGCCCGGTTGGAGGCCAAGATCGTGCTCGGTGACCTCCTGTCGCGCACCTCGATGATCGAACCCGCTGCCACCGGGCGCTGGCTTCCGAGTCTGCTCGTGCGCCGCCTCGAACATCTGGAGCTCGCCGTCCGGTGACGGGCTGCACTCACCTCAGGTTCGGGCGAACGCGCTGATCTCGGTGTCGAATTCGGACACCTGCTCGATCGTGAGCGTGGGACGAGTCATCGTCACCGTGTGCAGGTAGTCGGCCGTCGTCGCCTGGCACCGCACACCGGTGTCGACGCTCCTCTCGAACGTCGCCTGAGCGACGGCGCGCGCTGCATGGGCGACGTCGGCGGGGGTGTATCCGCCGGTGGCAGACACGAGTGCGGCGATGTCGATGTCGGCGTCGGCGATGTAGCGCCGCCACAGACCGTCGAGGGCTTGGTCGTCGGGGGGACCGATCGGCAGGACGTAGTCGAAGCGGCCGTGACGCAGGAACGCGGAGTCCAGGTCCCGAATCGAGTTCGTCGCGCACACCAGCAGTCGGCCGGCTCTGTCGCGAAACTGCACCAGACACTTGAGGAGTTCATTGACCACAGCTGTCGCCGCGGCAGAACCGGCACCGCGGTGGGAGGCGACCTCCTCGACCTCGTCGATGAAGGCGACGACGTTGTCGAGTTCCTGAAGTTGACCGAAGGCCTCGCTGAGGCCGGCCGCGAGGCCGCCGCCGTTGACGGCCAACCGAGAGGGAAACAGTTCGACGAAGGGCCATCCGAGCCGGCTCGCGATCGCCCGTGCGAATGTGGTCTTACCCGTGCCGGGTGGCCCGAAGAGCACGATCGCCTGCGGTGGCACCACGCCGTGTTCGGCTGCCTGCTCTGGGAGCGAGAGTGGCAGCACGATGCGCCGTTCGATGAGGTTCTTCTCGCGCACCATGCCGGCGATCTGTTGCCATTGGCCCGCGGGTGGGACGGAACCGCCGAGACGAGCGAGCACCGCGGCCGACCGCGGTGACATCGTCTCGTGCTTGTCGAAGTGCGCGATACCGCTGCGTTGGATGAACCCCGAGTTCACGAAAGCCGTAGAGCCCGTTTCGCCGTCGGGGAGTATCGCCGTGATGCGTCGAACACCACGGGCCAGAAGGCGATGCTCCAGTTCGTTGAGAAGGGTGCTCCCAAGCCCCTTACCTCGCCAGGCAGGGTCCAATGACAACCGAAGCACCCACGCCCGGTCGGCATCGACTCTGCTCACGGCCACGCCCACCACGGCGCCGTGCACCACGGCCACCACGGCTGGATGGCGCTCCTGCAGACTCGTCACGACATCTGAGGCATCAAAGAGCGGTTGCTGCGCCGTCATGGTGGACGCCGCGTCCAGCCGGATGGCCGCCTCTAGGTCCTCGGGATGGAAGTCACGTACGTGCCAATTCATTTCACCTACCAGTCGACACTGAAGTACTGCGTCTCTTGGAACTCCTCGAGCCCCTGGCGCGCTCCCTCACGGCCCAGGCCGCTCTGCTTGACACCGCCGAACGGCGCGGACGGATCGGACACGAGCCCACGGTTGATGCCGACCATTCCGGCGTCCAGGGCTTCGCCGAGTCGTATGGCGCGTTGCAGCTTCCCGGCGAAAACGTAGGCGGCGAGGCCCATTTCGGACCTGTTGGCGAGGCCGATCACCTCAGCGTCGTCGTTCCACGCGACGATCGGGGCCACCGGTCCGAAGATCTCCTGGTTCAGGATCTCGGCGTCCGCGCGCAGGCCGACCAACACGGTGGGCGGGTAGAACCAGCCCTTGCTCTCAGGCATGGCCGCCGTGTGGGCCACGGTGGCGCCGTCAGCGACGGCGTCGCGCACCAGGGCGGCGACGTTCTCGACGGCCTTCTGGGAGATCAGCGGACCGATGTCTGAGCCGGTGTCGGCCGGCCCCACGGTGAGCGCTTCAACGGCGGCGCCGAAACGCTCGGTGAACTCAGCGATCACATCGGCATGGACGTAGAAGCGGTTCGCGGCGGTACACGCCTGACCGCCGTTGCGGAACTTCGCGATCATCGCGCCGGCGACGGCTGCCTCGAGGTCGGCATCCTCGGTGACGATGAACGGCGCGTTGCCGCCGAGTTCCATTGAGCTGTTGACGATGCGGTCGGCTGCCTGGCGGAGCAGAACCCGGCCGATATTCGTCGAACCGGTGAATGAGATCTTGCGGACCCGGTCGTCCTGCAGCCAGGTTGTGACGATGTCGCTGGCATCGGTCGTTGGCACGACATTGACGACGCCATCGGGAACGCCGGCCTCGGTCAGCAGGCGCGCGATGGCGATAGCGGTGAGCGGTGTCTCCGCAGCGGGTTTGAGGACGACGGTGCAACCAGCCGCCAGCGCCGGGGCGATCTTGCGGGTGGCCATCGCCGCCGGGAAGTTCCACGGTGTCACCAGAGCGGCGACTCCGACGGGCCGGTGGGTGACGATGGTGCGCGCGCCGCCGTTGGGCGCCTCGCCATAGTCACCGCCGGATCGGACCGCCTCCTCGGCGAACCAGCGGAAGAACTCGGCGGCATAGGTGATCTCGCCGAGTGCGTCGGTGCGTGACTTACCGTTCTCCGCGACGACGAGGTCGGCGAGTGGCTCTCGGTCACGCAGTATCAGCGAGAAGGCGCGGCTGAGAATCTCCGACCGGGCACGGGGAGGTGTCGCTTGCCAGCCGGGGAGTGCGGCGGTGGCCGCGTCGACCGCGGTGGTGGCATCGGCGCGGTCGGCGTTGGCGACCCGTGCGATGACATCACGGCTCGCCGGGTTCTCGACGTCGAAGGTGCCGCTGCCGCCCGGTCGAGCGGTACCGCCGATGAGCACGGCATGCGTCGGGTCAAGGGAATCCAGGTAACTGGTCACGGGTACAGGCCTCTCTGACGGTGAGCTTCGGCTACGCGTTGTACGGCAAGTGATGTCGCGGCCGCACGGAGTGTGAGACCTCGGGCGGCGGCGTGGTTGACGACGTGGTGCCAGGCGCCGACCATCCGCTCACTCAGACGTGCCTCGACCTGATCCTCTGTCCACCAGTACGCCTGGTTGGCCTGGACCCATTCGAAGTACGACACGATCACCCCGCCGGCGTTGGCGAGGATGTCGGGCACCACGGTGACGCCGCGATCGTTGAGGATTCCGTCGGCCTCGGTCGTGGTCGGACCGTTTGCGCCCTCGACGATGAGACGGGCGCGCACCCGTGCTGCGTTACCGGCATGCAGGACACCCTCGATCGCGGCCGGCACCAGCAGGTCGACGTCGAGTTCGAGGAGCTGTGCCGCATCGATCGGATCGGCACCGGCGAAGCCGACAACGGTACCGGTGGCGTCGACGTGAGCCTCCAGGGCGGCGACGTCGATGCCGTTATCGGCGCGGATGGCCCCGTACTGATCGCCGACTGCGTCGATGCGCAGACCGGCTTCCCACAGGAACCGGGTGGCGCCGCGGCCCACCTTGCCGAAACCCTGCACCGCCGCGGAAGCGCCCTCGCGCCGAATCTTCAGGTAGTCCAACGCCTGAAGGGCGACGTGCACGACACCCCGGGAGGTGGCCGAGGCGCGACCATGCGACCCGCCGAGGCTGATCGGTTTGCCGGTGACGACCCCGAGGACGGTGTGGCCGGTGTTGACGGAGTAGGTGTCCATCATCCACGCCATGGTCTGCTCATCGGTGCCGATGTCGGGAGCGGGGATGTCGTGGGAGGGGCCGATCAGCGGCATGATCTCCGAGGTGTAGCGCCGGGTCACGCGTTCGAGTTCGGCCTGCGAGTAGAGACGCGGGTCGATGGCGATCCCGCCCTTTGCCCCGCCGTAGGGAACGTCGAGCAGTGCGCACTTCCACGTCATCCACATGGCGAGAGCGCGGACCTCGTTGAGGTCGACATGCGGGCTGTAACGCAGGCCGCCCTTCGCTGGACCGCGCGAATAGTTGTGTTGCACACGGTGTCCGGTGAGGATCTCGACAGTTCCGTCGTCGCGGCGCAGTGGAATGCTCACGGTGAGCTCACGGCGGGGCGCGGCAAGAAGGTCGAACATGCCCTGACCCAATCCGAGCACCGCGATGGCGTCGGCCAGCTGACCGCGCGCGTCGTCGAGGGGAGACGGCGTTGTCACCGTGGGGCGGTCATCGAGTAGCTCGGTCACGATGTCGCCGCGAATGCCTCGGCGAGAACCTCAAGCGCCTCGGTGAGCAGATCGTCACCGATGGTCAGGGGAGGCAGAAAGCGCAGGACGTTGCCGTAGGTGCCGCAGGTGAGCACGATGACACCGCGCAGGCGAGCCGCTGCCGCGATGGCCGCCGTGAGATCGGCGTCGGGCGTGGTGGTACCGGGCTTGACCAGTTCCACGGCGATCATGGCACCGCGTCCGCGGACCTCGCCGATCCGCGGGTCGCCTGACTGAAGTTGTCCCAGTCTGTCTTTCATGAGCTGCTCGATCTTCTGCGCGCGCCCCACCAGGTCGTCGGCGCGGATGGTCTCGATCGCCCCGAGCGCGGCGGCGCATGCAATGGGGTTGCCTCCGTAGGTCCCGCCCAGGCCGCCGACGTGGGCGGCGTTCATGATGGCGGCCGATCCCGTCACTGCCGCCAGCGGTAGCCCGCCAGCGATGCCCTTGGCGGTCACGATGAGGTCGGGAACGATCCCCTCGTGCTCACAGGCGAACATGGCGCCGGTCCGGGCGAATCCGGTCTGCACCTCGTCGGCGATGAACACCACGTTGTTGGCGCGGCACCACTCGACCAGGGCGGGAAGGAATCCCGGCGCCGGCTCGATGAATCCGCCTTCGCCCTGGATCGGCTCGATGACCATGGCGGCAAGGTCGCTGACGTCGACCGTGTCCTCGATGTGTGCGATCGCGCGGTTGGCGGCGTCACGCCCGCTCACCGTGTCGCCGTCGCGCAGCGGGTAGGACAGGGGAGCGCGGTGGACTGCGGGGGCGAAGGGGCCGAACCCGTGCTTGTAGGGCATGTCCTTGGCGGTGAGTGCCATCGTGAGGTTGGTTCGTCCGTGGTACGCGTGGTCGAAGGCGACGACCCCCGACTTCTTGGTGTGGGCGCGGGCGATCTTGATCGCGTTCTCCACCGCCTCGGCCCCGGAGTTGAACAGCGCGGTGCGCTTGTCGTGATCTCCCGGTGTGAGCTCGTTGAGCGCCTCGGCGACATCGACGTACAGCTCGTAGGGCGTGACCATGAAGCAGGTGTGGGTGAACTTCTCGAGCTGAGTCTTCACGGCCTCGACGACACGTGGTGCGCTGTTGCCCACGCTCGTGACCGCGATACCGGATCCGAGATCGATGAAGCTGTTGCCGTCGACGTCGACGACGACACCGCCGCCTGCGTGCTCGGCGTACACCGGCATCGTCGTGCCGACACCGTCAGGGACGGCTGCGGACTTGCGATCCGCCAACAGTCGGGACTGGGGGCCCGGCACGGCGGTGACGAGACGACGTTCCTGGGCAATCTGACTGGTCAAAGCATCCTCCGGGTGCGCTTACTGCCTTGGGCGGCACTCAGCTTGTCTTAGGCGCAGCCATGCCGTCCAATACTTGTTGGGCAATCAATTGATGCCTTCTAGGCATAGGGAGCTGAGGCCAGAGTGGAGCTACGGACGCTGCGTTACTTCGTCGCGATCGCTGAGACGGGCACGGTGAGCGCTGCGGCCGAAGTGCTGCACGTGACTCAGCCGGGGCTGTCACGTCAGTTGCGCCAACTCGAACGCGACCTTGGCGTGACACTCTTCGATCGCGTCCAAGGTCGGTTGCTGTTGTCGGCGGCAGGCCGGGATCTGCTTCCCCAGGCGCATGACGTACTGGCCGGCGCATATCGTCTGGTTCAGAACGCCCAGACCCTGGCGACCGGCAGGCTCGATCACCTCACGATCGCCGCGCCAGCCACGACGCTCACTGAGGTGGTCTCGCCCTTCATCGCCACCCTCGGTGCGGAGGACCCGACGCCCTCGGTGGTGGTGAGTGATGGCCGCGAGCCGGCGGCGGCACTGAGGAGTGGCGCCGATCTGGTGATCACCAACGGCCGGCCCGGCGACACCGTCGACTACTCCGCGCTGGCGGTCCTGCCGGTATGGGCATACGTGCCAACCGGGCACGAGTGGGCTGACAACGGCGCCGTCGACATCGCCGCGGTCCTTGAGGAGCCGATTATCGGCCTCCCGTTGACCTTCAGCGCTCGGCAGATGCTCGATGCCGCTGCGCTCAACGCCGGGCTAGCGCCTCGCGTCGAGATCGAGGTGAGTAGCGGAGCAGTGGCGCAGGCGCTCGCCGCGGCCGGCCGGGGCATCGCGGTGGTCACCGATGACCCGCGGTTTGGGTTGCACCCCTTGCGAATCACCGTGGGGACGGGCGAACTCAGCATCCGCCTCTATGCCGCGTGGGATCACCACCACGTCGGAGCGCCCACGCTGAGGGCTTTCGCTCAGCGTCTCTCGCAGTACATCATTGGACACTACGGCGAGGCCGTCCGCCCCCAGGGGTGATCGACTGCCTACCCCGCGCCTGCGAGGATTCCACCGTCAATCGGGTACACCGCGCCGGTGCAGTAACGGGCGCGGTCCGAGGCCAGGTACAGCACCAGTTCACTGACCTCCTCAGGCTGAGCGATCGTCGGAATGGGCTGGGACGCAATCCATGCGTCGAAGTCGAAGTACGGATTCTCGGCCATGATGAGGCGCTCGGCATCGAGCATGGGGGTGTCGACCGAAGACGGGGCGACGGCGTTCGCCCGAATGTTGTCGGCGGCGTAGGTCAGGGCGGTCGACTTGGTCAGTCCGATCACGGCGAACTTGCTGGCGATGTATGCCGCATACCCCCACGAGCCGGAGATGCCATAGATCGACGAGATGTTCACAATCGCGCCACCGCCTGCCCGCTTGAAGGCCGGTACGGCGGCGCGAGTCCCGCGGAAGACACCGCTCTGGTTGGTCTCGATGACGTTGGCCCACACTTCGTCGGTGCACTCCACCACGGGTGCGCAATCCACAATGCCGGCGTTGTTGACCAGGACGTTCAGCTGACCGAACTCTCGCTCGGTCCAGTCGACCACCTCGGCCCACTCCTGGCCGCGGCGGACATCGAGATGCTGGTACGCGGCCTGTCCACCTTTCGCGCGGATCTCCTCGACGACGGCTTCGCCGAGATCGTCGAGCACGTCGGTCACGATCACTGTGGCGCCCTCGTCGGCGAACCGGCGTGCGTGGGAGGCGCCCTGGCCTCGGGCAGATCCTGAGATCAGTACTGTCTTTCCATCAAACTGCTGTGCCACAGGGGATTTCCTTTCGAATACCTAGAATATGAACATTGGTGTGAGAACTACGACGCATGGACATGCTGGTATCGAGTGCTGGCGGGCAGGAATCCGGCCTCGACCAGATGACGGTCCTGCCCGGCACGCGTGAATCGGGCGTCAGTGACCCCGAGGTCGTCCAGGATCTGGCCGGCGATGACGTAGGACGACCCGTCGATGTGCCCGTGATGCGACGTACCGCAGGGCCCGCGCAGGTAGACCACGACACCTCGGTCGGCCAACGCGACTTGGGCCATGGAGGTTTCGAGTTGACTGGCACAGTGACACCCGAGCGATCCGAAGACATCACCAAGCGAGCACTGGGCGTGGATGGCCACCGGCACCGGTCCGCTCGCGCCGGAGACGTCGCCGAGCGTCAGCGCGGTGTGCTCGTCTCGTCCGTCGTTGGTGAGGTATCCAATGGCGCGAAACTGGCCGTGCGCCGTCGAAATGCGATTCTCGGCCACCCTCCTGACCTGCTTCTCGTGTTGTCGACGCCACGCGATCAGGTCGGTGATCGAGATCATCGGCATTCCGTATTGATCGGCGAAAAACCGTAATTCGGCGTGGTTGGCCATACGCGTGGGATCCTGAATGCCGACGATGGCACAGAGGACACCCGCAGGCGCGCAACCGGCCATGCGGACGAGGTCCACCGCCGCCTCGGGGTGCGCTGGCCGGGTGAGCACACCGCCGTCGCGAGTGCGCAGCGGCACCACGTGCCCAGGTCGGTTGAAATCGTCTGCCGCACTGCTGTCATCGGCCAGAAGGCGGATGGTGGTGGCGCGATCGGCTGCGGAGATACCGGTCCCGATAGACATGCTCGCGTCGACGGTCACGGTGTACACCGCGCCATCGCCGTCCTGGTTCGTCGCCGCCATCGGGACGAGCGCCAGACGCTCGCAGGCCTTGGCGTCCAGTGCTGCGGACACATAACCGGAGGTATGGCGGACCATGAAGGCCAGGAGTTCGGTCGTGCAGCTCTCCGCGGCGAGAACCAGGCTGCCCTCGCCGTCGGGGCGGAGATCATCGATCACGACCACTGCTGCGCCAGCGGCGATCTGGGCGACAGCGCGGTCGATGGAGTCGTAGGTCGTCATCGATCACCGTCACTGACGCCGATCCGCCGCGGGATCATGACTTGACCACGAATCCCGCGTCGATCTTGAGTGCCTCCGAGGTGATGTAGCGGCCAGAGTCGGTGACGAGGTAGAGGATCGCGCGGCTGACGTCGATGGGTTCCATCCACGGCACGGGTAGCAGATGTGTTGAGGTGAAGGTGTCCTCGACAGCATCGCGGGTCGGGTGTTCCAGGTCGGGTCGGAACAGCCCCCAGACGTAGGGGTTCTGGATCATGTGGGTGTCGACGCACGTCGGGTTCACCGAGTTGACGCGGATGTTGTGGCGGCCCAGTTCCCGCGACAACGTGGTCATCAGACCGGTGATGGCGTGCTTCGAGGACACGTAGGAGGCCATGTTCTCCGCACCCTTGAGTGCCTCGGTGGATCCGATGAAGACCACCGAGCCGCCCTGCTGCTGTTCGATCAGGGTGGGCACTGACGCCTTCACCGTGTGCCAGGCGCCGGTGAGGTTGACGTCGATCGTCTCCCGCCACGCGGCGGTGTCGATCTCCCAGGTCTTCCCGCCGGCGCAGATGCCGGCGTTCGGGATGATGATGTCGACACGTCCGAGCTGCTCGATGCCGCGGTCGAATGCGGCCTTGACCTCGTCGTAGTTGCGGACGTCGGCTTGGGAGAGCACCGCCTGGCGTCCGGTCTGCTTGATGAGGCGCGCGGTCTCCTCGAGATCTTCAAGGGTGGCGCCCGGGTAGGCGGTGGACTCGAGTTCCCCGCAGAGGTCGAGACCGATGATGTCGGCGCCTTCCTCGGCCAGCGCCAGCGCGTGTGAACGCCCTTGTCCCCGTGCGATTCCGGTGATGAACGCGACCTTGCCGTCCAGTTGTCCCATGATAGGAGATTCCTTTCACATGTCGTCTGTGTGAGTTCAGTCGAGACCGATTGCTTTGAACAAACGTTCAAGGAAGTTGTGAGTGTATGCCCGTGGTTTTTCCCGGGTCAATACCCTGGGGTGAAAAGATCTGGAAAGTCGGCAGATACCACGAAACCCCGTGTCGTGGAGCTAAATCGACGGATAAGCGTGGGGAAGTGGGCTTCGGCGTCCGCGTGGGGCCCGCCGTGGCCGGCGCTGAAGATTCGCATCGCTGAACTGTTGACGCGGATACAAGTGCCGCTTATATTGTCTCATGTCTTGAACTAATGTTCAATGATTCGGGTCTGCGATATGCGTCACGTCTGCCGTGACGCATGACCGAGTGCTGTGGCATGCACCCGTGCAGACCGACACCCCATCTGAAATCGTCAGTGCCCCTTAGTTGTCGGATCCATCGATCTTTGGAGTGTGCATGATCAATTCACCGTCTGAGCGGTCGCTCGGAACTGTCACCGCATCGCCGGAACCGGGCCGAGATATGTCCTCCCGCGACGCCGCACTGTCGGGCCGGCTGGGAACCACACGGTTGATCCTGACTGTGTTGGCCATGTCTGCTCCGCTGGGGGCGGTGGCGGGCATCCTCCCGCTGGTCATCGCTCAGGGAAATGGGGCCGGAGCCCCTGCGACGTATGCGCTCATCGGCCTGGTGATGATGATGTTCGCCGTCGGCTTCACCACCATGGCCCGCCACTTCCCTCGTACCGGGGCGTTCTACGCCTACATCACCGGAGGCCTCGGGCGGCCCATCGGACTACCCGCGGCATTCCTCGCGCAGCTGGCCTACCTCACACTTCTGGTCGGCACGTACGCATTCTTCGGGGATTCCGTCACCGTGCTCATGGAGTCGCTGTTCGGCTCGGCGATTGCACCGTGGTGGGTCTGGGGTATCGCACTGTGGATCATCGTGACCTGTCTGGGGCACTTCAACATCGAACTCTCCGGTCAGGTCCTGAGCGTGATGATGGTGCTCGAGGTCGTCATCGTCCTGGTGTTCAACTTCTCGGTCGCCAGCACCGGGGGGCCGCACGGATGGCAGTTCGAGTCATTCAGCCCCGGCGCCATCACCTCGGGTTCGATCGGGATCGCGATCCTCTTCGCCAGCGCGACGTTCCTCGGATTCGAGGGCACCGCGATCTATCGCTCCGAGGTCAGGGACCCGCAGCGCACCATTCCCCGGGCGACCTATCTGGCCGTCGGATTGATCGGCCTGTTCTACGTCTTCACCGCATGGGCGCTGGTGACGTTCTACGGCGTCGACGATGTGGTGGGGGCAGCACAGGCGGACTCCACCGGGATCTTCGCCGCAGGACTGCGCTTCTACACCGGCAGTGTGATGGCCGAGATCATGAACTGCCTGCTCGTCACTAGCCTGTTCGCCGCCACACTGGCAGCGCATAATCCGTTGGCTCGCTACACCTTTGCCCTCTCTCGCGATGGTGTACTGCCCAGCAAGCTCGGACAGGCGCATCCCAAGCATCAGTCGCCCGCGATCGCCTCGGCAACGGTGTCGATCATCGCGTTGATCCTGACCGCGCCGTTCCTGTTCATCGATGTCGACGCAGTCACGTTCTACTCGTGGATGTTCGGGGTTGGCACCTACACGATGTTGACCCTGATGGCGCTCACGTGTCTGACGGTGATCGTGTACTTCCGACGCGTGGAGCACACCGAGAGGTTGTGGAACACCCTCATCGCTCCGGGTCTCGGTCTTGCCGGCCTGGTGACGATGCTGGTGATCAGCAGTGTCTACTTCCCGCTACTGGTTGGAGGCAGCACCGCGGTCGCGGTCATCCTGCAGCTGTTCATTCTGGCGCTGGCCGTGTTCGGGCTGACCCTGGCGCTGGTCTGGCGCCGCACTCGACCGGACGTCTACGCGCGGATCGGTGGCCAGACGGACACCAGCGAGACCAACCGCGGCGTCACTGACGGTCAGCCGGTGTCGTGACCCGCACGCACCCGGTCGAGCGGCTGAGCAGGATCGTTGGCGATACCACCAGTGGGCCGTCAACGACTCCTGGCTCGGCGCTTGGCGGGTGCGGCAGTCTTCATCTGCTCCTGTTCAAGCACCAGTCGAAGCAAAGCCTCGGCATCCTCGACGGAGTCGAGGGTTCCCATCACGATCTGCACACCGAGGCCCTCCCACGCGGCCTCGATCTGCTGGGCGACCGTGCTGCTGTACATGCGCTCCAGGCTGGTCCTGGTCTGCCGGGACCAGTTCTCGACCAATTGGTGGTACTTGGGGTCGCGCACGCTCTGCGCGTAGATCTCGAACAGCAGGATGCGGGCGCTCGGGCTGCCGTGGATCACGGTGAGGAGGTGAAGGACGGCCTCGACCAACTCGTCCTCTGTCTGAGCCTCGGCGAAACCCGGTGCGAAACCGGCAGTTTGACTCGCGACCCACCACGCGAACGCCTCGTACATCAGTTCGTCGATGTGCTCGTAGTGGTAGCTCGCCGAGCCGAGCGCGACGCCGGCTGCAGCAGCGACTCGGCGATGGGTGACACCCCTGACTCCGTACTCGGTGGCCACGTCGAGCGCCGCTTGTCGCAACGTCGCCCGCGTCGCCTCCGAGCGAACTCCCGCGCGTGCCACCAGATCTCCGTTCTGTCACTGCCAATGTTGCCAAACGAACGTACAACAACGCGGAATCGCCGCACCAGCAGCCGCGCTCCGCCAGCTAATGCCAGTGTACCTATTGACTTTCGCTGACGGCGGTGGGTACTTTCGAATCGAACTTGAACATATGTTCATACTCAGTCAATCCCGCATGATTCGCGAAAGGTGCTGACCTGTATGGGAGTAGACAGCACGCAGTGCCCCGACGAGGTGGTCCTGCGCAGCGTTCTGGGTCATTTCCCGACCGGCGTCGTCGTTGTCACCGGCACCATGGATGGGGATCCCGTCGGCATGACACTGCAGTCGTTCCTGTCGTTGTCCCTGGACCCGCCCCTGGTGCTGTTGTCGGTGGCCAAGAGTTCGACGAGCTGGCCCCGGATCGCCGCGTCGGGTCGCTTCCTGGTCAACGTCCTCTCCGAGGGGCAGTCCGAACTGGCGCGGCGGTTCGCGAAGTCGGGGAGCGACAAGTTCGCCGGGGTGGCGTTCTCGACGCGACGTGATCTCGGCGGGCCGCTGCTCGGCGACGTCTCGGCGTGGGTGGACTGCGATCTCGAGGACGAGCACGACGGCGGAGACCACACCATCGTCGTCGCTCGGGTGCTCGACGCTGCGATCGCCGAACGTCCCGATCACGCCCAGGCGCCACTCATCTTTCACCGGTCCGGCTTTCCTGGCCTGGTCAGACATTCCTCATCATCCTGAAAGGAACTCGAGCACAATGAAATTCGGAGTCTTCAACATCCCCTACGCCCTCGGCTACTCCGGGGGGCGGCGCACCGCCCGCAATGTCATCGACTGGGACCTGCAGATCACGAAGTGGGCCGATGAGTACGGGCTGGACGAGGCCTTCTTCGCCGAGCACTACACCCTCGGTGACGAACCCAGCCCGGCACCCGATCTGATGATTGCCGCGGCATCTCAGCTGACCTCCAACATCACCCTTGGCGCCGCGGCTCACCTGCTGCCGTACCACAATCCGGTGGCCCTAGCTCACCGGATGATGTGGCTTGATCACATGACCGGCGGCCGCTACATCGCAGGTGTTGCACCCGGCGCCTACGCCAGTGACGCGCAACTGTTCGGTACTGGAAAGAACAACGGCAAGATGCTCATCGAGGCACTCGACATCATCGAGGCCATTTGGAGCAAGACCGGACCCTTCAAGATCGACGGCGAGTTCTTCTCCGTTGACATGCCGGCGTTCGACCCCGAGATCGCCGGCCCGCACCTCAAGCCACTGCAGAAGCCGGGCATTCCGCTGATGATCACCGGCATGCAGGCAACCTCGCCCAGCCTCACCGAAGCCGGGCGGCGCGGCGCGATCCCGATGAGCCAGCAGGTGCACGAGACCGTGCTCGCCGAGCACTGGAGGACCTACTCCACGGCGGCCACTGAGGCGGGTCACACTCCGTCGCGCGCTGACTGGCACATCTGCCGCGACTTCTTCGTCGCCGAAACCGATGAGGAGGCGCGAGACCGAGTCTTCAACGGTGCGATGGGCAAACTGTGGGGCGACTACAACATCCCGCTGTTCGTCAACAAGCTGGGCATCGGAGATCTGTTCTCCGGCGGCACCATTCCGCCGGAGGACCTCACCATCGAGTGGATGGTGGACAACTTCCTGCTCGTCGGGTCACCGGACACCGTCATCGGCAAGGTGGAGGCGCTCTACGACAGCGTCGGCGGGTTCGGCAGCCTGATCACCTTCACCCACGAGTACGACCAGGACCCCGAAACCTACCGGCGCAGCTTCGAGTTGATCGGCGGCAAGGTCCGACCCGCGCTGGCCCATCTCACCGGCGCTCCCTGAATCCCGCACAACCAACGATAGAAAGAGAGAAATGACAACCACGATTCGCAAGTTCGACCCTAAGACCGTCGAGGTGGAGGCCAAGCCGCGCGACGACAGCGATGCCGAGGTGTGGTCGAACCGGCTCTACACCAACGACGAGGGCAACCAGTACCACGGAGTGTGGCAGGCCGCGCCCGGGACACATGCGAACATTCCCGGTCAGGAGACCGTCGTCATCCTCAGTGGCAGGGCCACCGTGACGGGCGAGAACGGCGACAGTGTCGATGTCGCCGCCGGGGACCTGGTGTTCATCGATGCCGGCGAGGTCACCTCCTGGAAGGTGCACGAGACCATCCGCAAGGTCTTCGTCATCAACGCCTGAGCTGTCGCGGTGTGGGGTCGCACGGAGCGGCGGCCCCACACCGCCCCGGCCCTGTGCCGTTCTCTCCGTGCTGATTTGGGCCGAACCCAGGCCGGATCACATCCTGACCTTTGAGGAGTACTTGTCGTGTCCCAGATCGTTCGGGGCGTCATCGCCCGAAACAAGCTGTCCGCGGTGGAACTCGTTGACATCGTGATTCCGGATCCGGGTCCTCGCGATGTGATCGTGGCCGTACAGGCCTGCGGTGTCTGCCACACAGACCTGGCCTATCGCGACGGCGGCATCAACGACGAGTACCCCTTCCTGCTGGGCCATGAGGCCGCGGGCATTGTCGAGTCGATCGGCAGCGATGTGTCGCACGTGGCGGTCGGCGACTTCGTCGTCCTGAACTGGCGCGCGGTGTGCGGTCAGTGCAGGGCCTGCCGGCGCGGCAAGCCCTGGTACTGCTTCGACACACACAATGCGTCGCAGAAGATGACGTTGACCGATGGCACCGAAGTCACCCCCGCGTTGGGTATCGGCGCGTTCGCCGATAAGACGCTCGTCCATGAGGGCCAGTGCACCAAGGTCTCGGCTGATGTCGATGCCGCTGCCGCCTGTCTGCTTGGGTGCGGGGTGATGGCCGGACTTGGCGCGGCGGTCAACACCGCCAACGTGGGCCGCGGCGACTCGGTTGCCGTGATCGGCTGCGGGGGAGTCGGCGATGCGGCCATCATGGGGGCACGGCTGGCCGGCGCGTCGACAGTGATCGCCATCGACCGCGACGCACGAAAATTGCAGTGGGCCAGTGATATCGGTGCGACTCATACCATCGACGCGACTCAATCCGATCCCATCGAGGCCGTTCGTGAGCTGACCGCGGGACACGGCGCCGACGTCGTCATCGACGCCGTGGGACGGCCAGAGACCTGGAAACAGGCGTTCTACCTTCGCGACCTGGCCGGAACGGTTGTCCTGGTCGGTGTGCCCACCCCCGACATGCGACTCGAGATGCCGTTGCTGGACTTCTTCTCGCACGGCGGTGCACTGAAATCGTCGTGGTACGGCGACTGTCTCCCCGAGCGTGACTTCCCCATGCTCATCGACCTGCACCTGCAGGGACGCCTACCGCTGGAGAAGTTCGTCACCGAGCGCATCGCACTCGACGCCATAGAGGGGGCGTTCACCGCGATGCACGCAGGTTCTGTGCTGCGGTCCGTGGTCATGCTGTAAGCGGCCACGTCTCGCCGTTTTGGAGTCTGTCAGTTGCAGCCGCCGGCGTTGACCCATCTGCCGTTGTAGCTGACGCATCCGGTGACGTTCGGAGGCGGTGGTGGGTCGTACGGCATCGGGGCGTAGTACGCGGGGGGCGGAACGTACGGTGCAACCGCATCGGCGATGTTGGTGCAGCCGCTCACCTGCACCCGACGGCCCGCGCTGGCGCACACGTCAGCGCTTGCGACAGTGGGCAATCCGATGGTGACGATCGCTCCGGGGATCGCGGCGACCGCCAGGGTGCTCGCCGCGGCGATGGTCCATGACCGCTTCCAGGAAGACATGGTCACGCCCCTACGAGCCCAGCGGTTCGGGGACGTCACAGCGATTTCGCACGTCGGTGAGAGGCTGCCGAATACCGTTGATCTCGGTCTCGACCTGTGGGTTGGCATCCATGTAGGTCTGGACCCGGCCGCGCACTTCCTCGTGCGGTAGGCCGCGAAGGCTTGTGAAGAAGTTGTTGACGTCTGGATGGCTGAAGAGGTAGTCGCCCATCGCCGTGCCGACGGTGCCCGAGGCGACCGCCAGATCGCCTGCGGTGCAGTTGGGCGGCGGTGGAGGTGGTGGTTCGGCTGAGGCTACTGCAGCGCCACCGAACAACATGCCGCCTGCGCAGATCACCCCGATCGCCGCGCTGTGAAGAGAACGTCCTGACACCAACATGAGGTGCTTCCTTTCGCGTGGTCGGACGACCACCGGCTCAGAAAGCTAAGCACACCGTCGGCGCAAAATATCGGGAGTGACAATTCCGCAGGGCGCAACGTTCTAGGGGCTCATACTGGCGCCATGCGCGTCGCGTCGCCCAGCCTGGTGGCGGTCGCGTGCGCCACGGTCGCGGGAGCCCTGGTGGGATGCAGTCGCGGGCCCGTGATCGAGACCAAGGTGGTGTTCGACGGCCAGAGTCGCACGATCTCCACCGACAAGGTCACCTGCACCACCTACGACGACGGCACGCTGCTCATCCTCGTGGACGGCGGCAAGAGCGAGGTCGTGCGCGTCGTGGTCAGGCAGGCCGGGCACATCGTCGCGGACAGAGTGGGATTTCGGCATCACGAGCTGTCCGGGTTCGTCGCGGACCCCAACGAGGTCGACGCGACGAAGGTTGACGACACCTATCGGTTCATCGGCCGAATGCCGCCCAATCCGGGTGAGGTGGCGGCGCACAGGTTCGAGATCGAGACGACGTGCCCCGCCGTCACCGAAGCGCCGCCGCAGACGCCGCTGCGACCCCGGATGGGATGAGAGTGATCCGGCCCGCCGACCTCGGGGATGATTATCGACGGGCCGAATCATGCACAAGAACGCATGGCTCGCCGTAGATCATCCCCAAAACCGCTTTGAACTCAAAGAGTGACCGCGATCTCCTCGCTCAGCCGGTAGCCCTTGGTCAACGGCAGGGTGTCGCCGCTCCAGAACTTGCCGGGATCGAACCAGTTGTAATGCTTCTCGGTGGTCAGCAGTCCCATCTCCTCGTAGGTGATGGCGACGGTCTCCGCGCAGTACGCCGTCTGCACTCCGGCCTTGAGGCTTTCCGTCTTCTTGCGCTCTGCCGCATCGCGGACCCTGCGGTGCACGAACGGAAGCCCGCGGGTGAAGTCGCTGACGCTCGGAATCCGGCCCCGCATCCACCGCCCGGTGAGTCGGGCAGTCGTCGGGAAGGCCGTGCCGTTCATGCGTGCGATAACGCGGAGCATCTCGTCCTCCTGCTCGCGCGTCGCATACGGCGTGAGCTGACGCAGCCAGCACCGCTGGTCGTACCGCAGCATCCACTGCTCGACGGCCTGGCGGGCATCGTTGAGCTGGACGCCGCGGTGATGGGTGCCGGTCCACATGTCCTGCAGCTTGTCGCCCAGTTCGGCGTGCCAGATCAGCGGCGGGAGATCATCGATGGCCACGGACATGCCGACGTGATTCACCGGCGCATTGGTCAGCGTCTGGATCGCCCGGTCCGGCCCCGACGCGCCTCGGAAGAGCCAGATGTCCCCGGTGCGTGTCTCGGCCAGTGCGCGCTCCAACGTCACCGTGTTCGCATTCACGTCCGCAGCTTAGGCAGACTCTGACCCATGCGAGGTATCTGGAAGTGGATTGGACTGGCCGGTGTCGCCGGTGTCGTCGCTGGTGGCGTGCTCGTGGCCCGCGATCAACGTAAGCGCAATTCCTACACTCCCGACGACATCCGGGCGCGTCTGCACCAGCGGCTGGCCGAGTCTGGACCCGGGCAGTAGCGGCCCGGGCAGCCGTCAACGAGCGGGTTCGAGGGCCAGCGCATACAGCCGGTGAGTGCCGCTGAACCCCTTGAGCTCCACCTCTCGACCGCCATCGAATTCCTGATCGGTGACGGCGTCGCGGACGGACTTGCTGACAAGGACCTCGCCGCCGTCGGCTGCGGCGGCCACCCGCGCCGCCATCGCGACGTTGCGGCCGAACAGGTCATCACCGCGCCGCACCGACTTCCCGGCGTGAACGCCGATGCGGACGCGAATGCCGTCGGGTCGCCTGGCCAGTTCACGCTGCACGTCGATGCCGCACCGGACCGCCTCCTCGGGGCGTGCGAACGCGATCATGAAACCGTCGCCCTGGCTCTTCACCACGTGGCCGCCATGGCGCTTCACGCAGCGGCCGACCATCTTGTCGTGGCTCTCGATCAGCCGCACCCAGGCCCGGTCGCCGATGCGTTCGTTGAGCGCCGTCGACCCCTCGATATCGGAGAACAGGATCGCCACTCGGCCGTCGGGTACCAGCCTCGCCAGGTCCGGGCGCTCAACCTCCGCCCAGTCGGCCAGATCCTCGATCGAGGACCGCACGGCCGCGCCGAAACCCTCCTTGCGCAGGACATTGGCGGTCTGCCAGACCTGCTTGACGGCCTCCCGCCCGCCCGACAGCAGCGTGGCGCGGGTATCCAGACGGCGATTCAGCTCCTCGAGCTCGGCGTCGCGACGTTTCAGCTGTCGGGTCATCACGAGTAGCGCGATGCCCTCGGCGACCGCGACGGCCGCGAGCACGCACAGCGCAATCGTCGTGAGCGTCACGGACTCAGTATCGGCCCCCAGGCCGCCAACCGGGGGAGGTCAGTCGAACGCCGCGGCGACCGTGGCCATGTCGAAGTAGTCCCGCCACACCGCGATCTTCCCGTCGCGCACCTCGAAGACACCCATCACGGGTAGCGCGATCTCGCCGCCGTCCTTGCGCCTCATCACGTCCGTCCGCTCGTTCATCACCACATCACCGGACGCGAGCTGGCGGTGCACGGTGAAGTCGATACCGTCGAAGGCGGCGATGAAGCCTGCGATGAACTCCCTGATGGCATCGCGGCCCACAGCGGCTGCCAACGGGATGTTGTGGTAGACCGCGTCTTCGGTGAACCAGTCGACGATCTGGTCGACGTCAGCCGTCGACCACAGTGCGCAGAACTCGGTGACCACGGTGTCGGCGGAGGATGTCATCCCTGCACCCTAAACGCCGGTCACCAACCCTCGGTCAGCACACGGTCCAGCGTGTCGACGTAGAAGTCCGCCCCCGGCACATCGATGCACAACGGCGGCTTGGTCTTAAGGATGTTGAGATGCTCACCGGTCGGCTGGATCACGACACCCAGCTCGAGCATGCGGTCGCAGATCGCCGCGGTCTCCTCGGACGCGGGCGTCAACGTGACGGCGTCGCGGACCATCTCAACGCCCAGGTACAGGCCCATGCCGTGCACCGTGCCGATCATGGGGTGCCTGTCGCGCAGCGCCAGGAGGCGCTCCTTGAGATGGGAGCCCACCCGGGCCGCGTTGCCCTGCAGGTCCTCGTCGACCATCACGTCTAGAACGGTGAGGCCGATCGTGCACGACAGCGGGCTGCCACCGGTCGAGGAGAAGAAGTAGCCCTGCGAGGCGAACGCGTCGGCCACCGCCCGGCTGGTGATCACCGCGCCGAGTGGGGAGCCGTTACCCGTCGCCTTCGCCACCGAAACGATATCGGGCACCACGTCCTGCTGGTGAAACCCCCAGAACCACTGGCCCAGACGGCCGTAACCGACTTGGACCTCGTCGGCGATCGCCAGGCCTCCGGCGGCGCGTACCGCCGCGTACACCTGGGTGAGGTAGCCGTCGGGCAGCATCATGCCGCCGGCATTGCCGTACACGGTCTCGCAGATGAAACCGGCGGGCGCGCGACCCGTGCCGACCAGGTCCTCGATCTGATGCACGGCATCGAGCGCGTACCAGCCGACGTCGGCGCCACGGTACATACCGCGAAAGCTGTTGGGAGACTCGACGGTGTGCACCCAGTCGGGTCGGGTGCTCAGCGCGTTCGGGTTGTCCGCGGTGGACGTCGACACGGCGTCGGTGGCGTACGTCCAGCCGTGATAGGCCTCCCTGACCGCCACCACGTCGCGTCGGCCGGTGGCGGCCGTCGCCAGCCGGATCGCCAGATCGCTTGCCTCCGAACCGGAGTTGACGAGGAAGACGGTGTCCAGCGGATCGGGCAGGGTCGCCGCCAGTCGCTCGCTGAACTCGACCACCGACGCGTAGTTGAACCGTGAGTTCGTGTTGAGGCGGCGAAGCTGGCGTGCGGCGGCGTCGGCGACGCGGGGGTGAGCGTGGCCCAGCACCGTGACGTTGTTGACCATATCGAGGTAGGTTCGGCCGTCCGTCGCCATCAGGTGGTGGCGCCAGCCACGCTCAATCTGCGGCGGCTCGGCGTAGTAGTGCTCCTGCACTCTGGCGAAGCTGTCATCCCTGCGCGCCAACAGGTCTCGGTCCGTGTCCGGGAGAGACGCCGGGGTGGACGGTGCCAACCCCAGCAGCGGCCCGGGGTCGCGGGCCAGCGTCAGCCAGCCCGGCTTGAGGTCGGCGGCGGTGAACTGCGGAACCGTCGGGGCATCCGCGGGCGTGACCGTGATCGTCGCCCAGGTGCTCTCCTCGATGGTGGCGAACGGCACCCCGGCCTCGACCCGGTCACCGGATGCGCTGTCAGCACCCGTCACCGTCACGACGAAGTGTGCGCCGTGAACGGTGACGGTGTCACCGGAGCGGCTGCACCGACCCGGCCACGGCGAGGCCAGCGTCAGGGGCCGGGCTGGCCACAGCGAGACACCGGTGGCGATGACGTCGGGGGAGTGCTGGCTTAGGAAGTGCGAGCGCGTGAGCCGTGCCTCGCCGAACTGGGTGACCGCCAGGGCCGCCCCGGCGCGGATGGCACCTCGGGCAGCCTCGTCCTCGACCTGCTGACCGAACACGCCGTCATCAAAGACGGCAGACGTACTCGAGAGGTCAAGTGTCACCACCGATTCCGGAGCCACACCTGAGATCATCGGTTCACCCGCGACGATCTCGGGCGGACCGCCCAGGCCGATCGCGGCGCGGATCACGCCGGTCATCACCTCGATCGGCAGAGATGTGGCCTGGGTGAACATGCGCGTCTCGGCGTCGGCTTGCTCGGTGAGGTAGCTGTTGTCCGGTTCCAGTTCGGCCTGCTGTGCGCCGCTGACGATCAGCACCGCGCTACGCAGGACCAGTAGCGGCCACAGCGCATCTGCCTCGGCGGGCGACAACGGCCGGATCGCATGGAATGCCCTGACACCCGGCAGTATCGACGTCGGTGATGCGCCCGGGTGGCCCAGCACGGATGACAGCGCCACAGCGAGTTCGCTCACCGCCCAGGTGTTCGACAGATCGCCGAAGTCGATGACACCGTCGGGGCGTGCGGCACCGATGTCCTGTGCCATCACCAGGTTGGCGTCGGTGAGGTCGAGGTGGACGGCCTGGCGCGGGAGGGCGTCGGCAAGGGCGGTGACCCGCTCCCATGCGGCGGCCGCGGCCGCACACAGACGCTCGCGCAGCGCAGGATCGGTCACATGGCGGGCTAGCGCGGTCACGACGTCATTGCCGTACCGCAGGTCCCACTGCAGGGCCCGGTCGAGGCCGGGATGGGTGAAACCGGACAGGGATCGGCTGACTCGGCCGGCGACCTCGCCCATGCCTGCGATCACGGTGGGCGAGAGGTATCCCGCGGCGACGAGGGTGCCGCCGGCAAGGAACGGCAGCAGGCGCACGTGCGCGTCGCCGTCGAGCAGACCTGTCACCGTCGTGTACACGTCGCCGGCCTGATTCGGCAGGGGTGCCGCGACCCGCAGCGTGGGCTCGGTGACGGCGATCAGTCGGGCCGCCTCGTCCTGGGCTTCGAGTTCGACGGCACTGAACGCCGGGTTCGCGATCTTCAGGACGCCCGCCGGAGCGTCATCGTCGAGCCGGACCAGGAAGTTCTTGTCCTGTTGGCTGCCAAGTGATTCCACGCGGGCACTCAGCCCGTAGTGATCGGACAGCAGCGCCTGCGCCTCAGCCTCGCTGACCTGCGGGGCAGGCAGCTCGGGCTGCTCGAGGAAGTTGAAGCCGGTGGTCACGGGCTGACGAATTGGACGACGGCGTCGGTGAAGGCGTCGTTGTCGTCCCCGGCGGCGGTATGGCCGGCGTCGGACAACTCGACGAGTTCCGCGCGCGGCACCTTGGCCAGGAAGTCCTGCACGCCCTTGGTGCTGACGACGTCGGAGAGTTTGCCCCGGATCAGCAGGATCGGGATCTCCAGGTTGATTGCGGCCTGCTCGAGCTTCTCGACGCGGATGAACGGATCGTCCTCCGGCTTGGTCAGGAATGCGGGATCCCAGTGCCAGTACCAGCGGCCGTCACGCTCGCGCAGATTCTTCTTCAGGCCCTCAACGCTGCGCGGTTTGGTGCGGTGCGGAAGGTAGGCGGCAACGGCGTCGGCGGCCTCCTCGAGCGTGTCGAAACCGTCCAGGCCGCTGGCCATGAAGTCACGGATACGCGCGCTGCCGCCCTTCTCGAACCGCGGTACGACGTCGACGAGCACGAGCTTGGTCACCAACTCGGGCCCGGCCTCGTGCGCGGCGGCGATCCCGGTCATTCCGCCCATGCTGGCGCCGATCAGCACGACCGGCCGCCCGATCTGGTACAGCACCTGCAGGGTGTCGTCGCACAGCGCCTCGACCGCGTACGTCGCGGTGGGCGAGCGGTCGCTGTCGCCGTGGCCCCGACTGTCGAGGGCGATCACGTGATAGCCGGCATCGGCGAGGATCTGGCCCGTGTTCTTCCACGAGTGCCGGTTCTGGCCACCGCCGTGCAGCATGAGGATCGTCGGGTGCTCACCGGGTGCGTCCCGGTTCCACTCGTCGGCAACCAGGGACAGGTCGTCGACGCCACGAAACGTCACGGTCTGCGGTGCACTCGAAATGGTCACGGAATTCCTCTCGGCCGACCCCGGACCTCACGTTACCCAGCGGCTTCACCACCAACGACGCTGCCCCGGCCTGCAATGAGCGCTACGCGATGATTTCTGGGGACACGGTGGGTCCACACCACATGCCAACTATCACGCCATCGCTCTGGTTCAACGACGACCTCGAGGAGGCCGCGGAGTTCTACACCTCGGTCTTCCCCAACTCATCGATCGAGGGATACACCCGCTACACCGACGCAGGCCCCGGAAAGCCCGGTGACGTCGTGTACGGCACGTTCGTGCTCGACGGCCAGCGGTTCCTCGGCATCAACGGAGGGCCGCTGTTCCCCTTCACCGAGGCCGTGTCATTCGAGATTCTCTGCGCCGACCAGGAAGAGGTGGACTACTACTGGTTCACGCTGCTCGAGGGCGGGCAGGAATCGCAATGCGGCTGGCTCAAGGACCGGTATGGGCTGAGCTGGCAGATCACCCCCAAGCGGTTGTACGAACTGATCGAGGATCCCGACACCGCCCGTGCAGCCGCAGCGACCACCGCGATGCTGGGAATGCGGCGGATCGTGATTGCTGAACTGGAGGCGGCCGTCGACGGTGCGTGATTGGCGCGACGTGCGCATTGTCGGCGCTTTGCTGATGCCGACCCCGTGCGGGCAGCCGTCGGGGCGAGACCGCGACCGTTCAGTCAACGGATGGCGGGCTAGATAGGCAGGGAATTCCGGCGGTTGGTCCCCGAAATCGGTGATTTCGGGATTCGGACGAGTTCCCGGTGTCACACTCACCTCCTACGAGCGTGTAATACGTCGGAGGGATCAACGACCCATGACGGAGAGGCGCTGGCGGGGAAGGGCCGACTAGTGGTGGCCTCCAACGTCATTGCGAAGCCGGTGCGTGCCTTCGGCGGGTTCTACGCCATGGCGCTCGACACGTTCGTGGCCATGTTCCGGCCGCCCTTCGCGTGGCGTGAGTTCATCGCTCAGTCGTGGTTCGTCGCCAGGGTGTCGATAGTACCGACGTTGTTGTTGACAATTCCGTACACGGTGTTGCTGACCTTCATCGAAACCATCCTGCTGGGCGAGATCGGTGCCGCGGACTTCTCTGGGACAGGGGCCGCCCTCGGCACGGTGCGGCAGATCGGGCCCATCGTTACGGTCTTGGTGGTCGCTGGAGCTGGCGCCACAGCCATGTGCGCCGATCTGGGTGCGCGGACGATTCGTGAAGAGCTCGATGCGCTGCGCGTGATGGGGATCAATCCCATTCAGGCGCTTGTGGTCCCCAGGGTGCTGGCCGCCACCGTGGTGTCGCTGGCGCTGTCTGCCACGGTGATTCTCGTGGGTCTGTCCGGCGCCTTTCTCTTCGTCGTCTACATCCAGAACGTGTCTCCGGGGGCCTTCGCGGCCGGCCTGACCCTAATCATCGGCGCCACCGACGTGGTGATCGCGCTGGTGAAAGCGGCGTTGTTTGGGCTCTCGGCCGCCCTGATCGCCTGCTACAAGGGGATTTCCGTGCGTGGCGGGCCGGCCGGTGTCGGCAACGCGGTGAACGAAACCGTGGTGTTCACCTTCATGGCGCTGTTCGCCATCAACATCGTTGCAACCGCCATAGCGATCAAGATCACGCTATGACGATCTCAAGGCATCACTCCCAGTTCCCCTGGCTGAAAAGCTGGTTCCGCGGAGTGAGCGACGCCTGGAACCACATTGGAACGCAAACCAAGTTCTACGGCCGCACCGTGCGCGCGACGCATTACGTGTTGATGCACTACCGGGTCGAGTTGATTCGGATCATCGCTCAGATGGGCCTCGGTGCGGGGGCGTTGATAATCATCGGTGGCACGGTCGCCATCGTCGGCTTCTTGACCGTGACGACGGGCGCACTGGTGGCGGTGCAGGGCTACAGCGACTTCTCCGAACTCGGCGTGGAGGCTCTGACAGGATTCGTGTCGGCCTACTTCAACGTGCGCCTGATCGCACCTGCCACCACCGCCATCGCGCTGTCCGCCACCATCGGCGCCGGAGCCACCGCACAACTCGGCGCCATGCGGATCAACGAGGAGATCGACGCGCTCGAAGTGATGGGTATCCGCAGCATCGCGTTTCTCGCGTCGAGCCGGGTCATCGCAGGCTTCCTCGTGGTGATTCCGCTGTACTGCGTGGGTGTGCTGATGGCGTTCTGGGCGGCGCGGTTTGGCACCACCGTTCTGTACGGGCAATCGACGGGCGTCTACGACCACTACTTCAAAACATTTTTGAACCCGACTGACCTGATGTGGTCCTTCGGCCAATGCATCGCCCTGTCGGTGGTGATCATGCTCGTGCACACCTATTACGGCTACACCGCACGCGGTGGGCCGGCTGGGGTGGGGGAGGCTGTCGGGCGGGCAGTGCGCTCATCGCTGATCGTCTCGGCCTTCGTCCTGGTCATGCTCTCGCTTGCGGTTTATGGCAAGTCCGGCAATTTCAATCTGGCCGGGTGACGATGGAACAACACGACGAAGGC
The DNA here is from genome assembly GCF_055419205.1 of Mycobacterium sp. IDUB_39. Lineage (NCBI taxonomy): Bacteria > Bacillati > Actinomycetota > Actinomycetes > Mycobacteriales > Mycobacteriaceae > Mycobacterium > Mycobacterium sp. IDUB_39. The sequence continues at coordinate 886,443 of NZ_JBVAXF010000002.1, forward strand.
CTGCACCCCGCGTGGTGGACGTTAATCCTCGTGGTCCTGATCGGCGTGGCGCTGTGGCTGACGTACGCGTTGTTCCTGGGCAGTTTCAAGTCGACCGAAACGGTCACGCTGACGTCTGACCGGTCGGGCCTGGTGATGGAGACCGACGCCAGGGTCAAATTGCGTGGCGTCCAGGTCGGGCGGGTCACCTCCATCCAGGGCGGCAGCGGGCCGGTGGCGCTGAAACTGGAGATCGACAAGGACAAGATCCAGTACATCCCGGCGAATGTCGAGGCCCAGATCCGGGCTACCACGGTGTTCGGTGCCAAGTTCGTCGATCTCGTTTACCCCAGCGATCCCAGCCAGCAGCGGCTGGCCCCCGGACAGGTGATCAAGTCGCGCAACGTCACCGTCGAGGCCAACACGGTATTCCAGAACGTCGTCTCCGTCCTGCAGAAGATCGACCCGGCCAAGCTCAACAGCACACTGTCAGCGCTCGCCGACGGTCTCCGCGGGCAGGGCCAGCGGATCGGCCAGGCCACCACAGACGCGAATCAGGTTCTGCTCGAACTGAATCCGCGTTACGAGACGATCACCGCCGATCTGCGAGCGCTGAGGGACTTCAACGACACGTTCGGCGTTGCGGCGCAGAACATCCTGTCCACACTCGACGCGCTCAGCACAACCAGCACCACCATCACCAGCCACGCCCAACAGCTGGATGCACTGCTGCTCGGCACCATCGGGCTCTCCAACAGCGGCATCAGCCTGCTCGCTCCGAACCAGGCCAACCTGATCAGGGCCATCAACGTGCTCGAGCCGACCACGAACCTGCTGTACAAGTACAACCCGGAGTACACCTGCCTGCTGGTGGGGGCAAAGACCCTGCTGGACACGGGCGGCTATGAGGCGCCAGGCGGAAACGGCCGCTCTCTGGTGCTGGACGTCGGGCTGTCACTCGGGGACGACCCGTACCACTATCCCGACAACCTGCCGGTCATCGGCGCTAAGGGCGGACCGGGCGGTAAACCGGGATGCGGTTCGCTGCCCGACGTCGCGAAGAACTGGCCGGTGCGAAATCTCGTCACGAACACCGGATTTGGCACCGGGATCGACTGGCGGCCCAACCCCGGCATCGGCTTCCCGGCTTGGGCCAATTACTTCCCGACCACTCGAGGGGTGCCCGAACCACCCAGCATCCGCAACCTCTTCGGCGGCCCCGCGCCGGGACCGATCCCGTACCCGGGGGCTCCGGCCTACGGCGCGGACCTGTACGCGCCGGACGGCACCCCGCTGTGGCCGGGGTTGCCACCAGCGCCGCCGCCGATGGCGCCGCGGGATCCCGGCCCGAGGCCGGGCACCGAGCCGTTCATCGTCCACTCACCCGCGGAGATGCAGCCGACACCACTGCCACCGATCCCGTTGCCGCGAGAGGCCGCGCCGAGCCCATGATCCACACCGACAGAGACCAGGAGAGGTAACCCGCCATGCCAGGCTTGACCACCCGGATTCGCCATGACGCGTGGCGTCTTGGCGTGTTCTTGGTGGTCTGCCTGCTCGGCGTGTTCGGCCTGTTCGCGGTCTTCGGGGAACTGCGTTTCGGGGAGGCGACCAAGACTTATAGAGCCGAGTTCACGAATGTGACAGGGTTGGAGAACGGTGACTTCGTCCGCATCGCCGGTGTGGAGGTGGGCCAGGTCAAAGATGTTGCGATTCAACCCGACACGACGGCGATGGTCGAGTTCACCGCAGATCAGTCGGTGGTGCTGACCGAGGGCAGCAGGGCCGTCATCCGCTACGACGACCTGATCGGCGGCCGCTACCTGGCCCTGCAGGAGGGTGCCGGCGGCACCGCGACGCTCAAGCCCGGGGACACGATTCCCCTCGCCCGCACCTCGCCGGCGCTGGACCTCGATGCGCTGATCGGTGGTTTTCGGCCGCTGTTCAAGGCGCTGGATCCCGATCAGGTAAACGCGTTGTCGGGCCAGCTGATTCAGGCCCTGCAGGGTCAGGGCGCGACGATCAACTCATTCCTGGCCCAGACCGCGGCGCTGACGACGACCCTGGCTGACAGGGACCAGTTGATCGGCGACGTGATCACCAACCTCAATGTCGTGCTGGGATCACTGGGTGATCAAAGCGACCAGTTCGCCAAGGCAGTCGACGCGCTCTCGGAATTGCTGACGAGCCTCAAGGACCGCAGGGTGGACATCGCCAACGGGGTGGCGTACACCAACGCCGCCGCCGCCAGCATCACAGACCTTCTGGCGCAGGCCCGTCCGCCCTTTGCGAAGACGATCCAAGAGACGGACCGCGCTGCGGGAATCGTGGTGGCTGATCATGACTACTTCGACAACCTGCTCAACACGCTGCCGGACGCGTACCAGGCGCTTGCGCGGCAGGGCATCTACGGCGACTTCTTCTCCTTCTATCTGTGCGACATCGTGCTGAAGCTCAACGGCAAGGGAGGCCAGCCGGTGTACGTCAAAGTCGCCGGCCAGTCCACCGGGAGGTGCGCGCCAAGGTGAAGTCCTTCAGTGAACGGAATCAGCTAGTCGTCGGTGCCGTCGGCCTGGCGTTGACGATCGGCATCGTGATTGGGTCCCTGAACTACGACAGGCTGCCGTTCCTGCAGGGTAAGGAGTACTCGGCCTACTTCGCCGAGGGGGGCGGTCTGACAAACGGTGAGGCGGTACAGGTTTCGGGCTTCAAGGTAGGTGAGGTCAAGTCGATCGAGTTGGACGGGCCACTGGCACTGGTGAAGTTCACCGTCGCCAAGAACATCCGGCTCGGGGATCGCACCGAGGCGGCGATAAAGACCAGGGGGCTGTTGGGCACCAAGATCCTCGAGGTCACCTCCCGCGGTGAAGGCCAACAAGAGGGCACGATTCCCGTCGAGCGCACCACGTCGCCATATCAACTGCCCGACGCGCTGGGCGAGCTGGCGGTGACGATCAGCGGCCTGAACACCAACCAGCTGTCCGATTCGCTGCGGGTGTTGTCGGCGACCTTCGCCGACACCCCGCCCGAGCTGCGTGTCGCGATCGAGGGCGTGGCGCGGTTCTCCGAGACGCTGAACGAACGTGACGTGCAGCTGCGAAGTCTGCTGGTCGACGCCAACAAGGCCACCACCGTGCTGGCCGAGCGCAGTGACCAGATCGTGAGCCTGGTCGCCAACACCAATGCGCTGCTGAGCGAGCTAGAAAGCCAAAGCGCCGCACTGGATCAGGTCTCCGGCAACATCTCGGCGCTTAGCAATCAGCTGTCGGGCTTCATCGCCGAGAACCGGGGCACCATGAAACCTGCCCTGGACAAGCTCAACGGCGTGCTGACGATCGTCGACAACCGCAAGGAACGCTTGCAGAGGTCGATCAAACTGCTCGGCCAGTATTCGATGTCGTTGGGCGAATCGGTGGCATCGGGGCCGTTCTTCAAGACCTACGTCGCCAACCTCCTGCCGGGGCAATTCCTGCAGCCGTTCATCGACGCCGCGTTCTCCGACCTCGGTCTCGACCCCAACGTGAAGCTGCCATCGGAACTCACCGACCCGCAGATCGGCCAGCCGGGGACACCGGCACTGCCGGTGCCCTACCCGCGGACCGGCCAGGGTGGTGAACCGCGCTTGAACCTGCCGGACGCGATCACCGGGAACCCCGGCGATCAGGGCTGCGGTCCACCCGGTCTACCACTGCCCGGCCCCACCGGCTGCTACCCCTACCGCGAGCCCCCACCCGCCCCGCCGCCTGGCGGACCGCCGCCCGGTCCTCCCGCCGAGGCGCCTCCTGGGCTGGAATCCACACCCGAACCCACGCCGAAGCCCGTCTTGGTTCCCGCGCCGGGTGAGGTTCCGCCTCCCGCGGAGGCCGGACAATGACGCGTACCGCAAGGAACCTCCTCGCCGTTGCACTGGTGGTGATACTGGCGGGCGGCGCGGTCGTGTTGTTACGCAACACCGAACGGATCAACCGCACCCATGCCGTCGCCTACTTCGAGAACAGCAACGGCATCTACGCGGGCGACGACGTTCGCATCGTCGGGGTACCCGTGGGCAGGATCGAGTCCATCGAGCCGCAGCCCACGTCGGTCAAGGTCTCGTTCTGGTTCGACAGCAAGTACAAGGTTCCGGCCGACGTCAACGCGGCGATCTTGTCGCCGACGTTGGTGACGGCGCGCAGCATTCAACTCACCCCGGCCTACACCGGAGGCCCCGTTATGGCCGACGACGCCGTGATTCCGCGAGAGCGCACCGCGGTTCCTGTGGAATGGGACGAGGTCCGGCGGCAGTTGGAGAAGCTGTCCGAGACGCTGCAGCCGACTGAACCCGGCGGCGTGAGCCCGCTGGGCTCAGTGATCAACACCGCCGCGGACAACTTGCGGGGTGAGGGCGCCAACATCCGGGACACCGTCATCAAACTGTCGCAAGCCTTCTCGGCCCTCGGCGATCACAGCACCGACATCTTCTCGACCGTCAAGAACCTGGCGATCCTGGTGTCCGCGCTGCAGGACAGCACCAACGTGATGCGCCAACTCAACCAGAACCTGGCGTCCGTGACCGGTTCACTCGCCAACGATCCTGGCGAAGTGGCCAACGCGGTCCACGATCTCAACGCCGTCGTCGGCGAGGTCCAGACGTTCGTCGCCGACAACCGCGAAGCGCTGGGCACCACGTCGGACAAGTTGGCTGGGGTGACCCAGGCGTTGACCGACAGCCTGGGCGACATCAAGCAGGTCCTGCACGTGGCGCCCAACACCCTGCAGAACTACGTGAACATCTGGCAACCGGCCCAGGGTGCGGTGAGCAGTGTGCCGATGCTCAACAATTTCGCCAATCCCCTTGCCTTTCTGTGTGGCGCCATTCAGGCGGCGTCACGGCTGGGCGCCGAGCAGTCGGCGAAGCTGTGCGTGCAATACATGGCGCCGATTGTGAAGAACCGCCAGTACAACTTCCTGCCCGTCGCACAGAATGTCTTCGTCGGTGCCACCACGCGACCGAATGAGCTGACCTACAGCGAGGATTGGCTGCGGCCGGACTACATTCCGCCGCAACCCGCTGCGCAGCAGCCACCGCCGCCGGCGAACGGGCAGCCACCAACGCCGGTCACGGGCCCGCCGTTGGCGGCGGAGGCGCCCCTCACACCGGACCCGGCCGACGGCCTGCAGGGGCTGATGCTGCCACCTGGGGTTGGGCCATGATGCGGGACAAGCTCTTTCGCGCAGTGATCGTCGCGGTCGTGTCGACCGGGATGCTGGCTGGCTGTGCCGACTGGCGAGGACTGAACTCGCTTCCGTTGCCGGGCGTCGAGGGAACGGGGCCCGGAGCGTTCGTCATTCAGGCGGAGATGCCCGACGTGGACAACATCGAGCCGAATTCCCGTGTCCGGGTGGGTGATGTGAACGTCGGCCACGTCAAGCGGATCGAGCGTCAGGGTTGGCATGCGCTGGTGACGATGCAGCTCAACGGTGACGTCGAGCTGCCCGCCAACGCGACAGCCATGCTCGGTCAAACCAGCCTGTTGGGGTCACTACACATCGAGCTGGCGCCGCCGACCGGCGTGGCGCCCGAGGGCAAGCTGAGAGAGGGCTCGCGGATTCCCTTGTCGTCATCGGGTGCGTTTCCGAGCACCGAGCAGGCGCTGGCCGCCGTTGCGCTGCTGCTCAACGGCGGCGGCATCGGCGAGATTCAGGACATCACCGAGGCGTTGAGCACCGCATTCACCGGTCGCGAGAACGACTTGCGCAGCCTGATCTCCCAACTTGACATCGCGATCGGTCATCTGGACGACCAAAAGCAGGACATCATCGCCGCTGCCGAGAGCCTGAACAATCTGGTCGGTCAAATTGCGGCGCAGAAGCCCGTGCTGGACAAGGCGCTACAGACGATTCCGGATGCGCTGGCCGTGCTCAGAGATCAGCGCACCAACCTGGCCGAGGCACTCGTGCAGCTCGGCAAGTTCAGCGCGCTGGCCGCCGACTCGGTCAACCAAACCAAGGAGGCGTTGGTTCAAGAGCTCAAAGACCTCGGCGTGGTCCTGCAGGAGCTGGCCAATGCCGGTCCAGCGATGACCCGCGCGCTGAGCTTTCTTCCCACCTTCCCGTTCCCGAAGGAGACGCTCACCAATTGGATGCGCGGCGACTACGCGAACCTGACGTTGATCGTCGACCTGACGTTGAGCCGGATCGACCAGGGCTTCTTTACCGGAACGCGGTGGGAGTGCGATCTCACCTGGCTGGAGCTGCAGTGGGGCCGGACGATCGGCCAATTCCCCAACCCGTGCAACGCGGGCGGGCCGGGGACCGCGGGCAACCCGTTGGTCGCTCCGTACCGCTTGGATCAGGGGCCCTGACATGCGCATGACACGGCAAATCCTCATCCAGATGGCGATCTTCGCCGTCATCGCGACCACGGCACTGGTGATCATGGTCTTGGTGTACATGCGGTTGCCTGCTCTCCTCGGCGTCGGCCAGTACCGTGTCACCCTGCAGTTGCCCGAGACGGGTGGGTTGTACCCACGGGGCAATGTCACCTACCGCGGCGTGGAGGTCGGCGAGGTGAAGAGCGTCAAGCTGACCGACACCGGTGTCGTGGCGGAGCTGTCTCTGAACTCTGACGTCGAGATTCCCGCCGACCTCGACGCCGAGGTGCACAGCGTGTCCTCCATCGGCGAGCAGTTCGTGCAGCTGCTGCCCCGCAGCGGCGAGGGTCCGGTATTGAAGGACGGTGACGTGATCCCGATGGATCGCGCCACGGTCCCGACCGATATCAACACGGTCCTGGACGCCACGAACCGTGGCCTGGAGGCGATCCCGCGCGACAACCTGCAGACCGTGGTGGACGAGGCGTACGTCGCGGTCGGCGGGCTCGGGCCGGAGCTGCGACGGCTGGTCACGGGAAGCACCACTCTGGCCATCGACGCCCGCAAGAACCTCGACTCCCTCATCACGCTGATCGACCAGTCCAAGCCGGTGCTGGACACCCAGACCGACACAGCGGGGTCGATCCAGGCGTGGGCGGCGAATCTGGCGAGTATCAGCGGCCAGCTGCAGAGCCAGGATCCGGCCGTGGCGGGGATTCTGGCCAAGGGCCCTGGGGCCGCCGAGGAGGTGCGTGCCCTGTTCGATCGGCTGCGTCCCACACTGCCGATCGTGCTGGCCAACCTCGTCAGCGTCGGGGAGGTGGCCGTCACCTACCAGCCGAGCCTCGAACAGTTGCTGGTTCTGCTGCCTCAGGGGACTGCAGTCACGCAGGCCGTCGGCGTGCACAAGCGGAACACGAAGCAGGACTACAAGGGCGACGCCTTGCTGTTCAACCTTAATCTGGCGATTCCTCTTCTGCCGGCCCCGATACCGCTGCCGCCGCAGCAGTTGCCGCCGCCGTGCACGACTGGATTCCTGCCCGCCCAGCAGCAGCGGGTGCCCACCTTCGAGGACTATCCCGACCGACCGCCGGGTGATGTCTACTGTCGAGTGCCGCAGGATGCTCCGTTCAACGTGCGCGGCGCCCGCAACCTGCCTTGCATCACCGCGCCAGGCAAACGTGCCCCGACGTGGCAGCAGTGCGAGAGCAGCGAGCAGTACGTGCCGCTCAATGACGGCTACAACTGGAAGGGTGATCCCAATGCGACACTGTCGGGACAGGACATCCCGCATGTGCCCCCGGCGGTGTCACCTGCGGAAGAAGCGCCACCACGGGGTCCGGTGCCGCCGCCGATAGCGGCCGCCGAATACGATCCCGCCAGCGGCACGTACGTTGGACCGGACGGGCACGTGTACACACAGTCCAATCTGGCCCGCAATGCCACAGAGGAGCAAACATGGCAGACGATGCTGCTGCCCCCGCCAGGGAGCTGAGCAAGCCTGCAAGCGAGCCGGCCGAACCGGCTGAGAAACTCGACGACACTGTGGAGCAGTCCGGAACTGAGATTCCCGGCGCGCCCGACGACACCGGCGACGAGGCGGAGACCGACCGCGCTGAAGGCGCGACCGCGCCACGCGCACCGATGTCCCACGTCCGGCTCGCCATGATCGCCGGGCTGGTCGCGGTGATCGCGCTGGCCGGGTTGAGTGGCTGGCTCGGCTTCCGCGCGTACGAGTCGCGCCAGGTCGCCGATCAGCGGCAGGTGTTCCTCCAGGTCGGGCGCCAGGGTGCGCTGAACCTCACCACCATTGACTTTCAGAACGTCGACGCCGACGTCGCGCGGATCCTCGATTCGGCGACCGGCACGTTCTACGACGACTTCCAGCAGCGCTCGCAGCCGTTCGCCGAAGTGGTCCGGCAGGTGAAGTCCAAGTCGGTCGGCAAGGTCACCGAGGCCGGATTGGAGTCCGAGACATCGGAGGGTGCACAGGTACTCGTTGCGGTGACTGTCAACACCACTGTCGAGGGCCAGCCCGAGCAGGCGCCGCGGGCGTGGCGGATGCGGATCACGGTGGAGAAGACCGCCGAGGACGTGAAGGTGTCCAACGTGGAGTTCGTGCCGTGACCGACAACGATCAGGAGAAGACGACGGTGGCCTCCGAGCCGAAGAGCGGCGCGGTCGAACTCGATGAGACGACGGCCGCCGAGACGACGACCGCTGATGCCGACGACACGTCGCCACAGGAACCCGCACGGCGCATCAACTGGACCCGCGTCCTCGCGTACGGCATTCTGCCGGGCCTCGCGCTGATCCTGGCGCTGGGCGCGGGCTACCTGAAGTTCGTCGACAACTCGGTGCGCAACGGCGATATCGCTCGCGTCGAGTCGATGCAGGTGGCCAAGGACAGCACCACCGCGCTGCTGTCGTACACGCCCGACAAGGTCGACCAGCAGCTTGGTGATGCGCAGAACCTTCTCACCGGTGAGTTCAAGAACTCCTACAGCGAACTCATCAACGACGTCGTCATTCCCGGGGCCAAGGAACAGCAGATCTCGGCCGTCGCGACGGTGCCTGCGGCGGCGTCGGTCTCGGCAGAGTCGAACCGCGCTGTGGTTCTGGTGTTCGTCAACCAGACCGTGGTCATCGGGTCCTCGGCGCCGACCGATACGGCGTCCAGCGTGCGGGTCACGTTGGACAAGGTCGGCGACAAGTGGCTGATCTCCGCGTTCGACCCGGTCTAGTCGCATGACCGGGGTCCGCACGGTCGACGTCGCGACACCGGACGTCGACCTCAAGGTTCTGATCTGGGGGCCCGAGGACGGCCCGATGGCTTTGTGCCTGCACGGTTTTCCCGATACCGCACGCGGCTGGCGCAAGGTCGCACCCGCGCTCGTCGACGCCGGCTACCGGGTGGTCGCTCCCTACCTGCGGGGCTACGCGCCGTCGTCGACCTCCGCCGACGGGAGCTATCACGTCGGCGCACTCATGGCCGATGCGCTCGCAGTGCGCGAGGCGGTTGGTGCAACAGCGCGAGACGTCGTCATCGGTCATGACTGGGGTGCGATCGCGGCCACCGGGCTGGCGGCGATGCCCGACAGTCCCTTCGCGAAGGCCGTCATCATGTCGGTGCCGCCCTCGTCGTCGTTTCGGGGACCGGGCAAGGTGCCGCCTGACGCGGGCCGGCTGATCGCGCAGATCCCGCGTCAGCTGCTGCGCAGCTGGTACATCGCCTACAACCAACTGCCTTGGCTGCCTGACCGTTCCGCGTCGTGGATGATCCCGCGACTGTGGCGCCAGTGGTCGCCCGGCTACGACGCGACCGAGGACGTCGCCCTGGTGACTGCGGCCATTGGGGCCCCGGCCAATTGGCGCGCCGCTCTTGCCTACTACCGCCAGACCGTCCGCAACAGCAAGCCGCCGCAGCGTTACGCCGAACTGCACCGGCACTGGCTGTCGGCGCCGAGGCTGCCGACGCTGTATCTGCACGGCACCGACGATGGTTGTGCCTCATCGGATTACACGCACTGGGTGCAGAAGGGGCTGCCCGAGGGCAGTCGCACAGCCCTGGTCGAGGACGCCGGGCACTTCCTGCAACTCGAACAGCCCGACGTCGTCGCCCGCCACATCCTCGACTTCGTCGCAACCTGACGTCGCGTATGCCACGACTGACGGCGGTCGATGCGCAGACGTTCTGGATGTCGGCCAAGATCCCCAACGACACCGTTCTGCTGTACGGGTTCGCCGGCGTGCCGGACGATCTGGATCACGCACTGGAGCAGGTGCGTGAGCGGGCGCGCGGCTGCTCCGAACTCAGCGTGCGCATCGACGACACGAGCCGGCTGGCCTATCCGAGCTGGGTCGAATGCGGTGTCGACCCGGCACAGGTCGAGGTCTGTGATCTCGAGGACTCGACGTGGGCCGGATGCCTGAGCGCGGTCAGCCTGCTCGTCGATGACCAGCTCGACGCGCGGCGGGTCGCCTGGCGGTTGGTCGTGTTCGTCGGTGTGGACGGTGTACCCGGTGTCCCCACTGCCAGTGGGCCGGGCACCGTGGCCGTGCTGCAGATATCGCACGCGCTCGGTGGCGGGGGGCGCACATCGCACTCCGCGGCAATCATGTTCGGCCGGAACGCCTCGATGCCCGAGGTGACGCCGTTCTCGACGAGCATGGCCGCCATGCCGCTGCTGGGTTTCCGTGCGGCCCGTGCGCACCGTCAGCTCGTCGCCGACACCGAGGCGGGGTTGGTCCCTCCGCCCGCGCGCGCCTGCCCCGTGCTGCGGACCAACGCGCGCCCCGCCGGAGCACGTGGCATGGCGACGGCGGTCGCCAGGCGGGCCGATCTCAGCGGCCCGACCGTCACGGTGTCCGCACTGGTCGCAATCTCGACGGCACTGTCGGCGCAGCTGCGCGACCTCGGCGAGGACCCGTCGACGCTGGGCGCCGAGTTGATGATGGCCAAGGCGCTGCCTCGACGGGCGTACAACCACTTCGGCACGGCCGGTGTCGGCCTCTACCCGGACCTGACCACCGGGGAGCGGGGGACGCGGATCGCCGCCGACATCGCCGCACGCCGTCAACGCGGCGCCCATCCCGCGATGCGAGCCGCGGATATCGCGTTCGCCGCGACGCCCGCACCCCTGTTGCGCTGGGGGACAGGACAGTTCAACCCCGACGTGCAACTGGCCGAGGTGACCGGCAACACCGTCGTCTCCAGCGTGAACGGGGGAGCCGCCGACTTCGCGTTCGGTGGCGTGCCGGTCTCTCTCATCGCTGCATTCCCGGGATTGTCACCGATGATGGGACTGACGCACTGCGTATCGGGAATCGGCGACACGATATCGGTCGCCGTGTGCGCCGCCGAGTCCGCGCTTGGCGACTTCCCGGCTGGCCTGGACTCCTACGTCGCACGTCTTGAGCAGGCGCTCGGCGGGACCTAGCGCTGCGCGCCGGTGTGCGCAAAGCGGGATGGGGCTGGGCATCGGCTTAACAGATGGCCTAGATTCTGTAGCGTGACTGCCTACGACTCTGCTGCTGATTTCGCGCTCCTCGCGCTACGCGTGGTACTCGGCCTGACCATGGCCGCACACGGATACAACAAGTTCTTCGGCGGTGGCCGGATCCCCGGCACCGCCGGCTGGTTCGACAGCATCGGCATGAAGCCGGGCCTGTTCCACGCGCGAATCGCCGCCACCACCGAGATCACCGCAGGACTCGGCCTGGCACTCGGCCTGCTCACACCCGTGCCCGCCGCCGGCTTCGTCGCGCTGATGCTGGTCGCTGCGTGGACCGTGCACCGCAAGAACGGCTTCTTCATCGTCAAGGAGGGCTGGGAGTACAACCTGATCCTCGCGGTCGCTGCCGTCGCCATCGCCGGGACCGGTGCGGGCAAGTACAGCCTGGATCACCTGCTGTTCTCCGGTACCGACTTCTACCACTTCCTGCACGGCTGGTGCGGCCTGCTCATCGCCGTGGTGCTCGGCCTGCTGGGTGGCATCGGCCAGCTCGTCATCTTCTTCCGTCCGCCGGTCGCAAAGGACGCCTAGTTCCCTCGCCCCAGCGCCGCCGAAACTGCGGGGAGATCGCCGAAATCCGTGAAATCGCGATCTGACCGCAGTTTCGGCGTTGCTCGGCTAGAACACGTTCTAGTCTTGCGCCCATGGGTTTTCTGAAGCAGAACACGCCCGTTGTGGACTACGAGTCCTGGAGCAAGGGCACACGGGCCGAGAAGATCGTTCCGATGGCCAGGCACTGGGCCGAGGTCGGCTTCGGAACGCCCGTCGTGCTGCACCTGTTCTACGTGGTGAAGATCCTGGCCTACATCCTGGTGGCGTGGCTGATCGTGCTGAGCACCACCGGCATCGACGGCTTCACCAACGTGGCCTCCTGGTACGCCGAACCGATCGTCTTCCAGAAGGTCGTGTTCTACACGCTGCTGTTCGAGGTCGTCGGGCTGGGCTGCGGGTTCGGGCCGCTCAACAACCGGTTCTTCCCGCCCATGGGTTCGATGCTGTACTGGTTGCGGCCCAATACGATTCGGCTCCCACCCTGGCCAAACCGAGTGCCGTTCACCAGCGGCGACGCGCGTGGTCCGGTCGACGTGGTGCTCTACGCGGCCCTGCTGGTGGTCCTGGTTATCGCGCTCTTCTCCGATGGCACTGGCCCCATCCCCGAACTCGGCACCGAGATCGGCGTGCTGCCGGTCTGGCAGACCGCGACCATTCTGGGCATCCTGGCCGTGGCCGGTCTGCGCGACAAGGTGATCTTCCTGGCCGCACGCGGTGAGGTGTACGCCGCGCTGGCGGTGTGCTTCCTGCTCGGTGGCGCGGACATCATCATCGCGGCCAAGCTCGTCTGCCTGGTCATCTGGATCGGTGCCGCGACGTCCAAGCTCAACAAGCACTTCCCGTTCGTCATCTCGACGATGATGAGCAACAACCCGGTGTTCCGGCCGCCGTGGATCAAGCGCAAGTTCTTCGAGAGCTTTCCCGACGACCTGCGGCCCGGCCGGCTGTCGCGCTTCGTCGCGCACTTCAGCACGGCCATCGAGGGTCTGGTCCCGTTGGTGCTGTTCTTCTCCCACGGTGGCTGGCCGACGGCGATCGCCGCATTCGTCATGCTGTGCTTCCACTTCGGCATCCTGTCGTCGATCCCGATGGGGGTCCCGCTGGAGTGGAACGTCTTCATGATGTTCAGCGTGCTGGCGCTGTTCGTCGGGCACGCCGGGATCGGTCTTGGCGACCTACAGAGCCCGTGGCCGATAGTGCTGTTCGTCGTGGTCGCCGGCACGGTGGTGCTGGGGAACCTATTTCCACGCAAGGTCTCCTTCCTGCCCGGCATGCGCTACTACGCGGGCAACTGGGACACCACGCTGTGGTGCCTCAAGCCGTCAGCCGAACAGAAGATCGCCGACGGCATCGTGGCGATTGCGAGCATGCCCGCCGCGCAGATGGAGAAGTTCTACGGCAGCAGGGAGACGGCCGAGATGTACCAGTACATGGGGTACGCGTTCCGCGCCTTCAACACCCACGGCCGAGCGATGTTCACCCTGGCCCACCGGGCGATGGCGGGTCAGAACGAGGCCGACTACACGCTCACCGACGGAGAGCGGATCTGCAGCACGGCGATCGGCTGGAACTTCGGTGACGGGCATATGAGCAACGAGCAGCTGATCGCCGCCCTGCAGAAGCGGTGCAACTTCGAGCCCGGCGAGGTGCGCGTGCTGATACTGGACGCGCAACCGATTCACAAGCAGCAGCAGGAGTACCGCCTCGTCGACGCCGCGACGGGCGAGTTCGAACGCGGTATCGTCCGCGTCGCCGACATGGTGACTCGCCAACCGTGGGATGACACGGTGCCGGTGCAGGTGACCTGGACGCGAACGCCTATCGCATGACGTCGCGGACCTTGACGTCCTCGAGTCCCTGCAACGACAGCTCTCGTGACACGTCAACGTGCTTGCGCCAGTGCGCCTCGGCCGCGGCGCCGTCGCCCGAGCGCAACAACCGCAGCAGACGCCCATAGGACCGCATCAGCTTGTCGTAGTCCGCCTTCGACACCGGGCGGCCTTCCTTGAAGGCGAACTCGGTGTGGCGCACGGTGATCTCATGCAGCATGCCCGCGATGATCGCGAGCGTGGTGTTGCCCGACAACTCCACAAGGCGACGATGAAAATCGCCCGTTGTCTGGGCCAGCCGATCGGACTGCCAGCCGGCGGGGATGTGTTCGGCCACCATCGTCTCGAGCTCGTCGAAAGCCTCCGGCGATCCGGATTCGGCAAGCAGCCGCACGGCCAGGGGTTCGATGCCTGCCCGTGCGGCGATGAGGTCGGCAATGGTGGCGCCCGACAACTCGAGCAGCAGACCGGCGGGCCGCGCGACGATCTCCGGCCCCGGCACCCGCACCCGGGCGCCGGTGCGGGAACCGCGACGCACCTCGACCAGGCGCTCGGACTCGAGCACCCGGACCGCCTCGCGCAGGGTCGGTCGGCTGACGCCGAAGTGCGCCATCAGCTCGGCCTCATTGGGGAGGAAGTCGCCGTCGGTGAGCTGGCCGTCCACCACCATGCGGCGTAGCGTTCCGGCGACGAGTTCGGCAGTCTTCGGGGACCGGATTGGCGCGCCGCTGCGGTGCGCCGCATTGTCCGGACCCATCATTGGTGCCAGCGGCGTGTTGGAAGCCAATGGTTCTCCTGTGTCCCACCGCGCGGAGCGCGCGGCCAGCTAGTCAACTCAGTAAAACATGTGCGGGCCCTTGTCCATGCATGGAAGATCTAGCTGAGCCTGCCAATACCCCTACCAACCAGTAGGTTGACCTAGTAAACCTACTGATCTACCTTCGGTGATGATCGGATCGGGTGTGCTCCCACGCCGCCAACACACTTCGAAGGAGAAGTTCCATGGCTGAAGCCGTCATCGTCGAGGCCGTAAGGTCGCCAGTCGGAAAGCGCAACGGCGCGCTGTCGGGCGTCCATCCCGGCGAGCTGTCCGCCCAGGTCCTCAACGGTCTGGTCCAGCGAGCCGGTATCGACCCCGCCCTTGTCGACGACGTCATCTGGGGCTGCGTCATGCAGGCCGGCGAGCAGGCACTCGACATTGCGCGTACCGCGGTGCTCGCCGCGGGTTGGCCCGAGTCCGTGCCCGGTGTCACCGTCGACCGCCAGTGTGGTTCGAGTCAGCAGTCGGTGCACTTCGCCGCGGCCGGTGTCGTCGCGGGTCATTACGACGTCGTTGTCGCCGGTGGTGTGGAGTCGATGTCCCGCACCCCGATGGGCGCGTCACTGGCCAGCGGTGGGCATCCGTACCCCGAGGCCTTCCGTGCCCGCTACACGCAAACCCCGAACCAGGGCACCGGCGCCGAGATGATCGCGCAGCAGTGGGGTCTCAGCCGCACCGAGTTGGACCAGTTCTCGCTCGACTCGCATGAGAAGGCAGCTGCCGCACAGGATTCCGGTGCCTTCGACGATCAGATCGTGGCAATCAAGGACCAGGATGGAAATCCTGTCCTCCAAGACGGGGGCATCCGTCGCGGTGGCACCATCGAGTCCATGGCCGGCATCAAGCCCGCCTTCAAGGAAGACGGTGTGATCCACGCGGGTAACAGCTCGCAGATCTCCGACGGCTCGGCGGCACTGCTGTTCATGTCGGCGGAGAAGGCGAAGTCGTTGGGGCTCAAGCCACTCGCCAAGGTGCACACCGCGGTGCTTGCGGGTGCGGATCCGGTGATCATGCTGACCGCGCCGATCCCGGCGACGCAGAAGGCGATCAAGCGCTCCGGTCTGTCGCTCGACGACATCGGTGTCTTCGAGGTCAACGAGGCGTTCGCGCCGGTGCCGCTGGCCTGGCTCAAGGACATCGGTGCCGATGAGAAGAAGCTGAACCCTAACGGCGGCGCGATCGCTCTGGGGCACCCGCTCGGCGGATCCGGTGCCCGCATCATGACCACGATGCTCTACCACATGCGGGACAAGGGAATTCAGTACGGCCTGCAGACCATGTGTGAGGGTGGCGGCCAGGCCAACGCGACGATCCTCGAGCTGCTGTGACCGAGACTCAGCAGGAGGCCCCGGCCGCTCTCACCGAGCGGCGGGGCAACGTCCTGATCATCACCATCAACCGTCCCGACGCCCGCAATGCCATCAACGCCGCGGTGAGCACCGCCGTCGGTGATGCACTGGCGGCAGCCCAGGCGGATCCGGACGTGCGGGTTGTCGTCCTGACCGGCGCGGGGGACAAGTCGTTCTGCGCAGGCGCCGATCTGAAGGCGATCTCGCGGGGCGAGAACCTCTTTCACCCCGAGCATCCGGAGTACGGCTTCGCGGGTTACGTCAGTCATTTCATCGACAAGCCGACGATCGCGGCCGTCAACGGCACCGCGCTCGGCGGCGGCACCGAGCTGGCGCTGGCCAGCGATCTGGTGGTCGCCGAGGAGCGGGCGAAGTTCGGCCTGCCCGAGGTCAAGCGGGGGCTCATCGCCGCTGCGGGTGGCGTGTTCCGCATCGTCGACCAGTTGCCGCGCAAGGTGGGCCTCGAAATGATTCTCACCGGTGAGCCGCTCAGCTCGGCCGACGCGTTGCGGTGGGGTCTGATCAATCAGGTGGTGCCCGACGGCACGGTGGTCGATGCCGCGGTGGCGCTGGCCGAGCGCATCGCGGGCAACGCACCGCTGGCAGTGCAGGCCAGCAAGCGGGTGGCCCACGGCGTCGATGACGGTGTGATCACCGGCGACAAGGCTGGCTGGGACCGCACGATGCGGGAGATGAAGGTCGTGTTCCGCTCCGAGGACGCCATGGAGGGGCCGCTGGCCTTCGCGCAGAAGCGTCAGCCGGTCTGGAAAGCCAAGTAAGCGAGAGGAAGACGAGAATGATGAAGAGACTGGTCTTCGAAGAGGAGCACGAGCAGCTGCGGGAGACCGCACGGCAGTTCCTGGAGAAGGAGTGCGCGCCCAACGTCGAGAAGTGGGAGAGCGAGCGCCTCGTCGACCGCGAATCCTACGTCGCGGCAGGCAAGTACGGCCTGATCGGCTTCAACCTGCCGGAGAAGTTCGGTGGCGGCGGATCCGACGACTTCCGGTTCAACGCCGTGATCGTCGAGGAATTCGCCAAGTTCGGTGCCGCCACACCGGGGCTGAGCCTGCAGAACGACATCGTTGGGCCCTACTTCGTGAACCTGGCCAATGACGAGCAGCAGGCACGGTGGCTGCCCGGCTACATCACGGGTGAGCTGATCGGAGCGGTCGCGATGACCGAGCCGGGCGCAGGTAGCGATCTGGCGGGCATCAAGACCTCGGCTGTGCGCGATGGTGACGACTGGATCCTCAACGGGTCCAAGACGTTCATCTCCGCGGGTATCAACTCCGACCTGGTGGTCGTGGTGGCTCGCACCGATCCCGAGGCCGGCCACAAGGGCTTCTCACTGCTCGTCGTCGAGCGCGGCATGGAGGGCTTCACCCGCGGCCGCAAGCTGGACAAGATGGGCCTGCACGCCGCAGACACCGCCGAGCTGCACTTCGAGAACGTGCGCGTGCCGAACGCGAACCTGCTTGGCGAGGAGGGCAGGGGTTTCTACCACCTGATGACCAACCTCCCGTCCGAGCGGCTCTCCATCGCGATCGCCGCGATCGCCGGCGCCCGCGCGACGTTCGCCGAGACCCTGCAGTACGTCAAGGACCGCAAGGCGTTCGGACAGCCGATCGGCAGCTTCCAGCACAATCGGTTCGTGATGGCCGAGTTGGACACCGAACTGGAGATCGGCGAGCAGTACATCGACCGGTGCCTGCGCGCCGCGGTTGACGGCGATCTGACGGCTGTGCAGGCGTCCAAGGCCAAGTGGTGGTGCACCGAGCTCAACAAGCGCGTCGTCGACGCCTGCGTGCAGCTGCACGGTGGCTACGGCTACATGAACGAGTACAAGGTGGCCCGCGACTACGTCGATGTCCGCATCCAGACGATCTTCGGCGGCACCACCGAGATCATGAAGGAGATCATCGGCAAGGACCTAGGGCTCTAACCGGCTCTACGGTTTCTCCGACTTCGCGAGATTGAAATCTCGTAAGAGAAGTACGAGAGACCACTTGTGTGGCTTCAATCTCGCGGTGGAGTTCACCGGAAAGACCAACAAAAGCGGCTCGGGACATCAGTCCCGAGCCGCTTTTGTTGGTGTTGGCTCAGCCCTCGGCTGGGGCCTCAGCAGCGGCCGGGGCCTCCGCAGCAGGCTGCGGAACCGGCTCGGTGGTGGCCGTCGCACTCGTCGTCGCGGTGGTCGACGTCGCCGTCGCGGTGAGGGCCTCCGGCGGTGCGGCCGGATCGAGCACGGTATCGATGATGTAGATCCGGGCGTTGCTGGCCTGGATGCCGCCGCAGATCACCTTGGCGGTGTCGTTGACCTTGATGTCGCCGTCCTTGCCGGTGACCTTGATCTCCTCACCCTGCTGGGTGGGGCGCTGACCCTTGACCTCGCCCGGACCGAGGAGGCCGAGGAACACGTGGTAGTAGTCCAGCGACGTCAGCGCGGCCGGATCGGCCTTCAGCGCGTCGAGCTGACCGGGCTCGAGCTTCTCGAAGGCGGCGTTGGTCGGCGCGAACACGACATACGGGCCGTTCTCGAGCACGGGCACGATGTTCACCTCGGGGTTCAGACCGCCGGAGATCGCGGACGTGAAGGTGCTCAGCGACGGGATCTTGGCCAGCGCCTGACCGACGGGCAGAACGTCGAGCTGCGCCAGGCTGGTGCCTGCGGTGGACAGCTCCTTGCGCAGCGGGTCGCAGTCACCCTGCGGGTCCGGCGGCGGCTTGACCGCGACGGGCTCCGTGGGCGGCGGATCGGCCTGGGCGGTGACTGCCAGTGGCAGTGAGATGGCCAGTGCGGCGATCGCGGCGGAAAGCCCCACGACCTTGCTGCTACGAGACTTCAACATAGATTCCTCAGCTCATACGACGCGTCGTCTTACTCGGAAATTGGGCGGAAATGCATCCCCCGACGCGGGCGCCCCCGAAAATGGTATGTGGAGAACGCTGTGACACGCCAAATCGCAGTGACGTGGGCCACAGCGTCAGGCACCGGGTTCTGCGGCGATGACCGGCGCTCTGCGCACCTGCCAACACAGTAGCGATGCGACGGCGCACAGGCCTGCGGCGAGGTAGAAGGCAAGGTCATAGTCGCCCCGCAGATCGCGCAGCCAACCAGCCCCCGCCGCCGCTGCGGCGGCACCGATCTGGTGGGAGGCGAAAACCCAACCGAAGACCACGGGTGCACGGGTGCCGAAGTAGTTGCGGCACAGAACGATGGTCGGCGGGACCGTGGCGACCCAGTCCAAGCCATAGAAGATGACGAACACCCACGTGCTCGGGCTGGCATGCGGAGACAGCAGCGACGGCAGCAGGAGCAGTGACACGCCGCGGCCCGCGTAGTACACGACGAGGAGAAGTCGAGGGTCGACGCGGTCGGTGAGCCAACCGGAGAACACCGTGCCAGCGACGTCGAGGATGCCGATCGTGGCCAGCAGACCCGCGGCGAGCGTCGTCGGCATGCCGTGGTCGTTGGCGGCCGGAATGAAGTGCGTGCCGATGAGCCCGTTCGTGGTCATGCCGCAGATCGCGAAGCTCGCCGCGAGCAGCCAGAACGCGGGCACCCGGACGCCAATGAGCAGCCCGTCGAATGCGGCGCGGAAGCTTCCCGTCTGGAGCCTCGCGGGGGGCGATGACTCGGCGGCCGGTGATGCTGATCCGCCGTATGCCGTGACGCCCTTGTCGGCCGGGTAGTTGCGGATGAACACCAGCACGAGCGGCACGACGGCGAGCGCGGCGGCGGCCACGATCAGCGATGCCCACCGCCAGCCGTGCCGGACGGTCACCTCGGCGACGACGGGAAGGAAGATCAGCTGACCGGTCGCGCTGGCGGCCGTGAGGACACCGGTCACCAGCCCGCGCCGCTGTTCGAACCAGCGGGTGGCGATCGTCGCCACGAAGCCCATCGATATCGACCCGGTGCCGATGCCCACGAGCACACCCCAGAACAGCACCAGCTGCCAGCTCGCCGTCATCGTCACCGAGAGCGCCGATCCTGCCGCGATGAGAGTGAGGGCCACGGTCAGCACCGGCCTGATCCCGAATCGGTCCATCAGAGCGGCGGCGAACGGCGCGGTGACGCCGAACAGCGTCATGTTGACCGACATCGCCAGCCCGACGGTGCCGTGGGACCAGCCGAACTCGTCGTGCAGCGGGTTCATCATCACGCCGGGGATGGACCGGAATCCCGCCGCACCCAGAATCGCGATGAAGCTGACACCTGCGACCACCCACGCCCAGTGGATGCGAGGGCGCCGGCTCGTGGCGGCGGGCGAGTCGACCGTCATCGGACAACTGTCGCCGAGCGGGCCGCGGCGCGACAGTGGCATGAATGACACCAATCGTCAAAAACATGCCAAGATGGCAGATGTGCATCGCGTCGCCGTCCTGCTCCTCCCGCCGGTCGTCGCCTTCGACGCGACGATCCCGCCAACGCTGTTCGGCGCCGCGACGGACGAGGACGGCAGCCCGCTCTACGACGTGGTGGTCTGCGGTCTGACGACCGAGCGCGTACCCGGCGCCAACGGTTTCGACGTCGTGCCGACGGCGGGGGTCGAGGCGTTGGCGACCGCCGACACCGTCATCGTGCCCGGCACCCGCTATAGGCCCGCCCGCGAAGACGGTGTGCTCGCACCGGACGCGCGTGCCGCGTTCGACGCGATCCGACCGGGCACGCGGATGGTGTCGATCTGCACGGGTGCGTTCGTCCTGGCCGCGGCGGGTGTCCTCGACGGGCGGCCGGCCACGACGCACTGGAAGTTCGCCGACGCCCTGAGGCGTCTACATCCGCGGGTGAACGTCGACGAGGATGTGTTGTTCGTCGACGACGGTGATGTGCTGACCTCAGCGGGGCTGGCCGCCGGAATCGACTTGTGCCTGCACCTCATTCGCTCGGATCACGGCGCTCGGGTCGCCAACGACGTGGCGCGCTACTGCGTCGTGCCGCCGTGGCGCGAGGGCGGTCAGGCGCAGTTCATCGACCGGCACCTCCAGGTGGACGATGGCGCGTCCACCGCGGCGACGCGGGAATGGGCGCTGCGACACCTCGACGAGGTATTGACCGTCGACCGGCTGGCGCGACACGCGCACATGAGCCCGCGGACGTTCAATCGCCGCTTCCGCGAGGAGACCGGCCAGGCACCCGGGACGTGGATCCGGAACCGCCGCGTGGACCGCGCCCGTGAACTCCTGGAGTCCCGCGATCTGCCCGTTGACGAGGTCGCCCGCCTCTCGGGCCTGGGATCGGGCGGAAACCTGCGACACCATCTGCGCCGCGGTATCGGCATGTCGCCGTCGAGTTACCGCAAGGTCTATCAGGGCGCGTGACCCGGGTGCGGGGCACGTGACCAACGAACTAGCGCCCCTGCCTACGATTCTCCGCATGCCCGAACCCCTTCTGCTGCCCGTAAACGGCCACACGCCGCATCTGCACACCGAGTCCTGGGTGGCACCCAATGCCGCACTGATCGGACAGGTGACGCTCGCCGCCAAGGCCAGCGTGTGGTTCAGCGCGACCCTGCGCGCCGAGTTCGAGCCCATCGAGATCGGCTTCGGGTCCAACGTCCAGGACGGGGCAACTATCCACGTCGACCCCGGCTTTCCCGTCCGACTCGGCGCGGGCGTCACCGTCGGCCACAACGCTGTGGTGCACGGGTGCATCGTCGAGGACGATTGCCTGATCGGGATGGGCGCGATCATCCTCAACGGGGCGCGGATCGGGGCGGGCTCACTCGTGGCCGCCGGCGCGGTCGTGCCGCAGGGCGCGGTCATTCCGCCACGGTCGATGGTCGCTGGCGTTCCCGGCAAGATCCGGCGCGAACTGACCGACGCCGAGGTCGACCACAACAGGCTCAATGCCGCCGCCTACCAGCACCTGCTTGAACTTCACCGCGGCGCACGCGACTAACCCACCAGCGGCGGGTTGAGACGCGCGAACCCCTCCTGTCGGTGGTAGGGAAAGTAGGGGTAGGGCGCCTCGACCCGGCTGGCGGTGTCCAACCTGGCCCGTTGGTCCTCGGTCAACCGCCAGCCGACGGCGCCCAGGTTCTCCCGCAGTTGCCGTTCATCGCGCGCCCCGACGATCACCGACGACACGGTGGGACGGGCCAGCAGCCAGTTCAGTGCGATCTGAGGCACGGATCTGCCTGTCTCCGCGGCGATGTCATCGAGGACGTCGACTATCGCGAATAGTCGCTCGTCGTCGACCGGAGGGCCCGCATCGGCGGTAGCGTGCAACCGACTGCGCTCCGGAAGCGGCGCACCCCGTCGGATCCGGCCCGTCAGGCGGCCCCAACCCAGTGGGCTCCACACGATGGCGCCGACGCCCTCCGCAACGCCGAGGGGCATGAGTTCCCACTCGTAGTCGCGTCCGGCCAGCGAGTAGTACACCTGATGCGCCACGTAGCGCGGTCGATGGTGCGCATCGGCGAGGGCCAACGACTTCATCAGCTGCCAGCCAGCGAAGTTCGAGACGCCGACATACCGCAGCTTGCCCTGTGTGACAAGGATTTCCAGTGTCTGCAGTACCTCCTCGATCGGAGTGTGCGCATCGTAGCCGTGCAGCTGGAACAGGTCTATGCGATCGGTCTGAAGCCGTCGCAGCGAGGCGTCGACAGCACGTAGCAGCCTGCTCCGCGAGGTTCCCCAGTCGTGCGGGCCGGTGGGCAACGCCGCCTTGGTCGAGATGAGCACGTCGTCGCGGCGTCCCCGTAGTGCGGCGCCCAGCACCTCCTCGGAGGCGCCGTCGGAGTACACGTCCGCTGTGTCGAACAGGGTGATGCCTGCCTCGAGGGCGATGTCGACGATCCTTCGCGCCGCGTCGACACCGGTGTCGCCCCACGCGCCGAAGAAGTCGCCGACGCCGCCGAACGTCGCGGCGCCGAAACTCAACTCGGACACCACGAGCCCTGACTCGCCTACCCGTCGATACTCCATTGCCAACTCCTTAATGGGAACACATTCTCGTTAACGGTCAGCGGGTGCAACTTGAGCTAATGAAACTTTATTCCCGTTAAACTGGAACTCGTGACGATGTCAGCTGATCGCAGACCGGGTGGACGGACTGCGGCCGTGCGCGCCGCGGTCCTGCGTGCCGTCGCGGATCTGCTCGTCGAATCGGGTCTCACCGGGCTGGAGATCCCACTGGTCGCGGAGCGGGCCGGAGTGGGCAAGTCGACCATCTATCGCAGGTGGGGGACTGTGCCGGCACTCGTCGCCGACCTGCTGAGCGAGATGGCCGAGACGTCGGTGCCGCGCGCCGACACGGGGTCGCTGCGCGGCGACCTGCACGCCAACGCGCACCTGGTCCGCAGGACGCTGTCTGACCCACGGCAGGGACGGCTGTTCAAGGCGATAATCGCCGCGGCGACGTGTGACGACCGCACCGCCGACGCGCTGGCGGAGTTCTATCGACGCCGGCTCGCGGAGTGGTCGGAGTGTGTCGAGGACGCGATCCGGCGAGGTGAGGTGCCGCCCAGAACCGTGGCACCGGCGGTGATAGGGCAGGTGTCCGCCCCGATGTACTACCAGTTCCTCACCAGCACAAAGCCTCTGACCGCCAGCGATGCCCGCCGCGCGGCCGATGCGGCGCTGGCCGCCGTCGACGCGGGAGTGTTCACGTGAGGGCTGGCGCACATCATGGTTCCGGTGGGACGTGCTCGGGTACATGCCTACGGTGAAAGCCATGCGAGCGTTGGTTACGGGTGCGACCGGTTACGTCGGCTCGCGACTGGTTGGTGAACTCCTGGGCGCCGGTCACGAGGTGGTCGCAGCCAGCCGAGACCCTCAGAAGCTGACGGCCTTCGGCTGGTCCTCTGACGTGACCCCGATCGCCCTGGACGCCCATGATGCGGAATCCGCGACCCGTGCCTTCGCCGACGCGGGCCCCATCGACGTCGTCTACTACCTGGTGCACGGAATCGGGCAACCCGACTTCCGCCAGGCGGACAACCGGGCCGCGGCGATCACCGCGGCCGCCGCGAAGGCCGCCGGTGTGCGTCGCATCGTGTACCTCGGCGGCTTCGTCCCCGAGCACGACGAGCTCTCCGAGCACCTGGCCAGCCGCGCGGAGGTGGCCGAGGCGCTGAGCATCGAGGGTGGGCCCGACGTGGTGTGGCTGGGCGCGGCGATGATCATCGGCGCCGGGTCGACGTCGTTTGAGATGCTGCGCTACGTCAGTGATCGCTTCCTGGTGCTCCCGATGCCGGAGTGGTCGGCCAATCCGATGGACCCGATCTCGATCCGCGACGTGCTCTACTACCTCGTCGCGTCGGCGGACGGTGACGTCGTGCCCGCGGGGGCCTATGACATCGCCGGCCCCGAGACCACGTCATACGGCGACCTACTGGCGTCCTACGCCAGGATCGCCGGCGCGTGGCGGGCGCGCGTGCGCGTGCGTGGCGTCAACACCGGCCTGGCGTCATTCCTGACGGGTGCGCTGCTTCCGGTTCCCGGCAACCTGGCGTCCGACCTGGTTGACTCCCTTGACTTTCCAATGATGGCCTCCCAGGACGGACTGTGCGGCAAGGTCGCCAATCCGCCCGGTGGACTGGTGGGGATCGACGACGCGATAACGCGCTCGCTAAGCGGCGGTCGTGCCCTGCCGGTCAACGGCCTGGCCGATCCGCATCACCTGGCCGACACCGATCCCGACTGGGCGGGCGGCGACCGGCTCCGCCTTCAGCGACTCGCCGCGGCCGTGACACCGTCGTTCGTCCGGCCCGCACTTGGCCTGCTCGGCGCCGTGCCCGGCCCCGTTGCGGGTGCGGTCCGTGCCGGCCTGGACCACCTGATCGGGTTGATCCCCAAGGGCGCCACCGCATGAGCCTCATGGCCGAGATCGGAACGATCGCCAGCAGCCGGGCGGTGCCCCACGAGGAAGCGCCGTCGACTGTGCGCCGCCGGCGCATCGTCGTTGGTGTCGTTCTCGTCATCGGCGCCGTGTTACTCGGGTTCTCCCTGACGCGGCAACCGGGCGACACCGCGTTCTACTGGCTGACGATGGCGTTGGCGGCGGTGTGGGCGCTCGGCGCGTGGGCGTCGGGCCCACTGCACCTGGGCCACATCCGTTTTCGCGCACGCAGCAGACGGCCAATCGTGTTGGGCATCGCCATCGGCCTGCTGGTGGGCGCGGCGTTCATCGTCGGCGCGCTGGTGGCCCGAGAGATCGCGCCGGTGCGGGACTACATCGTGGCTGTACTGGAGTTCGCGAACTATGGACCGATCCTGCTGGTCGTCCTCATCACCGTGATCAACGGTGTGGCCGAGGAGATGTTCTTCCGCGGTGCGCTCTACAGCGCGCTGGGCCGGTTCCACCCGGTGATGGTGTCGACGCTGGTGTACGCCATCGCGGTGTCGGCCGCGGGCAACCCCATGCTCGGTTTCGCGGGCATCATCCTCGGCGGGGTGTGCGCCTATGAGCGCCGGGTGACCGGGGGAGTGCTCGCACCGATGCTGACCCACTTCTTCTGGGGTCTGGCCATGGTGCTCGCACTCCCTCCGATCTTTGGCGTCTGACGGTTAACGCAGCGGGTTGGCGATCTCGTCGCGCGGCATCCGCGCGGCGAGCAGCGCGACCGCGGCCAGCACAGCCGGCACGATGCCCGCCACCACGAAGATCGTCTGCATCGACACCACCTTGGACAGCGGGCCGACGATCGCGAACGACACCGGCATGAAGGCCAGCGACACGAAGAAGTCCAGGCTCGACACGCGGCCGAGCATCTCCCTCGGGACGCGACGCTGCAGCAGCGTCCCCCAGATCACCATGCCCGCACCGTCGGTGACACCCACGATGAACGTCGCGGCCGCCATGAGCGGAAACGACGATGTGGCGCCGACGACCACCAACGGCAGTGAGCCCAGACCCCACATCGACATCATCACCGTCAGATAGCGCCGCGGCAGCCGGCCCGACGACACGGCCAGCGCGCCGATGGCGCTGCCCATCCCGAAGAACGCCAGGATGAACCCGTAGGCGCGGGCGCCGTCGGCGAAGCGGTCTTGGGCGATGAACGGCAACAGCACCTCGATCGGACCGATCACCACCAGCACGAACATGCTCGCGAACAGCAGGGTCCAGAGCAGCCACGGTGTGCCGACCATGAACTTGAAGCCGTCGCGCAGGTCGCGCAGCAGATGCGGGCGCTTGACGTCGGCCGAGGGTGCGGTGTCGCGCGGCGGCCTGGTGGCGATCAGGAGCACCAGGCCGATCGCGAAGAGCCCGGCCACCACGAACGCACCCAGTGCCGGGAACGTGGCGCCGATCAGCACGCCCGCGACCGCGGGGCCGACCGCCCGCTGAAACACCGGCCGAACCACACCCTCGACGCCGTTGGCGGCGAGCAGCTGCTCGGCGGGCAGGATGCGCGGCAGCAGCGCGCTGTAGGCGGGAAAGAAGAACGCGGCGGCGATGCCAAGCGTCCCGGCGGCCACGGCCATATGCCAGATGCGCAGTGCACCAACAGAACCCAGGACCGCGACCGTGGACACCGCGATGACGTTGACCGTCTCGACGGCGATGATGATGGTCCGCTGGTTGATCCGGTCGGCGGCGATTCCACCCACCAGGACGAAGGAGACCAGGCCAGCGCCCAGACATGTCGCGACCAGGGACAGCGACGTCGGGTCGGGGTCCAGCGCGATGACCTGAAGTGCCATCACGACGGCCCACATACCCTCGGCGAAAATCGAGATGGCCAGTGCGCCAATGAGCAGGCGGTACTCGCGGATGTAGAAGGGTGCGAGCACACGCCAGCCGCCGCGCCTCTGCGCGGACTGATCGAGGCCTAATTGCGTACTCACCAATCAATGGTCGGGTACCGACCCCCGCTGAGTCGAACGATTATTCGGCGTCACAAGCCGTTGAGATAGCGCTGGCGGTGGTGGTCTCTCGCAACTTGCCGCGCTGACCGCTATCTCAACGTGGACACCGGCGACTCAGTCGTCGGTGAAGGTAGGCGCGCGGCGCTCCTGGAACGCCATGGCGCCCTCGTGGAAGTCCTTGGCCGTCAGCAGAGTCATCTGGCCCTCGGTCTCGCGGCCGAACGCGGCGCCGAGTTCGGTCAGCGTGGCGGCGTTGATGGCGTGCTTGGTCTTGCGCAGCGCCACCGCGGGCCCCGACTTCAACCTCGCCAGGACGGCGTCGACTCCCGCGTCGAGGTCCTCGGCGGGGTAGACGGCACTCACCAGGCCTGCCGTGAGTGCGTCAGCCGCGGAGAGCCTTTCGGCCAGCAGTGCCATCCGCATCGCACGTGTGCGGCCGATCGAGGCCGCGACCAACGCCGAGGCGCCGCCATCGGGCATGAGGCCGATCTTGGTGAACGCCAACAGAAAGTAGGCCGTCTCGGAGGCGAGGATGATGTCGGCCGCGATGGCCAGAGAGACGCCGACTCCCGCAGTCGGACCCTGCACCACCGAGACCACTGGCTTAGGCGAACTGATGATCGCGCTGACCGCTCGGTTCGCCGCCTCCAACACGTCGCCGGGGGCTCCGCTCGCGCCCGGGTTCGCGCGGTCCTCGGCGCCGATACCCGCGCCTGAGCTGAATCCTCGGCCTGCGCCACCCAACCGGACCACTCGCACCGCGGGGTCGTCACCTGCGCGTTCCATGGTCGAGGTGATGGTCGACAGCATCGCCGCGGTCAGCGAGTTCAGGCTGTCGGGACGGTTCAGAGTCATCGAGAGCACCCCGTCCGACAGGGATACCTTGAGATCGTCGATGCCGGTGTAGGACTCGGTCGTGCTCATGCGTGCCTCGTTCGCGTTTGGCGGGCCCGCGGCCCGCAGCGTAATCGACTTGGTTATACAAGTAAGCTACGTCGGCGGTCAACAATTCAACTGGTGAGGGGCGTTGCGATGGCGGGACCACTGCAGGGATTGCGAGTCGTCGAGTTGGCGGGCATTGGCCCGGGGCCGCATGCGGCGATGATTCTCGGCGATCTGGGGGCCGATGTGGTGCGCGTCGAGCGGCCGCCCCGAAACAGTGGCGGCGTACCCGCGCCCAGTCGCGATTCGATGTTGCGCAACCGGCGCTCGGTCGCCGCTGACCTCAAGAGCGATGAGGGCCGCGAGCTGGTGCTGAGCCTCATCGCCAAGGCCGACGTTCTGATCGAGGGGTACCGGCCCGGTGTCACCGAGCGTCTCGGCCTGGGCCCCGATGACTGCGCCAAGGTCAACGAGCGGCTGATCTACGGGCGCATGACGGGCTGGGGGCAGGACGGTCCTCGCGCGCTGCAGGCCGGCCACGACATCAACTACATCTCGCTCAATGGACTGCTGCACGCCGTCGGCCGCAAGGACGAGAAGCCGGTGCCGCCGCTGAACCTCGCCGGTGACTTCGGCGGCGGGTCGATGTTCCTCATCGTTGGAATCCTGTCCGCGCTGTTCGAGCGCCAGAGTTCGGGCAAGGGGCAGGTGGTCGACGCCGCGATGATCGACGGCTCCAGCGTGCTGATGCAGATGATGTGGAGCTTTCGCGCCACCGGAATGTGGTCGGATGTCCGCGGCACCAACATGCTCGACACCGGTGCGCCCTACTACGACACATATGAGACGGCCGACGGCCGCTACGTCGCAGTCGGCGCGATCGAGCCACAGTTCTATGCGCTGCTGTTGGCAGGCCTGGAGTTGGATCCCGCCACGCTGCCCGGCCAGAACGACATGGCTCGCTGGCCCGAACTGCGCGAGGCATTCACCACGGCGTTCGCCGCCAAGGACCGCGACCACTGGGCCACGGTGTTCAACGGCACCGACGCGTGCGTGACACCAGTTCTGAGCTTCGCCGAGGTTCAGACCGAACCGCACATCACCGAACGCGGCACCTTCTTCGCCGATGGCGACAACCTGGAGCCCATGCCGGCTCCGCGGTTCTCCCGCAGCCAGCCTCCGACACCCACCCCGCCCGGGGTGCCCGGTGCCGACACCGAGGCCGTCCTGCGCGACTGGGCATAGCCCCAACAGTCAGTTGGCCGGGGATGCCGGCCACCCCCATGAAAGGAATGCATCTGTGCAGATCAAAGACGCCGTAGCGGTCGTCACCGGTGGAGCCTCCGGGCTGGGCCTGGCCACCACGAAACGACTGTTGGACGCGGGCGCCAGCGTGGTCGTCATCGACCTCAAGGGCGAGGAAGTGGTGGCCGAACTCGGTGACCGCGCCAAGTTCGTCGCCACCAACGTCACCGACGAGGACGGGGTGTCCAAGGCGCTCGACGTCGCGGAGTCGCTCGGACCGCTGCGGATCAACGTCAACTGCGCGGGCATCGGCAACGCGATCAAGACGCTGGGCAAGGACGGTCCCTTCCCGCTCGATGGGTTCCGCAAGGTCGTCGAGGTCAACCTGATCGGCACGTTCAACGTGCTGCGTCTGGCTGCCGAGCGGATCGCCAAGAACGAGCCCCTCGGTGAGGAGCGCGGCGTCATCATCAACACCGCCTCGGTCGCGGCATTCGAGGGCCAGATCGGTCAGGCGGCCTACTCGGCGTCCAAGGGCGGCGTGGTCGGTATGACGCTGCCGATCGCCCGCGACCTGTCGCGGAGCCTGATCCGCGTCTGCACCATCGCCCCGGGGCTCTTCAAGACCCCGCTGCTGGGCTCGCTGCCCGAGGAGGCGCAGAAGTCACTGGGCCAGCAGGTTCCGCATCCCGCGCGCCTCGGTGATCCCGACGAGTACGGCGCACTTGCCGTGCACATCGTCGAGAACGCGATGCTCAACGGTGAGGTCATCCGCCTGGACGGCGCGATCCGCATGGCTCCGAGGTAGAGGCGACAGATGACGATCACGACGAAGTTCACTGAGGTCTTCGGGGTCGAGCACCCCATCGCCCAGGGCGGCATGCAGTGGGTCGGCCGTGCGGAGTTGGTGGCCGCGGTCGCCAATGCCGGTGGCCTTGGATTCATCACGGCGTTGACCCAGCCCACCCCTGCCGATCTGGCCCGCGAGATCGCCAAGACGCGCGAACTCACCGACAAGCCGTTCGGGGTCAACCTGACGATCCTGCCGTCGATCAACCCGCCGCCCTATGACGAGTACCGCCAGGTCATCATCGACGAGGGCGTGAAGATTGTGGAGACCGCGGGATCCAACCCCGCGCCGCACCTGCCGATGTTCCACGACAACGGCATCAAGGTGCTGCACAAGTGCACCTCGGTGCGCCACGCGGTCAAGGCGCAGAGCCTGGGTGTGGACGGCATCAGCATCGACGGCTTCGAGTGTGCGGGCCACCCCGGCGAGGACGACATCCCCGGCCTGGTGCTGATTCCGGCGGCGGCCAAGCAGATCGAGATCCCGATGATCGCCTCGGGCGGCTTCGCCGATGCCCGCGGACTGGTTGCGGCGTTGGCGCTGGGTGCGGACGGTATCAACATGGGCTCACGGTTCATGTGCACCGTCGAGTCATGCATCCATCAGAACGTCAAGGAAGCCATCGTGGCCGGTGACGAACGCGGCACCGAGCTGATCTTCCGCAGCCTGAACAACACCGCTCGCGTTGCGAGCAACGTGGTGTCGCGTGAGGTTGTGGACATCCTCAAGGGTGGCGGTGAGTTCGGCGACGTCAAGGATCTCGTCGCGGGTGTGCGTGGCCGCAAGGTGTTCGAAGACGGCGACCTGGACGCGGGTATCTGGAGTGTGGGCACTGTGATGGGGCTGATCGACGACATTCCGACTTGCGATGAGCTGATCTCACGCATCGTGCGTGAGGCCGAGGATCTGATCGCCGCACGACTGGGCGGCATGGTCTCGCAGACGGCGAGCGCTTCCGTCTAGTCCGCTGACCCGGACGTTCAGATTGCGCTGAGGGTCGTGATTCCCCTCGGCTCACGACCCTCAGTGCAATCTCATGCGGGCGTTCAAGTCGGGCGCCCTCATGCAAAAAGCCGCCGACGCGTAGGTCGGCGGCTTTGTTGCGCTCAGGTCGAGCGTGCACGTGACGCACACACGCCGCGCGTACCTCATATGCAGCGTCGGCCCGTTTGGGCCGACTCGCGGTTAGACCGCTGCGGCTAGGTCAGGGAACTGTTCTGAGGTGTCACCCTCAACCAGGACGTCCCCGTGGTAGAGGGCGTCGAAATCAACTTTGATGACATCGGCACTGGTGTCGTCGATCCACATGTACTGGACAGTAACCATCACTATTAAGAGTTTGTTGAGTCACGATTCGGAAAATGGTGGCAATTCTTACCGGGGGGTAGGTTTCAGGGGGTCGGGTCGCTCAGATGAAGCGGATTCGTGCCATTCAGCAAGATCCAGGTCGCGACTATGGCGGCGACAGCGACGACGAATAGTACGATCGCGACAAATCCCGGCCATCGCGCCCGGCCGAAGATTCTGGCGTCCAGTGAGAACGCGCCCGCACCCGTGAAGAGCAGGGCCGTTGCGGCGAACGCGACCATGAACGGCACGTTGAACGGCATCGACCAGAATGCGTCGCCGGAGACGTTGACCGCCCAGGCGCCGATCATCGCGGCGATCACGGCACAGGACGCGATGGGCGTGAGCAAACCCAGAATCAGGCCGATGCCGCCGACGGTCTCGGCGATGGTCACCAGGAGTGCGGCGAACTGCGGCATCCGCCATCCACCGGTCTCCATGAAATTAACGGCGCTCTGCAGGTCGAAGGCCTTGATGAGCCCCGCCTGAACCATCGTCGCACCGGTGGCGAGCCTTAAGACGAGCAGGCCGAAGTCGGCGAGCGAGGAGGTCCGGGAGGTGTAGACGTCCGTTTCGTCCGTGGTGTCCATACGCTCAGGATATTGGCAGCGCGGTGTTGTGAACTATCGCCGCGACGGGGTCGTGTCTCGGTGGAGAGACGCGTTGACGCTCCTAGGTTAGCGTTGATAAGTTAGCGCCGATATTGTCGTGGATGGAGGCCTAAGTGCTGCGTAGAATCGCCCTGCTCGCCATCGCCGCGCCTCGGCGTGTCCTGGGCATCGCAGCCGTGCTGGTCGTCGCTGCTGCCGTGTTCGGGATACCGGTCGCCAAGAGCCTGTCGGCCGGCGGCTTTCAGGACCCGACGTCGGAGTCGGCGCAGGCATCGCAGCTGCTCGCCGAGAAGTTCGACCAAGGCGACATGCAGATGCTCATCACGATCACCTCGCCCGACGGTTTCGACAGCCCGACGGCCAGGGCAGCGGCCACCGATATCGTCGAGCACCTCGACCAATCGCCGTACATCGCCAATGTGACATCGGCCTGGACCGTGCCGCCGGCCGCTGCCGCCGATCTGACCAGCCGTGACGGTAAGACCGGACTGATCATCACGGGGCTCACCGGCGGAGAGAACAACGCACAGAAGTACGCCAAGACGCTGGCCGACGAGCTGGTGCACGACCGCGACGGCCTGACCATTCGCGCCGGCGGCATCGCGATCGTGTACGCGCAGATCAACACGCAGTCCGAACGCGACCTGCTCTTGATGGAGTCGATCGCTATCCCGCTCAGCTTCCTCGTGTTGGTCTGGGTCTTCGGCGGCCTGATCGCCGCCGCGGTGCCAATGGCGGTCGGTGCCTTCGCGATCGTCGGATCGATGGCGGTGCTCCGGCTCATCACCTTCAGCACCGACGTGTCGATCTTCGCGCTGAATCTGTCAATGGCGATGGGCCTGGCACTGGCGATCGACTACACGCTGCTGATCATCAGTCGCTATCGAGACGAACTGGCCAACGGCGTACCGCGGGACCGAGCGCTGATCCGGACCATGTCCACCGCTGGACGGACGGTGCTGTTCTCCGCCACGACTGTCGCGCTGTCGATGGGCGCGATGATCCTGTTCCCGATGTACTTCCTGAAGTCCTTCGCCTACGCCGGCATCGCGACGGTCACGTTCGCGGCGGGCGCGGCGGTGATCGTGACGCCCGCGGCGATCTGGCTGCTCGGCGATCGCCTCGACGCACTGAACGTCCGTCAGCTGTTCAGACGGCCGCCCAGTCCCGGCCCCAAGCCGGTGGAGCGTCAGTTCTGGTACCGCTGCGCGAAGTTCGTCATGCGCAGGGCAGTCCCCATCGGCCTGGCGGTCGTCGTCCTGCTGCTCGCGCTCGGTGCGCCGTTCCTGTCGGTCAAGTGGGGGTTCCCCGACGACCGGGTGCTGCCGACCTCGGCCTCGTCGCACCAGGTCGGTGACCAGCTTCGCAACGACTTCGCCGACGACTCGGCGACCAACATCAATGTCGTCATCCCGGACGCCGATGGGTTGACCCCTGCTCAAATCGAGCGCTACGCCGCAGATCTGTCCCGCACCCCGGACGTCTCGGCGGTGTCCGCGCCGACGGGCACCTTTGTCGCCGGTGACAGGGTCGGTCCGCCAACGGCGGCGACCGGTGTCTCCGAGGGCAGCGCATTCCTCACCATCGGCAGCAGCGCGCCCCTGTTCTCCGGCGCCTCTGACGCTCAATTGGACCGCCTGCACGAGATCGCGGGGCCAGGCGATCGGCCGGTTCTCGTGACGGGTATCGCGCAGATCAACCGCGACAGCGTCGAGGCCATCACGACCCGATTGCCGTGGGTGCTGGGCCTCATCGCGTTGATCACCTTCGGACTGCTGTTCCTGCTGACCGGCAGCGTGATCCTGCCGCTGAAAGCCGTTGTGATGAACGTGTTGTCGTTGACGGCCGCATTCGGCGCACTGGTCTGGATCTTCCAGGACGGCCACTTCGGTGCGCTCGGTACGACCCCGACGGGAACGTTGGTGGCGAACATGCCGGTGCTGCTGTTCTGCATCGCGTTCGGTCTCTCGATGGACTACGAGGTCTTCCTCGTCGCACGCATCCGCGAGTACTGGTTGAAGCTGCGTGCGGGCAAACCGGAGATCACCGGACGTCAGGCGATCAAGGAGGCCCACGCCGACAACGACGAGGCCGTGGCGCTCGGCCTGGCACGCACCGGCCGCGTCATCACCGCGGCGGCGCTGGTCATGTCGATATCGTTTGCCGCGCTCATCGCGGCCGAGGTGTCGTTCATGAGAATGTTCGGCCTCGGCCTGACGCTTGCCGTCCTGGTGGACGCCACGTTGGTGCGCATGATGTTGGTGCCTGCCTTCATGCATGTGGTGGGCGGCTGGAACTGGTGGTCGCCCAGACCGCTGGTCCGACTTCATCAGCGCATCGGGATCAGCGAGTCCGGTCCCGACGAGGATGCCGATGCGGCAGGCGGTGGAGCGGCCGGCGACAACCGCGTGGGACAGTCAATGACGTGACGTCTCAGCCACTCAAGCGCCGACGCGCGCCCCGCGGTTCCGGTGACCAGCTGCGCGACGAGATCCTGGACGCCACCACCGATCTGTTATTGGGGACCGGGCACGCCAAGGCGGTGTCGATTCGAGCCGTCGCCGAGCGCGTCCGCATCACCCCGCCGTCGATCTACCTGCATTTCGCGGATAAGGACGCGCTACTTGATGCGGTGTGCGCCAGGTACTTCGAGCATCTCAACGAGGTGATGCAGAGCGCGGCCGCCGACGCGCCCTCGACCATCGAGGGGTTGCGCGCTCAGGGTCTGGCATACGTCCGTTTCGCCATGGAGAACCCGGAGCTGTACCGGATCGCCACGATGGGAGAGGGACGCCCCGGTAGCGACGTCGACATGACGCTGAACAGCTCCGCGTTCGTGCACATGCGCAGTTCCATCGGGGCGTTGATGGCCGAGGGGATCTGCCCACCCGGGGACTCCGGCGCCGCGGCTCTGGAATTGTGGGCGGTGGTGCACGGGGTGGCGGCGCTGCTCATCTCGCGGCCGTATCTGCCGGTCGGTGACGCCGAGGTTTTCGCCGATCGCGTCATGCGGTCGGCGTGGTGTGGATACGTCGCATCGGCACTGATAGGACCGGACCTGCCGCCGCAGGAGACCCTCGAACGATTGAAGGTGCTTGGTACATGAGTGACTCACGTGATCAGGACTTGGTCGATAACCCGTTCTTCGCCCGACTGTGGTCGACGATGTCGACCCGCGAACCGGAGTCCATCCGGGTGTTGCGCCGAGAGAACCTCGAGGGCCTGACCGGGCGGGTGCTGGAGATCGGTGCAGGCACGGGATCCAACTTCGGCCTCTACCCGGCGAGCGTCACCGAGGTCGTCGCGATCGAACCGGAGCACCGCCTGGCGGTCTTGGCGCGCGAGGCGGCCGCCAACGCGAAGGTGCCGGTGACGGTGTCCACCGAGACCGTCGAGCGGTACGCCGCGTCGGCGGGGGAGCCGTTCGACGCGGTGGTGTGCTCGCTGGTGCTTTGCTCGATCGCCGACCCCGATGACGTTCTGCGACAACTGATCACGATGCTGCGGCCGGGGGGTGAGCTGCGCTTCCTCGAGCACGTTGCGGGTACCGGCATGCGGGCCCGATTCCAACGCCTTGCCGACGCCACGGTGTGGCCCAGGTTGTTGGGCAACTGCCACACCCATCGGCACACGGAGAAATCGATCGCCGCAGCGGGGTTCGAGGTCGTGCGCGCCCGTCACGAATGGGTGCTGCCTGCGTGGGTGCCGATGCCGGCCTCCGAGACCGCGATCGGTGTCGCGGTCAGGCCAGGCTGAACCCGGCGGGCGGGGCGAGCCTCAGCCCAGCAGCGCGGGCAGGCGCTGTAGCAGGGTGGGCAACGCCGTGGCCGCGCTCTCACGCAGGCTTATGGTGACGGCACTCGAGAGCGGGGTGGGCTCGGGGTTGATCTCGATCACCGGGATGCCATTGGCCACCGCTATCTCGGGCAGTCCGGCGGCCGGGTAGACGATCGACGACGTCCCCACGACAACCGCGAGATCGGCGGCGGTGACCGCCGCGACGGAACGGTCCCACGCATCGGTGGGCAGCGCCTCACCGAACCACACCACGTTCGGCCGGATCAGCCCGCCGCACACGCACACCGGCGGTTCGACCATCTCGACTGGCTCAGGCATCGCCGGGAGCGGGCCCTGATAGTCGCAATCGCAACGATCGCAACGGAATTCGAAGAGGCTGCCGTGCAGGTGATAGACGTTCGTGCTGCCTGAGCGTTCGTGCAGATCGTCGACGTTCTGGGTGACGACGTGCACTTCGGCGTAGTCCTCCCACGCCGCGACGGCGCGGTGGCCGTCGTTGGGTGCGACACCCTTCATCATGTAGTGGCGCCACAGGTACCACGCCCACACCTTCTCGGGGTGGCGGCGCCAGCCGTCGGAACTCGAGATCTCGTAGGGATCGACCTTGGCCCACAGGCCGGTCTCCACGTCACGGAACGTCGGCACTCCGCTCTCGGCCGAGATACCGGCTCCACTGAGAACGGTCACCTGCACGCTCACCAAACTAGCCGTTTTTTGTGATACTGGGCAGGTGACCGATTTGGGGGAATGGGTCCGCGTCGATCCGCACGCGGCGAGACCGTTGTTCGATCAACTGCGGATTCAGGTCATCGAGGGGATCCGTGATGGCAGGCTGCCGCCGGGCACGCGTCTGCCCACGGTGCGTGATCTCGCGTCCGAGCTGAGCATGGCGGTGAACACCGTGGCGCGCGCCTACCGGGAGTTGGAGTCGGCGGGGATCGTCGAGACGCGGGGGAGATTCGGGACGTTCGTCGCCCGGGCAGACCCCGCTGACTCGGCGATGGCGACCGCGGCGCACGCGTATGCGACGGCGGCGCGCTCGCTGGGTGTCGGCAAGGCCGCCGCCCTCGGCTACGTCGAAGACGCATTCGGCTAGTCGAAGACGCATTCGGCCAGTGGTGGCTTAGCCGAATTCGAGCAGCGTGAAGGCCGGTCGAATGGGGTCGAACAGTGGGAACCGCTGCATGACCCACACCGCGCCGTTGAGTATCCGGCCCCGGCCCTGGGGTAGCGGGACGTCGTGCACCGCACGGACGCCCGGCACCACGTCGACCAGCTTGGCGATCTCACTCGCCGACATCGAGAACGGCATGGGCGGCACCCGGTAGCGCAGGGAGGTCCGCATGCCCTTGCGCGCCCAGGCGGCGAACCACGCGGGCGGGAGGTCGAACATCATCGCGCCGCCGGGGAAGCGCTTGGCGCATTCGCTGATCAACTCCATCGCCTCGCTGGGCTGCAGGTACATCAGCAGTCCCTCGGCCGTGATGAAGACGCCGTTGTCGGTGGCGACCTGGTCCATCCAGCTGTAGTCCAGCGCCGATTGGGCGCACACCGTGACCCGGTCGGACTCCGGAAGGAGCTTGCCTCGCAGTTCGATCATCGGCGGCAGGTCGACCGTGAGCCAGCGGAACTGATCGCTCACACCACTGGTTTCAATGCGGTAGTAGCTGGTCTGAAGGCCCTCCGCGAGCGCGACGACGGTGGCCGCGGGATGGCTCATTAGGTACTTGCGGGTGGCCTGGTCGAACGCGAGCGAACGTAGCGCCATGTCCTGGCGGCGGGTGGGGCCGAACTTGGCGAAGTCGAAGTCGATGGAGTCGGCAAGCTTGATGGCCATCGGGTCTTCGAGGATCGAGTCTGGCCGACGAGCCTCGCTCGCCCGTACCTGCAGGGTCAGTAGCGCGGTCTCGGAGACCCCGGTCAGCGTCGCGCCGTCCACCTTCGGTTCTGAACTCACTGTCGCGAATGTACCGAAGGTCAGGCGGACAGGACGTCAGGCGGAGAGGACTCTGTCGACGGTGCGGAGGTTGCGCGTGGTGGTCGAGGATTTGTAGCGCTTCTTGCCCATTGTCTTGCCGATGACGCTGTCCAACGTGCCGGATCTGGGCACCTGCCAATAGAGGACGCCGTCGCCTCGTTGGATCAGTTCATGGGGACCGGCGACCTCTATCAGACCGGCGAGTTCGTCGAGGACGTCCTCATCGGCGACGAAGGTGACGTAGGAGTGGTGTCCCTCGACCTCGCGCTCGAACGGGTAGTTCTGCGACACCGCGCGCACCGTCTCGAGGTCGTAGGCCAGGACCCACGCCTCGTAGCCGAACGTCTTCCGAAGGGCCGCTTCGGCCTTCGCACGGACCTCTGGGGTGCCGGAGTCGCTGTCGAGCAGCACGTTGCCGCTGGCCAGGATCGTCTTGATATCGGTGAACCCGGCGCCGGTGAGGGATTTCGCGACGTCGGCCATCTTCAGGTTGACCCCACCGACGTTCACCCCGCGCAGGAACACCGCGTAGCGCGTCATCCGAACTCCAGCAGCGTGATGCTGGGTCGGATGCGGCGCAGGACACCGATGCGGTCAAGCGCCGGCGAGGTGGCGGTGGTCGCCGAGACGCCTTCCAGGGTGTTGCCATCGATGGCACTCATGGGGCCATGGTAGGGACCGTGATGGCAATCCCGGCCGCCTTCCCTCGCGCAGTCGTAGGCTGGCGGGCATGACCCGGCACGTGTTGGACGACAAGCTGTTGGCAGTGATCAGCGGAAACTCGCTGGGGGTCCTGGCCACCATCAAGCGCGACGGCCGGCCACAGCTGTCCAACGTGTCGTATCACTTCGACTCCCGGAACCTGGCGATTCAGGTGTCGGTGCGAGAACCCCTGGCCAAGACCCGCAATCTGCGCCGTGACCCGCGGGCGTCGGTGCATGTGCCGTCCGACGACGGGTATGCCTACGCGGTGGCAGAGGGCGACGCGATCCTCACCGCGCCCGCGGCCGCACCTGACGATGACACCGTCGAGGCGCTGATCGCGTTGTACCGCAATATCGCCGGGGAACATCCCGATTGGGACGACTACCGCCGCGCCATGGTCGACGATCGACGCGTCCTGTTGACGCTGCCGATATCGCATCTCTACGGCCTGCCGCCCGGCATCAGGTAATCCCTGCGACGTATGCGCGGTCGGCCCGCTACTCTGCGGTCATGGCCGACGCACCCGACGCACCCGAAGAAGACGACAACAAGCGCAAGTTCCGCGAGGCACTCGAACGCAAGAACACCAACGCAGCCAGTGGGGCCGCTCACCGCGATGGCGGCAAGAAGCAGCCCAAGGTTCACGGAGCGGTGGAGAACCG
Source organism: Mycobacterium sp. IDUB_39 (assembly GCF_055419205.1). Lineage (NCBI taxonomy): Bacteria > Bacillati > Actinomycetota > Actinomycetes > Mycobacteriales > Mycobacteriaceae > Mycobacterium > Mycobacterium sp. IDUB_39. The sequence continues at coordinate 925,239 of NZ_JBVAXF010000002.1, forward strand.
CCGAGAGTTCCGCCGCAAGAGCGGGTAGCGGCGCACAGCGTCAAAAACGCTGTCGCTCAACACTCTGTCGTTCAACCCGATGACGCGTCGCCACGGCCGAGGCGCCCGCGGTTCTCGATGGCATCGAGCAGCACCTCGACGCTGAACTCGAAGACCTTTGCGGTGTCCGGATAGATCGTCGGCGCCACCGCGGCGGACGACGGGAATCGGCGCGGGTCGAGAGTGGCGTACTGCCGGCGCTGCTCATCGCGCAGCTCGGCGTCGGTCAGCCACGGTGACAACGCCGCGACCAAGCCGCTGCCGACAGTGTGGTTGTAGATGGTCTGGTGGTACAGACCCAGCTCGTCGTCACTCACCCCTGCACGAATGAGTTCGCGGACGGTCCATTCCGTGAGGTGGAAGAGCTGAGGCTCGTCGTCGGGCTGTCCGGCCATGGCGGCGGCCAGGCCCTCGTGGCGTCGATAGATCTGCCACCACTGGATCATCAGCGTGCGGAGGTTGGTGCGCCAGTGCGTGGCGGGGTCCGGCTCGTCCACCTCGAGCCGGAACAGCTCATCGATGAGTGCTGAGATCAGCTCGGCTTTGTCGCGGAAGTGCCGGTACATCGCCGTTGCATCGACGCCGAGTTCGATTCCCAGACGCCGCAGCGTGAGCGCGCGCAGTCCGTCGCGATCGGAGATCTCCTGCGCTGCTCGCAGGATCACGGCACGGTCCAATCGGACGGTGCCGCCAGTCGTGCGCTGCCCGTTGGATCGCTCGCTGCTGTCCACGGCCCAAGCATTGCATGCGCGACAGCCAGGGCGGCGTCGACATGCTCGGCAATGTCAGCAGTGTTGTCAACAGTGTTGACAGACGACCGAAGTGGGGTGAAGATCACACGGTCCTCGTTCGCACCCGTGGTCGTGAGAAAGGCGCCGAATGCGCGACTCGAAGTCCGGCAGTCTCAAGAAGTACAAGCAAGAGCTCAAACGCGACCTCAGTCTGTGGGAGAACGCGTCGCTCGTCGTCTCGGCGACGACACCCGCGACGGGGGCGTTCATCATCGCGCCGGTGCTCTTCGCGCTGAACGGCACTGGCGCGGCCATAACGTTCGCCATCGCAGCGGTGCTCGGGCTGTCGTTGGCGTACTGCTGGGCAGAGCTCGGCGCGGCCTATCCGATCGCCGGCGGCGACTACACCTTCATCGCTCGCATCATGGGGCGCGCGCCCGGATTCGTCTCGATGTTCATCACCGGCCCGGTCCAGGCCGTCCTGATCCCGGCCGTCGTTGCGCTCGGGATGGCTGACTACCTGCGGGTCGTCGTCAACGTCGACGCGAACTTCCTCGGTGCCGCCATCATCATCGGTGGCGCCGCGATCGCGCTGTTCGGCGTCCGACTGAACGCGATGGCCGTGACGGTGCTTCTCGTCGTCGAGATCCTGGCGGTCGTCGTCGTGTCGGTGGTCGGGCTCGTCAAGGTGCAGCGACCGGTCACCACACTGTTCCGTCCCGAGGTCTTCGACTCCTACGGCGTCGCCAGTCCGCTCACGCTGAGCGCACTGGTGGCGGGCATTGCCGTCGGCAGCTTCGCCTTCAACGGGTTCCAGGGCGCCCTGATCTTCTCGGAGGAGACCGTCGGTGGACGCCGCAATATCGCCCGCGCCGTCTTCATCGCCCTTGGTGTTGCCGTCGCCTGCGAGATTGTCCCCGTGGCCGCCGCGATCCTCGCCGCTCCCTCACTCACCGACCTGTCGAACTCGGACAACCCCTGGCAGTACTTCCTGACCTCGGTCGGTGGCGAGACGTTCAACACCATCATCAGCCTGGGCATCGCGGTCGCCGTGCTCAACGCCGTCATCGCGCTCATGCCCTACTACGCACGGATTCTGTACAGCACCGGCCGGGACATGGCGTGGCCGAATCCCGTCAGCCGGGCGCTGGCCAAGGTGCACCCCAAGTACGGCACCCCTTGGCTGGCAACGATTCTGGTGGGTATCGGCGGGGCGGTGATGATCCTGATCTCGGACGTCGCGACACTGTCGACGTGGACCGGGGCTCTGCTGGCCGTCGAGTTCATCCTGGTTGCGGGCTCCGCCATCCTGAGCCGGATCCGCACGCCCGGGCTCGAGCGGCCCTACCGAATGCCGCTGTGGCCGCTGTGGCCGGTCATCGCAATCGTCATGTCGATCGCCGTTCTGAGCCAGCAGGTCCGCGGCGATCTCATCGTTGCGGGGGCGTGTGTGCTGCTTGCCCTGGGTTACTACACCTTCTACCTGCGCCCAAGGGGCGAGACGCACTTCCTCATGCTGGCTCCGCCGGACGAGGATCGGGACGACCAGACAGTTGGGGTCCCTTAATGCTCCAGCTTGACTTCACCGTCGTCGACGACATCGTCGCGGAGTTCCACGAACGTCGGCATGCCCCGGGGCTGCAGGTCGCGGTGCTCGCGGGGGGAGCGGTGCTCCATCTCAGTGGTCATGGGATCGCCGACGCCGCAACCGGTGCCTCGGTCGGGGCGGAATCGGTCTTTCGCATCGCGTCGATGTCGAAGAGCTTCACCGCCGCCGCGATCCTGCAGCTGCGCGACCGGGGATTGCTCCACCTCGACGATCCCGTGGTTCGGCACCTGCCCGCTGCGGCGGGGTTATCCGGCCCGACAGCCGACTCGCCACCAATCACCCTGCGCCACTGCCTGACGATGAGCAGCGGACTGCCCAGTGACGACCCGTGGGCCGACAGGCAGGAGGAGATGCCGCAGGACGCATTCGACAACCTGCTGGCACGTCCGGTGGCGGGGGCTTACGCCCCGGGCACCGCGTTCGCGTATTCCAATCTCGGGTACGCCATCCTCGGACGCGTCGTCGAGGCGATCACAAACCGACGGTTCATCGATCACGTCACCAGCGAGCTGCTGAATCCCCTTGGCCTGGTGGACACCACCTACGACTACCGCACCGTGCCGCCCGACCGCCTCGCACAGGGCTATCGCCCGACGCGTGGTGGCGGCTGGGAGCTGCAGAGATTCACGGCACCCGGCAGCTTCTCCGCCATCGGGGGTCTGCTGAGCACCGTGGGCGACATCGCCCGATGGGGGGCGTGGCTGTCTGACGCATTCCCGCCACGCGACGGGTCTGACGACGCGGTGCTCGCCAGGGCATCGCGACGGGAGATGCAACAGTCACACCGGCTGCTGCCCTTCGACATCGTAGAGGGTCCCGATGGGCAGAATCGCTTGGTGAGCAAGGGCTTTCCGTGGGGACTGTCCGGATACGGCTACGGGCTGTTCGTCGAGAGTGCCCCCGAGTCGGGTCCGATCAGCCAACACCTCGGCGGCTACCCCGGTTTCGGGTCGTACATGGGCTGGCACCAGGGCAGCGGTCTTGGCGTCGTGGCGTTCGCGAACGGGACGTACGCGCCGGTGGCGGCACCGGCGCGGGCCGCGCTCGAGGCATTGCTGCGCCAATGCCAGCCGGATCGGGACGGGGTGGGCCCGTCGGCACAACTGCATGCCACGCTCGGTCTGGTCGAGCGTGTCATCGCCGATCCCTTTGCGCTGCAAGAGCCCGCCTTCGCAGGCAACGTGCTGCTCGACATTCCGCTGGGTGAGCGCGTCGCGGCGATCACCGACGCGCGCAGCATGGTGGGCGAGCCCGAGGGCCAGGCCGAGATCGAGATGCGATCGCCGACTGAGGCGACGTACCGCCTGCCGGCTGCCCGCGGGCGACTCGACGTCAGCGTCGCAATGACGCCGACAGATCCGCCTCGGATCCACACGTTCGCGGTGCAAGCCGTCGAGCGGTGATCAGTGCTATGAGCATCACTGCCACACAGTAGATCCCGTAATCCTTCAGACCCCACCCCACCGAGACCAGGGTGGCGGTCGCGGCGACGCACAGCAGGGTACCGACCGCGGCGCTGCGCATACCCGGCGTCGTGATGCGGCCGCCGTCCCAGAACGGCAGCTCGGCGTTCTCGAGGGGCCGCAACGCCACGAACGCCGCGCTGACCAGCAGCGCCATCAGCACGACCTGCGCGATGCTGAGCGCGACGAAGTGCGGTTGGCCCGGATACCGCGGCAACCCGAGCAGGTCGAATGCCAGGTGCACGCCGAGCAGCGCGGGCATGTGCCACAGGTAGAGCGTCATCGCGCCGGAGTTCCCGAGGACAGTGGCCCGCCATACCCGCGGTCGGTGCGCCCATCGGTTGATGCTGCCTGCGGCCGCAATCGCGAACGCGCACAACATGATCGCGTGGCCCGCGAGAAGCAGTGACGGCGGCATCATGTTCTTGAGCTGCTGGGACTCGATGCCCACCAGGCTCAGCTCGTAGGGGCCCCATTGCAGCAGCGCCAGATTGACGGCCAGCATCGCGGCACCGAGAACGCACGCTGCGCGCGGCGTGATCAGGTGACGCCGGTAGGCCACCCCGAGCATGCCCGGGATCAGCCAGGCGACGAAGTTCGCGTAACCCAGCAGCGACCAGCCGGGCTCGGTGACCCTGACGGTGTCGACGACGGCGATGAACGCGTACACCGCGACCACGCTCGCGATCAGGCGCGTCGGCGTGGTGATTCGCGTCAGCGCGGGAACCGCCGCAAGGACCAGGACGTAGGCCCCGAGAAACCAGAGCAACTGGATGCTGATGCCTGCGACGGGTTCGTAGACGTGAATCGGCAGGAGCTGCCGCAGCACGATCAGCGCCACGGTCCAGAACGCGAGGTAGTAGAACACCGGTCGGTACAGGCGCGTGCAGCGCTTGAGCAGCCACCCGCCCCAGCTCGCGCCGCGCTGGTAGGAGTCCACCGATGCCGCGACACCGGCGAAGAAGAACAGCGGCATGATCTGGAAGATCCAGGTGAGCGCCTGAAACACCACCGAGGTGGTGAGCAGGTTGTCCCAGATCAGAACGCCGTCGGTGATGATGCTGGTAGCCATGATGGTGTGGCCCGCCACGACGCCGAGCAGCGCGCCGATGCGAATGACGTCGATGGCCCGGTCACGGTCGGCCGGGGTGCGCGCCTCGATCTCGGCGGCGGTCGGAAACTGCAGCGGCATACCCTCAAACCTAGGCGCGCGCAGCGTCGCCGGCCCTAGGTAAAACCACTCAATTCACCGCGACCTCGGCGGTCGACCGTCGTTTTCGGCCGGACTCCTGAATCAGGATCGCCACCAGGCATATCGCCGAAAGGACCGCCACGGCGATTGCGAATGTGGTCCCCGCGGTGCGCAATCCCCAGCTCTGCGCGGCGAACCCAGCGCCGATCACCGGCAGCGATATCGCGACGTACGCGACGACGAAGTAGGTGGAACTCACCTCGGCGCGGCGGTCGGCGGGCGCGCCCTCGGCGACCGCGGCCAGCCCGCGACTGAAGCTGATGCCCTGCCCGATGCCCGCGACCACCGCGGCCGCGATCAGCGTCGGAAGTGACGAAAAGTGCAGTGCGGCGGTCAGAACGACCATGCCCAGCACCAAGATTGCGCATCCGATCGCGACGGCACGTTGCGGGTCCATCCGTCTTGCGAAGACCTGTGCGATCGCTGACGCGACGAATATCGAGCTGGCCACCGCGCCGGCGACGGCGTGGTTGCCGATGCCGATGACGTTCGACACGAAGGACGGCGCGACGGCCATGAACAGTCCGGTCACGGTGAAGCCGGCGAACGCGGCGGTGGCCGCGGTGATGAAGACAGGCCGCACCACCGAGGGAATGGACAACCGCTGCAGACCGATTCGTCCCGAACGGGACGACGTCTCGGGAACCAGCAGCATGGCGACGGCCGCCACCACCATGAGCCCGATGTGCAGGACGAACGGCACCATCAGCGGATGCGGCGCGTACTGGACCAGAACGCCCGCCACCAGGGGGCCTAGGCTCAGGCCGCCGATGTTGGCGATCGTTGCGACCATGGCGGCGAGTTCACGCCGCGACTCCGGGGCCGCCTCGACGATGGCGGCCGTCGCGGTGCCGGTCACGACCCCCGCGGAGAAGCCCGACAGCAGTCGGCCCACCAACAGCACCGGAACGCTGTCGGCGACAAGGAACACCGCAGCGCTGGCCACCGCGAAGCCGATGCCCGCCAGGAGCAGCGGTCGTCTGCCAATCGCATCGGACCACCGTCCGAACACCAGGAGTGCGGTCAGGACGCCGACGGCGTACGTCGAGAAGATCACCGTCGTGGTGAACACCGAGAAGTGCATCTGGTCGGCGTACAGGGCGTACATGGGGGTGGGCAGGGTCGTGCCCATCATGGCCGCCGCGAACAGATAGGTCAGTACCGCGAGCGCGCGGGTTCGGGACGGCCTGGTCTCGGGTGTCACGCGTCGAGTCTCCCTCAACGCCCAACGTGAAGAAGATGGCGAGATTTCTCAAGAAGTTGGCCATCTTCTTCACGTTGGGCCGAGGGGATTAGTGCGCGACTGCCTTCTCGGCGCCGATGCCGGTGAGCGAGCGCACCTCCATCTCGGCGGCGATCTTCGGATCCTCATCGTCGGGTGAGGTGAGCGTGCCGACGATGCCGAGGATGAACGCCAGCGGAATCGACACGATGCCGGGATTGGCCAGCGGGAAGAAGGCGATGTCGATGCTGGGCAGCATGGCGGTCTTCGAGCCCGTCACCGCGGGGGAGAAGACGATCAGCACGATCGTCGAGATCAGGCCGCCGTACATGCTCCACAGCGCGCCACGGGTGTTGAATCGCCGCCAGTACAGCGAGTACACGATCGTCGGCAGATTGGCGGCCGCGGCGACCGCGAAGGCCAGTGCCACCAGGAACGCGATGTTCTGACCGTTGGCCAGGATGCCGAGCCCGATCGCGAGCACGCCGAGGACCACCGCGGTGATCCGGGAGACGCGTACCTGCTCGTCCTCGGTCACCTGGCCCCGCTTAATCACACTCGCGTAGACGTCGTGGGCGAACGACGCCGACGCCGTGATGGTCAAGCCGGCCACCACGGCGAGGATGGTCGCGAACGCCACAGCCGAGATGATGCCCAGCAGGACCACGCCGCCGAGCTCGAAGGCCAGCAGCGGAGCGGCCGAGTTGACACCGCCCGGCGCCCCCAGGATGCGGTCCGGTCCGACGATCGCCGCGGCGCCGTAGCCCAGCGCGAGGGTGAACAGGTAGAACGCGCCGATCAGCGCGATCGCCCACACCACAGAACGACGAGCTTCCTTGGCCGTGGGCACGGTGTAAAAGCGCATGAGCACGTGTGGCAGTCCCGCGGTACCCAGCACCAGCGCGAGTGCCAGCGAGAGGAAGTTGATCTGGCTGGTCAACGAGCCGCCGTACTGCGCACCCGGTGCCAGCACGTCGCGGCTGGCGACGCCCTCGGTGGTCGCGCCGGAGATGGCGGACTGTGCCGCACCGAGGATCTCGGAGAAGTTCATGCCGAACTTGGCCAGCACCATCACCGTCATCACAGCGGCGCCGGTGATCAGCAGCACCGCCTTGATGATCTGCACCCACGTGGTCCCCTTCATACCGCCGACCAGGACATAGACGATCATGAGCACACCCACGACGGCGATGACGACGGCTTGTCCGGTCGAGCTGGTCACATCGAGCAGCAGCGCGACAAGTCCACCGGCGCCTGCCATTTGGGCCAGCAGGTAGAACAGCGACACCGCGAGCGTCGTGGTGGCGGCCGCCATCCGGACGGGGCGTTGCTTGAGCCGGAAGCTCAGCACGTCGGCCATGGTGAACCGGCCGGTGTTGCGCAGCAGTTCGGCGACCAGCAGAAGAGCCACCAGCCAGGCGACCAGGAAGCCGATCGAGTACAGGAAGCCGTCGTAGCCGTAGACCGCGATGGCACCTGCGATACCGAGAAAGCTTGCGGCCGAGAGGTAGTCGCCCGCGATCGCGATACCGTTCTGCGGCCCGGAGAATCCGCGGCCACCGGTGAAGAACTCATCGGCGGTGGCGTTACGCTTGCTGGCCCGGATCACCACGATCATGGTGACCACGACGAACAACGAGAATATGCCGATATTGGCGACGGGATTGCCGACGGCCTCGGCGGCGAGGTAGGTCCTCACGTGGTCTGTCCTTCCAGTTCGGCCTCGAGCTCGGCGCGGATGGCGGCGGCCCGCGGATCGAGTTCGCGGTTGGCGAACCGGACGTAGAGGCCGGTGATGATGAAGGTGGTCAGGAACTGGCCGAGGCCGATGAGCAACCCGACGTTGACGTTGCCGAACACCTGGATGGCCATGAAGTCATGGGCGAAGGCGCCCAGGATGACGTAGAGGCCGTACCAGATGATGAAGAACGCCGTCATCGGGAAGACGAAGCGCCGCAGCCTACTTCGAAGTTCTTGAAACTCGGGACTTGCCTGTACTTCCAGATATCGGTCGCCGCTGATCGCGGCGGCGGCATCGGATCCGATGGTCTCGGGCACCGTGGACTCCTGACATTTGTGAACCGGAACTGATCGGGAGCCTATTGAGACTCAAGTCACAAAAGTGGAGTAATCACACGTCAGACGGTGAAACCGGGTGGTCGTGCGGTGAGCGGTCAGTCGACGACGATGAACGGTCGGGGGTTCAGCCGCCAGGCAGACGCTCGACGCCCATGCCCAGCCGCTCGGGCAGGTGCATGCGGGCGAAGGTCCTGGCCACGTCAGGCGGGCGCGATGACGCGGTGAGCTTGCTGATCACCACCATCGTCAGGAAGGCCAGGGGGACCGTGACGGCGGCCGGGTAGCCCACGATCGCCGCGGGCCAACCGCCGAGCAGGTCGTCGTCCAGGCCGCCGGTGATGGCAAGCGTGGTCGCCACACCGGAGGCGACGCCGCCGACCACCAGCCCCGCCGCGGCACCCGCGGCGGTCAGGCCACGCCACCAGATGCCGAGCACCAGCAGCGGGCACAGCGTCGAGGCGGCGACGGCGAACGCGAGGCCCACACTGCGGGACAGCTCGAGCGAGGATGCCAGCAGCGCAAGGGGAATGGGAATGACACCGCCCACCAGAGCGGCGATCCGGAAGTCGCGTACCCGCCCGCGCAGAATGTCGGTCGACAGTGCGCCCGCGATACTCACCAGCAGTCCCGATGACGTGGCGAGGAACGCGGCGATGGCTCCCGCGGCCACCAGTGCCGCCAGCCCTGCGCCCGCCATCCCGCCGATCGCCGCGCTGGGCAGCAGCAGCACCGCGGCATCGGCAGTCCCGGTGATGAGCAACTGCGGCACGAACTGTCGCGCGAAGACGCCGAGCAGTGTCGGGAAGAGGTAGAAGAACGACAGCAGGGCGATGACCGCGAGCGCCGTGCGCCGCGCCGCCGTTCCGTCGGGGTTGGTGTAGAAGCGCACCAGCACGTGGGGCAGCCCCATGGTGCCGAGGAATGTCGCGACGATGATCGAAAGCACTTGGTACAGCGGGTGACTGCCGCCCAGCCCGCCGCCGGAGGCCATCCAGTCCTCGCCAGCCCCGGGTGCGCCGGCGACCACCGGTGTCGCCGAACCCGCGGCGAGCGTCAGCGTGCTGCCGGCCTGCAGGGTGTAGTCGCCGGGGGAGGCGAACGGCGCAGCGTCCACGGGCTGGCCGTCGACGGTGCCGGTCACGGTGATACCCGCCGGTGCTGCCACCTGCACGACGACGTCCGTCTCGACGGTGACGGTGGTCTGCTGACTGATCAGTGGCGGCAGTGGACCACCGAGGTCTGTGCCGTCCCGCATCACGACGGCCAGCAGGGCCAACGCGGGGATGGCGATCGCAGTGAGCTTCAGCCAGTACTGGAAGGCCTGCACGAACGTTATGGACCGCATGCCTCCGCCCACCACGTTGACGATGACAATCGCGCCGACGGCAAGGGGGCCGACCCAGACCGGGAATCCCAGGAGTGCCTTCAGCGCGAGGCCGGCGCCCTGGTACTGGGGGACGAGATAGAACACGCAGACCACGACCACCACGAGCATCGCGATCTTGCGCAGCCGTGCCGAGCCGAGCCGGAACTCCGCGAAGTCCGGCACGGTGTACGCCCCGGAGCGTCGCAGCGGTGCGGCGACGAACAGCAGTAGCCCCAGGTACCCGGCGGTGAAGCCGACGGGGTACCAGAGGGCGTCGGCGCCGTACTTGGCGATCAATCCGGCGACGCCGAGAAACGATGCGGCCGAGAGGTACTCGCCGGAGACCGCCGCCGCGTTCCACTTCGGTCCGATGCTGCGTGACGCGACGAGGAAGTCGGAGGTGGTGCGGGACAACCGGATTCCGTAGAAGCCGATGACGATGGTGGCCACCGCCGAGATGAGCAGTGCAGCGGCGGTCAGCGGCGCGCCGGTCACGGTTCGCCGGTCATGGTTCGTCCTCGATGACACGGACGAAGTCGCGCTCACCCTGCTCGGCCAGCCGCACGTACAGCCGACCCACCCCGTAGAGCACCGGGTACACCAGGACGGCGAGAACCAGCCAGTTCAGCCGGATCCCGGCGACGCGAACATCGGAGATGTCGGGGAACAGGCCGATCGCCAGTGGGATGGCAGCGACGGCGAAGATCACGACGACGGCCAGCCGCAGCGCCAGTCCGAGCTGAGCACGCACCAGACCGCGTACCAGCGCATCGCCGACCTGGGTCTGCTCCTGGACCTCCACCCGAGTCCTGATGACGCGCGAGCCCCGCCGGTGCGCCAGCACGACGCGTTGGCGCTGCGGCCTAGTCATGGGTTCCGCCGTCACTTGGCCGCAGGTTTCTCATCGGGTCGCGGACCAGCCGATCGCGCAGTTCCTTGGCCTGCCTTCGGCTGACGGGCAGCTCCACCGCGGGTGAGTCGCCGTTGGCGCGCAGTCGCACCAGCATCGACCCGTCCGTCGTGCGCAGGCCAGTGACCTGCTTCAGTGCGACCAGGTACGAGCGGTGGATACGTTGGAATCCCTTGTCGCGCCAGCGAGATTCGAGTGTGCTCAGCGGTATGCGCACCAGGTGGGCGCCGGACGCGGAGTGCAGCCGTGCGTAGTCTCCCTCGGCCTCCACCCAGCCGATGGTGTCCCGCGGTACGAGCTGTGTGATGCCCCCGAGTTCGGCGGGCAGGATGTCGGCCTCCTCGTCGCCGGGCTCCTCCTCGTCGCGCCGAGCCTCGGTGGCCACCGCGAGTGCCCGCCGCACGGCCTCGTCGAGGCGGCTCTGTCGAATGGGCTTGAGCAGGTAGTCGACGGCCCCGACGTCGAATGCCTCGACAGCCTTGTCGTCGTGCGCGGTTACGAACACGACGGCGGGACGGTAGGAGAAGTTGGTCAGCACCCCGGCCAGCTCGAGACCACTCAGGCCGGGCATGTTGATGTCGAGGAACACCGCGTCGATCGGTCGCTGGTTGAGTTCACGCAGTGCCGAGGTGGCGTCGCTCGCCGCGATAACCTCGCCGATGCAGGGGTGTTCGCCGAGGAGGTAGACCAGCTCGTCGAGCGCGGGTGCCTCGTCGTCGACGGCGAGCACCGTCAGTGTCGGTCTTGACGAGTCGTTCACTTCACTGCACCTCCGCCGGCCCGGACGCCTGAACGGAACTTCGGAACGCGCATGATGACCTTGGTGCCCGCGCCCACCGCCGTTTCGACCACCAGACCGTAATCGTTGCCGAACGCCGCGCGCAGGCGATGGTCGACATTGGTCAACCCGACGTGTGCCGAGTGCCCGGAGGACTGGGCGTCGCTGTCCGCCAGCGCGTCGGCGGGGCCTGACCGCAGCGCGTCGGGGTCCATGCCTACGCCGTCATCCTCGACGGTGACGACGCAGTCGGTGCCCTCGTCGAGGGCGATGATCTCGACGGAGCCGCCGCCGCGCTCGGCCAGCCCATGCCGAACGGCGTTCTCCACCAACGGTTGCAGCGCCAGGAACGGGACCACCACGTTGAGCATCTCCGGTGCCACCTGGAGCCGCACCTTCAGCGCCTCGCCGAAACGGGCCCGCTCCAGGGTCAGATAGCGGTCGATATTGCGCAGTTCATCGGACAGCGTCGTGTACTGCCCCGCCGCCCGGAACGAGTAGCGGGTGAAGTCGGCGAACTCGAGGATCAGCTCGCGTGCCCGATCGGGGTCGGTGCGCACGAACGAGGCGATCGTGTTGAGCGCGTTGTAGATGAAGTGTGGGCTGATCTGGGCGCGCAGGGCGAGTACCTCGGCGCGGTCGAGGCGCGCGCGCGACGTGTCGAGGTCGGCGAGTTCGAGCTGGCTCGCCGCGTAGCGTGCCACCTCGCCGATGGCACCGAGCATGCCGGGGCCCGGCGTCCCGGCGGTCACCACCACCAAGACGCCGAGGATGTCGCCGCTCTCGGTGAGCAGTGGCTGGGCCACCACCGACGTGGTGCGGACGCTGCGCAGTACCCGACGCTGCTCGTCGACCGATTCCCGCGCGGTTGCAGCCGCGGTCTCGACGATGTCGGAGTGCCAGATCGACTCCTGGCTCTGTTCCCGCGCCAACATCTCACCGTCGCCGTCGAATAACGCCAACCCCTCGGTACCGGTCAGATCGCGCAGGAATGGTGCGGCCGTCTGTGCCGACTCGGTGTTGAGACCCTGGCGCAGCGCGTGGGCGGCAAGTGAGGCCGTGTGCAGCGCGGCGTGGATCGCGCGTTCGGTGGGGGTGGTCACCACGCGGCGGGTGCGCACCACCAGGACGGCGGCAACCGCCATCAGTACCAGCGCCACTGCCAGCGCTATCGCAACCTCGATCGCCATGTCACCTCACCGCAGAATGCTATGCGGGCTGGCGTGACCGGGGCCCCTTGATGTCACCTACTGAACGGGGCAGGCGTACTTTCTGGCCACGTCCATCACCCGCTGCTGTGGTCCGGGGCCGATGGCCCCTTGAGCAGCCAGTTCCAAATTGATGTATCCCGGTAGACCGCCGATACATGCCTGGTGAGCGACTCGCCACGCAGTGTCGGGATTCAGGTTGTAGCCATTGGTTCGGAGGCCTTGCATGTACTCGTCGAATGCCGGCGTGCCCTGGTCGGGAATTGCCTGAGCCATGCCGGCCAGCGCAATGGCGGCAACGACCGCCGCGAAAAGAGGTGCAAGCACCCGTGTCATGTCCGTCTCCTAAGGGCAAATCCACCGGTTATCGTCGCTTACGATCGCACACCCCAGCGGCACAGATGCCCGAACCGGCCTGAACAGTCCAGTCCGCTGCAGCCGATCGCTCGGCACTGATTCGTCCTAGACTGGCCGGATGCCCACCTTGCAACTGGTCCAGGATCCGGAAGCCGACGCGCTGCTGGAGGCGAATCCGTTCGCATTACTGGTCGGGATGCTGCTCGATCAGCAGATCCCGATGGAGGTGGCATTTGCCGGTCCCAAGAAGATCGCTGACAGGATGGGCGGCGTCGACGCCCGCGAGATCGCCGAGTACGACCCCGAGAGCTTCCTCAAGTTGTTCTCCGAACGCCCTGCCGTGCATCGCTTTCCAGGATCGATGGGCAAGCGGGTGCAGGATCTGGCGCGGGCTGTGGTCGACGAGTACGACGGCAACGCGGCAGCGATCTGGACGGCAGGCGACCCCGACGGCGCCGAGGTGCTGCGTCGTATGAAGGCGCTGCCCGGCTTCGGCGAGCAGAAGGCGAAGATCTTCGTCGCTCTGCTCGGTAAGCAGTACGGCGCGACGCCGCAGGGTTGGCGCGAGGCCGCGGGCGACTATGGCAAGGCCGACGTGCACATGTCGGTCGCCGATGTGGTCGACGCCGGCTCGCTGGACAAGGTGCGGTCGTACAAGAAGGCGGCCAAGGCGGCAGCGAAGGCCGCCAAGGCCTAGAGCGGGGCGCCGTCGAAGCGTTCGCGTGTGACGAAGTCCGCGACGGGCTTACGGGTGAGCTTGGTGGCCTGCTTGACCGGCTTGCCCAGCGGCACCACCGCAGCGACGGCGTACTCGTCGGGGATGCCGAGCAGGACCTTAACGCCTGGTTCGCGGGCCACCGCCATCGTGGTGAGCACGCCACCGAACCCCTCGTTGCGCGCGGCGAGCAGGACGTTCCACACGAATGGGTAGACCGACGCGCCGCTGATCACACCGATGCGGTCGAGATCCTGGTCGAGTGCTGCCGCGACACCGAGGTCGAGGCATATGACAAGCACGACCTCGGCGTTGAGCACCGGCGCCACCATGCCGCGCGGGACCTCAGTGGCTGCGATGACGTCCTCCGGGACGCCGCAGGGATGCAACGGGTTCCACGGCGACTCGTCGTTGGCGATCTGGGCGGCGTAGCGCTGGGCGCCGGGCTCCGACAGTTCGGCCAGCGCCTCGCGTGTGGTCATGTCGCGCACCGTGATGACGCGGACGCCCTGCCGATTGCCGCCGCTCGGGGCGAACCGGGCGTTGTCGAGGATTCGTTCCAGGATGTCGTCGGGCAGTGGCTCGCCGGTGAACTGGCGGACGGCTCCGGTCGTGCGCATCGCGGCGTACAAATCCATGTTCACCATCATGGACGTGGATAAGGTGAGCGTATGGCGAAGACACATCTGAACTGCCCCTGTGGCGAGGCGATCACCGGGTCCGACGAGGACGATCTAGTCGAGAAGGCTCAGACACATCTGTCGGAGTCGCATCCCGGCCGTGAGTACGACCGGGAGATGATCCTGTTCATGGCCTTCTGACCCGAAAACCAAAACCGCGAGCGTGCGCGCCCCAACCGGATTTCTCCGGTATCTCAGGGTTGGGCACGCACGCCCGCGGGTTGGGACGGTGATGTTCAGGGCACCACCGTCGAGCCGATGGTCGGCATGAACTGGCACTGCTTCTCGGTCGTGGTGACCTGACCGAAGATCGTCGACATGATGCTGCCCGATCCGGTTTCGGCGATCGCGGTGAGCGTCGTCGGACCCTCGGGGTTGATATCGGCCTGCGGCTTGAGCGTGGCGGTGCCCGACTTGCCCGTCGTCAGGTTGACCCAGGTGACGTTCAGCGGCAGCTTCTGCTCGGCGGCCGGACCCGGTGTGCCCATCGCGGTGAACACGTAGGCAGTCTGGCCGGCGACGGGGCCGGGGGCGGGGATCTTCGCCGGTCCTGCCACTGAGATCGCGGTCGCCAGCACGTTTCCGCCGTCCGACATGCACCCGTTGCTGATCGACGGGTACATGAACTCCTGCGTCACCGGCGCGTCGGGCCCGAAGCCCGGGGCGGGAGCCGGGCCCGGAGCGGGTACGGCGACTGGGGCCGGTGCGCCCTCGGCGGCGGGGACCGCCTCGGGTGCGGGGACGACAGCTTCGGGAGCAGGTGCCGGGGCGGGCGCCGCCTCGGGTGCCGGGGCCGGAGCCGCCTCGGGTGCCGGCGCAGCTGCCGGGGCCGCTTCGGGTGCCGGACCGACCGAGTGGGCCGGGTTGATACCCGCTGGGAGATGGGCCTCGGTGCCCGGGACGGCTCCGGCGGCGGGTACGTGCGCCACCTGGGCCGCCACGGGATCGGCGACGAACTGATTCACCGCAGCCGCCACGTTTTTCGAGTCCGTAGGTGCCGCCGAGTTACCGGCGAAGGCCGCCGCGGCAGCCATGAGCATCGATGCGGCGTTGGTCGGATCCGCGGCCGCCTGCTGAATGGCGGGCCCCAGACTCTGCACCGCCGACAGGCCGGGTGCCTGCAGACCGTTGATCGGCAACGGCGCCGGCGGTGCCGGTTCGGCGTGGGCGACCGTCTGGCCGCCCAGCGTCAGTGCGGCCGATGCGCCGATGGCGATCAGTAGCGTCCTCATCGATGACATGACTCTCCCCGTGGTGGTTTCGGTCCGTGTACCTGGTCAGAGCTGGATCAGGGCAGTGCTGAGGCCGGGAAGACCAGCGGTGCAAGGCTTTCCAGGCTCTGAATGCCCGTAGCGGTCGCTGTCGCGGCCGGTGCTGCCGGCGCGGCGGCGGTCGCCGCTGTGGCCGGCTGCGGCAGCAGGTTCGCCAGCGGCACGCCCTCGGGAATCAACGACGTCAGGGCGCCGGGGAATGCGAGTTGCTGGGGCGGGAGCGGTGATCCCGGCACCTGAGGAATGCTGACCTCAGCGGACGGGACGATCCCCGGCGCCGGGGTGGCGGCGGCAGGTGCGGCAGCCGTCGCGGCCGTCGGGAGACCCAGTGCATTGACCGGGGCGGGCAGCGCGGCCGGTTGCGGCAGGTTGACGGATGCGGTGGCCGTGGGCGCGACGGGCGCTGCCGGCGCGACCGCGGTGGCCGGTGAGGTCATCTGCGAGAACGTCGAGGAGAGCCCCTGGAGCAACAGCGGCGCGTTGGCCGGGTCAAGGAACGACAGGCCGGGCACGCTCGGGATCGCCGGAGGTACGGGGGCGGGCTCGGCGATGGCCGGCGCGCTCAGTGCCAGCGCAGCTCCCAGCGCACCAGCGCTGGCAATCATGCTGGTGGCGAACAGTTTTCTGGCGGTATGCATGGTTCTCCCAATCCGTTGTCGGCACGTCTGTCACCGAAGCTACGGAGTTACTGAAGTTACTCAAGTGACACGTGTGGCATTTACTCAACCGTTATGGGGACGACGGCATACGGTGACCAGATCGCTAGAGTCGGGGGATAAACGGACAAACGGACACCCGAGTGGCACGGCCGGCCGCCACCCGCCTGATGACGCTGGCGCCGTGGCTGCTCGCGCTGAGCGTCGCCGCCCGCCTGGCCTGGACCTACCTGGTGCCAGCCGGCGCCAACTTCGTCGACCTGCACGTCTACGTCGAGGGCGCGGCGACCATCGACACGGGCCGGCCGCTGTACGACTTCGTCTATGCCGACCAGACCCCTGACTTCCCGCTGCCCTTCACCTATCCGCCGTTCGCGGCCGTGGTGTTCGAGCCGTTGCACCTGGTGCCCTTCGGCGTGTTGGCCTTCATCTGGCAGATCAGCGTCATCGTTGCGCTCTACGGCGTCGTGTGGCTGAGCCTCCGGTTGATCGACCGCGCCGATCACCGGTTGGCCATGCTGTGGACGGCCGTCGGGATCTGGACCGAACCGCTGCGCAGCACGTTCGACTACGGCCAGGTCAACGTCATCCTGGTGCTGGCCGTGCTGGGCGCGGTCTACAGCAGTCGGTGGTGGCTGTCGGGGCTGCTGGTGGGTCTGGCGGCCGGCGTCAAGCTCACGCCGGCGGTGTCTGGGCTGTACTTCGTCGGGGCCCGACGCTGGGGCACGGCCCTGTTCTCGGCCGTCGTCTTCTTCGGCACGGTCGGCGTGTCCCTACTGGTCCTGGGCGATCAGGCCCGCTACTACTTCACCGACCTGCTCGGCGATGCCGACCGCGTCGGCCCGATCGGCACGTCGTTCAACCAGTCATGGCGCGGGGGAATCTCCCGCATCCTGGGGCATGACGCCGGGTACGGCCCGGCTGTGGTGGTCGGCGTCGTGATCACGGCCGTGCTCGCGGTCCTCGCCTGGCGGGCCATCGGCGGCGCCCAGGATCGGCTGGGCGCGATCCTGATCGTGCAACTGTTCGGCCTGCTGCTCTCGCCCATCTCATGGACGCACCACTGGGTGTGGTTGCTCCCGCTCATCCTCTGGCTGCTGTACGGCGCGCTGCGGAACCAGCCGGGTGCACGGTGGCTCGGATGGGGATGGCTGGTCCTGATCCTGGTTGGCGTGCCCTGGCTGCTGAGCTTCGCGCAGCCGAGCATCTGGGAGATCGGCAGGCCCTGGTACCTCGCGTGGGCGGGCCTGATCTACATCGTCGCCACGCTCGTGACGCTGACGTGGATCGCGGTTACTGGTCGACGATCCCGTTGATATCGCCCGCCATCTCGATGTCCTTGTCGGTGATACCGCCCTCGGAATGAGTGACGAGCACGAAAGTCACCGTCCGCCAACGAATGTCGATATCGGGATGGTGATCTTTGCTCTCCGCGTGCGCACCCACGCGGCGCACCGCGTCGATACCGTCGAGAAATGCCGGGAACTTGATCGATCGGCGCAGGGCCCCGTCGGCGCGCTCCCACCCATGCAGATCGGCCAGCGCGGCGTCGACCTGTTCGTCCGTTAGTACAGCCATGATCCTTGGGTATACCGTCGCCGGCAGTGCCAAACCAGGAAACGACAAACAACGAGTCGACACAGGTCGTCGTCGCGGGTGCTCTCATCACCGACGGCGCGCTGCTGGTCGCCCAACGTGAGCGGCCCCCCGAGCTGGCGGGCCTGTGGGAGCTGCCGGGCGGAAAGGTCGCACCGGGGGAGACCGAGCAGGCGGCGCTGGTACGCGAACTGCGCGAGGAACTCGGAGTCGAGGTGAGCGTCGGCGCGCGCATCGGTGCCGACGTACCGCTCAACGGCGCGATGACGCTTCGGGCGTATGTGGTCACCCAGATCAGTGGCACCGTCGCGCCGCACGACCATCGCGCCCTGCGATGGGTGACGGCCGACGAGCTGGCCGACGTGGACTGGGTGCCCGCCGACACCGCATGGTTGCCGGAGCTCGCCGCGGCGATCGCGGGATGGGACTCAGCCGGTCCGCACCACCTCACCGTCAGTCCCTAGCCGAACCTCAGCGTTGTGATGCTGGGTTGGCAAGTTCTGGGACCAGAATTTGTCGTACCTCGCTGAGACAATGGTGTTATGTCCTCAGCCGCAGCCTCTTTGGCCGGCGAGCAGCTGCGTCCCGATGAACGTCTTCAGGTGTTGTTCGAGGAGTTGGCCGAACTGTCCGGTCAGCGCAACGCCATCGACAGTCGTGTGGTGGAGATCGTGGCCGACTTGGACCGTGACGAGTTGTGCGGGTCCACCGGTGCGAAGTCGATTCCGGCGTTGGTGGCCTGGAAGACTGGCACCTCACTGCGAAACGCCCACACCATCGCCGCCGTCGCCCACCGGCTTGAGCAGTTCCCGCGCTGCGCCGCCGGTATGCGGGAGGGACGGCTGTCACTGGATCAGGTCGGGGTCATCGCCGAGCGCGCAGCCGAGGGCTCTGATGAGCACTACGCGCAGCTGGCGGCTGTGGCCACCGTCAGCCAACTGCACACCGCGGTCAAGCTCGAACCGCGCCCCGACCCCGACCCGAAGCCCGAACCCCAGCGTTCCATCACCAAGACCGCCGGCCCAGACGATGAGTACACGACGTGGCGGATCCGGTTACCACGCGTGGATGCGGCAAAGTTCGACGCCGCCCTGGCCTCTCATCGTGACGCGCAGATCGCGGCGTGGAAACACGACCACGAGTCTGAAGGCGGTGATGGGGTTCAGGTGCCGCCGTTCCCCGACGGTGTGGACGCATTCATGGGATTGGTCGAGGCGGGTTGGGATGCCGAGGTGGCGCGTCGCCCGCACGGCCAGCACACCACCGTGGTCGTGCACGTCGATGTCGAGACACCGGTGGCCGCACTGCATCTGGGCCCACTGCTCACCGATGACGAGCGCCGCTACCTGACCTGCGATGCGACCTGTGAGGTGTGGTTCCAACAGCACGGTCGTGTGATCGGGTCGGGCGGTCCACCCGGACGGTCAACCGGCGGCTACGCCGGGCACTGGAGCACCGTGACCGCTGCTGTGTGATGCCCGGGTGTGGGGCCACCCGTGGTCTGCATGCCCATCACATCACCCACTGGCAGGACGGTGGCCTGACCGAGCTGGCCAACCTGGTACTGGTGTGCCCGTATCACCACCGGCTGCATCATCGCGGCGGGATCACCATCACCGGACCCGCACATCGGCTCGTGATCACCGATCACGAGGGGCGAAACCTGCACGCGGCGTCGCTTGCTCGCCCACCGACCACAGACCCACCTGAGGTGGCGCCCTATCCCGGGCCGACCGGCGAACGCGCCGACTGGTGGTGGTACCAACCCTTCCAACCACAACCCCCACCAACAACGAACTAACCCCGCGCGTCCGGGGATGGTTCACGGTCAATAGTGCAGCCGGTCGCCGACCACGCGGGGTTCGGCGCGAAGTTCCGGGTGATGGGCTGCGTACAGCGGATGCATCAGCACTGGATGGCGGCAGTGGGGGCAGGATTCTTTCGTCTTGTTGGCCGATGCCACCGTCAGGTGGTGACATGCGGCACACCTCACGACGAATGCGCTGCCGATCCAATTCATCATGCCCAGGTAGATGGCCACAGTGGTCGCCGATGCCAAGACGACGATCAGCGTGACAGTGAGTGCTTCGTAGAGCGCCATGTTCGATGCCTCCGATCGCCGCCCGATGAACCCACGGTACGCCGGTGTTCGCCGAGGTCGTCAAGCCTTTCGCGCACGTTTGTAGACCTTCTCGAGGTCTTTGCCACGAATGCCTGACAGTTCGGCCTTGCGCACCTTGTGAAGCACCAGTGGGCAGCGCTTACAGCGGGGTTTGGAGCGACAGCACTTCTTCTTGGGTTTGGCGCCGGCGAGCTTGCTGACCTTCACGTGACCTCTCGTAGCTCATCTCTCGTTTTCGCGATTGGTTACCCGCGCTGCGACAATGAACGACGTGGATTTTCGTAACGTAGCCATCGTCGCCCATGTTGATCATGGCAAGACGACCCTCGTCGATGCGATGCTGCGTCAGTCCGGCGCTCTCTCCCATCGCGGTGACGACGCCATTGAGCGGCTTATGGACTCTGGTGACCTGGAGAAGGAAAAGGGCATCACCATCCTGGCCAAGAACACCGCGGTGCACCGGCAGCACCCCGACGGCTCGATGACGGTGATCAACGTCATCGACACTCCCGGGCACGCGGACTTCGGCGGTGAGGTCGAGCGCGGCCTGTCCATGGTCGACGGCGTGCTGCTGCTGGTCGACGCCTCCGAGGGGCCGCTGCCGCAGACCCGGTTCGTGCTGCGCAAGGCTCTGGCCGCGCACCTGCCGGTGATCCTGGTGGTCAACAAGACCGACCGCCCCGACGCACGCATCTCCGAAGTCGTCTCGGAGAGCCACGACCTGCTGCTCGACGTCGCATCGGATCTGGATGCGGAAGCGCAGACGGCTGCCGAGGAGGCTCTCGGACTTCCGGTGCTGTACGCATCCGGTCGCGCCGGCATCGCCAGCACCGTCGAGCCCGCCAACGGGGAGAACCCCGACGGCGAGAACCTCGACGCGCTGTTCGACGTCCTCATGGAGCACATCCCGCCGCCGCAGGGCGACCCCGAGGCCCCACTGCAGGCGCTGGTCACCAACCTCGACGCCTCGGCGTTCCTCGGCCGCCTGGCGCTGGTCCGCATCTACAAGGGCAAGCTGCGCAAGGGTCAGCAGGTCGCGTGGATGCGCGAGGTGGACGGTCATCCCGTCATCACCAACGCCAAGATCACCGAACTGCTGGCCACGGTCGGCGTGGAGCGGAATCCCACCGACGAGGCAATCGCCGGCGACATCGTCGCCGTCGCGGGCATGCCCGAGATCATGATCGGCGACACCCTGGCCGACCCGGACCACGCGCATGCGTTGCCCCGCATCACCGTCGACGAGCCCGCCATCTCGGTGACCATTGGCACCAACACCTCGCCGCTGGCCGGGAAGGTGTCCGGGCACAAGCTGACGGCGCGCATGGTCAAGTCCCGGTTGGACAGCGAACTGGTCGGCAACGTGTCGATCAAGGTCGTCGACATCGACCGCCCCGACGCCTGGGAGGTGCAGGGCCGTGGTGAGCTGGCGCTGGCCATCCTGGTCGAGCAGATGCGTCGCGAGGGCTTCGAGCTGACCGTCGGCAAGCCGCAGGTGGTCACCCGCACGATCGACGGCAAGCTGCACGAGCCGTTCGAGGCGATGACCATCGACTGCCCTGAGGAGTTCGTGGGCGCCGTCACCCAGCTGATGGCCGCCCGCAAGGGCCGCATGGAGGATATGGCCAACCACGCGGCGGGCTGGGTCCGGATGGACTTCATCGTGCCCAGCCGCGGGCTCATCGGCTTCCGCACCGACTTCCTGACCTTGACGCGCGGCACCGGCATCGCCAACGCGGTGTTCGACGGCTACCGGCCGTGGGCCGGCGAGATCCGCGCACGCCACACCGGCTCGCTGGTCTCCGACCGCACCGGGTCGGTGACACCGTTCGCGATGACCCAGCTGTCAGATCGCGGCCAGTTCTTCGTCGAGCCCGGCGATGACACCTATGAGGGCCAGGTCGTCGGAATCAACCCGCGCGCCGAGGACCTCGACGTCAACGTGACTCGCGAGAAGAAGCTGACCAACATGCGGTCCTCGACCGCCGACGTCTTCGAGACGCTCGCCCGACCGATGGAACTGAGCCTCGAACAGGCCATGGAGTTCTGTGCCGAGGATGAGTGCGTTGAGGTCACGCCGGAGATCGTCCGCGTGCGCAAGGTCGAGCTGGTCGCCAGCCTGCGGGCCAGGGCCAAGGCGCGCGCCAAGACTCGCGGCTGACGACGATCTAGCTGCGAGGGACGAGCCGCGCTGAGGCGTCAGGCAACTCAATGCGGGGATGCTCGCGGTTGAAGGCGGCGATGTCGGCGTCAATGCGCTGCGATGCGGTTCGTAGTCTCCGAACGACACGGCGCAACTGCCAGATCACCGCGATCGCGAGCATTAGCCACCACACGACATCCATATGCGTCGCCTCTCTCGTCGTGTCCGAGCCGGTCTTGCCTATCGCGCCGCCGCGGCTCCGGGCAGACCCTAACTTGACGCCGCTGTAAATATCAGGCAAATAGGTAGAACACGTTCTAGAAGTATTTCGCAGGCGCTAGGAATGTGTAGGTCCGGCAAACGCCACCTGGAAGCGTGGCGATCGCCAAGGCCCTCGAGCCGGTCCAGGCATTGCCAGGCGGCCCGCACACTCTTCGTTGCTGACCTAGGCATACGTCTCATCAGGTCCTTGACCACGCACGTTCTGGCGGGGATCTAGCGTTCAAGATCAGAGCGCCCGCAAGGCGAGGCGGCGCGCAATCCGGCCGACTAAGGGGCGCTAGATCGAATCTATGGATCAACTTGCAACGGCCGTGTAGCGAACACCAGCTAAGTCACGTGGGGCGCCCCGGTGTTCCAGTTCTCGGCCCAGGATGTGTGTCGCCGACGCCACTGGACGAGAGGCCTACTGCCCTGCCGATACCCTGAACACCGTGCCGGGACCCGTACGCGTCATTGCCGCGATATCCGCGCTGGTGACGTTGGTGGCGGCGTGCACCGTCAGCCCGCCCCCGGCGCCCCAGAGCACCGACACCACCGAGAGCACTCCGCCGCCGCCGATGAAGGCGACGCAGATCATCATGGCCATCGACTCGATCGGCGCCGGGTTCAATCCACACCTGATGTCGGATCAGTCGCCGGTGAACGCGGCGATCTCCTCGCTGGTGCTGCCGAGTTCGTTCCGGCCCATCGCCGATCCGGCGACGCCGACCGGGTCGCGGTGGGAGCTGGACACCTCGCTGCTGGAGTCGGCGGAGGTGACGAGCGAGGCACCCTTCACTGTCACGTACAAGATTCGGCCCGAGGCGTCGTGGACCGATAACGCACCGATCGCCGCCGACGATTACTGGTACCTGTGGCGCCAGATGGTCGGCGAGCCCGGTGTGGTCGACCCCGCGGGTTATGACCTGATCACCGGAGTGCAGTCGGTCGAGGGCGGCAAGACCGCGGTGGTGACGTTCTCCCAGCCGTATCCGGCGTGGCGAGAACTGTTCAACGACATCCTTCCCGCCCATATCGTCAAGGACATTCCTGGCGGGTTCGCCGCGGGACTGGCGCGGGTGATGCCGGTGACCGGCGGCCAGTTCCGTGTGGAGAGCATCGATCCGCAGCGCGACGAAATCCTGTTGGCGCGTAACGACCGCTACTGGTCAGTGCCGGCCAAGCCCGACCTGATTCTGTTCCGGCGCGGGGGAGCGCCTGCCGCGCTGGCTGATTCGATCCGCAACCGCGATACGCAGGTGGCTCAGGTGCATGGCGGCCAGGCGGCGTTCGCGCAGCTGTCCGCGATTCCCGACGTGAGGACTGCCCGCATCGTCACGCCGCGGGTTTTGCAGCTGACGCTGCGCGCGCAGCAGCCGATGCTGGTCGACCCGCAGGTGCGCAAGGCGGTCCTCGGGCTTATCGATGTGGATCTGCTGGCCGCAGTCGGTGCGGGCAGCGACAACACCGTGACGCTGGCCCAGGCTCAGGTGCGCTCGCCGTCCGACCCGGGTTACACCCCGACGGCCCCGCCCGCGATGAGCAAGGAGGCGGCGCTGACTCTGCTCGCCGAGTCCGGCTATCAGGTTCAGCTCGCCGATCCAGCGCCACCGTCCACCCCGGGTAACCCGCTTCCCAACGACGACCGGGGCCGGATCACCAAGGACGGTCAACCACTCACGCTGGCGCTGGGCGTCGCGGCCAACGACCCGACGTCGGTGGCCGTCGCCAACACCGCGGCCGACCAGTTGCGCAGCGTCGGCATCGCGGCATCGGTCGTGGCGCTCGATCCCCAGATCCTCTACGGCGAGGCGCTTGCCGAGAACCGCGTCGATGCGATCGTCGGCTGGCACCAGGCCGGTGGCGATCTCGCCACCGCGCTGGCGTCGCGCTACGGCTGCCCAGCGTTGGAGGCCACCGCCGTCGCGACGGCTCCACCGGTGCCGCAGTCCGGGGATCCGACGCCCTCGACGACCACCACGACCGCGACGCCCGCGCCGCCTGCTCCGTCACCGGGCGCGACGAGCACCGTCACCAGTCCCGCGCCGGCGCCGGAGTCCGACCAGCTGATCCAGGCGCCCAGTAACTTGACCGGAATCTGCGACCGCAGCATTCAGCCGAAGATCGACGCCGCGCTCGACGGCACCGAGAACATCGCCGACGTGCTCAAGGCCGTCGAACCTCGGCTGTGGAACATGTGGACCGTGATGCCGATCCTGCAGGACACCACGATCGTCGCGGCGGGCCCCAGCGTGCAGAACGTGAGCCTGTCGGGTGCGGTCCCGGTCGGCATCGTCGGCGACGCGGGAAAGTGGATCAAGGTTCCGCAGTAGCAGTGCCAGCCAGCGTCGCCTGCCTGCGCTCTCGGGCGACCCGGATGACGTGCGAGGTGACGGCCGCGACCGCGAACACCAGCAGCAGCCACACCGGCGGACGTGCGAGTTCCCACACGAACAGCGCAGCCCACACCGGTGCGCGCTGGGTCACCGCCAGGACGCCCGCGGCGCACGTCAGCGACACGGCAGCCACCTGAATGTCAGTGCCCGCCAGATGATTCAGCGTCAGCGTCGCCAACGATCCCGCTGCCGCACCCGTCGCCAAGGCGGGGGTGATCATGCCGCCGACGGCACCCGCGCGAAGGAATAGGGCAGTTAGCAGGGGTTTGAGTGCCAGCAGCACCGCTGCGCCGCCCAGCGTCAGGCTGGCGTTGACGCTGACGGTGAGGATGCTGCGGCCGTTACCCGGGAGCTCCGGCCACCAGATCGAACAGATGCCCGTCGCCAGGCCCGCGAACGCGATCGCGGGAACCAGTGTCCACGAACGGATCTGGGGTTTGGGCCGGGCCATCGACATCAGCCTGTCGAAGGACAGGCCCACCGCCACCGACAGCGGCGCGATCGCCAGCGCCAGGAAGACGAACAGGTAGGACAGGCTCGGGTCCGGCCACGTGAGTGAATGCTCGAAGTGGGTGACTGGCGAGGCGACGGCCACCGCCAGGCTCGATGTTATCAACGCGGTGCCCAGGGCCCGAGGATGCCACGTGCCCAACAGGATTCGTGCCGCGAACAGTGCGCCGCCCAGCGGCACGCTGTACACCGCGCCGAGCCCGGCGCCGGCCGCGCAGGCCAGCAGGATCTCGCGGTCGCGTGGCGTGAGCGATAGGCGGGATGTGCCCAGATCACCGAACGACGCAGCGAGTTGACGCGGTGCGCCCTCGCGTCCCAGCGAGGCCCCCGACCCCACCAGCAGAACCTGCAGCCCCGCGTCGATGGACATGCGCAGCCGGGGGATCGGCCGGTGCTCGGCGATAGTCGACGAGAGGCTCGGGACGTCGGCGCGCCGACGCAGTGCCCACCATCCGAGGCCCGCCAGCGCGCAGCCGACCATGGGGCCAACCGCCCGTCGAACCGGACTGCTGTCACCAACGCCGGTGAGCAGCGTGCCGAACGAGTAGTGGTAGGTCAGATGCTCCACAGCGTGCAACAGCAGGGTGGTGGCCGCGCCCGCGGCCCCGGCGAGCAGCCCGATGACGACCACCGCACACGAGTACTCCACGGCGCGCCGGGACACCGGGTGAATCTATCGTGAGGCAATGGAGATTCCGCGGCTTATCTTCGTCCACGCGCACCCCGATGACGAGACACTGACCACCGGCGCCACGATCGCGCACTACGCGGCGCGCGGGGCGCAGGTGCACGTCGTCACGTGCACGCTCGGCGAGGAGGGCGAGGTGATCGGCGACCGGTGGGCGCAACTGGCCGTCGATGGCGCCGACCAGCTCGGTGGTTACCGCATCGGTGAACTGTCGGCCGCCCTGTCGAGTCTTGGCGTCGCCGAGCCCGTGTTCCTGGGCGGTGCGGGTCACTGGCGCGACTCCGGCATGGCGGGCACACCCGCCCGCGGGCATCAGCGCTTCACCGACGGTGACCCAGACGAGGCAGTGGCGGCGCTCGTCGAGATCATCCGGTCGGTTCGCCCACACGTCGTCGTGTCCTACGACCCGGACGGCGGCTACGGCCATCCCGACCACATCCGCACCCACGAGGTCACGTCGGCCGCCATCGTCGCTGCGGCGGGTACCGACGGCCCGGGGCAGGCGTGGCAGGTGCCCAAGTTCTACTGGACGGTGATGTCCGCTACGGCGGCCGAGAGTGGGCTCCAGGCCATCGAATCCACAGACCTGCCGTCGCACTGGATCCGGTTGCCCACGGGGGACTTCCCGTTCCTGTACGGCGACGACAAGATCGACGCCGTCGTGCACGCACCCGAGAGCCTGGCAGCCAAGGTCGCCGCGATGCGCGCACACGCCACGCAGGTCACCGTCGCACCCGGCGGGGCAGCCTTCGCACTGTCGAACGACATCGTTTTGCCCATGCTGGACTCCGAGCACTATGTCTTGGCGGCCGGCGTCCCGGGTGAGCGCGACGAACGTGGGTGGGAGACCGACCTGCTGTCCGGACTGAATCTCGGTTAGAGAGGATGGGACGGGGTAGGCTGCCGAAAGTACCGCGACGGAGGGATGGCGATGGACCCGGACCTGGATCCCAATCTGCAACACTGGCAGGACCGCATGGACAACTTCCAGTGGGTAACCGGTTCGCTCGTCGCTCTGATCGACAGCATCCCGACCTGATCGACGACGCTCCGGGCTGGCAGCGGCCCGTCGTCCTTTCGATTCTCACCCTCAACGGGGTTTTGTCAGCGCTGGCTGGTGCCTTGTTTCTGCCGCTCTACTTCGGCACGATTCCGTTCCCAATTAGTGCGCTGATCAGCGGCCTGACCAATCTGGCGTTGGTGTGGGCTGCGCAGCAGTGGACGCCCTCGACTCGGTTGGCGACGCTGCCGTTGTGGGCATGGCTGGTGACGGTGGTCGGGCTGACCCTTGGTGGACCCGGCAACGACATCGTCTTCGGCGGTACCGGGATTCTGGCGCTGGGACCGCTGCTATTGCTCGTGATCGGCGCGCTGCCGCCCGTGCTGCTGCTGTACCGGCGCACGCCCGCTCACGCCTAGTCGCCTGACGCCGCCTTCTTCTCGGGCTTACCGGAGTGGTTCGTCGAGTGAGGCTCATGCCTCGTGTTGGTCGTGCTCGTCTGGTCGGGGCCAGCATCCGACGGTGTCGACTCGGGTGCTGGCTTGTCCTTGTCTGGCTTGGTGTCGGTGTCGGTGCCTGGCTTAGTGTCGGTATCGGGCTTGGTTGTGGCGCTGACGCGGACCTCACCCTGTGCCGAGACGGTGCCCGACGTCGACTTGACCGTCGGTATCAGGTGAGCCGACTTGGCCGCCGTGATCAGCTGATTGAGCTTGGTTGACCTGACGGGGTCGGTTGAGGTGGTCGGGTCGGTGGCATCGACCGTCGGCGTCTCGACATTCACCTCGTCGGTGAGGACCTTGTCCGTGATGACCTCGTCGGTGAGGACCTTGTCCGTGACGACCTCGTCGGTGAGGACCTTGTCCGTGACGACCTCGTCAGTGACGACCTTGTCCGTGATGACCTTGTCCGTAACGACCTCGTCGGTGAGGACCTTGTCCGTGATGACCTCGTCGGTGAGGACCTTGTCCGTGATGACTTCGGGATCGACCGCCCTGGGCAGGAACCCCTCGATCGCTTCCCTGAGCCTCACGGACAACGGTGGCGCGGACATGAGCGACGCGGCCTCGACAGTCTGGAGCGGCTCCACCGTCTGCACGGTCGTCAACGACCCGGGGATCGGCGGAATCGGTGGCAGCGGCGGCAACCAGAAAGCCAGTTGAGCATTGGCCAGGAAGATGAAGGAGTTGATCGTGTCGACGGCCACGTTCCTCAGGCCCTGACCGAAGCTGATCTGGCGATCAAGCCAATCGGCGATGTTGAAGGTGATGCTCCTGACGATCATCTCGCCGAAGTCGTAGAAGATCGAGATCTGGGGCGCCAACCATCCGACCCACGGAATCCAGCCGACCGCGTAGGCGGCGACGTCGAAGCCCCACTCGACCCACGGCTCGACGGCGTCGTAGACCCATTTGATGCTGCTACCGAGCGAAAAGGGTGAGACGTTCGGCGGGAAATGCGGTGTGGGGAATGGTGCGCTGGCGCTCGGCGGGATTATCACCCGCTGCAACCAATCGACGAGGAGCCCGGGGATTTCAGCCGGTGCCACAAGGGGCTGCACCGCGGCGGTGAGCTGCAGTGCCTGTGACGTGACGTGCAGGTTGACCGCCGATGGAGACGGACGCGGCTCCTGCGTCGACGGTGCGATGGCAATCGTGGCGGCGACGGTCGCGACCACGGTTGCCGATATCAATGGGCGCAACGAAATAGCCATGGCGATCCACCCTCTGTGCGTGACGACTGCGATTGCCGCGAACCTACGCTCGTGTCAATCGTGTTGGGCGGCATTCGACAACGCGTCTCGCTGGCTATTACCGAATTCAATTAGCGGTATCGCCTGCGACAGCGCAATTCATCGCCGGTTCATCACCAGACGATGCCCGCGAAGTAGCGACTGAGGAGCTAGTCGGACGCTGCCTTCTTCTCGTTCTTGTCGGAGTCGGTCTTGTCCGTGGCGCTGGTCTTGTCCGTCTGCTCAGCGCTGGCGCCCGACGGTGTCGTCGACTCGGGCGCATGCTTTTCCTTGTCCGACGATGCAGTGGCGGCCGGCTTGGTGTCCGTGGCGGGTGTGGTGGTTGCACCACCGCGCACCTCACCCTGTGCGGACACCGTGCCCGCCGTGGTACTGGTCGGGGTGGACTTGATTGGTGTGAGCTTCGTCGGCGTCAGCTTGGTCGGCAGCTTGGTCGGCGTGGTCGGGGCGATGGTCTCGTCGTCGGTCTCGGGGGCGACGACGGGCGTCGTCTCGTCCACGGGCACCTCGGGTGCCACGACCTCAGGCACCTCGGGTGCCACGACTTCGGGCACCTCGGGTGTGGTGACCTCGGGATCCGTCACCTCGGTCTCGGTGACCTCGGTCTCGGTGACCTCGGTTTCGGGTTCGATCTCAGTGCCGACCTTCTCGTCGGTCACCTCCTCGAGCGCCGTCGACAGCAGAGACACGTCCTCGACGGTCTCGAACGGCGTCACGGTCTGCACGGCAGCCAGCGGGAACGGCGGGATGGGCAGCGGCGGCAGCGGAGGGATCAGCCATCCGAAGAAGTAGTTGAACTCGACGATCCCGGTGTTGATCGCCGCGGTGATCGCGGTCTGGCCGACGTTGATCAGACCGTTGACCCATGTCGAGAGGTTCAGTGGATCGTTGAGAATCGGATTGATCAACCCGTACACGACACTGTCGGCGATCGGCGTGATCAGGAAGTCGTAGAAGATGTTGATCTGGTCGCCGATGAAGTACCCGAACGGGATGAACCCCAGGACGTAGTCGGCGAGGTCGACGCCGTAGCTCACCCAGTACTGAACCCACTCGTAGGCGCCGGTGAACCAGTCAGATGCGGCGTTGAGCGGTGCGGGCGCGGGTGCGACCGCCGCGGTGGCGAACGTCGACTCCGGGTCGATCCGGCGGATGGCGTCGCGCGCCGTGGCCAACTGCTCGGGACGCAGTGGCTCGAGGATGATCGGCTTGACCGATGCGGCGAGGTCGACCCGTGCGGTCACGGCACGCTCGGTGGGCTGAATCAAGGGGTGTGGCGACGCGGTTGTCGGCGAGGCGACGAGTGCCGCCGCCGCGACGGCCGCCACACCGGTGACGAAATGGGACCTCAGGGACACACTCATAACTTGCTACCTCTCGCGACAGACCCGACAGCAAGAACTTACGTGGCGGTCAGATGATCTGTGTGGAGATGGGAGGCCCGGCGTCGTATGGCTGCGACTACTGTGGCCCCTATGCCAGGCGCAGTTGTTTCAGATAGTGAGACGCGCGGATGATTCTCCACGACCTCGGGGT
Organism: Mycobacterium sp. IDUB_39; assembly: GCF_055419205.1. Lineage (NCBI taxonomy): Bacteria > Bacillati > Actinomycetota > Actinomycetes > Mycobacteriales > Mycobacteriaceae > Mycobacterium > Mycobacterium sp. IDUB_39. The sequence continues at coordinate 955,577 of NZ_JBVAXF010000002.1, forward strand.
TACAGGGGAGTGGCTCTGAACCCCCAGCGCGGTGCCGATCTGCCCAGCCCCGCGGTACCACCACGATCCGGAACGCCCAGCCCCGCGGCAATGAGGCGGGTGTTGCGGCGCGCCAGGGACGGCGTGGCGCTCAACGTCGACGAGGCCGCCATCGCTATGACGGCCCGTGGCGACGACCTCGCCGATCTGTGTGCCAGTGCTGCCCGGGTGCGTGACGCCGGTCTGGAGGCCGCCGGTCGGCGCGGACCCACCGGACGGCTGCCGGTCAGCTATTCGCGCAAGGTGTTCATTCCGGTGACGCACCTGTGCCGCGACACCTGTCATTACTGCACGTTCGTCACGGTTCCGGGCAAGCTGCGCGCAGCGGGCCAGGGCATGTACATGGAGCCCGACGAGATCCTCGACGTCGCCCGCCGCGGTGCGGAGTTGGGCTGCAAGGAAGCGCTTTTCACCCTCGGGGACCGTCCCGAGGCGCGCTGGGACGAGGCCCGGCAATGGCTCGACGAACGTGGTTATGACTCCACGCTGGACTACGTGCGTGCCATGTCGATCCGGGTGCTCGAGGAGACCGGTCTGCTGCCGCACCTGAACCCAGGTGTGATGAGTTGGTCGGAGCTGTCGCGGCTCAAGCCGGTGGCTCCGTCGATGGGCATGATGCTGGAGACGACCTCGCGCCGGTTGTTCGAGACCAAGGGCCTGGCGCACTACGGCAGCCCGGACAAGGACCCGGCGGTCCGGTTGCGCACGCTCGACGATGCGGGCCGGTTGTCGATCCCCTTCACCACGGGGCTGCTGGTCGGAATCGGTGAGAACCTCACCGAGCGCGCCGAGACCGTGCATGCAATCCGACGCTCGCACAAGGAGTTCGGCCACGTCCAGGAAGTGATCGTGCAGAACTTCCGGGCCAAGGAGCACACCGCGATGGCGGGGAGACCCGACACCGGTATCGACGACTTCCTCGCGACGCTGGCTGTGACCCGGTTGGTGATGGGCCCCAAGGTTCGCATCCAAGCTCCGCCGAACCTGGTGTCGCGTGAGGAGTGCCTCGCGCTCATCGGTGCGGGTGTCGACGACTGGGGTGGGGTGTCGCCGCTGACCCCTGACCACGTCAACCCCGAACGCCCGTGGCCCGCGCTCGACGAACTCGCCGACGTCACCGCGGAGGCCGGTTACGACCTGGTCCAGCGGTTGACCGCGCAGCCGCAGTACGTGCAGGCGGGCGCGGCGTGGATCGATCCGCGAGTGCAGGGACACGTCGCCGCGCTGGCTGACCCCGACACAGGTCTGGCGCTGGAGGTGAACCCGGTCGGACGTCCGTGGCAGGAGCCCGATGAGGCCACCGAGTCGCTCGGTCGCACCGATCTGCACACCGCCATCGACACCGAGGGTCGTCTCACCGAGACGCGCAGCGACCTCGGAAGTGCCTTCGGTGACTGGGAGTCCATTCGCGAGAAGATCAGCGAACTCGCGGCACGGGCACCCGAGCGCATCGACACCGATGTGCTCGCGGCGCTGCGCTCGGCCGAGCGCGACCCCGCAGGCTGCAGCGACGATGAGTACCTCGCGCTGGCGACCGCCGATGGTCCAGCACTGGATGCCATTGCCGCACTTGCCGATTCGCTGCGTCGTGACGTCGTTGGTGATGACGTCACCTATGTGGTGAACCGCAATATCAACTTCACCAACATCTGCTACACCGGATGCCGGTTCTGCGCCTTCGCCCAACGCAAGGGTGATGCCGACGCCTACTCGCTGTCGACCGACGAGGTCGCCGATCGGGCGTGGGAGGCGCATGTGGCCGGCGCCACCGAGGTGTGCATGCAGGGCGGTATCGACCCCGAGCTGCCGGTCACCGGCTACGCCGATCTGGTCCGGGCGGTCAAGGCCCGGGTGCCGTCGATGCACGTTCACGCGTTCTCGCCCATGGAGATCTCCAATGGCGTCACCAAGAGCGGTATCTCGGTCCGGGAGTGGTTGACCGATCTGCGCGACGCCGGTCTCGGGTCAATTCCCGGTACGGCGGCTGAGATCCTCGACGATGAGGTCCGCTGGGTGCTGACCAAGGGCAAGTTGCCGACGTCGGCGTGGATCGAGGTCGTCACCACAGCGCATGAGGTTGGCCTGCGATCCAGCTCGACGATGATGTACGGCCACGTCGACACGCCACGGCACTGGGTGGGGCACCTCAACGTGCTGCGCGGCATTCAGGACCGCACCGGTGGTTTCACCGAGTTCGTCCCGCTGCCCTTCGTGCATCAGTCCAGCCCGCTGTACCTGGCGGGCGGCTCGCGACCGGGGCCCACCCACCGTGACAATCGGGCGGTGCACGCCCTGGCCCGGATCATGTTGCACGGCAGGATTCCCAGCATCCAGACCAGCTGGGTCAAGCTCGGTGTGGAACGCACTCAGGTGATGCTCAACGGCGGCGCCAACGATCTCGGCGGCACGCTGATGGAGGAGACCATCTCGCGGATGGCGGGCTCGGAGAACGGGTCGGCCAAGTCCGCCGACGAACTCATCGCCATCGCCGAGGGCATCGGCCGCCCGGCGCGCCAGCGCAGCACCACCTACACACCGCTCGCCGCGTAAGGCCAGTCCTCCCGCGAGTGCGCGTGTTTGCGGCCGACACGCCGCGGCGTGATCGAACTCTGCGCGCCCTCGCGAGGTGAAAACCGCGCGCCCCGGTGAACCGGATGCGACGCTGATCACGTTCAACTAGTGACAGCCGCCATCCAGCCCGGGAGCGCCATGACGACGATCTTCGGATTGCCGGCCCACGCGCTGCTGGTGCACGCCGTCGTCGTGCTCGCACCGCTCACCGCCGCCCTTGCGATTCTCTGCGCGCTCTGGCCGGCGGCGCGGCAGCGCCTGGCGTGGCTGGTGCTGGCGTTCGCGGTCGCGGTCATGGTTCTGACTCCGCTGACGGTGTCGGCAGGTCAATGGCTGTATGCGCAGAGCCCGCAGCACACCGAGATGCTCGAGACGCACGAGGAGCGCGGCGGGTGGATGATCTACTTCGCCGTCGCGCTGCTGGTGGTGGCCATCGTCGGCGCGGTTCAGCACTGGCTGGAGTCGCGCTCTTCCGAGCCGCGGCGGGTGCTCGCGGTGTGCTCCGCGATTCTTGCCATCGTGGTCGGTGTCTCGACGACCGCCGCGGTGGTGTGGGTCGGCGACGCGGGCGCCCAAGCCGTCTGGGGCGTGCGGGAATGAAACCGGACTGAGGTCCGTTTATTCTCCTTGAAGATGCCGGACAGACCGGCACCCACATCCAAGGAGACATCGACATGACCGCAGCGGTAGCCACCGACCTCAGCGCAGGCACCTGGGCCATCGACCCCGTGCACTCGTCCGTCACGTTCTCGGTGCGACATCTGATGGTGAGCAAGGTGCGCGGAAACTTCGACGAGTTCAGCGGTGCGATCGTGGTCGCCGAGGACGGCACGCCGTCGGTCACGGCCGAGATCGGAGTCGACTCGGTCAACACGCGCAACGAGCAGCGCGACGCACACCTGAAGGCTGCCGACTTCTTCGACGCCCAGCAGTACCCGAAGGCCACGTTCGTCTCGACCGGTGTCCGCGCCGATGGCAATGACTATGTGCTCGACGGCGACTTCACCCTCAGGGGCGTCACCAAGCCGATCCAGCTCAGGCTCGAGTTCAATGGCGTCAACCCCGGCATGGGTCACGGCGAGGTCGCCGGCTTCGATGCGTCAGTCGTGCTGAACCGCAAGGACTTCGGAATCGATATCGACATGCCGCTGGAGACCGGCGGCGCCGTCGTCGGCGACAAGGTGACCATCACCCTCGAGATCGAGGCGCTCAAGCAGGCCTGACCGGCCGCGCGAGCGCGCGTGGAGTCGGACTTCGGCACGGCGTGTCGCCCGCAGACACGCGCGCTCGCGGAAGGTCGTTACAGCCGGGCGGCCAGTTCGGTGCCCTGGCGAATGGCGCGTTTGGCGTCGAGTTCATCGGCGACGGACGCGCCGCCGATGACATGTGGCTGCACCCCGGTTTCCCGCAGGCGCTCCGCGAGATCGCGTACGGACTCCTGGCCCGCGCACACGACGACGTTGTCGACCTCGAGCACGCGGGCCTCGGTGTGTTGCGGGCCGAAGCTGATGTGCAGGCCGGCGTCATCGATGCGTTCGTAGTTGACGCCCGAAAGCTGCTGCACGCCCTTGGCTCTCACCGACGCGCGGTGTACCCAGCCGGACGTCTTGCCCAGCGTGCGGCCCTGCGAACCCTTCGTGCGCTGCAGCAGATACACCTCCCGCGCCGGGGGCAGCGGTATCGGCGTGGTCAGCGCGCCGCGGGTCTCCTGCGGGTCGGCGACCCCCCACTCGGCCTTCCACTCCTTGAGGTTCAGCGTGGGGGACTCGTCGGTGACCAGGAACTCGCTGACATCGAACCCGATGCCACCGGCCCCGATGACGGCGACGCGGCTGCCGATCGGCGCACCCAGGATCGCCTCGGCGTAGGACAGCACCATGGGGTGGTCGATGCCGGGGATGTCGGGCATCCGCGGCGCGACGCCGGTGGCGATCACCACCTCGTCGAAACCGGACAGCTCCTCGACGTCAGCGCGCGTGGCGAGTCGCACGTCGACACCGTGCTTGTCGAGCATCCGCGTGTAGTAGCGGATGGTCTCGTTGAACTCCTCCTTGCCGGGGATCCTTCTGGCGAGGTCGAACTGGCCGCCGATGACGCCACCCGCCTCGAACAGCGTGACGGCGTGGCCGCGCTCGGCGGCGGTGACCGCGGCCGACAGGCCGGCTGGCCCGGCACCCACCACGGCCACGCGTTTGGTTCGCCGCGTCGGGGCGAGCACCAGTTTCGTCTCGTGCCCAGCTCGCGGATTGAGCAGACACGACACGGTCTTGTGGACGAACGCGTGGTCCAGGCATGCCTGGTTGCAGGCGATGCAGGTGTTGATCTCGTCGGCGGCATCGGCTTGGGCCTTGTTCACCCAATCCGGGTCCGATAGCAGGGGACGAGCCATCGAGATCAACTGCACGTGCCCGTCGGCGAGGATCTGTTCGCACGCCTGCGGCATGTTGATCCGGTTGCTCGCCACCACGGGAACGCTGACGTGCTCGGCGATCGCATTGCTGACGTCGACGAATGCGCCACTGGGCACCGACGTCACGATCGTCGGCACTCGGGACTCGTGCCAGCCGACGCCGGTGTTGATGAGCGTCGCGCCTGCGGCCTCGACCTCGCGTGCCAGGGCCATGATCTCGTCCCAGCTCTGGCCGTCCTCCACGTAGTCGGCCATCGACATCCGATAGCAGATGATGAAGTCACGCCCGACTGCCTCGCGGGTCCGGCGCACGATCTCGACGGGCAGGCGTCGGCGCTTCTCGGGCGTGCCGCCCCAGGCGTCGGTGCGCTTGTTGGTGCGCGGGGCCAGGAACTGGTTGAGCAGATAGCCCTCGCTGCCCATGATCTCGACACCGTCGTAGCCGGCCTCGCGCGCCAGCACGGCGCATTTGACGAAGTCGCCGACGGTGTCCTCGACACCGCGGGTCGACAGCTTGCGCGGTCGGAACGGGTTGATGGGTGCCTTGATCGACGACGCGCTCACCGAAAGTGGGTGGTAGGCATAGCGTCCCGCGTGTAACACCTGCAGAAGGATCTTGCCGCCCTCGTCGTGCACCGCTGACGTGACGGAGCGGTGCCGTCGAGCGTCGGAGGACGACAGCATCTGCGCGGCGAAGGGCAGCAGCCAGCCGGTCCGGTTGGGCGCGTAGCCGCCGGTGATGATCAGTCCGACACCGCCGCGCGCCCGCTCGGCGAAATAGGCTGCCAGACGGTCGATATCGCGTGCACGATCTTCGAGACCGGTGTGCATCGAGCCCATCACCACCCTGTTGCGCAACGTGGTGAAGCCCAGGTCCAGGGGAGAGAGCAGGTGTGGGTACGGGTTGTTCACTGTTCGCCTCCCCGATCGCGGCAGCGATCATCCTGGCCGAGCGCGCTGAGGACTTCGTCGAGCCAGTCCACCGAGCCCTGTTCGGCCCTGATGCCACCGCGTAACACCAGGTACTGGTTGCGGGCGGAGCCGGTCAGCGACGACGGGTCGGGAAACTGGCGCTTCTCGAATCCTCGGTAGGTGTCCAGGGTTTGGGCCCGTTCACGGCGCAGCGTGACGACCTGGGCGCGCAGGGCGTCGGCGTCGCCGAACTGTGCGCCCCGGATCTTCACGGCCAGCTCGCGGGTTCTCGAGTCGCTGATGGAACTGCCACGCCCGCACAGTGGTTCGCTGATCCAGCGGGCCAGCTCGGCCCGGCCGGCGGCGGTCACGTCGTAGACCTTCTTGTCCGGCCGGGTGCTCTGCGGAACCACCTCGACGTGCACCCATCCGTCGTTCTCCATGGTGCGCAGCGTCCGGTAGATCTGCTGGTGGGTCGCGGCCCAGAAGTGCCCGATCGACCGGTCGAACCGGCGGGCCAGTTCGTAGCCGGACCCTGCCTGCTCGCACAGCGACACCAGGATCGCGTGGGGTAGCGCCATTGCCGCACTGTATGTGATACCAGCGGTCCTATGCAATGAGTTGCACAGGTCGATTTTCGACTCCGGCAAACACGCGCGACACCCCGGGGGATGGGAACGGTCCTGGGGGATGCAACTCATAGCGTGTTTTATCTGCAACGTCTAGTATCAGTAACCCCGCGCTGCCTGTGAGGGCGACGGGCGAAAGTTAGGACACACTCAGAAGAACGTCGGAGTATGAGCAACGGCATACTTGCGGCGACTTCTCGGAAAAGCTCAACTAGACCGAACCGATCAGCAGCCCGCTGGACAGGAGACACAGTAGTGACGTACGTCATTGCCGAGCCATGCGTCGACGTCAAGGACAAGTCGTGCATTGAAGAATGCCCGGTTGATTGCATCTACGAGGGTGCGCGCATGCTGTACATCCACCCGGATGAGTGCGTGGACTGCGGCGCCTGCGAGCCGGTTTGCCCGGTGGAGGCCATCTACTACGAGGACGACGTCCCGGACCAGTGGGGCAGCTACACGCAGGCCAACGCCGACTTCTTCGTGGAGCTCGGTTCGCCCGGCGGCGCGTCCAAGGTCGGGCAGACCGAGCATGACCCGCAGCTGATCAAGGATCTGCCGCCTCAGGGCGAGGACTGAAGACGCCCGTGTTCCGTTCGGGCCCCCTCTCGGGAGCTCTGCCGGTCTTTCCCTGGGACACGCTCGCCGACGTCACGGCACTGGCGCGCGCGCATCCGGGGGGCATCGTCGACCTGTCGGTAGGTACGCCCGTCGACCCGGTCGCCCCGTTGATCCGGGACGCGTTGTACGAGGCGAGTTCCGCTCCGGGATACCCGACCACCGCGGGGACCGCGGCCCTGCGCGCTTCGGCCTCGGCCGCTCTGCAACGGCGCTACGGGGTCACCGGGCTCGACGGTGACGCGATCCTGCCCGTCATCGGCACCAAGGAACTCATCGCGTGGCTACCGACCCTGATGGCTCTGGGGCCCGATGACGCCGTCGTCGTCCCCGAACTCGCCTACCCGACCTATGACGTCGGCGCCCGCCTGGCCGGTGCGCAGGTCGTGCGTGCGGACTCACTGACTCAGCTCGGGCCGCGCAACCCCGCGCTGGTGTATCTGAACTCGCCCAGCAATCCCACCGGCGCGGTTCTGGGCGTCGACCATCTGCGGAAGGTCGTCACCTGGGCGCGTGAGCGGGGTGTGCTGGTTGCCTCCGACGAGTGTTACCTCGGGCTCGGCTGGGACGTGGAGCCGGTCTCGGTCCTGCACCCGTCGGTGTGCGATGGCGACCACACTGGCTTGCTGGCCATCCACTCGCTGTCCAAGACCTCCTCTCTGGCGGGGTACCGCGCCGGCTTCGTGGCCGGAGATCCCGCCGTCGTCGCCGAATTGCTGGCCGTGCGCAAGCACGCCGGCATGATGGTGCCGACCGCGATCCAGGCAGCCATGGTCGCGGCCCTCGACGACGACGCGCACGAACTGGCTCAACGAGAGCGCTACGCCCGGCGCCGCCGCGAACTGATGCGCGCCGTCCGTGACGCAGGGCTGACCATCGAGCACTCCGAGGCCGGCCTCTACCTCTGGGTGACCCGCGACGAGCCCTGCAGGGACACCGTCACGTGGTTTGCGCAGCGCGGCATACTGACCGCGCCCGGTGAGTTCTACGGACCCCGCGGCGGCCGCCACGTGCGCATGGCGCTGACCGCCACCGACGAGCGCATCGACGCTGCCGTCGCACGCCTGGCGTCCTAACCGCCGAGCAGCCCCAGCGACATCGCGGTCGTCACGGCCGCGGTGCGATCGGAAACCCCGAGCTTGTTGAACGCGCGCAGCAGGTGCGTCTTCACCGTGGCCTCGCTGATGTGCAGACGCCGACCGATGTCGGCATTGGTCAACCCCTCGGACACCAGGGCCAGCACGTCGACCTCACGCGACGACAGCGACGCCGGCGGTGGGCGTCGGACGAACCGCACCAGCCGGTCCGCGACCGACGGAGCCAGAACCGTCTTGCCGTCCGCGGCATCGCGCACCGCGGCGGCGAGTTCGGCCCGCGTCGCATCCTTGAGCAGGTAGCCGGCGGCGCCGGCCTCGACCGCGCGCAGGATGTCGGAGTCCGATTCGTAGGTGGTGACGACGACGATCCGGATACCCGGTGAGGTGGCCAGAATCCGTTCGGTGGCCGTCACGCCGTCGACATCAGGCATCCGCAGGTCCATGAGAATGACGTCGGGACACAGACTCTGGGCCATCGACACGGCTTCGGTGCCCGAGCCGGCCTCGCCGACGACGCTCAGGTCTGGTTCGGCATCGATCATGCCTCGCAGGCCCTCCCGCACCACGGGATGATCGTCGACCAGCAGCACCGTGGTCATGCGGGATCCCGCTCCGCTTCTCGCTTGGTCGTCACGCGGGCACCTCGACAACGACCGTGACGCCGCCACCCGGGGTCGGCGCGAGCGTCAGCGACCCGCCGACCTGGGCGGCGCGTGCCCGCATACCGGTCAGCCCGTAACCGTCGTGGTGCTGCGCGGAGAGCCCGGTTCCGTTGTCCGACAGCGAGAGCCGGAGCACGTCGCCGTCGGCGGCCAGGTCCACCGCCACCTCGGTGGCGCCGGCGTGCTTGCGAATGTTGGCCAGCGACTCCTGGGCGGCGCGAAGCAGGACGACGTTCGAGGCCATCGCCGACGATGGCAGGTTGGGGTCGGCGGTCACTCTCACCGCAACACCCGACTCCACTGCGAACGCGTCGCACTGGCGGCGAATGACGGCCGACAGTGAGCCCTCGTCCAGCGCTGCCGGGGTCAGGGAGCTGACCATGGTGCGTGCCTCGGACAGGTTCGCGCGGGCGGTCCTCCTGATCAGTTCGACGTGCCCAGCGGCCGTGTCGGGGTCGGTGTCGAGTTCGGCCTGCACGGCCTGCGCCAGCGCGACGATGCTGGTGAAACCCTGCGCCAGGGTGTCGTGAATCTCGCGGGCCAGTCGCTCGCGCTCCCCGGCGACGCCGGCTTCCCTGGACAGTCTTGAGGTTTCGGCCCGGCTGGCCTCCAGTGCGGCGACCACGGCGGCCATCTCCATTCGTTGTCGCACCGTTGTGACGACCATGATGCCGATGAGCGGTCCGGCGATCAGGCCGAGCAGTGTCATGGCCACCGCGACCGGCAGGTGCGGTGACTGCAGGCCGGAGGCCGCGACGTCGATGGTCAACGGCATGAGCGTGACCGCGAGGGCGGCTCCGATGGCCACCGTCAGCGGAAGCGTCGAGAAGAGCACGGGATACAGCGCGGGGATGGCGGCCACGGCCGCCGGCGCGCACACCATCGACACCGCCCACAGAACCGTCGCGACGACGACGTAGACGATCGAGCGCGCCGTGAGCGCACCCAGCCGGGGCACACGGCGCCCGGCGATGGTCAGCCATGCGGTCAACGCGATGAGCAGGGCGGCCGCGACGCCCGGCGCCCGGCCGGGAACCAGATCGTCGAGCAGGAAGACGGATATGACGGCGACACCGCACATGCCCACGATGTAGGTGTCCCACAGGACGTGCCACGTGTTGAGTTGCTGCGCGGCACCCTCCATCGAGCTGATGCTAGCTCTCCTGGGGCACCCAGTTGCCGTGGAATCCATGCGGCACACGGGCGGGAACTGCGATGGTGGCCACCGCCTCAAGCGTCTGCGCGTCAAGCAGCACCAGATCGCTGCGGTCCTCGGCGCGGTCGTAGACGAAACCCATCACCACACCGTCGTCCTCGCCGGCGTCAGCGCTCGACGGCACGAACACGAACTCACCCGGCTCACGACCCGCGCCGAAGCGCGCGGCCCGCGAGCTGCCCGCCTCGAGATCGTGCTTGATGATCGCCGTCGGCGGTGTGTGCGCCTCGACCGCGGTGGTGGCATCCCACCCGACGGCGTAGCCATACCGATGCCGAAGCCCGACGCGGCGCTCGTCGACCCGGGGGAACTCCTGCGTCGTGTCGTCGAGTCGAACCTCGGTCACGTGGCCCGATGTCAGATCCACGGTCCAGCGGTCCAGGCTCTGCGATCCCGGGGCGAGTTCGGCGCCCGCGGCGAACACCTGCGAGTGGCGGACCACATCGAGCACGATCGTCGCCCCGTTCGGGCCGGTGTCCTCGTGGGCGTTGAGCGGATGGAACACGTAGCACGGTGCCACCTCGAACCACCGGATGTCGGACGCCGTGCCCGTCCTCGGCAGCACGCCGATACGAGCTGGGCGCTCCGGTGCCCAACGGTAGGGCAGTCCGTTTGGCGCGCCGAGCCGCTCCGAGCCCCGCATCGCGACGCGCATCAGGAGGTCAGGTGCGGCGTGGACGGCGACGAACCGGCTGAGCAGCCGGGCCGCCGCGCGGGCGGGCCGGTTGGTCAGGCTCGCCCCGAGATCGAGCGCCACCGGAAGGTCGTAGATGACGACGTAGTTCTCGGTCAGCGAGAAGTCGTGCATCATCGTGTGCGAGTCCAGCGTGATGTCGACGCTGTGGCGCACCCGTCCGTCCACGCCGGTGACGGTGTACTGAATGCGGTTGCCGCGCATCGGGTTGTAGGACACCGCGTGCAGTTCCCCGGTGGCCGGATCGCGCTTGGGGTGCGCGCTGTACCCACCGAACAGCGTGCCGCAGAAGTCCGATCCGCCGATGGTGTTCAGCTCGTCGTCGAGCTCGTAGGGTCGGACACCGGATTCGGTGAGCACCAACGTGCGACCGGCGTGGCCGATGATGTTGGTGTTGCTCGCGAAGTCGAATCCGCCGTCGTGCGCTCCGCCCGGCCAGCGTTCACCGAGCGTGCGTGCCATGGCCCCCGAGCGCACCCACCGGTTCCGGTACCACTGGGCCCTGCCGTCGCCGATCCGCAGCCCGTGCGCCATGCCCGCACCGAGAAACCAGTGATAGCGGTCCGGATCCGGCTCGCCCACCGGGTTGGGGCCGGTGCGCAGATAGCGTCCATTCAGGTAGTCGGGGATGGTGCCGGTCACGTCGAGGTCGGTCACCGTGAGTTCCTCGCGGACCGGGGCGAAGTTCCCGCTGAGAAAGGGATTCGTCGACGGCCGCAGCGGGGTGTCGATCGTGGTGTCGGGGCTCATATGACCAGCGTGCGCCACCTCACCCCGCCCGCGCGACCCCCGGATGGTTGGATTCGCTGTCAGTCGATCGGTTGACACCGCACGACCCACGCCTCACCCGCTGGCGCGCAGGCTCAGCGACAGCAGCAGCCGTACCTCGGGATCGGCCAGCGATGTGCCGAGGACATCCTCGATGCGTCGCACGCGGTAGCGGACGGTGTTGGGATGCACGTGCAGGCCGGCCGCGGCCGCGGCCACGTCGCCGAAACCGTCGAGGTAGGCGCGCAACGTCTCGGCGAGCACGGGCTCGTTCTCGCGCAGGTCCCGCACCCGCGGGTCGATCAGCCGATCGTCGGTCGCGATCATCGTGACGATCTCGTCGAGGATCACGGCCGTGCGCGCCTCGGCGAGCGAGGTCACCTGGCCGATGGCCCCGGGGTGTCGGCCCGCGCTGTCGAGCACCCGGTCCACCTCCGCGCGCGATGCCGCCACACCCCGCAGACCCGTTGCGGGGGAGGCGATCACGGCGCGTAGCTCGATACCAAGTTCAGTGCGCAGACCGCCTATGGTGCCGCGGATCCACGACGGCACCGAGCCCTTGCCGGTGTTCGGGAACAGCACGTACACCCGTGAGCCGTGCGCCGTCACCTGCGCGTCGGGGCGGAAGGCGCTGGCGCTCAACGCCAATACGTCGGCCAGCCGCGAAGTGCCCGCGCCCGGGCCGTCGAAGCCGACGACCGCGGGCCGCCCGTCGGCGACGATGCCGAGTTCGCGTGCCACGTCGTCGACGTCGGCGCCGCTGTCGTCGCGCAGGCCCAGCAGTTCCTGCACCCGCATGGCGTGTGTGGACGGTGTCGCCGCGAGCCGCGACAGGATGCGCCCCGCGAGCACCGCCGCGCCGCGCAGCACCTCGTCGGTGTCGTCGGCCAGGGAGCGCGAGCCCTGCTGCACCCAGATGGTGCCCGCGAACACCGGGGGTCTGCGCGGGTCGGGTGCCTGGTGGTGGATCCCGACGGCGCGACGCGGTTGCAGACCCAGCTCGGGGCGCGCCTCGACGCTGACCACCTCACCCGCCCGGACGGCGTCGAAGATGCCCCACTTGCCGATCCAGGCGAGATGCTCCGGTGGCCCCGCGCGGCCGAGGATCGACGCGCGGCGCAGCTCGTCGGCCTCCTCGTTGGACGCCGAGTAGGCCAACACATGTGACTGCGCGTCCTCGATGCTGACCATCCCGTGGGTGCGGTCGGCGATGGACTGGGCCAGGCCGAACAGGTCGGTGCCCGAGTCGAACATCGGGTCGGCACGGTCGCCGTGGTGCTCGAAGACGTGGTCGACCAGCCGGTACAGCCGTTCCCAGCGCGCCCGCGGGTCGACGGAGACCACCGCGGTACCCACGGCCACTGCGCGGGCGATGACCGCGTCGGACGGCTCCTTGACGAACACGGCCGCAGGCGCTCGCGGTGAGGCCTGACCGACCAGCCACGCCAGCGCCTCGTCGTCGCCGACGCCGAGGAGGAAGAACACGTCAGCCGAGCCGGAACCCGCCGCCAGCCCGAGCCTGACGTCGTCGGAGTCGATGAGCGCGGCCGAGGCGACGGGCAGGTCCAGGCCACGGGGAGCCTCCACCAGCGTCACCAAGGTGGCGTCCAGGGCCAGGACCAGTTGGCCAAGGCTCACGCCGGATGTGCTCATGTTGGCCGATTCTACTGATGCCATCGTCAGGTCTTGTCCGATTGGCTAATCCTTGAACGCTGCGAACGCGGGAACCTAATGAGCATGGACGCGATCACCGATGTGCCGCTGCCGGTCAACGAACCGGTACTCGACTACGCCCCTCAAAGTCCCGAACGCACCAGGCTCACCGCCGCACTCGACACGCTCGCCGACACCCCCGTCGACCTGCCCCACGTCATCGGCGGGAGGCACACGATGGGCGGGGGAGAACGCATCGACGTGGTGCAACCGCATCGCCACTCCGCCGTGCTCGGCACGCTGACCAACGGCGGGCCCACCGAGGCTGCCGCAGCCGTGGAAGCTGCGATCGCCGCGAAGGACGCATGGGCGGCCACGCCGTTCGACGAACGCGCCGCGGTGTTCCTACGGGCGGCTGACCTGCTCGCCGGACCGTGGCGGGAGAGGCTCGCCGCGGCCACCATGCTCGGACAGTCGAAGACCGCCTACCAGGCCGAGATCGACGCGGCCTGTGAACTCATCGACTTCTGGCGTTTCAACGTGGCCTTCGCTCGGCAGATCATGGCGCAGCAGCCGATCAGCACGCGCGGCATCTGGAACCGCACCGACTACCGCCCGCTCGAGGGCTTCGTCTACGCAATCACCCCCTTCAACTTCACCGCTATCGCGGGCAATCTCCCCACCGCGCCCGCGCTCATGGGTAACACAGTGGTGTGGAAACCGTCAGTGACGCAGACGTTCTCGGCCTACCTGACGATGCAGCTGTTGGAGGCAGCAGGACTGCCACCCGGCGTGATCAATCTGGTGACCGGGGACGGGTTCGCGGTGTCGGACGTGGTGCTGGCCGATCCGCGGCTCGCCGGCATCCACTTCACCGGGTCGACCGCGACGTTCCAGCATCTGTGGCGCGAGGTAGGTACGCACATCGACCGGTACCGCACCTACCCTCGACTGGTCGGCGAGACCGGAGGTAAGGACTTCGTGGTCGCGCACGCCAGCGCGCGGCCGGATGTGCTGCGCACCGCACTGATTCGCGGCGCCTTCGACTACCAGGGGCAGAAGTGCTCGGCGGCGTCGCGGGCCTTCGTCTCACGGTCGGTGTGGCAGCGGATGGGCGATGACTTCCTCGGTGCGACGGAGGCGTTGAGCTACGGCGACGTCACCGACCTGTCCAACTACGGTGGCGCGCTGATCGACGAGCGCGCGTTCGCCAAGAACGTGGCGGCCATCGAGCGGGCCAAGGGTGCTGCGGGTGTGACGATCGCCGCCGGCGGCGAATACGACGACAGCGAGGGCTATTTCGTGCGACCCACGGTGCTGCTCTCCGATGACCCCACCGACGAGGCGTTCCGCCGCGAGTACTTCGGCCCGATCCTGGCCGTGCACGTGTTCGACGATGACCGATGGGATGACGTCCTCGGTCTCGTCGACTCCGGCTCGGCATACGGCCTGACCGGCGCCGTGATCGCCGACGACCGCTCTGCCGTGCTGGATGCCGAGAACCGACTGCGGTACGCGGCAGGCAACTTCTACGTCAACGACAAACCGACCGGCGCGGTCGTCGGCCAGCAGCCCTTCGGCGGATCTCGCGGATCGGGCACCAACGACAAGGCGGGCTCGGCGCTGAACCTGTTGCGCTGGACTTCGGCCCGATCGATAAAGGAGACGTTCGTCCCGCCCACCGACCACGCGTATCCCCACATGGGGGCGAACTGATGTCCGGGGTGTTCGGCCGCGTGGCCCGGCCCGCGATCCTGGCGGCGAGCCGCTCGGACCGGCTGCGCCGGATCGCCGAGGAGCTGCCCATCACGCGTGATGTGGTGAACCGGTTCGTACCCGGGGCGACCATCGGCGACGTGGTGTCATCAGTTGCGGTGCTGCGGAATTCACGTCGCTTCGTCAGCGTCGACTATCTCGGCGAGGACGTTACCGACGCTGAGGCGGCCAACGCCACCGTGCAGGCCTACATGGACCTGCTGGAGGCGTTCGGGAACATCGCCGAGTTCGGGGATGGCCCGCGGCCGTTGGAGGTGTCACTCAAGCTGTCCGCGCTGGGCCAGGCGCTGCCCCGTGACGGGGAGAAGATCGCCTACGAGAACGCACACGCCATATGTCAGCGGGCCCGCGACGTCGGCGCCTGGGTCACCGTCGACGCCGAGGACCACACCACGACGGACTCCACGTTGTCGATCGTGCGGGACTTGCGCCGCGACTTCGACTGGTTGGGCACGGTCCTGCAGGCCTATCTGCGACGGACCGAGGCCGACTGCGCGGAGTTCGCGGCATCGGGTGCCCGAATCAGACTGTGCAAGGGCGCCTATGACGAGCCGTCGTCGGTGGCGTTCCGTGACCCCGACGAGGTGACCGACTCCTACCTGCGATGTCTGCGGGTGCTCATGGCGGGACGCGGCTATCCGATGGTGGCATCGCACGACCCTGCGGTGATCTCCGCGGTGCCGAGCATGGTCACCGAATTCGGGCGCAGCGTCGACGATTTCGAGTACCAGATGCTGTACGGCATCCGAGACACCGAACAGCGCCGACTGACCGACGACGGCAACCACGTGCGCGTCTACGTACCGTTCGGCACGCAGTGGTACGGGTACTTCGTCCGACGGCTCGCCGAGCGACCCGCCAACCTGACCTTCTTCCTGCGTGCGCTGACCGAGCGGAGGTAGGGACGTCAGTCGGTCATGGGGAACGAGTGGTGCTCGTGCACCACGACCCACTGCCCGTCGATGTTGCGCAGACCCATGGTGATCCGAAGCCGGCTGTCCGGGGCGGTCTCGAAGTCTGCGGGCGGGCCGCACCGCAACAACGCGTAGGCGAAGGCGACCTCGGCGCCGGCCTCCACGTTGAGTTCGACGAGTTCGAAGATCCCGTCGGTGCTGCGCTGCCAGTCGAAGAACGGGCCCCAGCTGTCGCGGTACTCGGCGATGCCCCGGACACCCTGATGCGGCGGGGGTACGTCGAACATCACGATGTCATCGGAGTGGTGGGCGACCACGCCGTCCAGGTCCTTTGCCTGCACGGCGTCCACCCACCGGGTGACCAGCGCTCTGACGTCGGCTTCGGCGCTCATGGCTCTCCCTTTCGTCAGGCCCTTCGCTCGGCCAGGCGCAGCAGCGTCCACGCGGCGAGGGTCTGCGCATCGGTGATCTCACCGCTCGCCATCATGTCCTCGACCTCGGACCGCGTGAACCAGTCGCTGTGCATGTCCTGTTCCTCGTACTCCCGGTCGTGCTCGCCCTCGGTCAGCCCGGTGGCCAGCCACACCCAGCCGCGCTGGCTCGTCATACCGGGGGCCACGTCGAGCTGGCCCAGCAGCACCATCGACTCCGCCCGCAGGCCCGTCTCCTCGCGCAGTTCGTCGGCGGCGAGCTGCTCGGCGGGCGGCTCGTCACCGTCGAGGGATCCCGGTGCCGTGCCCTGGGGAAACTCCCAGCGCCGCATGCCGATCGGATAGCGGAACTGCTCGACGAGCCGGAAGCGGTCACCGTCCTTGGGGATGACCAGTGCATACGTCGGCTTGACGATCACCCCGTAGATACCGAGGCTGCCGTCCGGCCTGCGGATGTCATCCTCTCGGACAAACATCCACGCGTTCCGGTAGACCTCGCGGGACTCGACGCGCTCAAAGGGATCCACCCGTCCAGTATCGGTGCCCAGCGGTAGCCTCGCTGACGTGTTGCTCACCTCGCTCAACCCGGCCGCTGTCGCCGCCGGACACGACCTCGACGACGCCGTTCGGATCGGGGACGCCTCGTTGAGTCGCAGCGATCTCGTCGGCGCGGCCACCTCGGTGGCGGAACGCGTCGCCCGCGCTCAACGCGTCGCGGTGCTGGCCACCCCAACCGCCACGACCGTGCTGGCCATCATCGGCTGTCTCATCGCCGGGGTGCCGGTGGTGCCGGTGCCTGCCGACGTGGGGGAGGCCGAACGCCGACACATCCTTGCCGACTCAGGTGCGCAGGCGTGGTTGGGGGAGCTGCCGCAGGACGCGGAGGGCCTGCCGCACATTCCCGTTCGGCTGCACGCCCGGTCCTGGCACCGCTACGCCGAACCCACCCCGGACTCCACCGCACTGATCATGTACACCTCCGGCACCACCGGGCCGCCCAAGGGTGTGGTGCTGAGCAGACGGGCGATCGCCGCCGATATCGATGCGCTGGCGCAGGCATGGCAGTGGACTGCCGATGACACGTTGGTGCACGGTCTCCCGTTGTTCCACGTGCACGGTCTGGTCCTCGGCCTGCTGGGTTCGCTGCGGATCGGCAACCGCTTTGTCCACACCGGCAAGCCGACGCCCGAGGCATACGCGCAGGCAGCGGGAACGCTCTACTTCGGTGTCCCTACCGTGTGGTCGCGCGTCGTCGGCGATCCGGACGCCGCGCGGGCGTTGTCCTCGGCGCGGCTCCTGGTGTCGGGCAGTGCACCGCTGCCGGTGCCGGTGTTCGACGAGCTGGTGCGCCTCACCGGGCGCGCTCCGGTCGAGCGGTACGGCAGCACCGAGACGCTGATAACCCTCAGCACGTCGGCCGACGGTGAACGTCGGGCCGGCTGGGTCGGACTGCCCCTCGCGGGTGTGCAGACCCGGCTCGTCGGCGATGACGGAGCCGAGGTCGCCCACGATGGCGAGACCATCGGAAGGCTGGAGGTCAAGTCGCCCACCATGTTCGATGGGTATCTGAATCGCGCGGATGCGACGGCCGACGCGTTCACCACCGACGGGTGGTACCGGACCGGAGACGTCGCGGTCGTCGACGCCGACGGTATGCACAGGATCGTCGGCCGCGAGTCGGTGGATCTCATCAAGTCCGGCGGCTACCGGATCGGAGCGGGTGAGATCGAGACGATCCTGCTGGGCCACGCCGGGGTGTCCGAGGCCGCGGTGGTCGGGGTGCCCGACGACGACCTGGGTCAGCGAATCGTGGCGTTCGTCGTCGGCGATGCCGACCCGGCCGATCTGATCGACTACGTCGCCCGACAACTGTCGGTGCACAAGCGTCCCCGCGAGGTGCGCGTCGTCGAGAGCCTGCCCCGCAACGCCATGGGCAAGGTCCTCAAGAAGGAGCTGATGACGTGACACTGGTGTTCGACGAGATCTGCATCGACGCCCACGACATCACCTCGCTGGCCGGCTGGTGGGCCCGGGTGCTGGGCTGGGACAGCGGCATCACGTCCGACGGTGACGCGGTGCTGTACGCGCCGCCCGGCGCAGGACCAAACTGGCTCTTCATCGAGGTGCCCGACGCCAAGGTGGTCAAGAACCGCATCCACTTCGACTTCCGGCCCGACGATCAACAGGCCGAGGTCGATCGCGTCGTCGGCCTCGGCGCGCGCCGCGTGGACATCGGTCAGGGCGACGAGTCCTGGGTGGTGCTCGCCGACCCCGAGGGTAACGAGTTCTGCATCCTCGCCGCCGACGACTGACCCTCTCTCACAGGTCGCCCAACGTGAACTAGTTGGCGAAGAATTCGCGAGAGTTGATCACCTAGTTCACGTTCGTCGAGAAATCAGTTGGCGTGCAGGGCCTCGTTGAGGGTGATGCCGGTGCCGTCGCGCTTGACGACCTCGACCGCGCCCGATAGCGAATTGCGGCGGAACAGAAGGTTGTTCGCCCCGGACAGCTCGATCGCCTTAATGGTCTTGCCGTCGCCAGCGGTGACCTTGGTTCCGCCGGTGACATAGAGCCCGGCTTCGATCACGCAGTCGTCGCCGAGCGAGATGCCGAGCCCGGAGTTGGCGCCCAGCAGGCATCGTTTGCCAACGGAGATGACTTCCTTGCCGCCGCCGGACAGCGTGCCCATGATGGACGCGCCGCCACCGACGTCGGACCCGTCGTCGACGACGACACCCGCCGAGATCCGGCCCTCGACCATCGACGTGCCCAGCGTTCCGGCATTGAAGTTCACAAAACCCTCGTGCATGACCGTGGTGCCCTCAGCGAGATGCGCGCCGAGGCGGACCCGGTCGGCGTCGGCGATCCGCACGCCCTTGGGCAGCACGTAGTCGACCATGCGGGGGAACTTGTCCACGCCGTACACCGCGACGGCGCCACGCTTGCGCAGTCGCGCACGGGTCTCTTCGAAGCCATCGACGGCGCAGGGCCCGTGGCTCGTCCACACCACGTTGGCCAGCAGGCCGAAGATGCCGTCCATGTTGGCGCCATGCGGCGCGACCAGGCGATGCGACAACAGGTGTAGGCGCAGGTAGGCGTCGTAGGCGTCGACGGGCTTGTCGTCCAGCGACGCGATCGTGGTGCGGACGAGGACGACCTCGACGTCACGCTCCGCATCGCGTCCCGCCAGCGCGGCCAGGTCCTCGGAGACCTCTGCCACCGACAGACGATTAGTGCCCGACGGACCGTCCACGCCGAGTTCGGGGGCGGGAAACCACGTGTCGAGGACAGTTCCGTCTGCGGCGATGGTGGCCACGCCCAAGCCTGATGCTGAAGTCACGGTGCTAGAGGTTACTGGACTAACCTCGGTGATCGTGGCCTCGTCTTCTGCTCTTCGCGCAAGCGGCTCATCGCTAGATTTGCGGGCCGATCCGATCGCGCTCACGGCGGCGCTGGTGGACATCCCCAGCGAGTCGCGGCACGAACAGCGCATCGCCGATGAGATCGAGGCCGCGCTGCGCGCGCAGGCCCCGGGCTTCGAGGTCATCCGCAACGGCGATGCCGTGCTGGCCCGCACCAATCTCGGGCGGCCGTCGCGCGTGCTGCTGGCCGGCCACACCGACACCGTGCCCGCCGCCGACAACCTGCCGAGTCGCCTCGTCGACGGCGTCCTGCACGGCTGCGGCACATCCGACATGAAGTCGGGCGACGCGGTGTTTCTGCACCTCGCGGCGACCGTGGTCGAACCCGCGCATGACATCACGCTGGTGATGTATGACTGCGAGGAGATCGAGTCGTCGGCCAACGGGCTGGGTCGCATCGAACGCGAGCTTCCCGAATGGCTCGCCGCCGACGTCGCGATCCTCGGCGAGCCCTCCGGTGGCTACATCGAGGCGGGCTGTCAGGGCACCATCCGTGTCATCGTCGGTGCCACCGGGACCCGGGCGCACTCCGCGCGATCGTGGCTGGGCGACAACGCGATTCACAAGTTGGGCGCGGTCATGCAGCGGCTGTCGGACTATCAGCCGCGCGACGTCGACATCGACGGGTGCACGTACCGCGAGGGCCTGTCGGCGGTTCGTGTCGACGGCGGTATCGCGGGCAACGTCATTCCCGACGCCGCGGCGCTGACGGTGAACTTCCGATTCGCCCCTGACCGCACCGTCGACGCCGCGGTGGAGCACGTGCACCGGGTGTTCGACGGCCTCGACGTCACGTTCGAGGTGACTGACGCCGCGGCCGGTGCGCTCCCTGGGCTGACCAAACCCGCTGCCGCGGCGCTGGTGGCGGCTGCGGGGGGTCAGGTGCGCGCCAAGTACGGCTGGACCGATGTGGCACGGTTCGCCGCGCTCGGGATCCCCGCGGTCAACTACGGCCCGGGTGACCCGAACCTGGCGCACCGCGTCGACGAGCACGTCGACATCGCGCAGATCACCGCGACCACGGAGACGCTGCGGAAATATCTGCTTGCGTGACGTCGTTAGGATGGGTCGAGTACGCGTAGTCGATCTGCGCGCTGTCGATTGAGGTGGGCCGCAATCTTGCTGGGAGACGACATCTCCGGATAACCCGGAGCACGTCCTGAGTCGCCCCTCCCTGCCCGTTTCACGGGCACTCATCGAGAGATCTCACACATGTCTTCCATCGTTGTCTCCAACCTGTCCTTCGCATGGCCCGATGACACCGCGGTGTTCGCCGGCCTGTCATTCACCGTGCCTGAGGGCCGAACCGGCCTGATCGCACCCAACGGCGCAGGCAAGAGCACCCTGCTGCGCCTCATCGCAGGGGAGTACACCCCCACCGAAGGGGCCGTCACCGTCGACGGGCTGCTTGGCTATCTACCGCAGTCGCTGCCCTTTGACGGGCACCTCACCGTGGCCGACGCACTGGGCGTCACACCGGTGATCGACGCCCTCGACGCGCTGGCGGCCGGCGACTCGTCGGAGGCCGTGTTCACCGCGATCGGCGACGACTGGGACATCGAGGAGCGCTCGCGTGCGCAGCTCGCGCGGCTCGGTCTGGGTGATGTCGCGCTGGACCGGCGGCTCGGCACGCTCAGCGGCGGCGAGGTGATCTCCGTGGGGTTGGCCGCACGACTGCTGGCACGCCCCGACGTGCTCCTCCTCGACGAACCGACCAACAACCTCGACCTCGACGCGCGGCACCGGCTGTACGACGCGCTCGACGACTTCGGCGGCACGCTTCTGTTGGTCAGTCACGATCGGGTGCTGCTCGACCGGGTGGACCGCATCGCCGAGCTGCGTGGTGGTGAAATCCGTTATCACGGAGGGAACTTCAGTTCCTTCACCGAGGCGCTCGAGGCCGCGCAGGCGGCGGCTGCGGCGGATGTGCGAAACACCGAACAACTCCTCAAGCGGGAGAAACGGCAGATGCAGCAGGCCCGGGAACGCGCCGCGAAGCGGTCGAGCACCGCCGCCCGCAACCTGAAAGACGCGGGGCTGCCGAAGATCGTGGCGGGCAAGCTCAAGCGGGACGCGCAGGAGTCCGCGGCCCGCGCCGACGACGTGCACGCCAAGCGCGTCGAGGACGCCCGCCAACGCCTCGACGAGGCCGAACGCGCGGTCCGCGACGACGACGCGATCGTGCTGGATCTACCCGACACCGAGGTGCCCGCCGGACGCACGGTCGTCGCCATGCGGTCCGTCCGGTTCAGTCACGGCGGTCGAGAGCTGTTCGCGGACAGTGGTATCGACCTGGACATCCGCGGGCCAGAACGCATAGCGCTGACCGGGGGTAATGGGGTGGGTAAGTCCACGCTGTTGCGGATTCTCAGCGAGGAACTGCCTCTCGAGGAAGGCGATGTGCAACGGGCCGATGGCCGGATCGCCTATCTGTCGCAGCGGCTGGATCTGCTTGACCCCGGGCGCACGGTCGCGCAGAGCCTGGCGTCGTCCGCGCCGAGCCTGAGCCATACCCGTCGCATGCATCTGTTGGCGCAGTTCCTGTTTCGCGGGGACCGCATTCACCTTCCGGTGTCGGCGCTTTCGGGTGGCGAACGGTTGCGGGCGACCCTGATGTGCGTGCTCTACGCCGAGCCCGCGCCACAGCTGCTGCTGCTCGACGAGCCGACCAACAACCTCGACCTCGTCAGCGTGGCGCAACTGGAGTCGGCGTTGAACTCCTACCGCGGGGCGTTGCTGGTCGTCAGTCACGACGAAGCGTTCCTCGACGCGATCGGTGTCGACCGCCGGTTGGTACTCGCCGAGGGGCGGCTGTCAGAGCGGTGACTGCTGCGGGCGGGTCTGTGCGGGCTGTGGTGGAGAACTCTCAACGGGCGCACGCCCCGCCGAGCCGGAGCCCTGCTGGGCGTCTGTCGCGGATGCCTGCGGGGGAGACGCGTTGTCGTCCTTGGGCTTTGACTCCTGCGGGCTCTTGTTCTCGTCGCGGGGCTCGCCGTCGGGTTTCGGTTCGTCGGTCGATGGGTCGCCGGCAGCCGCCCCGGCTGCGCCACCTGCGGCGCCGGTCGCCGCACCGGTGGCGGCCTGCACGATGCCCTGAACGCCCTGCATGACCTGCTGGGGGAGTTGTTGCAGACCCTGTGCGAGCCCCTGCAGAGGCTGGGTGACGGATTGGGCGGCCTGCCCGATCTGCTGGCCGATCTGACTGACCATCTGACCCGCCATGTCCCCGCCGGCCTGACCGCCGCCGGCCTGACCGCCGCCTGCCGCCCCCGCGGGGCCCCCGCCCGACGCTGTACCACTGGGGCCGCCGGTAGCGGCACCGCCGCCGCTTGAGCCGCCCTGGCCCTGCGCCGAAAGCGCCTCGGCTGCGGCCTTGAGCTTGTCGGCGCTGGCCATGTCGCCCTGGGCGTACATCTGCTGCGCCTTGCCCAGCAGCTCCGCGATGGTGTCGCTGGAAGTCTTTGTGGTCTGGATCGTGCCCATCCGGCTCTGCGAGACGCCGTCGAGGGCGCTGTTGACGCTGAATGCGATGTTGCCGAACGACGCGGCGACATCGGCGGCCTGCGGCGCACCCGCACCGGTCAGCTGTGAGAGCCCGCCCGCGACCTGGGTGTGGATGTCGGACAGCGGCGACAGTCCGGTATCGCCGAGATAGAACTCGCCCGCCATGTTTGATCCTCCCCGTGGTGCAGTGTCGCTGGCTTTGATTCTATGGGCTGCGAAGACGCGTGGTTGGCGGGAAATCGGAGCACGGTGTCAAGCCGCTAGACGTCCTGATGTCCCCTCATCGAAGGCCCACCACCTCGAAGCCCGGTTTGCGGAAACAGACCGCGAGGACAGCGCCGGGGACGGGAAGTAGCCCGCCCACATCGGCGCCGCACGGCGACGGTCGGGTGGTCGAGGTGCCGTCGGGCGCGATCGATGCCAACAGCATCTCGTAAGCGGGCCCGCGGGCGTTGGGACCCGTGATCCGTTCGCCGACGCGTGTCCACTCCAACGCCCATCTGCCCGAGTCCATCCCGACGCGGATGCCGATTGCCGTCACGGCCTGGCGCTCGCCGACGAGGTACAGGTCGACGAAGGACTCGTCGGCCTCAGTGAGACCGTGACCGATCTGTGCGACCGGACCTGGATACAGGCCGGCCTCCGCGGCACCGCGGTACACGCCAGCGAGACTCGAATTGCGGACACTGCGAACGTCACCAGACTCGGCCTCGACCACCCACAACCGGTCGTTGGCATAGCTGCCCCGATCCGAACTGCGTAGCAGCAGGGTGTTGGCCTCCGCCGCGACGAGGTCCCACATACGCGGCGGAACTCCGGCCTTATCCGCGAGGTCGACGGTCCGTTCCTCGCCACTGCCCACGTCGAACAGGTGGAGGGTGTCGCGTGAGCACATCGGCAGGTAGGCGACCGACTGATCCAGCATGACGAAGCGATTGTCCAGCCAGCAATCAGCCGATCCTGTGACCGTGCGGCGCCAGGTGTCGTTGCCCGACAACGGATTCAACATCGCCAGGTCGTCACTCCGGGCCACTGGGACGCCGCCGGCGTTCGCTTCGAGCCGACCCTGGAGGCGGCCGGCGTCGTCACGCGTCCACAGCACGCCACCGGTCATCGCGTCGAAGGCGGTGAGCGTCCACCGGTGCCGCTGGTCCTCGGACGGCACCGCCCGATTCAGGCACTCCACGATGGCGACGGCCTCGGCGTGCGTCCCAGTCGAGCGGATGGCCGTCGGTTCGCAGGCCTGGCCCAACAGGTGCCACGGGTAGTGCCACCGCTGCGCACCTGTGGCGCCGTCATAGGCGATCAGTGCATCGTCGCCACCCATGACGAAGCCCGGTCCCGCCGGTACCAGGCGACTGACGTCGCTCGTCGTCAGCGTGTAGGCCGAATCGCCGACTGACGCAGGCATCGCAGGGATCTCGACCCGGCCGGCCGTGGTGTAGTCAGCCCTCGTCGACGCGTGCGCCGAGGCCACGCAGACGGCGGCCGCAGCGGACACTGCAAGCCCGACCACGACGATCCCCGCTGTCGCTGCGGGCGCCTGACGGACGGCGGTCCGCAGCGAGGACAGTGGTATGTGGGAGGCCGTGTAGATGCCGACGCACAAGGACAGCGCCGCCACGGCCATGAGGATCCATGACGCCTGTGCGAGGCCGACCACGGGCTTGCCGAACGGCCCGTCGATCAACGCGGCCGCGTCTCTTGGCGTCGAGCTGAGGAAGGCGAGCACGGTGACTGCCACCACTGTCACCAGCACCGCCCAGCCGAGCACTGCACTGGGTCGACCGGCCAGCGTTCGCACACCAATCACGATGAGCAGCGCCGCGGCAACCGCTGTGAGGACCAGTGACGCACCGAGCAGCGTGGTCACCGGTCGCAGGGGTTCGGCGCTGCGGCCGGCGGGGATGCGAGCAATGAACGCGTAGGCGTTTACCGCCACCGCCCCGAGCGCCAGTCCGACGCTTACCTGGATCAGGATGCGCGCCAACCGCGTACGTCCGTGTCCATCGTCGACCACGCTTCCCTCCCTCAATGCACTCTGCCACGTGGCTGGGGTCTTAATTGCCGCAGTCGGGGCGGTGCCTTGGCGGGAAGTTGGCGCGTCGCCTCTGCGCGAGGGCGACCTGAGGGCATCTGGATACCCCGACCTATCCGTTCGCGGCGGGCCAGCCGGGAATCGGTTCGCCGTGCGGTGGTGGGCTGGCGTGGAAGCCGGTGGCCATCGCCATGCGGGCGGCCGCGTCGTCGGGCATGGCGTCCTCGCATTGCTGGCGGACTTCTGGAGTGTCGATGTACTCGCCCTGCCCCGATGGACCCCATAGGCTCGTACCGGCTCCCGTGATGAACCATCGGCCAAAAACGTCATCTACGGGTGCGGGCATCGGCCCGAGTTGTTGGGCAGTCGGTGGCGCGGGGGCGTTTGCGACTCGTGGGTCCTTGTCGGTGAGTTCGACACGCCAGACCTGGATTTCGTCTCGATTGCCGTACGTCAATTGTCCGGTCTGCTCATCGGCGGCGGTCGAGAAGAACTTCTTCGGGTCGTCATCGGCTGTGCGGTACACAGAGTAGGCGCCCAGGCAGACGGTGGCTCGATACCCGTCGCCCTGAGGAATGAGACTGAGGACGTGGGTTGGCTGATAGCCGTAGACCTGCCGTTCTACGTACGTCCACCCGTTCGCCTCATACTCCGCACGTGTCTGCGGGCGGATGTACTCAAGTTGAAAGAGCTCACCCTCGTTCGCGACGGGACCTTGATTCTCCGGTGTGGAACGCATGAACCCCGGATAGACGACGGACGGGTCGCCTCCGGCGAATGCCGCGAGCCGGATGGACTCGAGGTATGCCCGGAGCGGAACGGCGGGACCGGTATTGAGGTCGATCCCCGGTGCGGCAGACCAGTGGAAGCGGAATTCGTTCGCTTCTGGCGGCCAGTTCGGAAACAGCGGCGCGGGCAACGTAGCCGTCGACGTCATTGGTGGTGGCGGCGTCGACGGAGCATCGCAGGCGGCAGTGAACCCCATCGCCATGGCCAGGAATAGCGCGCCGGCCGAGGCGTGCCGGTTACTTGAGCACATCGCGAGACACCGCTCTAGCCGTTCGCGGCGGGCCAGCCGGGTATGGGCTCCCCATGCGGTGGCGGCGCGTTGTGGAAGCCGGTGGCCATCGCGGTGCGGGCCGCGGCGTCGTCGGGCATAGCGGCCTCGCACTGCTGGCGAAGTTCCGGGGTTTCGATGTCGTCGCCCTGTCCGGGGGCACCCCATAACCCCTGCGAACTTCCGGTGATGAACCACTTTCCGAAGACGTCATCGAGCGGCGCGGGTAACGGGCCGACTTGAGGGGCAGCGGGTGAGGCCTGCGCATTGGCGACGCGCGGGTCATTTTCGGTTAACTCGACGCGCCAAAACTGTATATCGCTGTCGTCGCGCAACATCTCGCCCGTTTTCTCGTCTGCAGCAGTCGAGAAGTAGCGACTGCGATCGGCATCATCGGTGCGATAGACCGAGTAGGCGCCCAGGCAGATCGTGGCTTGATAGCCGTCGCCTTGAGGCATGAGGTCGAGGATGTGGGTTGGCTGGTAGCCGTAGACCTGACGCTGCACATACTGCAATCCGTTGGACTCGTACTGTGCGCGTGTCTTTGGCCGAATGAACTCGAGTTGGTAGAGATCGCCGTCGCTTGTCCCGGGTTCAGTGTTCTCCGGGGTTGCATGCATGAACCCCGGGTAGACGACAGAGGGGTCACCGCCGGCAAAAGCGGCGAGTCGCATTGATTCGATGTACGCCCTGACGGCCACGGCCGGCCCGGTCTCAAGATCGATTCCCGGCGCGGCCGACCAATGGAAGCGAAAGTCATTGGCCTCAGCGGGATAGTTCGAGAATTCCGGCGGCGGGAGTGTGGCGGTCGATTCAGGCCGCGGTATGTCTTCCTTGGTGCCGCTGCACGCGGTCACCATCGCCAAAGCGAGCGCCGCGAGAAACACCGCCATCCCTTTACCCATGTCGTTACGAAAGTACGTCACGGTAGGACTTTTCGTACTCGCTGAGTGGGTCCTTGACGGGGCCAGTCATATTGCTGAAGTAGTCGCGCAGTTCGTTACTAAACGTGCCGCGGTCGGGGTCGTAAAGGACGTCGGGCGGCACCTCGAGTATCCCGTCGTTGTTTTTGTCGTACTCCGCCCTAAGGACTGCGATGTCCGCAGGGTTGCCGATGTTGTGCTCCATGAACGTTTGGGCCAGGACACTGCGCATGCCGAGTGAACTCTCGATGGGGGTCTTCGGAGGCTCGCCACCTTGGGGAGGTGGCCCCAGAATCGCGTCCTGCATCAGCTTGGATTGAAGTTCCAGTGCGGGACCTGCATACGGAATTCCTCCGGCGAGCCCGAATCCCGCGTCGTAGTTGGTCTTCATTCGCTCGTAGGCATCCAGCCGTGCCTTCGCCGCATCCGATTCGGTGTCCAAAACAGACATGTAGGCACCCTCGTCCCAGATGCCCTTCAACCGGCCGGCAGCCTCCATCGCGGCGGAGTTCGAGGATTGTCCGTTGCTGTCTATCACCGAACCCGCGTACTCGTTGATGTACGCCCCTTGCACTGATGCGGCCCGCGCGTCCAAAACCGCGGCCGCTGACGGGTCCGTTCCAAGAACACCCATCACCTGCGCGGCGTGCGGGTATGCGAGATTGCCTTCGCCGTCCTTGGCGGTCCAT
The DNA here is from genome assembly GCF_055419205.1 of Mycobacterium sp. IDUB_39. Lineage (NCBI taxonomy): Bacteria > Bacillati > Actinomycetota > Actinomycetes > Mycobacteriales > Mycobacteriaceae > Mycobacterium > Mycobacterium sp. IDUB_39. Next base: position 983,600 of record NZ_JBVAXF010000002.1, read on the forward strand.
CCCGTGCTGCTGTCCAGCGGCCTGCCAGCCATCTCATCGACGTACGGGCTCATGGACTGCGCAAGACTCTGGGTCAGTTCGGGATTCATCTGGCCGAGCGACATGTTCGGTTGGCTGCCCGTGCTGTTGTTCATCAGGATGTCCTTGTTGGCGGGGTCACCGAGGTAATCCGCTATCGCACTTGCCGTTTGTCCCGCACGCTCGTTCACGGCCGGGTCGGGCGAGTAGGCGTCTCGTGAGATCCAGTCCGTCAGCGTGCTCGCCGACTGGCCGTTGTCCTGCCATTCGTGGGTCAACACGTCCTGCATGAAGTCCTTGTCAGATGTGAGCATGTCGTGGTTGACGACGGTGTCGCGTCCGGCCGTGTCGAAGACCCGTTCCACGACCTCATCGCCCCAGTGTTCTTGAGACTTGCCATCCGGACTCTCCTGAGAAGCCAGCCAGTCCTTGGCATTTGACATCATCTCGCGATCCAGCGCAGTTCCCTGCTGGAACCTCGGATCGCCATCGCCAACGATGTCGGCCAGATTCTTCATGCCGTCGGCTGCTCTCGTGCGTTCGGCGCCCTCCCAGTCCACCGGTCCGGAACCCGGATATCCGGGGCGGGGATCGGGCGGCCCGTCGAAGTCGGATCGCATGTTCAGCGTGTCCTGGACACCTCTTGGTAGCGCTCCGGTGTCGCCGGGAAGCACCCCGTCATTCGGCAGCGGGCCGCCGGGGGTCGACGGGACGACCTGCGGTCCGTCGCCATCGTGTCTGGGGTACTCCACATTCGGATTGCTCATGACCTGCATCGCGTTGGTCAGGACGTCCTTGTTCTCGCCAAGCCGCTCGCGTGCCGCGTTCACGTCGTTCATCGACATGTCTGACATCTGGGCCTGCATCTGGCCGACGAGTTCTGCCTGTACCGGATCCAGCGGGTGGGCGGTGCTGTTCGGGCCCAGCTGGTCGTTGTCGATTCCGTTGAGGATCTCGTCGACCTTGGCAGCAGCCTCCTGGTCGCCGGCGAGGGTCTTGCGAGCCAGTTCCTCCATGTCCTCGGGCTTGAGGTCCTCCTCGTCACCCTTGATCTTCTGAAGGTCGCCGTCGCCCTCCTTGGGGCCGAACTTCTGATCGTTGAGTGCCTGGTACTCACCGCCGATGCCCTTGATGGCACCGCCGATCCTGTTCAGCTCTGCGTTCGACGTTGTGATGATCTCGGTGACCTGCCCGAGGCCGTTCTTCACGATCGGCATCAGCATCTGTTCGCGGGTCTTTCCCGCGGGCACCGACGCCGCGGCGTCGAGCACCCACTGCCGGACCGTGTCGAGGTTCTGGCGGCCGGTCGACACGACCTGGGCCGATTCGGTCACCTTGGCGCTCAGCCTCTGGTCCAGCGACGCCAGCTCGCCGAAGACCTTGCCGTGGTTGGTGTTCGCCGTGTCATACGCGCTCGCCGCCGTACCGCTCCACCGCGAGCCGGGTGCGGCCGATTCCACCGTCGTCTGCATCTGGCGCAACGACCCGCTCTGGTCGAACGACTCACCGGTCTGAGGTGTGCCCTGCCCGAACGTCTCTCGCGCCTTCGACCAGGTCGACATGAACCCGTCCAGCACGCCCACAGCACACCCCCCACGGAAAGAAAAGCACAGTCCGAGCCCAATCCTAAGCTGCACCGGCTACCCGTTGACGCAGCAATTGCGAGATCACCGGACTACGCTCGGCCCGATGTGGCCGACCATCGCGAAGATCGTGCTCATCGCATTCCTCGTGCTCGCCGCCGTCGTGATCGTCGCGGTGTTCATTCGCAACTCGCGTGCCAAGGGGTTTCCGACGCAGGAGTCCTCCAGTCACTTCAACCAGGCCAGGGGCGCCATGCCGCCTATGCCGAAACCCGGCTGGGTCGACGACGAGGCACCGCGCGACACCGGACCCGACGGCCGCTGAGGCGTCAGGCCCGCGCGGCCTCGGCCTGCCTCGTCGCGTCGGCCGCGATGCCCATCATCCCGATCTCCGTGAAAGCCGCTGCCGCCGTGTCTATCCCAGATGCGTCGCGGGCTGTGAAGGCCCGCGCGTAGTCCAGTGCCAACCGGCCGACGACGCAGTCCAGGCCGAGCCGCGCGATCCCGTCGGCGGCTCTGATGTCACCGAAGCGCACCGCATCCAGCAGCGCGCGTAGCGCGACGGCGGACTGTCCGCCGCGTTCGGCGGCGCGGGCCGCCTCCCGCGCCGCGTTGACGGCTCCGGGCGCGTCCCGGCGTGCCGCCGACGTCCACACCCTGGCCAGCGAGAGCTCGGGCGCGAACAGCATCGACTTGAGACCGTGGCGGGCCTCGGCGCGCGCCAGCACCCGGCCGGCGTCGGCGGTACGGCCCATCTGACCGAGCCCCTGCGCCAACAACATCCACGCCAGCGGACCCCACGAGTAACCCGTCTGCGCGAGCGATGCGGCGGCCGGCTCGAGCAGGTCGACCGCCGCGCTGGGGTCGCCCCGCCAGATCAGCACGTCGGCGACGAGCAACTGGCCGATCGCGTGGCCGGGCTGTCCCTCCTCGGTTGCCTCGGCGAGTTCGGTTGCCAGCGCATGCGCTCGGTCCAGGGCTCCGGACATCACCAGGGCGGTGGTCTGCCCGAATCCGCTGGTGAATCGCAGCAAGCCGGGGTGGCCGGCGCTGATGGCCCGCAGCGCAAGGTCATCGACGTCGGTGAAGGAGCCCATCCGCGCGTTGCACAAGGCGGCAGCGGCCGCGGCCCACCCGATGGCCTGGTCGTCGGAGTCCGGTGAGGCCAGCACCCCCTGCGCAATCTCCATGGCGCGCTGCGGGCTTCCCGCGTTCATCGCGAACGTGCCCAAAAGTGCGTCGACGGTCGCTCCTGCCGGCCCGGACGTCACGCGGCCCCGGGTGGTGCGCAGGAACGCCGTCGCGCGTTCGGGTTCGTCGAGCATCCAGAACTGGTTGGCCGCCCGCGGCAGCGCCCACGCCATCAGATCGGCCTCAGACAATGTCGACGGGTCCACGTCGTCGAGCACCGCGGCGGCGTCGCGACCCAGGCCCTGCCATGCCAACGCCTGCGCGACGACTAGGCGCGCACCCAGGGAGTCGTCATCGGCGAGCACGGCCGAAGTGTATGGCCGCCGACCGTGGGGCCACCGGGAAATCCGGACCTTACCCACACGCCGAGACTGCGGGGAGATCGCATTTCCGGTCGAATTCGCGATCTCCCCGCAGTCTCGGCGGCGGAGGAGGAGCGGTAGTTTGCACCCGTGCCTCTAGATCGCAGCAATACCGACCGGGAGACCGACAACGCCGACCGCAGCTGGGCGGTCTGCGTGTACTGCGCCTCGGGACCACGGCACCCCGAACTCCTGGCCCTGGCCACACACGTCGGGGCCGCCATCGCCGAGCGCGGGTGGACGCTGGTGTCCGGCGGCGGCAACGTGTCGGCGATGGGCGCACTGGCGGGTGCTGCCCGGTCCCGTAATGGCCGTACCGTCGGCGTCATCCCGAAGGTGCTCGTCCATCGCGAGGTGGCCGACGTGGACGCCGACGAACTCGTCGTCACCGACACGATGCGTGAGCGCAAGCAGGTCATGGAGGACCGCGCCGATGCGTTCATCGTGCTGCCCGGCGGAATCGGGACGCTCGAGGAGTTCTTCGAGGCGTGGACCGCTGGCTACCTCGGCATGCACGAGAAGCCCTTGGTGATGCTCGATCCCTTTGACCACTACACCGGTCTGCTGACCTGGGTCCGCGGGCTGGCCGAGACTGGGTATGTGTCGCCGGGGGCACTGGATCGGCTCATCGTGGTCGACGAGGTCGATGCGGCGCTGGACGCATGTGCCCCGCAGGGCTGACCCTTTTGACCCGCGCGGATAGTGTGGATTGTCATGAGCGCCTCGAGGCAGGACAGCGGCCAAGACACTTCGGGAACCCGTAGCAGCGTCGGCCTGCTCGACATCGCGCCGCGCATCCCCGGATTTCTGATGGATGCGCCAGCCATCGTGCGGGGCGCGATCACCGGCCTCATGGCTCGCCCGACGGCGAAGACCTCGATTGGCAAGGTGTTCCAGGACCGCGCCGCCCGATACGCCAACAACGTCTTCATCCGGTTCGAGGACCAGGAGATCACCTACCGCGAGGCCAACGAGACCGTCAACCGCTACGCCGCGGTGCTGGCCGCCCGCGGTGTCGGACACGGTGACGTCGTGGGCGTGATGCTGCGCAACTCGCCGCAGTCGGTGCTGCTGATGCTCGCCGTCGTCAAGTGCGGTGCGGTCGCCGGCATGCTCAACTACCACCAGCGCGGCACGGTGCTCGCGCACAGTTTCGGTCTGCTGCAGGCCGCCGCCGTCGTCGCCGAGACCGATCTCATCGAGCCGATCACCGAGTGCGGCGCCGAGCCCGCGGGTCTGATGACCGTCGAGGAACTGGACCGGCTCGCGGAGACCGCGCCGAGCACCAACCCGGCCGCCACCGCCGCGGTGCTGGCCAAGGACAAGGCGTTCTACATCTTCACCTCCGGCACCACCGGAATGCCGAAGGCCAGCGTCATGACCCACTACCGCTGGCTGCGTGCGCTCGCCGGATTCGGTGGCCTTGGCATGCGGCTCACCAGTGACGACACGCTGTACTGCTGCCTGCCGCTCTATCACAACAACGCGTTGACGGTGGCGACGTCGTCGGTGCTCAACGCGGGGGCCACGCTGGCGCTGGGCAAGTCCTTCTCCGCGTCGAGGTTCTGGGACGAGGTCATCTGCTACGACGCCACCGCGTTCGTCTACATCGGCGAGATCTGCGGGTACCTGCTGAACCAACCGCCCAAGCCCACCGACCGCCAACACCGGGTGCGCGTCATCTGCGGCAACGGGCTGCGCCCGGCCATCTGGGACGAGTTCACCAAGCGGTTCGGCATCCCGCGGGTGTGCGAGTTCTACGCAGCCAGCGAGGGCAACACCGCCTTCATGAATGTGTTCAACATCGACAAGACCACCGGCATCTGCCCGTCGCCCATCGCCTTCGTCGAGTACGACGGTGACACCGGTGAGCCCCTGCGCGGTGACGACGGCCGGGTCCGCAAGGTCAAGAGCGGCGAGCCGGGGCTGCTGTTGAGCAAGGTGAGCAGCCTCCAGCCGTTCGACGGTTACACCGACAAGTCGGCCAGCGAGAAGAAGTTGGTGCGCAACGCCTTCAAGGACGGCGACGTGTGGTTCAACACCGGCGACCTGATGCGCTCACAGGGGTTCGGCCACGCCGCGTTCACCGACCGCCTCGGTGACACCTTCCGCTGGAAGGGCGAGAACGTCGCCACCACGGAGGTCGAGGCGGCGGTGTCGCTCGATGAGCAGGTCGAGGAGGCCACGGTGTTCGGCGTGGAGGTGGAGGGTGCCGGTGGCCGTGCCGGCATGGTCGCCATCCAGCTCAAGGACGGTCAGGAGTTCGACGGCAAGGCGCTCGCGAAGGCCGCCTACGCGCACCTCCCCGGATACGCGGTGCCGCTGTTCGCGCGGATCGTCGGCGAACTCGCGCACACCTCGACGTTCAAGAATCAGAAGGTCGACCTGCGCAAGCAGGGTTACGGCGCCGGCCCAGACAAGCTTGAGGATCCGATCTACGTGCTCGCCGGCCGCGATGAGGGCTATGTGCCGTTCTACGGCGAGTACCCGGCCGAGGTCGTCGAGGGCAAGCGCCCCAAGAACTAGTTAGATGACGCCCTGGGCGAGCATCGCGTCGGCCACCTGGATGAACCCGGCGATATTGGCTCCGGCGGCGTAATCGCCGGGCTGGTCGTACTGGTCGGCGGTGGTCAGACAGCGCTCGTGGATGCGACTCATGATCTCGGCCAGGCGGGCCTCGGTCTCGTCGAACGTCCACGAATCGCGCGAGGCGTTCTGCTGCATCTCCAAGGCGCTGGTGGCCACGCCGCCGGCATTCGCTGCCTTACCCGGCGCGAACGTCACGCCTGAGGTGGCGAACACCTTGACCGCCTCCTGCGTGCAGGGCATGTTCGCGCCCTCGGCGACGATCAGGCAGCCCGATCGCACCAGCTGTGCCGCATCGTCACCATCGAGTTCGTTCTGCGTCGCACAGGGCACCGCGATATCGCACGGCACGTCCCACACCCGGCCGGTGTCGACGAATCGAGCCTGACCGCCGCGAAGCTGGGCGTAGTCCGCGATCCTGCCGCGCTGCGTCTCCTTGATGTCCTTGAGCAGCTCGAGGTCGATGCCCTTCTCGTCGACGACGTAACCGCTGGAGTCGGAGCACGCGATGACCGAGCCGCCGAGCTGATGCACCTTCTCGATCGCGTAGATCGCGACGTTGCCGGAGCCCGACACGATGACCTGCTTGCCGTCGAAGGACTGGCCCCTCGCCTTCAGGATCTCGTCGATGAAGAAGACGGTGCCGTAGCCGGTGGCCTCGGTGCGTACCTGCGACCCGCCCCAGGACAGCCCCTTGCCGGTCAACGTGCCCGACTCGTAGCGGTTGGTGATGCGCTTGTACTGACCGAACAGATACCCGATCTCGCGGGTGCCGACGCCGATATCGCCGGCAGGCACATCGGTGTACTCGCCGATGTGCCGGTACAGCTCGGTCATGAACGACTGGCAGAAGCGCATGACCTCGCCGTCGGAGCGGCCCTTCGGATCGAAGTCGGCTCCACCCTTGGCCCCACCGATCGGCATCCCGGTCAGTGAGTTCTTGAAGATCTGCTCGAAGCCCAGGAACTTGACGATGCCCAGGTAGACCGACGGATGGAAGCGCAAGCCACCCTTGAACGGGCCGAGCGCGGAGTTGAACTCGACGCGGAAGCCGCGGTTGATCTGAACCGAACCGCTGTCGTCGACCCAGGGGACCCGGAAGATGATCTGTCGCTCCGGCTCGCAGAGTCGGTGGATCACGGCCGAGTCGACGTACTCCGGGTGCTTGGAGAGAATCGGGCCCAGGCTCTGCAGGACTTCGTGAACGGCCTGGTGGAACTCGGTCTCGCCCGGATTCCGTCGCGCTACTTCCTCATAGATCCGGCCGACGTGGTCGTGTAGGTCAGGCATCTGGCTCCGTATCAGGGAAGGGGCGCATGTCGGCGCCACAGTTGCAACCACTGTATGGCGGGCGTATTGCCGCGACGAAATCAGTCGAGTGCCGTGAGGAACAAAGCTCGCCCGAATTGCGCGGCTAGCCTGATGACGTGCCCTCCACGTTCTGTGGTCGACCGGTGGCAGGCGACCGCGCCATGATCATGGCGATCGTCAACCGCACGCCCGACTCGTTCTACGACCGCGGCGCCACGTTCTCGGACGAGGCGGCGATGACGGCCGTGCATCGGGTGATCGCCGACGGCGCCGACGTGATCGACGTCGGGGGCGTCAAGGCCGGTCCGGGCAGCGAGGTCGACGCCGAGGAGGAGATCGCCCGCGTCGTGCCGTTCATCGAGTGGTTGCGGGGCGCCTACCCGGATCAGCTGATCAGTGTCGACACCTGGCGCGCGGCCGTGGCCAAGCAGGCCTGCGCGGCGGGCGCGGACATCATCAACGACACGTGGGGTGGCCACGATCCGGGCCTGGTCGACGTCGCCGCCGAGTTCGGCGCCGGGCTGGTCTGCTCGCACACCGGTGGCGCTGTACCGCGCACCAGGCCGTTCCGGGTCAACTACGGGACGTCGGTACGCGGGGTGGTGGACGACGTCATCGCGGAGGTGACGGCCGCGGCCGAGCGAGCCGTCGTCGCGGGCGTTGCCCGCGACGCCATCCTGATCGATCCAACCCACGATTTCGGTAAGAACACTCACCATGGTCTTAGTTTGTTGCGCCACGTAAAAGATCTTGTAAATACCGGATGGCCAGTCCTGATGGCGCTGAGTAACAAGGATTTTGTCGGGGAGACTCTGGGTGTGGGCTTGACCGAACGCCTGGAGGGCACATTCGCCGCAACCGCGCTCGCCGCGGAGGCGGGGGCTGCCATGTTCCGTGTGCACGAGGTCGCTCCCACTCGACGCGTGCTCGAAATGGTCGCGTCGATCCAGGGCGTGCGTTCACCGACGCGGACGATTAGGGGACTGGCATGAGCTTGACACCTGAACTAGCCGACGCCGTAGCGGGACACCGCTGGATGTCCGATCACAGTTGGAGTCGCCCAATGTGGACGGTCAGCGAACTCGAGGCCGCGAAGCGTGGACGCACTGTCTCGGTGGTCCTGCCCGCCCTCAACGAGGAACAGACAGTCGGCTCGGTGGTGGAGACCATCACCCCGCTGCTCGGCGGCCTGGTCGACGAGCTGATCGTCCTGGACTCCGGCTCCACCGACGACACCGAGATCCGGGCCATCGCGGCGGGTGCTCGCGTCATCAGCCGCGAGGCGGCGCTGCCCGAGGTTGAGCCGCAGCCCGGTAAGGGTGAGGTGCTGTGGCGCTCGCTGGCCGCGACGACCGGTGACATCGTGGCGTTCGTCGACTCCGATCTCATCGACCCCGACCCATTGTTCGTGCCCAAGTTGCTCGGCCCGCTCCTGACCTCCGACGGTGTGCACCTGGTCAAGGGTTTCTACCGGCGGCCGTTGAAGGTCAGCGGCAGTGAGGACGCCAACGGCGGCGGCCGGGTCACCGAGCTGGTCGCTAGGCCGCTGTTGGCCGCGCTGCGGCCCGAACTCACGTGCCTGCTCCAGCCGTTGGGCGGTGAGTACGCCGGCACCCGCGAGCTGTTGACGTCTGTCCCGTTCGCGCCGGGCTACGGCGTGGAGATCGGTCTGCTCGTCGACACCTACGACCGGCTCGGCCTGGACGCCATCGCGCAGGTGAACCTCGGCGTTCGCACACACCGAAACCGGCCGCTGACCGAACTCGCGACGATGAGCAGGCAGGTCATCGCGACGCTGCTCACGCGCTGCGGCATCGACGACTCCGGCGTGGGGCTGACGCAGTTCTACGCCGACGGCAACGACTACAGCTCGCGCACGTCGTCGGTGTCGTTGGTGGACCGACCGCCGATGAACACACTGCGGCCCTAGGCGTCCGCAGGTCGTTACGACATCGTCGGAGCGCTCAGGCAGTATCGATGTCGTGACGTTGATCCTGGTGTACCTGGTCGTCCTGATCCTGGTGGCCACCGTGCTGTTCGGCCTCGGCAGCGTGCTGTTCGGCCGGGGCGAGCGGCTACCTCCGCTACCCCGTGCCACCACGGCCACAGTGTTGCCCGCATCGGGAGTGACGGGCGCCGACGTCGATGCGGTGAAGTTCACCCAGTCCCTGCGTGGCTACAAGACCTCCGAGGTCGACTGGGTACTCGACCGGCTCGGGCAGGAACTCGACCTCGTCCGTGGTGAACTCGCCGCGGTGCGGGCGAAGCACGGGATCGTCGACCCTCGCGACGTGTACGAGACGCCTGACGAACCCGAGGACATCGACGATCTCGACGCCCTTGACGACGTCGACGACGAGTCGCGTCTACAGGGCGCCCATGCGCGCCCCGACGACGGCGGGGACGAGCAGTGAGCGGGCCCGTGGGCGGCGGTGACGGCCGGGTGCGCTGTGGCTGGGCGGACTTCTCCGGGCCTCGTTGGGAAACACCGGATTCGGTGCTCTACCGCACCTACCACGACACGGAGTGGGGCACTCCGCTGCGCGACAGCCGGGACCTGTTCGAGCGGATGACGCTCGAGGCGTTCCAGAGTGGTCTGTCGTGGCTGATCATCCTGCGCAAGCGGGACAACTTCCGGCGCGCGTTCGAGGATTTCGACGTGGCGAAGGTCGCTGCGTTCACCGACTCCGATGTCGAGCGGTTACTGGTCGACGAGGGCATCGTGCGCAACCGCGCCAAGATCGAGGCCACGATCTCCAACGCGCGCGCAGTGGCTGACCTCGACGTCGATCTGGGCGAGCTGCTGTGGTCATTCGCCCCGCCTCCGCGACCCCGCCCGACCGACCTGGCGGGTGTGCCCGCCGTCACACCTGAGTCCACGGCGATGGCGAAGGATCTGAAGCGCCGCGGCTTCAAATTTGTCGGTCCGACGACGGCGTATGCGCTGATGCAGGCGACTGGAATGGTGGACGACCACGTGGCGTCCTGCTGGGTGTCGGCAGCACCGTGAGCCCGGCTCAAGTAGGTGATTAGGACCCACTTACCCGGGTCTTTGCACACTGAACGGCCTGAATAGGGAAGAATGTAGGAAGTGACGTTGCAGTTCAGTACCGGGAGCTGCCAACGGGCGGACAGTCCCGGTTCGATCGATCCGCCACCGCGGATCGTCAGGTGCGGAGGGAGTACTCGATGGCGGCGATGAAGCCCCGGACCGGCGACGGTCCACTCGAAGCAACCAAGGAGGGGCGAGGCATCGTGATGCGGGTACCACTGGAGGGCGGCGGACGACTGGTTGTCGAACTCACTCCAGATGAGGCATCTGCCCTCGGCGACGAGCTCAAGGGCGTCACCAGCTAGCTCTGGTTTCGACGAATCGATTGGGCGGACGCGAGGCCGGCTGTCGAGGTCGCTAGGAGGCGACACTCCGGTAGATCTCGAGTGTTAGTTCGGCGATGTGCGCCCAGGAGAACTCCTCGATACACCGTTGGCGTCCGGCCTCCCCGTAGCGCCGGGCCCGTTCCGGGTCGGCGACAAGTGCGTTGACGGACGCCGCCAACCCGGCCTCGAACTCCTCGGCGTCGGACGGGTCGTAGTGCACCAGCACGCCGGTCTCGCCGTCCACGATGACCTCGGGTATGCCACCGACGTCGGACGCCACTACGGCCGTCGCGCACGCCATCGCCTCGAGGTTCACAATGCCCAGCGGCTCGTAGACCGATGGGCACACGAAAACGGCTGATGCCGAGAGAATTTCGCGGATCTTGGCAGTCGGCAGCATCTCCTGCACCCAGAACACGCCGGTTCGCGCCGCCGCCAGTTCACGAACCGCGTTACCCACTTCGGCGGCGATCTCCGGAGTGTCGGGCGCGCCGGCGCACAGCACCAACTGCACCTCGGGTGCGAAGCGGTGCGCCGCGGCGACCAGGTGCGCGACGCCCTTCTGCCGGGTGATGCGACCGACGAACGCCACGATCGGGCGTGTGGGGTCGACCCCCAGGGCCGCCAGGACCGACTCCTCGGGCTCCGGCCGGGCGGGATACCAGACGTCGGTGTCGATGCCGTTGCGCACCACGTGCACCCGGTTCGGATCGAGTGCCGGGTAGGTCGCGAGAACGTCTTTGCGCATACCCGCGCTGACCGCGATGACGGCGTCGGCGCCCTCCACCGCGGTGCGCTCGACCCAGGACGACACCCGATAGCCGCCGCCGAGTTGCTCGGCCTTCCACGGGCGCATCGGTTCCAGCGAGTGCGCTGTCAACACGTGGGGGACACCGTGCAGCAACGCCGCGAGATGACCGGCGAGGCCGGTGTACCAGGTGTGCGAGTGCACGACCGTGGCCGCTGCCACGGCATTGACCATGACCAGATCGGCCGACAGCGTGGAGATCGCGGGGTTGGCACCGGCCAACGCGGGGTCGGGTTGGGCGACGTATGCCCCGTCTCGGGGTGCACCCATGCAGTGCACGTCGACTTCGCACAGGTGCCGCAGCTGCGCGACGAGTTCCGTCACGTGGACTCCGGCGCCGCCGTACACCTCGGGTGGGTACTCCCGAGTCATCATTGCCACCCGCATGCCGTTGACGGTAGTGGCCGAAGGGGCTTGCCGCACCAATTGTCTCGACCTGCCGCCGAGGCGATTTCGGCCACAGAACTCGCGGTCAATAGTGGGAACAGGTAGCAGTGACCCACGGGGGCCGATAGGTTTGACATATGAGGGAACTGCCGCACGTGCTCGGCATCGTTCTGGCCGGCGGCGAGGGCAAGCGTCTGTACCCACTGACCGCCGACCGCGCCAAACCGGCGGTCCCGTTCGGCGGCGCCTACCGGCTGATCGACTTCGTGCTCTCGAACCTGGTGAACGCGCGATATCTGAAGATCTGCGTTCTGACGCAATACAAGTCGCATTCGCTGGACCGCCACATCTCGCAGAACTGGCGGCTCTCTGGCCTTGCCGGCGAGTACATCACCCCGGTGCCCGCCCAGCAGCGACTCGGCCCCCGTTGGTACACCGGTTCGGCCGACGCGATTCTGCAGTCGCTGAACCTCATCTACGACGAGGACCCCGACTACGTCGTCGTGTTCGGTGCCGACCACATCTACCGGATGGATCCGGAACAGATGTTGCAGTTCCACATCGAGAGTGGTGCTGGCGCCACGGTGGCCGGCATCCGGGTGCCACGGGCCGAGGCGACGGCGTTCGGTTGCATCGACGCCGACGAGTCGGGACGCATCCGGGCATTCGTGGAGAAGCCGGCTGACCCGCCGGGCACGCCCGACGATCCCGAACAGACCTTCGCGTCGATGGGCAACTACATCTTCAGCACCAAAGTGCTCGTCGACGCCATCCGCGCTGATGCCGACGACAATGATTCCGACCACGACATGGGCGGCGACATCATCCCGCGCCTGGTTGCCGACGGCATGGCGGCGGTCTACGACTTCAACGACAACGAGGTCCCCGGCTCGACCGAGCGCGATCACGGGTACTGGCGCGACGTCGGGACGCTCGACGCGTTCTACGACGCGCACATGGACCTGGTGTCGGTGCACCCCGTCTTCAACCTCTACAACAGGCGCTGGCCGATCATGGGTGAGTCGGCCAACCTGGCACCGGCGAAGTTCGTCAACGGCGGCTCCGCGCAGGAGTCCGTGGTCGGCGCCGGCAGCATCGTGTCGGCCGCATCGGTTCGCAATTCGGTGCTGTCGTCCAACGTGGTGATCGACGACGGCGCGATCGTCGAGGGCAGCGTGCTGATGCCCGGTGTGCGCATTGGCCGGGGTGCGGTGGTGCGCCACGCGATCCTGGACAAGAACGTGGTGGTCGGGCCCGGCGAGATGGTCGGCGTGGACCTGGAGAAGGACCGCGAGAAGTTCGCGATCAGCGCGGGTGGCGTGGTCGCCGTCGGTAAGGGCATCTGGATCTAAGGGCGCCCGCCGCCGGGGCGGCTAGGAGGCTGGCGCGCGGCGGCGGCGTCGGCGGATCAGCATCGTCACCGCCCACACCAGTGCCACCACCACGACCAGCACCAGGATCGGGAGCAGGATCGCCACGAACACCAGGCCCACGCTGGTGGCGTCCTCCATGGTGCTTAGAACCGGTGCGGCGATACCAGCGGTGGTGGCGTTGGCCACCGGGCGGACCGCCGTCTTGGTCAGGTGGACCACCAGTGCGATCGCGACGCCCACGGCGACCGGGATCCACTGGCCCGACGTGGCGAAGGCGCCGGGGTCGGCGACCGCCGCGGTCTGAGCAGCGGTTCCGGAACCGAACACGATGCCGCCGGCCGTCGGCCGGACGAAGGTCTGGATGACGTCGTTGACGCTGTCCAGCGCCGGGATCTTATCGGCGACGATCTCCACCGCGAGCAGGACCGCGACGATCGCCATCACCCAGCCGTTCTCCAGCCAGGCCCAACCGTGCGGCAGCGTCACCAGATCGGTGAAGCGCGCCAGCAGTCCCAGCATCAGCAGCGGGATGTAGGCATTGAGGCCCGCCGCGGTCGCGAGACCGAACCCGGTCAGCAGTTCCATGGCATCAGTATGGGCGGGCACACCGTTGTCGTCGCGGAAACCGCAGCAGCGGCGGTGGTTTGGGTGGTCCGAACGTCAGCTTGCGGGGGCCTCTAGCGGCTGCGTCGTGATGGCTTCTCGTGGGCAGGCACTTTCGGCGTGTTCTGCGGCGTTCGTCCCTTGCCTGCCACGGTGGACAGCGCGCGTCGACAGCGTGGGCAGATCGGTTTCCCGGCGATGTCCACCGTCCAGCTCTTGCCGCCGCCAGGGCATGGCTTCTCGATCATGTACGGAACCTTATCCCCGTCGACATGCACCGGACCTCACCAGAGGTACGGCACCAACCGGTGGTCCACCTTGGTCATGTACTCGCGGTATCCGGCCAGCTCCTCGGTGAGCATCTTCTCCTCGTCGAAGATCCGGGCAGCCAGTATCGGCACCGAGACGGCGACGGCGAGCAGGCCCCACAGCGAGTCGAGGGCCAGGGGAGTGCCGACCATCATGATCAGGGTGCCGAAGTACATCGGGTGGCGAACCATTCCGTCAGTCCGGTTGAGATCAACGGCTGCTCGTCCTCGACGGTGATGGCGGCCCCGGCGTAGCCGTTCTGCACCACCACGAGCTGCGCGAGCGATAGGCCAACGAAGACCAGCACGTCACCGAGCACGACGACGGGCACCGGCACGGTCGACCAGCCGAACCGGTGATCGAGCGCGCTGATGACCAGAGTCGCGACCACCGACAGGATGATCGCCGAGATGATGATGCGTTGGGCGGGACGGGTTTCCGCGGTGGGGCCCGCCCGCATCCGGCGCTGCAGTGCTGCCGGATTCCGCACGGCCAGGTAGACACCCGAGATGAGGCTGGCGGCGATGAACACCGCGATGAAAACCCAGGCCTGCCAGTAGTCGAACGTCCACGCAGGCAGGAACAGCGCGACGCCGAAGAACACCAGGCCGAACAGCATCGATGCGATGGTTTGCAGTGCGATCTTCACGGACGTCTCCTCAGCGCAGGTCGCGGCGTCGAAAAGCGCTGACGCCCAGGGTGATCAGTGCGGCATCGATGACAAGCAGCCATACCAGCGGTGTCGCGGAGAATGCTCCGGTCCCGACATGGGGGACGTGCGTGAACGGTACGAGGTCGATGAGCCACTGCGGCGAGTTGGCCAGTGATCCCAGCAGATACACGGCCACGAACGCGACCAGTACCCCCCACGCCGTCGGCGTCAGGCGAGGCAGTGCGCCGAACAGTACAACGGTCACCGCCACCAACGACCACACCGCCGGCAGTTGAACCGCGGCGATGCCGAGCACCGTCGGGAGTTTTCCGGTCAGATCGCCAGCGCTCGCGCCGTACGTCAGGCCGGTGACCAGACCCGCGACGAGCAGCGCGAAGGCCGAGCCGCCGATCGCGAACACCAGATGACTGGCGAGCCAACGTGTTCTGCTCACCGCGCCGGCCAGCAGCGTCTCGGTGTGCGAACTGGCCTCCTCCTGGTGCAGCCGCAGTGTCAGCGAGATGGCGAACGCCGAGGCCACCATTGCCAGCATGCTGAACGCGACGGCGATGAACGCCTGCTCCATCGCGTCGGTGCCGCCAAGGCGGGTCACCATATCGCGTGCCACCGCGGTGTTACCGATCTCGTCGCCGATGCCGTTCGTCACGCTGCCGACCAGCAGACCGTAGAGGCACAGGCCGACCGTCCACAGCACCAGCGATCCGCGATTCAGTCGCCACGCCAACGCCGTGACACCGTTCAATCCCGCTGCGCCACGCGGAGGGCCGGGACGCTCGGCGATCAACCCCGCACCGACGTCGCGCCGGGCCAGCAGGCGATACGCGAGGACGACCAGGACGACGGTGAGCGCGATGTGCAGCAGCAGGACCCAGAACCGGTCACCGGCGTACGGGCGAACCTGAAGCGACCAGCCCAGCGGTGACAGCCAGCTCAGGAACTCCGCGCGCGATCCGGCATCGCCGACCGCGCGGAGGCTGAAAGCGACGGCGAGCACGCTGAACGCGGCGCCGCGAGCGAACCGTGCGCTCGGCGACAGTTGGGCCGTCACCGCCGCCACGGCGGTGAACACCAGCCCCGAGCCGGCCAGCGCCAGGCCGAACGCCACCGAACCCGCTGTGGGGATGTCAAGGGTGAGAAGGCCCGCGGTGCCGATGAGTCCGGCCAGGACCGAGCCGCCGCCCGCGACGAGCAGGGCCGCGGTCAGGCTTGCGAAGCGCCCGATGGCAGTCGAGTCGAGCAGTTCGGTGCGACCCGCCTCCTCGTCGGCCCTGGTGTGCCGGATGACGGTGAGGATGACCGCGACGGCGATCAGCAGGTGGAACATCCCTGCCTTCCAGATGCCCGTCGCACCGAGGCTGTCGTTGTAGACCAGCCCGTACATCGCGCGCTGCGCGGGGCTGGCCATGATGGTCGCGACCAGCGTGGACCTGTCGGCCTGGGTCGGATACACCGCCTCGATGCTGCCGACGTACACCGTGGACAGCGGCACTGACAGCAGTAGCACCCACAGCGGCAGGGCCACCCGGTCGCGCCGCAGGTAGAGCCGGAGGAGGTAGGACGTGCCCGCGAACGCCGAACCGTGTTGCGGCGCCTGGTGAGCGGGCCGATGCGGGCGATCGAGGACGGCGTTCATGCTGTCACTCGCTCGGGTTCGTCGTCGGCCGTGTCGTAGTGCCGTAGGAACAGCTCCTCCAGCGTGGGAGGTTGACTGACGAGGCTGCGAACGCCGGCGTCGCCGAGCCGCTTGATGACCTCGCCAAGGCTCTCGCTGTCAACCTGTGCGCGCAGGGTGTGGCCGTCGAGCACGACGTCCTCGACACCCTTGATGGTGGCTATGTCACCGGGGTCACCGATCATCTCGGCCTTGATGGATGTGCGCGACAGGTGCCGCATCGAGTCCAGTGTTCCGCTCTCCACGGTCCGGCCGGCGCGGATGATCGTCACCCGCTGGCACAGGGCCTCGGTCTCGGCGAGGATGTGGCTGGACAGTAGAACCGTGACACCGCGATCCCGGGCATCGGCTACGCACTGCTGAAAGACGTTCTCCATCAAGGGATCCAGGCCGCTGCTTGGCTCGTCGAGCAGGAGCAGGCGGGCGTGCGAGGAGAACGCGGAGACCAGGGACACCTTCTGCCGGTTGCCCTTCGAGTAGGTGCGGGCCTTCTTGGACGGGTCGAGGTCGAACCGCTCGACCAGCTCCGCGCGGCGCTCCTCGTCGATACCGCCGCGCATTCGGGCCAGCAGGTCGATGGTCTCGCCTCCCGTCAGCGACGGCCACAACGTCACATCACCTGGCACGTAGGCGATCTGGCGGTGTAGCTCCACGGCATCGGTCCACGGCTCGCCGCCGAGGAGTCGGGCGCTGCCGCCGTCGGCACGCACGAGTCCCAGCAGGATCCTGATCGTGGTCGACTTGCCCGCACCGTTCGGGCCGAGGAAGCCGTGCACCTCGCCCTCGGCGACTGTCAGGTCCAGGCCGTCGAGAGCGCGCACTGTCCCGAAGTTCTTGACCAGACCGTTGATCTCAATGGCGTTGGTGCCCGTGGGTGGTGTCATCAGTCCTCCTTGGACGTGGGGATGGGCGTGCCGTTGGCGTGTTGTGCTGCGAAGGCGTCGTACATCGTCGAGTCGGACAGCAGGCCCTCGGAGTAGACCTCCAGCGCGGGTAGCACCATGTCCTGGGCGTAGTCGTGCAGGACGGCGCGAAGGTCGCGTGGGTTGTCGTGGAGTTGGATGTACAGCAGGAAGCCGCCGCCGCCCGACATGGCCAGGAACTTGGCCCTGGCCTTCGGGTCAGGGCTGGGTTTGACGGTGCCGGCGCGGACGCCCTCCTCGAGGTACTCCTCGGCGTTGTCGATCATGGTGCGCCACAGGGACTTCGCGAGGTCACCGCCGGTCTGCATGCTGCGGACCAGGTAGGCCATCATCGGCGCATACGACTCGATCTCGGCCATCTGGGCGAACCAGGTGGCGGGGTCGGCGCTCTGCAACGACTCGGTCTTGGTGGTCTTCACGAACTCGGCGATGTAGGCATCGCACGCTGCACGCAGACCGTCCTTGGAGCCGAAGTGGTGAATCACCAGTGCCGCGCTCACGCCCGCAGCCGTGGCGATGGCCCGCAGCCCGACGTCGAAGCCGTGCTCGCCGAACTGTTCGATCGCCGAGTCGCGGATCCGTGCCGTCGCTGTCAGGTCATCAACTGAACGCATGTTTAGAACGCTAAACGCGCGTTTAGCGACGGGTCAAGGGCTGCCGCGTCAAAAGTTCGTAAAAACGAGGGGGTGAGGGGTGGGTCAGTCGCGCGCGGCGGCGAGCAATCCGTCACCGAGTGGGATCAGCACGGGCGTCAGCCGCTCGTCCTCGGCGATCAGCCGCGCGGCCTCGCGCACGGCGGTGACTTCCTTGTCTGCCGCACTCGCGTCACCGGCACGGCCGCCGAGCGCCGCGCGGTGCACCACGATCGCACCGCCGGGCCGCAGCAGCCGCACGCTCTCGGCGACGAACTGTGGTTGATCAACGGGGTCGGCATCGATGAACACCAGGTCATAGGACTCATCGGCGAGCCGGGTCAGCACGTCCTGGGCGCGCCCGCCGATCAGCCGGGTCCTCGACGGGCCAACGCCGGCCTCGCCGAATGCCTGTTTGGCCAGTCGCTGATGCTCGGGCTCCACGTCGATCGTGGTCAGTACGCCGTCCTCGCGCATCCCCGCCAGGAGCCACAGTCCGCTCACTCCGGCGCCAGTGCCCACCTCGACCACGGCCTTCGCGCCGGCGAGGCGCGCCAGCACGCTGAGCAGGGCGCCGACCGCAGGGGTGACGGCGCCTGCTCCGCTGTCCACGGCGCGCTCTCGGGCGGCCGCGGTGATCGCGTCCTCGGTGATCGACTGTTCGGCGTGGTTCACGATCGACTCGGCGCGACTTGGCCGTGCCTGACCGTCGTCGGTGCTGGCCATGCCAGAAGCGTAGAGGGGAGCGGGAGGGCCCCGCATCGCGACACGCCCGCTGGGGTGTGTTGGGAATGGCACTCTCGAGCGCCGGTTTGTGCACTTCACGCCGGGGGTAGTCAGCATTCTCAGGAAAAGCTCAGTTTGCTCATATGCCAACCTCACCGGCATCGGGGACGGTATCTCCATGACAGTCGGCGCAAACCCCAGTTCGGGGCGACCTGGCGGGAATGTCGGGGCCCAGGAGTTTGTTGTCCGCTGTGTGGCGCCGTCGCCTACCAATGGTGGCTGCATTGATGATCTGGAGGATCCAACGACCACCACGAGCACGTCCCCCGTATTCATGGCTCACCTCGAGCAGTCCGCCTCGGATTCCGAGCAGACCGGCTGGGTCGAGCCCACCGACGAGTTGACCGGCACCGCGGTGTTCGACGCGACCGGTGATCAGACGACGATGCCGTCCTGGGACGAACTGGTGCGGCAACACGCCGACCGCGTGTACCGCCTCGCCTATCGGTTGTCGGGCAATCAGCACGATGCCGAGGACCTCACCCAGGAGACATTCATCCGGGTGTTCCGTTCGGTGCAGAACTACCAGCCGGGAACGTTCGAGGGCTGGCTGCACCGCATCACGACGAACCTGTTCCTCGATATGGTCCGCCGCAGGGGCCGCATCCGGATGGAGGCGCTGCCCGAGGACTACGACCGCGTGCCGGCCGACGAGCCGAATCCCGAGCAGATCTACCATGATTCGCGATTGGGTGCCGATCTGCAGGCCGCGTTGGACTCGCTGCCGCCGGAGTTCCGTGCCGCTGTCGTCCTGTGTGACATCGAGGGTCTGTCCTACGAGGAGATCGGCGCCACGCTGGGCGTCAAGCTGGGCACCGTCCGCAGCCGCATCCACCGCGGTCGGCAGGCGCTGCGCCAGTATCTGGCCGCCCACCCGAGCGCCGATGCCGAGTACAGCGGCCACCGCGCTCGGTCCGCCTGACCGTTGATGGGGGCCTGGCACGCCCGCGCGCGCTACATTCGAGGTAGTGCACGTCGCACCAGAATGCGCAGCGCGGAGAGGAGTTCGGTGATGGTCGACCGGGGCCACGTCTTTCGCAGGGCATTCTCCTGGTTGCCGTCGCAGTTCGCCTCGCAGAGCAGCGCGCCCGTTGGTCCACGACAGTTCGGCTCCACCGAGCACCTGTCCACCGAGGCCATCGCGGCGTTCGTCGACGGCGAGCTCAGCATGAAGGGGCATCTGCGCGCTGCGGGCCACATGTCGCAGTGCCCCGACTGCGCTGCCGAGATCGAAGCTCAGGGCCAGGCGCGAACGGCTTTGCGCGAATCGTGTCCGATCGCCATTCCGACGGCGTTGCTGGGCGCCTTATCGCAGATCCCGCACCATTCACCACCCGAGCCGCCCGTGGATGAAGATGGGCAACAGTTTGCTGATAGCGCGCTGCGCGATCGTCGCAAGCGCCGGTAGGCTGGGTCCCTAGTAAATCGACGTGCTGAGTACATCGACCGCGTGCGCCGACGATGGCGGACGCCCTGATTGGGGAGTGAACACGGGTGAGTAACCAGGACCAGTCCGGTAATAGCCACCGCCTGGCACCGCGTCCGGTTACGCGTCCGCCCGTCGACCCGGCGGCCACCCGCGCATTCGGCAGGCCGGACGGTTTCAAGGGTTCCTTCCTCGGTGCGGACCAGCATCGCGATCAGGGCGAGTACGCACCCAAGGACCAGCCGCCGGACCCGGTGCTCGCGGAGGCGTTCGGGCGCCATGGCGCCACCGACTCGCTGCAGCGCCATCCCGCCGATGCCGGCGCACTCGACGCCGAGCGCGACCAGACCTCGCAGCAGCCTCCCGACCCGTGGCGTGACCCATCGGCGGTGCCGTCGCTGGGCACCCCGGCGGTGCCTGCGCCTCCACCCGTCCTGCACACCGCACCGGTGGGCAAGTTGGGTGTGCGCGACGTGCTGTTTGGCCGGAAGGTGTCGTGGACGGCGCTGGGCCTGCTGGCGATCTTCGCGCTCGTCCTCGGGTTGACCGGTGGATGGGTCGGCCGCACGACCGCCGAGGTGGTGGAGGCCTTCACCACGTCCAAGGTGACGCTGGAGACCGATGACAACCCCGAGGCCCCGCCCGGCCGCTTCGCCACCGTGGCCAAGGCCGTCGCCGACTCGGTGGTCACCATCGAGGCCACCAGTAAGAACGAGGGCTCGCAGGGCTCCGGTGTGGTCGTCGACGGACGCGGCTACATCGTGACCAACAACCACGTCATCTCGGCGGCCGCCAAGAGCCCCGCCGACTACAAGCTGACCGTGGTGTTCAACGACGGCAAGGAAGTCCCCGCCAACCTCGTCGGCCGCGACCCCAAGACCGATCTGGCGGTGCTCAAGGTCGACAACGTCGACAACCTGTCGGTGGCCCGCCTCGGCGACTCCGAGAAGCTCACCGTGGGCGAGGAGGTCATCGCCGCCGGTGCACCACTGGGCCTGCGCAGCACCGTCACGCACGGCATTATCAGCGCGCTGCATCGCCCGGTCCCGCTATCGGGTGACGGTTCGGACACCGAGACCGTCATCGACGGCGTGCAGACCGATGCGTCGATCAACCACGGCAACTCCGGCGGACCGCTGATCAATATGGGTTCCGAGGTCATCGGCATCAACACCGCTGGAAAGTCGTTGTCGGACAGTGCGAGTGGGCTGGGCTTCGCGATCCCGGTCAACGAGGTCAAGGACGTCGTCAACACCCTGATCAAGGACGGCAAGATCGCCCATCCGACCCTCGGCCTCAGTGCCCGGTCGGTCAGCAACTCGATCGCCTCGGGTGCCCAGATCGCCAACGTCACGGTGGGCGGCCCAGCGGAGAAGGCGGGCATCCTCGAGAACGACGTCGTCGTCAAGGTCGGTGACCGCAAGGTGTCTGACGCCGACGAGTTCGTCGTCGCGGTGCGCCTGCTCAAGATCGGCCAGGAGGCGCCCATCGAGGTGATGCGCGAGGGGCGTCCCGTGACGCTGATGATCACGCCCGGTTCCGACTCAGACCAGCCCAGCTCCTAACCATGTTCGCCAATGTGGGTTGGGGTGAGATGGTGGTCCTGGTGATCGCCGGCCTCGTCATCCTTGGACCAGAACGGTTACCCGGTGCCATCCGCTGGACCACGGGCGCGGTGAAGCAGGCGCGCGACTACCTGTCCGGCGCGACCAGCCAGCTGCGCGAGGATCTCGGACCGGAGTTCGAGGATCTGCGGCAGCCGTTGTCCGAACTGCAGAAGCTGCGCGGTATGACGCCGCGGGCCGCGCTCACCAAGCACCTGTTGGACGGTGACGACTCGATCTTCACCGGTAACTTCGAGAAGCCGGTCTCGGGTCCGCCCGTGGGTCCGACGCCAACGACGCCAACGACGCCGGCGAAGCCCGTCGCGCCGCCGGAGAACACCCCGTTCGACAGCGACGCGACCTGACGTCCCGGTCGTATCGCTGCAGCCCGGTCGGACCTAGCGGCCCGCGGGGTCCAGTCCCAGCGACATCCCGGCCAGCCCACGCTTGCGCGACGACAGCGCATCGGCGATCTTGCGCAGTTCCTTGCCCGCCACCGAGTCGGGCGCACTGAGCACCAGCGGCACCCCCGCGTCGCCCGCGGCAACCAGATCCGGGTCGATCGGCACCTGACCCAGCAGCGGCACATCGGCGCCGACCGCCCTGGACAGGCTATCGGCCACCTGGCGTCCGCCGCCCTCGCCGAAGAGGTTCAAGGTGGTCCCGTCGGGGAGTAGCAGGCCGGCCATGTTCTCCACCACGCCTGCGATGCGCTGCCGGGTCTGCAGCGCGATGGCGCCTGCCCGCTCGGCCACCTCGGCGGCCGCGAGCTGCGGTGTGGTCACCACCAGGATCTCCGCGCCGGGGATCAGCTGGGACACCGAGATGGCGATATCGCCGGTGCCCGGGGGAAGGTCGAGGAGCAGGACGTCGAGGTCGCCCCAGTAGACGTCGGCCAGGAACTGCTGCAGCGCGCGGTGCAGCATCGGCCCGCGCCACACCACCGGTGTGTTCCCCTGCGTGAACATCGCGATCGAGATGACCCGCACGTCGTGCGCGACGGGCGGCAGGATCATCGAGTCGACCTGGGTGGGACGGTCCTGCGTGCCCATCATGCGCGGCACCGAGTGCCCGTATATGTCAGCGTCCAGAACACCGACCGACAGTCCACGCGCGGCCATGGCGGCGGCGAGATTGACGGTGACACTGGACTTTCCGACACCGCCCTTACCGGACGCCACGGCGTACACACGGGTCAGCGAACCCGGCTGGGCGAACGGGATGACGGGTTCACGGGAGTCGCCGCGCAGCTGCTTGCGCAGTTCGGCGCGCTGCTCGTCGTCCATGACATCGAGGGTCACCTTCACGGCACCGGTTCCAGGCACGTCGGCGACGGCCTGGCTCACCCGCTCGGTGATCTCGGCCTTCTTCGGGCATGCGGACGTGGTCAGGTAGATCTCCACGTGCACGCCGTGATCAGCGTCGACGGTGACGTTCTTGACCATGCCGATCTCGGTGATCGGCCGGCGAAGCTCGGGGTCGATCACCTTGCCGAGCGCGGTACGGACGGCTGACTGCAGGTCACTGGGTGTAGATGACATCACTTGCGAGTCTAAGCCGACGCGCGGACCGGTTCCGAACTGGTCAGGTGGCCGGCTGTGGGCCGGGTGCCGGTGCCGCCACAGGAGCCGCCGGCGGCGCGGGGGGCGGTGGGAACAACGGCGCAGGCGGCGGGGGCGGCGGAGGCGCGAACATCGGCAGGAATGGTGCGGCGGGCGGCGGCGGTGGTGGTGGCAGCTCCGCCGGTGGCGGCACACCAGGCGGGAGTGCGCCGGGTTGCGGGGCCGGGGTCCGGCTCTGGATGCAGAACACCTGGCAGTTCTGTTGCGGCGCGCTCTCTGACGGTCCGGGCAGCGGTCCCGGGGACGCGCCGGGTACGCCGATCTGGCCCGCCGTGTTGACCTGCCCGATATTGAACAGCGGTGTCACGGCCAACGGGTCCGATGCTGGCAGGCCGGTGGCGTTGAACGGCAGGCCCGGTCCCAGCCCCTCGGGCCGGGCGTCGAGGTGCCGGTCGGAGATCGGGGGCGGAGTTCCGCTGATCGTGGGCAGATTGATCGGCTCCACGCCGGTGGCGTACGCCGCGGCCCAGCCCATCACGTTCTGGGCGTAGGCCATCGAGTTGTTGTAGCGCAGGATCGACGCCAGGACGTGGGACTGATCGCGCAGGTTCATGTTGCCGCTGCACAGGTATCGGGCCGCGGCCAGCGTCGAGTCGAAGAGGTTCTGCACGTCGGCCTTGCCGTCGCCGTCACCGTCGGAGGCGTACCGGGCCCAGGTGCCGGGCAGGAACTGCATCGGGCCCATGGCGCGTGCGTAGGTCACCCGACCTGCCTGCACGCTCTGCACGATGACCTCATTGCCGGCCAGTGTGCCGTCCAGGGTCGGTCCGTAGATCGGCTGCACGGGGGTGCCGTTGGAGTCCGTGGCGCCGCCATTGGCGTGCAGCGACTCGATGCGCCCGATACCCGCCAGCAGGTTCCAGCTCACTCCGCACCCGGGGTATGCCGAGGCCATCATGCGTTCGGCATTGCGGTACGCGTTGAGCGCCATGATCGGGATGCGCATGCTGCCGACCGGGGCCATCACGATGGGCGGTGGGGGCGGTGAGCCGTTGGCTGCTGCGATCCGCACCGGTTTGAACGGCTTCGTGGCGGCCACGACGGCCGCTCCGGCCTGACCACCGCCGGTGTTCGCCACGGCGGCCAGCGGCGTGTATCCGTCGGCACTGATCGCGTGCTTGGGGACGGGCGACGACGCGCCGACGGCTCCGACGAGGACAAGTGGGGCGATGACGGCTACGCCGAAGGCCGGCGTGCGCATGACGCGACCCACGCACCGTCGCGCTGTCGTGATGGCTGCGCGCCCCCCAATGTGCACTTGGACCGTCCTCGCAAGCTAACTCATCGTGTGAACCAAGTCACCATACCTACTCGTGTGACGCGTGTTGCAGCAATCCCCAACCAGGTTTGCGGTCAGGGGTTGCTTTGCTCGGTCCGAGCGGAGCCCTTGGACTTCTTGTCCTTCGACTTGGTCGCCGCGTCTACGGGTGGCTGAAGCTGGTTGATGAGGTCACGAATGTCCTCGAGTTCGCGGCGGAGGTAGTCGCGCGTGGCCACTTCGCCGACTGCCAGACGCAGCGCGGCGAGCTCGCGCGCAAGGTACTCGGTGTCAGCCTTGGTCTGCTGGGCGCGGCGGCGGTCCTCCTCCAGCGAGACGCGGTCGCGGTTCTCCTGCCGGTTTTGGGCGAGCAGGATCAGCGGCGCCGCGTAGGCCGCCTGGGTGGAGAACGCGAGGTTCAGCAGGATGAACGGGTATGGATCCCATGCAAACCCAATTGCGAAGAGGTTCAGCAGGATCCAGACGATGACGAAGACGGTCTGGATCGCCAGATAGCGTCCGGTGCCGAGGAAGCGTGCGAACGACTCACCGAACCGGCCGGCGGCCTCGACGTCGAACTGCGGTGTCAACCGCAGCCGCGATGTGCGGGGCGTGTCGAGTCGCTGGCGTGCCGACAGGTCGCTCACGACTGGCCTCCGGTCGTCGAGCTACCGGTGGGCAGCTCGGGTTCCTCGCTGCTGACGCGCCAGTCGTGAGGTAGCAGGTGATCGAGGACGTCGTCCACGGCGACGGCGCCAAGCAGGTGCCTCTCCTCGTCGACAACGGGTCCGCACACCAGGTTGTAGGCGGCGAAGTACCGGGTCAGCGCGGCCAGCGACATGTCGGGGGTCAGCGTGGGCAGGTCGGCGTCGAGGATGCCGCCAACAAGAGCCGCTGGCGGCTCCCGCAGCATGCGTTGCAGGTGAACACAGCCCAGGTAGCGGCCGGTCGGGGTCGCCGTTGGTGGCCGCACCACGAAAGCCAGCGACGCCAGCGCCGGGGTGAGGTCGGGATCCCGCACCCGGGCCAGTGCCTCGGCGACGGTGGTGTCCGGCGCCATCACCACCGGGTTGGACGTCATGAGACCGCCCGCTGTGTCGGGGGAGTGCTTGAGCAGCCGCCGCACCGGCTCGGAGTCCTCGGGATCCATCCGGGCCAGCAGCGCCTCGGCCCGAGGGGCGCCGATCTCGCCGAGCAGGTCGGCCGCGTCGTCGGGGTCCATCTCCTCGAGAACATCGGCGGCACGCTCGGTGTCCAACTGTTCGAGAAGCTCGATCTGCTCGCTCTCCGGCAGCTCCTGCAGGATGTCGGCCAGCCGTTCGTCGTCGAGAGCGTTGACGACCTCGTAGCGGCGTTTGGCGGGAAGGTCACGAATTGCGTCGGCGACCTCGATGGGGCGCTGGCCCTCGAACTGCGCGAGCAGCTGTGCCACGCCTTGGCCGGGCAGCGCCAGCGCTGACGGCGTCAGCCCGATGACGTTCTGCCAGTCGACCACGTGGACCGTGGTGCGGCGGCCGATGCGGCGGTGGCTGCGCACCGCGATCCGGGTCACCACCCAGTCTCGCGACCGGACCTGTTCGATGGCGAGGTCGGCGACGACCACGTCGACGCCCTCGAGATTCGGCAGCTCCGGATCCTTCACGCGGACCCTGGTGTCGACGATCTGGCCGAGCACCAGAACCTCACCGGGCCGCTGCGCGAAGCGCCGCAGCGACACATTGCCCGTCGTCAGTGTCACGGCGTTGGGTTCGATGGCGGTGATCCGCAGAATCGGTACGAAAATCCTTCTGCGGGTGAGTAATTCCACGACGAAGCCCAGCACGCGTGGCTGCTGGCGAACGACGCTGATACTGACCACGACGTCGCGGACGCGGCCGATGGACTCGCCATCGGGGCCGAGCACCACCATTCCCGCAAGCCGGGCCGCGTAGACCCTGTTCACCGCCGCCATGTCTCAAAGGGTAGAGAGTATGGGCGTGGATAACGTGTATCGCCCCCGTCGAACGTGTCTCTCGGTTCCGGGTAGTAGCGCCAAGATGATTGAGAAGGCCAAGCAGCTGCCCGCCGATGAGGTGTTCCTGGACCTCGAGGATGCCGTCGCCGCGGATGCGAAGGAGGCGGCCCGAACCCGCGTGGCGGCGGCGCTGGCAGAGCCGGGATGGGCCGGTCAGCTGCGCGGAGTGCGGGTCAATGACTGGACCACGCCGTGGACGCACGCAGACGTCATCGAGGTGGTGTCGACGGCGGGTGCGCACCTCGATCTGGTGGTGTTGCCGAAGGTGTCCGACGTGTCCCACGTCCAGGCGCTGGACCTCCTGCTGACCCAGCTCGAGATCACCCACGGACTTGCCGTCGGTCGGATCGGCGTGGAGGCGCAGATCGAGAACGCCCAGGGGCTGACCAACGTTGACGCCATCGCCGCCGCACCGCGTGTGCAGGCGCTGGTGCTGGGGCCCGCCGACATGATGGCGAGCCTGAACATGCGCACCCTGGTGGTGGGTGAGCAACCCGAGGGCTACGACGTCGGCGACGCCTACCACCACATCCTCATGCGCATTCTCGTCGCGGCGCGCACGCACGGGATCAACGCGATCGACGGGCCGTTCCTGAAGGTTCGTGACGTCGAGGCGTTTCGCCGGATCGCCGGCCGCTCGGCAGCGCTCGGCTACGACGGCAAGTGGGTCCTGCACCCCGACCAGATCGTGGCGGGCAACGAGATCTTCAGCCCTCGCCAGGACGACTATGACCACGCTGAGCTGATCCTCGAGGCCTACGAGTGGCACACGTCGCGCGCGGGCGGTGCCAGGGGAGCGGTGATGCTCGGTGACGAGATGATCGACGAGGCGAGCCGCAAGATGGCGCTGGTGATCGCGGGCAAGGGCCGGGCCGCCGGAATGGCCCGGATGGCAGCGCGGTTCGAGCCGCCGGCGTAGGCGGGTTTTGCGCTAGACCGCTGAGTAGTCGCTGACGAACAGAGCGACCATCAGGAGGAGGTACAGCAGGATGCCCACCGCGACCAGGCCGCCGATGATGACAGCGACCAACGCCAGGCGGTAGCCGTCCTGACCCGTGCGTCGTGTCTCGCGCATGGCGATGATGCCGATTATCAAACCGATGATCGAGGGCACGCCGCAGAACGTCAGGCCCGCCAGCGACGTCACGAGGGCCGCGATCGCCTTGCCGTTGGTGCCGTACGGCTTCGTGGGGCGGTACGGGTCGTATGGGTCGGGGCCGTAGGCGTATCCGCCGGCGTATGGCGGCGGATACGGCGGCGGCTGGCCAGGGTTGGGCGGGTAGTCGACAGCGCTCTGCGGGTCGGCGGCCGACGGTGAACTCTGCGACGCTGGCTCGGAGCCGCGCGACGGCTGCTCTGGGCCGTCGGCCATCAGGAGGCCGCTACGCCCACCAGCCAAAGCAAGCTGAACAGCAGCGTCACCGCGCCCACCACGATGCCCGCGATGGCCAGGCCACGGCCTGACTCACCGCTGACCTTGATCTGGTTCAGTGCGACCACGCCGAGCACGATCCCGGCGATCGACCCCAGACCGCACAGCGAGATGACTGACGCGACCAGGGAGGCGATCGCCAGGCCGTTGGTCTTCGGGGCAGGCGCACCGTAGGCGCCGTAGGGCGGGTAGCCCTGGGCCGCATATCCCGGTGTCCCGTAACCGGGGGCCCCGTAGCCGGGGGCCCCGTAGCCCGGAACCCCGTAGCCCGATGGCGGGTATCCCGGCGGTACGTACCCGGGGGCCCCGTATCCCGGCGGCGGGTACCCCGGCGCGGCGCCGTAGGGCGGAGGCGGGGGATAACCAACCGGAGGAAGACCCGGATCGCCGCCCGGCGGCGGGTATCCGGGCACGCCGTAACCCTGGTCGGCCGGGGGCGGCGCATACGCGGTCGGGTCGTACGGCGGCGGAGGCTCATACGACGGCGCAGGCTCATACGACGGCGTCGCGTAAGCGGGCGGGGTGTCCGCAGGCGGTTGCTGGGTGTCCTCGATCGGTCGCGCTTCGTATCCGCCGGATACCGGCTCCGATGCACCCGCAGTGGACTCGGGTGACGGCGACTTGTCCGCGTCAGAACCCTCACTCGTCATGCCGACAAACCTAGCGCAACGGCCGATACTCGGTGATCGAAGCGCATTCGGGGCACGATGGTCCTTACCGGGGCGTTGTCTCGTTGAAGATCAGTAGGACCTGCACGGAAGAGTCGGAGGAGACGAACCATGACCAGCCCGCTTCAACCTGGGCCGAAGTCGGGACGCGGGGGCCCGGCAGGGTTGCCGACCCCACCCAAGGGATGGCCCATCGGCTCATACCCCACCTACGCGGAGGCGCAGCGCGCGGTGGACTATCTGTCCGACCAGGAGTTCCCCGTTCAGCAGGTGACCATCGTGGGCGTCGACCTCATGCAGGTCGAACGCGTCACTGGCCGACTGACATGGCCGCGCGTGCTGCTTGGCGGTGCGTTGACGGGTGCCTGGCTCGGTCTGTTCATCGGTCTGGTCCTTGGCTTCTTCAGCCCGAGCCCGTGGGGCTCACTGGTCGCAGGATTGGTCGCCGGCGTGTTCTTCGGCCTCATCACATCCGGCATTCAGTATGCGATGGCGCGTGGCACAAGGGATTTCAGCTCGACGATGCAACTCGTCGCTGGTCGCTACGACGTGCTGTGTGACCCGAAGAGTGCCGAGCAGGGGCGGGATCTGCTGGCGCGCTTGACGATCTGACCGTTGCCGCGCAGCGTCCCAATAGTGTGGCTTGCCGGGGGGCATGGACTGCGCTGACGCGAGCGTGACAGGTCACGATTCCGGCCCGATATCTCGGCGCGCGGCCGATAGTGTTGCACATCACGTGTCCTTGGCTCTACGGTTTGCGCGCGGGATGTTCCCCTCGGACGGAGGCAGTGGTGCGCGCTCTGCGGCTTAGGGCTGCGGCGTTGGCTGCGCTGACGACGGCGTCGATGGTATCGGCGTGCGGTTCGGACAGCGGTGGCATCGTCATCAACTACTACACGCCGGCAAGCGAGATGGCGACGTTCACTGCCGTGGCGAAACGCTGCAACGACGAGGTCGGCGGCCGCTTCACCATCAAGCAGATCAGCTTGCCCAAGGGGGCTGATGACCAACGGCTTCAGCTCGCGCGTCGACTCACCGGCAACGACAAGACGCTCGACCTGATGGCGCTCGACGTGGTGTGGACCGCGGAGTTCGCCGAAGCTGGTTGGGCGTTACCTCTTTCGGATGATCCGTCGGGTCAGGCGGAGGCCGATGCGCGCGCCAACACGCTGCCGGGGCCGCTCGAGACAGCGAAGTGGAAGGATCAGCTCTACGCCGCGCCGATCACGACCAACACCCAGTTGCTCTGGTACCGACCGGATTTGATGTCGGAGCCGCCGGCGACGTGGGATGGGATGGTGTCTGAGGCCACCCGACTGCACGCCGCTGGCGAGCCGAGTTGGATCGCCGTGCAGGCCAAGCAGTACGAGGGCCTCGTGGTCTGGTTCAACACGTTGCTGGAAAGCGCGGGCGGCCAAGTGCTCTCCGACGACGGTAAGACCGTCACGCTCACCGACACACCCGAGCACCGCGCCGCAACGGTCAAGGCGCTGGAGATCATCAAGGCCGTTGCCACCGCGCCCGGTGCAGATCCATCGATAACGCAGACCGACGAGGGCACGGCGCGCCTGGCACTCGAACAGGGCAAGGCCGCACTCGAGGTGAACTGGCCCTTCGTGCTGCCGTCGATGCTCGAGAACGCGGTCAAGGGAGGCGTCTCCTTCCTGCCGCTCAACGAACAGCCGGAACTGAGCGGCAGCATCAACGACGTCGGCACGTTCTCGCCGACCGACGAGCAGTTCGAGATGGCCTATGACGCCAGCAAGAAGGTGTTCGGCTTCGCCAACTACCCGGCAGTGGTGCAGGGTCAACCGGCCAAGGTCACGCTCGGCGGCCTGAATGTGGCGGTGGGCAAGAACACTCAGCACAAGGCAGAGGCGTTCGAGGCCATCCGTTGCCTGCGCAGTGTCGAGAACCAGCGCTACACCTCGGTTGAGGGCGGCCTGCCCGCCGTGCGGGCGTCGCTTTACGACGACCCGGCCTTCCAGGCCAAGTACCCGCAGTACGCGATCATCCGTGAACAGTTGACGAATGCCGCGGTGAGGCCGGCGACGCCCGTCTACCAAGCGGTGTCGACGCGTATCTCGGCGACCCTGGCTCCCGTCACCGATATCGATCCCGAGCGCACGGCCGACGAGCTCGCCGAACAGGTCCAGAAGGCCATTGACGGAAAGGGGCTGATCCCGTGACCCCTCCAGTCAGTACGGCCTCGGCGCACGCTGTCCCGGTGCCGCCGGCCACCGAGCAGGCTGCCCGCGCCGGCGACGACAAGCGCTCCGAGCGCAGGCTCGCGTTCTGGCTCGTCAGTCCCGCTGTGCTCCTGATGGTTGCGGTGACGGCGTACCCGATCTTCTACGCCGTCTGGTTGAGCCTGCAGCGCTACAACCTCGCCGCCCCCGACGACACCGAGTTCGTCGGGCTGGCGAACTATCAGACGATCCTCACCGACCGGTACTGGTGGACGGCGTTCGCGGTGACCCTGGCGATCACCATCGTCTCGGTCGCCATCGAGTTCGTGCTGGGCATGGCGCTGGCACTCGTCATGCACCGCACGATCTTTGGCAAGAACGTGGTGCGCACCGCGATCCTGGTGCCCTACGGCATCGTCACGGTGGCGGCCTCCTACAGCTGGTACTACGCGTGGACGCCGGGGACGGGCTATCTGGCCAACCTGTTGCCCGAGGGCAGCGCACCGCTGACCGAGCAGATTCCGTCGCTGGCCGTGGTGGTGCTGGCTGAGGTGTGGAAGACGACGCCGTTCATGGCACTGCTTCTGCTCGCTGGCCTCGCGCTGGTCCCGCAGGACCTGCTCAACGCCGCGCAGGTCGATGGCGCGGGCGCATGGAAGCGTCTGGTCAAGGTCATACTGCCGCTGATCAAGCCCGCGATCCTGGTGGCGCTGCTGTTTCGGACCTTGGACGCGTTCCGCATATTCGACAACATCTATGTGCTCACCGGCGGCGCCAACGACACCGGATCGGTGTCGATCCTGGGCTACGACAACCTCTTCAAGGCGTTCAATCTCGGCCTGGGGTCGGCGATCAGCGTGCTGGTGTTCCTGTGCGTCGCGGTGATCGCGTTCATCTACATCAAGATCTTCGGTGCGTCAGCTCCCGGTTCGGACCAGGAGGGGCACCGATGAGCGCTTGCGCGAAGAGCAGAGGGCACCGATGAGCGCTTGCGCGAAGAGCAGAGGACACCGATGAGCGCTTGCGCGAAGAGCAGAGGACACCGATGAGCAATCAGGTGGATGCGCGCCGCGCGACGGGCTGGACCGTCATCAACGTGCTGGTGGTGGTGTACGCGCTGTTCCCGGTGCTGTGGATTCTGTCGCTGTCACTGAAGCCGACGTCATCGGTCAAGGACGGCAAGCTGATTCCGACACAGGTGACATTCGACAACTACAAGGCGATCTTCGAGGGCAGTATCTTCAGCTCGGCCCTGATCAACTCGATCGGCATCGGGTTGATCACCACGGTGATCGCCGTGATCGTCGGCGGCATGGCCGCGTACGCGATCGCCCGACTGGCGTTCCCGGGCAAGAAGGCTCTGGTGGGGGTCGCATTGCTGATCGCGATGTTCCCGCAGATCTCGCTGGTGACACCGATTTTCAACATCGAGCGCAGGATCGGGCTGTTCGACACCTGGCCCGGCCTGATCATTCCCTACATCACCTTCGCGCTGCCGCTGGCGATCTACACCATGTCGGCGTTCTTCCGCGAGATCCCGTGGGACCTCGAGAAGGCGGCGAAGATGGATGGCGCCTCACCCGGTCAGGCATTCCGCAGGGTGATCGCACCACTTGCCGCCCCCGGTATCGTCACCGCCGCGATTCTGGTGTTCATCTTCGCGTGGAACGACCTGCTGCTGGCACTGTCGCTGACGGCCACCGAACGGGCGATCACCGCACCGGTGGCCATCGCGAACTTCACCGGCAGCTCGCAATTCGAGGAGCCGACGGGTTCCATCGCGGCGGGCGCGATGGTCATCACCGTGCCCATCATCATCTTCGTACTAATCTTCCAACGACGGATTGTCGCCGGTTTGACGTCCGGTGCGGTGAAGGGATAACCGATGGCCGAAATCGTGTTGGATCACGTGTCAAAGAGCTATGCCAACGGTGCGACCGCGGTCAAGGACCTGTCCCTCACCATCGCCGACGGCGAGTTCATCATCCTGGTGGGACCGTCGGGCTGCGGAAAGTCGACCACGCTCAACATGATCGCCGGTCTCGAGGACATCAGCTCCGGTGAACTCACGATCGGTGGCGAGCGCGTCAACGAGCGCGCACCGAAGGACCGCGACATCGCCATGGTGTTCCAGTCCTACGCGCTCTATCCGCACATGACCGTCCGCCAGAACATCGCGTTCCCGCTGACGCTCGCCAAGATGAGCAAGGCCGACATCGCCACCAAGGTGGAGGAGACGGCCAAGGTCCTCGACCTGACCGAACTGCTGGATCGCAAGCCCGCGCAGTTGTCCGGCGGGCAGCGGCAGCGGGTCGCGATGGGGCGTGCCATTGTGCGAAACCCCAAGGCATTCCTGATGGATGAGCCGCTGAGCAACCTGGATGCGAAGCTGCGCGTGCAGATGCGCTCGGAGATCGCGCGGCTGCAGAATCGGTTGAACACCACCACCGTCTACGTGACCCACGACCAGACCGAGGCAATGACGCTCGGTGACCGCGTGGTGGTCATGCTGGCCGGCGTGGCGCAGCAGATCGGTACCCCGGAGGAGTTGTACAACTCGCCGGCGAACCTGTTCGTGGCGGGCTTCATCGGGTCTCCCGCGATGAACTTCTTCCCGGCGAAGCTGACCGACGTCGGTGTGCGGCTTCCCATCGGCGAGGTGACGCTCACCCAGGAGGTGCACGACATGCTTGCCAAGCACCCCAAGGCCACCAACCTCATCGCCGGTGTCCGCCCCGAGCACATCGAGGACGCTGCGCTGATCGACTCATACACCAGGATCAAGGCGCTGACGTTCGAGGTCACTGTCGACCTGGTGGAGTCACTCGGCGCCGAGAAGTACATCCACTTCCACAGTGAGGGTGCCGGAGCGGAGTCGTCACAACTGGCCGAGCTGGCCGCGGAATCCGGCGCCGGCGTCAACGAGTTCGTGGCGAGAGTCTCGACCGATTCGAAGCTGAGAGCGGGTCAGCCCGCCGAATTGGCCTTCGACACCTCGAAACTCACACTGTTCGAGGCGGACACAGGTATCAACCTGTCGATCCCACCTGCCTAGTGTCCGACGTCCTCGCCGAGGTCCGCGCGGGACTGCGAGACCACTTCACCTCCCTGGGTGTGGTGGGTGAGCCGGTGGCGGCGAACGTGACGTTCCTCGGCACGGATCCGATGACGGTGCTGCGCTACGGTGCGGACGCCGAAGGCATCTATCACTATGTCTCCCTGGGCTGTTCGCGACACCCAATGGTCGACCCGCTGGAGTTCCATGTCGACCAGTCGTCGGGGCCCCGGGCCGAAGTGGTGGTGGCTCTGCGGGGTCCGACGCCCACAGGTTTGGCCAGGTCCATCGCCGTGGTCGCCTCGGCGCCCAGCGTGGAGGGTCTGATCCTGGTGCCCGACGCACTGGTGGACCTCGAGACGCCGCTGTGGCCGGGCGCCCCGTTCACCGCAATGCTTATGGGCCACAGTGGCATCGCGGACATCGCCATTGGCGGCTCGGATGAACCGGTGGCCGTGTTGTCGGCCACGCCGATAACCGCCACGGAGGCGGCGTGGGTCCGGCTCAAGGGCGCCGACGCCATGCGCGAGGCGTGGCGCACCGACGGCGTCGACGTGACCAATCCCGGCCGCCCGGCTGCACAACCCAGCTAGGCCCCACGCGCAGAGGGATTACAGCCAGTTGTTGCGGCGGAAGGTCACATACAGCAGCGAGCACACGGTCACCATGACCATCAGCACCGCGGGATAGCCCCAAACCTGGTGCAGTTCGGGCATGTGG
Organism: Mycobacterium sp. IDUB_39; assembly: GCF_055419205.1. NCBI lineage: Bacteria > Bacillati > Actinomycetota > Actinomycetes > Mycobacteriales > Mycobacteriaceae > Mycobacterium > Mycobacterium sp. IDUB_39. The sequence continues at coordinate 1,018,183 of NZ_JBVAXF010000002.1, forward strand.
TCGAAGTTCATGCCGTATATGCCGGCCAGTGCGGTCGGCACGGCGGCGATGGCCACCCAGGCCGAGATCTTGCGCATGTCGACGTTCTGCTGCATCGCGACCTTGCCGAGCGCGGCGTGCACGAGGGAGCTGAGCATCTCGTCGTACTCGGCGATCCGGTCCGCCGCGCGGCTGTTGTGGTCGTGTACGTCTCGCATGTAGCGCCGCACCTCGATCGAGACCAGATCTTCATGTTCGGTGAGCAGTTTCAGCAGTGCCGATGTCAGCGGGCTCACTGCGCGCCGCATTTCGACCACCTCGCGCTTGAGCAGGTAGATCGACTCGATGTTGGTGTGGGCGCGAGGTGAGAAGACGTCCTCCTCCATCGAGTCGATATCGGTCTCGATGAGGTCGGTGACGTCGAGGTAGCTGTCGACGACGTGATCGGCGATCGCATGCATGACGGCGTAGGGCCCCAGATCGACTGTCTCGGATGAGGCGTCCAGGTTCTTGCGCACCGTCGCCAGCCCGCCGTGCTCACCGTGGCGGACGGTGACCACGAAGTCCGCACCGGCGAACACCATGATCTCGCCGGTCTCGACGATCTCGCGGGCCAGGGCGACGGACTCGTGTTCGACGTAGACGACGGTCTTGAGCACCAGGAACAGGGTGTCGTCGTAGCGCTCGAGTTTGGGTCGCTGGTGGGCGTGCACGGCGTCCTCGACCGCAAGGGGGTGCAGACAGAAGACGTCGGCGACGGCCTGCATCTGGTGTTCGTCGGGTTCGTGCAGACCGACCCACACGAATGCGCTCACACCGTCGGCCTGGAGTTCGCGGACCTTCGCCAACGCCGCGGAATGGGTGAACTTGCCGGGAACCCTCTTGCCGTCGGCGTATACGCCGCAGTCGACCATCGCCCGTGCCACGGGAACGTGAATCGAGGTGGCATCCGGGCCCGCAGGACGGCGGCCGGTGTTGCGCAGCATCGAGGGCTGCAGCGCGCGGAACGATGGCATACGTCAACCTCCCTCGGCGGGCGTGGCGACCCGATCCGGGCCAGACACGACAGGCGGAATGCTACGCCGCCAAACGGGGCACGCGTCCTCACGAGCGGGGAACCTCAACCTGTGAGAAGTCGACTGAAGTACCCTGGCGCCGTGTCTAACGGAGCCATCGATTCCTCGCGCGAGCATTCGTCAGCGGTGCGCACCCCACAGGTAGTCATCGACGATGCGGAGATCTTCGCGGCCCACGAGGGCGGCAAGCTCTCGGTCGCGCTGAACTCACCGCTCGACACGCAGCGCGCGTTGTCGATCGCCTACACCCCGGGGGTTGCGCAGGTCAGTCGCGCGATCGCCGCGGATGCGACGCTGGCGAAGAAGTACACCTGGGCCAACCGCCTGGTCGTCGTCGTCAGTGACGGCAGCGCCGTGCTCGGGCTCGGCGATATCGGCCCCGCGGCCTCGCTGCCCGTCATGGAGGGCAAGAGCGCGCTGTTCAAGACTTTCGGTGGCCTCGACTCCATCCCGATCGTGCTCGACACCAAGGATCCCGACGAGATCGTGGAGACCCTGGTCCGCCTGCGCCCGACATTCGGCGCGGTCAATCTCGAGGACATCTCGGCGCCGCGCTGCTTCGAGATCGAGCGACGTGTCATCGAGGCGCTGGACTGCCCCGTCATGCACGACGATCAGCACGGCACCGCGATCGTGGTTCTCGCCGCACTGCTGGGCGCCACCAAGGTCCTCAACCGTGACATCCACAGCCTCAAGGTCGTCGTCTCCGGTGCCGGCGCAGCCGGTGTCGCGTGCACCAACATTCTGCTGAACAGCGGTGTCACCGACATCGTCGTGCTGGACAGCAAGGGCATCGTGCACAACGGTCGTGGCGACCTCAATTCGTTCAAGGCCGAGCTCGCGGGCCGCACCAATCCGCGGGGCCTCGCCGGTGGTGTCGCCGAGGCGCTTGACGGTGCCGACGTCTTCCTGGGTGTGTCGGCCGGCCTGGTGCCCGAGGAACTCATCGCGACCATGGCACCCAACTCGATTGTCTTCGCGCTGTCGAACCCCGACCCCGAGATCCACCCCGATGCCGCCCGGAAGTACGCCGCCGTGGTGGCCACCGGGCGCAGCGACTTCCCGAACCAGATCAACAACGTGCTTGCGTTCCCCGGTGTGTTCCGCGGCGCGCTGGACGCGGGTGCGCGGCGTATCACCGAGGCGATGAAAGTCGCTGCGGCACATGCCATCTTCGGGGTCGTCGGTGACGATCTCGCCGTCGACCACATCGTGCCAGGCGCTCTCGACCCGCGGGTCGGACCCGCGGTGGCGCAGGCGGTCGCGGAAGCCTCGAAGGTCTGAGCCGTCCGATGCGCCGGCTGGCGGTGGCGCTCGTCGCGCTGCTGCTGGCAGGGTGCGGTGGTGAGGCGTCCGCGCCCTCGGTTGCCGTAGGTACGGCAGAGGATTCCGAGTCCGCGCTACTCGGTCAGCTGTATGCGGCCGCATTGCGGTATTACGGCAGCCCCGCGCACGTTGAGACCAGCCCCGATCCGGTGGCCGACCTCGACACCGGCGATGTACTGGTGGTTCCTGGCCTGACCGGACGCCTGCTGGCACGTTTCGACCCGGGCTCGACGGCTCGGGCCCCCGAACAGGTTTACCGGTCGATGATCTCCTCGCTACCCGAGGGTGTCGGCGCGGGGGACTACGCGCAGTCCGCGGGGGATGAGCCCGCCGTGGCGATCACCGAGGCCACCGAGCGTGCCTGGGGCGGACGCGATGTCACCGCGTTGGTGCGCAACTGCGATGGGCTGACGGTCGGTTCGCTCAAGGGTGCGGTCACGCCCCGCTCCGTCGGGTCGTGCACGCTGGCGCCGCCGCGTCAGTTCGGCGACTCCGCCGCGCTATTCGCGTCGCTTCGCTCGGGTGGGATCGACGTCGCCTGGACGTCGACCGCCGCACCCGACGTCCCCGACGAGGTGGTGGTGCTGGCCGATCGCACCGCGTTGATCCGGGCGGAGAACGTCGTCCCGCTGTACCGACGCAACGAGCTGAGCGAACGGCAGGTGCTGGCGCTCAACCAGATCGCGGGCGAACTGGACACCGGCTCGCTGGCCGACATGCTGCGCAAGGTCGACGAGGGCACCGAACCGGGTGCGGTGGCCGCGGAGTGGCTGGCCTCGCACCCGCTCGGTCACTAGCTGGTCAGTGAACCGGTGGCATCAGCTTCGAGGTGACCATCGAGAACAGCTTCTGGTAGCCCGAACCGGTGAGCCGCACGATGACGTCGAGCGCCTTCGCGTCGGGGCCGACGAGCACGCGGGCATTCTTCTTGCGCACCGCCTCGAGGATGATCTTGGCCGCCTTCTCGGGCGTGGTGATCGTCAGCTTCTTGTCGAAGAAGTCGGTCAGTGTCTTGGTGTCGACGCCGTCGACGGCCGTCGCGTTGCGCATGATCGCGGTCTTGATGCCGCCGGGATGAACCGTCGTCACCGCGACCGGATGACCGTTGGCGAACATCTCCTGCCGCAGCGCCTCGGTGAAGCCGCGGACGGCGAACTTGGCCGAGTTGTAGGCCGCCTGGCCCGGCACCGAGAAGATGCCGAAGAGGCTCGACACGTTGACGACGTGCCCGTCGCCTGAGGCGATGAGGTGTGGCAGGAACGCCTTGGTGCCGTTAACGACACCCCAGAAGTCGACGTCCATCACGCGCTCGATGTCCTTGAACGGTGTGACCTCGACGTCGCCGACGAACGCGATGCCCGCGTTGTTGTAGATCTGGTTGACCTTGCCGAAGTGGGCCGCGACCTCGTCGGCGTACAGCAGGAACGCCTCACGCTCGGTGACGTCGAGCCGGTCTGACTTCACGGGTGCCCCGATGGCCTTGAGGGCCTCCTCAGTGGCGGCCAGGCCCTCGGTGTTGACGTCGCTGATCGCGACCTTGGCGCCCGAACGCCCCAACTCGATGGCCAGCGCCTGCCCGATACCCGAGCCAGCCCCCGTCACCACCGCTACCTTGCCCGCGAAACCCTGCATACCCACACTCCTCGTCGACTTGTGTCGAGCTTAGACAGTACCGGCGGTACTGGGCTTGCCGGGTAACGAATCCGGGCTGGGGTCCGATTCCCACATCATGACGTTCATCCGTACCGCGACCATCGCATCCATGGCAGTCTCGGCCGGCCTCATGGCCGCAGCGACATCTCTGGCAGCACCTGCGGCGGCCGATCCCGGTACCGACGCCTTCGTGGCGGCACTGACATCGGCTGGCCTGTCCGGGGTCGATCCGGCGACCGCGGTCTCCGTCGGGCAGTCGGTGTGCCCCATGCTCGCCGAGCCCGGTCAGCAGGTCGCCAACGTCGCCGCCGACGTCTCCGATGCCATCGGCAGGCCGCTGGGCCCGGCCACCATGTTCACCGGCATCGCGATATCGATGTTCTGCCCGGCCGCGGTGACGTCGCTCGTCAACGGCCAGTCACCGCTGGGACCGATCCCGCTGGGGCTGCTCGGCATCTAGGCCCGAACGCGCTCCAACGTGAAGAAGATTGCGAGACATCGTGCAGATCTCGCAATCTTCTTCACGTTCGCGGTAGGGACAGGGTCAGCTGAACGCCTCGTCGATGATCTCCTGCTGCTCGACGGCGTGCACCTTCGAGCTGCCTGAGGACGGCGCCGACATGGCGCGCCGCGAGATCCGCTTGATGCCGGTCAGGTGATTCGGCAGCTGCTCGGGCATCGCCAGACCGAACGTCGGCCACGCACCCTGGTTGGCCGGCTCCTCCTGCACCCAGAAGTACTGCTCGACGTTCGGGTACTGGTCGAGTGTCGCGGCGAGCCGGCGCTTGGGCAGCGGGTAGAGCTGCTCGACACGCACTATCGCGACGTCCTCACGGTTGTCCTTGACCTTGCGGGCCGCCAACTCGTAGTAGATCTTGCCGCTGGTCAGCAGCACGCGCTTGACCTTCGACCGGTCGCCGTCGCCGTCGGTGTAGGTCGGCTCCTCCATGATCGAGCGGAACTTCTGCTCGGTGAAGTCGCGGATATCGCTGACGGCGGCCTTGTTGCGCAGCATCGACTTCGGCGTGAAGACGATCAGCGGCCGCTGGATGCCATCCATCCCGTGTCGCCGCAACAGATGGAAGTAGTTGGCCGGTGTCGACGGCATCGCCACCGTCATCGACCCCTCGGCGCACAGTTGCAGGAATCGCTCGATTCGGCCCGACGTGTGGTCCGGACCCTGCCCCTCATGACCATGCGGCAGCAGCAAAACCACGTCGGCCAGCTGGCCCCACTTGGCCTCGCCGGAGCTGATGAACTCGTCGATGATCGACTGCGCGCCGTTGACGAAGTCACCGAACTGCGCCTCCCACAGCACCATCGCGTTCGGGTTGCCGACCGAGTAGCCGTACTCGAAGCCGACCGCGGCGTACTCCGACAGCGCGGAGTCGTACACCATGAACCGGCCACCCGACGGCGTGCCGTCGGCGTTGGTGGCCAGCAGCTGAATCGGCGTGAACTCGGCTCCGGTCTTGCGGTCGATGATCACCGAGTGCCGCTGGGTGAAGGTGCCGCGCCGGGTGTCCTGACCCGAGAACCGCACCAGCTTGCCGTCTGCCACCAGCGAGCCTAGCGCGAGGATCTCGCCGAAGGCCCAGTCGACCTTGCCCTCGTAGGCCATCTCGCGACGCTTCTCCAGCACCGGCATGACACGCGGGTGCACGGTGAAGTCCTCGGGGAACGCCAGGTGGGCGTCGCCGATCCGGGCCAGCAGTGACTTGTCCACGGCGGTGCTGAGTTTCGCGGGCAGCACCTGATCGGACTCAACCGACTCGCTGGGCTCGATGTCGTGCTTCTCGAGTTCGCGGACCTCGTTGAAGACCCGCTCCAGTTGACCCTGGTAGTCGCGCAGCGCGTCCTCGGCCTCCTTCATCGAGATGTCGCCACGGCCGATGAGCGCTTCGGTGTAGGTCTTGCGGACGCCACGCTTGGTGTCGATGACGTCATACATTCCGGGCTGGGTCATTGACGGGTCGTCGCCCTCGTTGTGTCCGCGGCGGCGGTAGCACAGCATGTCGATGACGACGTCCTTCTTGAACTCCTGACGGAAGTCCATCGCCAGCCGAGCCACCCACGCGGCGGCCTCCGGATCGTCGCCGTTGACGTGGAATATCGGCGCCCCAACCATTTTCGCGACGTCGGTGCAGTACTCGCTGGACCGCGAGTCGAGCGGCGAGGTCGTGAAACCGATCTGGTTGTTCACCACGATGTGGATGGTGCCGCCGGTGCGGTAACCACGCAGCAGCGCCAGGTTGAGGGTCTCGGCGACCACACCCTGGCCTGCGAATGCGGCGTCACCGTGCAGCATCATCGACACGACGGGGAAACGGCCGGCTCTCTCGGCGTCTTCGACCAGATCCTGTTTGGCCCGCACCAGGCCCTCGAGAACCGGGTCGACGGCCTCGAGGTGGCTCGGGTTGGCCACCAGCGACACCTCAATGTCGTTGTCGCCGAACATCTGCAGATAGGTACCGGTGGCGCCAAGGTGGTACTTCACGTCGCCGGAACCGTGGGCTTGGCTCGGGTTGAGGTTGCCCTCGAACTCCCCGAAGATCTGTGAGTACGGCTTGCCGACGATATTGGCCAGCACGTTGAGCCTGCCGCGGTGCGGCATGCCGATGACCACCTCGTCCAGGCCGTGTTCGGCGGCCTGATCGAGCACCGTGTCCATCATCGGGATGACCGTCTCCGCGCCCTCGAGCGAGAAGCGCTTCTGACCAACGTATTTCGTCTGCAGGAACGTCTCAAAGGCCTCGGCGGCATTGAGCTTGCTCAGGATGTACTTCTGCTCGGCGACCGTCGGCTTGTCGTGCTTGCCCTCGACGCGTTCCTGAATCCATTTCTGCTGTTCGGGTTCGAGGATGTGGGTGTACTCGACGCCGATGTGGCGGCAGTAGGCGTCGCGCAGCACCGACAGGACGTCGCGCAGCTTCTTGTACTCGGCGCCGGCGAACCCGTCGACCTTGAACACGCGGTCGAGGTCCCACAGCGTCAGACCGTGGGTCAGCACGTTCAGATCGGGGTGGCTGCGGAACCGGGACTTGTCCAGACGAAGGGGGTCGATATCGGCCATCAGATGACCGCGGTTGCGGTAGGCCGCGATCAGCTCGATGATCCGCGCGTTCTTGTCGGAGATCGGGTCGGGATTGTCGGTCCGCCAGCGCACAGGCTCGTACGGGATGCCGAGTTCACGGAAGATCTCGTCGAAGAACTCATCGTCGAGCAGCAGCTGATGGACGGTGCGCAGGAAGTCGCCGGACTCCGCGCCCTGGATGATGCGGTGGTCGTAGGTCGAGGTCAGCGTGATCAGCTTGCCGATGCCGATCTCGTTGATGCGCTCCTCACTGGCGCCCTGGAACTCGGCGGGGTACTCCATGGCGCCCACGCCGACGATCGCGCCCTGCCCGCGCATGAGCCGCGGCACCGAGTGCACGGTGCCGATGGTGCCGGGGTTGGTCAGGGAGATGCTGACGCCAGCGAAATCCTCGGCGGTGAGCTTGCCGTCCCTGGCGCGGCGCACGATGTCCTCGTAGGCGGCGATGAACTGGCCGAATCGCATCGTCTCGCAACGCTTGATGGCCGCCACGACGAGCGAGCGCTTGCCGTCCTTGCCGGGCAGGTCGATCGCGAGGCCCAGGTTGGTGTGAGCTGGCGTGACGACGTTCGGCTTCCCGTCGACCTCGGCGAAGTGCCGATTCATGTTCGGGAACTTCTTGACCGCCTGCACGATCGCGTAGCCCAGCAGGTGGGTGAAGCTGATCTTGCCGCCGCGCGTGCGCTTGAGGTGGTTGTTGATGACGGTGCGGTTGTCGATCATCAGCTTGGCCGGGATGGCGCGCACGCTGGTGGCCGTTGGCACATCCAGCGACGCGTTCATGTTCTTGACCACGGCGGCCGCGGCGCCGCGCAGCACCGATGTCTCGTCCTCGGTGGGGGCGGGTCCGGCGGGGGCCTTGGCTGCGGGTTGAGGCGCAGCGGCGGGCTGTGGTGTCGTCGCCGGTTTGGTGGCGGTCTTGGCCTTCGGCTCAGTCTTGGTCGGGGCCTTCGGCTCTGCGGTGGTCGCTGGCGTCTTCGCGCCCGGCGACGGTGCGGCGGGGGGCGGTGCGGGCGCGGGGGACGGCGGAGCCTGAGGCTCGCGCGCGCCGTTGGTGCTCACCGAAGCGGTCGTGCCTGTGGTCGGCTCGGGGGAGTAGTCAACGAGGAACTCATGCCAACTTGGATCCACGGAGGAGGGGTCCTCGCGGAACTTGCGGTACATCTCTTCGACCAACCACTCGTTCTGTCCGAATGGTGAAGGTGAACTGCTCACTGCAGCCGTCGCCTCGATTCCTCTGCCCTGACGAGCTGCGGAGCACTCGCCATCTATTAGTGTGTCGGCCCGCCCTTGCGCCGCCCTAAAGGCTATCCCCCACGGTCGACGCGGGCCACGACAACCGTCTTATGGTCATTTTGGCCGCAGATTTGACCGGTTGCCGGGACACGTTTTAGTTGCTACTGCTTGGGTGCGGGGAGCACGACCAGCGTCGAGGGCCACCTCAGCGGTGGTGCGCCGAATGCGCTGCGGGCGTTGCCGACGATCTTCTTGCCCATAAGTCGATTGCCGACGCCACCGACGACCGCGCCCACCCCGACCGGCAGCATCTTGCCGAACGCGATCGCGCCGCGCTTGAACGCGTAGCGCTTGACGAAGTACTTCATCAGGCGTGAGTTGAGCTGAGACACGGCGGGCAGCGGCAGCGACGCGGCGCCCTCCGCCAGCCAGCTGCCGCTGGTGCGTCCGGGACCGATCAGGTCGGCCACCGCGTTCTTGCCGTCCTCGCCGACGAGTACGGCAAGAACCAGCGTGCGCCGACGCTCCCGATGATCGGCCGGGATGCCGTACACCTCGGCGACCGCGAGCACGAACACCGCGGTGGCCTCCAGGAAGACCACGGTCTCACCGGCGACGGCCGACATGGCGACGAGTGTCCCGATACCGGGGAAGGCCGCGGCCGATCCGACGGCGGCACCGCTGGCCATCACCGCGGCGAGGTAGTGCTTCTCGAGCTTCTTGACGATGTCGGCTGGTGTCGCGTCCGGACTGTGGTCGCGCAACCGGTCGACGTAGGCCTTCACTGCGGGCGCCTGCACCCGTGACCCGCGTTCGATGACCTGGGACAGCGCCTTGAGCATCATGCTCGGGTCTTCGTCGGCGCCGACTATCTGCAAATCCTTGGCGCGAGAGCGAGCACTCATAGTTGTCGGCCTCCACATGTGTGAACCGCAGGAACGTTCAGGCTATCGCTTGTCCAACGTACGGCGGTCGGCGCGAGTTGCCCGGTAGTGATCGCGGTCACTGTCGGCCGACCGGCGGAGATCTCGGGATGAAAATATTGATATGCGTTGCTAATCAATTTCATGGCATCATCGCAGCCCGTGAACCTCAGGAGTGCCGAGACGGCGGCCGAACCCGTGACGGTCGTTGAGTCGGCGGCTCCCGGCAGGATCAAGATGATCGTGGTCCTGGGCTTGCTGGTCGCGCTGGGGCCGCTGACCATCGACATGTACCTGCCTGCGCTGCCGCGCATCGCCGACGACCTGTCGGTGTCGTCGTCGATAGTCCAGCTGACGCTGACGGGCACGCTGGCAGGCCTGGCGCTGGGTCAGCTCGTGATCGGCCCCCTCTCGGACTCGCTGGGCCGGCGCCGTCCGTTGATGGCGGGCATCGTGCTGCACATGATCGCCTCGGTGATCTGCATGTTCGCGCCTGACATCGTCGTACTCGGGGTGGCGCGCAGCCTGCAGGGCATGGGTGCGGCGGCGACCATGGTGGTGGCCCTGGCGATCGTGGGTGACCTGTACTCCGATTCGGCGGCCGCGACGGTGATGTCGCGGCTGATGCTCGTCCTGGGCGTGGCGCCGGTCATCGCGCCGTCGCTGGGCGCCGCGGTGCTGCTGCACGCGTCATGGCACTGGGTGTTCGCCGTGCTGGTCGTGCTGGCCGGTGCACTGCTGCTGCTCGCCGCGCTGGCCCTGCCCGAGACCCTGCCGCAGTCCCATCGCAGGCCGCTGCGGGTGGGCGGCATCCTGCGGACCTACGGCGAGCTGCTGGCCGATCGGCGCTTCGTCGTCCTCGTGCTGGTCGCCGCGCTCGGCATGTCTGGGCTGTTCGCCTACATCGCGGGCGCGTCGTTCGTGCTGCAGGGCCGGCACGGTCTGGATCAGCAGTCGTTCGCGTTGGTGTTCGGCGCGGGTGCCGTGGCCCTCATCGCCGCCACCCAGTTCAACGTGGTGCTCCTGCGGCGCTTCTCACCGCAGTTCATCACCGTGTGCGCGCTGACCGTGTCGGCGGCCATCGGGCTGGTCTTCGTCGGCCTGTCGGTCGCGGGTGTGGGTGGGTTGGCGGCGTTCGTCGTCCCGGTCTGGCTGATCCTCGGGGCGATGGGTCTGGTGATTCCGAACGCCCCGGCGCTGGCGCTGACCCGCCATCCCGACGCGGCGGGTACCGCGGCGGCGCTGCTGGGTGCGGCACAGTTCGGTCTTGGCGCGGCCGTGGCCCCGTTGGTCGGTGTGCTCGGCAATGACGAGATCGCGCTGTCGGTGGTGATGACGGCCGGTGTCGTGATCGCACTCATCGCGTTGCTCGCAATGGGTGCGGTGCGGTCGGGCAGAGGCGACCAGGGTGTTGCCCAGGCGGTGACGGAAGGCGCGTAAGCACCACCGACGCCCGCCGCGTCGACTTGTCGCCGAACTTCTCGGTCCGTAGCGTCGGCGGAACAAATCGTTTCCCGTGATCGAGTAGATGTTGCAGAAACACGTGTTCAGGGCGGTGCTGGTGCCCGCTCCCTCGCCGGCCGCCCCGCGTACCCTCGCGGGCCGGACGGCCGCGCCGTCGCACCCGATCGAGGTCCGCCGGTGAGCACACTGCTCGACACCCTCAAGGACCTGCGGGCCACCAGCCCACATTCGGCGAACCCGTGGCACGCGCTGTGGGCCATGATGGTCGGCTTCTTCATGATCCTGGTCGACGCGACCATCGTGGCCGTCGCCAACCCGTCGATCATGGACAGCCTGCGGGCGGACTACGACGCCGTCATCTGGGTGACCAGCGCCTACCTGCTCGCCTATGCCGTCCCGTTGCTGCTGGCGGGCAGGCTCGGTGACCGGTTCGGCCCCAAGAACCTCTACCTCGTCGGCCTGGCGCTGTTCACCGTCGCATCGCTGTGGTGTGGCCTGGCGGGCAGCATCGAGATGCTGATCGCGGCCCGCGTCGTCCAGGGCATCGGGGCGGCGCTGCTGACGCCGCAGACACTGTCGGCGATCACCCGGCTGTTCCCGGCCAACCGTCGCGGCGTGGCCATGAGCATCTGGGGTGCGACCGCGGGTGTCGCGACACTCGTCGGGCCACTCGCGGGTGGCGTTCTGGTCGATGGACTGGGCTGGCACTGGATCTTCATCGTCAACGTCCCGGTCGGCGTCATCGGCTTGGTGCTGGCGTACTGGCTCGTCCCCGATCTGCCCACCGAGAAGCACGGTTTCGATCTGCTCGGTGTGTTCCTGTCCGGCGTCGGCATGTTCCTCATTGTGTTCGCGCTGCAGGAGGGCCAGTCACACGACTGGTCACCGGGAATCTGGGCCACGATTGCCGCAGGCCTGGCGTTCATGGCGGCCTTCGTCTACTGGCAGTCGGTCAACTCCGGTGAGCCACTCATCCCGCTGCGGATCTTCGGCGATCACGACTTCAGCCTGTCCAACCTCGGCATCGCGGTCATCGGGTTCGTCGTCACGGCGATGATCCTGCCGGTGATGTTCTACGCGCAGGCGGTCGGCGGGTTGTCGCCGACGCGGTCCGCGCTGCTCGTCGCGCCGATGGCCATCGCGTCGGGAGTGCTTGCCCCGGTTGTGGGCAAACTCGTCGACAGGGTGGCGCCCCGCCCGATCGTCGGATTCGGCTTCTCGGCGCTGGCGATCGCACTGACCTGGTTGTCATTCGAGATGACGACGACGACGCCGATCTGGCGTCTGGTGCTGCCGCTGACCCTGATGGGCGTCGGCATGGCGTTCATCTGGTCACCGCTGGCCGCGACGGCCACCCGGCACCTGCCCGGCCCGCTGGCCGGGGCCGGTTCGGGTGTCTACAACACCACCCGTCAGGTCGGCAGTGTGCTGGGCAGCGCGGGCATCGCCGCGTTCATGACGTCACGGATCAGCGCCGAGATGCCCGGCAGTGGTGCCCGGCCCAACTCGGATGCCTCGATAGCGCAGCTGCCCGAGTTCCTTCAGGTGCCGTTCGCCGCGGCGTTGTCACAGGCACTTCTGCTGCCCGCCTTCGTCGCGCTGTTCGGCATCATCGCGGCGTTGTTCCTGCGCGGGTCCGACGAGTTGGCGCCGACCGCGGCAGCGCGACCGTCGCACCGTGACGAGCACCGCCTTCCCGATGAGTACTACCCCGACGATGACGAGTACGTCGAGTACGTCGTCGCGTGGGAGGAGCCAGCGTGGGAGGAACCAGCGTGGGAGAAACCCCAGCCGGTGGTCGAGCCCCGGCCGGTGGTCATGCCTGGGCCGCCCGCTGATGACAGCGAAACTGAGCCGTTCGCCGTGCATGTCGAGCACCCGCTGCACGCTCCGGCGGACACCTGGCACGGTGGACCGGTCGAGACGTGGCAGCACCTCGCCGAGGACACCGAACCTCCCGACCTCGACCTCGACCTCGAGGTCGACGCGGTCACCGAGGTCCACCCCGTCGTGCCCAGCGCGCTCGTAGACGACCTGCCCGCCCCCGTTGCGCAGGCTCGGCACAACGGGCGCGAGCCGTGGCACAGCATCCTCGACGATCTGCTGGGCGACGCGGCGCCCAAGGACCCCGAACCGCGGGCGAATTGGTTCGAGCACAACGGGTTCCACGTCGACGGCGCCGAGGCCGAGCAGGCGCCACCCCCGCCGGCGCCACCGAGTCGATCGGGCGGCAGACACTCCCGCGATGACGACGACGATGCAGGCACCTACGGCCGGCATTCGATGCGGTTCCGCGACTAGCGGTCGCCGAGAAGCCGATTCGATCGCGTCCCACCGGCTCGCTCAGGAGGGCGGTGTGGTGTCGATGTTGCCGAACCTTAAGCGCCCTTTGCCCACGCCCAAGCGGTGAGACGCCAGTCGGCGTCGACCTTCCGAAGCGCGACGGTATAAACCGAGCCCGTTTGTGTGACCTGCTTACCCCGCAGATCGAATGTCATGGTCGCCGGGACGACGACATAGGCGCTCTCGCCATTGACATCGACGTGCCGTGGCTCGCCGAGAACGATGCGGTAGCCCGAAGCGCCGAGGTGCTCGCCCTCGGTGAGTACGTCCTTCCACCAGTCTTCGGCGGCTGTCGGGCCCTGCCAGACGTGGGGCGACATTCCGTCAAGAATCTGCATGGGGTCGGCGCATGCCGTTGCCATTGCTGCCGAGTCGCCGTTGTTGAACGCCTCGACGTACCGCAGGACTGCGGCCATTGGATTGTCCGAGTCAGACATCATGTTTCTTCCCCCGTCGCCGTCTCGCCCGGTCATACCCTAGTCGCTCTACGTGCACGACTTTGAGTGCTTTTCACGGACTTGGTGGTGAGACGTCGAAGCCGGTTCATTGGTTGCCATGAACCAAAATTGCCCCGAATCAGGCGTACTGTCCGCGGTATTACGCTCGAACCAGTCCGGCGTCTAACGCTCGACGAACAGCACGGCGGGATTGAGGTAGCCGTCGGGGTCGAAGGCGTTCTTCACCGCGCGCATCGCCGCGATATCGGCGGGGGTCCGCGACATCGACAGGTAGTCGCGCTTGCGACTGCCCACACCGTGTTCGGAACTGACATTGCCGCCGTGCTCGGCGATCAAGGCCATCATCGCCGCGTACAACGCCTTCTCGCGGTCGCCGTCCAGGGCGCACCGCACCAGATTCAGGTGCAGGTTGCCCTCGCCGATGTGACCGAACAGCACCGGTATTGCCTGCGGCGCGTGCTCGGCGACCAGCGCGTCGGCTGCCGTCGCGAAATCGCTGATCTTCGCCAGCGGCAGTGACACGTCGAACTTCAACGGCGGACCGAACAGCCCCAGCACCTCGGCGACCGACTCGCGGACCTGCCAGAGCCGTTGGGAGGCACTGGTATCCATGCCGACAGCGGGTTCGCCGACCACATCGGCGCGCTCGAGCGCGTCGGCCAGGCGTTCGGTCTGATCGGTGTCGCCTGCCAGCTCGACCAGCAGCTGCCAGTCGCCCTCGACGGGTGCGGCCACACCGAGGTGCTCGGCGGTCAGCGCACTTGCCCTGCTGTCGATCAGCTCGCACGCGGCGATGCCATCGGCGTCGCGGAACTCGCGCCCCGCGGCGATCAGCGCGTCGAGGTCGGCGAATCCGGCGATCGCGGTGACACGGTGGGCGGGCGTGGGATGCAGCCGGATGTCGAGCGCCGTGATGACACCGATGGTGCCCTCGGCGCCGACGAAAAGCGATGCCAGGTCGTAGCCGGTGTTGTCGCGGCGGACCTCACTGTGCCTGCGTACCACCGACCCGTCGGGCAGGGCGACGTCGAGACCCAGGATCTGCTCGGCCATGTTGCCGTATCGGACGGTGCGCAACCCGCCGGCATTGGTCGAGGCCATGCCGCCGACCGTGGCGCTGTCCCGTGATGCCAGGTCCACGCCGAACACCAGGCCGGCACCAGCGGCGGCCCTCTGCAATGCGGCCGCGGTAACGCCAGCGCCCACCCGGACACGCCGTTCGACGGTGTCGATGGCGCCGATGTCGTTGAGCCGTTCGGTCGACAGCAGCACGTCATCGTGTTCGGGAACGGTGCCCGCGACCAACGATGTCCGCCCGCCCTGAATCGTCACCCGGGCACCCGCGTCGCGGCACGCGCGCAGGACTGCGGCCACTTCCTCGTCGGAGCCCGGCCGCACCAGTGCACTCGCCCTACCCAGGTAGCGGCCGGTGTGGTCGATGCAGCGGCCGGCCAGTACGTCAGGGTCGGTGCTGACGTGGCGGGCACCGACAAGCTCCACCAGGCGGGCGGCCAGTGCTGCAGACAGCGGTTCGGTCACCCCGTGGGTGTACCACAGTGCTCGTGGTCGGCAGACCACGCGCTCGACAGCGACAGGAACGCCCCCAGTTCGATGAGGCGGTCCGGTGTGGCGGGCAGGTAGTCGGTCAGCATCGCCGACCGAACGATGACGGCGGCGTACTTGGCGCGGCTGACCGCAACGTTCAACCGATTCCTGTTGAACAGGAACGAGACTCCGCGCGGCGCGTCCTCGGTCGAGGAGGCCGTCATCGACACGAACACGACGGGCGCCTGCCTGCCCTGGAACTTGTCGACGGTTCCGACCTGGACGTCGGCGAGGCCTGCGGCGTCGAGACGCCGCCGCACCGTCACCACCTGCGCGTTGTAGGGCGTGACGATCAGGAAGTCGCGGGGACCCAGCGGCCGCGTGCCGGTCTCGTCGGTCCACGCCGTGCCGAGCAGTGCCTCGATCTCGGCGACGATCGCGGCGGCCTCCTCTGGGCTGTCGGTGGAGTTGCCGTCGTGATCGACGGTCAGCACCCGCACACCCGGCGCCACACCGTCCAGATGCCGGGCGGCGCTGACGTCCTCGCGTGAGCGCAGCTGTCCGTCATACGACAGCCGAGACACCGGCCCGCACACCGCCGGGTGCATCCGGAATGAGTAGTCCAGGAAGTAGCCGCGCTCGGGCGGCAGAATGTGCTCACCGTCGACCAACCAGCCCAGTGCGGATTCGTTGACCGGTTCGGGGTGTGAGCCCTGACTGACCTGTGGCAGCTGCTGCGGATCGCCGAGCAGCATCAGGTTTCGCGCCGAGGGCGCCACCGCGATGGTGTTCGCCAGGCTGTACTGGCCGGCCTCCTCGACGACCAGCAGATCGAGGCTCTGCCGGGGTAAGCGTCCGTCGTTGGCGAAATCCCATGCGGTGCCGCCGATGACGCAGCCGGGTCCCTCGGTGACGAACGACGCGTAATCCTTCTCGTCGACCTGCCGCCACGCGGCGTCGGCGCGGGCCTTCTTCTTTCCGACCCGGTCGGGGTCAACGCCTGCGTCGACGACGCCGTCGAGCAGGTTCTCCACCACCGCGTGTGACTGCGCGACGACGCCGACGCGCCATCCGTGATCGCTGACAAGCCGTGCGATGACCTTGGCCGAGGTGAACGTCTTACCGGTTCCGGGCGGTCCGTGCACCGCGAGGTAGGACGAGTCGAGATCCAGTAGGGCAGCGGTGATGTCGTCGGCGATATCGCCGACGCGGGGGAGCGGGCCACCGCTGACGGTGCGGGGCGCGCGGCGCAGCAGGATGTCGGTCACGGCGTCGGCGGGCAGGTTCGGCAACCCCGCGCCGACCAGCGCCGCGGTCGCCGCGATGGACTCCTGCAGTGGCTTGGTGTTGATCGGTGACCCCGGTGTGAGGGCGAACGGAAGCTGGTCGAAGACGTCGCCGCCCTTGGGCTGCTTCTCACAGACGACGACCTCGGTGGGTGCCTCGGGGTCGTCGCACTCCATGATCGTCACCGTGCCGAACGCGCGCCGGTCCGGGTCGTCGGTGAGGCCCAGCGGCGCGGGCGGTTCGTACAGCGCGAACATGTCCCGGCCCAGTTCGCCGTTCGAGATCTCGCCGGTCAATCGCACGTGTCGTTGCGGTTTGCGTGCCCTCGGCGGCTGGTGCCAGTCGTTGACGATCTCGGCTCGCTCGGCGATGAAGACGTCGCTGTTGTCCGACCACTCGTCGACGGGATTGTTGACGCGATCGAAGTGGGCCCACCAGAACGGTTTGTCCTCACGCTTGTGGAACCCCCGTGCGGCGGCCACCATCGCGACGGCGGTCTGCTCGGCGGTGCGCTCCTCCGTGCCATCCCCAGCGAACCGCAGAAGCGTGCGGTCGAGACCGTCGGCGATCTCGACGGGGGCCTGCCCACCGTCGTCGCGCACGGGCTGCGGTCCGCGTGGCGGAACACCCGACTCGATGGCGCGGGCCATCAGCCAGTCGCGCAGCCGACGTGTCGAGCGACAGTCGTAGCGGTTGTAGTCCTCGATCTCCTTGAGCACCACGGCCGCCTCGGCCTCGTGTCCGTCGTCGCGCAGTGCGCAGTAGCGGGCGTACTGCGTGATCGAGTCGGTGGCCGTGGTGACCTCACCGCTGCGTAGCTCGTTGCCCATGTAGAGCGGTTCGAGGTACTTGATGCTGTAGCTCTCGGTGCCGACCCGGATGCTCTTGCGCACCAACGGATACAGGTCGACGAGCACACCGTTGCGCAGTAGCGCGTCGACGTCGTCCTCGCCGACGCCGTACCGGCCGGCCAGCCGCAGCAGTGTGCTCTTCTCGTACGCCGCGTAGTGGTAGATGTGCATGCCCGGGTACCGCCGCAGTCGCTTGCGCACCATGGTGAGGAAGTCGTCGAGGGCCTGGCGCTCGCTGGTTCGGTCGTGGGCCCACATCGGATGGAACTCGTCGGTGGCACTGAGCACGCCCCACAGGTACTCCAGGCCCCACTCCCGGCCGTTGCGTGTCCACAGCGGATCGCCCTCGAAGTCGAAGAACAGATCACCCTTGTTCGCATCCGGCAGCACCATCAGCGGTTGCGGGTCGACCACCTCATACGGCGGCTTGCCGTCGATGCGCGGCGCGACCTGCAGCCGGGCCTGGGCGGTCAGTGCGTTGACCGCGCGCGCCGAGAGTTCGGGCACGACGCCGGGGTGTTCGGCCAGTTGCGCCACGGTGGTGACACCGGCGTCGAGCAGCCGGGCGCGCTGAGTCACGCGCATCCCCGCCACCAGCAGCAGGTCGTCGTGCGCGCGGACCTCGATGGCGCACTCCGGGCAGCGGAAGCAGGCGCGGACATCCTCATCCGCCCAGGACACGGCGGTGCCGCCGGCGAAGTGATCGTCGAGCAGACGCTCGAGCGCCGCGCGCCGCGGCAGGTAGACGGGCAGGAGTTCGTCGACCCGGTAGCTCGCCAAAGCGCCGTCCCCGAGGAGCAGCTCGACCTCTGGGTGCACCGGGATGCCGTCCTTGGCCAGGGTGTCGGCGTACGCCGCGAGTTGCAGCAGCGCCTCGACCTTGACCGAGCGCGCGAGCTTGGTGTCTCGCAGGCGGTACCGCTGGCCGGTCTCATCATCGGCGAGCACCAGGAAGTCGGCGAAGCCCAGGAAGCGGCCGTCGAACATCGCGGCCTGGAAGATGGCGGGCGCCCGTCGCTCGACGGCGCCGCGGGTCGCGTCGGCCGCGGCGGTCAGGCCCGCGATCGTGTAGCGGGGCCTGCCGATCACCACCACGTTCTCGCCGGTGTCGGCACGAAGCTCCTCGAGGTGGCGGCCCTCATGGTCGTCACCGAGTTGCGCTGTCCGGGCGAGCAGTTCGTCATCGGATGAGACCTTCGGGCCCCAGCCGAGCTTGGCGTCGAACGCCCGCAGCAGCGCGTACTCGCACCTTGCCGCGGCGGCGAGATCAGACGCGCTGTAGACGACGCGGTCGTCGAGGACGAACATCGTCCGCCACTGTAGGGGAGCGCGCCGACACGAGGGCGCACTCGCTATCCGGTGTTGCCGATCAATTCCACGCCATTGCCGTTCCACCGGAATCGCACGATGCTGCGCAGCCCGCTCGCGCCGTTGGCGTACATCAGGGCGATGGTGTCGCCGGTGGTCGTCGCCTCGTCGATGCCGTTGAACCCGTAGGTGTCGGGGACGCCCGACGGTATGAACTTGCCCTGGTGGAACATCAGTGCCCTGGTGTTGGGGTTACCGGCGTTGGTGTTCGCCTTGACGATCACGACCGACAGCGGGGCGCACTCGTTGTAGTTTCCCGCCACCGGCTCGGGGCTCCACGGCTGGTTACTGCGGGGATCGTGGGGGAGTTCGGAAACGGCCTTGGCGATCTCCGGTGCGGCGAGATTGACCGCGCACGGGTCGGCGGGCGCGACGCTGGTGGTCGGGCCCGCGGCGATCGTCGGCTCGGGGGCCGTCGTTGTGCCCGCAGCGGGCGGTCCGGTCGCCTCGGGGGTCTTGGAGACGGTCGAATCACCCGCCCCACACCCGGCCAGAAACACCGCCGCCAGTACTGCCGCTCCGAACAGCGGAACGTCTGCGACCCACTTCACAACAGGGCACGGTACCCGGCTCTACACCGTCGAGGGGAGAAGGAGCCGCCAGAGGACGTAGACTGCAACCTCGATGACCTCGCCCGAATCGGACGCCCAGAGCGCCGACATGACCTTTGCCGACCTGCAGATTCACCCAGCCGTCCTGCAGGCCGTTACCGATGTCGGCTACGAGTCGCCCTCGCCGATCCAAGCCGCCACCATTCCAGCGATGTTGGCCGGTTCCGACGTCGTCGGTCTGGCACAGACAGGCACCGGCAAGACGGCGGCGTTCGCAATCCCGATCCTGTCCAAGATCGACACCAGCAGCCGCACCACGCAGGCGCTGGTTCTGGCGCCCACGCGCGAACTCGCGCTGCAGGTCGCCGAGGCGTTCAGCCGCTACGGCGCCCACCTGCACGTCAACGTCCTACCGATCTACGGCGGCTCGGCATACGGGCCGCAGCTGGCCGGTCTCAAGCGTGGCGCCCAGGTCGTGGTCGGCACGCCCGGCCGTGTCATCGACCACCTGGAGAAGGGCAGCCTGGACCTGTCCCACCTGGACTACCTGGTGCTCGACGAGGCTGACGAGATGCTCCAGATGGGCTTCGCCGAGGATGTCGAGCGCATCCTCGAGGGCACGCCCGAGTACAAGCAGGTCGCGCTGTTCTCGGCCACCATGCCGGGCGCCATCCGCAAGATCACCACCAAGTACCTGCACGACCCGGTCCAGGTGAAGGTCGACTCCAAGACCGCGACCGCCGACAACATCACACAGCGCTACATCCAGGTGGCTGGCCCGCGAAAGATGGACGCGCTGACGCGGCTGCTCGAGGTCGAGACATTCGAGGCGATGATCGTCTTTGTCCGCACCAAACAGGCCACCGAGGAGGTCGCCGAGAAGCTGCGGGCGCGGGGATTCTCCGCCTCCGCCATCAACGGCGATATCGCACAGGCTGTCCGTGAGCGGACCATCACCGCGCTCAAGGACGGCTCCATCGACATTCTTGTCGCGACGGATGTCGCGGCCCGTGGTCTCGATGTCGAGCGCATCTCGCACGTCGTGAACTACGACATTCCGCACGATCCCGAGTCCTACGTCCACCGCATCGGTCGTACGGGTCGGGCGGGGCGGTCGGGTACAGCGCTTCTGTTCGTGTCGCCCCGTGAACGGCATCTGCTCAACTCAATCGAGCGCGTCACCCGGCAGAAGCTCGTCGAGTCCCAGTTGCCGTCGGTCGATGACGTCAACGCCCAGCGGGTGGAGAAGTTCCGCGACTCGATCACCCGTGCGCTGGGCTCACCCCAGATCGAGCTGTTCCGCAAGCTGATCGAGGGCTACGAGCGCGACAACGATGTGCCGATGGCAGACGTCGCCGCCGCGCTGGCGCTGCTGAGCCGTGACGGCGAAGAGTTCCTCATGACGGAGCCGCCGCCGGAGAAGCGCCGCGAGCGCCCCGACCGGCCCGATCGTCCGGACCGCAAGCCGCGCGAGCGGCGCACCGACTTGGCCACCTACCGCATCGCGGTCGGTAAGCGACACAAGGTCGCACCCGGTGCGATCGTCGGCGCGATCGCCAACGAGGGTGGACTGAACCGCAGCGACTTTGGGCACATCACCATCAAGGTCGATCACTCGCTTGTCGAGCTGCCGAAGAAGCTGTCCGGTGAGACCATGAAGAAGCTTGCGAGCACCCGCATTCAGGGCCAGCTCATTCACCTCGAACCCGATAGCGGGCCCAAGGCGCGCTACAACCCCAAGTAGACCTCCTGACGTGACGCTGTCCAAGGGACTCGACGCGCAGGGGGGATTGGAATCGGTGTCGGCCTCACGGGTCGACTCTTTGACGGGAATCCGCGCTGTCGCGGCGATACTGGTGGTGCTCACGCACGCGGCCTACACCACGGGCAAGTACACCCACGGCTATCCCGGTCTGGTGTACTCGCGGATGGAGATCGGCGTGCCGATCTTCTTCGTGCTCTCCGGGTTTCTGTTGTTCAGTCCGTGGGTGCGGGCAGCCGCGACGGGCCGCGAGGCGCCCTCGATCCGCCGCTACGCATGGCACCGAGTGCGGCGCATCATGCCTGCCTACGTGGTCACCGTGCTTGTGGCCTATCTGCTCTATCACTTCCGCACGGCGGGCCCGAACCCCGGCCACACCTGGATGGGTCTCTTCCGCAATCTGACGCTGACCCAGATCTACACCGACGACTACCTGTTCTCCTATCTGCACCAAGGGCTTACGCAGATGTGGAGTCTGGCCGTGGAGGTCGCGTTCTACGTCGCGCTTCCGGTGCTGGCCTACCTGTTGCTGGTGGTGCTGTGCCGTCGCCGGTGGCAGCCCAGGCTGCTGCTGGCGGGTCTGATGGTGCTCTCCCTCGTCACGCCTGCGTGGCTGACGCTGGTGCACGTCACCGACTTCCTGCCCGACGGGGCCAAGCTGTGGCTGCCGACATACCTGGCCTGGTTCGTGGGCGGCATGGTCCTTGCCGCGCTACGGGAGATGGGGGTACGCGGCTACGCCATGGTGTGCGTGCCGCTGGCGCTCGTCTGCTACTTCATCGCGTCCACGCCGATCGCCGGCGAACCCACTACCTCGCCAGCCGAGTTGCGGGAGGGCCTGTTCAAGGCGGGTTTCTACGCCATCATCTCGACCCTGGCCGTGGCGCCGCTGGCACTGGCCGACCGCGGTTGGTACGCGAGGTTCATGGCGAGTCGGCCGATGGTCTTCCTCGGCGAGATCTCCTATGAGATCTTCCTGATCCACCTCGTCACAATGGAACTCGTCATGGTCAACGTCCTGCACTACCCGATCTACACCGGGTCGATGTTCTGGCTGTTCGTGATGACCATGCTGGTGACGGTGCCGCTGGCGTGGCTCTTGCACCGTTTCACTCGAGTTCGCTCCTAGCGTCCGCAGACGCGAGAGCCCGCCGTCGGGATAGACGTCGAGGCGCAGATGTGTTGCGGCACGGGTCGTATCGAGAAGAAGTCGATGACGGGTATCGGGCTGTGCCGCGGTCCGGGGCAGTAGTTCGTACCCGCGCATCGCGCCGCCGCTGCAGAACACTTCAGCCTTGAGACTCCTTGTTGTTGGACTGGGTGGGTCACGGATCCCGGTCGCCCTCATGCGCATACAGCGGAATCCGATGGTCACACTGTAGGAATCGGTGACAATTTGGGCAAGTCCTAGCGATTTCATTACCAATCTCGAACTTTTTCACTGATTCCGCTTGCGTAGATCGACGATATCGACAATGGTCTTACTCACACCGACGTGATCGGCGCCACGCCGCAGTCACGCCAGCATGAGGAGGACCCAGCCGTGAGCAAGACCGGCAATCCCACCGTCGACGCGCCGGCCCGACCCGGCGGGTCGGATCTGAGCGTTTCCGATCCCGTCGTCGAGATCGACCATGTCACCAAGCGTTTCGATGACTATGTCGCGGTCGCCGACGCGCATTTCTCGATCGGCTCAGGAGAGTTCTTCTCCATGCTGGGTCCGTCGGGGTGCGGTAAGACCACCACCTTGCGGATGATTGCCGGCTTCGAAGCCCCGACGGAGGGGGCGGTACGGCTGCAGGGGGTCGACGTCTCCCGCGTTCCAGCCCACAAGCGCAACATCAACACGGTCTTCCAGCACTATGCGCTGTTTCCCCACATGACCGTCTGGGACAACGTGGCGTACGGACCTCGCAGCGCGAAGAAGGGTGCGGCCGAGGTCCGCCGCCGTGTCGACGAGATGCTCGAGGTCGTCCGTCTGACCGACTTTGCCCGCCGTAAACCCGCCCAGTTATCCGGCGGGCAGCAACAACGTGTCGCCCTCGCGCGCGCCTTGGTGAATTACCCCAGTGCGCTGCTCCTTGACGAGCCCCTTGGCGCGCTCGACCTCAAGCTGCGCCACGTCATGCAGTTCGAACTGAAACGCATCCAGCGGGAAGTCGGTATCACCTTCATCTACGTCACTCATGACCAAGAGGAGGCCCTCACGATGAGCGACCGCATCGCGGTCATGAACGTCGGCTCCGTCGAACAGATCGGTAGTCCCGCTGAAATCTACGAACGCCCCGCCACCGTCTTCGTCGCCAACTTCATCGGCCAGGCCAACCTCTGGCACGGCCATCAACTCACGGTCAGCGGCAACCGCGCCGACTTCTCGGTACTGGGCACCACGCTGCCTGCCCGCTGCGGCGCCACCAGGATCGAGAATGGCGGGCGCGCCACGCTCATGGTGCGGCCCGAACGAGTCCGGGTGTCGACGTCGCCGACTGGCGCCGAAATGGCCAGCACCCCTGCGACCGTCGTCGATGTCACCTTCCAGGGCCCCGTCATTCGCCTGAGCCTGATCGCTCCGGACAACTCACCCATCATCGCGCACATCACTCCCGAGGGCCCCGAGGCCGACCTGTCGCTGCTGCGTCCGGGCGATCCCGTCTATGCCTCTTGGTCACCTGAGGCCTCCCTCGTTCTGCCCGCCGCCGACATCCCCGCCGCGAGCGACCTGGACGAGAGCCTCGTGGAGTCGTGACCGGTGTCGGCTCAGCGAG
Source organism: Mycobacterium sp. IDUB_39 (assembly GCF_055419205.1). Classification (NCBI taxonomy): domain Bacteria; kingdom Bacillati; phylum Actinomycetota; class Actinomycetes; order Mycobacteriales; family Mycobacteriaceae; genus Mycobacterium; species Mycobacterium sp. IDUB_39. The sequence continues at coordinate 1,041,864 of NZ_JBVAXF010000002.1, forward strand.
TGGTCGGCCAGACCCCGGCTTCGTAGGAGAGCTTCAAAAGCTTGAGGTACACCAGGGTCTCCACGGCGGAGACCTCGTCGATCGTGCGGATGGAGTCGTTGATGACCGACAGCAGGTGCTCGCCGTTGCGGCAGATCACCTCGATCACGATGTCATGCACACCGGCAACCGCGACGGCAAACGTGACCTCCGGGAGGGCGCTCAACTTCTGCGAGATCCGCTCGATGTCACCATCGGCCTTGACCAGGAGCATCGATGTGTAGTGACCACGGGAGAGGGGGTTGGTCACCGTGACGACCTGCATGTGCCCCTGCTCGATCAAGCGCTGGACACGCTGCCGGACGGTCGCCTCGGACACGCCGACCTCTTTGGCGATGGCGGCGTAGGGCTTTCGGCCGTCCGAACGCATCGAATCGACGATCGCCGCCGATATCCGGTCGAGTGCTGGGGTCGGCTCCTCGGTCATCCTCGGTCCTTCACTGTTGTCCGGCAAGGCATTCGGGATTCTAGACGACGAATCCGATTGAATACTACCGATGTTGCGTTCAAATCGATAATATCTGGCCACTATCGCACGGATTCCGTCGTTCAGAGTGAGGAAACCGAAAATGTCGACGCTCACTAGATCGCGCTCCAAGAGGACGGAAGGACCCGTGCGAATAGGTTGGCGACTCGGGCTCCTACCTGGGTCGGCGTGGATTGCCTGCTTCTACCTGGTGCCGCTCGGCCTCATCATGGCGGCGTCGGTGGCCACCCCAGATGTCATCGGACGGCCCATATATGGCTGGTACACGGAGAGTTTCGGTCTGGTGTTCCAACCGGACTACCTGCCTATCGTCGTGCGCACCTTCGCCTATGCCACCATCGCGACGCTACTCTGCCTGTTGATCGGCTATCCGTGCGCGTATGCGATCTCCCGGTACGGCGGGCGATGGAAACCGGTGTTGCTACTGGCGATTCTGGTGCCCTGGCTGGCGGACTACCTCGTGCGAATCTATGCGTGGGTCCAGATCCTCGGCAGGGACGGGCCGATCAACGGACTGCTCGGGCGGCTCGGTATCGGCCCGGTGAACCTGATTGGCACGCCGTACACCCTGAATCTTGGTCTGGTGTACAGCTTTCTACCGTTCATGATCCTGGCGGTCTACCTGGCCGTTGAGCGTTTGGACTACCGCCTCATTGAGGCCTCCGGCGACCTGTACTCGGGGTCGGCGCGCACGTTCGTTCAGATCGTGGTGCCGAGTACCGCGGGAGGAATCGCCGCGGGATGCCAACTTGTCTTCCTGCTCAGTTTGGGCGATTTCGCGATCGCCCAGTTCCTCGGCGGGTCGACCTACATGATGGGGAATCTGATCCGCGACCAACTCGCAACCGCGGGCTCGCTGCCCTTCGGCGCTGCGCTCACGGTGACGCTGCTCGCGGGGATGCTCGCCTTCATGGCGGTCATCTACCTGCTCGCGGCCCTGGTGCGCGCGGTGGTCAGCCGGCGCCGACTCGGCGGGATGACCGTTGGCTAGCGGGGGCAGCCGCCGGATGCCCGGCTGGCTGCTGGCAATAGTCCTCGGGACCCTGGTGTTTCTCGATCTGCCCCTGGCCGTGATCGCCATCTTCTCGTTCAACTCCTCGAAATCGCTCTCACAGCTCGATGGACTGAGTTTCCGCTGGTATGAGCAGGCGGCCACCAATCCCGAGGTGATGTCCGCACTGGGGCTGAGCCTTGTTGTGGCGACCGCGTCCACGGCGATAGCGGTGGTGCTCGGCACAGGGCTGGCGTACGGATTCGCGCGCGGACCACGCCGTGTCACCCGGCCGATCGAAGGGGTGACGTTGTCCACGCTCATCACCCCGGAACTGGCGACCGCCGTCGGTTTGATGACGTGGTTCGCGACGCTGCGATTGCCGTTGTCGACGGTGACTCTGATCATCGGCCACTCCACGTTCACGCTGGTCTACGTGACTGTGCTCGTCGGGAATCGGATTCGCAGTCTCAATCCGGCTCTCGAGGAGGCCGCGAGTGACCTTGGTGCCGGACGTGGCCGGACCTTTGTCACCGTCGTTCTGCCGCAACTGCGTTCGGCCATAATCGGCGCCGGCGTGTTGGCGTTCGTACTGTCCTTCGGCGACTTCGTGACGTCAGTCTTTCTGTCGGGCACTGAGGTTGCGCCGCTGCCGGTGCGGATCTACGGAATGCTCCGCTTCGGCTTGACCCCCGAGATCAATGCCGTCGGCACCGTGATGATCCTCATCACCGTGCTGCTCGGTCTCGCGGGAATCTGGATTCAACGTTCAAAGTCCCGACCCAGTTCACAGTGAAATACCAGGAGACGACATGCATCAGTTGACAAGTGCACGGACGAGTCGGCGCAGGTTTCTGTTCATGAGCGGTGGCGCCGCCGCTGCGGGCCTGTTGCTCGCGGCATGCGGCAGCGGCGCACCGGGTTCGGACGCGGAGCTGACACCGCCCGAACCGGTCATCGACGGTGACCTCGCCTACTACGCGCCAACCGGATACGTACCCGATGACGTGATGTCGGCGTTCGAGCGTGAGTACGGGGTGTCGATCAACCAGACCTACTTCTCGACCGTCGATGAGATGATCCAGAAGCTCGGATCCGGTGCCGCATACGACGTAACGTTCATGCCGTCCAACTTCTTCGCCCGCGCAACCGCGGCGAACCTGCTGTTGCCGATTGACCACAGCCGGATGAAGAACTGGGGTGAGGTCTCGCCGCTGTTCCACAACCCGCCGTTCGAGCCGAACGCACAACATCTCGCGGGGCCCTACGCCATGGGCGGTGTCGGGATGGCGTATCGCAAGAGCAGGGTCAACGGTCTCACCGGGTCGTGGAACGACCTCTGGGACCTGGCGCCTCGACTGAACAAGCGCACCTACATCTTCGACGATGTGACTGTGTCGATGACGATGGCGCTGAGTCGACTTGGACTGCCCACCGACACCGATAGCGCCGATGATCTGCGTCAGGCCGCCGACTCGCTGATCGAACTGCGGAAGAACCTGGGCGGTTTCGGCAGCTCGGCCGGTGAGAAGCTGGCCAACGGTGAGGCCGATCTGTTGATGAACTACACCGGCGCCACGTTCTCGACGCTCAAGGATTCGTCGTTCGCCGACGACATCGGGTTTGAGTTCGGCCGGGAGACACTGGCATTCAACGCTGACTGCATGGCCATCCCGTCGACCGCGAAGCACCCCGGCACCGCGCTGCTGTTCTGTGACTTCCTGTTGCGTCCAGACAACATGCGCAAGATCGTGGAATTCGTCGGTTTCCCGGTCGCCACGAAGGCCGGTGAGGCGGCATACGCGGATCTCATCAAGGGCTATCCATTCCTGGTCTACGACAACGCGGTGCTGGCCGATCCGACTGTGTGGCTGGCGTCGCTGCAGCAGGCGCAGTTGACCAAGTGGACGCAGGCGTGGACCCGAGTCAAGGCCACCGCGTGAACGCGATCATTCATCCGGGCACCAGGGAACTGCAGGAAGTGATCCGGGAGGCGTACGCGCGCGTCGCCGCGGAGGAGCCGCGGCCGGCGTTCTCGTTGGCCGAGTACGAATCTCGGCGGCAGCGCCTGCAGACCGAAGCCGCGGGCGCCGGTATCGACCTGCTGGTTCTCAGCTCGCCCGACGCGATGTGTTGGCTACACGGCTATCAGTCCCGGTGGTATCGGGCCCAGTCCTCGTTGCGGTGGCCGCCGTTCCAGTGCACCGTGATGCACGTCGAGTCGGGAGCCATCGCCGTCTACGACGTCGAGCATCACCACTACCTGCTGCGGCGCACCTCGGTTGCCGAGGACCTGCGCCTGGCAACCGACGACGACGGGACAGCGGTACTGGATTTCACCATGGCGGACCTCAAAGCGCGGGGTTGGCTGTCCGGTCGGGTGGGTCTCGAGATGCACAGCCACGTTCCGAACCGCGCGACGAGCGAGGTTGTCGAGGCCGCGTTCGAACGACACGGCTGCCACGTCGTCGACGCCAGCGTGCAGACACGGGCGGTTCGGCTGATCAAGTCCGCCGCCGAGATCGAGATGATCGAGCGGGCGGCGGCGGTGTGCGACGCCGGACTGGTGAGCCTGCGCGACCAGGTGGTGCCGGGGATGACCGAGAAACAGGCTTGGGCACTGATGGTTTCGGCGATGGCCGAGGCCGGTGGCGAACCCGCGGCGCTGCACGAGTCGGTGGTCGTCGGGCCGATCGAGATGGGTCACGCCTATTCGTCGGACCGAGTCATCGAGCGCGGTGATGTGTTGTGCGCCGATCCATGCGGTGTCGTCAATCGGTATCACGCCAACATCGAGCGGTGGTTCGTGGTGGGCCAGGAGCCCAGTGATGAGCTGTACCGTCTCGCCGCGATCGAGGCCGAGGCATTCCGACTCCTGTGTGCGGGCGCCTCGGACGGGACCGCGGTCAACGACGTGACCGCGCGGATCGAAGCGCACCTGCGCGATGCGGGCATGTGGGGACTGCACAACTGGAATGGCGGCTATGAGATGGGGCTGTCCTTCCCACCGGACTGGGTCGGTGAGTGGACCTTCACCGTCGGCGAGTCCACCGATGACGTCTTCAGGAAGAACGTGGTGACCAACTACGAGAGCATCGTCCTCTACCCCATGATTGACACCGTGGTGTTCGGGTCGACCGGCGCGCGCACGCTGTCGGCTCTACCTCTTGATGTGGAGCGTGCCGGGTGAGCGAGGCACTCCGACCGGCCGACACCATCCTGCTGGGTAGAACGTTCACCGCCGACCCGCAGCGGCCCATGGCGCACGGTGTGGCCATGCGCGACGGAATCATCACCGCCGTCGGGAGCGCCGACGAACTGGCCGACCACGCCGGTCCCGCAACCGATGTCGTCAAGTGCGGGGGACTGATCGCGCCGGCGTTCCACGACGCACACATCCATCTGCTAGAGGGTTCACTCTTCGACTGTGGGGTGAACCTCCATGACGTCGAACCCACGCAGTACCTGGACGTGATCGGCGCGGCCGCGGCGCAGTTGCCGCCGGGGGCATGGGTGCGCGGCGGCGGATGGAGCATGGCGGCATTCCCCGCGGGCAGCCCCGATCGTCGTTGGCTCGACGACGTCGTCGGTGGACGACCGGCATATCTGACCGCACGTGACGGCCACACCGCCTGGGTCAGCAGTCGCACCCTGGAACTCGCCGGAATCGATTCGGGCACAGCCGATCCGCTGGGTGGCAGGATCGAGCGCGACGGCGACGGTGAGCCGAGCGGGGCGCTGCACGAGACCGCGATGAAGCTTGTCGCCAGCCAGCTTCCGGTGATCACCGATGCGGAGTGGGCGCAGGCGCTGGAGCTGGGTCAGCGATATCTGCACTCACTGGGAATCGTCGGGTGGCAGGACGCCCGGCTGTCACCGGAGATGCTGCGCGCCTACCTCGACGCCGAGTCGTCGGGCCGGTTGTCGGCGTACGTCGCCGCCGCGATGCACTGGAACCCCGCCCAGGGGACCGACCAGATCGACGGACTCCTGCACTCGCGCCGCCTCGCCACCGGCTCGCTGGTGAGCGCGGGGATGGTGAAGCTCTTCGTCGACGGGGTCGTGGAAAACGAGACAGCCGCGCTGCACCAGCCCTACGTCGCCACTGACTCGCACGGCGCACCGCTGTTCGACGACGCCGAGTTGCACGCGGCGATCGGCAGCTGCGTGGACGAGGGGTTCAACGTCCACGTGCACGCCGTCGGTGATGCGGGGACAACGAGGGCCCTCGACGCGTTCGAGGCCGTGCGGCGCCAGTCGGCGAGCTCCGGTCTGCGCCATCAGATCTGTCACCTGCAGGTCGTCGCGGACGCCGATGTACCCCGCTTCGCCGCGCTCGATGTCATTGCCAACGTCCAGGCGCTGTGGGCGTGCCGCGATGAACAGAACGTCAGCCTGTGCGCGCCGCGGCTGGGCCCGGATCGATTTGAGCAGCAGTATCGTTTCGGCGATCTTGCCCGCTCTGGTGCGCGATTGGCATTCGGCAGCGACTGGCGGGTCAGCACGCCGCAACCGCTGGCCCAGATCGAGGTCGCCATCACCCGACAACCGCCGGGTGATGGCGAGACGGCCAAACTCGGTGCGGGGCAGGAGTTGAGCCTGACGACCGGTCTACTGGGATTCACCCGTGAGGCCGCCTATGCCGCGGGCATTGAGGAGCGGACCGGAACGCTGTCGGCGGGCCGAAGTGCCGATGTCGTGGTGCTCAATGCCGACCCGTTCACGGTCGCACCGCACGACCTGGCCTCGGTGGAGGCGGACATGACCGTGTTTCAAGGCCGAGTCGTGTTCACCCGCTAGCCGTGACCTGGTGCGCCCCTCGCCGCTCAACAATTAGGTTACCCTTACCTAAGTTGAGACGAGAGGTGGGATATGGCCAACGAGAAGCCCTCACGGGGGTTCACCGGCGCAATGGTCAAGCTGTGGCGCGGCGGGGACTACGAGCTGACCGTGACCGGGCGCAGCGCGCTGACCCCGAACTACCTTCGCGTGCACTTCGCGGGGTCCGAACTGCTCACCGAGCGCGAGCTGCACCCGACGATGTGGGTGCGCGGCTGGTTCCCTGACGGGGTGAAGTCCCATCAGCGGGGCTACACCCTGGTCAACCCGGATCCGGCAGCCGGCACCGTGGATATCGACTTCGCCATGCACAACGGCATCGCCACGCGTTGGGCCAAGCAGGCCCGCGCCGGCGATGTTCTCGAGGTGACGGTGCTCGGCAGCAGCTTCAGCCTGCCCGAGCCGGCCCCGGCCGGTTACGTCGTCGTCGGGGACACCGCATCGCTGCCCGCCATCAACTCGCTGTTGGCCGCCATCGACGATGCCCCCGCCACGGTCTTCCTTGAGGCGTCTCACGACGACGACCGCGAGCTGCCCGTCACGGCCGCCCCAGGCGCCGAGGTCATCTGGATCGATCGCAAGGCCGACGGCGAGGCGCTGGTGGAGGCCGTCGCCGCGGCGGCCTTCGACGCGCCGGATCACTTCGGCTGGGTGGCATGCGACAACCGCACCACGCGCGCGGTCGCCAAGATCCTCCGCGAGGACTACGGGATTGCGCGCAAATCCACCAAGGCGCAGGCGTACTGGAGCGCGTGAGCGCCGGGTGGCGGTAGTCGAGTATTCATGATCATCGCGTGGCGACCAGAGGTACGCTAACCGCCTCGGGCCCAGCGTGGTCCGGGATCGCCCAGCGCGGCGATTCCTGCGGCGAGCGGACAATCGTGACCTCTCCCATTCAGCCGGTGGTCCGGCGTGACATCCTGCCCATCCCCGACGTCCCGCACGTCGGCCTGACCACCTATGACGCCAAGGATCCCGACACCAGCTATCCGCCGATCAGGGACGTGCGGCCGCCCGAGACGGCGCCCAACGTGCTCGTCATCCTGATCGATGACGTCGGCTTCGGTGCCAGCAGCGCGTTCGGCGGCCCGTGTCAGACGCCCAATTTCGAGAGGCTCGCCGCGGGTGGCTTGAAGTACAACCGGTTTCACACGACCGCGCTGTGCTCGCCGACCCGACAGTCGCTGTTGACCGGGCGCAACCATCACTCCGTCGGGATGGGCAACATTACTGAGACCGCGACCGCCGCACCGGGTTACACGTCGGTGCTGCCCAACACCAAGGCGCCGCTGCCGTTGACGTTGAAGCTCAACGGATACTCCACCGCGCAGTTCGGCAAGTGTCATGAGGTGCCCGTCTGGCAGACCAGCCCTGCCGGTCCCTTCACGGCGTGGCCGACGGGTGGTGGCGGGTTCGAGTACTTCTACGGCTTCATCGGTGGGGAGAACAATCAGTGGGATCCGGCCCTGTATGAAGGCACCACGCCGATCGAGCCGCCGAAGACGCCGGCCGAGGGCTATCACCTCACCGAGGACCTCACCGACAAGGCGATCAACTGGGTGGGGCAGCAGAAGGCGCTCCTGCCTGACAAGCCGTTCTTCATGTACTTCGCGCCGGGCGCCACGCACGCCCCGCACCATGTGCCCCAGGAGTGGATCGAGAAGTACAAGGGCAAGTTCGCCCACGGCTGGGACCGCCAGCGTGAGATCACCTTTGAACGACAGAGGGAACTGGGTGTCATCGCGCACGACTCAGTGCTGACGCCGCGGGACCCGGAGATCCCGGCCTGGGAGGACACGGATCCGGCGATGCGGCCCGTGCTCGAAAGGGAGATGGAGGTGTACGCCGCGTTCCTGGAGCACACCGATCACCACGTCGGCCGGTTGCTCGACGCCATCGAGCCGATCCTCGACGACACGCTGGTGTACCTGATCATCGGCGACAACGGCGCCTCGGCCGAGGGCACGCTGCAGGGTGCGTTCAACGAGATGGCCAACTTCAACGGTATGGCTGCCATCGAGACGCCCGAGTTCATGATGTCCAAACTCGACGAGTTCGGCGGCGAGGCCTCTTACGGTCATTACGCCGTGGGCTGGGCCTGGGCAATGGACACGCCCTATCAGTGGACCAAGCAGGTCGCATCGCACTGGGGTGGCACCCGCAACGGCACGATCGTGCACTGGCCCAAGGGGATCGAGGACAAGGGCGGCTTGCGCAATCAGTTCAGCCACGTCATCGATCTAGCGCCGACGGTCCTGGAAGCAGCGGGCATTCCCGCGCCCACGCTGGTCAACGGGGTCCTGCAGAGCCCCTATGAGGGCACCAGCATGTTGTACAGCTTCAACGATGCCGATGCGCCTGAGCGGCACGTGACGCAGTACTTCGAGATGTTCTGCAACCGCGGCATCTACCACAAGGGCTGGAGTGCGGTGACCAAACATCGCACGCCGTGGGCGATGGCCGATGCGGTGATGCCCGCGTTGGATGACGACGTGTGGGAACTGTACGACGGTAACTCCGACTGGACGCAGGCCAACGACCTGTCGAAGGAGTATCCGGAGAAACTGCATGAACTGCAGCGTCTTTGGCTGATCGAAGCGGTCAAGTACAACGTGCTCCCGCTCGATGACCGCCAGATCGAGCGCATCAACGCCGACTCGGCCGGTCGGCCCACCCTGATCAAGGGCAACTCTCAGCTGTTGTTCGGCAACATGGGCCGGCTGTCGGAGAACAGCGTCCTCGACATCAAGAACAAGTCCTTCGCTGTGACCTCGGAGCTAGAGGTGCCAGCGGGAGGTGCGGAGGGCGTGATCATCGCCCAGGGCGGCCGGTTCGGCGGCTGGAGTCTCTACGCAAAGGGCGGCCGCGCTAAGTTCCACTACAACGTGCTGGGCATCAAGTCATTCAGCATCGATGCGACCGAGCCCATTCCGGCTGGCAAGTCCCAGGTCCGGATGGAGTTCGCCTACGACGGAGGCGGTTTCGCCAAGGGCGGCACAGTGGCGCTCTTCTACGATGGAAACGAAGTCGGCTCGGGGCGGGTCGAACTGACCCAGGGCTTCATCTTCTCGGCCGATGAGACCACTGACGTCGGCCGTGAGACCGGTACCACGGTGAGCCCGGACTACACCGCGCACACCAGCAAGTTCAACGGCAAGATCGCCTGGGTTCGGATCGACCTGGGTGAGGATGCCAAGGACGCCGACCACTACATCGAGCCCGACGAGCGCTTCCGGGTGGCGATGGCCCGGCAGTAGCGGGTTAGTCCGCGGGCTGTGTCAGTTCGAGCGTCGGCAGCACGAACTCCTCGAGCATGGCCCGCTCATCGGCTTCGTCACGTCCGGGGAACACCAGCAGCGACACCATGATGCGCACCAGCCAACGTGCGCGCCGCTCGACATCGTCGACACCGAGTGCCGCGAGATAGGCCTCGGTGCGCGCCCGGATCACCTCGGAGCGCTCGGCCATATCGCCGCCGATCGGTCGCCTGTCGGGGGCGAACCACGCAGAGAGCGCCGGGCTTTCGCGAACCCGGTGAAGTGACGCGAGGATGCCGTTGACGAGAAGCTCGCCAGGTGTGCGGGCCTCGCTGCCGGTTTCCAGTGCGCCCAACTCCGCGAACACCCGATGGGCCTCCCGGTGGACGTAGGCCGTGTAGAGCGCGTCACGGTTCTCGAAGTAGCGGTACAGCGTGGCACGGGAACAGCCGGACGCCTTGGCGATATCGTTCATGCCGACGCTGCCGGGATCGTCTCGGGTGAACAGTTCCTCGGCCGCGTCCAGGATCTTCTCTGCGGCCACGTCACCTCGGTTGGACGCCAGCCAGTCGCCCGCCATTACATCACCCGAAACGGCACCGACAACGGGCGCCGCACGTAACTGCCACCGGCCCAGACGATTCCGATCTCATCGACCTCGAAGTCGGGGATACGCGTCATGAGTTCCTCCAACGCGACCCGCGACTGCATGCGGGCCGCGGCAGCACCGAGGCAGTGGTGCGCGCCGTGGCTGAACGTCAGAATGTTGCGCGGTTTGCGCGTCACGTCGAGTTCGGCTGCGCTGTCACCGTAGTGGCGCTCGTCGCGGTTGCCGGAGCCGTAGAGCAGCATCGCGCGGCGACCCTCGGGGATGGTGACGTTGCCGATCGTCACGTCGCGGGTCACGGTGCGGCCGAGCATCTGCACGGGGGAGGTGAGGCGCAGCAACTCGTCGACGGAATCGCCTATCAGGTCCGGGTTCTCGGCCAGCAGCCTGCGTTGATCGGGCCGCTGGTGGAGCAGCTGCACCGAGCCGCCGAGCATCCCGGTGCTGGTGTCGTTGCCGCCCGTCACCATCGTGAACGTGAACGCCAGGATCGACAGCACGCCGGCGATGTCACCGTCGGCGCCAACGCCCGCGGCCACCAGGTGCGAGACGGTGTCGTCCTCGGGTTCGACGCGGCGGCGCTCGATGAGCGCGGTGAAGTACGCCATCATCCCGCCCAGTGCGTCGCCGAGCGTCTCGAGCGCTCCACCGATGCCGCCCTCGGCGGTGTTGGCCGCGACGATCGCGTCGGTCCACCCATCGAACTGGTCGCGGTCCTCCTCGGGCACTCCGAGGTAGTGCGCGACGACCATCGATGGCAGGGGCTTGAACAGCTCGGCGACGATATCGCCACCGCCGGCCGCGCGGATGCGCTCGATTCGCTCGATCACGTACTGGCGGACCTTGGGCTCGACGGCCTCCACCTGGCGGGGGGTGAACCCGCGTGACACCAGCTTGCGGAACTCGGTGTGCACCGGGGGGTCCTGCATGACCATCGGGGGGTTGTCGGCCAGGCCGATCATCTCCAGCTCGCCGTAGTTGACGGTCAGGCCCTGCGCCGAGGAGAAGGTCTGATGGTCGCGAGCGGCGGTGAAGATGTCGGCGTGCCGGGACAGCACGTAGTAGTCGTTCTCGGGCTGTTCCGGCGGTACGACGTGGTGCACCGGATCGTGGTCGCGCAGCGCGCGGTACATCGGCCAGGGGTCGACCCATGTCGCGGGGGTGGACAGCTCGAAGCGCGCCGGCGTGCTGTGAGACAAAGTGGCTGACATGTCTTATGAATACGACAGTGACGGCTAGATGTCAACCATCGCCTCGCTCCGCCTCCGCCGCTCTAGTCCCGCGAGATTGAACTCACTCGACAGAAGTACGAGAGGACTGTCGTGTCAGTGCAATCTCGGCGTGCGGCGAGCCGTCCCCGGTCTCGGCGCACGGCGCGTGTCCGCCGATCGGGGGACGCGGAGTTCATCCGGTGCATCCACCGTTCGCCCGACAGACACCGCCCTCGCGCCGCGACAGAGTTGTCCCATGGCCGGAATGCACTCGGCGGCCACACGAAAACGACACTCAGACAGAGGGATTGACCACATGAACAACGCGGCACGCAACTTCGCCCGCCTTATCGCAGTACCGGCCATCATCGGCGGCGCGGCGCTCGGGCTGGCCGGCATGGCCTCGGCCACACCCGGCCCGGCGACTCCAACGACCACGGTCGCGCCGGCCCCGGCCGGCCCCGGCTACCAGTACTCCCCGGAGCACTACGCCACTCCTGCGCCGACGCAGGGTCCCGGCTGGCAGAACCATCACGGACCGAATCACATGAACTGACTCGGGGGGTCGGAGCGGCAAGCCCTCCCCGGGCACAGGGGAGGGCTTGTTCGCGCCGGGACCTGGCGATCCCACGCGCAGAGGTGGTAAGGCTAGCCTTACCGGGAGGGTTTGACGTCGTGGGAAAGAGGATCGCTGATGGCACGCGGATTCCAAGGGGTGATGCTGCGCGGCTTCGGCGCGCGCGATCACGAGGCCACAGTGCGCGAAACCGAGCAACTGGCCCCGCACTTCCTGCGGATACGCATGGTCTCGCCGACGCTGTTCGAGGACGCGGTGGCCGAACCGACGTCGTGGCTGCGGTTCTGGTTTCCCGATCCAGATGGCTCGGACACGGAGTTCCAGCGCGCGTACACGATCACCGAGGCCGACACGGCCACCGGCCACTTCGCGGTCGACGTCGTACTGCACGAACCCGCGGGTCCCGCGTCGACCTGGGCGCGCACCGCGGTACCCGGCGCGAAGATCGCGGTCATGACGATGGGCTCGGCGCCGTTCACGGTCGCCGACGACCCCGCCGACCGTCCCGCCGGATACCTCCTGATCGGCGACTCGGCATCGACGCCCGCCATCAACGGCATCATCAACGCCGTCCCGCACGACATCCCCATCGAGGCCTACCTCGAACAGCACAGCGACGACGATCTGCTGATCCGGGTCGCCGAGCATCCGCGCCTGACCCTGCATCGGGTCGCCCGCCGGGACGCGACCTCGCTGGCCGCCGCAGTCGAATCCCGCGACTGGTCGAACTGGTACGCCTGGGTGGGGCCGGAGGCGGGCGCGCTCAAGCACCTGCGCACCCGGCTGCGCGACGAGTTCGGGTTCCCCAAGTCCGAGATCCACGCCCAGGCCTACTGGACCGAGGGTCGGGCGATGGGCAAGCGACGCGGCGACGAGCCCGCCACACCGGTCGCGATGCCCGCGAGCGTCGAGCCCGAGACCCCTGTCGAGCCGTCCGAACCGACTGTGCGCCAGGTGCCGGCCGACGCGGCCCGCGGGAACTGGCGCGGCCAGGGTGCGGGACGACTGATGGCGCCGCTGAAGACGCCGCTCATCGTCTCCGGTGTCCTGCAGTTGCTGATCACCCTCGTCGAACTCGCGCCGTTCGTACTGCTGGTCGAGCTGGCCAGGGTCCTGCTGTCGGGTGCCGATCAGGGTCGGCTCTGGACCCTGGGCACCGCCGCGGTCGGGCTGCTCGGCACCGGCGCCCTGTTGGCGGCCGCGCTGACGTTCTGGCTGCACCGCGTCGACGCCCGCTTTGCCCGCGAACTGCGCGGGCGACTGCTGACCAAGCTGTCCCGATTGCCGTTGGGCTGGTTCACCGCCCGCGGATCCGGCTCGGTCAAGCAACTCGTGCAGGACGACACGCTGGCCCTGCACTACCTGGTCACCCACGCGATCCCCGACGCGGTCGCCGCCGTTGTGGCGCCCGTTGCGGTGCTGGTCTACCTGTTCGTCGTCGACTGGCGCCTGGCACTGGTGCTGTTCGTGCCGGTGCTCGCCTACGTGGTGTTGATGTCCGCCATGACAATTCAGTCCGGGTCCAAGATCCGCGAGGCGCCGCGATGGGCCGAGCGGATGGGCGGTGAGGCCGGCGCCTACCTCGAGGGCCAACCGGTGGTCCGCGTGTTCGGTGGCGCGGCCGCATCGAGCTTCCGGCGCCGACTCGACGATTACATCGGATTCCTGGTGGCCTGGCAGCGCCCATTCGTCGGCAAGAAGACGCTGATGGATCTGGTCACCAGGCCCGCGACGTTCCTGTGGCTGATCGCCGTCGTCGGCACCCCGATGATCGTCGCCGGGGCGATGGATCCGGTGAGTCTGCTGCCATTCCTGTTCCTGGGCACCACCTTCGGCGCCCGACTGCTGGGCATCGGCTACGGGTTGGGCGGCATCCAGGCCGGCATGCTGGCGGCTCGGCGGGTGCAGACTGTGCTCGACGAACCGGACCTCGCCGTCAGTGCGGCGAGTACGCCCGCCGACGGCACCGACGGCACCGTCGTCTTCGAACGCGTGACGTTCGGCTATCGGCCGGACGTCCCGGTGGTCAGGGACGTGACGCTGACGCTGCGGCCGGGCACGGTCACCGCGCTCGTCGGACCGTCGGGGTCGGGCAAGTCCACCCTCGCCGCGCTGCTCGCGCGCTTCCATGACGTGCAGCAGGGCTCGATCACCGTCGGGGGCCGCGACATTCGCACGCTGGACGCCGACGAGTTGTACCGGCGGATCGGTTTCGTGCTCCAGGAGACCCAGCTGGTGCACGGCACCGTTGCGGAGAACATCGCGTTGGCGGTGCCCGATGCCGACCTCGAGCGGGTGCAGGCCGCCGCGCGTGACGCGCAGATCCACGACCGGATCATGCGGCTGCCGGAGGGTTACGACACGGTGCTCGGGGCGGGTTCCGGGCTGTCAGGTGGTGAGCGGCAACGCGTGACCATCGCCCGCGCGATCCTGGCGGACACTCCTGTGCTCATCCTCGACGAGGCCACCGCGTTCGCCGACCCCGAATCGGAGTACCTCGTCCAGCAGGCGCTCAATGGGCTCACCAGGGATCGCACGGTTCTCGTCATTGCGCACCGGCTGCACACCATCACCCACGCCGACCAGATCGTCGTCCTCGACGACGGTGAGATCGCCGAAACCGGAACACACGACCAACTGTTGGCCGCGGGCGGGCGCTACCGCGCGCTGTGGGATTCGGGCACGCGCGCGCCAGTCGGCGCAGGGACCACGCAGGAGGCCTCCCGATGATCCGCACGCTGCTGGCGTTGATCCCGGCCGACCGCCGCGGCAAGGTTGGCGCCTACACGGTGCTGACGGTCGTCTCGGTGCTGTTGCGGGCCGCAGGAACGGTACTGCTGGTGCCACTGGTCGCCGAACTGTTCGGCGATGCGCCGGACCGCGCGTGGCTGTGGCTGGGGTGGTTGACCGCCGTGACCGTCGGCGGGTGGGTGGTCGACACCACCACCGCGCGAATGGGTTTCGATCTGGGTTTCGCGGTGCTCGACAACACCCAGCACGACGTCGCCGATCGACTGCCCAACATCCGGTTGAACTGGCTGACACAGGACAACACCGCGACGGCGCGGCAGGCCATCGCCTCCACCGGGCCGGAACTGGTCGGACTCGTGGTCAACCTGTTGACACCGCTGATCGGTGCCGTGCTGCTGCCCGCCGCTATCGCACTGGCGCTGCTGGCGGTGTCTCCGGCTCTGGGACTGGCTGCGCTGGCGGGGGTGGCGGTACTGCTGGGCGCGCTGTGGATCTCGGTGCAGTTGACTCGCCGCGCCGATGCGGTCGCCGGTGAGACCAACACCGCGTTCACCGAGCGCATCATCGAGTTCGCCCGAACCCAACAGGCTTTGCGCGCCGCGCGTCGCGTGGAGCCAGCACGCAGCCTCGTCGGCGGCGCCCTCGACGCTCAGCACGGTGCAAGCCTGCGGTTGCTCACCATGCAGATCCCCGGCCAGTTGCTGTTCAGCCTCGCCAGCCAGTTGGCACTGATCCTGTTCGCCGGCATGGCCGCATGGCTGACGGTGCGCGGTGAGCTGGGGGTACCCGAGGCCATCGCGCTCATCGTCGTCATCGCCCGCTACCTGGAGCCGTTCACTAGCCTGAGCGAACTGGCTCCCGCGCTGGAGAGCACCCGTGCCACACTCGGCAGGATCCAGGCGGTGCTGGACGCGCCGACCCTGGCCGCCGGTGCCGCCACGCTGGCAGACACCGGCGCGGCGCCGCGTATCGAGTTCGACGGTGTGGGCTTCGCCTACGGTGACGAGAAGCTTTTCGAGGGACTGGATTTCGTCCTCGAGCCGGGTACCACCACGGCCATCGTCGGCCCGTCGGGGTCGGGGAAGAGCACGATCCTGGCGCTCATCGCGGGTCTGCACGAGCCGACCAGCGGCCGGGTGCTGTTCGACGGCGTCGACATCGCGACACTGGACCCCGCCGCGCGGCGTGCGGCCACCAGCGTGGTCTTCCAGCATCCCTACCTGTTCGACGGCTCGCTACGCGACAACGTCCTGGTCGGTCACCCGGACGCCGATGCCGACGCGCTGTCCACGGCGACGCGACTGGCCCGCGTCGACGAGCTCACCGGCCGCCTGCCCGACGGCGAGCAGACGATGGTCGGGGAGGCCGGAGCCGCACTGTCCGGCGGCGAGCGTCAGCGTGTCAGCATCGCCCGGGCGCTGGTGAAGCCGGCTCCGGTACTGCTGGTCGACGAGGCGACGAGCGCGCTGGACACCGAGAACGAGGCCGCGGTGGTCGACGCCCTGACCGCCGATCTGCGTCAGCGCACCCGGGTGATCGTCGCGCACCGATTGGCCAGCATCCGGCACGCCGACCGGGTTCTGTTCGTCGACGACGGACGCATCGTCGAGGACGGCACCATCGACGAATTGCTCACCGAGGGTGGACGTTACGTCCGGTTCCGGGAGTTCTGGAACCAGCAGCGCGCCGCTGCCGACTGGCAGATCACCACCTAGCCCGTTCTTCCGGGACCGCCACGTGTCCCCCAATCGGTGGACACGAGGTTCCACCGTTGTCTGGGCTGATCACCCGACAGACGTCCTTCTGGAAACGCGACATAGTTATCTCATCGCCGGAGAAACACCGGCAGAGAAACGAAAAGCTAACCCAGACAGAAGGATTGATGACATGACCAGCATCGCACGCCTGATCGCCCTCCCGATCGTCTCCGCCGGCATCATCGGCGGCGCAGCCCTCGGCCTGGCCGGTATGGCCAACGCCCAGAGTCAGGCCTCCACGGGCCCCGGCTACTCCTACGCCCCGGCCGTCAAGGCCCACCCGGCCCCCAGCCAGCAGCCCGGTTGGCACAACCACCACGGCCCGCAGCACGTCGCAGGCCTGTCGCAGCGCTAGACGCCACGGACATGGAGGCCCTCCCCGAACATCCCCGGGGGAGGGTCTTCACCGTGTCTCCTGATCGCGTGCCGCCGCGAGCAGACACAAAATCGCACTCAGGATGAGGGGTGAGTGCGATTCTGCGTCTGCTCGCGGGAGAACCCGACCGCCTAGATCGCGGCGCCCGGGTTGAGGATGTTGTCGGGGTCGAGCGCTGTCTTGATGCGCCGGTTGAGTTCCATCGCCTCCGGGCCCAGGTACCCCGCCAGCCACGGCCGCTTGAGCCTGCCGACACCGTGCTCGCCGGTGATGGTGCCGCCGAGTCCGACGGCCAGGTCCATGATCGCGCCGAACGCCGCGTTGGCGCGTTCCGTCATCGCCGCATCAGCCGCGTCGTACACGATCAGCGGATGGGTGTTGCCGTCGCCGGCGTGCGCGATCACCGAGATCATCAGGTCGTGCTGGGCGGCGATCTTCTCGACGCCGGACACCAGGTCGGCCAGGGCGGGCAGGGGCACCCCGACATCCTCGAGCAGCAGAGCGCCCTTGGCCTCCACCGCCGGGATCGCGAACCGGCGGGCGGCGACGAATGCCTCGCCCTCGTCGGGGTCGGCGGTGGTGAAGACCTCCGTCGCACCGAATTCGGTGAACACGGACGCCATGTACTCGGTGTCCTCAACACCGGCCGGCCCGCGGTCATCGGACGCGGCGACCATCATCGCGGCCGCACCGCGGTCCAGGCCCATCTTGAGCTTGTCCTCGACGGCGTTGATCGCGACGGCGTCCATGAATTCGAGCATCGAGGGCCGGATCTTGCCGGTGATCGTCACGACGGCGTCGGCGGCCGCGGCCACCGACGCGAAGGAGGCGACCACGGTGCTGCCGCGATGCTGCGGCGGAAGCAGTCGCAACGTCACCTCGGTCACCACACCCAGCGTGCCCTCGCTGCCGACGAACAACTTCGTCAGGCTCAGTCCCGCAACGTCCTTCAGTCGCGGGCCACCGAGACGCACCGCAGTGCCGTCGGCCAGCACCACCTGCAGACCCAGCACGTAGTCGGTCGTGACTCCGTACTTCACGCAGCACAGACCGCCCGCGTTGGTGGCGATGTTGCCGCCGATGGTGCAGATCTCGAACGACGACGGGTCCGGCGGATACCAGAGTCCGTGCGCGGCGACGGCCTTCTTGACCTCGGCATTGAACAGGCCCGGTTGCGTGACGGCGGTGCGCGTCACCGGGTCGACGACGATGTCGCGCATGCGCTCGGTGGACAGCACCAGGCCGCCGGTCAGCGCCGTCGCTCCGCCCGACAAACCGGTGCCCGCACCGCGCGGCACGACCGGCACGCGATGGCGGGTCGCCCACCGCATCACCGTCTGCACCTCCTCGGTGCGGACGGGTCGGACCACGGCCAATGGCATGCCCGCGCTGGGGTCGGCGGCGCGATCCTGGCGGTAGGACTCCAGGATGTCGGGGTCGGTGACGACAGTGCCGACGGGCAACTGGGTGATCAGGGCGTCCAGGGCGGAGTCCATCGCACGATCGTAGGCGTCAGCCCGCCCGGGTGTCTGGGACGGTATCGGTCTCCGGCACATGGTCGAGGTGTCGCAGCCCGGGTAGGAAGATCGCCACCACGCCGAGCAGCAGCATCGGCAGCGACAGTGCCAGGAACGTGGTGTGCAGCCCCGCGTAATCGGCGAGTGGTCCCGCCACGATCAATCCGAGCGGACCAGCGGCGTAGGCCAGCGAACCCATCACGCCGACTACCCGGCCCCGCAGGTGCGCCGGCGCCCGCGTCTGCATCACGTAGTTGTAGATCGGGGCCATCGGCCCGTACACCAGGCCGACGATCGCCGACAGCACCAGGATCACGGGCAGCGGCGGCAGGAACGCGATCACCGTCATCGCGACGCCGAGGGTGATCACCGCGATCAGCATGATCGTCCGCCGGTTCGAGTACTTCGACCACACGGCGTAGCCGAGTGCGCCGACCAGCCCGCCGACGGCTAACGCCATCAGCACCCAGCCCAGATGCTGCGGCTCGTTGCGGTCGGTGAAGTACTTCGGGAACAGCACGCTCTCCATCGGCATGTAGAGACCGGTGGCGGTGAGATCGACAATCGCCAAAGTGCGCAGCACCGGTGTGTTCCAGACGAACTTGAGGCCCTCCACGATGCCCGCCCACACCTGGGGCAGGTGCTCGCGGTTGGGAGTTCCCGTGCCCTCCAGCCGCAGTACGAAGATGGCCAGGATGGACAGCACGAAGAATCCCGATGTCACCCACATGGTGTTGACGCCACCGACGGTGGCGATGAGCAGGCCGCCGATCCCCGGGCCGACGATGTAGGCGAGGTTGAAGTTCGCCTCGTAGACGCTGTTGGCGCGGTCCAGCGACCAGCCCGCACTCTGCGCGGCCTCCGGCAGCATCGTCTCGCGGGCGGTCATCCCGGCCGGGTCGAAGAACGCGCCCAGAGCTGCCAGACCGGCCAGCACTGCGACGTTGACGGCATGGACGCCGAAGGTCAGGGCGATCACCGGCACCGCGGCCACCGAGAGCGCCGAGAGTGCATCGGAAATCATCGAGACCCGCCGGCGGCCGAGGTAGTCCACGGCCGCACCCGCGATCAGGGTGGCCACCAGAAGTGGCAGCGTCCCCGCCATGGCCACGATCGAGGCCTCGACCGCCGAGCCGTTGCGCTGCAACACCAGCCACGGAAATGCCACGATGGAGATCCCGTTGCCCGCACCGGCGGTCAGCGCCGCGAAGAAGATCAGGAACAGCGGCTGGCGCTTCTTTGTGTTCATGGGGTATCGCGGCTGAATGTAACAGCGGGCCCGCCCGAGCCGCGAGCGATTTACCCGGCGTGCACAGTGGTGGGGTGACACTGCCGCACGTCCGAACCGGTGAGTACTTTGACTCGCCCGTGCCCGCCGGGACCGGCTGGCCGGGGGATCCGGCGACGCCCGACACCGTGGTGGCGTCCACGGCGGCGCGGGTGCGGTCGCTGGCCAGGCGGACGCGCAGCCTCGAGGACCTCGACGCGCTGGTCAGCGTGTGCCGGGCCTGTCCACGCCTGGTGACGTGGCGCGAGGACGTCGCGCTGGCCAAGCGTCGCTCCTTCGCGGGTGAGCCGTACTGGGGCCGGCCAATCCCCGGATTCGGTGCGACCGAACCGGGAATCCTGGTCCTCGGTCTGGCGCCCGCGGCGCACGGCGCCAATCGAACGGGCCGGGTGTTCACCGGCGATCGCAGTGGCGACTTCCTATTCGCGGCGATGCACCGGGCTGGGCTGGCCAGCGCGCCGGACAGTGTCGACGCCGCGGATGGCTTGTCCCTCAACGACACCCGCGTTGTCGCCGCCGTGCGGTGCGCCCCGCCTGACAACGCGCCGACGCCGGATGAGCGAGCGACGTGCGCGCCGTGGCTCGACGCCGAGTGGCGATTGCTCGCGCCGAGCGTGAAGGCGATCGTCGTGCTCGGCGGGTTCGCCTGGCGGGCGGCGCTGGACATGCTCCGGGTCAGCGGTGTGGCGGTGCCCAAGCCGATGCCGAAGTTCGGCCACCTCGTGACGGCCCCGATCGACACCGTCACGCTGATCGGCTGCTATCACCCCAGCCAGCAGAACACCTTCACCGGCCGATTGACCCCGGCGATGCTCGACGACGTATTCGCCGAGGCCAAACGCATCGCCGACGTGTGATTTCGGCGCGCAAACCGTCGCTGAGCGAACGAAAACGCGCCGAAATCGCGGGGGTGAGGAACGTTCGACGGGCTCATCGCGTTGACCCTGGCGTGCGACTCTCTGTTCTCGACCTCGTCCCCGTCCGAAGCGACCAGACCACGGCGGATGCACTCGCAGCGACAGTGCGCCTGGCGCGGACCGCCGACGACCTCGGCTACACGCGGTACTGGCTGGCCGAACACCACAACATGCCTGCCGTCGCCGCCACCAGTCCGCCCGTCCTGATCGCCTATCTGGCCGCGCAGACGACGCGCATCCGGCTGGGCTCGGGCGGCGTGATGCTGCCCAACCACGCGCCGCTCGCGGTGGCCGAACAGTTCGCCCTGCTCGAGGCGGCCGCACCCGGGCGCATCGATCTGGGTCTGGGTCGCGCGCCGGGCAGCGACCCCGTCACGTCAATGGCGCTGCGCGGGGCAGCGGGCCGCGACGACACCGACATCGAGAAGTTCCCGCAGTACCTCGACGACGTCGCCGCACTGATGAGCGCGACGGGCGTCTCGGTCGCGGTCCGGGGACGAAACATGTTCGACCAGAACTACATCCTCAAGGCGACACCCGCGGCGGCGAGTGAGGCCCGGCTGTGGCTGCTGGGCTCCTCGATGTACTCGGCGCACCTGGCCGCCGCCAAGGGGCTGCCCTACGTCTTCGCGCATCACTTCGCGGGCCGCGGCACCGAGGAGGCGCTTGCCGTCTACCGCGAGGAGTTCCGGCCCGGCGTCCTGCCCGCGCCGACGACGTTCATGACGGTCAACGCGTCGGTGGCCGCCACCCGCGCCGAGGCCGAGGCGCTGATGCTGCCGAACCTGCACATGATGGCCTTGCTGCGCACCGGCCAGCCGCTGCGGGCGCTGGACCTCGTCGAGGATGCGCAAGCCCTCACGATGACACCCCAACAGCAGGCGATCATCGAGGCGGGCCGAGGCAGCGCCGTCCTTGGCGATCCGGTCGAGGCTGCCGAGCAGGTCAGGCGGATCGCGCAGGACTTCGACGTCGACGAGGTGATGATCAACCCCGTCGCGTCCGAACGCCGCGGTGTGGACCCCGCGACGGCGCCCGCACGCGAGGCGACACTGGAACTGTTCGCTAAGGAGCTGTTCTAGGGCGTCAGCGCGATGATCGGGATCTTGCGCGTCGTGCGCTTCTGATACCCGTCGTAGCGATTGGAGTTGTTGTCGTTGACCAACTTCCACAGCCGCGGATAGTCGGGGTCGTCGGCGCCGATGATGCGCGCCGTGGCGGGCATCCGCTTGGGTCCGATGTTGATCTCGACCTTCGGGTTGGCCTTGAGATTGAAGTACCAGCCCGGTGCCTTCGGGTCACCGCCCTTGGATGCCACCACCAGATACGAGCCACCGTCCTCGGCGTAGCTCAGCGTGTTGGTGCGCTGGATGCCGGTCTTCGCGCCGACGGTGTGCAGCAGCAGGCTCGGCGGTGCGCCGGGGATGCGATGCCCGATGCGGCCATTGGTCTTCTTGTAGATCATGTCGTGCACCTGCAGTAGCGGGATGCCGATGTAGCGCTCCCATAGGGGCATATTGCTCATGCCATCCAGTGTCCCTCACCCGAGACCGGCGATTCGTGAGACGGACAACGCCGCGGTCAACGTGAGCAGGTCGCGTGGTCGCGACAGTTGCAGGCCGGTGAGGCTCTCGAGCCGGCGGATCCGCTGGCGCACGGTGTTGGCGTGTAGGTGCAGCGTGGTGGCGGTCGCGGCCCGGTCGAGGTCGTGCTCGAGGAGTGCCCGCGCGGTGTGAATCAGCTCCGTGGCGTGGTCGCGGTCGTTGCGCATCGCCGCGCCGAGGACGGATTCGGTGAAGTCCCGCAATCGGACTGGGTCGTCGAGTTGCAGCAGCAGGTGATCGATCGCGAGGTCATGCAGATCGATCACGGTGGAGGCACCTGCTTGTGCGCCGAGGTCGAGCGCCCCTCTGATCGTGCGGAACGTGGCGGGAAGACCGGCGGCCGAAGGCGCGGAGGCCATGGCGGCGACGGCGTACTCGAGCGCTCCGTTGGCAGTGAGCGCTTGCACCAATCGGTCTGCCAGGTTCGAGGTCTCGGCGCGTCCGCGGTTCCAGACCAACACCAGATCGCCGTGGTACACCGACACCAAGGGTCGAGGCGTGACGCCTGCCACCGAGCGGTCGACCGTGGCGAGCAGCCGCTCGGTCGCGGGTCCGTCCACCCGACGCTCGTCCACACAGCGGATGGCGAGTAGCACCTGTCCGCCGGACAGGTCCCAGCCGAGCCGACGGGCGCGGTCGAGCAGGTCTGCGACATCGGCCGCCCCGCTGGTGAGCAGGTCCGCGACTAGTGACCCACGCAGTCGTTGCTCAACCTCGGCGGCAGTGCGGGCGCGCAACAGTTCAAGCGCCGTGACCACCGAGGCGTGCTCGACGGCGCGGATATCGATCCCGGACAACGTGTTCCGCTCGACATCGACGTGGATGCGAGCGACCACCTCACCGTCGAGAACGACACCGGCCGTGGTCGCGGAGTCGCTCGCAATAACCTCTCCCTTGCCGATCTGGTCATCGGTCACGGTCGGACGGCCTCGGTCGCCCCAACCCGCAGAGGCCAGAGCCTCCCCGTAGACGTCCTCGATCGCCACCGGGTGGCCCAGCAGTTCGGCGAGGGCGGCGGCGACGCCGGCCACGCCCTCGCCGCGCAACGCCGTGGCGGTCAGCAGGGCGTGCACCTCCTCGGCGCGACGCAGTTCCCGGATGGTGTTCTGCTCACTGGCCCGCAGCTGCGCGGTGCCGAGTGCGATGGCCACCTGGGTGGCGAGCGTGGTCACCAGGCTGATCTCCGCCTGGTCGAACCGGTGGGCGTGCTTGCGATAGCCGTTGAGTGCGCCGACAACGACCCCAGCGCGGCGCAGGGGCACCGAGATGAGCGCGCGGTACCCCTGCTCGTGGGCAACTCCACCCCATGGCCCGATACCGGGGGTCAGGTCGATGTCCTCGAGCGTCACCACCTCTCCGCCGCGGAAGGCGACGCTGGTCGGCGCCTCGTCCCCGCCACGGACGTCGAGCAGGATCGGCCGGTCGGCGTTGACCTGCGCGATGTAGTCGCTGGAGAGTCCGTGTGCGCCGACGATGGTCAGTGCGCGGCGGCTCTCGTCGGGCAGGAACACCGCGCAGAAGTCGTAGTCGAGCAGCGTGCAGGCGGTGCGGGCCACGCGATCCAGCAGGTCTGGCACGGGTTCGTCGCCCCCGACCGCTTCGCCGATGTCTGCCAGTCCATCGAGCCACCGCTCGAGCAGTGTTCCTGATGACATAGGGATCAGCATATGTATGTTGCCCATGACATTGCCCGAAATGGCTCGTACCAAGCATGGTGTTGTTCGGACGGTGAGGGCCGTCACAGCAGTGCAGCGAGGAGGCTCACCAGTGCACAGCCCACGAAGCCGTCGGCTCATCCGGACGCTGCTCGTGTTGATCGCGGTGGCAACACTCGCGTTCACCACGGGGTGCTCGGCCGGTCTTGGCGGACCCGCGTCATCACGTGCGGCCCGCGACGGCGTCATCCGGTTCACGTTCGCGCCCGACCCCATCTGGGACTACATGCACGACGCGGGCATCGTCGACCAGTGGCAGCGCGACACCGGCTACACCATCGAGACCAGCGCCACGTGGGATGAGTTCGGCCTGTTCGCCGGCGGTCATGCCGACATCATCTCGACAGCGTCGTTCGAGGTGCCCGGCCTCGAGGAGCAGACAGGGCGCGAGACGGTCATCATCGGTCGCTACAACGCCGAGCGCAGCCGAATCCTGGTCCGCGCCGACGAGCCCGCGCAGACGCTCGCCGATCTGAGGGGCAGGCGCCTCGGCGTGTTCACCACGGTGTCGGGAACCCTGGTCTGGAGTGCACTCCTGGCGAGGATGCACGACATCGACCTCGCGAACGACTACCAAGTCGTAGTCGCCGACATCCAGAACCTCTCGAACCTGTTGGCGCGCGGTGAGATCGACGCCTGTATCTGCTATCCGGACCTGTCGGCCCGCGATCTGCGCGAGGGCACGGTGCGACCGCTCTACGACGGTAAGTCCTCAGCCGAGCTGTTCGCCGAACTCGAGGCGCCAGGCCATGACGGACCCATGGGCAACGTCTTCGTGGCCCGCAAGGACTGGGTCGACGAACATCCCGGCGAGGTCTCGGCCTTCCTCGATCTGTGGGAACGCGGCCTCACTGAATGGCAGCAGCACCGCGACGAGATGATCGAGCGATATCCACAGCACTTCGCGGTCGACACACCCGAGGACATCGCGTTCATGAAGGACTATGTCGCTCAGCATGACTGGGTGGTCGACGACGTCCGATTCGACCAGCAGTGGGCGGATGACGAGAGTTCGATATTCGATCTGATGCGGGAGACCGGAGTCATCGGCGACGACGTCTCCGATCCTCAGTTCCTCCCGACCGAAGGAGTCCGCCAGTGACGCAGACCATCGTCCCGCCGGACACCGAACCGGCACCGCGGAAACCGGCCCCGGGATCGCGGAAGCGGAAGACACGGGCGGCGGGGCCGCGCCGGTGGATCGTGTCTGGTGTCGCACTGATCACGGCCGTCGCCGCTTGGGCGGTCATTGCCGCGTGGGTCAACGATCCGATCCTGCCCCAGCCGCTCAACGTATTCGAACGCGTCATCGACATCATCGTGTCGGGGGAGGCGCTCACCAACTTCGCCTCCAGCATCGGCAAGATCGCTGCGGGCTTCGCGATCGCGATGGTCGGCGGGCTGATCATCGGATTCGTCATGGGCCGAAGCAGATTCATGACTGCGTACTTCTCGCTCCCGCTGTTCGTGCTCGGAAGCATGCCGGGCCTGACGTACGCGGTGTTCGGGCTGCTGATCTTCGGTGTCGGCCCAGGCGGGCCCATCGTGGTCTCGGCGCTGGTGGCCCTGCCGTTCATCGCGATGAACGTCGCAGAGGGCGTGCGCTCGGTCGACGGCAACCTGCTCGCGATGTGCCGTGCCTTCGAACGCAACCGGCGCGACGTGCTGCGCCACCTCTACCTGCCTGCCCTGGTGACCTTCGTATTCGCCGGTGTGCGCTACGGCTTCGCCATGGCGTGGAAGGTCGAGGCGCTCACGGAGGTCTTCGGCGCCAGCGACGGCGTCGGCTTCATGATTCGCAAGGCGTATCAGGAGTTTCAGGTCGACGACATGCTCGCCTGGACGACGCTCTTCATCGTCGCCATGGTGCTGATCGAGCGCGGCCTGGCCTACCTGGAGAACCGCTTCTTCGCATGGCGGAAGGAAATCGCATGACCACCGTGACCTCGACGTCCTCCACCTGGCGACGCCAACTTCGCGGCCACACCTCGTCGGCGCTGGCCGTCGTCGCGGCGCTGCTCACCATCCTCGGTGCCTGGCAGCTGGCCGTCGTGGTGGGCAACCGCATACCGTCGCCGGCGCAGACCGTCGACAGCCTCGTATCGGAGGCCGCGATCGGCGAGCTGTGGCACAACCTGGCCATCAGCATGAACCGCTTCGTCCTTGGCCTGGCACTCGCCCTCGTTGTGGGGGCTGCCGTCGGCGTCTGGATGGGCCTTTCTCGGTGGGCCGATCTCGCGTTCTCGGATTTGAACGCGGCGGCGCTGGCGATCCCCGCCGTGATCTGGGCACTTCTGACCACCATGTGGTTTGGTTTCGGTTGGCTCACCCCGGTGGTGACGGTGTTCCTGTCGGGGCTGCCGTTCGTGGTGGTCAACATCGCCAAGGCGACGCGTGCGGTACCCGCCGACCTGGTCATGATGGCTCGCGCCTTCGGAGTGCCCCGACGGAACGTACTGCGCCACATCGTGGCTCCAGCGGTTGCCGGCTCGACGGTGGCTGCCGTCCGGTTCGCGATCATGAGCGCCTGGAACGGGCTCCTGCTAGCAGAGTGGTTCGGCTCCACCTCGGGCGTCGGGTGGCGATCGCGCTACTGGTACGACGCCAACCAACTCGACGGCTTCTTCGCCTGGGTACTGGTCTTCATCGTCGTGCTCGTCGTGGCCGACCTACTGCTCCTGGGTCCCATCGAGCGTTACGTCACCCGCTGGCGCTCCGCCTAAACCCCCTACAACGAGAGCGAGAAACCATGGCTTCCATAGAGATCCGAAACCTAGTGAAGGACTTCCACGACCGCAGCGGGTCGGCCACCCGCGTCATCGACGGTATCGACCTGACGATCTCCGGTGAGACGTTCGTGTCGGTCGTCGGCCCGTCGGGCAGCGGAAAGACGACACTGCTCAACATCGTGTCGGGTATTGAGACGCACACGTCGGGCACGGTCGAGCTGAAATCCGGTGGCCGCGACGCCCGCGTCGGGTACGTCTTCCAGGACCCGCGGCTGCTGCCGTGGCGCACGGTGATGGCGAATCTCGGCTTCGTCCAGCACGAGCGGGAGGGCTGGCAGGAGCGTGCGAGGCACTATCTGGACCTGGTCGGGCTGAGCCACTGCGCGGACCGCTTCCCCTCCCAGCTGTCGGGTGGCCAGCAGCAACGCATCGGCATCGCCCGGGCCTTCGCCGTGGAACCCGATGTACTGCTGATGGACGAGCCGTTCAGCCACCTCGACGCGATGACGTCGCGCACACTGCGCGAGCATCTCGAGCGGATC
Organism: Mycobacterium sp. IDUB_39; assembly: GCF_055419205.1. NCBI lineage: Bacteria > Bacillati > Actinomycetota > Actinomycetes > Mycobacteriales > Mycobacteriaceae > Mycobacterium > Mycobacterium sp. IDUB_39. The sequence goes on from NZ_JBVAXF010000002.1 coordinate 1,069,068, forward strand.
TGGCTGGAGTCCCGACGCACCGTGATGTTCGTGACCCACGACGTCACGGAGGCCGTACAACTGTCCGACCGGATCGTCGTGCTCGCTCCTGGTGGCCGGGTGCACGAGGTGATCGACGTCGATCTCCCGCGGCCGCGCCGGGCGTCCGATCCGGCCGTCGCGGTTCTGCAGGCCGAGGTGCTGGCTCGCTTCGAGGCTCTGGAGGCGGCCGCGTGACATCCCGTATTCGGCAGGGCCCCATCGACGTCCACGCCCACTGGCTGCCCGAGGACCTGTTCGGGCTGCCGCCGGGGTCACCGGTGCCGCCGCTGAACGGTCGTGACGGTCAACTGCACCTCGGCGACCTTCCGCTGTCGATCGAGACGGCCGCCATGTGCGATATCGACCGCGTGATCGCTGACACCGATGCCGCTGGGCTCGGCTCCCGCGTGCTCTCGGCGCCCCCGTTCGCCTTCCCGGTCGCCGCCGCCCCGGGCGTCGACGACTACGTGGGTGCGTTCAACGCGGAACTCGCCAAGGTGTGCAGTGATAGCGCGGGCCGACTGCTCGGGCTCGGTCTGGTGACACTGCACGATCCCGACGCCGCGCGACAGCAGATGGAGGCGCTCGCGCGATCGGGGTCGGTGCGCGGCATTGCGGTGCCACCGCTGCTTGGGCACACCTCCTTCGACGTCGAGCCGATGCGTGACCTGCTGCGGATCGCCGTCGAGAGCGACCTGGCGGTGCTGGTGCACCCGATGCAGCTGCCGCGCCCGGAGTGGTCGTCCTACTACCTGGCCAACCTCATCGGCAATCCGGTCGAAACAGCCACGGCGGCAGCGGCACTGGTGCTCGGCGGAGTGCTCGAGGAACTGCCCGGGCTGCGGATCTGCCTGCTGCACGGCGGCGGCTGCGCGCCCGCTCTGGTGGGCCGTTGGCAGCACGGCTGGCAGCAGCGCGCCGACGTGCGCAGCGGGGAGACCCGCTCGCCGCGAGAGGGTTTCGCCGCACTGTGGTTCGACACCCTCACTCACGACGGCCCGGCGCTCGATCTTCTGCGCGCGCACTCCGACCCATCGCATCTGATGTGCGGCAGTGACTATCCGTTCGACATGGGGGTGGCGCGCCCCCTCGACCTGCCGCATGACGGGGGTATCGACGACGTCGCCCTCGAGCGCAACGCCCGAGCCTTTCTGGGCCTGGACCTAGGAGAGAAGCATGAGTGATGGACACATGAACACTCGCCAGGACTGGTCGGGGCATCGCGCGCTGGTGATCGGTGGCTCGATCGGCGGGCTGACGACGGCACTTCTGCTGCGCCGGCTGGGGTTCGACGTCTCGGTGTTCGAGCGCACGCCGACCAACCTCGACGGCCGTGGCGGCGGCATTGTTCTGCAACCCGACACGCTGCGCTGGTTCGTCGAGTGCAGCGACCAGCACCCCGAACAGGTCAGTACATCAACGCATTACGTGCAGTATCTGGATCGATCGAACCGGATCGTGCACCGCGACGACGCGCCGTGGAGCTACACCTCGTGGGGGACGTTCTACCGGGCGCTGCTCGCCGACTTCGGGATGGACGACTACCACCTCGGTGAGTACGCGGCGGGCTTCGACGAGGATGCCGACGGTGTTGAGGTGCGCTTCACCTCGGGTCGCCGAGAGCGCGCCGAACTCGTGGTGTTCGCCGACGGAATCGGCTCGCCGAGCCGGCGGCGCATCTCTCCGGACACCCGCATGGAGTACTCGGGATACGTCGGCTGGCGCGGCACGGTGCCCGAGCGCGAGGTGTCGCCGGAGACCTTCGAACTGCTGCACGACTCGATCACGTACAGCGTGGGTCCTCACACGCACATCAACGTGTATCCGATTCCGTCGACCGATGGCGGGCTCGCGGTGGGTGAGCGACTGCTGAATTACGTGTGGTATCGAAACGTGCCGGAGGGTCATGAACTCGATGAGCTGATGACCGACAAGCGCGGTTTCCTGGCGGGAGTGTCGCTACACCCCGGTCAGGTGCAGGATCGCTTCGTCGACGAGATGCGCTCGGCAGCAACCGAGTTACTCGCACCGGCGGCTGCCGAGGTGGTGCTGCGCACTGAGCAGCCCTACCTGCAGGCCGTGTACGACGCCGGAGCGCAGCGGATGACGCTGGGCCGCGTCGCGCTGGTCGGGGATGCGGCCAGCGCGGCTCGGCCGCACGCCGCAGCGGGTACCGCCAAGGCCGCCGCGAACGCGTGGGCGCTGTATGACGCGCTGTCCGACAGCGGTGATATCGCCGAGGCGCTGGCGAAGTGGGAGCCCGGACAGCTCGAACTCGGCCAACGGCTTCTGCAGCGCGTCAAGTACATGGGCACGCGATCCCAGGTGGACTGCACCTGGTGGCCCGGTGACCCCGACAACCGGTTCGGCCTGTACGGCCCGGGCCACTAGCAACGGAGGAATGACATGACCAGTACTCCTGACTTCCTGACCGATGCGCCGCTCGCGGGCGAGTTGGTCGGCACGGACTTCGAGGGATGGCCCGAGGACCTGCGTGCCGAGTTCGACACGCACTCGCATGACGGTCACGTCGGTTCGCGCCTGCTGAGTGAGAACGACCGCGTGCGGGTGTGGGAGATCCGGCTGGCGCCGGGGGAGCGATTCCACGCTCACCGGCACGTGCTGGACTACTTCTGGACCGCCGTCAACGCGGGACGGAGCAGGCAGCACACCTCAGACGGCACGACGCGCGAGGTGTCCTACGGCGCGGGTGAGACGCGGCACTTCACGTTCGGCGCCGGCGAGTACCTGCTGCACGACATCGAGAACGTCGGCGACGGCAACCTGGTGTTCACCACCGTCGAGCACGTGGACTCGGCGAACTCGCCGCTGCCGCTCTGAGCGCCGCTCGCCGAACGTGAACAAATGGTCGAGGAATCGACAGAATCTCGCACATTTCTTCACGTTGGGCCATTGAGGACTGCGCAGCGAGCCGCTAGGCCTCGAGGGCCGCCAAAGCCTCGCGCAGAATGCGCCCGGTGGTCTCGCGGTCCGGGTCGCGACGCACCACCAGGCCCTTGGCCAGTGCCAGTTTGTCGCCGTTGTGCCGCGGGGTCACGTGCAGGTGGACGTGGAAAACGCTCTGGAAGGCGGCCTTGCCGTCGTTGATGGCGATGTTGTTGCCATCGGCCCGCAGCTCCGACGCCCGGGCGGCCTGGCCGATGCGCTGGCCGATGCGCATCATGTCGGCAAGCGTCGATGGTGGCGTGTCGGTGAGGTCGACGGTGTGGCGCTTGGGAAGCACCAGGGTGTGGCCCCGGACGATGGGCCGGATGTCGAGGATCGCCAGGTAGTCGTCGTCCTCGTGGACCCGGATGGCGGGCGCCTCACCGGCGACGATGGCGCAGAACACACATGACATGTCGCCACCGTAGCGGGCAACCTCAGACGTTCTCCGTTGCCCACTGCGCCAGCCGGCGGTCGCGCTCGGCCGGGTCGACATCCTCAACCCGCGTCATCACCGCCCAGCGCTGCCCGAACGGATCGACGATCGAGGCGAACCGGTCACCGGTGACGAAGGTCTGCACGGCCTCGCGGATGGTCGCGCCCGCCGCCTCGGCCCGTGCCACCACATCGTCGACGTCGGGGCAGTACAGCACGATCGAATGCGTGGCTGTCTCGCCGCGTGCCGGGGCCGCGAGGCCGTAGTCGGTGTTGGGGTCCGACAGCTGCAGCCGTCCATTGCCGAAGTCGAGTTCGGCGTGCGCGACGGCACCGTCGCCGCCGTCCATCCGCTCCAGGAGTTTCGCGCCGAAGACCTCGACGTAGAAGTCGATGGCCGCTGCGGCGCCGTCGATGACGATGAAGGGGGTCAGGCTGGTGTAGCCCTCCGGAATCGGGTTCACGCTCATGCCACCACTGTCGCGCCATCCCCGCTCCGAGCGCTTGGAAAAACGCGACACGCGGCCGAGGCGCGCGGCCATCGTAGGGTTGGCACATGGCCAAGAGCGCGCCTGAACTCGGCGTTGTGGGGCGGGCCCACACGACGTCGCTGTTCGATATCGCACGGTGGGCGCCGTCGGCCGATTCCTCGAGGTGGATCGAGCACTTCTGGTCGGTCGACTGGGATCTGACCGGCCGGCCCTCGCACACCAGCGCGGTCATCACCTTCCCCGCCATGCACATCACCCACGAGTGGGGCACCGACTCACCGCGGCACGGGTTTCCGCTGCCCAACACCCTCATCCACGGTGTGGTTGACGAGGTGTTCACGACGACGCTGTCGGGCCGAGGTTCGGTGGTCGGCGTGCGCTTCCGTCCCGGTGGCTTCGCCGCCCGCTTCGGCCGCGACGCGAGCGCATGCACCGGGCTCGTCATGCCCGCCGATGATGAGTTGTTCGACGAGCCAGTGGCTTTCGAGGACGATATCGCCGCCGCAGCGAACCGCCTAGACGAGGTGATCTCGGCATGTGACCACGGACCCGACGAGACCTACCTCGCGCTTACGGCACTGGTCGACCGCATCCGCGATGATGACCGACTGCACCGCGTCGAGCAGGTCATGCGCCTCTCGCCGTGGAGCGCGCGCACCACCCAGCGGGTCTTCCGCCGCTACGTCGGGGTGCCGGTCAAGTGGGTGTTGTGTCGCTACCGACTGCAGCACGCGGCGCTCGAGATCGAGACGGACCCGACCGCCGACTTCGCCGACCTGGCCGTGCGATGCGGCTGGTACGACCAGGCGCACTTCATCAACGACTTCCGGTCGATGCTCGGATGCACGCCAGGTGAATACGCCACGAGGCACGGCTAGCTCACTACGCTGACGGAGATGGACCCTCGTGACCTCGCCTTCGCCGGCGCAGCCGAACAGGCCCGCCTCTTGGCGGCGGGCACCGTCACGGCGATGGAACTCGTCGACCTCTACCTCGATCGCATCGACCGCTTCGATGGCGAACTGCGTTCGTACCGCGTCGTTCTCGCCGATGCCGCCCGCCGCGACGCCGCACTGGCACAGGACCGGCTGGACTCGGGGGAGCGCTCACCGCTGCTGGGCGTCCCGATCGCCATCAAGGATGACTCCGACGTCGCAGGCGAGGTGACCACGTTCGGCAGCAGCGCCCACGGACCGGTCCGCACCTCTGACTCAGAGGTGGTGCGTCTGTTGCGGGAGGCGGGCGCGGTGATCCTGGGCAAGACAAACGTTCCCGAGATGATGATCTGGCCATTCACCGAGACGGTGACGTTCGGCGCCACGCGCAACCCGTGGAACCCCGACTTCGCGCCCGGCGGCAGCAGCGGGGGTAGCGGCGCCGCCGTGGGTGCGGGCCTGGCCGCCATGGCACTCGGCTCCGATGGCATGGGCTCCATCCGGATCCCGTCCACATGGAACGGCCTGTTCGGCATCAAGCCGCAGCGTGATCGCGTGCCGATCCACCCCCACACCGGGGCGTGGTGCGGCCTGGAGGTCATGGGTCCGCTGGCCCGCACCGTTGAGGACGCGGCGCTGTTCCTCGACATCACCTCGACCCTGCCGACGCCCGACGGCGGGTTCGTCGGTGCCGCCGCACGCGATCCGGGACGGCTGCGCATCGCGCTGACCACCAAGGTTCCCCCGCCCCTGGTGGCACGCGTCGGCCGGTCGCAGCGCGGTGCGGTAGCCGAGGCGGGCGCTCTCCTGCGCGATCTCGGGCACACCGTCATCGAGCGCGACTTCGACTACCCGGCCTCCGCGGTCTCCAGCCAGGCTCTGCCGCGCTACTTCCGCGGCGTGTACGACGACGTTCGGGCGCTGCCACACCCGGAACGACTGGACCGCCGCACCAGGGCCTTCGCCCGGATCGGCTCGCTGGTGTCGGACCGGCGCCTGGCGGCGATGCGAGCGGGGGAGTCCGACGTGACTGCCCGGGTCAACGCGATCTTCGACGACGTCGACGTGGTCATCACCCCGGGTACGGCGATCGGTCCGTCACGGGTGGGCGCCTACCAGCGGCGCGGCGCGATCTCGACCCTGGCGCTCGTCGCCGCGCGGACACCGTTCCAGGCCATGTTCAACGTCACCGGCCAGCCCGCGGCCGTCGTGCCGTGGGCCCTCGACGGCGACGGCATCCCCACCTCGGTCCAACTCGTCGGCAGGCCTTTCGACGAGGCGACGCTGCTGTCGCTTGGCGCGCAGATCGAGACCGCACGCCCGTGGGCGCAGCGTCGCCCGCCGGTCAGCTAGCGCCGAGCGTGTGCTGAATGTCGGGCAGCATGCGCTGGAGTTCCCGGCCCCAGTAGGGCCACGAGTGCGTACCGTCCGGCGGGAAGTCGAACGTCGCATTGGTGCCGCCCGCGGCGACGTAGGCGTTCTGGAAGTTCGTGTTCGATCCCAGCGTGAAGTTCTCCAGGAACTGCTGCGGCATACCCGCCACGGCGCCCGGCAGATCACTGGGGGTGCCGCTGCCGCAGTAGACCCAGATGCGGGCACCCGTGGCGACCAGCTTGGCCACATTGACCGTCGGATCGTTGCGGGCCCACGCCGGATCGCCCGGCGGCCCCCACATGGCGCCTGCGTTGAACCCGCCTGCGTCGTTCATCGCGAGTCCGACCAGCGTCGGCCAGAAGCCATCGGAGAGATTGAGGAAGCCCGACAGCGAAGCCGCGTACCGGAACTGATCTGGGTAGTAGGTCGCGAGGTTCAACGCCGTTGACCCACTCATCGACACACCGACCGCGGCGTTGCCGCTCTGCGAGACACCCTTGTTCTCCGCGAGCCACGCAGGCAGTTCCCGCGTCAGAAAGGTCTCCCACTTGTAGGTCTGGGTGGTGCCGTTGCCGACCGCGGGCTGGTACCAGTCGACGTAGAAGCTCGACATGCCGCCGACCGGCATCACCGTCGCCAGCCCGGAGTCGTGCATCCACTCGAATGCGGCGGTTTCGATATCCCAACCGTTGAAGTCGTCCCGTGCGCGCAGGCCGTCCAACAGGTAAACGGCGTGCGAGCCGCCAGGCTGGAACTGGACCCGCACATTGCGGCCCATCGCGGCCGACGGTACGTCGAGGTATTCCACCGGTAGACCGGGTCGGGAGTATGCCTGTGCGGCGCCTGGGCCGGTGATGCCGGCCAGACCGATCATGACTGTGATTGCCAGGCCAATGCCCAGCAGTTTCCGAAGGAAGCTGGTCATGTCATTTGTTTTTACCCGCAAATCCTGGACGACGAAACCGGTATGGACACCGAAGTTGGCGATCAGCGATGCGCGACACTGTGCGGCATGGCACTTTTCGGAAACTCGGACTCTGACTTGCAGCGGCGCATCGAAGCCCTGGAACGGCGCGTCGCCGCCCTCGAGCACGCGGCCTTGCGGTCAGGCCAGGGGGCTGGGCCCCAACCGGTGCCGCCCGCGCCCGCCGGTGAGTTTCACGAGGGGTGGGTCAGCGACGAGGTCCGAATCCTTGCGGCCAGCGGGAAGAAGATCAACGCGATCAAGCTGCTGCGCGAGCAGTCCGGGCTGAGTCTCAAGGAAGCCAAGGACATCGTGGATCGGCTTTAGTCGCCCATAACATCCCGCCACGCGGCCAGCTTGGCGGCGATCGGCATCGTGTGTGCCGGGCTCGTCGACGGCAGCCGGGCATACGTCACGCGGGCGCTCACGTGGACCAGGCGCCGGTAGTTCGCCTCGGCAGCGCCACCGGTGAAGAAGACCCGGGAGATTTCGGGATGTTCGTCGAAGAAGGGCTCGAAGTCGTTGGGCACCATGCTGTCCCGTTCGACAGCGGAGTCCAGGCTGCCGAGCCGTCGGCAGTGGTGCAGGACGTCCCAGACCGCGACGCCGTGCTCCACCAGGGCGGCTGTGCGCTCGGCGTACGGGGCGGCGGGGTCGAATCCGTACAACTCGCCCGCGATACGCCAGAACCCGTTGCGTGGGTTGCCGTAGTACTGCTGGGTTTCCAGCGACAGCACGCTGGGTGCGTTGCCGAGAATGAGCACCGAGGGCCGGCCGCCGACGATCGGAGGCAACCCCGCAACCTCAGGTGCGCGCACACCACTGTCTACCAAAGCGAACTGTCGACCAAAGCAAGTGGTGGAGCCACACCCGGGGGAGGCGGGTGTGGCTCCACGAGATCGCCGTCGAACTCAGCTGAGGTGGTGCACCTCCTGCTGGCCGTACACGGGAGTGGGGATACCCGCGTGACGCGCCTTGAGCTGCAGTGCCAGGTACAGCGAGTAGTGCCGTGACTGGTGCAGATTGCCGCCGTGGAACCACAGGTTCTCCTGCTGGGTGGGCTTCCACATGTTGCGCTGCTCGCCCTCCCACGGTCCGGGGTCCTTCGTCGTCTCCGATCCCAGGCCCCACACCCTGCCGACCTTGTCGGCGACGTCCTGGCCGATGAGGTCGGCCGCCCAGCCGTTCATCGATCCGAAGCCGGTCGCGTACACCACCACATCAGCGGGCAGCACCGTGCCGTCGGCGAGCACCACGGAGTCCTCGGTGAGGCGATCGACCTGACCGTGCGCGAGCTTGATCGATCCGTCGGCGATCAGGTCGCATGCGCCGACGTCGATGTAGTAGCCCGACCCCCGTCGCAGGTACTTCATGAACAGTCCGGAGCCGTCATCGCCCCAGTCGAGGTCGAAGCCCGCCGCGGTCAGCCGGTCGTAGAAGTCCTTGTCCCGCTCCCGGATCGCGTCGTAGATCGGGATCTGGAACTGGTGCATGATTCGGTACGGCAGTGACGCGAATGTCAGGTCCGCCTTCTCCGTCGTCATGCCCGCGGCCAGCGCACGCTCCGAGTACAGGTCTCCCAGCCCGAGGTCCATCAGCGAGTCCGACTTCACGATGTGCGTCGAGGACCGTTGCACCATCGTCACGTCGACACCGGTCTCGACGAGGGCCTTGCAGATGTCGTGCGCGGAGTTGTTAGAGCCGATCACGACGGCGCGTTTGCCGACGTAGCGGTCAGGTCCCGGGTGCGCGCTCGAGTGGTGCTGTTCGCCGCGGAACACGTCCTGCCCGGGCAGGGTCGGCACGCTGGGCTTGCCCGACATGCCGGTGGCGAGCACGAGATGCGCGGGCCGCAGCGTGACGCGCTCCCCGTCGCGGTTGACCTCCACAGTCCAGCGTTTCTCGGCCTCGTCATAGGTCGCCGACAGGCACGACGTCTTCGACCAGTACGGCACCTCCATGACGCGGGTGTAGAACTCCAGCCAGTCGCCGATCTTGTCCTTGGGCGCGAACACCGGCCAGTTCTGCGGGAACGGCAGGTACGGCAGGTGGTCGTACCAGACCGGGTCGTGCAGGCACAGCGACTTGTACCGCTTGCGCCACTGGTCGCCGGGCCGCTCGTGCTTGTCGACGACGATGGCGGGCACACCGAGCTGGCGCAGCCGCGCACCGAGTGCGATACCGCCCTGACCGCCGCCGACAACCACCACATAGGGCTGCTCGGTGTAGCCGAGGGCGGCGTCCTCATCGGCTCGCTTCTGCGCCCACGACCGGGTGTCGGGGTCGCTGCCGTGCACCGCGCCAAACACTCGGGACGACCCCTTGCGCTCCTCATGGCCCTTGAGCTCCTGCAGGGTGGTGAGCAGCGTCCACGCTGTGTCCCCGTCGGCGTCGCTCCTGAGCCGAAGGTGCCCGACACCTCGGCCAACGGCGGTCTCGAACTCGATGAACGCCGACACCACGCCGTCACCGTCGTCGCTAGGGGCCTCCCTGGTCCGGAAGCGGGCCGGATCGGTCGGCGCCACTCGCTCGGTGAGCATGGCCGCGATGCTGTCCCGGCCCTCCATGGTCTTGAGGTTCCAGGTGAACGCCACCAGGTCACGCCAGAAACTGTCGACGGCGAACATACTCACGGCGCGTTCGATATCGCGGACGGCAAGAGCGGACTCGAAGGCGGCGAGCCAGGCGTCGACGCGCTCCTGCGGGGAGCGCGTGGTTTCCGCAGTCGTGGTTTCGATCGTTGAAGTCATGTGAGGCAGGACACACCCGCAGGGGTGCGGCCCACAAGGGTTGCAACCCCCTGCAACTCTTATGCCTGTGCGCCAGGTCACATAGAAAGGCTGCATGAAGGCAGCTGTGTACTACGGACCCAACAAACTCGATGTCACCGATGTGCCCGAACCCCAGCCCACACCGGGCACCGTCAAGGTGAAGGTCGGCTACAACGGAATCTGCGGCACCGACCTGCACGAGTACTACGCAGGACCGATATTCGTGCCCACCGAACCGCATCCCCTCACCGGCCAGCAGTTGCCGCTGACGATGGGTCACGAGTTCGCCGGCACCATCACCGCGATCGGTGCGGGCGTTACCGGCTACGCCGAGGGCGACCGGGTGGCCGTTGAGCCGATCTATCGCTGTGGGCACTGCGAGCCCTGTCGGGTCGGCAACTACAACATCTGCGCCCAGATCGGTTTCCACGGGCTGATGTCCGACGGGGGCATGGCCGAGTACACCGTCGTCCCCACCAACATGCTGCACCGGCTGCCAGACAATGTCTCACTCGAACTGGGTGCGCTCGTGGAACCGATGTCGGTCGCCTATCACGCGGCCACCCTCGGTGAGCCAAGACCCGGCCGCACCGCGATGGTGTTCGGTGCGGGACCCATCGGGATCGGCTTGTGGTTCGCCCTGCGTGGCAAGGGTGTTGATGACGTCTTCGTCGTCGAGCCCTCACCCACCAGGCGCGCTGCCATCGAGGGGCTTGGGGCGCGGACTCTGGACCCGGGGTCCCTCGACGTGCCGGCCTTCATCGCCGATCACACCGGCGGCAGGGGAGCCGACGCGGTCTACGACGCGGCCGGTGTCGCCCCCGCCGTGCAGACTGCCCTGGCCTGCGTGGGCGCGCGGCGGGCGATGGTCAGCGTCGCCATCTACGAGAAGCCGCTCACCACACCGCTGTTGAACCTGGTGATGAACGAGTCCCGAATCCAGGGCTCGCTGTGCTACACGGCTGCGGACTTCGACGCGGTCATCGACCTGATGGCCCGCGGCGTGTACGACACGACGGGATGGGTCACGTCGATTCCCATCGACGACGTCGTCGACGAGGGCTTCGAGGCCCTGCACGCCGGCACCAAGATGAAGGTCCTCGTCGACCCGTCGGCGTGAAATCCATTACCACGGAGGGTATGACATGACGAGATCCATTGCTGCGCCGTTGCTCGACAGGGTCGCGCTCGTGACCGGTGCAGGTCGGGGCATCGGACGGGGCATAGCGTTGGAACTGGCCCGCCACGGTGCCGATGTGGCGCTGGTCGACGTGCACGCCGCGGCCGTCGAGGCGGTGGCCGGCGAGATCGCCGAGATCGGGTCGAAGGCAACCACGTTCGTCGCCGACGTGTCCGACCGCTCGGCCGTCTTCGCCGCCGTCGACCACGCGGCGTCGACACTCGGCGGGTTCGACGTGATGGTGAACAACGCCGGTATCGCTCAGGTGGGCCCGATCTCAGAGGTGATGCCCGACGATCTGGCGCGACTGTGGGCGATCAACGTCGACGGTGTGCTGTGGGGCATCCAGGCAGCCGTCGCGAAGTTCCGGGAACTGGGTCACGGCGGGAAGATCATCAATGCCTCCAGCATCGCGGGCCACGAGGGTTTCGCGATGCTCGGCCCATACAGCGCCACCAAGTTCGCGGTGCGCGCATTGACACAGGCCGCGGCCAAGGAACACGCCGTCGACGGCATCACGGTCAACGCCTACTGCCCCGGCGTCGTCGGAACCGACATGTGGGTGGAGATCGACAGGCGGTTCGCCGAGATCACCGGCGCAGCGGCGGGGGAGACGTTTGAGAAGTTCTCCGCCACGATCGCGCTGGGCCGTCCGGAGACGCCCGAGGATGTGGCCGGATTCGTCGCGTACCTGGCCGGACCTGGTGCGGACTACATGACCGGACAGTCGGGCCTGATCGACGGCGGCATGGTCTACCGGTGACGCACCGGCCCCGGCGTGACAGGAGATGTGACGTGGAGCACAATCGACGGTGATGCCCTCCTCATCGGCTTCACCTAGTGCGCCAGAGCCCGCCGTCGCGGCGGGCGATGATCCGCGCAGCTACGCCATGCTGTTGTCGGAGGTCTACGACGCCACGATGGCAGGCAACCGGGGGCCCGCTCGGCCGCGCGATGTCATCGCCGATTCGTGGAATCGGCTGCTGGGCAAGGGCATCGATCCGGAACACCACCACCCGCCCGACGTCGACTCCAGCGGTCTGGATGCGCTGCGGCAGGCGTCCGGGCTGTTCGCGGTGCTCGATGACGTCTCACGTGGCCTGGATTCGGTGATCGAGGGCGGTGACAACATCCTGGTCGTCGCCGACGCGCGCGGCCGAGTGCTGTGGCGGTACGGCTCACCCCGCGTGCTCGGCAACGCCGACAGGCTCGGCTTCGTCGAGGGCGCGCAGTGGAGCGAGGGTGCTGTGGGCACCAACGCCATCGGCACGGCACTGGCGTCACACCGTGCGGTGCAGGTGTTCTCCGCAGAGCACTTCCTGCGCAGCCATCACGCCTGGACGTGCGCCGGGGCTCCGATCAAGGATCCGCGTACCGGTCAGGTGGTCGGGGTCGTCGACGTGTCCGGCCCGGCAGCGACGGTGCATCCCACCACGATCGCACTGGTCGACCTGGTCGCCCGGCTGGCGGAGTCGCAACTGCGCGAGGTGCACGACCGCACGCTCAACCGGCTGCGGACCATCGCGGCACCGATTCTCGCGCGCGTCGGCAGGCCCGCGCTGGCGGTCGATCAGGACGGCTGGGTGGCGGCCGTGGACTCGTTGCCCCCGCACAGGCGGATTCTGTTGCCGGACAACGGGGTACCCGGGCGCACCTGGATCCCGTCGCTGGGAGCGTGTGACGTGGAGTCGCTTCCGGGCGGCTGGTTGGTCCGTCTGGCTCAGGACGCCGACGATGCGCCCGTGCCGTCACGCATCACCCTCGACCTGCGGGAGGGCACAGCCCTGGACGTCGTCGGGCAGTTCGGGAGCTGGCGGCGCGACATCTCGCCGCGCCACGCGGAGATCCTGCACGTGCTGGCCACGCACCGGCAGGGGCGCTCCGCACAGGAATTGGCGGACGACCTCTATGGCGACCGCTCGCGGGTGGTCACCGTCCGAGCCGAGATGTCGCGGCTGCGCCGTCAGTTCGTCGGGCTGGTGCTCGGCAAGCCCTATCGCTTTCCCGCCACGGCCATCGTCGACGTGGTCTATCCGCACGACATGACGACATTCCTTCCGACGTCGACCGCACCGGCTATCCGTGCCGCGCGGTATACGTTGACTCGGTGACCGAAGAGTTCGACATCGGAGAGTTCGACGTCGAGGCCTCCGGCCTGCTCGACGGCCTCGAGGGCAGCGCACGCGAGGAACGCGCCGAGCTCATTCCATGGCTGCTCGAACGCGGCGTGACGGTTGCGCAGATCCGAGACTCCTATCAGCCCATGCTGCTGGCGTCGCGCCGCATCCTCGGTGAGGACGGCACCATGATGTCGGCTCGCCAGATCAGCGCGGAAACGGGCGTCGACCTCGACCTCCTGGAGCGGATACAGCGCGCGAGCGGCTTGGCGGGGGTGGAGGATCCGGACGCTGCAGTGCACATGCGCGTCGACGGTGAGTCCGCGCTGTATGCGAAGAAGTTCATCGATCTCGGCTTCAGCCCGGATCAGATCGTGCTGGTCGTTCAGGTGGTCACCGAGGGCCTGGCCCGAGCGGCCGACGTCATGCGGTATGCCGCTCTGGCCGCGGTGATGGAGCCAGGTGCCACCGAACTCGATGTGGCGAAGCGGTCGGAAGCCCTGATGATCGAGACTGAGCCCCTGCTCGGTCCCATGATCACCGACATGCTGCGCCTGCAGCTGCTGCACGTCATGGAGACTGAGGCCGTCAACGCCTCCGAGCGCGCCGAGGGCATCCCGCTGCCCGGCGCACGGGAGGTGACCATCGCCTTCGCCGACCTCGTCGGTTTCACCCGCCTGGGTGAGGTGGTTCCACCCGAGGATCTGGAGAAGCTGGCCCATCAGCTCACCGACCTTGCCCGTGCGGTCGCGGTGCCGCCGGTGCGCTACGTCAAGAGCATCGGCGACGAGGTCATGCTCGTCAGTAGCGACCCGGTGGCGATGCTCGACGCACTGCTCGACCTCGTCGACGCCACCGAGGCCATCGAGGGTTTTCCGCGATTGCGCACAGGGGTCGCGACCGGCCTCGCGGTGAGTCGCGCCGGTGACTGGTACGGCGGATCGGTCAACCTCGCCGCGAGGGTGACGACGGCGTCCCGACCGGGGGCGATCCTGGTGGCCGAGTCGACGCGAGATGCCGCCGCCGGGTTGGACTCGGACGAGCGGTTCGTGTGGTCGTTCGCGGGCGCGCGGCACCTCAAGGGCATCAAGGACGACGTGAAGCTGTTCCGGGTACGCCGGGCGGAGTGAACCTGAGAAGATCGCCGGTAACCCGGGGTTTCCTCGGCGAAACGGCGCGGGGTTCGCCATAATTCTCTATGGCTGGCGGCGCACCGGTAATGCGGACGCACAACGGCTCGCGGGGAGGGCCGGCACGGTGGCGGGAGGCCAACTGTGACATCAAAAGTGCTGCGAGGCATCGCATCCGGAGTGCTAGTGCTTGGCCTGCTGACCGCCGGGTGTGCGCAGTCGGCATCGTCGGCCGACTACACCAGTCTGTACCAGGACTACACCACCAAGCCGAACGGCCCACATCCCTCGACATTCGACTCCGGTCAGGAGGCGACTCTGACATACACCCCGAACGAGACCGCCTTACCGACGATTTCCGAAGGCAGATCCATAATCACCTACAACGGCACGGGGAGCGGAGCGGGATACGCGTCCGGTCAGCTCAGCGCTACTGCCGCATACATTGAGGCCGACTGGAATCTCGGTCCGTCAGGGACCACCGATAGCGGTCAATTGGCCCTGTGCTTGTTCGCGAGCCCATTACCTTCCGGCCCGCTCACGGGCACTGCGCCCCCCGACAGCCCAGCGCACGTCGTCTTCTTGAGTGACCGCTTCGAATACGGCGTGTGGAAGGACGGCGTTCTGACCATCATCGCAAACGTTGCTTACGGAAGAACATTCACGACCGAGACTCAGCATGTAGCTGTCTACGTGCGCAAGGATCTCGGCAAGGCATGGGTCCTGGCACCGACCGGCACCCTCTACGGCCCATACTCAGATCCTTCCATCAGCAAGACAGACGCCCCATTTGTCACTGCCGAGCAGTACTACGGCAACGCCAACACCGACAAGCGCGTAGAGATACAACGATGGCATGCGACATCCAGGATCGTCGACTTCTAGCTGCGCCAGATCGGTGCGGTGTTGAGTTCAGCCCACCGCTTCACAGCAAATCTGCCTGATACAGGGCGAGAAACGGATCGTCTCCAAAATGCCGTTGGCCGCCAGGGGCGTCGAATCGACCGAACTGACCGGCTGATACTTGGCATTGGCCAAGACTGCGACCTAGCTCCCCGCTAGACTGCCCTCACCATGAGAGGGAAGCTCCTCGTTGCAGTGTGTTTGCTGTCGGTGACCGCTTGCCATTCGACGACAAGCGTTCCGCCAGTAGAACATGCACGTCTACCGGTCGTAGACCCTGTCACGGTGGTTACCGATTCATATACTCCCCGTCCAGGAGTCAAAGGCTACGACGACGGGAAATGGCCGCAATTGATGTGGCAGCAGCTGGTAGGCGCCGGGTTTCTGATAAGCCCGGCGGTCGGCGCAGAGGTCGGTTCGGGTTATGTCGCTCGCGGCACAGCCGGCGGAACGTTCGGCGAGAAGCTTGAAGGTGCGGTGCGCAACGACGCGCGACTAGTGGTTTTCATCGGCTCCCGAAACGACGCGGATGTACCGCCGAACGAACTTGCGGCCGCGGCGGCTCGCGACTACGCAATGGTTCACAGAATTGCTCCGGCCGCGCAGATCTTGGTGATCGGGCCCGCTTGGCCTGATGCCGCCCCGAGGCCGGAAATTGGGCGCGTGAGTGATGTTCTCAAGGGAGCTGCCGAGGCTGCGGGTGCAACTTTTGCCGACCCGCTCGCTTTGGGTTGGTTCGCTGGCCAAGCAGACCTTCTAAGCCCAGATGGCAATACTCTAAGCGCCGCCGGCCATCAGTATCTGGCGAATATGGTTACCCCACTGGTCGAATCGCAGCTTTGCGCACCTCTCGAATTCAATGCCTCAGACGCTCCACCCGAACCCCCGCCGGCCACCTGCGCACGGTTCAAATGATCCGGCAGTCGAGTACCACGTGCAGTGGGCGGCTGCACCGGTTCTCGACTGCGTTAGCGGTTGTGCTTTTCGTCGTGAGCTGTTCATCAACGGCAAAGTTGGCCACAGACAATGCAGTTGAAGCACGCCTGGATTTCAGCGCGTCGAAGGACGGCCCAGCTCCCGGGAAATTTGGGCCAGGTGCGTCACTGCTGCTCGAGACTCCGCGGACTGACTTGGGTGGCCGCTTCAGAATCGAAGGTGGAAAACTCGTTAGTCGACCAACCGTCGACGGTCGCACGGCAAGCTATTTCTCCACCGCCGACCTCGGAGACCCGATTACTAGCATTGGTGCGCGCTGGGTTTTCACGCCGCAAGCAGGGGGCTCTGGCACGATGGTGTTGATTGTGTCGCAACGAGCGGTGTTCCCCCCGTTTTCGGCGCAGCTCTCTGTCACTCCCACGCATTGGACTTTCGGTGTTCGCGCAGCGGACCAAGCTGAGAACGTCAGCCAAGAAACGATCCTGAAGACGGGATCGATCGATCCGCCCCTGTCAGAGGATGGATCGACCAGTTATCGGACAGAAGTCAGAATTGCTGGCGAACGAGCAGAGTTGGAACTCCCAGACGGGCACACAGAAATTGTGCACGACAAACGAATCGCCGAGTGGGCCGGAACCTTCGGGACATTCGAATCCTTTGCGGATGAAGGGCTGACCGACTCTCGTGCTGACTTCATCGAGTTGTGGGCCATAGCCGAGAAGAACCCGTGAACGGACGTATCAGACCAAGGCGCCCACGCTGTTGTCGAGTCGTACCTACTTGCAGCCGGGCGCGCCAATATCCTTCAAATGCGATTCCAACCTGGACGCGTACTGCCGGTGTCCACTGGAGTTCGGGTGGTACCCGTCTGACACGAACAACGCAGGGTCGGCAAGCCAATTTTCCTCGATAGGGTCCACGTAAAGTACGTCGTTATTCTTCGCCGCCTGTCTGATTGCGTCCGAAATGGGACGCAGGACTGTTGCGGGTTTCTTCGGTGATGCCACTGGGCCGATAGCGATGATCGCAGGGCCCGGCCCAAGCGCCGTTCGCAAGTCCATGAACGTGGTATCAGCCGCTTCAGCCACCTCCCTTGGCGGAAAAACGTCATCGTTGAACCCGCCTTCCACGATGACCAACTGTGGCTTTCCCGCTACGGCGTCGCCCACTCGGGTCGGAAACGCGCTCTTGCCTTCCGCTCCACTGTCATTGGCGTACCCGGTACCTCCCTCAGAGGCATTGTCGACAAGCTGCCAGCACAAATCGGACGATAGGAGCTGTACCCATCCGTCGCCCAGTGAGCCCGCTCCGGTGCCCTCGGCGTACGAATCACCGAGGACCGAGAATGAGAGGACGTTCTGAGCTTCACCGGAAACGATCAGTGGTGAGTTCGGCTCGCGCAACTGCGGCGAGGCTGACGGCGCCTCGGCTTCGTGGGCTGAAGTCAGCAAAACGGCTCCGCTAAGAAGCGTCAGGCCAGTCAAAGCTATAGCCAGCAGTAGGCGCATCAACTATCCCCGATGGGATTGTTCGCCGATGCCTTCCGGGATTTAGTATCAGCACCGTTTCGTCTCGACGGAATTGCTGGAGGGGGTGCGGGACCGGTCGTGTGCCTCAACCACGTATCGCGCAAGTACTCTTCCTTTTTGGCGTTCTGCTGTATGGAGACCAGGGCTGCGACCGATCCCACCGTAAAGTACAAAAATCGGTCGGTGAGCGGATTCTCGATGACCCCGAGGCCCAACCATGTAAAAATGGAGATTAACAAACATGCTGCAAGGTGGCTTCCGGTTTCTCGAAGCCTCCAACATGACGAAATGAGAGCTATCCAATATGCCAACATCGTGCAACCAAGAACGAAACCACCGGCGGCGATGATCTGAATGTAAATGCTGTGAGCTTCGGCGATGTGCCGTAATCCTAGGCCAAATACTGGGTATGATTGGACGTCGTTTAGTGCTTGGTTCAACAGGATCGCTCGCTCGGCATCGCTGTCACTAGCACCCGTATTGCGCGCTTCAGTAAACCGAAACAGGTCCGTTAGCACATCGCTGGCAAGCATTTCCACCAACACAAATAGGGCCGACATCGAGACCGCTAGAGTAATGACGACATTCTTGAGAGCCGCACGCCGTTCCGGGGCTGACAGCAAGGTTGCCAGAATGATTATCGGAGTTGCGAGTTGTGTCCCCCGGGACCCGGAAGCGACGACGCCGCCAAGTAGAACCACAAACGCCAACCGCGATGCCACCCACGTGAGTCGCCCACGTCGCGCCATGAAGTACATAGCGATCGGAATCGCGATTGCGCAAGTGAAGCCCAGCGTGTTCGGGTGATCAGTGAGGCCAGTCTGCCGTGAATTGTTACTGGCATAGCCCAGACTCGTAGCTATATGAGTCACCTTGAGGAGGTCGGTGATCGAGATAGCGGCAGATAGGGTGATGCCTCCAATGAATGATCCCATCACCCAACGAGGTGTTCGCGGTTCGATCGCTGACCAAGCGATGATCGTTAGAGGCACCAACACCAGAGCTACCATCCAGATTGCGCCTTTTGTCACATTGTCTGGCACAAATGGCGATGGGATATATCGAATGGCGAGAATGTCCTCCGGCACAGGAAGCAACCATCTGCCAATAATGCAGATAAACAGCCCGAGTGGCGCAATCCATATCCATGCGGGCACGGTGAATCGCAATTCTCCAAAAAACACGTGCAAAAGCGCTATTCCGAAGGCGAGGATCAGGCATAGGTCGGATATCGGTCCGACAGCACCCCAAGAGACCGTGAAGGCTCCGGCAGACAGGATTCCTACGCCGATGTACACCAGGACCTGCGATTGCGGGATCACTCTTAAATCCCGCTGCGTGATCATGCTGGGCCCCCAATCCCCGCTGTGCCATGGCCTATTGGCGACCATCCACAGCCGACGCAAGTCCTATCATGCTACAGATAAGCCATTTCATGTTGCAGATGCGGAATAGCTTTGGCCACGGTTCGGGAGGTGGTGTGACTACGGTGGCCGAGCCGGTTTCGGGTTGAATTGGGCGGAATTTGTTCTCAAGAACAAGCCTGAGTTGCGGTTGATGGCCCCACTTGCGCACCGTGACGACCGCTTCGGGTGCGACGGCGGTGCAAATCCTGTGGTCCTCGCGAATCACTGGCATCGCGCCAACGGTGATACCGATCCCGGTCAGTCGTTCCTCCTGCGTCGGGCGGACCCGCAAGGCACGTCTCCTCGAGACCGAAACACTTCCGTGCGACTGCATCTCAATCAGCTCACCCGATCCGCTCTGGCGGCGGGAACAGGTGCCTGCTCCAGACGCGCCAGGTGGATCAAGAGATATCGCTGGTCAAGTTAGCCGCATCATCGTCGGCCACCACTCCGTTGTCGGCAGGAGTGCTGCCGTTCTTAGAGCACGATTGGCAGATCAAACCGTGCGCGGCCCGCCGTGGGTTCTGACTACTTCAACAGTCTCTAGGGGAGCGCCCGCGGATTCGCCATTGGTACGAGGAGGCTTGCGTGCCAGTGTTTTATCAACCTGCCGCTCGTCCGTGCGGCTGCCCGATCGGGCGCAGAGAACGGCGCCGATAACATTTGCTTGGAGGTTGGCGAGGTTCTCCCTAGACGAGGCCAAATCTGTCAACTTCGTCCGACCGACTCGAGTGACTAACAGGACACCGTCAACGTTTGACGCGACGGTTGCAGCGCCGCCTCCGTCCAGAATTCCCGACGCGTCGACTATTACTAGGTCATACGAGGTGCCAAGCTGGTCGAGGACTTCACGAAACTCCGGCATGGCCACGAGGTCAGCAGGCACCGTCCCGTCGCTGCGACCCGGCCCAATCGTGACCATCCCACTGTTGTCGCGTTGCCGCACCTCAGCAAGACTGCTGCGTCCTAGAATGACGTCCGCTAGACCTGGAGACGGTTCATCAGCGCTGAAGTTCACGCTGACCCAAACGACCGCGATCTTTGCTCGGTGCATCACGTTGGCCAGGTTCCTGGCCACGGTGGCTGCATCCTCATTAGTTAGCGTAGCTGTACAAAGCAATGTCTTGATGGGGGCAACGCGGGACGAAAGGAGCAGCGACCGCAGATCGCGGTACGCCACGGAGACTCCATCCGAGCCCATGGCGAAGTCAACTTCTCGGGAGGCCGCCTTTGCAGCGGCAGGAATTTCGGCCACGACTGGTCGACCCAATGCAGATTCGACGTCACGTGAGTCCCGAACAGTGTTGTTGAAACGTTCTCGCACAATCACACTCAATAGCCCTAGCACAAAACCAACGACGCATCCGAGGGCGACATTCAGTGTCGTGTTAGGCACGACTGGAGCAGGTTGAACTTCTGCTGTGCTGACGACGGTAAGTCGCGCGGTGGGCTCCGCCCCAAGCGCGTGGATCTCTAAGCGAGAAACTGCACTTGCCAGTGAATCCGATACGGCATTGGCAAGTCTCTGCGCCACCTCGGGATCCTGATCGCGTGCCGACACCTCGAGAAGTGACACCTGCGGATCCGCAGTGACACGAATGGCAGGTCGAGTATCGCTCACCGTTTTGTCCAGCCTCGCCCCTTCGAGGGCCGGCGACAGTACGGCGTCTGAGTAGATCAGCTGAGCGTAGGTGCCGACACGCTCCTGCGAGGCCTTCGCCGAGTCGTACGCGGACGGCAACGAGCTACTGCCCGATGCCACAAAGAGGGTGCTTGTCGCCTCGTAGATCGGCTTCAGGTGGAAGCTGTACGCCAGACCGGCCATACCGCAAACAACAGTGAATCCGAGTATCAGAGGCCACCCGCGCAGCAACACGGTCAAGAAGTCACGTGCGCTACGGTGCATCCACCTGGTTTGTATCTTGCGTCTTTCCGTCATCGCGTCCCCCTTGTGCGTAATTCATTGACGGTGCACGGTTAGCCGTGGCGCAACACGGACTTTCTACTGCCCCCTAGTCCGCGTCGCCGGCTTGCCACTCGTACCTTGCGATCACTCCTTCCGCAATGTCCGGGGGCGGGCGATGACGTGCATCGACCAATCAACTCCCATCCAGAGCTGAGGCAATCGTAATACCGCGCGCTTAGGATCGCGGTTGAATGTCGGTTCGATATCAGAAATCACCAGATCACCTGTGCGAGACGGTTCGTGAATCGACCCTGCGCAGAGCAGCCGCATGTGGATCTGGTTCCACACCCCTCGGTGAAGGGAGCACCTGTCGACCGGGGTGGTTAGGCGACCTCCGTTTCGGTTGATCGGCGCCGGGTTTCAGCGGGTGCGATGCCGACCCGTGCGCGAGAAGCTTGCTTTGTGAAGCACCGCACCGACAGGGACCAGGTTTATGAGATCGGGGGGTGACCTATGTCCTAGAGTGGCTGGTCGGCGTCGATCAGGTTGTAGGCCAGAGCAATACCTGCCGCGCGCGGGCCGGCCCCTTGGGAACCCTGGTTCGCAACCGCGCGGTGGCAACGGTGCTCTCGATGGGATGGCCGAAGCTCTTCTCCACTTGCGTCTGGCTGGTCAGCTGGCGTGAGCATCGGCGCCGGGTTCCCGCATTCGACCCAGGGACTGCTCCAGCGCCTGCCCGAAGTGGCTCTAGGCGCACGCTGCTCCCATCCAGTACCTTGATCGGATGGGGGCGCTGTTCGAACGCCAAAGGCTCCGCAGACTAGCGGCGTCATTCTTCGCCGTCTTATTGATTTGTCCGATAATGACCCAGTTGGCGTGTGCCGCACCCGCAGCTCCCAACCCCGGGTACGGCTTCAGTCTTTATGGGGGGAATATCAGGTTGAGTTCCGATGATCTCAGCCGAGAACTCGACGCGGTGTCGCGAACCAACGCGTCGTGGCTCAGAGTAATCTTCGATTCCTTTCGCATCGAGCGTCAGAAGGGGAGTTTCGACTGGAGCTACTTGGACTTGGTTGTTAACTCCGCACGCGCTCGCAGTCTGAATGTGCTTGTCGTTCTTTCATACTCACCTGAATGGGCGAGACCCCCACAGTCACCGTTCAGTGCACCACCAGCCAATGATGACGATTTTGGCGACTTCGCGGCGGCAGCGGCCACGCACTACAGCGACCGCGTGACCAACTGGGAAATCTGGAACGAACCCAACGAGCAGAGGTTCTTCGACTACGAAGGCGACCCAGTGGTGAAGTACACAAGTCTTCTGAAGACCGCGTACTCGGCGATAAAGAGAGTGCAACCCAATTCGACGGTAATCTCCGGCGGTCTGAGCCGTTCGGGACAGATCGCCCCTCCGGAGTTCGTTGAGCGGATGTACGCCGCAGGCGCGAAAGGCTACTTCGATGCCACTGCGATGCATCCCTACGTATCGCCAGAAGGGCTCGCCGCCGATCCATACAACGGGTGGTCAGACGTTGGTCGGGTACACGCCATCATGTCGATTCACGGCGAGAGCGGAAAGCGCATATGGCTGACAGAGCTTGGGGCGCCCACCTTTACGGGGCCCGGCGGCGTGTCTCAGGAGGAGCAGGCAAAGCAGATCACTGAGGTGTTGGGTGCTGCGGCCTCGGCGGGATACGTTGGACCAGCTTTCATCTTCACAATCCGCGATATTGGCGACTATGCCAGCGATCCCGAGTACAGCTACGGAGCATTGCTGACTGCTGACTGGCAACCCAAGGCGGCCGCTGCAGTGTTGGCGCGATGACCCGCGGCATGACCGAGTGCCCGTCGCCGCAGCCCGGCAGCGATACGAGTTCGACGGCGTGAGGCGGCGACGCTATTCGATAGCTTGGCTCAAGCGGCCGAATCTGCGTTAGGGATCAACACCCTTCGCCTCGGGGCGGCAGGTGAGTGCACGTGTGGTAACTCGGCAATCCCGTCGTCGTCGCTGGCCCACGGACGGAACCACAGCATGGCCATCGTCGCGACGAATGTCGTCGCGGCGACCATGCCAAGCGCCACACCGGATGCCGTGCGAAGCGCGACTGCCGCGCCAAGCGAGGTCAGCAGCATCACCGCGACGTAACCGACCTTCAGCGCAAGCGCATCACGACTGCGGTTGAAGGTACGAAGGTAGATGGCGACGGCGATCGCCCAGCCGCCGATGGCGTACTCGCACGCGATGATCGGCACGATCTGTTGTGTCGCGGCGAACGTCGCACCGAGCAGGAACTCTCCCCACCGCAGCGGCAGGAAGTGCAGCACGACACCCAACGTCACGGCGGCCAGCGACATCGCCGCCGTGATGCGAACCAAGATTCGCCACACCTGCTCCGGCCGCATCGTCAGGCGAGTGCCTTCGGAGATCACAATCAGTGGCACGGCACTCGCAAGGATGGCGACGGGCGCCAATACCGCCGTCGCGCCCCGAACCGCGGCAGTGACGGCTGGACTGAGCACCAGGGTCACGAACAGCAACACCGCGAACACGGTGACCTGTTCCAGTCCCGCCTCAGTGCCATAGCGGACGCGGTGTCTCCAACCGTCGGCCATCCATTCGCGGTAGCCCGCGAGCCTCGGGCTGACCCGGACGTTGACGAGCATGCCGACCAGCGCGACGAGCGCAAGTAGACCCCAGGCGCACAATAGGAAACTGGCGGTGATGTGCGGCAGCTTGAGCCAGGTACCCACCAGCAGAAGCACCGAGCCGGCGGACCACACGCCGTCCCATATCGCTGCGATGTACGAGCGACCCTCTGCAATAGCGATATAGCGCAACACATCCTGGACGAGGACCACCGGGGTGGCCAACAGTAGAAGCAGCGCTTCGGTGCGCACCGCAGAACCGGCGACAGTGACCATCAGAATTCCGACGACTGGCGCGATGATCAACGCCGTCGTCACCGCGTACCCGCCTTCCCGACGGACATCGGTGGCGGATTTCGCCGAACTGAGGAGAAGCGGCGTACCCAGCGCCCCGCGCTGGACGCCGATGGCTGCCGCGAGCAGCGTCATCACCAGGCCGATTCGCCCGAAGTCGGCAACCGAGGTCACAACCGCGATCGCATAGATGATCAGACCATTGCTCAGGCTAGAGAAGACCTGATCAATTCCGCCAGCCAGGGCCCGCGTCTTGCTGAACGTCGACGGCCGCTCCATGTTGGCTACCCGCCCGCCGCCGACGCCCATACCTTCTCCAAGGCGGGCAGCGAATCCGTCAACCCGTGGTTGGCGAACAGTTCGAAGTTTGCGTAGCTTCCCTGCCACTCCGAGATCCGCGGATCCGAGACGTTCCGATGAACGTTCTGCGGTAGATCCTTGGTGAGTTCGGAACCATTAACGGGGAGCCGTGACTCGCCGTCACCCGACCAGACCACGAATCGTGCACCCGGCGACCGCGCCGGCTCACCATTGTCGAACCGATCCGGCGTTGGCCCGTTGGGCTCTCGGGCGAAGATGGATTCCACGCTGATTCCCTGCGCGGCAAGGGGAGCGCGTCCTCGAACGAATCCCCACCACAGCGCGCCCGTCACCAGAACGGAGAGCAGGACTGCAAACACAATTTGCAGGGCCAGCCAGAGTGGTCGGTGCTTGGTCCGTATGCTCATCGCATCCTCGCAAGCGTGATCGATTCGTATACGTCTTCGAGTCTCTTGCGTACTGGCGCCATGCCGTACGTCTCGCGAACCGCCACCCGCCCGGCCTCACCCTGGGTTCGGGCGGTCACGGGATCAGCGAGCAAGCCCGCGATCGCGCCCGCGTAGTCGTGCGAGCTGCCCGCGACGACTGCGCCGCAATCACTCCGTTCCACGAAGTCGGCGAGCCCCCCGTCGGCGTTGATCACCACCGGCACGGATTCAGCGAGTGCCTCGATGACGGTCATCCCGAACGGTTCACGGACGGCAGGAAGCACGTACACCGACGCCGCCCTCATTCGTTCGGCCGTATTCCCCGGAGCCACAGCAGGTTCCCGACGCAGGCGCGACTCGTCGATACCGTCGGCGCGTGCCTCGGCGATGATCCGGTCGACCGCCAGTTCCCCTCCTTCTGGTGGACCCACGAGGGAGAACTGCGCGTCAATGCCGCTGCGCAGCAGCTCGAGTGCTGCCGCGGCAAAGACCTCTGGACGCTTCCGCTTGTGCAGGCGCGCGAGGAACAGCACCTCGGGGGGTTGTGCCCGTTTGTCGGGGTCGGCGCCCGCTGTCACCGGCACACCATTCTCGAGCGGCTCCAGACGCAACCCTGGGCCGCCGATGACGCTGAGTTCAGCGCGTTCCGCATCGTTCAGGTAGAAGACGGCGCCGGCCGATCTGAGCACTTTCCTCGTCCACAGTGCGTCAATGGGCGTCGCAAGCGGGTGCGAACCGGTGACGATCATTCCGTGCGTCTGTACGACGATGGGTAGTCCGAGTTGCAGTGCGGTCAGCGCCGCAGGAATTGTGACCAGGTCGCGCGCCAGGTGAACGTGCATGACATCGAACTCGGATCCGTGGTGCTTGAGCCAGCCGACCATCGCGGGTGTCCAGGTCGCGGCGTACCCCACCCGTGGTAGCACTTGACGAGCCGGAAACAGCTGGGCCGGCGTGCCATCGATCTGTCGCGGTGGAACGGAGTAGCCGCGCGTTCCGGCCAGCAAGGTTGCCTCGTGGCCTGCCTCCACCAGAGCGGCACACTGATTGAGGGCGACCCGCGCCGGACCACCGTAGGCGCCATCGGGCGAAACGAGCGTGAGCACCTGCAGGACCCTCATAGTGCGATCGCCTCCACGATGTCCGACCGAGGATCACTGCGGTCGCAGTCGACGATCGCGGGAGTGAGTGCGGTTTCAAGCGCACTCCGCAAGGCGTCCCGATCGATCAACCCCGGCGGCAGGGTCGCGGTGACCTGAACCTGTCCGGCGGCATTGACCCACAGCGCGATCGTCAGACTTCGCGTGGTCCCGGGCGGCAGCGCGACCGCCAGCACACCCGCCTCGGGTCTGGTGAAATCGAGCTTGGACGTCGACGGAATCTTGGAGATATCCGAGTACGTCACCTCCACCAATCCAGGTTCGGAAGGCGTGCCCACGAGCCACCATTTCGGGCCGGGCCGCACGCCGAGGGCGAGGGCGATCCGTCCGAGCCCCAGATGCGCTGCGCTCTTCACCAGCGGCCAGCCCGAACTGGTGCGTTCGCGGAACTGTTCGCTGAATTCGTCGAACGTCATGTTCCTGCCGGTGGCCACCTTGGTGATGGTGCACAGGTTCGCCAGGGTTTCGACCCCGTGGGGAAGCCGCCGACGCAGGTCGATCAGGACGTCGACATCGTCGGCGACGGGGATGCCCGCGGCGCGGAGAGCGCGGTGGATCGAGAAGATGACGACCGAGGTGACCGACGCTCCGGGATGACGGGCATCCCGCCATGCCCTGACATCGCTCACGAACCCGGGCTTGCTCGCCACATGAATCGCCTCGTAGCCACGAACTGTGGCCGTGTGGCCATGCCGAGCCTTGAAGCTGCGAAACACCTTGCCGGCCTTGTGGGCCACCGCAGTGAACGTCGATTGCGCGAACTCAAGTGTGAGCGGCCCCCGGTGCTTGCTGCTGCGCGCAAAGGTCATCAACGCGGTGCGGAGGGGACGGTCGACGATCGCGGGATCCGGAACCGGCTCCACGAAACCCCGAGGAGAGTTTCGCGCAGTGATAGCGGCAAGCATCTCCATCATCACGTGGGAGTCACCGATACCGTGGTCGAAACACACACAGACGTACGCGCCCACCTGGACCAGGGAGATCGGCGCCGGTGCGGGACGGCCCATAACCCGCGTCAAGATTTCCTCCGGAGTCAGTGCCTCTGCCAGATCCGCCTTCAAGAGCGCCCCTGGCGTGTCCGTGTACTCCCATAGCCGCCCATCGGTACTTGGTATGAGACCGACCCGAAACCGTGTGCCTTGCGCGGCCATTCGGGCCAGCACGTCTGTGAACTGACATTCAACGTCGTCGGCCACCGGGCCGGCGACCACCCACACCGGATCGCCGGCCATCGCGAGGTCCAATGACCCGACACGCACTGAATTCGTCATCGCCGATCAACCGATCCCTGAGACCACGGTGCGTAGCTCGCCACGCGGAAGGTCGATCCTGAGTCTGGTCGTCGTGGTCTCCGCGCGCTCGAACCAACTCTCACCATCATCCGGGACATTGGACCTGATGAACTTGGCAGGAGATCCCCCGTAGATGCCCGGAGCTGGATCGAGTTCTCTCGTCCTGATCAGCATGGAGTTCGCGGTCAGCAGCGAGTAGCTCGGCAAGATGGCGCCCTTCAGCACCAGACAGTTGGTCAGCACCGCGGACCGCTCACCAACGATGACCCGTCCCGCGGATTGCACGTTCATCGTTATGTCGATCTCATGGCTCAGAATCGTGGTCCGCTGGCCAGCGATAGCGGACATGTCGCCGAGCCGGACTATCCCGGAACAGTCGATATTGTGTCGACTGGTGATGGCTGCGCCGTCGCCCATGGTCAGGCTTCCGACATCCGGGTGCAACGCTTGGTACGCAGGGTGCGCGGAGATCATGTTGAAGGAGCCCATCGTGGCGCCGTCGCCCATCTCCAGGAGGCGAAGAGACCGAAATGTGTTCAGTGCGGCGATCGTTACGGCCTCGCCGATGACGGCACGGTTGAGGTTCAACACCAGTACGGGGCCGATACGGGCGGACCGGGAGACGTCGTGGCCGAACATCCGCAACAGCCTGTTCTTCAGCGCGTGGCCGGGAAGAAGCCAGACCAGCATTTCGATTGCCTTCATTGTGGTCTCCCCACACAACGGTTGTCGGACTGTGACTCGGTGAACCAGGCGTACATCTTCTTCAAGCCAGCTTCGATTGTGAGGGTGGGCCGCCATCCGAGTGTCGCCAGTTTGCTGCTGTCCATGATCTTGCGCGGAGTGCCATCCGGCCGTGTCGAGTCGAACGCCACCTCACCCTCGAAGCCCACGACAGATTTCATCAACAGTGCCAGGTCTCGGATGGTGATCTCCTGTCCGGAACCGACATTGATGATTCCTCTGTCGTTGTAACCGCGCAGCAGGAAGACACACGCGTCGGCGAGGTCATCGGCGTCGATCAGTTCTCGCAGCGGCGAGCCGGTTCCCCAGACAACCACCTCCGACAGGTTCGTCAGCTTGGCCTCGTGGAATCGACGCATCAAACCCGCGACCACATGAGAATTCTCCGGATGGAAGTTGTCGCCCACGCCGTACACATTGGAGGGCATCACTGCGAACGCGTTGAAGCCGTGTTGCTTCGCGTATGCGTCGGCCATCGTAATACCGGCGATCTTCGCGATCGCGTACGGCAGATTGGTCTCCTCCAGCGGACCGGTGAGAAGCGCCTCCTCGACGATCGGCTGTCGCGCGTACTTGGGATAGATGCAGCTCGAGCCCAGGAACATGAACTTCTGTGTGCCATAGCGGTACGCAGCGTCGATGACATTCGTCTGAATCTTGAGGTTCTCCCGGATGAAGTCGGCGCCCTGAGTCGAGTTGGCGATGATGCCACCAACTTTCGCGGCGGCGAGCACGACGTACTCGGGTTTCTGTGAGGCGAAGAACTCCTCGACTGCCGCAGCGTCGTCGAGAGGAAGTTCCTCGTGTGTGCGGGTCAGGACATTCCGGTAGCCCGTGTCGTGCAGGCGACGTGCAATTGCGGAACCGACCATGCCGCGGTGGCCGGCAACGTAGATGACGGAATCAGTCTGCACGAGTGTCCCCATCGTCAGCCCGGCGGTGGTGCCACTGTGCTCGCGGCTGAGCCGCCAGCACAGTGGCTCCGCCGGGAACGTCATGGGGCACAACCGCCGTCGCCCCTACCGTCGCGCCGTCTCCGATGCAAACGCCGCGCAGCACAGTCGCCCGCGCCGCGACCCACACCGAATCTCCGATGACGATCGGGGCGTTGTCGAACTCGAAGGTGGGACTTCGCCGGTCGTGACTGCCGGTGCACAACAGCGCACCCTGCGAAATGCACGTGTTTGATCCGATGGTCACTTCTTCGAGGTTGAGGATCCAGGTCTCCTCACCGATCCAGGAGTTGCGCCCGACTGCCAACTTCCACGGCCAATGGATCCTCACCTGGTGCCGAACTATCACTCCTGCAGCGATGTTGGCGCCGAAGAGTCGGAGAACCCCGATGCGGACTCTGTTTGGACACCACCACTTCATCAACAATCCGCGCGACATCAGCCACAGAATCTGGATCGGCACCCCGCGGCCGCGACTGTATCCGCGTCCGGTGAAGCCATCGAGGGAGAAGTGGTTGCCGGGTTCGGGGTTGAGTCCGGAGAGTTGAGGTGAGTTGTGCTCAGCCACTGTGCTCATTCGAGGTCTCCCTTCATTTGGCCTGTAGAGGCTTTGGTGTTCACGACGTGATCAACACGACTGCACATGTCGGGTTCGGCTCGTTGTGCTATTCCCAGTCGACCAGGGCCGGCTTGTCCACCCACGGGGTTCCCGCGCACCGCAGCGCCGCGATGTCGGCGTCCACCATGATCGCGGCGAGGTCGGGCCCGGACACCTCCGCTTTCCAGTGGAGCAATCGGGCGGCCTTGGAGGCATCCCCGATTAGCGCATCGACCTCAGTGGGTCGAATATAGTTCTGGTCGAATCTGACGTGGTCCTCCCAGTTCAGCCCCGCTCGGGCGAATGCGATTCGGACGAACTCCCGCACGGTATGCCCCTGGCCGGTCGCCAGAACGTAGTCATCGGGCTCGTCGGCCTGGAGCATGCGCCACATACCTTCCACGAACTCGGGCGCATAACCCCAGTCGCGCACGGCATCTAGATTGCCGAGGAACAGTTCGTCTTGCATTCCGGCTTTGATCCGAGCGACGGCGCGCGTGATCTTCCTGGTCACGAAGGTCTCACCGCGCCGGGGTGACTCGTGATTGAACAGGATCCCGTTCACCGCGAACATTCCGTAGGCTTCACGGTAATTCTTGGTCACCCAATAGGAGTAGACCTTCGCGGCGCCATAGGGCGACCTCGGGTAGAACGGTGTGGTCTCACTTTGTGGGGGAGGGGAGGCGCCGAACATCTCAGAGCTCGACGCTTGGTAGTACCGGCATGACAGTCCGGCTTGTCGCACCGCTTCCAGTAGTCGGACGCAGCCCACACCCGTCACGCTTCCCGTGTGCTCCGGCTCGTCGAACGACACCCGCACGTGCGATTGCGCTGCGAGATTGTAGACTTCGTCGGGATTGATCTTGCTCAACAGCATCGACAGCCGGGCACCGTCGGACATGTCACCGTAGTGGAGAAACAGCCTGGTGCCGGGGAGGTGCGGGTCCTGGTAGATGTGCTCGACCCGGACGGTGTTGAATGTCGATGCCCGCCTGATCAGGCCGTGAACTTCATAGCCCTTGGATAACAACAACTCGGCCAGATAGGACCCGTCCTGTCCGGTGATCCCGGTTATCAGTGCCACCTTGCTCATATTCTCCCCCTTGTGATTCGACTGTCTGAATTGAATGTTCGTGTCCATCTCGGGCATTCCACTGATTTCGGGAATGCCCACTCCCTCATGCCTTCTGCGTCGCCAGCATGCGCTGAATCCAGTGGTCGAACTTGTCTATTGACGCCGCCTCGCTCAGTTCGGCTGCCGCGTACTCGATTCCGTTCGCCCCCAACTCCTTCCGAAGACTGGCATCTCTGCCGAGCGATGCGGCTGCCTCGATGAGGCATGCCGGGTCCCCTCCATCGACCACGATCCCGGCTCTGGAGCGTCGGATCTCCTGTGCTGCGTTGCTTTCCGAACTGACCGCAGCCACCACCGGCGTGCCACTCTGGAAGTACGAGGTGAGCTTACTTGGTATCGACATTTCCGAGACGCCGGGCTTTTCGTTCACGAGCAGGATGTCAGCGGCTTTCAATGCAGCCACATAGTCGCCCTGTGGCAGTGGGTCTCGGATCTCCAGATGATGTGTTTGACGTGCCATCGCCTCGAGCGTGCATCGCTGATTCCCATCGCCCATGAGAACGAACCGCAGGTTCAGGTTGTCGTTGTCAGCGACCTGAGCGGCGCGGATCACGTTTTCGAGGCCCTGTTTGACACCCATGTTTCCGGCGTGCAGAACTACCGTTTCGTTGTCTGCCCAACCGAGGCGTCCGCGACTCGTGGCTCGATCGCTTTCGTCGGTCGACTCAACGTGAGTCCAGTTCCTGATCGTCGTGATCTTGGCAGGGTCTGCCTGGAGTCTCTGTACCAGCTGATTCCGGAACTGGCTGTGCGCCACAACGATGCCATCGGCCTCCCGCATGACCCAGCTCTCCAGCTTGCTGGCAAGTCTGGCTGCGCCGGATCCCGCATCCTGCGTCTCACTCAGACCGACTGCGTAGAGATCCTGAACCCAGACGCCGAGTACCGGACGGCGCCCGACGGACACGCGACGGCGCAGACATTGAGCGGCCGTCGAGATCAGTGCCGGCGTTGTGCAGATAACGACGTCGGGCTCGTGCCACCGCGATCCGACACCGCGGACGCCGAAGGTAGCCTCCATGAGCAGGCGACGCAGGTTCGACGCTCGTTTTGGAACCGAGTGTCGAACCCGCTTGATGGACACGCCGTCCATCGTCTCCATCGATGTCCATTTCCAACGATATTCAGTCGGCACCCGCCACTCCGGGTAGTGAGGCATTCCGGTGACGACATTGACCCGGTAGCCTCTGCTTGCCAGACCGCGGCACAGACCAGTCGTATATGGCGCAATACCAAAGGGTTCGGGAGCATAGTTGATCCCCAGGACCGTCACTGATGGCTGATCGTCCATGACAACCTCAGTACGCGCCGGAACGACGGAACACTGCTCTCAACGTCTTGGCGATGAGCAAGACGTCCTGAGTCATGGACCAGTTGTCGACGTACGAGAGATCCAGGCGAACGGACCTCTCCCAGGAGAGATCGGATCGGCCGCTCACCTGCCACAACCCTGTTACGCCTGGTTTCACCAACAGCCGACGCACCAGATCGCAGTCGTATGCCTCCACCTCGCGTCGTAACGGTGGCCGGGGACCGACGACGCTCATCTCCCCGCGTAACACGTTGAGGAACTGGGGCATCTCGTCGATGCTGAACCGCCGTAGGAAACGACCCACTGAGGTGATGCGCGGATCGTCACGGATCTTGAAAAGCAGACCGTCACTCTCGTTGGCGTTCAACAGACTTGCCAATTGCTTGTCGGCATCCTTGACCATGGTGCGGAACTTCATCATCGAGAACGGCTTCCCGTCGATGCCAATCCGTTCGGACGAATAGAAGATCGGGCCACGGCTGCCGATCTTGATCGCGATCGCCGTGCCAATCAGCAACGGCAGGGTCCCGATGAGAGCCGCCGAGGCGAAGCAGATGTCAAACGCCCGTTTCTGGAATCGTTGTGCGCCGAGATACTGAGGTTTCTCTATGTGCAACAACGGAAGGCCTGCGATCGGACGCATCACGAGACGGGATAGCGCTACGTCCATCACGCCGGTCGAGACGACGAGGTCAACTCCAAGCGGCTCGAGATCCCAAATCAGTCTTCGGATGCCCTGGACACCGAAGTGTTCCGTTCCAGCGATGGCGACGGTGTCCGCACCACAGGTGCGGATCGCCTCCAACACCTGGCTCTCCCCGCCGATGATCGGGATGTCCGCACCGTGCACGGTGATCCGTTCGCCCCGCGGAGGGCCATAACCCGGTACGCCAACTCCCACTACGCGATAGCCGTCCACCGCATTCTGGGTCAACTCGTTGGCCAGATTCTGCACTGCGTCAGGCTCACCGATGGCCAGCACAGCGGTCTGGTAGCCACCGTCTGCCCGCTTGCGCGCCATATGGCCACGCCAGAACAGTCTGCTCAGCAGCAGACCGAGGATCCCCGCTGGAAGCGCGACTGCCAGGTAGCCACGCACGACGTCGACCTTGAGGAGCAGCGTGACGATCGCGATCGCACCGAAGGTCCAGAAGGATGCGGCGATCACCCGCCGATACTCCTCGATACCGGAACCGATGACTCTCGGAGAGCGAGTGTGGAATGCGGCGAGGGCGAAGAGCCACACGACGATGAAGACGGCGGAGAAGCCCGGTACGAGGTACTTGAAGTCCCCAGCTGCTGGTGCGGTGGTTCCGAATCGAATGTACTGGGCCAGAACCACACCCACGCAGACAACCAAGGTGTCGGTCAGCCGCAACTGGGCCGCGTATCGCCGTTGCCAAGTGGTGCGTGCGAATACCTCGCTCGGTATGAGTCTTTGTGCGGCAGCTGCGACGCGACCGTTGGCGACTTCAGGTTGCGGTGGGACTGTGACTGTGTGGTCAACAGCTGTCGGATGTCCGTTCCCATTGGTGGAGCGAAGGCCGACGGGTCTGATCTGCATCTCGGTCTGTTGCATCGTTCTACTCCAATCCCACGAAATTCGCGGCGAGAATGCCGTCGCCGCGTGTGCGGCGTTCAGGCAGGCTGAATCGGACCAGCGGGCCGACAGTCGTCCATGTGGGAAGGTGCTCGCTCAGACCAGCCCGGTTGTGTCCAGTCAGCGCCGGGGCCGCTGAGCGCCGTCTCGCGCATTGCAGAGCATTCATCGCCATCGCCATCACCCGGCCGAAGCCTCGGTGTCACTGGCACAGTCGCGTGCTTCTTGCCACCACGCTTGCCCCGACGCCGGCAGGCTGTCGATCGGGTCGTAGAAGGGGTAGACCCGGTTCAGGACATCGCTGTCCGCGCCGTCCAATACGGTGCGGTAATTCTTGGTCCAGTAGGAGATGCCCAGGTTCCGGTCGTAGCGGACTACCTGGTGGACCCAGCGCTTGCCGACGAAGGGAACGTCGCAGACGATGCGCGGTGTCGCGAAGCCGGGCAGATACCCCATGATCGACAACTGCAGCTGCTGGGCTTGCCACAGTGGGGTGCGCCAGTGTTCGGAGTTGGGGATCATGTCACACATGTAGAAGTAGTACGGCAGGATGTTTGCCTCGCCCTGAAGTGCGAAGCACAGGTCGAGTAGGTCGTCGGCCGTGGCGTTCACCCCTCGCATCAGCACTCCCTGGTTGCGCACGTCGCGCAGCCCGGCGTCGAGCAGGGCCCGGGTCGCTTCCGCCACCAGGGGAGTCACCGACTGGACATGGTTGATGTGGGTGTGCAGCGCCAGGTTCACCCCGCGAGCCGCGGCAATGCGTGACACCCGGCTGACTCCGTCGACCACGTTCGACTGCAGCCAGTGCTGCGGCAGCGCGGCCAGCGCCTTGGTCGCCAATCGGATATCGCGGATCGTGTCGATCTCGAGCAGCTGCGTGACAAACGATTCCAGCCGGGGCCAGGGGACGTTGGCCACATCACCGCCGGAGACGACGACATCACGGACCGTCGGTGTGGCTCGCAGGTAGTCCAGAATTCGGTCCTGCCGGTCGGCCGGTCGCAGCGTCAGCTTGGCCTTGCTGACCGTTGGTGTGGAGTTGCCGATCAGATCCATTCGGGTGCAGTGGCCGCAGTACTGCGGGCATGTCGACAGCATTTCGGCGAGAACCTTGGTGGGGTATCGATGCGTCAGCCCCTCGACTACCCACATGTCGCTCTCGTGCAGTGAATCGCGCTCGGCGTAAGGGTGTGAGCCCCATGCCGGTTCGCGATCGCTGAGGACCGGCAGCATGTAGCGCCGAATCGGATCCGCATAGAACGCCTCGGTGAGGCTGCGGCGTCCCGGTATGACGTGTGGCGCGATGGTGTTCAGCATCTGGGGCGGCAGCAACATGGACATGGTCGCCTGCTGCTGCTGATCGTCGGCCAGATCGGCATAGAACCGCTCGTCGAGAAGTTCCCCCACCACGGCACGCAGCTGACCGATGTTCTTGATCGAGTGCGCGCGCTGCCACTGCGGATC
The DNA here is from genome assembly GCF_055419205.1 of Mycobacterium sp. IDUB_39. NCBI lineage: Bacteria > Bacillati > Actinomycetota > Actinomycetes > Mycobacteriales > Mycobacteriaceae > Mycobacterium > Mycobacterium sp. IDUB_39. Next base: position 1,104,059 of record NZ_JBVAXF010000002.1, read on the forward strand.
TCGCCAGTCAGATTCGGTGACCGTCGCCCAGCCTGGGTACCGTCGCCAATCCGGCTCGGACAATTCGTTGCGCACATAGCTATACGGCTGGTCGGCGACGGCAGTGAAGCCGGCCTGTCCGGGTTCACTGAGCGTTGTCATTGGGCCAGAACCTTTCGCGAAGTGGTCGCCGGTTCGGCGCCCTGGATCAATTCGGTCGCGACACGTCGACCTGACCGAATCGCGCCCTCCATCAGCCCGAAGAACTCCAGGCTGGTTTCGGTGCCCGCCCAATGAACGCGGCCATGGGGTTCGGTGAGCGTCGGTCCCAGCCGCAACCAGTCGCCGGGTCCGAACAGGGCGGCATAGCATCCCCTGCTGTACTGCTCGGCCAACCAGTCAGTCACGGTGCACTGCGTCGGTGACGGCAGCTCAGGAAAGAGTTGACGGGTGTGGTCCAGCACCGCCTGCCTCTGCTGGCTCGGCGACAGCGCGGAGAACGCTGACGCCTCTGCACCGGTGACGAAACCCGTGAGTACACCCGCCGATTCATCCGCCGGAGAATCGTCGACGGTGGACAGCAGAGGCCCGTTTGCGCTCACCGACCATCCTGACAACCCGTGCTCACGCCAGATCGGAGCCGGATAGCCAAGGTGTACCTTGACTGCGCAGCCGCGGCCAGTGACCGGTGTCGCCCGTGGCCTGCGCAGCGCAGGCTGAAACTCGATCTGCTGGGCCAACAGCGGCGGCACGGCGACGACGACTCGGTCGGCGCGATACTGCGAGGCCTCGCCGCCGATGGTCGAAGCGCAATGCACAACCACCTCATTGTCGTTCTGGACGATCGCAGATACCGGATGTGCCAACCGCACTCGTTCACCGAGCCGTTCGGCGAGTGCCTCAGTCAGCAGATGTGCGCCGCCATCGATCCGCCACTGCTGGGCGCCGCCCTCGAAGGCGTTGAGATAGCGGATCCCACCGCCAGACCGCAGATAGAAGGCCATGTGCAGAACGGAGATCGCGGCTGGATCGGCTGCCATCATCTCGCCAATGAAAAGCGGGAAGAAGGTCCGCGCGTCTGGATGCTCGACCTCGTCGGCTAGCCAGCGTGCGGCAGTCAGTCGGTCGAGGCGTTCCGCATCCTGGCCTTGCCAAGGTGCATCCGGCCGGACCTGCCCGACGAGGTCCTCAAGCCGATCGAACAGGTCGCCGAGCGCGACCGCGTCCAGCGGTGGCACGCGACTCGCGGTTGTGGTCCGGCGGCCCGACAGGAGGAACGTGCTATCGCCGACCATCGCTGTGGAGGCCAGGCCAAGTCTGTGCTCCCGTAACTGTTCGAGCAGCTCGGTGTGCCGCACCCCCAGATAGGCGGCACCCCCGTCGGCGACGACACCCTCTGATATCGGGATGCCGTGCATCCGGCCGCCTACCCGATCACGTGCCTCCAGCACGGTCACTTCCGCGCCCGCCGCTGCCAATTCGACAGCTGCTGTCAGCCCGGACAGGCCGGCACCAACGACGATGACACGCATGGCTTGCCCGTTCATGACACCCCGGCCGCAACTTTGTCGAACAGACCTGCTGCAGAGGGATCTTCGATGAAGTCCTCCCATGACAGCTCTGTTCCGAAGTCCCGTGCGATCGCGCTGAGCACCCGGGTGGCCAGCAGAGAGTCACCGCCGAGGTCGAAGAAGTCGGAGTGCGGAGTCACGTCAATGGTGTCGAGGACCCTGCGGAAGATCTGGACGATGTGGCCGGCGCTCATTGGACTGTTCCTTTGCTGTCGTTATCCGCTGCGGCACGCTGGGTTGCTGCACGATCAACTTTCCCGGTCGACGTGTAGGCCAGCGCAGTAACGAATTTCACCTGAGTTGGTACGAACTGACTGGGTAGGCGCTCACGTAGGTAGCGCTTCAGATCGGCGGGAGTGGTGGGCTCGGCCGCCACGATGTATGCCGTCAATGCCGTACGCCCGAGTACTCGTTCGCCCAACACGACGGCTCCCGTGACGGCGGGGTGGGTGTTCAACTGCACCTCGACCTCGGCCGGATGTACGCGCACACCAGCGACCTTCACCTGTTCGTCAGCGCGGCCTCGCGAGTACAGCAGACCGTCCGCGCCACGGGTGACCAAGTCACCGGTGCGAAACCACCGTGTTGGCCCGAATCCGTAGTCTGCGACCGGGAATCCGGCGGCGGTGATATCCGTCAGACCGAGGTATTCGGTGGCCAGGGCGGGCCCCGACACCAGCAGCTCACCCTCATCGGTGACCTGATCGAGTACGTGGGGGAGCGGACGCCCGATTGGTGCCTCGGCGTCGGTGGAGGAGACTTCAGGTTCGGTATCGGGACCGGACAGGTGCACCGCATGGGTGATCATCGTGGTTTCGGTGCAACCGTAGGTGTTGAGCAAGCTGACATGCCCGGTGTCGAGATCACGCCACTGCCGCAACCGGGTTGGATCAACCCGCTCGCCGCCGATCACCACCAGCCGGACGCTGTCCGGAAGTGCCGTGTGCCCCTCGTCTAGGAAGTACACCAGTTCGTGCCAGAACGCGGTCGGTAGGTCGAGGACGGTGACTTCCCGTTCCTCCAGCATCCGGACGAAGCGCGGGAACGAGCCGGAATGGGCCTCCTTGTCGAAAACAAGAGCCGCGCCGGCAGTCAGCGCCGGCAGAATCTCCTCCAAGCAGGTGTCCCAGCCAAGCGAGGCGAATTGGAGCACACGGTCATCGGGGGTGAGCGCGAAGAGGTTGCGCAGCGCACGCACCGTGACGGTGAGGGCGTGTCGCGAGACCACCACCGGCTTAGGTACCCCAGTGGAACCGGAGGTGCACAACACGTACGCGGGATCGGTGCGGTGCCATATGGGCTGGGGCAGTACTTCATCCGCAGATACGGGATCCCCATCGAGGATCTCGACCCGTGGGTCCGTCGGTTCACGCGGGTCATCGCCTACCGTGATCAAACGGTCCAGGCCTAGTACTGCGGCGATGGCCTGTTGGCGGGCGGCCGGAAGCGCGGCGTCGACCGGGCAGTAGGTGGCACCGGCCTGCAGTATCCCAAGCAGGTGCTCTGCCACCGCGGGGGTGTGCGAGACCAGGGCACCGATCAGACTGGATGGCTCATCGGCGGCGATATGACGTGCCCTGTAGCGCGATGCGGTGAGACGGACCCGCTCTGTGAGGTCTTGATAGGTGATGGTGGCCCCGTCGTGCACGATGGCGGGGCGGTGCGGATAGTTTCGAGCAGTGGCGACAAAGTCCATAACCACGTCGCCGACGAAATCGGCGCCGGGCGAGGCCTTGTGTCCGGAGCGATCCGCTTCCTTCTGATGCCCTTTGGCCAAGAGACGGTCGGCCAATGTGGATCCGATGAATCCGGTGGCGCTGGTGACGGGTGCGCGCATTGCGGTCAACCTCCTGTTCGGGCGAAATCAATGGGTATGGGGCAAGTTCCGTCGATTGACGAGAATCGTCTGGTCTGGTGTCTGCTCATCTGGGCGAAGTTCGTGCGAGCTGCTGGGCGCCAGTGCTTTTCGGTGGAGGCGGCGTGACGGGTCCCAGCACTTCGGAATGGTGACTGCGTACGACGGTGCGCAACACCCTGATGCCATTACGGATGGCATGGAGGTTCGACTTTCCCGATCTCCGCGACATTTCCAGACTTGGTACCTCCACGACCCGCAGACCGACCTGCACCGCGCGGACGGCCATTTCCGCCTCGATCTCCAATCCGGTCGCCGTGAGCGAGAGCAGATCCAGATAGCGGCGGTGAAATGCGCAGAAGCCGTAGCTCAGATCGGTGAGTTTGGTGTCGTAGAGGGTGTTGAACACGGTCAGCACGAACCGGTTGCCGAGCCGACCGGAATGTGAGCTGTCCAACGACCCGCCGCCCACGATGAACCGTGAACCCTTGACGAAGTCATATCCGTTGGTGAGAAAGTGCAGATAGTGCCGAATCTCCTGCGGCGTCATACTTCCGTTGGCGTCCATCACCACGATGACGTCGCTGGAGGCGGCCAGGAAGCCGGTCCTGAGCGCACTGCCCTTGCCGACGCCCTCCTGGGATATCACCTTGATGTCGGGACGGGCGCTGCAGGCGGTGATCAGCGTCGCGTCAGTCGAGTTTCCGTCGACCAGGATGATCTCGCTGACCTCGTCGGCGATCTGCTCGAGGAAGCACGCGATGGTCCGTGCCTCGTTCCTAACCGGGATGACCAAGCTGACGGTCGGTGGTGAGGAGGTCGGGCGGGTTCGCTTGGTGCGTCGGCTGCCCGTAGTCGGTGCGGGCTTTGCCACCCTGACCTCGACCGTCCCGCTCGCCAACTGAGCTGGCGAGGGCCGGTCGTCGAATCCGTTGTGCTTGTATTCGTCCGGGCTCCGGTCAGCCATGATTTGACTGCAATCTGGTGTCGGTGCTCGGCAATAGACTTTTGTCCATTGATTCCCCCCAATTCTTTTGAGATCACTGCACTGCGATCGCCTTTGCGAGTTTCGTGGGCTTGTCGACATCGCGGCCGAGCGTCAGGCCGAGAGTTCGGTCCAGGAACGGGAGTGGCACAACAGCTTCGAGCCGCCCCCCAGCGGCAGCTGTGCCGTCCACAACCGAGCCGCAGAGCACCGAGAACGATCGGTGATCCGAATTCGCCACCGCTGCTGCGCAATCCGCTGACAACAGCGACTGGCGTCCGGTACTACGGGCTACCTTTGAGAACACTCACTAACTATCAGGCGCTGTGCGCTCGGCGTAAATGGACCAGCGGAGCGAACTTTTCGCTAGTCCCCGGTCTAGTTCCCGTCGTCATCGTCGGTGTATCGGATGGTCCTCGAGAGTGCCGCCGCCTCGGCGCGTGTGCTGACGCCCAGCTTCTTCAATAGGCTGTGCACGTGGTTCTTCACGGTGTGAACCGCGATGCAGAGCCGCGATGCGATGTCCCGATTTGAGAGACCGACTTCCAGCATCCTTAGGATCTGGGCCTCCCTGGCTGTGAGAACTAGTTCCTTGGCCGGCGGTGGTTGGCGTTCGGCGGCGAGTGCGGATAGCCGGTTCAGCAGAATCGCGGCGACGCGAGGTGAACATGCCGACTCGCCGGCAGCAATCTTGCGGATCAATCCGAGCAGGTGGTCGAGCGACTCGGTACGAGTGTGGTACGCGGCCACGCCCGCCTCGGCGCAGGCGACGATCTCCGATTCGTTGTCCTCGGAGACCCCCAGAACGATCACCCGAGCGGCAGGGCTGATCTGCAATGCCGTCTGGAGCAGCGTCAGGTTGTCTCGAGTTCCGATATTCAGCAGGACGACGTTCGGTGTGGTGCCGTCGAGTGCGTGGACCAGTGATGGCAGATCCCAGGCCACGCTGGGGGCTGCGATCCCGTTCGCCACGAAGATGTTGGCGAGATTTTCGCGATAGAGCGTGCAGTCGTCGATGATCAGAATGCGGGCGTCAAGCAGGGGATCGCGGTCCTCCGCCAGTCCCCAGCCCATTGACCCTCGCCCTGCGTCCGTCGACACCTTGTCCCAGGTGACGAGGTCACGGGCACCTCGCGAGGTCAGCTGAGTGGGAACCACGCGGTGCTGACCGTTGGTTGCGTGCTGCCTCCAGATGTCCATCGCCGGAGGCAGCGGCCCAGGCGGTGGAACCCCCGTTTTATTAACGTTTGCTAATTTTTCACTATCCTGTGTTGTTTCCACGCCCGTACCACCCTCCCCGTGGTTAAAGCTTCCCCCGTGCGTGCATAACACGCTGCACCATTGTTACCTGCGATATCGCCTGTTGTCACCCGGAGCGGCGTGTTTGTTTGTGTTCGGGAAGTTTGCCAAATCTGCAACACCTGGGACGTGCGCTGTCCATGCGCCGTGGGCTGGCGTTTGACACGGACCTGTAATACCCACGCAATCGTTGTCTGGACTGACCCCGAACAAAATGCATGCCTGTCGCGGCCGACAGTCGGCTCGCCGAGCCTGGCAGCCAGTGAGGCGGTGCTCGGAGTTCTCGGGTGAGGCCGCTCTAAGCTGGGTGTTCAGGATTCACCACGAACACGATCGGAGGGCGCATGCCTAAAGGGCGAAGCGCCAACAGCCCCGCGGACTTTCTTGCCGCCCGGCCGCACACACGGGAGGAAGTGTTCAGCGATCCGTGCCCGGTGCCCGACGCGCCCGGCGCCAATGGCTGGTGGTTTCGCACAGTGCCCGCGGACATCGACGTGTCGGGGTGCGAGCAGCGCGACGGGCTGACGTTGCTCTACGTCGGTATCAGTCCAACCCGCCCCCCGGTGAGCGGGAAGCCGCCGAGCACGCAGGATCTGCGCAAGCGCGTGAAGTACCACTTCGGCGCGGCAAACGCCGACGCCGAGGGGTCGACGCTGCGCAAGACGCTGGGCATCCTGTTGTCCGATGAACTCGGTTTCAAGCTGCGTCGGATCGGCAATGGCGACAGGCGCACATTCGCCGGCGGAGAAGCCGTCCTGACCCAGTGGATGGCCGAGAACGTCCTGGTGTCGTGGGTGGTTCACCCCGAGCCGTGGTTCCTCGAGGAGAAGTTGATTGCCGCCCTCGACCTGCCGCTCAACGGCCAGGAGACCAACAAGGCCAACGCGTTCTACCTGGAGTTGAAGCGTCTGCGGCGCGCAGCGATGAACAACGCGAACAAGCAACGCGTGCTCAAGGAGTGGTCTTAGCGCCGAACTCGCGAGCCAGCGTCTTCTTGTCGACCTTCTCTCCAGCCAGGGTGGGCAGCGGCGCGGTGCGGATCTCCCACCGGGTCGGGACCGCGAAGTACGACAGCGTGCCCGCCGCATGACGCTGCAGCTCATCGGCAGTCGGAGGATCGGCATCGATACGGTGCACGACCACCGCCACGAGTTCCTCACCGAGGTCGGGGTGCGAGATTCCTAGCGCCGCGACCTCGACGACGGCCGGATGCGTGGCGATCGCGGCCTCGACGTGCGGGCAGGCGATGTTCTCGCCACCGCGTATGACGACGTCCTTGCTCCGGCCATCGATGAAGAGGTAGCCGTCCTCGTTGAGGTGCCCGAGATCGCCGGTGTGCAGCCATCCGTCGGCATCGACCGTGTCATCGTCGGGCATCCCGACCCGGACACCCACGTAGCCGTTCATCACGGTGGGCGAGCGGGCCAGTACCTCGCCCACGCCCTCGGAGTTGGGGTCGGCGATGCGGAGTTCGACGACGGGGTAGGGGCGGCCGACGGTGCCCGGGTACGCGGCGAGGTCACGCGCATCGCCCGCGGTGAGAAACCCCCCAGCCTCGGTCATGCCCCAGGTGTTGCTCAGTCCACGCTGGCGGAGGTTGGGCAGTTTGGTGCGGATGCGGTCGAGCAGGTCGGTGGTGACAGGTGCGCCACCCAACGGCCAGGACTTCAGGCTGCTCAAGTCGTGGGACTCGAAGTCGGGGTGTGCGAGAAGCCGGCTGGCCATGGTGGGTACCGCGCCCCAGATCTGAATGCGCTCGCGCTCGATGAGGCGCAGGATCTGGCCGGCGTCGAAGCGGCCCTCGGTCATGACGATCTTGCCGCCGGTGAGGAAGTGCGTCAGCAGGCTCGACAGGCCGCCGACGTGAAACATCGGTGTGGTGGCCAGGCTGACCGCCTGCGGCGACTCGGCGTCGAGCAGATGCGGGAACCGCCGATTGCGGGCGAGGATGTTGTGCTGGTTTCCGATCACCGAACGGCGGGATAACTCAACGGCTTTCGGCATCCCAGAGCTGCCCGATGTGAAGAGGACAAGGGCGGGGTCATCGCCGTCGGTGTCGGGTGCGGGCACGGTCTCGCCCGCCGGGGCGTCGAACGCTGCGCGCAGATCGGCCAGCGGACTGCACGGTGCGTTGACCGCCATCGCGGTATCGGCCAGCACATGGCGCGGCGCCAGAAGGTCGACGGCATGGTCGATCTCGGTGGCGCTCCACCATCTGTTGGCCAACACCGGTACGGCACCGCAGCGCCACGTGGCCCACAGCGCGACGATCCACTCCGGGCTGTTGTAGCCGAAGATCATGACGCGGTCACCAGCCCCGACGCCCAGCGACGTCAGCGTCGGGCGGGCCGCCTCGACGGCATTGCGAAAGGCGCGGAAGGAGATCCGTCGCTCACCGTGCACCAGAAATGTGCGATCGGTCCACACGGCCGTCGCCGACAACAGGTCGGCAAAGGTCGACGGACCCTGGTCGTAGACCAGGCCATCGTGGCCGCCGAACGCACCCGCGCGGACCTCTGTACCCCATACGGGACCCGGCATCGGTTACTGCGCCGGAATCTGGAGGCCCTCCGAGGGCTGCACGATCACGAAACCCTGCCCGTGGAAGGCCACTTGGAGTGCCTCGCCGGAACCGCGGCCGATCAGGGCGCCTGCCTTGAAGCTCGTCTTCAGCTGGGTCTGCAGATTCGCTGACCATGCGACGACGGCGTTGGTGTCGGCGAATGTCGGCGCCTCGGCGGCATTGAGCACGACGGGCGGGCCGTCGGTGGTCAACGCCACCCAGCCGGTGCCTCGTAGCGTCGTGTTGAACAGGCCGCCGGTCGCAATGCTGCCGCCCTTGACCCGCTCGATGTTCCAGTCGAGGCTCGACGAGAAGGCGAGCACGTTCTTACCGCTGATCGACAGGCCGGAGTTGTTGAGGTTCAACAGGTGCACGTCGTGGGCCTGCTCGGCCAGGAACACGTCGCCCTGACCCTGGCACCGCATCAGCGGCAGACCCTCGCCGGTGAAGGCCTTCTTGAGGAACTTGCCCGCGCCACCGCCCTCGAACGCGAAGTCGACATTGCCCTGATAGGCGACCATCGACCCCTGCCGCGCCATGAACGGCTCGCCGAGCCGTACCCGCAGCATCCTCGAGTTCTGGTTCGCGATCGGCTTGGATTCCTTCTCACTGAAGCGACCGTCGACCAGATCGCCGGTGATCCCCGCGAAGCCATCAGCTCCACCGACGGCAGCGGCCTGCGGTGCCGAGTACTGCTGGCCGCCCTGCTGTGCGGCGTAGTCCGTCTGCTGCGCCGCATGCTGCGCGACGTGTTGTAGGGCGGGCTCCGCGTGCTGCGCAGCGGGCTGGCCGCCCTGGGCGGCCTGGGGTGCGGCGCCCATCGGTGCGGTACCGACCTGACCCTGCTGGGAGACCTGATCGCTCCACTGCCTGCCGTCCCACCACCGGTAGTCGAACCGGCCCTCAGGGTCGGGCTGCCAGCTGCCAGTTCCTGGTCCAGTCATTGTTCGCTCCTCGGATTGATCGCCAGTGTCGAACACGTCGTAAGACAGTATGGCAAGGGCTCTTGACCTGGCATCCTTGCGTGATGGGAAATGAAATCGACCCGGTGCGCGCCCAGAGTGCACTCGCGGTCATCAAGCAGCACCCGGGCATGGTGTTGTTCCTCACCACGCCGGCGCTGCTGGTGGTTGGCGTGGTCTGGCTGCTCACCGGCAGTGCGGCGTGGGCGGGTCTGCTCCTAGTCGCGCTCGTTCTGGGCGGCGCCGGCCTGCTCTACGCGGGCATGAAGCGGCGCTGACCTGACCGCTGCGTTCGCCCTGGGAGAAGTGCGCCCTCTGCGGTCTGTAACGGTGTAATGATGTAATCATGAGACAACATCATCACAGCGGACGCCGCCGCCCGAGCGGGTCCGGAGGCTGGCAGCAGGCAGAACAACCCGACGCGGGGGACGCAGGAGACTGGATCGCGGGGCGTCTCCCAGAAGCATGGTTCGACGGGGATCCCACGGTCGTCGTCGACCGTGAGGAGATCACCGTCATCGGTCGCCTCGCCGAACCCGATGGCGAGGAGACACCGGCCCGGGCCTCCGGGCGGGCCGCAAGGTTCCGCGAGGAGACCCGCTCGGAGCGCATGCGGATCGCCGATGAGGCCGAGGCCCGGTACGGCCGAAAGGTCGCCTGGGGTGTAGAGGTCGGTCCGGATGACACCCCGGAGCGAATCCTGTTCACACACATCGCGGTTCCCGTGATGACCCGGCTCAAACAGCCGGAGCGTCAGGTGCTCGACACCCTGGTCGACGCGGGCGTGGCGCGGTCGCGTTCCGACGCGCTGGTGTGGTCGGTGCGGCTCGTCGGCGAGCATGCCGATGAGTGGCTCGGCAAGCTGCGCGAGGCGATGACTGCGGTCGATGATCTACGTGCCGAGGGGCCGAACGTCTAGACCCGTGCCAGTCCGACGTAGGACTCACTCAACGTCGAGGTCTGCGACAGCGGATCGATGGAATCACCGTCGACCAGCAGGTTGCGGTTGACGCCGAAGGACTCTGGCGCCGAGCCGCCGCGGGGATCGAATATTCTTGAGCCCCAACCGTGGTCGATCACCACAAGTCCCCGGCGCAGCCGCGGCGACAGCGACGCGTCGAGTTCGATCGAGCCCACGGCCGAGAACACCCGAACCCGGTCACCGTCGGCGATGCCGAGTGATGCCGCGTCCGAGGGGTTGACCAGCACGTCGTTGTGCTTGCCCGCCGGGTGCAGACCCGGCAACTCGTTGAGCCACGAGTTCATCGAGTGCCGGTGGCGGCGGTTGCCCAGTTGGAATGGATAGCCCTCCGGCGCAACGGGAGTGGTCGAGGTGAGTAGTTCCCGCGTCCGCGCCAGGAACTCCGGCGGCGCGGCGTGCACGCGCTTGTCGTCGGTACGAAGTGACTCCCTGAAGTGCCCGTACTCCCTGGGGCCCAGCACCAGGCCGTGCGGATTGTCGATAACGTCACGCCACTTGAGCCTGCGGCCGTTGATCTTTCGCGACGTCGCGATCAGCAGCCTGTCGATCCAGTGCGGCGTGAAGGCCAGGCTCTCCCGACGCGTCACCGACGCCAGCCGGCGCGTGGCCGTGATGAAGCCGTTCAGCCCCCTCGCGTGAAACAGTGGTCTGCGCATCGCGATCGCGAGGTCGACCCAGATCCGCCACTCCTCGCGGGCACCAGGCGGCGGTTCGACAGCCTTGACGCCGTACTGGACGAAGGGCTCGTCGTGCATGCTGCTGGTGAACGCGGGTAGATCGTTGCGCTCCAGCCAGTGCACCGCGGGCAGCAGCCAGTGTGCGTGCCGGTGGCTCTCGCGTTGGACGAAGTCGACGACGACCAGGAGCTCCAACTCGGCGAGGGCCGCATCGAGTTTGGCGCCGTCGGGTCCCGAGATCACGGGGTTGCCGCTGTTTATCACCATCGCCTTGATCTGGCCGGGACCCGGGGTGGTGATCTCATCGGGCAGTTCGCACAGTGCGTGGGCGCCCGCGACCATCGGGCGGTCCCGCAGGCGACTGCGATGGCTGCCCTGCTTGGCGAGGTCGAACATGCGCAGGGCGTCGACATAGCCCTGTTCGAAGCGCCGACCACCGGGCCGGTCCATCCGGCCGGTGATGACATTGAGCACGTGCCCCAGCCACTCGCCGATGGTGCCCGCCTGGTGCAGGGAGACCCCGGTCCGCGTCACCACCATCGCGCCGGGTGCGGCCGCGAAGTCGCGCGCGATCCGCTCGATCTGCGCGCGCGGCACCTCGCACCGGGCCGCCAAGTCGTCGAGATCCGCCTCGCCGACCAGCGCGCGCAGCTCCGGGACGCCAGTGGCCAGGTCGCGGCAGTCCTGCGCGTGTTCGAGGCCCTCGTCGAGGATCACCTTGACCATCGCGAGCAGCAGCGCCCAATCCTGGCCGGGGCGCACCGCCAGGTGTATGTCAGCCCTCTCCGCGGACTCGGTGGCCACGGGGTCGACGACCACGATGGTGGCGCCACCCTTCTGGCGCTCCAGGGCGCGACGCCATCCGCCGGGCACCGTCTCGAGCCAGTTCCACGCGCTGACCGCGGGGTTGGTCCCCACCAGCAGGAAGTAGTCGCAGTCGTCGATGTCGGATACCGGTGACATCAGCTGGGAGCCGTACATCGCCTCCGACACCACGTGCATGGCGTTCTGGTCGACCGACCCCACGAAGTAGCGGCTGTGGGTCCCGACGGCGTCCAGCCAGCCGTTCATGAACACGATGTTCGATGACGAGAAACCCGACGGATTGCCGTAGTAGACGCCGATCGCGTCAGGGCCGTCGGCGTCGATCAGGGTATTCATCCGGGTGGCGATGTCGGAGATCGCTTCGTCCCAGGTGGCCTCGACGTAGGTGTCACCGACACGACGCATGGGATTGAGGATCCGGCGAGGGTGTTCGACGAGCTGATTGGCGGTGCGCCCCTTGGCGCAGAAGTCGTGCCAGCTGTGCGGGTTCTGTTTGTCCGCCGCGATCTTGGTGATGTGGTTGCCCTCCACCGTCACCTCGATGCCGCACGCCGCGAGGCAGTACCTGCAGAACGTGTGCACGGTGGTGCTCATATCGCCATAGTGCCCGCACTGCGCCCGGCGGATCCGTCGATTGGCATTGAGCACACCGCTCACTTCCTGGGATTTCGGCGCGTTTTCGTTCGCTCAGCGACGGTTGACGCGCCGAAGTCGCACGGGGTGGCGCCGTCAGGCGTCAGGCCCGGGTCATGGCCCAGTATTCGCCGTGGCGTTCCAGCAGTTCCGCGTGCGTGCCCCGCTCGACGATCTGGCCTGCCTCCATCACCAGGATCTGGTCGGCGTCCCGGATCGTCGAGAGCCGGTGCGCGATGATGAAACTCGTTCGGTCGCGGCGCAACTCGGCCATCGCCTGCTGAATGAGCAGCTCGGTGCGGGTGTCCACCGAACTGGTCGCCTCGTCGAGGATCAGCAGGTCCGGCTGGGCGAGGACGGCCCGCGCGATCGTGATCAGCTGCTTCTCGCCTGCACTGATGTTGGCGCCGTCGTCGTTGACGACGGTGTCATAGCCGTCGGGCAGCGTGTGGACGAACCTGTCGACGTGCGCGGCCCGCGCCGCGGCAACCACCTCGTCGGGCGTGCAGTCGGGCTTGCCGTAGGCGATGTTGTCGTAGATCGTGCCGCCGAACAGCCAGGTGTCCTGTAGCACCATCCCGATCCGGGACCGCAGGTCTCGTCGGCTGAGCGACGCGATGTCGACACCGTCGAGCAGGATCCGCCCGGAGTCGACCTCGTAGAACCGCATCAGGAGGTTCACCAGCGTAGTCTTGCCCGCCCCGGTGGGGCCCACGATCGCGACGGTGCTGCCCGGTTCGGCGACCAGCGACAGGTCCGAGATCACGGGAGTGCCCGGTCGGTAGGCGAACTCGATGTGGTCGAACTCCACGCGCCCGGCGCCGCGATTGCCGCCCGTCGGCCCGGTGGGGTCGGGTGTCTCCTCGTCGGCGTCGAGCAGGTCGAATACCCGCTCCGCGCTGGCGATTCCGGACTGCATCGTGTTGTACATCGACGCCACCTGAGTCAGCGGCTGGTTGAACTGCCGGACGTACTGGATGAAGGCCTGGATACTGCCGAGCGTGATCTGGCCCGTCGCCACCTGCAGGCCGCCGACCACCGCCACCGCCACATAGCTGATGTTGCCGATGAAGCCCGTCACCGGCGCGACCAGTCCCGACAGGAACTGCGCGCCGAAGCCGGCCTCATAGACATCGTCGTTGAGGTCGCGGAACCTCTCCTCGGCCAGTGCCCGGTGGCCGAACGTCTTGACGACGGTGAAACCGCTGTAGGTCTCCTCGATGTGCGCGTTGAGCCTGCCGGTGTTGCGCCACTGCGCCACGAAAAGCCGCTGCGAGCGCCGCGCGATGACGCGTGTGGCGAACAGTGACAGCGGCACCACCACCACCGTGATGAGCGTGAGCAGCGGTGAGATCGTCAGCATCATCACCAGCACCGCGACGATCGTCAGAATCGACGTCAGCAGCTGGCTGATCGTCATCGACAGTGATGACTGGACGTTGTCGACGTCATTGGTCACCCGGCTCAGGACCTCGCCACGCTGCCGGGTGTCGAAGTAGGACAGCGGAAGTCGGTGCACCTTGGCCTCGACGTCGGCGCGCAGCGAAACCATGGTGCGCTGCACCGCCACGTTGAGCAGCCGCGCTTGAATCCAGACCAGCAGCGCGGCGACGAGGTACAGGCCGAGCGCGAGCAGCAGCGTGCGCCCCACCGCGTCGAAGTCCACCCCGCGGCCGGGAACGACGTTCATGCCCGAGAGCAGATCGGCGAACGTCGTGTCGCCGCGCGCCCTGGCGGCCTCGATGGACTGTTCCTTGGTGATGCCTGCCGGCAGTTGACGACCGATGACACCGTTGAACAGCAGGTCGGTGGCATGTCCGAGGATGCGCGGGCCGATGACGCCGATCGCGACCCCGACCACGCCGAGCGACAGCACCGTCAGGGTCAGACCGCGTTGCGGCGTGAGCCTCTTGACCAGGCGGATGGCCGTTCCCCGGAAGTCTCGGGTGGGTTCGTTCGGTGTCGTCAGCACCGAGCGCATCGGGCGGGTCATCGCGCGTCCCCCACCGCGATGGCCTGGGAGTCGGCGAACTCGGCGTAGATGGGGCAGTCGAGCAACAGCGACGCATGGGTGCCCACACCCACGACGGCGCCGTCATCGAGGACGATGATCTGATCGGCCGTGGCGACCGTCGAGATGCGCTGGGACACCACGACGACGGTGGCTCCCGCCGACACCTCGCCCAGCGCCTCCCTGACGCGGGCGTCGGTGTGGACGTCGAGCGCGGAGAACGCGTCGTCGAACAGATAGATGGCGGGTCGACGGATCACCGCGCGAGCGATCGCGAGCCGCTGCCGCTGCCCGCCCGAGAAGTTGATGCCACCCTGGGCGACCGGCATCGCCAGGCCCTCGGGGTGGGCGGCGACGAAGTCGGCGGCCGAGGCCACCCGCAGCGCCTCCCACATCTCGTCGTCGGTCGCGTCGGACTTGCCGAATCGCAGGTTGTCGGCCACCGTGCCGGAGAACAGGTAGCCCCGCTGCGGCACCAGCCCGACCGCCGACCACAGCACCTCGGTGTCGTAGTCCCGAACATCGACGCCGTCGACCGTCACCGATCCGCCCGTCACGTCGAACAGTCGGCACAGCAGCGACACCAGCGTCGACTTTCCCGAGCCCGTCGACCCCACCACCGCGGTCGTTGTACCCGGCTGGACCGTGAACGAGACACCTTGCAGCACCGGACGATCAGCCCCGGGAAAGCGGAAGGTCGCGTCGGTCAGGGTGAGTTCGCCCCGCAGCGTCGACGGGCGTCGGGGATCGGCGGGGCTGGTGACGCCCGTCGTGGTCGACAACACCTCTGAGATCCGTTCGGCGCACACCGCAGCGCGGGGCAGGATCGCCAGGACGACGGTCACCAGCAGGACCGCCATCAGGATCTGCATGAAGTACGACAGGAAGGCGATCAGCGAGCCGACCTGCATCTGCCCGGCGTCGATGCGCATGCCGCCGAACCAGATCAACGCCACGCTCGACACGTTGATCACCAGGGTGGTGATCGGGATCATCAGCGCCTGCCAGCGGCCCACCGTCAGGGCCGTGTCCGACAGTGCCTGGTTGGCGTGCCCGAACCGGGCCTGTTCGACGGGTTCGCGGCCGAAGGCGCGGATCACCCGGATGCCGGAGAGTTGGTCGCGGAGAACGCGGTTGATGCCGTCGATCAGCCGCTGCATCTGCCGGAACAGCGGCAGCAGCCGCGACACGATCCAGTAGTTGGACAGCGTCAGCACAGGGACGCTCACCAGCAGCAGCCATGACAGGCCGGCGTCCTGGTGAATCGCCATGGCGATACCGCCGATGCTGGTGATGGGCGCGGTGATCACCATGGTGCACGTCATCTGCACCAGTACCTGGATCTGCTGGACGTCGTTGGTGGTGCGGGTGAGCAGTGACGCGGTGCCGAACCGGCCGGCCTCCTCGGCCGACAGTCCCGTCACGTGGTGGAACATCGCGCCGCGCAGGTCGCGGCCGAATCCCATACCCGCGCGCGATCCGTAGTACACCGCGCCGACCGCACACAGCACCTGCAGCGCGGTGACCCCGAGCATGACGCCGCCGAGTTCGACGATGAGCGCGGTGTCACCCTTGGCGACCCCGTCGTCGATTATCGCGGCGTTGATGGTCGGCAGATAGAGCGATGCCAGAGCGCTCACCATCTGCAGCACCGCCACGACAGCGAGCAGACCGCGGTACGGCGCGACGAACTGCCGCACCAGGGCCCAGAGCATCCCGTAACTGTCGCATACCTTCCCGCGCTGGATCAGGACCGACGCAGCGCTTGTGAGACAGCCGAAAACGCCAGGTCAATCGGCATGTCGTCAAGCGTGATTCTCGGCTGCCGCTACAGTTGCGTGCGTGACTGGACGACGCGCCGACCGCCGGGCCGGGTCTCGTGGCGGGCGAAGTACGAAGGTGCTGGCCGCAGCGCTCGCGGCTGTGATGCCGATATTCGCCGCCTGCTCGAGTTCGGACGGGTCTAGTGGACCCGAAGTGCCCTCGACGCCGGCGCCCGCCGCCAACATCAAGCACGGGCCGCTGTTCCCCGAGTGTGGCGGCATCAGCGACCAGGTCATCGGTCAGCTGACGGAGATCCCAGGTCTCGTCAACACCGCACGCACATCGGCAGGTTGCCAGTGGCTCGCCGGTGGCGGCGTGCTGGGGCCGCACTTCTCGTTCTCGTGGTTCCGGGGCAGCCCGATCGGCCGCGAGCGCAAGACCGAGGAACTCTCCCGCACCAGCGTCGAGGACATCAACATCGAAGGACACGACGGCTTCATCGCACTCAATGACGACCCGACACTGGGTGTCAGCCTCTGTGAGATCGGCATCCAGTTCGATGACGACTTCATTGAGTGGTCGGTCAGCTTCGCTCAGAAACCCTTCCCGGACGCGTGTGAGGTCGCCAAGGAACTCACGCGCCAGTCGATTGTGAACGCGAAGTGAGGCCCGCGGGCGGCAGTCGCCGGGCCAGCCGCAAAGTCGGCGCCGGAGTCTTCGCCGTGTTCGCGGCGGTGACCGTGCTGCTCGGGCTGCAGGGTTGCACCCGCGCCGTCGAGGGCACCGCGGTCATCGCGGGCTCGGGTGACAACCCGCGCAACAACGACTCGGAGAAGAAGTACCCCAACCTGCTCAAGGAGTGCGACGTCCTGACCCAGGACATCCTCGCCGAGACAGTCGGTGCCGATCCGCTCGACATCCAGAGCACCTTCGTGGGCGCGATCTGCCGGTGGCAGGCGATGAACCCGGCGGGCCTGGTCGACATCACGCGCTTCTGGTTCGAACAGGGCAGCCTCGACAACGAGCGCGAGGTCGCCGCGCACCTGAAGTATCAGGTCGAGAACAGGTCGATCGCCGGCGTGCCGTCAATCGTCATGAAACCCAACGACGCCAACGGCGCGTGCGGTGTCGCCAGCGATGCCGCGGGCGTGGTCGGCTGGTGGGTCAACCCGCAGGCACCCGGTATCGACGCGTGCGGTCAGGCGATCAAGTTGATGGAACTGACGCTCAACACCAACAACTGAGGCAGCTACCGAGGTTCGTCGCGTTACCGAGGAATATGGAACGCGATCAGCGCCGCGCCGCGCAAGCTCAGATGACTCCACGGTCCGTTGGTCGTCAACATCGTGATCGCCGACGTGGGGTACTTCGAGGCGACCTCGCCGACGGCTTCCGCATCGCTGCCCGGTCCGGCGAGCCCGAGCGCCAGGGCTGACACCCCTGGCTCGTGCGCGATGACCAGGAGTGTGGACACGCCGGGGTCGACACCGTTGATCACGCCAAGCAGGGTGCCGGGTGCGGCGTCGTAGATCGTGTCGACATAGTCGACCGGGGCTTCGATGCCTGCGCGATCCAGCGTCTGTCTGGTTCGTGTTGCTGTCGAACACAGCACGGCATCCACCGTCGGGGCGTGCTCACGGATCCAGTTGCCCGCCAGTGGCGCCTCGCGGATACCGCGCTCGGCGAGTGGACGGTCATGGTCGGCCACTCCACTGGGGTAGCTCGACTTCGAATGTCGCAACAACAGCAGCGTCCGGGTCATATCGGTAAAAGTAGCCCGACCGGTCCGCCGAGTACATGCCGATGGAGGTCCGCAGTCTTGTCGGAGCACCGACTTACACTCGCCTCACCCGATGAACGACGACACGACGAAGAGGAAGGAAGATCGGATGCGTTTCCTGCACACAGCGGACTGGCAGCTCGGGATGACCCGGCACTTCCTCAACGATGAGGCGCAGCCGCGATACTCGGCCGCACGGCGTGATGTCATCGCCGCGATGGGCCCGCTGGCGGCCGAGGTTGGCGCCGAGTTCGTGGTCGTCGCGGGCGACGTCTTCGAGGACAACCACGTCGCGCCGGGTGTGGTGAGCAGGTCGCTGGAGGCCATGCGCGCCATCGGAGTTCCGGTCTATCTGCTGCCCGGCAATCATGATCCGCTCGACGCGGGGTCGGTCTACACCAGCGCGTTGTTCCTGTCCGAGTGCCCGGCCAACGTGACGGTGCTGGACCGCACTGGTGTGTACGATGTGCGGCCCGGACTCCAGATCGTCGCCGCCCCTTGGCGTTCCAAGGCCCCGACCACTGACCTGGTGGGTGAGGTGCTTGACGGGCTGACCGGTGATGGTGTCACCCGCATCCTGGTGGGCCACGGCGGCGTTGACCTCTTCGAACCCGACCGTGACAAGGCCTGTCTGATCCGGCTCGCAGGTGTCGAGGCGGCGATCGAGAGGGGCGCGGCGCACTACGTCGCCCTCGGTGACAAGCACTCCCGTACCGAAGTGGGAAGCACCGGTCGGGTGTGGTACTCCGGTGCCCCCGAGGTCACCAACTACGACCACATCGAGGCCGACCCGGGTCACGTGCTGGTGGTGGACATCGACGAGGCCGCGCCGTCGCGGCCCGTCACCGTCGATGCGCGTCACGTCGGTGCCTGGCGCTTCGTCACGCTGCGCTACACGGTCGACACCAGCCGCGACATCGCCGATCTCGACCTGAACCTCGACCTGCTCACCGACAAGGACCGCACGGTCGTGCAATTGGCGCTCAACGGTTCACTGACCGTCACCGACAAGGCGGCCCTGGACGCGTGCCTGGACAAGTACGCGCGTCGATTCGCGGCGCTGACGACGTGGGTCGCGCAGACCGATATCGCGGTGGTGCCCGCCGACGGTGAGTTCGACGATCTCGGCATCGGTGGATTCGCCGCCGCCGCCGTCGACGAGCTGGTTGCCACCGCCAAGGCGGACGGTGCCGACGCCGACGACGCGCGGGCCGCACTGGCCCTGCTTCTGCGACTGGTGGAACGGGGCGCGGCGTGAAGCTTCACCGACTCGTCCTGCGCAACTACCGCGGAATCGCCTTCCGCGAGGTCGAGTTTCCCGACCGCGGGGTCACCGTGATCAGCGGTGCCAACGAGATCGGGAAGACCTCGATGATCGAGGCGCTCGATCTGCTGCTGGAGTCCAAGGATCGCTCGAGCAAGAAGGAAGTCAAGCAGGTCAAGCCGACGCACGTCGACGAGGGTGCCGAGGTCACGGCCGAGATATCCACGGGCCCTTACCGGTTCACCTACTTCAAGCGTTTCCACAAGCGTCCGGTCACCGAGCTGACCGTCACCGCACCCAGCCGTGAGCAGTGGACGGGTGACGAGGCACACGAACGCGTCCGCGCGATCCTCGCCGAGACCGTCGACGTCGCCCTCTGGCAGGCGCAGCGGGTGCTCCAGACCGCGTCGACTGCGGCGGTCGACCTGTCCGGATGTGACGCGCTGTCGCGCGCACTGGACGCCGCGGGTGGCCAGGCGGTGGCATTGTCGGGTGCCGAGCCGTTGCTCGTCGACCGCATCGAGGTCGAGTTCCGGCAGTACTTCACCGCGACCGGGCGACCCACGGGGGAGTGGGCCACAGCGATCAAGCGCCGCGATGACGCGCGCGCGGACGTGACGGTGTGCGAGGCCGCGGTCGCGGAGGTTCACGACGCGGTCGCGCGGCATGCCGCGATCACCGTCGACCTCGCAGGGGTCGCGCTCGAGAGTGCCACGGCGGCCCGCCGTCTCGAGGCGGCGCGGGCGAGGGCTCTGGCCGTCGAGAAGGTCAGCGGCAACCTGGATCAGGCCCGCGTGGTCGCGGATGCGGCCCGGTCCGCACACGGTGCGGCCGTGGCAGCACTTGATGAGCGCGGCCGGATCCGGGCCGATCTCGACGCCGACCTCGCGGGGATCGGTGAACTGGAGTCGGCGGTGCAGGTGGCGGCCCAGGACGAGGCGGTTGCGCGCGAGGTCCACGCCGCCGCGACGGCCGAGGCGATGGCCGGGGCGGCCGATGTCGAATCGCGTCAGGCCGATGTCGACGCCGCGCGGCGCGTCGTCGACCAGATCGCTCGGCGTGACGAGGCCGACCGGCTCGCGGCTCGGATCGCCAAGATCGACACCGCCGACCGGCACCTAATCGAGGTAAACGGCGAACTCGGGCAGATTCGGCTCTCGGAGCGCTCGATGCGCCTCATCGAGGCCGCGGCCGCCGCCGTCGACGTGGCATCCGCGGCGGCCGAGGCGGCGTCCGCCCGCATCGAGGTAGTGGCGCCCGCACCGGTTGACGTGAGTGTCGACGGTGCCGTTGTGGCCGTGGGACCGGACGCGGTGTGGACCACAAGTGCGACCGCGCCGACCTCCGTGGAGGTGCCCGGCGTGCTGACGGTCCGCGTGATCCCCGGTACGCCGGCCGCGCACACCGGCGAGGAACTCGACACCAAGCGCCAAGTCCTCGCACAGGTGCTCGCGGATGCCGATGTCGCCGATATCGCGGCGGCCCGTGAACTAGACCAGCGGCGCCGCGAGCTGACGACGTCTCGGGACCGGACACTGGCCGCCCGAGAGGCCCTGCTCGCCGAGGACGACGTCGCGATGCTGGGCCAGCGCCTGATCGAGCTGCGCACTGATCTGCCCGCCGATCTGCCCGATGACGCTGCCGCGGCCAGAAGCGGCCTCGACGCGGCATCGGCGGCGCACGGTGAGGTGGTTGCGGCGTGTGCCCTGCGACGCGGCGTGGCGGATGCGGCGTCAAAGGCCATGGCCGAGAAGACCACTGGCACAACCGTTGCGCGCAGCCGTCTGGAGTCCGCTCAGGCCAGGGTGGCCGCAGCGACCGAGCGCCTTGCCCAGCTGCGCGCCGTGGTCGGTGACGATGACCTGCTCGTCACCACCGAGGCCGCAGCGGAGCGGGTCCGCGATGCCGCGGCGCAGGTGAACGCACTGGAGGCCGAACTCGCCAGCATTGAGCCCGTCGCTGTGGCCGCCGAACTCGACGAAGCCCAGCGGTGGGCCGCGGAGCTGGGCCGGCGCCAGGACGACCTGGAGCATGCGCTGGTGAGCACCACCGCGCAGCTCGGTGTGTACGGCACCGAGGGTCGCAGCGGGCGGCTGGACGCCGCCCAGATCGAGTGCGGCCGAGCCGAGGCGGACTGGGCCCGTCTGCAGCGCCGCTCGAATGCGGTTGCCCTGCTGCGTCAGGTGATGGTCCGACACCGCGACGACGCCCGGCAGCGCTACGTCGAACCGTTCCGCGTCGAGGTTGAGCGGCTGGGCCGAATCGTGTTCGGGCCGGACTTCGAGGTCGAGATCGACGCCGAACTGCGCATCTGCAGCCGAACCCTGCGCGGCTGCACCGTGCCGTACGAGTCCCTGTCGGGCGGTGCGAAGGAACAGCTCGGCATCGTCGCACGGTTGGCGAGCGCCGCGCTGGTCGCCAAGGAGGACGGCGTGCCCGTCGTCATCGACGATGCGCTCGGTTTCACCGACCCGCACCGGCTGGCGAGTATGGGGGAGGTGTTCGACGCGGTCGGTGGCGACAATCAGGTCATCGTCCTGACCTGCAGTCCCGAACGCTACGCGGGAGTCGTCGACGCCCACCGCATCGAACTGATCGCCTGACGCGACGCGATCAGAAGTAGGCGTTGGCGGGTACGGGCGTGCCGTGCAACAGGTTCTGGCCGATCACCCGCGCCTTGTAGGACACCGGGTTGTGCAGCGTTAGGGTCCGGATGTTGCGCCAGTGGCGGTCGAGGTTGCGCTGTCTGCTGGCCGCGCTCGCACCGCCCAGTTCCAGCAGGCGGGTGGCGGCCTCGGGTGCCACGTCGTCGAGGTGCACCTTGACCTTGGCGGCCCGAAGCTGGGCCTCGGCGGCGAGGTCGGCGTCGGGAACACCGTCGGTCTCCGATGCGGTCGCGGCCGCGAGCGCATCCGCAGCGTCGAGCACCGCGGCCCGTGCGATCGACGCGGTGCTGGCGAGTTCCCCGAGCTGGCGTTGCAGCAGCGGATCCTCGGTGGGCCGTTCGGCGGACGCGTGACTGAAACTGCGGTCGCGTGACCGCAGCAGCGTGACGCCGTCGTCCACGACACTGGCCAGAATCCCCGCCACCACGGCATGGATGAACAACTGCAGCGACGCGTACTGCACGGTGGGCTCGGGCTCGGCGTCATACGGGGAGTCGGTGAGCACTTCGTCGGCGGCGACCGCGACACCGGCGAATGTGGTGGTCCCGGTGCCGGTGCGGCGTTGCCCGAAACCGTCCCAGTCGTCGATCAGGCGCACCCCGGCTCGTCCGGCGGGCACCACGACGGTGGCAACCGAGTCGTGGTCGGTGGTCGCTGTCACGGTGAGGTAGTCGGAGAACAGGGTGCCGGTGCTGTAGAACTTCTCGCCGTCGAGTCGGTAGCCGCCGGAGCCGTCGGGCAGCAGTCGGGTGTTGAACACCAGGCTGCCGACAGCGTGAGAACCCCGCTCGCTGAACGCGTTACCGAAGATCCTGCCATCGGCCACCTTGTGCAACCAGCGGGCTGAGCTGGCGTCGGACGAGGACGCGCGCAGCCGCTCCTCGACGAACCAGAAGTGAGTACGGAAGATGTGGGCGACAATCGGATCAGCACGGGCCACGTCGATCACCGCCGAGAACAGTTGCGGGACTGAGAATCCCGCACCACCCTGTTCCGGCGGCAGGCGAAGCGTGCCGAATCCGGCGCGTTTGAGTGCCGCGACCTGATCAAAAGGATTCTCGTCGTTGAGGTCTCGGTCCTTGGCGCCGGCTCCGATGCGGGCCAACAGTGCCGTCCACTCGGGTGAACCGGGCACGGTGCGGGTGATGCTCTCCACTCCTGTCATGGTCACCGTTTTACTGACGACCCGACCGGTGGACACCGCTTTGAATCACTGGGAACCGAAGCGCGGTCCTGCGCCCAAGTCGCTGAGTGGAGCACGCGGGGCTGGACCGACGGTGCACAATGGGGTTGATGACCATGAACGCCAGGCGCAGGCGAGTGCACGACAAGCTCGCCGCGCTGCCCGGCGTGCGGTCGGTTCGCAGGCCCATCGGCGATGGCAGGGAGTTCGACCTCTTCTACGCCCGGACGGGACGCAAGTCCGCCCACCCGCTGCTCATCATCCCCGGCGGTCCCGGCGCGGCATCGATCGCCCTCTACCGCGCCATGCGCCGCCGTTTCGCCAACGCCGGACTCGACGTCATCATGGTCGAGCACCGCGGGGTGGGGATGTCGCGCCACGACGACACCGGCGCCGATCTGCCGCCCGAGGCGCTGACCATCGAGGCGGTGGTCGCCGACCTCGCCGCCGTCCTCGACGACGCCGGGGTCGTCTCGGCCGTGGTCTACGGCACGTCATACGGCACCTACCTCGCGGCAGGCCTCGGCGCGCGGCATCCCGCCCGGGTGCACGCGATGGTGCTCGACTCTCCGCTGCTGTCCGCCGACGATATCGATGAGGTCCGAGCCGCGACCCGCCGTGTGTTGTGGGATGGCGATGACCCCGAGACATCGGACCTGGCGAGCCGGGTGCGCCGCCTGGTCGAGGACGGGATGCTCAGCCCGGTCGCCACGCACCTCGTCGCGGGACTGTACGGCTACGTCGGGCTCTCGGTGCTGCGTCGCCAGCTGGACTTGCTTCTGGACGGGCACGACTGGCTCTGGGGCGCAGTCGGTCTGGGCACTCAGTTCCTCCTGGAGCGCAAGACGCCTTACCACCACGAGCCGGACCTGGTCGGCCGGATCGGCTACCGCGAGCTGAACTACGGAGCCGAACCCGACGGCGGGCCACTGGATCCGGCCGTCGCGTTGCGCGAACTCGCCACGGGTGAGGTCGACTTCGTGGCGGAACCGTTCGACCTGATCGCCGCGATGCCCGGCTTCACCTGGCCGACGGTGATCATCGCCGGGGGGCGTGACCTCACCACACCGCTCACCGTGGCACGGCGTATCGCGGACCTCATCCCCGACTCAGTCCTGGTGGAACTCCCGACGGCAGGGCACAGTGTGATCGACACCAGGGAGCGGCCCGCGCTCGAGATCGTCAAGGCGGTCTACGCCGGAACGATGCACGAACTCCCCGGTCGGGCAGCGGAACTGGACGCCGCGCCCAGTCCGTTGCCGTTCAGGCTGCTGGTGTGGGGTATCGGCGCGGCCGCCGTCGCCGAGTCGGCGATACCCGCGGTGCTGCCGCGCGCGGTTCGCCACGTCACGACCTGAGGACTTACTTCTTCATGAACCCGATCGCGGTGTAGTTAACGTCGGAGAGGCCGGCTGCCCCGAAGTTCGCGAGATCACTTCGCACGGCGACGTTTCCGGGTGACTGCGTGAGCGGAAGGCTGAAGCCCTCTGCCCAGATCAACTGATCCAGCTCGTTGGCCAGGGCGCGCGACTTGGCCGGGTCCAGTTCCTTGAGGGTCGCCTCGATCTTGGCGTCGATCTCCGGGCTGCCGATCTTGCCGAAGTTGCTCTCCCCGGTGGACAGGTAGATCTGAT
Organism: Mycobacterium sp. IDUB_39; assembly: GCF_055419205.1. Classification (NCBI taxonomy): domain Bacteria; kingdom Bacillati; phylum Actinomycetota; class Actinomycetes; order Mycobacteriales; family Mycobacteriaceae; genus Mycobacterium; species Mycobacterium sp. IDUB_39. Next base: position 1,128,692 of record NZ_JBVAXF010000002.1, read on the forward strand.
TCAAGCCAGACAGCGGGAACGCATCGGCGACCCAACTGAACTGGGCGACGTCGAAGTTGCCGACGGTGATGTACTGGCTGAAGAACCCGTTGCCGCCCTTGGCCTGCAGGTCGAGCTTGACGCCGATCTGGGCCAGGTTGTTCTGGGCGATCTGCGCGACCTGCCGGGTGGTCGACGCGTCGTAGAAGACGTTGCGGATGACGAGCTGCCTGCCGTCCTTCTGGCGGAACTGGCCGTTCATCGTCCACCCCAGCGCGTCGAGTTCGCGCTTGGCCGCCTCGGGATCGAACGCGACGACGGCGCTGTTGTCCTGGTAGCCCTCCTGGCCCGCGACGAAGATGTGGTTGTTGAGCGGTGCCGGGTTGTCGGCCAGGCCGCGCTGCGTGACGTTGGCGATGGTCTGGCGGTCGATACCCTTCGAGATCGCCAGGCGCAGCGCCTTGTCGGCGAGAATCGACCCGTCGGCGCCGTTGAACGTCAGGTGATACCAGCCCAGACCCGGGGCCCGCCTGATCGTGATACCTGGCGTGCGACGCGCGATCTCCATCTCGTCCAGACTGGCCAGACCGCTGGCGTCGAGCGCATTGTTCTGCAGCGCGGGAATGCGGGCGGCGTCATCGAGGACCGAGTAGGTGATGCTGTCCAGGCGCGGTGCCGCACCCCACCACTTGGGGTTGCGCGTCAACGTGATTCGCTGCGCCGTGCGGTCGATGTTGGTGATGATGAACGGGCCGGCGGACGGCCCCGGTGCGGTGAGCTGACCCTTGTTGAACGCCTCGGGGGTTGCCGTCATGCTCTTGGGCAGCAGCATGCCGTTGCCGGCGAACATGCCCTTCCACTCGGCGTAGGGCTTGGCGAACGTGATGACGGCCTGGCGGTCGTCGACACCGCGGGTCACCGAGCCGACGCGCTCGCTGCCGTTGGGGCTGGCGATCGCGAACTGGTCGTTACGGCCGTTGGTGGCGTCGATCTGGGACTTGATGTCCTCCCACGTGATGGGGGTGTCATCACTCCACACGGCCTTGGGGTTGATCGTGTACGTCACGACCTGGGGATCGGTCTTGGTCAGCTCGATGTCGGTGAAGTAGTCCTCGTTCACCGTCGCGGTGCCGTCGGGGGCGATGCGGAAGGCGCGCGGCATCGTGGCCTTGAGCATCGCCGCCGAATCGGCCACGTTGCCGTCGATGTGCAGCGTGTTGAAGTTCTCCGGGTACCCCGACAGCGCCAGGCGCAGCGCGCCGCCCTCCTGCAGTGTCGCGGGATCCTGCGGATTCATATCGCTGGTGGAACCGATCTGCGCCTCACCGCCCGCCGACGGTGGCGGCTGGTCGCCTCCCGAACAGGCGGTGAGCGTGAGCCCGACCACGAAAAGGGCGCTGGCGAGGCGGCGGATCTCCATGCGGACAAACTCTAGCCAAGTGTCATCGGTTCACGGCGCAAGCTCCCGTGACCTGCGCCGTCGACACCCGGCGGGGATCAGTTCTAGAACGTGGGCACCGCGGCCAACAGGCGGCGGGTGTACTCGTGCTGGGGCCGGGAGAACACCTCGGCGGCGTCACCGGACTCGACGATCGATCCCTTCAGCATCACCGCCACCCGGTCGGCGAGGTGCTTGACCACCGACAGATCATGCGACACGAAAAGGTAGGACAGGGCGAATCGCTCCTGCAGGTCCAGCAGCAGGTTGATGATGCCCGCCTGAATCGACACGTCCAGCGCCGACACGGGTTCGTCGAGCGCGAGGATCTTGGGCTGGGTTGCCAGTGCGCGCGCGATGCCGATGCGCTGCTTCTGTCCACCGGAGAACTCCGCGGGATACCTCGCGGCGTCCTCGCGCCGCATGCCGACGACACCGAGCAGTTCGGCAACGCGCTCGGCTACCTGCCGCTTGTCGAAGCCGTTGGCGGTCAACGGCTCCGCCAGCACGTCGAACACCGGCAGTCGCGGGTCGAGGGAGGCGACGGGATCCTGGAACACCACCTGCAGATCGCCGCGCAACGCCCGGCGGCTGCGGCGGTCCAGGCCTGCGACGTCGTGGCCCAGCACCTCGATCGAACCGCCCTGCGGCGGTGTGAGTTCCAGGATCTGGTGCAGTGTCGTCGACTTGCCCGATCCGGATTCGCCGACGATGCCCAGGGTTTGGCCCTGCCGCAGTTCGAAGCTGATGTCGTCGACGGCGCGAACCTCGCCGGTCCGGCGCCGGAACACCACACCCTTGGTCAGCTCGTAGGTCTTGACGAGGTTCTCGACGCGCAGCACCACCGGGGCGTCCGGGTCGGCCGCGCTGTCGGGCGGCGTGGTCGACACGCCGTACACGTCGGCCGCAGATCGGCCGGTGACGTCGTCGATGCGTATGCAGGCCGCGAGGTGGTCGAGGCCGGCCGGCACCAACTCTGGTTCCGCCGAGCGGCAGTCGTCGATCGCCAGCGGGCAGCGGGGTGCGAACGGGCATCCCGCAGGCAATGCGGCCATCGACGGCGGGACGCCGGGAATGGGCACCAGCCGCGCACCCTGCGGAGAGTCAAGACGTGGCACCGAGCCCAGTAGGCCGACGGTGTAGGGCATCACCCTGCTGCGCACTAGATCGGTGACCGGCGCGGTCTCGACGGTCCGCCCGGCGTACATCACCAGAGCGCGGTCGGCGAACTCGGAGACCACTCCGAGGTCGTGGGTGATGATCAGGACGCCTGCGCCGGTGACGTCGCGCGCTGTGCGCAGCACGTCGAGGATCTGCGCTTGGACGGTGACGTCCAGCGCCGTCGTCGGCTCGTCGCAGATGATCAGGTCTGGGTCGTTGGCGATCGCGATGGCGATCACCACGCGTTGCCGCTCGCCGCCGGACAGTTCGTGCGGAAACGCGCGGGCCCGCTGCTGCGGTTGTGCGATGCCGACCAGTTCGAGAAGTTCAACGGCGCGGGTCGCCGCCGCGCGCCTGCCGATATCGCGCTGGTGCACCCGCAGCGCCTCGGCGATCTGATCGCCGACGGTGTACACCGGTGTGAGCGCTGACATCGGGTCCTGGAACACCGTGCCGATGACGCGACCGCGGACGCGTGACATCCGTCGATCGTCGAGGCCGATCAGTTCGTCACCGTGGAGCCGCACCGAACCGGTCACCTCGGCGAACTCGGGCAACAGGCCCACCACGGCCATCGCCGTCGCGGACTTGCCCGCGCCGGACTCACCGACCAGCGCCACCACCTCGCGGGGCCCCACGTCGAAGGACATACCGCGCACCGCGGACACGTCCTCGGCATCGGTGGGGAAGGTGACGGTCAGGTCGGTGACCCGCAGAAGGTCGCTCACCGTGCGCTCCGCTCGCGCCGCCTGCGCTTGGCGCGGGCACTCAGGGGCGGTGTGGCGCTCGGATCGATGGCATCGCGCAGACCGTCACCGATGACGTTGGCGCACAGCACGATCAGCACCAGCACGCCCGCCGGGAACAGGAACACCCACGGGAACGTGGTCACTGACGGTGTGCCCGCGGCGATCAGGGTGCCCAGCGATACGTCGGGCGGCTGAATGCCGAAGCCCAGGAAGCTGAGCCCGGTCTCGGCCAGGATCGCCACGCCGACGTTGAGCGCCGTGTCGATGATGAGGATCGACGCGACGTTGGGCAGCACGTGGCGCACGATGATGCGCCGGTTGGGGACGCCCATGTACCTTGCGGCCGTGATGAACTCGCGTTCACGAAGGCTCATCGTCAGACCACGCACGATGCGGGAGCTGATCATCCAGCTGAACCCGGCCAGCAGCAGGATGAGCCAGATGATGGTGCCGGACTCTCGAGTTCGCGGTGTGACGATCGCGATGAGGATGAAACTCGGAATGACCAGCAGCAGGTCCACCAGCCACATCAGCGCCCGGTCGCGAACACCGCCAAAGTACCCGGCGACCGCGCCGACGGTCGCGGCGATGAGTGTCGAGATGAACGCCACGCAGATGCCGATCAGCAGCGACTTCTGCATACCCCGCAGCGTCTGCGCCAGCAGGTCCTGACCGAGTGAGTTGGTGCCGAACCAGTGGCTGGTGCTCGGTGGCTGCTGCAACGAGTAGTAGTCGAGATCGGTGTAGTTCCATGGCAGCAGCGGTGGTAACGCGTAGCAGCCGACGAACAGCGCCACCAGCACGACCAGTGCCCCCACCGCGAGCTTGTTGCGCCGGAACCGTCGCAGCGTCAGCGTTCGACGCGACGCGAACGTGGCTGCGTCGACCCCGGACTGTGCGGTCGACGACGACTCGCTGGTCACCGGTTCGGTCATGTCACCCTCACCCTCGGGTCGAGCGCGGCGTAGATGACATCGGATAACAACCCGGCAAGCAACACGGTGGCGCCGGTGAAGATGGTGATGGCGGCAACGATGTTGATGTCCTGGGTGGCGATGCCCTGAACTATCCACTCGCCCATGCCGTGCCAGGCGAAGATCTTCTCGACGAACACCGCGCCGGTGACCAGACCGCCGATGCCGTAGGCGAATAACGTCGCCATGGGGATCAGCGCGGTGCGCAGGCCGTGTTTGAACAACGCCTGGCGGCGCGTCAGCCCCTTGGCGCGGGCCGTGCGGATGAAGTCCTGGCCCAGGACATCGAGCATCGCGTTGCGCTGGTAGCGGCTGAATCCCGCGATCGAGAACAGTGCCAGCGTGAACGTGGGCAGCACCAGGTGTTGTAGGCGGTCCACCAGTTGTGCGCCCACACCGCCGGTCAGGTTTGTCGACGTCTCGCCGGTGTACTCGAAGACGTTGAATCCCAGTATCGAGTTGACCCGCAGCGCGCCGAGGATCAACAGGTTGGCGACGACGAACGTCGGCGCGCTGATCAACAGCAGTGACAGCGCGGTGATGACGCGGTCGGATATCCGGTACTGGCGCACAGCACCCCATGCACCGACGACCACGCCGATAAGCGTGCCCAGCACCGAGCCGATGAACACCAGCCGCAGGCTCACGCCGATGCGCCGCCACAGTTCGTCGGCCACCGGCTGGCCCGCGACGGTGGTGCCGAAGTCGCCGCGCACCGCGCCCGACGCCCAGTTCGCGTACCGCAGGGGTATCGGCTTGTCGAGATCGAGTTCGGCGGACTTGGCATCGATCACGGCCTGCGGGGGCCGGGGGTTGCGCTGCAACAGATTGTCGAGTGGTTCAAATGTCAGCGAGGCGAGGCTGAATGTCAGAAACGACGCCAGCGCCAGCAGCACCACGTAGTTGAGGAAGCGACGAGCCAGGAACCGCGTCACGTCGCGCTCACAGGTAGCCGCATGGGCACAGGGTAGGAGATCGAGGACCCGACGGTCTGCAACGGCCGCTTTGGCGCGGCGCTGGGACCTGCTGACGCGCTCGGATATGGGGATTGTTTGCAGCATGCGGACAGCTGTGTCACAGGCTGGGCGCGTTCACTCGAGGTCACGACGCTGCATCACGAGAGACGGAGGTATCGAGATGACCAGCCATAGAACCGTGAAATTGTTCGCCGCGCTCATCGGCGGCAGCGCTGTGCTGACGATGGGCGCACTCAACACCACGATCCTGGCGCAGCATGACACCTATGGCCTGGCCAAGGGCACCACGATGAGCACGGGTGCGACCAGTACCGAGACCACGCCGCCGACGGTTCCGGCGGTGGCGCAGGCCGTACCGGGGATCAAGGGTCCGGCTCCGCTGCCCTCGGAGCAGCAGGCCGCCAAATAACACCGAATCACGCCGATTCGCCCTCCATCGGGCGTCATCGGTCTCTAGACCGGGTGTTTACCGATCTCAACATCGGCTACCCGAGGCGTGGTGGGGTTCGACACGGATCCCCATGAACGCAGTCGATGAGACCGAAGTGGAGTGATCGCAGGTGAAGACCACGAAGATGAAGCTCATGACGGCCACGGCGGGTGCCGGGGCACTGCTCGCGATGGGTGGACTGACCATTGCGACCAGCGTGGCCGAACCCGAGCCCGCGCCCCCGGGGCCGGTGACGCCGACTGAGATAACGACTGGTGAGACGACCATCGATCAGACGGTGCCGGCGACCACGCCGACGACGTCTTCGGTCGCGCCCGAGATCGTGGGTCCTGCCCCGCTGCCGCCTGGACAGTCGGAGGCGGCCAGCTAGCCCTGGTGATCGATCGCGTCTTCCGGTACGGGTTTCACAGCCCACACATAGACTCGGCACAGGTTGGGCCCATGGCCTGGGCGAAGAATGAGAAACCATGACCAACGGCGCCGGCAGCGAGAATGACCCCGCACGCGTCGTCATGCGCCGGGCCGACGGAAGTCCCATCAACGTCCTGGTGGTCGATGACGAGCCGGTGCTCGCCGAACTGGTCTCGATGGCATTGCGCTACGAGGGTTGGGAGATCGCGACGGCGGGTGACGGTGCTAGCGCCATCGCGCTAGCCCGGGAGAATCCGCCCGATGTCGTGGTGCTCGACGTGATGCTGCCCGATATGAGTGGTCTGGACGTGCTCCGCGAACTGCGTCAGCAGATCCCCGGCCTCCCGCTACTGCTGCTGACCGCCAAGGACTCGGTGGAGGACCGCATCGCCGGGTTGACCGCCGGTGGTGACGACTACGTGACCAAGCCGTTCAGTCTCGAGGAGGTCGTGCTGCGACTGCGTGCGCTGCTGCGACGCACCGGGGTCGCCAACGAGTCAAGCGACGCCCAACTCGTCGTCGGCGATCTGGTCCTCGACGAGGACAGCCACGAGGTGACGCGAGGCGGTGAGCCGATCACGTTGACCGCGACCGAGTTCGAGCTGCTTCGGTTCATGATGCGTAACGCCAAGCGGGTGTTGAGCAAGGCCCAGATCCTGGATCGGGTGTGGAGCTATGACTTCGGTGGCAGGTCCAACATCGTCGAGCTGTACGTGAGCTATCTCCGCAAGAAGATCGACAGCGGCCGCGAGCCGATGATTCACACCCTGCGGGGCGCCGGGTATGTCCTCAAGCCCGCTCGCTGACCGCGGCGACCGGGCCGGCGAGGGATCGCGAACCCGGTTTCTCTCGCCGCGTACCTGGTCGTTGCGCGTGCGGCTGTTGGTCACCCAGGTCGTGCTGTTGGCGACGGTCTGTGCGGCCATCGGTATCGCGACCGAGTTCGCGTTGCAGCGCTTTCTGATGCATCAACTCGACGAGCAGCTGCTGGAGGCCGGCCGTCGCTCGGCCGCGATCTACGACATGCCGCCGCTCCCATTCCCGCCGTTCCCTCCGTTTCCGCCGGGGGCGCCGTTTCCGCCGGGGGCTGAAGGCGAACCCCCGCACTCCGGACCGTCCGGCCGGCGGGTCGTGATCATGCCGGTGGGACCCGACGCCACGATCCCGTTCCGTGAGCGCTTCGACCCGGAGACGGGTCCCGGCCCCGGATTCCTCAACGCGCCGGGTCAGGCGGCCCGGACCGTCGGCGCGGTCATCTCGCCGGACGGATCGGTGGACGCCGGTGTGATCACCGCCGACGGCAGCCGCGCGGAGATCAGCGCCGCGGCCGCCGCCCAACTCGCGACGGTGGCACCCGACCGCAGACCGGAGACCATCGACCTCGATGGACTCGGTCGCTACCGGGTCATCGGGCTGCACTCGCACCGCGGCGGACAGGCAATCGTGACGGGACTGCCCACCGCCGTCGTCGATGACACGCTGCTGTGGGTGCTCGGCATGTTCTGTGTGGTCGCCGCCATCGCCCTGCTCGCCGCGACCGTCGCGGGGATGCTGGTCATCCGGCGCCAACTCGCCCCGCTGTCGCGGGTTTCCGCCGCGGCACGCGAGGTCGCCGACCTCGAACTGGACCGCGGGGAGGTGCGACTGCCGACACCGATCGTGCGGGTCGACCCGGCGGGCGCGCACACCGAGGTGGGGCAGCTCGGCTCGGCGTTGAACCGGATGCTCGACCGCATCGCCGGCGCACTGTCGGCGCGGCACGCCAGCGAGACCAGGATCCGGCAGTTCGTCGCCGACGCCAGTCACGAACTGCGCACCCCGCTGGCGGCGATCCGCGGCTACACCGAACTCGCGCAACGCAAGCGCGATCAGCTGCCCGAGGACGTCGCCCACGCGATGAGCCGCGTCGAGTCCGAGACGCAGCGCATGACACAGCTGGTCGAGGACATGCTGCTGCTGGCGCGCCTCGACGCCGGCCGGCCCCTGGAACGCGAGACCGTCGACCTGTCGCGACTGGTGGTGGACACCGTGAGCGACGCGCACATCGCCGGGCCCGACCACGCCTGGTCGCTAGACCTTCCCGAGGAGCCCGTCGTGGTGGTCGGCGACGAGGCGCGCCTGCACCAGGTACTGGGCAACCTGCTCGCCAACGCCAGGACGCACACGCCCGCGGGAACGACCGTGACGACCTCACTGGCCACCACCGGCGACGGTGCGGTGCTGAGGGTCGCCGACAATGGCCCGGGGATCCCGGCGACACTGCGGCCGGAGGTCTTCGAGCGGTTCGCGCGTGGAGACTCATCGAGGTCGCGGCGCGACGGCAGCACCGGTCTCGGCCTGGCCATCGTCGCCGCGGTGGTGAAGGCACACGACGGCACCATCGACGTGACGAGTGAGCCGGGCAGTACGGAGTTCGTGGTGTACCTGCCCGACGGTTCACAGCGCAACCACAGCGCGAACAAATCTGGCGCCTAGCCACCTGCCGCACACTCGAACGGGTGACTGCCGTACTCCCGCGCGCGCCGATGCTCCCGAGCGACAAGGGATCCTGCGGCCCGTCGCGCTCGGTTGTCGCGCACCGCATCGGATTCTGGCTCCTGCTGACTATCACCGCCGTGCTCTACCTGTGGAACCTGTCGGCCAGCGGCTGGGCGAATGCGTTCTACTCCGCCGCGGCACAGGCGGGCGGCTCCGACTGGACCGCGATGCTGTTCGGCTCCAGCGATGCGGGCAACGCCATCACCGTGGACAAGGCTCCTGCCGCGCTCTGGTTGATGGACGTCTCCGTGCGGCTGTTCGGGCTGAGCTCGTGGAGCGTGCTGGCCCCGCAGGCGGTGGCGGGCGTCGCGGCTGTCGCGGTGCTCTACGCCGCGGTCCGTCACGCCGCTGGACCGAATGCGGCACTGCTGGCGGGTGTGGTGTTCGCGTTCACACCCGTTGCGGCGCTGATGTTCCGGTTCAACAACCCCGATGCGCTGCTGGTGCTACTGCTCGTCGCCGGCGCGTACTGCGTGCAGCGCGCGTGTGAGCCCGACGCCAGCCGCTGGTGGATGGTCGGCGCGGGTGTTGCGGTGGGTTTCGGGTTCCTGGCCAAGATGCTGCAGGCCTTCCTCGTGTTGCCGGCGTTCGCCGCGGCCTATCTGATCGCCGCCTTCGCGCCGTTGCGTGTCCGACTGAGACGGCTGGCTGCCGCGACGGCCGCACTGGTGGTGTCGGGGGGCTGGTATCTGCTGCTCGTCGAACTCTGGCCGGCGTCGTCGCGGCCCTATATCGGCGGCTCACAGCAGAACAGCATTCTCGAACTCGCACTGGGCTACAACGGTTTCGGGCGCATCACCGGTAACGAGACCGGTGGCCTGGGCAATCTCAACTTCGACGTCGGCTGGGACCGCCTGTTCGGCAGCGGTATGGGCGCCTACATCGCCTGGCTGCTGCCGGCGGCGTTGGTGTGCCTGGTCGCGGGACTGCTCCTGACCAGGCGTGAACCCCGCACCAACCCGGCACGCGCAGGCCTGCTGCTGTGGGGTGGCTGGCTGGTGGTCACGGCCCTGGTGTTCAGTTTCGCCAACGGGATCGTGCACGACTACTACACCGTCGCACTCGCACCGGCGATCGGCGCGGTGCTTGGGATCGGCGCAACGATGCTGTGGCGCAACCGATCCGACGTCCGGGCCGCTATGGTCATGGCGGCGACGGTCGCGGGCACCGCCATTCTGGCGGCGGTCCTGCTCGCGCGCCACGACGACTGGCTGCCGTGGTTGCGTGGGGTCATCGCCGCCGGGGGAGTTCTCGCGGCGGTCCTGCTGCTGGTGATCGGTCGGCTACCGCGCCGAGCCGCGACGGCGGTGGGTGCGCTTGCTGTGCTCGTGTGCCTGGCGGGACCGGCTGCGTACGCGGTGGTGACGGCCGCGACCCCGCATACCGGCGCGATACCTTCGGTCGGACCGGCCCGCAGCTTCGGTCACTTCGGTGGCTCTGGTCATTTTGGCGGCCCCGGTGGCCCCCGCGGGATCGGCGGACCTGGTGGGCTCGGTGGACCCGGTGGCGGCAAGGGCGGCGGACTGCTCGCCTCACCCACCCCGGGTGTCGGGCTGACAGCACTGCTGGCCGCCGACGCCGACCAGTACCGCTGGACGGCGGCCGTGGTGGGGTCGAACAATGCGGCCGGCTATCAGCTGGCCGCCGGCGCACCCGTGATGGCGGTGGGCGGCTTCAACGGCACTGACCCCGCGCCGACGCTGGCGGAGTTCCAGCGCTACATCAGCGAGGGAGACGTCCACTACTTCGTGCGCAGCGCGATGATGGGCACCTTCGGCGGCCACACTGCCACCGGCAGTCGCGAGGCCGCCGATATCGCGAAGTGGGTGCAGACCCACTACGCCCCAATGACCCTCGACGGGGTCGTCGTCTACGACCTCACCGCGGCTCCGGCGGTCCGCGCGCCGTGACTCATAGCCGACGCATAGCTTGGTCCCACCGCCTCCACAACGCGGAGTTCGACGATGAGGTCATGACGGACATCGACCTCGCAGACGACCTCGATCAGTTGCCAAGCTTCGGGCTTCGGCCCAACGCGGCACTGCAAGCCACCGCGAACGGCGTGCCCGTGCTCGACGTCGTCATCCCGGTCTACAACGAGCAGGTCGCGCTCGCCGACTCCGTGCGCCGGCTGCACCGCAACCTGACCGACACCTTTCCGTACACGGTGCGCATCACCATCGCCGACAACGCCAGCACCGACGAAACACCGCGCATCGCAGCCGAACTCGCCGAGCAACTCACCGATGTCCGGGTGGTACGCATCGAGCAGAAGGGTCGCGGCCGGGCACTGCACGAGGTGTGGTCGCAGTCGGACGCGGCGGTGCTGGCCTACATGGACGTTGACCTGTCCACCGATCTCGCGGCGCTTGCGCCACTTGTCGCACCACTGATATCCGGCCACTCCGACCTCGCCATCGGAACACGGCTGGGCCGCGGTTCGAGGGTGGTCCGCGGCGCCAAGCGCGAGATCATCTCGCGCTGCTACAACCTGATCCTGCGCTCGACGCTGGCGGCCCGCTTCTCCGATGCCCAGTGCGGCTTCAAAGCCATCCGCGCCGACGTCGCACGCCGACTGCTGCCGCACGTGTCCGACACCGGGTGGTTCTTCGACACCGAACTCCTGGTGCTCGCCGAGCGCAGTGGACTGCGCATCCACGAGGTGCCGGTCGACTGGGTCGACGATCCCGACAGCCGCGTGGACATCGTCAGCACCGCCGTCGCCGATCTAAAGGGGGTGGGGCGGTTGCTGCGAGGATTCGCCAACGGATCCATACCGGTCAATGCCATTGCCGCACAGTTGGGTCCGTCCCGGGCCGCCCCACGCGCGCTGCTGCGGCAGGTGGTCCGGTTCGGTGTCGTCGGCATCGCGTCCACGGTCGCCTATCTGCTGCTGTTCCTCGCCCTGCACGGCTCGATCGGAGCCCAGGCCGCGAACCTGGTGGCCCTGCTCGTCACCGCGGTGGGCAACACGGCCGCCAACCGGCGGTTCACCTTCGGCGTCGGTGGCAACGCCGCACGCCACCACTTCGAGGGCCTGATCGTCTTCGGCATCGCCCTGGCGATCACCAGTGGCACACTGGCGGGTCTGCACGGCTTCGTCGACCAACCCCAGCGCTGGCTCGAACTCACGGTGCTGGTGGCGGCCAATCTGATTGCCACCGCTGTTCGTTTCGTTCTATTGCGGGGCTGGGTGTTTCACCCCCGCCGATCCCGCTGACCTGAGAGACAGAATTCATGACACTCATCGCAGAGGCTGAGCCGCGCGCGCTCACCGAACCGGCCAGACCAGCCGACCCGCGCTGGACCCGTCCCGGCCTGTGGGTCCTGCTCGCGGGTACAGCTGTGCTGTACCTGTGGGGCCTGGGCTCCTCGGGCTGGGCCAACGATTACTACGCCGCCGCCGCGCAGGCGGGGACGCAGGACTGGAAGGCGTGGTTGTTCGGCTCGCTGGACGCGGGTAACGCGATCACCGTCGACAAGCCGCCCGCCGCGCTGTGGCTCATGAGCCTGTCCGGCAGGCTCTTCGGTTTCAACGCCTTCACGATGCTGCTGCCGCAGGCGCTGCTGGGTGTGGCCGCCGTCGCCCTGCTGTACCTGGCGGTCAAGCGGTGCAGTGGCCCGGGCGCGGGTCTCATCGCGGGGCTGGTCCTCGCGGTGACCCCGGTCGCGACGCTGATGTTCCGGTTCAACAACCCCGATGCGCTGCTGGTGCTGCTGCTGGTCGCCGCTGCCTACTGCACCGTGCGGGCCATCGAGAACGGCGGCTACCGCTGGATGGCGCTCGCCGGATCCGTCATCGGCTTCGCCTTCCTCACCAAGATGCTGCAGGCGTTCCTGCCACTTCCTGCCCTCGCACTGGCGTTCCTCATCGCGGCGCCGACCTCGATGTGGAAGCGGTTGGGCGCGTTGCTGATCGGCGGGCTCACCATGGTGGTGTCGGCCGGGTGGTACATCGCGCTGGTCAGCTTCTGGCCGGCCGACTCACGGCCCTACATCGCGGGCTCGACGGACAACAGCCTGCTGCAACTGGCATTCGGCTACAACGGACTGCAGCGCATCGTCGGCGGCGTGGGTCCCGGCGGTGGCGGTGGCCCCGGGCCGGGCGGGGGACCGGGCGGTGGTGGCCCTCCCGGCGGAAATGTCTTCTTCGGTGGCGATCCGGGAATCACCCGGATGTTCGGCCAGTCCTTCGGGGTCGAGGCGTCCTGGCTGCTGCCCGCCGCGCTGATCGGCCTGGCGGCGGTCCTGTTCCTGACGTGGCGCACCCCGCGCACCGATCGGGTCCGGGCCAGCGCGGTGCTCTGGGGCGGTTGGCTGCTGGCCACCGGTGTGGTGTTCAGCTTCATGGACGGCATCGTGCACCCGTATTACGCGGTGGCGCTGGCACCGGCGATCGCTGCGCTGGTCGGCATCTCGGTCGCAGAGTTGGTCCGGCGCAGGCAGCTTTGGCAGGCCCGCGTCGTGCTGGCCGTGATGCTCGCGGTGACCGGCGCGTGGACCTTCGCACTGCTCGGCCGTACCCCCGACTGGTGGCCCATGCTGCGCTGGGTGATCCTGATCGGAGCAGTGGTGCTGGCCGCGGTGCTGGTGCTGGGGTTGCATCGCCTGGGCCGGGCAGCGGGCGTGGTGGCGGTTGCGGCCGCGTTGGTCGGTCTCGGCGGGCCGGTGGCGTTCTCGATCTACAACGCCGCCCAGACGCCCAGCGGGCCGGGCACGATGTCGGGGCCGGCACGCCAGGAGGCATTCGGACCCGGCGGACCCGGCGGACCCGGCGGGCCGGGCGGGCCTGGCCGTTCGCGTGATGACACCGCGCTAGTGGATCTGGTGAAGGGTGTCGACAACCGCTGGGCCGCAGCCGGTATCGGGTCGATGACGGTGAGCGACCTCGAACTGAAGTCCGGTGCGTCGCTCATGGCGATCGGCGGCTTCACGGGCAGCGACCCGTCACCGACCTTGGCTCAGTTCCAGCAGTACGTGTCCGACGGCCAGGTGCGCTACTTCATCGCATCCGACCGGGGCGGCCCGCCCGGGCACCGCGGCGGCACCGCGGCGCAGATCAGTGCATGGGTGGAGCAGAACTTCACCAAGCTCGACGTCGGGGGCACCGCGGTCTATGACCTCGAATCACCACGATTCTCACCATCGCAGAGCGGGTAGCGCTTCACTAGCGTTGGACCCTGGCGTATGCCCTGAGACAGGAGAATCCCGAGATGTCGGTGACCGACGAGTACCTGCGGAACAACGAGGCCTACGCCGCTGAATTCAAGGGGCCGCTACCACTGCCGCCGAGTAAGCACGTCGCGGTGCTGGCCTGCATGGACGCTCGGCTGGACGTGTACCGGGTCCTGGGTCTGGCCGAGGGGGAGGCGCACGTCATCCGCAATGCGGGTGGTGTCGTCACCGATGACGAGATCCGCTCGCTGGCGATCAGTCAGAGGTTGTTGGGCACCAAGGAGATCATCCTCATCCACCACACCGACTGCGGCATGTTGACGTTCACCGACGACGACTTCAAGCGGGCGATTCAGGACGAGACGGGCCTCAAACCGCAGTGGGCCGCCGAGTCGTTCAACGATCTCGACGAGGACGTCCGCCAGTCGCTGCGGCGCATCGAGGCCAGCCCGTTCGTGACCAAGCACGAGTCGCTTCGCGGATTCGTGTTCGACGTCGCCACGGGCAAGCTCAACGAGGTCACCCCCGCCACCCCCTAGCGATTTCGGCGCGCTAACCGTCGCTCAGCGAACGAAAGCGCGCCGAAGTCACCCGATCTTGTAGGTGGCGATGGCCTTGGCGACCAGATCGCCATCGGGCGTCATGATCTCGGCCTCGCAGTTGACCAGCGATCGGCCGCGCCGCAGCACACGGCCGACACCGATCAGGTCGGTCGAACGGGCGGGCGCCATGTAGTCCAGGGCCATCGACACCGTGACGCCGCGGAGGTTATCGGGCGCCTGCGCGCCACACCATGCCGCCGCCATCACGGTGAGATCGGCCAGCGTGGCGATGGCTCCGCCGTGCACCATGTCACCGACCGTGGTGTTCGACGGACTCCACGGCAGCCGCAGGCGCACCTCGCTGTCCTCGAGTCTGTCTGCGATGACGCCCAGCTTGGCGACGAACGGGGACTGGGGGAGGAACTGGGCGATGACCTCGGCGCCGGTGGGAGTGGCCACCCTGACGAGTGTCGTCGGCCAGGGTGCGGAGATTCAATTACCTGCCAGATAATCGCCCTGATCTCAGGGGTTGCCCGCCGGCGTTGACATGTTTCGGCGGCTCAGCGTAGATTCCTGGCCATGCGTGTAATGCTGGCCAACTCGACCAACTTAAAGAGGAAGTCGTGACGACTCAGGAACTGGACACCTCCGCCGGAAAGTACGAGCTGAGCCACCTGCGCTCGCTCGAGGCCGAGGCCATCCACATCATCCGTGAGGTCGCCGCGGAGTTCGAGAAGCCGGTGCTGCTGTTCTCCGGTGGCAAGGACTCCATCGTGATGCTGCATCTGGCGCTCAAGGCGTTCCGGCCGGGCCGGCTGCCGTTCCCGGTGATGCACGTCGACACCGGCCACAACTTCGACGAGGTACTCCAGGTCCGCGACGAGTTGGTCGCCGAATCCGGTATCCGCCTCGTCGTGGCCAAGGTGCAGGACGATATCGACGCGGGCCGCGTTGTCGAGACCATCCCGTCGCGTAACCCGATGCAGACGTTCACACTGCTGCGCGCCATCCGCGAGAACAAGTTCGACGCGGCATTCGGCGGTGCCCGCCGCGACGAGGAGAAGGCCCGCGCCAAGGAGCGGGTGTTCAGCTTCCGCGACGAGTTCGGTCAGTGGGACCCCAAGGCGCAGCGCCCCGAGCTGTGGAACCTCTACAACGGGCGACACCACAAGGGTGAGCACATCCGGGCGTTCCCGATCTCGAACTGGACCGAGTTCGACATCTGGTCCTACATCGGCGCCGAGAAGATCAAGCTGCCGTCGATCTACTACGCGCACCAGCGCAAGGTGTTCGAGCGCGACGGCATGCTGCTGGCCGTGCACAAGTACCTGCAGCCCCGCAAGGACGAGGAGATCGTCGAGAAGACGGTTCGCTTCCGCACCGTCGGCGACGTCACCTGCACCGGCTGCGTGGAGTCGCTGGCGGGCACGGTGTCCGAGGTGATCGCCGAGACCGCCGTGTCGCGGCTGACCGAGCGCGGCGCAACCCGTGCCGATGACCGGATCTCCGAGGCAGGCATGGAAGACCGCAAGCGAGAGGGCTACTTCTGATGGCGACGTTATTGCGACTCGCGACCGCCGGATCGGTCGACGACGGCAAGTCGACGCTCATCGGGCGACTGCTGTTCGACTCCAAGGCCGTCATGGAGGACCAGCTGGCCTCGGTCGAGCGCACGTCGAAGGAGCGTGGGCACGACTACACCGACCTGGCTCTGGTCACCGACGGCCTGCGCGCCGAACGGGAACAGGGCATCACGATCGATGTCGCCTACCGCTACTTCGCCACGGCCAAGCGGAAATTCATCATCGCCGACACCCCGGGCCACGTGCAGTACACCCGCAACATGGTCACGGGAGCGTCGACGGCGCAGTTGGTGATCGTCCTCGTCGACGCCCGCCACGGGCTGCTGGAGCAGTCGCGGCGGCACGCGTTCCTGGCGTCGCTGCTCGGCATCCAGCACATCGTGCTGGCCGTGAACAAGATGGACCTCGTCGACTGGAGCCAGGAGGTCTTCGAGAAGATCCGCGACGACTTCCACGAGTTCGCCGCACGCCTCGACATCCACGACGTGACGACCATTCCGCTGTCGGCGCTCAACGGCGACAACGTGGTCACGAAGTCGGATGTGGCGCCCTGGTACGAGGGCCCGGCACTGCTGAACCACCTCGAAGAGGTCTACATCGCCGGTGACCGCAACCTGGTCGACGTGCGCTTCCCGGTGCAATACGTGATCCGTCCACAGACCCGCGAGCACGCCGACCACCGCAGCTACGCGGGCACGATCGCCAGCGGCGTCATGCGGACCGGCGACGAGGTCGTGGTGCTGCCCGCCGGTAAGACCAGCCAGATCACCGCGATCGAGGGCCCCACGGGTCCCCTCACCGAGGCATTCGCATCGATGGCGGTGTCGATAAGCCTCGCCGACGACATCGACATCTCGCGTGGCGACATGATCGCGCGGCCCAACAACCAGCCGCACGTCACGCAGGACTTCGACGCGACGGTGTGTTGGATGGCCGACGAGTCCGCACTCGAACCGGGCCGCGACTACATCATCAAGCAGACGACGCGGACCACCCGCGCCAGAGTGACGGCGCTCGACTACCGGCTCGACGTCAACACGCTGCACCGCGACAAGAGCGCAACGGCGTTGAAGATCAACGAACTTGGCCGCGTCACGCTGCGCACCCAGGTGCCGCTGCTACTCGACGAGTACTCCCGCAACGCGGCGATCGGATCGTTCATCCTGATCGACCCGGACACCAACGGCACGGTCGCCGCGGGCATGGTCCGCGACACCACGCCCGCCGCGACACGCACCGCGAGCCCCAATGCCGTCAGGCATCAGAACCTGGTCACGGCCGAGGACCGGCTGTCACGGGGATCCACGATCTGGTTCACCGGACTGTCGGGTTCTGGCAAGTCGTCGGTGGCGATGCTCGTCGAGCAGAAGCTGCTCGAAAGTGGCCGTCCCGCATACGTGCTCGATGGTGACAACCTGCGGCACGGGCTCAACGCCGATCTTGGCTTCTCGATGGCCGATCGGGCCGAGAACCTGCGGCGGCTGGCGCACATCGCCACGCTGCTCGCCGATTCCGGACAGATCGTGCTGGTGCCCGCCATCAGCCCGCTGGAGGAGCATCGGGCTCTGGCCCGCAAGGTGCACGCCGATCAGGGCTACGACTTCTACGAGGTGTTCTGCGACACCCCGCTGGAGGATTGTGAGCGTCGAGATCCCAAGGGGCTCTACGCCAAGGCACGCGCGGGTGAGATCACGCACTTCACCGGTATCGACAGCCCGTACCAGCGTCCGAAGAATCCGGACCTGCGGCTGACCTGCGATCAGCAGGTTGACGACCTCGCCCAGCAGGTCATCGACATGATTGACGCGAAGCGGTGACCGAGTCCGATCATCAGTTGGCGGCGCGGCTCGCCACCGAGGCCGGTGAACTCCTGCTCGGTGTGCGCGCCGAACTCGCGGACGCCGATGCCAAGGAGCGGAAGGCGGCGGGGGACAAGCGATCCCACGACTTCCTGATGGCGGCGTTGGCCGCCGAGCGTCCCGGTGACGCGGTGCTGTCGGAGGAGGGTGCCGACGACCGCATCCGGCTGACGTCGGAACGGGTGTGGATCGTCGACCCGCTCGATGGCACCCGGGAGTTCTCGGAACTGGGCCGCGAGGACTGGGCCGTGCACGTGGCGCTGTGGGTGCGCGACGGCGATCACGGTGAGCTCGTCGCCGGTGCCGTCGCACTGCCCGCGCAGGGTGTCACGCCGGCCACACCCGACGTGGCGCTACCGCCTCCCGCACCGGCCACGCCGCGGGTCGTGGTGTCCCGCACTCGGCCACCGGAGGTCGCACTGGCAGTGCGCGACGCGCTCGGTGGAACGCTCGTGGAGATGGGCTCCGCGGGAGCCAAGGTCGCAGCGGTGGTGCAGGGCCTCGCCGACGTCTACGTGCACGCGGGCGGGCAGTACGAGTGGGACTCGGCGGCACCCGTGGCCGTCGCCCGTGCCGCCGGGCTGTTCACGTCGCGCATCGACGGCTCGCCGCTGCGCTACAACCAGTCCGACGTGCTGCTTCCCGACCTCATCGTGTGCCGGCCAGAGCTGGCCGACGCCGTGCTGGCCGTCACCACTCGCTGAGGCCTTCGCCTCACCCACGCCGATCTACTGTCGAACTACGTAGACTGTCGCTCTAAGGCGCGCGGCAGCGCATGGGTCCGGTCAGGGAGGCGCACGGTGGCGTTCGGCGAGTTGGAGACGGTCATCATGGACCTTCTCTGGGCACGCGATGACCCCGCGACGGTGCGCGATCTTCACACCGAACTCGCCAGCCGCCGCCAAATCGCCTACACCACCGTGATGTCGACGATGAACAACCTGCACCACAAGGGCTGGCTGACACGCAGCCGCACCGGACTGGCGTACGCCTACTGGCCGTCGATGAGCCGTGAGGAGCACTCCGCGGCATTGATGCGTGCGGCGCTGGAATCCGGTGGGGACGCCGATCTGGTGCTGTCGTTCTTCATCGATCAGATGGGTGAGGTCGAGTCGGCCAAGCTGCGGGAGGCCGTGCAGCGCGCCGCCCAGA
This sequence comes from Mycobacterium sp. IDUB_39, assembly GCF_055419205.1. NCBI lineage: Bacteria > Bacillati > Actinomycetota > Actinomycetes > Mycobacteriales > Mycobacteriaceae > Mycobacterium > Mycobacterium sp. IDUB_39. The sequence goes on from NZ_JBVAXF010000002.1 coordinate 1,147,681, forward strand.
GGCCGGCCCCGTGAACGCCGCGTCCCTGATGTTCGGCTGCGCCCTGCTCGTCACATGGGGCGCACCCGCCGTCATCGAACGTCTTGCGTCCTCGGGGATCAGTCCGCGCTGGGGTGTGACAGCGTGGCTCACTGCTGTCGGTGCCGCGCTGGCGTCGTGGCTTGCCGTCATCGTCCTCGCCGGCGGTGCGGCGATCCGGAGCCTCGCCACGGGGTCGCAGTTGACGATCTGCGGTAAGCCCGTCCACGCCATCGGTCCCGTCGACCTGCCCGCACCGCTGACCACAGTGCTGGTCGGCGGTTTCGCGGCGCTGGGAATGGTCGTCTACCTGCTCACCGTCTACCGAGTGGGCGCCGCCGCACGCCGCGGCCGCGCAGGCAACCGCGAGCACGCGTCCGCGGCCCGCATCCTCGGCCAGCCCGTGATCGCGGGCGGCACCGCGGTGATCATCACCGCGGCCCAACCGGCTGCCTACTGCGTGGCGGCGGGGCGGCGCGACACCATCGTGCTGACCAGCGCTGCCATGGATCGGTTGGACGACGCGGGGGTCGCCGCCGTCATCGCCCACGAGAACGCGCACCTCCGCGGCCACCACCCGCTGATCACCGCCGTGCTGTCCGCACTCGCCGACGCGCTGCCGCGGTTCACGGTGCTGACTGCCGCGGCACGCGCGGTTCCGCCGCTGTTGGAGATGTGCGCCGACGACACCGCCGTTGGCGTGCACGGTCGCGGCGCCCTGCTCGACAGTCTGGTGGCTCTCGCCTGCGCGCCGGCGGCCTCGCGGGTGGCGCCGGAGGGAGTGCTACAGGCCGCGGCGGTGGCCGTCGTCGCGCGCGTGACACGACTGGTCACACCCGCCTCGGCACGCCACCGCTGGCGCGAACGCACCGCGCTGTCGGCGATCATCGGTGTCACCGCGGCGATGCCGGCACTGGCGATCCTGCTATGTGACGTGCTCGGCTGATCGGACCTCGGTGCCGCAGTCGCCGGACGCGCAGGGTCGGCGACGCCATCGCAGGACGACGAGAGCGAACAGCAGCGCAACCGACACCCCGGCCAGGACGGGCTGCAGGGGCGCCCAGAGCCCGAGAGCGCCAGAGGTGCCGATCGCGAGTAGCACGAGTTTGTTGCAGACCGGGCACCCCACGGCGAAGGTCGTCAATGCCAAACCTGAGGCCAGCGCTCCGCCGTTGCGCCCAGGCCCCGCGATCCCGAACCACGCGGCCGTCAGCACGCCGGTCGCGATCAGCACCGGGTACTCCCACCAACGAACCGGCACCTCCCTGCTGAACCACGGCGTGTCGATGATGTCAGTGGGTATCGCCATCACCACCACGGCCAGCACTCCGAAAAATGCCGCCCGCACAAGCCGATTCGCCGTCATAACTTGCATCATAGGACTCCCATGGGCTAGACAGAGATGTACCTACGTATCTACTACGTAGGTACATAGATGTCCAGCGGTGTCTCGATTAGCAAGCTGCGTGGCCGAAGCAAATGCATTGCTCCCAAAGCCTTTCGCGTTGCGTCGAAGAGCCAACACCATGCCAAAGGAGGCACCCACATGCCGCAGACGCCACCGATCACCAAGCCGCGCCGACGCGACCTGACGCTGCTGGGCCTGGCCGTCCTCGTGGCTGTCGGCCTTGTGGTGCTACTTGTCGTTCGGCAGGGCGGCAGCGACCCCGAGGCGTCTCCATCGCCCACGTCGGCCACGAGCGCGCCCAGTGCCGCGGAGGCCTCAGCGACAGCCCCGATCGGGCCGTTGGGTGACCTCGCCCGCCGGCAGGCCGATGACCCGATGGCTCTGGGCTCGCCGACCGCGCCCGTCGTCCTCATCGAGTTCGCCGATTTTCGCTGCCCGTTCTGTGCTCAGTTCGGCCGTGACACCAAACCGGTCCTGATCGACCGCTACGTCGACAAGGGGGTGCTGCGGATCGAATGGCGTGACATGCCCATCTTCGGTCCGGAGTCCATGTCCGCGGCGCGGGCAGCCCGCGCCGCCGCTGCGCAGGGTCGGTTCTGGGAGTTCGTCACTGCCGTTTACGACAAGGCGCCAGCACGCGGGCGCGCCACCTTGACTACCGAAGCGCTGCGCGGGTTCGCCGAGACCGCAGGGGTGCCCGACCTATCCCGCTTCGACGTCGACGCCGCCTCTCTCGCGTTCGACGACGCCATCAACGCAGACCTGCAGGTGGCCCAGGCCCTGGGAATTCCCTCGACACCGGCGTTCTCGCTCAACGGCGAGCCCGTCCTTGGCGCCCAGCCCACCGACGTCTTCACCGCGATGATCGACAACCTCGCTGCCGGCGAGCCCGCCAACTCGTGACTCAGATCGGGATCCTCGGCGCGTTTCTGGGCGGCCTGCTCGCGATCGTGAGTCCCTGCTCAGCGCTGCTGCTGCCGTCGTTCTTCGCCTTCGCGTTCACCGGATGGCGCAGCCTGCTGGCACGAACCGGAATCTTCTACCTCGGCATGGCGGCCGTCCTGGTGCCACTCGGCGCGGGTGTGGGTGCCATCGGCTCGGCGATCACGGCCTACCGCTCCGAGACGACGTTCGTGGCCGCACTGGTCATCATCGGGCTCGGCGTGCTGATGATGTTGGGCAAGGGCTTCACCATCGGCGGTGCGCAAAGGGCCGCCGGCTCGGTCCGCATCGGCACGCCGCTGTCGGTATTCGCCCTCGGCACCGTCTACGGGTTGGCCGGGTTCTGTTCCGGCCCGCTGCTTGGCGCGGTGTTGACCGTCGCCGTCGCTGGCGGTGACCCTGGTTACGGCGCACTGCTGATGGCCCTGTACGCAGCCGGGATGACCGTCCCGCTTGGGATTCTGGCGCTGCTGTGGGACAGGTGGCAGCTCGGCAGCAGGCAGTGGCTGCGGGGCAGGCCATTGCGCTTTGGTCCGATCCACACCCACAGCACGTCGTTGATATCCGGGCTGATCTTCGTCGGCATCGGCGTGCTGTTCCTCAGCACCGCCGGCACCGCGAACCTCGGCGGCCTGGTCACAGCCGACACCGAGGTCGCCATTCAGGGCTGGCTTGCCGATATCACCGGCCACACGAGCAATCTCGTTGTCGCCCTGGCGGTGACGCTGATCATCATCGCCGTCTTGCTCGTACGAGTGTTACGTCCCAGGTCGTCAAACACGGCGGCCGGTTCGTCGGCTGACTAGGCTGCGAGGTATGACGAGACCCACTTTGCGCGAACTGACCAGCCTGCCCAGTCAGCCCGCAGCGCTGGCCGACTCGACACTGATCCTCATCGACTGTCAGAACACCTACACCCAGGGCGTGATGGAACTTGACGGTGTGGCGGCCGCCCTCGACGAGGCCGCCGCACTGCTGGACCGCGCGCGCTCGGCGGGCATCCCCGTCATCCACATCCAGCACAATGGTGGGCCCGGCTCGCCGTACGACATCGAGGCCGAGATCGGCGCGATCGTCGGTGTGGTGGCACCCCGCGAGGGTGAGGCCGTGGTGGTCAAGCAGTACCCGAACTCATTTGTGGAGACCGACCTCGATGACCGGCTCAAGGCGCTCGGCGCACGCAATCTGGTTCTGGCCGGGTTCATGACGCACATGTGCGTGAACTCCACGGCCCGCGGTGCGTTCAACCTCGGCTATGCGCCGACGGTCCCCGCCGCGGCGACGGCCACCCGTACGCTTCCCGACGTCAGTGGGAACCCGGTGCCCGCGGCGGTCATGCAGGCCGCCAGCCTGGCCGCGATCGCCGACCTCTTCGCCGTCGTGGTGCCCGGCGGCTCGGCCATCCCGGACTGAAACCGTGATGCCGCCGCGCACGGCTTGGTCAACTGGTCAACGTCGTCACCGCCAGCGCACCGACACATGCCAGAACTACCGCGGTGACCAGTGCATGGGTAGCCGTCCCGGCACGACTCAGCGTGAACTCGCCCATCAGATCGGCGTCGCGAGCGAGGCCGATCATGACGAACAGCAACGGAATCAACAGCACGGCGTTAAGGACCTGGGTGCCGACAAGGATCGTCACCAACGGAGCACCCGGAATCATCACGATGAGGGCACCGGCCACGGTCACCAGCGCGAACGTCAGGTAGAAGGTCTTGGCCTCACGATAGGGGTCATCGAGAGCGGCCTCCACGCCGGCGAACTCGCACACCGAATAGGCGGTGGACAGCGGCAGGATGGACGCCGCCAGAACCGCTGCGCCGATCAGGCCGACGGCGAACAGCGTCGAGGCCGCTTGCCCGGCGAGTGGTTGTAGCGCCGTCGCGGCGTCGGCGGCGTCGCTGATCGACCGGCCGTCGCGGTGCAGTGTGGCGGCACACGCCACCACCACGAAGAAGCCGATCACACCTGTCAGCACGGCCCCCGTCACGACGTCGATGCGCTCCATGGTCAGGTCCTCGGTGCGCAGTTTCTTATCGACGGCATAGGACTGGATGAAGGACAGTCCCCACGGGGCGAGCGTGGTGCCTACGGTGGCGGTGACGATGGCGATGGCGTCGCTGTTGACGGGCATCGTCGGGATCACCAAGCCCTCCGCGGCGGCGCCCCAGTCGGGGTGCGCAAGGATGCCTGACGCGATATAGGCGAGGAACACCGTCGACAGCAACAGCAGTAGATGCTCGATTCGGTGGAAACTGCCGCGCAGCACCAGCAATGAGACGATGAGTGCGGCCGCGGGAACGCTCAGGTGGCGGTTGATCCCGAATAGTTCGAAACCGGCTGCGATGCCGGCGAATTCGGCGCACGTCGTGCCAACATTGGCCACCACGAGTGAGGCGAGGACTGCGGCACCCCATCGCACGCCATAGCGTTGGCGCACCAGGCCGATCAGTCCCTGACCGGTGACGACCCCCATACGTGCCGCCAGCGCGTGGAACATCACCAGCGCGACGGTCGATAGCAGCAACACCCACAACAGCTGGTAGCCGTAGTCGGCTCCGAGCACTGAATACGTCGTGATGCCGGCGGGATCGTCGTCGGACAGGCCCGCGAGCAGGCCGGGGCCCAACACCGTCAGCAGCGCGCCGAGCTTCAGGGCGCGGCCCCTCACCGGATTCATCCCCCCGGTTCGTGGCGGCGGCGCGGCCAGACGCGTGACCGCAGCAGGGGGCGGGCAACCCGCGGGTCGGCAAGGCGACCGCGCCAATGTCTGGCATGGTGTTCGGGCATGGCCGAGAGTATTTCTGCCGCATGGGTTTCGGGCATCGCGTGCAGCACCCGCATGCCGACGGCCCCAGGACTGGCACGGATCACGTCGGCGGCCAGCCGGGGTTCCTTCGCGGCAAGGACTTCGGCGGCGGCTTCCGTACCGAGTCGGGCGATGAGAATCGCCAGACCACGTGCATCAAGAAGGTGCACGGCTGAGCGTGGCGTGGCGAGCTGCACGGCGTGCCCGCGAGCTGACGTCAGGTGCAGTTCATCCCATGCGACCGCATCGCCGCGCAGTCTTGCGCCGAGCGCATCGAAGCCGAGTCGTCGTAGTACTGCACCGAAGCCGATCTCGGCACCAACGAGTTCGACACGGCCGTCGGAACGACGGGCAAGCAGTACGTCGGCGACACGGGCCACACGCTGACCGGCGATGTCGACGATCTGCGTGTCGAGAACGTCACGGACCAGCAGGATTTCGTCGGCGTCGAGTTCCTCGGAAATCGAGGTGACCGTGCGCGCAGTCCTGTCCGACGTCAGGTGGATCTGTTTGTGGTGATTGGATTCGATGGTCACCCACGGTAGGAGCACGTCGCGCTGGCCCCTGCGCTGCACAACAATCCGATTGACCAGGGACACACCGTCGTGCTCGCCGAGCGTCACGGTCAGATCGGCGAGGCGACCCAGCACTAGACCGTCTGGGCTGCGCACTTCCTGGCCGATCATGCGGCTGAGCAACAGCACGTTTGAACTATGCCGCACCACGGGCCGGAAGGTGGCCGTCCCGCTGATGAGCGATGACGTTCCGGCGCTCAGCCCGCGGCCCACTCCTTGGCGCGGTCGAGATCGTCGATACCGAACACGGCCAGTTCGCCAGGGACCATCCACGCCAGTGCATGCAGCGTGTGGCTGACCCACTCCTTGTCGGAGACGACCGCGATTCGCTTGAAGGCCGAGTGGTGCTGGAAGAGCGCGCCGAAGCCCAGCTTCAGATCCTCGGCCAACCCGCCCGGCCCAAAGCCCTCGTAATCGGAGGCTATGACCTCCACGATCCTGATCTCGCCGGTGCCAAGGCTCTCCTCCATGGCCGGCCTGAACGCGCGTAGGTCGTCCCCGGCCAACCGGCCGGATACCCGGATGCCGGTCACGCCATCCGGCATGTCGGGCAGAATCTCAATCATCTCAAAACCCTAGTCCGGTGACCGAGGGTGTCGCACAGAACTGCGGCAGCGGACGAGATGCATTTGTGGGCGGGATCGAGCAGGATCGATCGATGGGCACAGTGAACTGCGAACCGATTCGATGACTCAACCCTCGACGCGTGTCACGCGGCTCGACGAGTTGCAGACCACCTCCCGCGCCAGCCTCGACGAGCTGCTCGCCAGCACGCCACTGGCCACCGTCGCCCTGGTGCGTGACGGACATCCCGTCGTCTTCCCGACCGGGTTCGCGCGTGTCGCAGACGATCTCGTCATCCACGGCTCCACAGGTTCGCCGTGGCTGCGGGCACTGGCCGCAGGTGCGCCCGCGGCGGTGTCGGTCACAACGCTGGACGGTGTCGTGGTGGCGCGTAGTGCGTTCGAGTCGTCGTTCCGCTACCGCAGCGCCGTCTTGTTCGGTGTCTTCGAGCCGGTACCCGCGGCCGACCACGTCGCCTACCTCGAGGCGCTCACCGATGCGTTCATCCCCGGCCGCGTCGCCGAGCTTCGGGCCAGCAACCGCAAGGAACTCGCGGCGACACTGGCGCTGCGGATGCCGATCGCCGAGGACAACTGGTCGCTGAAGGTCAGCGATGGTTGGCCCGATGACCCCGACGAGGACGTCGCGGGCGACGCATGGGCCGGGGTGGTGCCGATGACGGTCGGCTACGGGGCGCCACAGGCGGCACCCGATCTCACCCCGGGAATCGCCGTGCCGGCCTCGATTCGTGCGATGACAGAGCGGCCAAACCGGTAGCGAGGTCCGCGCCTGCCCGATTCGTGGCCCCGCGGTGGCACAATGCGCAGCATGCGGATGTCGGCCAAGGCGGAGTATGCCGTTCGGGCGATGGTCCAGCTTGCGACCGTCGACGCCGACGCGCTGGTCAAGACCGACGATCTGGCCAAGGCGCAGGGCATCCCGGCGCAGTTCCTGGTCGACATCCTGACCGCACTGCGCACGGACCGGCTGGTCCGCAGCCACCGTGGCCGTGACGGCGGGTACGAACTGGCGCGGCCGGCCGCTGAGATCAGCATCGCCGACGTGCTGCGCTGCATCGACGGCCCGCTGGCCAGCGTGCGCGACATCGGACTGGGCGACCTGCCGTACTCGGGACCCACGGCCGCACTGACCGACGTGTGGCGCGCGTTGCGCGCCAGCATGCGGTCGGTGCTGGAGGAGACCAGCCTGGCCGACGTCGCGACGGGTTCGCTACCCGCGCACGTCGCCCAGATGGCGGGTGCCTACATCGATCAGGAGGAGAAGCGCGGGCACGCCTAACGGGCCCGCGCCGCGATCCCATCGATCAACATCCGTAGGCCACCGTCGAAGTCGTCTGCGACCGGAGTCTGCATCGCGACCTTCGACAGCGCCTCGATATGAGGGAAGGCGCCGCCGGCGACAGCCCCGATGCGGCCGGCCGCCTCCGAGGCGCCGCCCGTCAACGGTCCCGCGAGTTCGGCCTGCGCCGCGCCGGTGACCAGGCCGAGCACCGCGTGAAATGCCGACAACCGGTCGCGGTCGTCCAGGCCCGCGCGGACTAGGGCCTCCACCAGCGCGTCGGCGATCGCGAATCCGGTCGCCGAGGCCATTCGGCGGGTGAGCACCAGCGGTATCGCCGCGGGGTGGGCCCGCACGCCGCGCCACATCGTGGTCGCGACGGCGTGCACGTCGTGCCGCCAGTCGTCAGTCGGGTCGGGGACGGCGATATCGGCCACGACCGCGGCGACGACGAGTTCCTCGAGACCCTCCTTGTCGGCGACGTAGTTGTACATCGTCATGGGGCCGGTGCCCAGTGCCGAGGCGAGCGACCGCATCGACAGCGCGCCAAGCCCCGACTCGTCGACGATCCGCAGAGCGGCCGCCGCGATCGCATCCCTGCTGAACCGTGCCCGCAACGTTCACTCCTTGACAAGTACGTCGTACCTATTGCAGCCTAGCTCATACGTACGCCGTACCTATAAAAGGAGATTTCATGGCTGAGACGAGCGAGACGCAGCGCATCGACATCCGCTCCCGCGGCACCCGCTGCGCGGCCTGGCTGACCCTGCCGGTCGGTACGGGCCCGCATCCCGGCGTTGTGCTCGTCCACGGACTGGGGGCGACACACGACATGATGCTGCGCCAGTATGAGCAGCACTTCGCCGCGTCGGGAATCGCGACCCTGGCCTTCGACTATCGACACACCGGGGAGTCTGACGGTCAACCGCGCCAACGTATCTCGATGACACGGCAACGTCAGGACGTGCACTCCGCGCTGGACGTCCTCAAGCGGTACCCCGACGTCGACGCGTCGCGGTTGGGTCTCTGGGGCACAAGCCTCGGCGGCATGCACGTCGTGCGGGTGGCCGCCGAGCGGTCGGACGTCTCCGTCGCCGTCGTGCAGTGCCCGATCGTGCACGGGCCGGGCGCCGCAGGCAGCCTCGGTGTGCGCGGACCACTGCGGTTGACCCCGGCCGTCGTCGAGGACGCGGTGCGGGGCCTGTTGCGGTGCGGGCGTCGTTACATCCCGATCGTCGGGGCACCCGGCACGCTCGCGATGGTCACCGCGCGGGGAGCCGAATCCGGCTGGAACTCAACCGTGGAGCGCGGTGGGCGGTTCGACAACCGCATCGCCGCGGCGGATGCGGTCCCGATGGTCGCGACCTCGGCGTTGCGGCATGCCCGCAAGGTGGCGGCGCCACTGCTGGTGTGCGTGTGCGACCGGGAGAACCTGATGGATCCGCGGTACGCGGCGACCGTCGCGCGCCACGCGCCGCGCGGTGTCGCCCGCCACTACGACTCGGATCACTTCGCGATCTACCACCCGCCGTTGGTCGCCGGTGTCCTCGCAGACCAGACCGCCTTCCTCGCCGAGCATCTCCGTGTCAACGCGTGACCTGCTGCGCGGCAACGACATACGCTTCCAGTGCGTCGCCGCCACCTTGACCGACGAGGAGTGGGCGGCGTCGAGCCTGTGCTCGGCATGGACCAACCACGAGGTGCTCGCGCACCTGGTCATCGGTTACGGTTCCGGGCCCGGGAGCGTTGTCGCGGGCATGTATCGCCACCGTTCGTTCGACGGCGCCAACGCCGAGCTGTCGCGGGCACTGGCGGCGCGGCGGACTCCCTCGCAGTTGTTGGACGACTTCGTCGGATTCACTCACCGGCCGGCCGGTATGGGCCGCTACTTCCCGCGCGCCCTGCTGCTCGGCGACCACGTCACCCACGAACTCGACATCCTGTTCGCCCTCGAGCGAGAGCCGACAATCTCGCCCGCCGCGCTGATCGCGGTGCTGAACACGCAGGTGTCACTGCCTAATCCGTTCGTACCCGCATTCCGCAACAGTCGCGGACTGCGCATCTGTGCCACCGACGTGGAGTGGGCGCACGGAGAGCGGGGGCCCGCGGTGCACGGCCGGGCCGCCGATCTGGTCTCCGTGCTGGGGCACCGGCCGCGGGCGCTCCGTCGCCTGCACGGTGACGGGGTGACAGTGCTCGCCGAGCGGGTGCTCAGCCGCCAGAGCCGTACGGCCGGGTGATGATCTCCAGGTAGTGCCCGGATGGATCCTGGAAGTACACGCCGCGACCACCGTCGTTGTGGTTGATCTCACCGGGGTGCTGGCCACGCGGGTCGGCCCAATGCTGCAGTTCCCGCTCGCGAATGCGGCCGTAGATGTGGTCGAACTCGGCCTCGGACACCAGGAATGCGTAGTGCTGCGGATGGATCTCCGCGTCCGCCGGGGCCTGGGCGTAGTCGAGGCTGGCACCATGATCGATGGTCACCGCCAGGAACGGCCCGAATTCCTTTGCGTCGGGTAGTCCGAACATCTCGGTGAAGAACGTCGCGGACTCCGTGCGGTCGCGCGCTGCGACGATGGTGTGGTTGAAGGTGATTGCCATATCAATCCAGTGAACCACCGCCCACGGGGCGGTCACAAGGTTGCAGGATGAAGTCATGCACAACGACGTTCTCGACCTGCGATCGTTGGCGGTCCCCGTGATCGCCGCACCGATGGCCGGTGGTCCCAGCACGCCCGAACTCGCCGCGGCCGCAACCAATGCCGGTGGCCTGGGTTTCCTGGCTGCCGGGTACCTCACCGCCGAGGCGCTCGCCGAACGGATCGCCGCCGCACGCGCCCTGACATCGGGACCCCTTGGGGTGAACCTGTTCGTGCCACAGGTCAGCGTCGCGGTCCACGACGCGATCCACCGCTACGCGGCGACCCTCGACGATGAGGCCAGCCGGTATCACGCCACGCTCGGCGAGCCCCGCTACGACGACGACCACTGGGCGGCCAAGCTCGAGGTCGTGATGGACCTGCGGCCCGACGTGGTGTCGTTCACCTTCGGGCTGCCCGACGCCGCGCAGTGCAGTCGGCTGCGGGCGCTGGGCATCGCGACCGTCGCGACGGTGACCACGCTCGCCGAGGGCGAGGCGGCGGTCGCCCGCGGTGTCGACGTGCTCGCCGCGCAGGGGCCCAACGCGGGCGGGCACCGCGGCACGCTCGATGCCGTCGCGACGCCGCCGACGCAGCCGCTCGACCAACTGCTGCACGCCACCACGATCGGCCTGGGTGTGCCCGTCATCGCGGCGGGCGGCCTCATGACCGCTGTCGACGTCGCCGATGTGCTCGCGTACGGCGCGGTGGCCGCGCAACTGGGAACGGCGTTCCTGTTGGCCGACGAGGCGGGCAGCAGTCCGGTGCACCGTGCCGCCCTGCAGGACCCGCAGTTCGGTGAAACCGCTGTCACGCGCTGCTTCTCGGGCCGCTACGCGCGCGGGCTGCGCAACCGCTTCATCGACGAGCACGATGCGGCCGCCCCGTTCGGGTATCCCGAGATCCACTATCTGACCAGTCCGCTGCGCGCCGCGGCGGTCCGGGCGGGAGACCCGCACGGGGTCAACGTGTGGGCGGGCACCGGGTTCCGCAAGGCCAAGGCAGCCCCTGCCGCCGACATCATCGCGTCGGTGGCCTGAGTGCTGACCTGACCGGCTCAGCGGTGCCGTCCGGCTCCGGCTCCCTCGATGACCACGTCGCCCTCGTCGGACCGGGCCGTGATCTGAGCCGCCGCCCGCGCGGGGTCGGTGGTCTCCGGAACCCGCACCCGGGCGGAATCGCCCGACGCGCGGACCAGGTATGGCCCGGGGTTCGGCAGTGAGATCGCGATGTCACCGGTGCGGGTGGACGCCTCGACGGTGCGCGGCGGGGCCTCCTTGAAGTCGACCGATATCTCGCCGTCGACGGACTCGGCCGCGAATGACTCGCTCACCGAGATGGGGTCGCGGGTGAGGACGGTGCCGTCCTGGCCCGTGACATCAATGCGCCGCGCCGAGCCGCTGAGGATCACCGCCCCGTAGGTGTTGCTCGCGACCAGACTGTCGAGGTCGGCCTGCACCAGCAGCACGCCCTTGTCCTGCGTTGTGGTGACCGACAATCGGCGCGCCATCTCGGGCGGCAGGGTCACGGTGATCTCACCGGCCCGGCCCCATCCCATGAACTCGGGTGTCACACCGTTGACGGTGATCCTGGTCGTCTGCGCGTCCTGGTCCACCTGCAGGGTGCGCTCACCCGAGCGGGCGGACTTCAGCAGACGCATCGAGACCCGCGGCTCGCGCGCGTCGCGGTCGGTCGTCAGCCGTAGTGCAGCGGGAACGTCGCCCGTGTCGATGACGAGTGACCGGGTGTCGGAGGCGAACGCCGTCTCGTCGGCTACCACCCGGAACGTGCTGACACCCCAGGCGGTTGCGCCGAGCGACAGGACGGTGCCGACCACCACGACGGAGGCGGCGATGACGAGGAACACGCGCACGGCGGTCCGGCCGCCCGGCGTCAGGGGTGGGGGTGCGGCCGAGGCGGGCGGCGCGGCAGCCGGGGGAGGCGGGGGAGGCGGGGGAGCGATGATCGTCACGGTGAAATACCTTTCAGCGATTCAGGATTCGAGGTAGCGCAGAACGGCGAGCACACGGCGGTTCTCGCTGTCGTCGGGCGCGAGATCGAGCTTGGCGAAGATCGAGGCGATGTGCTTCTCGGCCGACCCGACCGACACGTGCAGGGCCGCGGCGATCGCCGAGTTCGTCCGGCCCTCCGAGATCAACTGCAGGACCTCGGTTTCCCGCGGGGTGAGTGCGTCGAGTGCCGAGCGGCGGCGTGACCGGACCAGGATCTGTGACACCACCTCGGGGTCGAGCACTGTGCCACCGCTGCCGACGACCTCGACGGCGTCGAGAAACGCGGGCACGTCGGCGACCCTGTCCTTGAGCAGATAGCCGAAACCCCTGGTGTCCGAGGCGATCAGGTCGGTGGCGTAGCGCTCCTCGACGTAGTGCGACAGCACCAGTACCGGTGACTCGGGGTTTTGGGAGCGCAGGAGCGCCGCGGCCCGGATGCCCTCGTCGGTGAACGTCGGGGGCATCCGGACGTCGACGATCGCCAGGTCCGGCCGGAGTTCGTTGACGATGTTGAGCAGGTTGGTCGCATCGGACACGCCGGCGACCACGTCGTGGCCCGAGTCGGTCAGGATCCGCTCGATGCCGGCCCGCAGCAGCGCGGAGTCCTCGGCGATCACGATGCGCATGGCAGGACCGCCGTCACGATCGTCGGGCCGGTGACCGGGCTGGACACCGAGAATGTGCCGCGTGCGGCGCGCACTCGATCGCCAAGACCGCGCAGACCCGTCGCGTCGTCGGGGGCGGGCGCCTCGGCGCCTCCGACACCGTCGTCGAACACCGACACGTACAGGGTCTGGGCGGGTTCATCGAGCCGTACCGTCACCACGGCCTGACTGGCCTGTGCGTGCTTGGCGACGTTGGTCAGGGCCTCGGCGACGACGAAGTACGCCACGGACTCGACCTCCTCGGGCAGTCGCCGTGGCAGGTAGACGTTCAGCGTGGTCGGCACCCCCGAGGTCTGCATGCGCTGCACGACCGACGACAGCGCGGCATCCAGACCGCGGTCGGCCAGGATGGTCGGCGCGATGCCACGAACCACATTGCGCAACTCCACCAGCGCGCTCTTGGCGTCGTCGTGCGCCTCACCGATGAGGGCGCGCGCCTGCGGCAGGTCGGTGTCGAGCTTGGTCTGGGCCAGCCCGATCGTCATGGCAAGAGAGACGAGGCGGGGCTGCACACTGTCATGCAGATCGCGCTCGATGCGATTGCGCTCGGACTGCGCCGAGGACACGGCGCCGGCGCGGGCGTCGGTGAGCGCGTTGACCTCGTACTGCAGAGCCTCGGTCGGCGAGGCGGGGAGCAGCCACCGATCGATCGACGCGTCCACGGCGGGGGCGAACACCACAATCGCCGCGGCCGCGGCCAGCGCGACGATGGCCAGTACCCAGGCCAGCGGCGGTGACAGGAAGGACAGTCCGGCGGCCTCGTCGCTATTGCCGATCGCGGTGGCGACGGCGGGCCCTGCGAAGGCGAACACCACCAGGACCAGGGCGATACCGGTGGCCAGCAGGTCATAGATCATGCGGAGGTAGTGGTGCGCGAAGGCCTTCCAGAACCGTGCGCTGCTGATGTCCAGCCACAGCTGGTGGCACCAGCCCTGAAAGCCGTTGTGGTGCGACAGCTTGCGCGCAGGCACGGGGATGCCCAGGCCGAACACCGCCTCGCTGCGCACGCGTTCGACCCAGTCGACGCCGCGGATCAGGTAGACGAACACGACCGCCGCCACCACGAAGCCGATGATCGACGGGATCGAGGAGAAGCCGATGACCATGATCGCCAACGGAATCCAGAACCAGACGACACCGATCGCGGCGCCGGTGATCATCGACGCCGACGGCACCAGACCGATGGGACGGCCGGGTTTCGCGGTGTCGATGGTCGCCGGTGGGCCGGCGAGCGTGTCGGGGGGTGTGGTGACTGCAACCATGCCTTCAACCTATGGATGATCCGGCAGATGCAACACCGCGATCGCCCGAGAACTCTGCGGGGGTTAACCCCCGCAGCGGGCGCACGATGAGTTTTCGTGGCGGATCCGGTCTGCCCCAGTATCCGATCCGCCACTCACGCAGGAGAGCACATATGAGCGCCACCATCGACAGCACCGCAGCCTCCACCAGTTCGGCCCCACGGACCATCGCCAACAAGGTCGGTATCGCGATCAGCGTGCTGGTCGGCGCCTTCCTGGTGTTCGACGTCATCGGCAAGCTGATGATGCCGACCCAGGTGGAGGCGGGAGTCGAGGATCTCGGGTTCCCCATCGGCCAGGCGCTGGTGATGGGACTCGTGCTGGGCGTGTGCGTGCTCACCTATGCGGTTCCGCGCACGGCTGTCCTCGGTGCGCTGGGCATCACCGCGTATCTCGGTGGCGCCGTGACCGCGAACATGCGCATCGAGGCGCCGCTGTTCAGCCACACGCTGTTCGCCGTCTACCTCGGCGTGCTGATGTGGATCGGGCTGGTGCTGCGGCGTCCGGAACTGCTGCGCGTCGCCGGCCTGCGTCGCTGAGTCACTTGCGCGCGATCAGTTCCAGCGCAATGCCGTCGGGATCGCGGAACTCCAGGATGTACCCGTGGCCGATCTCCTTGATCGGCTCGCGGGTCACATTCAGTTCGTCCAGAAGTGCTGCGGCAGAGACCAGTTCATCCCGGCTGCCGACGTGCAGGCACAGGTGGTCCAGGCCCACCCGGTTCTCGTCGAATCGATCGTCGGCGACGGGGCGCAGGCCGAGCAGGAACTCGCCGGTGTTGTAGAGGACGCCGCCGAACAGGAAGCTCAGCTGCTCACGCGTGGCGTCATCGGCGTCCTCGGGCATCTCGACCGCGACGGGCCACCCGAACACGGATTCGTAGAACTGTCGCGACCGCGCGATATCGGTGACGGTGAGCCGAATGTGTGCGATGGAGTTCGCGGTGATTGCCATGGGAATCATCGTGCCAGGCCCCGGTGGGCGCACGGCGTGCCAGAATCCCGTTGTGCAAATCGGGATGACGATGCCGGTAATGGAGCCGAACCTCGACGCGGCGATGCTGCGGTCCTGGGCGCGGGTGATCGACGACGGACCGTTCTCGTCGCTGTGCTGGGGCGAGCGGATGTGTTTCGACAATCCCGACTCGCTGACCCTGCTTGGCGCCTTGGCGGCGTGGACCGACCGGGTCCGGCTGGTGACCACCGTCATCGTGCCGCAACTGCACGACCCGGTGATGCTGGCCAAGGCCCTGGCGACCGGCGACATGATCAGCGGTGGCCGCCTCACCGTCGGGATCGGGGTGGGCGGCCGGCACGAGGACTACCACGCCGTCGGCGCCGATCCCTCGACCCAGACGATGCGGGGTATGGCCGAGCGGGTCGCGATCATGAAGCGAGTGTGGGCGGGGGAGAAGGTCACCGAATCCGTGCTGCCGGTCGGTCCGCCGCCCGTGCAGGCTGGGGGGCCCTCGCTCATGGTCGGAACCATCGGCCCCAAGACCGTGCGCAGCGCGGCGGCGTGGGCCGATGGCGTGGCAGGCACCATCCTCGATCTCGACCCCGCCAAGCAGAACGAACTGTTCGACGTGGCCAGGGAGTCGTGGGCGGCCCTGGGTAAGCCGACGCCGCATCTCGCGACGTCGTTCTGGTTTGCCATCGGCGAGGGTGAGCAGCCGCGGGCGCAGGTGCACCGCCATCTGCTCCGCTACATGAACTGGATTCCCGAGGAGTTCGTCGACGCCATCGCGCCGACCACCGGATGGGCCGGGACCGATGAGGAACTCATTGAGGTGCTGCGGGGGTTCGAGGCGATTGGCACCGACGAGGTGCATCTCATCCCGACGAGCTCGGACATCGACCAGGTGCGACGGGTCGCCGAGGTGGTCAAGGAGTTCGCCTAGGGTCGCATGTCGTCATTGGGCGTCGAGGAGTTCGGCTGCACGCAAAGCGGTCCACAGTTCGACGAGAGCCTCCGTGTCGGCAGGGTCGAGTCCCGTGAGTTGGGCGATGCGCTTTACCCGGTACAGCACGGTCTGGCGATGGACGTGCAGAGCCTCGGCGGTGGTCTGCCACGACCGGCGATTTCGCAGGAAGGCATCCAGCGTCGTCACGAGATCGGATTGGTGCTCAGCGTCGTAGCGCCGCAGCGGCTCGAGTACCCGGTCCACCAGCGCGCGCGCTTCATCGACATCCGACAGCCCGATCCAATGCGACTCGCGTCCGTAGTGGGAGAGCACAGTTTCACGGCGCTTGGCCAAAGACAGCGCCCAGGTGGCCTCCCGGATCGCATCCTGAAATCGCGTCAACGAGTTCAGGCGCTGGCTCACGCCGATGCGTGCTGAACTTCCCAGTGATCGGGTGAGCACCCCTTCCCATCGCCCGTCACCGGACACAAGGGCATACAGCAGGCCCTCCTTGAGGGTGATGAAATAGGGAATCGAGTTGCGCCACAGCGCATTATGAACCGTCAATGCCCGGCTTTCATCGCCGCTACTAGCTGCGACCAGGACAGCATCAGTGGCCTGCAGGCCGGCGTCGCTCAGCGCGCGGCTCACCGATTCCGGGTCCACGCGATTCTCGAGCAGGCTCGCGAGCAGGGTAGCCCCGTCCCGACGGGTGTGTTCGAGTACCAGGAGCGTTTCGGACAGCTCCAGACTGACGACGGTTGCTGCGTGTTGGAGCTGGATGGGATCAACCCGGGAGTCGGACGTGATCACGACCAGCGCAGCCCCGGGGTGTCGTTGGATATCGGTGAGTAGCGCGGCGCGGCCGTCGGCAGCGGGCAATCCAAAGGCGCCGGCGGACACATTCGTGGAACTAGCCGACAACTCGGCTACTGCGTTCTTGGTGATCATGTCCAGTGGCGCGCTGCCGGGGAACCAGGGCTCGCCGGTCTCGCGGTCGCACACGTAGAGCTGGCAGCCCAGTTCCCGGGCCAACGACTCGAACAACTGCGCTGACGGGGTGCTCGCGGCAATGTGGCGGCGCACCAGATCGTAGATCCGGACCGTACGGGTCAAGCGCGTGGACTGGTCCAGCAAGGTGGCCTCAGCCACTGCTCGCGAGATCGCCACGAACGGCAACGGGTAACGGATCTGCAACACCGGGAGGCCAAGTCGATCGCTTGCCCGGATGAACCGCCGCGTCAGCGGAGGGCAGTACATTTGCTCGCCGATGGCCAGGCCCGACGCGCCTACCTCGTTGAGCTTCTCCGCCAGAAGCTCTTGTCCGCCAGCTGTTTTGGGGAACGACAGTCCGTTTGTCATCAGTAGCTCGCCACCGGTGATCCACCGCCACGGCTCCGGTAGGTCGGAGGTGTGCGTCCAGGAGATGGTTCGCTGGGCACCAGTCTCGCCGGCGAGGAATTCGAGGCCGAGGTGGGGGACATCGGCAAGCTCACCGACCGTGATCGCCATGAAGACCTCCTGCACTGTTTATACGTTCGCTCAACTGGGTCGCGCGCTATTTGAGCGATTGTCACTCGACAATGACCGTAGGCGCCAACCAATCTGTGTGTCACCTCACATCGAGCATCGAGGCCAGTCCTACAGGGGAGCCCATGTCACAAGCCAGCCATCTCATCGACGATGCACCGATCACCGCCTTTCATAGAAAACTCACGCTGTATTCGTCGGGTGGTCCATTCATCGACGGCTATGCGCTGTCGATCATCGGCGTCGCTCTGATCACGCTGCAACCGGCAATGAACCTGTCCACCACGGAGATCGGTTTGGTCGGTGCGTCCAGCCTGATCGGCATCTTCGTCGGTGGCGGGCTGTTCGGCTATCTCACCGACCGCATCGGCCGGCACATCATGTACATCGCGGATCTGCTTGCGCTGGCCGTCTTCTCGATCTTGTCGGCCTTTGCCGAGGAGCCGTGGCAAATCATCGCACTGCGGTTCCTTCTCGGTGTCGCCATCGGTGCCGACTATCCGATCGCCACGTCGCTGCTCGCGGAGTTCCTGCCACGCAAACAACGCGGGCGGTATCTCGGAGCGATGTTCGTGGTGTGGGCCGTCGGTGCCGCCGCCGCGTACGTCGTCGGATACGCGCTCAGGGACTTTGGCCCAGACGCCTGGCGGTTGCTCCTGGCCAGTCCGGCGGTTTTCGCCATCATCACATTGCTGGCCCGCTTGGGCACACCGGAGTCGCCTCGCTGGCTGCTGAGCAAGGGGCGCATCTCGGAAGCCGACGCGTCGATCAAACGCGCGTTCGGAGAACAGTTCTCGGTCAAGGACCTGCCAGAGGAGAAGGTCGCCACCACATCGTTCCTGACGGTGTTCAAACCGCCCTATCTGAAGCGAACCATCTTCGTCAGCGTCTTCTGGACTGTGCAGGTTATCCCGCTTTTCGCGGTGTACACGTTCGCGCCGGAGCTTATGGAATCCTTCGGCCTGGAGGGCGATTCGAACCTCTACGGGGGATCGCTCATCATCGCGATTCTCTTTGTGGTCGGCGGCATCCCGGGGTTGTGGCTGGTCGAGCGAATCGGCCGCCGCGCGTTGCTGATCGGATCCTTCGCGATCATTGCCATCGCGCTGGCAATACCCGCTGTCATCCCTGGCGTGCCGGCAACGGTGTTCTTCCTGGCGCTCGCCGTGTTCGCGGTAGCCTCCGGCGCCTCCAGCTTCTTGGAAGTCGTCTACCCCAACGAGTTGTTCCCCACCGAGGTGCGCGCGACGGCCGTGGGTGTGGGCACCGCGATGAGTCGGATCGGGTCGGCGGCGGGTACCTACCTGATGCCGATGGCGCTGGTGGCGATGGGCCCCGGCGGTGCACTGGGAATCGGTGCGGCCGTCACGGTGGTCGGCTTGCTGGTCGCCATCTTCATGGCACCCGAGACGCGTGGCGTGGCGTTGACGGAGTGCGCGACCACCGATGACGACACCGCCCCTGAGGAAAGCGTGCGTCTCACGTGACGCGGCGCCCAACAAGTCCCCTTCTTTCAACAACCAACGTCAGGAGTGCTGCATGACCGACAACAATCAGTTCGTGGGTGCGCTACCCGCGACCCAGGTTCCGCGCTATGCGGGCAAGGGCACCTTCGCTCGGATCGCCGACATTCACGAGGTCAGTGATTACGACATCGCCATCCTGGGCGTGCCGTTCGACGGTGGCACGTCCTATCGTCCGGGTGCTCGGTTCGGCCCCATGGCGGTGCGGCAAGCGGCGCGCACGCTGCGGCCGGGGTTCCACGTCGAATTGGGTGTCGCCCCATTGGAGTCGATGCAAATCGTCGACGCCGGTGATGTGTCGGTGACACCGTACGACATCGCCGAAGCATGCCAGCAGATCCAGAACCATGTGAGTGACGTACTCGGGGGAGGTGACCGCCGGATCGTCTCGATCGGTGGTGATCACACCATCGCGCTGCCGAACCTACGTGCGCTGCACGCCGAGCACGGACCGGTGGCGTTGGTGCACTTCGATGCTCATCTGGACACCTGGGACACCTATTTCAACGCGCCGGTCACTCACGGCACGATCTTCCGCCGCGCGTTCGAAGAGGGATTGCTCGTTGAGGATCATTCGATCCACATTGGGATCCGCGGACCGATCTACGACCAGGCCGACTTGAGCGACGACGCAGGCATGGGATTCAAGATCATTCGGGCCGGCGACCTTGACGTCATCGGCATCGAAGCTGCGGTCGACGTCGTACGTCGCCGGGTGGGTGACACGCCGGTCTATCTGTCGATCGACATCGATGTGCTGGACCCGGCGTTCGCGCCTGGCACCGGAACGCCTGAGTCCGGGGGACTCAGCGCGCGGGAACTGCTGCGCATGCTCCGCCAGTTGAGCGGGCTCAACCTGGTGGGAGCCGATGTCGTCGAGGTGGCACCGGCCTACGATCACGCCGAGATCACCAGTGTCGCAGCGGCAACCGTGGTGTTCGACCTGGTCTCGCTCATGGTGGCCGGCGCGCGCACCACTTCCGCTGCCACAGCGAATGGACCTGTCGCAGATGGGGCGTCTTCAACCTAGCGCTGGCTGGGCGGGTCAGTGGACCCATGGAGCTGTTGAACAGGTAGCGCCCGACGTTGTTGCTGGCGGTGTAACAGACGGCGGCCCGAGGGCGACGAACAAGTCGTGATCCGTCGTCTGTGCCTGCTCATCAGCCTCATCGGCCTGGCGCTCGCCGGCCTTGCCACCGGAACCGCCGCCGCCGCTCCCGCGTGCCCCGACTTCCACTGGATGGGTGCCGCGGGCTCCGGGCAGCGTGACGGTGCCAAACTCGCCGCGAACGGCGGCATGGGCGATGTGGTCTATCAGTCGTATCAGCAGCTGCAGGGTGCGCTGGCCCAGAACGGCCAGACGATCACGGCCGAGGCCATCGAGTACCCCGCCGCACCCGTGCCGGTTGAGGGCGGCCTTGGCGGCTGGATGGGCTTCATGGACAGCGTGGACGTCGGAACCGATGCCACCGAGGAGCAGTTCGCCGCCTTCACCGAGCAGTGCCCGACTTCCAAGGTCATTCTGGCGGGCTACTCGCAGGGCGCCATGGTCATCCACCGCAACCTCTATGACCTGGCCGACAACCCGCAGGTGGCGGCCGCGCTGCTGATCGCCGACGGCGACCGCCTGCCCGTCGACACCACCATCGCCATGGGGTCGGCGGCCGCGACGGCAGGCGTCGGCCACGGGGTGGCCCAGGAGCACTCGTTCCTGGCCGGGACCAACACCTCGATGCTGCCGCCCGAGATCGGCGCCCGCACGATCAGTGTCTGCGACGTCGGTGATCCGGTCTGCGACTACGACCCCGACACCAGCACGCTGTCACCCGCTGAACTCGCCGTGCACACCGCCTACGCACCGGCGGTCAGCGGCCAGCACGCCTGGGGGACGCCTCTCTACTACCTGGTGTCCAGCCAGGTGACGTCCAGCCCGGCCGCTGCTGACGAGCAGGTCCACATGACCGCGGCGCACGCCGGCCGCTGAGCCCCAACGCATCGGCGTGAACCCATCGCGCCGCCAATTCGTGTTACCTGTGTCACGTCGACCCAGGGGGCACCGTGCTGAAACGAAACCGCCGGTATGTAAGCGCCGCGACCAGGGGGATTGCCGTTGTCGGCATCGCCGCCATGGTCGCGCTACCGCTGGCTCCTGGAGTTGAGGCCCAGTCGCCGCCGACCCTGACGCCGACCGTCACGCAGGATGTCCGACTCGCGGCCACAACGGTTCCGCCCGGCGGGCTCATCACCAGCTTCCTGGGTAATCAGGTCACGTACTGCTCGATCATCTGCCCACTTCTCGTCGACACCGCCGTGACGGCGATCGCCACGACACTGCAGACACCGGGTGTTCTCTTCACCGCATTGCAGTCGGGTGACCTGTGGAAGGCGATCGGCATCACCGCGGCATCGGTGACCGGGCCCGTCAATGCCGCGGCGCAGGCGACCATTCTCGCCGACGGCTCGCTGGTGGCACCGAGGGCGCTGAACGCGTTCGAGGTGGCTGTGGTCGGGTTGATGAACATCGTCCCCGGCGCGCTCGGCGGGCTACCCGGGATCGTCACGGCCACCCAGACCGCCCGCCAGGACACCTTCACCGCGCTCAACCTGCCGATCGTGCCCAATCCCACGCCAACAGTCATGCCCCGCGGTGTCCTGCAGGTTGCCGTGGTCGGGGCCATCGATGTGGTCGGGGCGATCATCTTCCCGGCCTTCAACCACGTCCTGTCCGCCGTGTTCGCGGTCCCCGATGCCGTAGCTCAGGAACTGGCCGTGACCGGTGATCCGGTGCGAGCGCTCGCCGCGGGTTTCAACACCGCTGCCAGGGAGCTGAGCGCTGCAGGCACCGACATCGCGGATGCGGTGGTGACCGCGGTCAACAATGTGCGCGCGGAGATCGAGCAGTCGCATCCGGCGAACCGGGTGGCGCCGCCGCAGCAGCGGAGTCCGGTCACGACGACAGCGCCGGACCCCATAAAGCCGAACCCTGTGGCGGTCGAACCGTCGCGCCGCTCGGTCACGACGACCAAACTCGCCGACGACGAGTTCGGCGGCACTCACCGGTCGCGCGACGCGACGCCCGGGTCACGCGACGTGATGTCGCAGCTTCGAGACACCGCGCGCGACGTCGTTGGGAAGCTCTCCGCAAGGCCTGACTATGCCGTGTCGGGCCGGCCGGACATCTCAGCGGCGACTGTCACGGACACGGACACCAAGGCGGATCGCAAGGCCGACGGCGTCGACCGTTCACCGCGGGCAGAGTCATCACACAAGGGTGCGGACAGGGCGGGGTCGCCCCACGGTGCGTGACCTCATATCGGTCAGCTCAGACCGATATGCGACGGCGGTCGGAACGCATCGGCGGGTTGACCAAGTGCTACGGCGATACTGCTGCCGATCGGGCCGTGTTCATCGAACAGGGTCGCCGCACCCGAGGCGATGCCCGCGTCGCCGTGGTGGGCCTGCGCGGCCAGCCCGATGTGGTCACCGATCGGCAATCGGCTCAGCGATATCGTGAAGTCGGCGTTGATGTAGCGCAGACCCCCTGTGCCCCAATGGGTCAACGCGCTGGTGACATCGCCGGCCAGGGCGACCCGCGTGAACGGCGTCATCTCCACGTCCGCGATCAGCGGCCGGACCTCGCGCACCCAGGCGAACTTCTGGAAGCCCTCCTGCTCCCACTCGACAGATGTCCCGCCCAGTGTCCCCACGGCACCGGTGCTGCCGTACGCCCACAGCAGGAACGGCATGGTGGGCTCGGGGGCCACAGAGTCGTCGGGCAACGGTGGCATGGTCACCGGCTGCGACCACACCTGACCTTCGGGGTGCTCGCTGCGGCGCAGCAACACCGCACTCGCCCGTGACACCACGTTGTCGCGTTGCAGAATCTCCGCGTCGACGACTTTGATGCGTTTGCCCTCGCGGCGGACGGTCGTGCGGATCTGGACGGGCTCCATGAACGTGGGACGCAGCAGGTCCACTGTCAGCCGGGCGGGTTGCAGCTGCGCGTCCGCCTGCTCGCGCTCGATGGCCCAGCCCAACAGGCCGCCGACGATATGACCGCTGACGGTGGCACCCCACGGACCCTGGGCCATCGGGCCCGGGACGAAACGGTCTCCGTCGACGATGAAGAAGGGTTCCGGTTCGTCGGCAGTGCTCATTGGGCTCACGATAGGCGAGCGCGACCGAGCGGTCGGATTCGACCGCATTGGCTGGTGACAGCCAATTTCTGAGGTGGGTGCCCCCGGCAGGAATCGAACCTGCGGCCTTCTGCTCCGGAGGCAGACGCTCTATCCCCTGAGCTACGGGGGCGCAAGCAACATGTGCTGCGCCGGTTGGGCCTCGATAGCCTAACGCATCGCCCGGGCCACATTCACGTCCCTGCCACCGGCCCGGCCAGCGACCCGTCGACCGGAAACCGATTCGGGACGTGAGCACCCCAGACCATAGGATGGTCCCTCGTGACCCCCGCCGATCTGGCCGAGCTGCTCAAGACCACTGCCGCGGCCGTTCTGGCCGAGCGCGGCCTCGATGCCGCCGCCCTGCCGGCGACCGTGACGGTGGAGCGTCCACGCAACCCCGAGCACGGCGACTACGCCACCAACCTGGCGCTGCAGCTGGGCAAGAAGGTCGGCACCAACCCCCGTGAGTTCGCCGGGTGGCTGGCCACCGCGCTCGCCGACGCCGAGGGCATCGCGGGTGCCGACGTCGCGGGCCCCGGATTCGTCAACTTGCGGATCGAGGCGTCCGCGCAGGGCGTCGTCGTCGCCAACGTCATCGAGGCGGGCGCCACCTACGGCCACTCCGCAGATCTCGCCGGGAAGCGGGTCAACCTCGAGTTCGTCTCGGCCAATCCGACCGGTCCGATTCACATCGGTGGCACCCGCTGGGCCGCGGTCGGTGACGCGCTGGGCCGGCTGCTGAGCACGCAGGGCGCAGAGGTGGTCCGCGAGTACTACTTCAACGACCACGGCGCTCAGATCGACCGCTTCACCAACTCGCTGATCGCCGCCGCCAAGGGCGAGCCGACACCCGAGGACGGCTACGCGGGCGCCTACATCGGTGACATCGCCGCCCAGGTTCTCGCGAAGGCGCCCGATGCGCTCAGCCAGTCGGATGAGCAGCAGCGCGAGACCTTCCGTGAAATCGGCGTCGACCTGATGTTCACCCACATCAAGGAGTCGCTGCACGAGTTCGGCACCGACTTCGACGTCTACACCCACGAAGACTCGATGCATACGTCCGGCCGCGTCGATCAGGCCATCGCCAAGCTGCGGGAGACCGGCAGCATCTACGAGAAGGACGGTGCGACGTGGTTGCGCACCACCGACTTCGGTGACGACAAGGACCGTGTCGTCATCAAGAGTGATGGTCAACCCGCCTACATCGCAGGCGATCTCGCGTACTTCCTGGACAAGCGCCAACGTGGATTCGACCTGTGCATCTACATGCTGGGCGCCGACCACCACGGCTACATCGCGCGGCTGAAGGCGGCCGCGGCGGCACTGGGCGATGACCCCGACACCGTCGAGGTGCTCATCGGGCAGATGGTCAACCTGGTGCGCGACGGCCAGCCGCTGCGGATGAGCAAGCGGGCAGGCACCGTCATCACGCTCGACGACTTGGTCGAGGCCATCGGCGTGGACGCCGCGCGGTATGTGCTCATTCGCAGCTCGGTCGACAGCCCCATCGACATCGACCTGGCGCTGTGGTCCAGCGCGTCGAGTGAGAACCCGGTCTACTACGTGCAGTACGCGCACGCCCGGCTCTCGGCGCTGGCGCGCAGCGCCGTCGAACTCGGCCTCTCGCCAGCCACCTCGCACCTGGATCTGCTCGATCACGACCGCGAGGGCACGCTGATGCGGACCATCGGTGAGTTTCCCCGAGTGCTGAACACCGCTGTGTCCCTTCGTGAACCGCATCGGGTGTGCCGCTACCTGGAAGACCTGGCCGGTGACTACCACCGGTTCTACGATTCCTGCCGGGTACTGCCGCAGGGAGACGAAGAGCCCGGCGATCTGCACGCCGCGCGGCTGGCCCTGTGCGCGGCGACGCGACAGGTCATCGCCAACGGCCTGCAGATCCTGGGCGTGAGCGCACCGGAGCGTATGTGATGGCACATCCAGCTGGACCGCGGCACGCGGAGGACAAGCACCACGGCGGTGCCCCCGCGCGGCCGGTGTCGGTCACCGAGATGCTGACGATCGCCCCGCACGTGTGGCCGCGCAATGCTGTTCGCGGCGCCAACGGAGAGGTGTCCATCGCGGGAGTGCCGGTCAGCACCTTGGCCGCCGACTACGGCACGCCGCTCTTCGTCATCGATGAGGCTGACTTCCGCAGCCGTTGCCGGGACATCGCCGCGGCCTTCGGCGGCGGCGAGCACGTGCGCTACGCCGCCAAGGCGTTCCTGTGCTCCGAGATCGCTCGCTGGGTCGACGAGGAAGGCCTGTCGCTCGACGTCGCCACTGGCGGCGAACTCGCTGTGGCACTGCACGCGGGATTCCCGCCGGACCGGATTGCGTTGCACGGCAACAACAAGTCGGTCGCCGAACTCACCACCGCGGTGAAGGTCGGCGTCGAACACGTCGTGCTGGACTCCGTCACCGAGATCGAGCGGCTCGACGCGATCGCCGGCGAGGCGGGCATCGTCCAGGATGTCCTGGTGCGCGTCACCGTCGGCGTCGAGGCGCACACCCACGAGTTCATCTCGACCGCGCACGAGGACCAGAAGTTCGGACTCTCGTTGGCCAGTGGCGCCGCGATGGACGCCGTCCGAATGGTCTTCGCCACCGAGAACCTGCGTCTCGTCGGCCTGCACAGCCACATCGGTTCGCAGATCTTCGACGTCGCCGGTTTCGAGATCGCCGCCCACCGGGTGATCGGCCTGCTGAAGGACGTGGTCGCCGAGTTCGGTGTCGAGAAGACCGCGCAGATGTCGATCGTCGACCTCGGCGGTGGCCTGGGTATCTCGTATCTGCCACAGGACGATCCGCCGCCGATGTCCGAACTCGCCTCGAAGCTCTGGGCGATCGTTCGCAGCGAGTCCGCGGCCGTGGGACTGCCAACGCCGCAGCTCGTCGTGGAACCGGGCCGCGCCATCGCGGGCCCCGGCACCATCACGCTCTACGAGGTGGGCACCGTCAAGGACGTCGCGATCAGCGCCACGGCGCACCGTCGCTACGTCAGCGTCGACGGCGGCATGAGCGACAACATCCGTACCTCGCTGTACGACGCCGAGTATGACGCCCGGTTGGTGTCTCGCCTAAGCGATGCGCCGCCGACGCTGGCCCGCATCGTCGGAAAGCACTGCGAGAGTGGCGACATCATCGTTCGCGACACCTGGGTGTCCGACGACATCACCCCTGGCGACCTTGTCGGGGTCGCCGCCACCGGCGCGTACTGCTACTCGATGTCCAGCCGGTACAACATGCTCGGACGGCCCGCTGTCGTGGCCGTGCGGGACGGCGTCGCACGGCTCATCCTGCGGCGCGAGACCACCGACGATCTGCTGAGCCTGGAGGTAACGAACAAGTGAGCAAATCCATTGGCGTGGCAGTCCTCGGACTGGGCAACGTCGGCAGTGAAGTGGTGCGGATCATCGAGGACAGCGCGGCGGATCTCGCCGCGCGCATCGGAGCGCCACTGGAACTGCGCGGTATCGGAGTGCGACGGGTGGCCGCCGACCGCGGCGTGCCCGTCGAGATGCTCACCGACGATATCGACGCACTGGTGTCACGCGATGACGTCGACATCGTGGTGGAGCTGATGGGACCGGTCGAACCGGCTCGCAAGGCCATCCTCACCGCGCTCGAGCACGGCAAGTCGGTCGTCACCGCCAACAAGGCACTGATGGCCCAGTCCACGGGCGAACTGGCCCAGGCCGCCGAGAACGCCAGGGTGGACCTGTACTTCGAGGCCGCGGTCGCGGGCGCCATCCCCGTGATCCGCCCGCTCACGCAGTCGCTCGCCGGTGACACGGTGCTGCGGGTGGCCGGAATCGTCAACGGCACCACCAACTACATCCTCTCGGCGATGAACGACACCGGTGCCGATTACGCGTCCGCGCTTGCCGACGCCAGTGCGCTCGGTTACGCCGAGGCCGACCCGACCGCCGACGTCGAGGGCTACGACGCCGCGGCCAAGGCCGCGATCCTTGCGTCCATCGCTTTCCACACTCGGGTCACCGCCGATGACGTGTACCGCGAGGGCATCACGAAGGTCTCCGCCGAGGACTTCGAGTCCGCCAAGGCGCTCGGCTGCAACATCAAGCTGCTCGCCATCTGCGAGCGGATCACCACCGGCAAGGGCAAGCAACGGGTTTCGGCCCGGGTCTACCCCGCGCTGGTGCCGTTGGACCATCCGCTGGCCACGGTCAATGGCGCGTTCAATGCCGTGGTGGTCGAGGCGGAGGCGGCCGGTCGGCTCATGTTCTACGGCCAGGGTGCCGGCGGTGCGCCCACGGCCTCGGCAGTGATGGGCGACCTGGTGATGGCTGCCCGCAACAGAGTGCAGGGTGGTCGTGGACCGCGGGAGTCCAAGTACGCCAAGCTGCCGATCGCATCCATCGGCGTGATCCCCACTCGCTACTACGTGAACATGAACGTCAAGGACCGTCCCGGCGTGCTGTCGGCTGTGGCAGCGGAATTCAGCAAGCGCGAGGTCAGCATTGCCGAGGTGCGCCAGGAGGGCATCGGCGACGAGGGCGGTGGCCCGACGGGCGCCCGCATCGTTGTCGTCACCCACCAGGCGACCGACGCAGCGCTGTCGGAGACAGTTGCGGCGCTGGCCGATCTCGACGTCGTGCAGACCATCAACAGCGTGCTTCGCATGGAAGGAACAACCGCATGAGTGCCGTGCACACACCGTGGCCCGGCCTGATCGCCGCGTACCGCGACCGGCTGCCCGTCGCCGACGACTGGACGCCCATCACGCTGCTGGAGGGCGGCACGCCGCTGATCCACGCCAAGCGCCTGTCCGAACAGACCGGCTGCACAGTGCATTTGAAGGTCGAGGGGCTCAACCCCACCGGCTCGTTCAAAGACCGCGGCATGACGATGGCGGTCACCGACGCGCTCGCGCGCGGGCAGAAGGCCGTGCTGTGTGCCTCCACCGGTAACACCTCGGCATCGGCAGCCGCATACGCCGCGCGGGCGGGCATCACGTGTGCCGTGCTCATTCCGCAGGGCAAGATCGCGATGGGCAAGCTCGCGCAGGCCGTCATGCACGGCGCCAAGATCATCCAGATCGACGGCAACTTCGATGACTGTCTGGAACTGGCCCGCAAGATGACCGCGGACTTCCCGACCATCGCACTGGTCAACTCGGTCAACCCGGTCCGCATCGAGGGACAGAAGACCGCCGCCTTCGAGATCGTCGACGCGCTCGGCACGGCTCCCGACGTACACGCCCTGCCCGTCGGCAACGCGGGCAACATCACCGCGTACTGGAGGGGCTACTCGGAGTACCACCGCGACGGACTGTCCGACCGGCTGCCGCGGATGCTCGGCACACAGGCGGCGGGCGCGGCACCACTGGTGTACGGCGCGCCGGTGAGTAACCCCGAGACCATCGCCACGGCCATCCGGATCGGCTCGCCCGCGTCATGGAACTCCGCGGTCGAGGCCCAGCAGCAGTCCAACGGTCGGTTCCTGGCGGCCACGGACGAGGAGATCCTCGCTGCCTACCACCTGGTGGCACGCACCGAGGGTGTGTTCGTCGAACCGGCGTCGGCGGCCAGCATCGCGGGCCTGCTGAAGTCGGTTGAGGATGGCTGGGTCAAGCCCGGCTCCACCGTTGTCTGCACCGTCACGGGCAACGGCCTCAAGGATCCCGACACCGCGCTCAAGGGCATGCCCGACGTGACGGCGGTCCCCGTCGATCCGGTCGCCGTGGTCGAGCAACTCGGTCTGGCCTAGCAGCGGGGAATCTCAGTGACACAGATCCTTCCTGCTGGCCTGTCGGCGAATTCCGTGGTGGCCGCATCGAGTGCCAACCTCGGTCCCGGGTTTGACAGTCTCGGTCTGGCTTTGAGTCTTTACGACGAGATCGATGTCGAGACAATCGAATCCGGCCTGATCGTCGAGGTTGAGGGGGAGGGTGCCGGTCAGGTGCCCCTGGATTCGTCGCATCTCGTGGTTCGCGCCATCGAGCGCGGCCTGCAGGCCGGTGGTGTGAGCGTGACTGGTCTGAAAGTCCGCTGCCGCAACGACATTCCCCACTCGCGTGGCCTCGGCTCGTCAGCTGCTGCCGTGGTCGGTGGCCTGGCCGTCGCCAATGGGCTAGTGGCGCAGTCTGATTCGACGCCGCTGACTGCGGTTGAGCTGATTCAGCTGTCCTCTGAGTTCGAAGGACACCCGGACAATGCCGCTGCCGCCGTCCTGGGCGGGGCCGTGGTGTCCTGGACCGATACCGACGGCTCGGCGCCTCGGTATGCCGCGGCTCCGCTGCGGGTGCACCCCGACATCAGGCTCTTCTCGATAATTCCCCAGGTCCGCTCGTCGACCGCCGAAACCAGGGTCCTGCTGCCCGAGAATGTCAGCCACGCCGACGCGAGCTTCAATGTGAGCCGTGTCGCGCTGCTCGTTGTGGCGCTGACCGAGCGCCCCGATCTGCTGTTGGAGGCCACGGCGGACCGCCTGCACCAGCCTGCGCGGGCCGCGGCGATGCCCCCGTCCGCGGAATACATCGCGATCCTTCGGCGTTATGGCATTGCAGCGGTGCTATCCGGGGCAGGACCTGCGGTTATCGCACTCTTAACGGAGTCTGAACTTCCGTCGGAGGCCCTCGAATACGGCGCCGCGAACGGGTTCACCGTTACGGAGATGTCAGTCGGTCAGGGTGTCCGTTGGACATCCGGTGTGGCGATCAATCGTTGACATGGCGCCACGGTCGAGTTGACAGGAGTCACACGCGAATCAGTGGCGATTCTTGCGTCCCACTGCAATGCGGGTTATTCTCGCTTTCGTCCAGCAATCGCAGCGGCTCTGCCTGCGTCGACACTAGGACGACCACTCTTCTCCTTTGGTTTCAACCCGTGTACTGACGATTTCCCGCGATGCGGGGAGTCCAGGCGATCACCGTTGCAAAGGCGATGGTAGAACCTCGACATTCAGCGTTTTGGCTGGATGCGAAGAACCCTCGCAGACTCAGATCAGCGAGGGAAGGAAAGGAAATCCGTGACTGATACGGACCTCTTCACGGCCGGTGGCAGCGACAACGTCGCATTGCCCGAGACCGTGGTCTCACAAGCCCCCGAGCCTGCTTCGGCCCCTGCGCCGAAGTCCGCTCCCTCGGAGGCATCCGCGGCGGCGGCACCGCCCGCGGCGAGCGCGCCGTCGACCAGTGGTCGTACGGGCGCGCTGACTTCGATGGTGCTTCCTGATCTGCGCGCGATGGCCAATGAGCTGGGCGTCAAGGGTTCGTCGGGGATGCGTAAGGGTGAACTGATTGCAGCGATCCGCGAGCACCGCGGCGACAGCAATGGGCGCACCAAGGAGGCGAAAGCCACCGAGCAGCCGGTCGAGCCGGCCAAGGACCAGGCCGGTGCAGACGCTGGCACCGACGCGCCCGCCGAGCAGGCGGCCCCGCCGCGGCGCGAGCGTCGTGGCTCATCGCGTCGTACCGGTGCTCCCGCCGCTGAGGCAGCTGCCGCCGAGGTTGTGGCCACCGAGTCTGACACCCCCGAGCCCAAGTCCGAGCCCAAGGCGGAAGCGCAGTCCGAGCCCAAGGTGCAGGACAAGCGCGAGGCCAAGTCGGAGGACAAGGCCGAGGTCACAGCTGAGGCCAAGTCCGCGACCAAGGACGAGAACAAGGCTGATGGCTCTGCCCAGTCCGCGACCGGCGCAGAGGGCAACGAGTCGCGCCGCGGTCAGGGCAACCGTGAGGACCAGGGCGACCGGAACTCCGGAAACACCGGCGGCAACCGCGGCAACCGCGGCAACGATGGCGGCAACCGGCGCAACAACAGCAACAACAACGACAACAACGATGACGGCGGCAACCGGCGCAACAACGACTCCGGCAACCGCGGCAATAACACCAACGATGACGACGATGACGGCGAAGGCCGCCAGGGTCGGCGGGGTCGCAGGTTCCGGGATCGCAAGCGCCGCGGCGAGCGTGGTGGCGGCGAAGGCGGCGGTGGCGACCGCGAGACCGAGCTGCGCGAGGACGACGTCGTCCAGCCGGTTGCCGGCATCCTCGACGTCCTCGACAACTACGCGTTCGTGCGTACCTCGGGCTACCTGGCCGGGCCGAACGACGTGTACGTGTCGATGAACATGGTCCGCAAGAACGGCCTGCGTCGCGGTGACGCGGTCACCGGTGCGGTCCGGGTGCCCCGCGAGAGTGAGAGCAACAGCACCGACCGCGGAAGCCAGAACCCGCGGCAGAAGTTCAACCCGTTGGTCCGGCTGGACACCATCAACGGCGGACCGGTTGAGAATGCGCGCAACCGTCCCGACTTCAACAAGCTGACGCCGCTGTACCCGAACCAGCGCCTGCGTCTGGAGACCACGCCCGAGAAGCTGACGACTCGCGTGATCGACCTGATCATGCCGATCGGCAAGGGCCAGCGCGCACTGATCGTGTCACCGCCCAAGGCCGGTAAGACGACGATCATGCAGGACATCGCCAACGCGATCACCGTGAACAACCCCGAGTGCCACCTCATGGTGGTGCTGGTCGACGAGCGACCTGAAGAGGTCACCGACATGCAGCGTTCGGTGAAGGGTGAGGTCATCGCCTCGACCTTCGACCGCCCGCCGTCAGACCACACACAGGCGGCCGAACTGGCCATCGAGCGCGCCAAGCGCCTGGTGGAGCAGGGCAAGGACGTCGTCGTGCTGTTGGACTCGATCACCCGTCTCGGTCGCGCGTACAACAACGCGTCGCCGGCCTCGGGCCGCATCCTGTCCGGTGGTGTGGACTCCACCGCGCTGTACCCGCCCAAGCGGTTCCTCGGCGCGGCCCGCAACATCGAGTTCGGTGGATCGCTGACGATCATCGCCACCGCGATGGTCGAGACCGGCTCCACCGGTGACACCGTGATCTTCGAGGAGTTCAAGGGCACCGGCAACGCCGAACTCAAGCTCGATCGCAAGATCTCCGAGCGTCGCGTGTTCCCGGCGGTCGACGTCAACCCCTCGGGTACCCGCAAGGACGAGTTGCTGCTCTCCGCCGATGAATTCGGTGTTGTGCACAAGCTGCGTAGGGTGCTCTCCGGGCTGGACAGCCATCAGGCCATCGACCTGCTGATGAGCCAGCTGCGGAAGACGAAGACCAACTACGAGTTCCTGGTGCAGGTCTCCAAGACCACACCGGCGAACATGGACAACGACTGACCAGTACGCGCTAGACGTAAATCCCCTGATTCCTCGCGAATCAGGGGATTTTGCGTTGTTCGGCCAGTTAGGCCTCGGGGTCGGCCCGCAGCCCCGGTAGTACGTAGCGGCGGACGTGCGTCAGCACCGCGGCGGGATCGCTTGCGTCGAAGTGCAGTCCTGGCACGGTGGTCAGCGACAGGATGGCGCGCGCGACCCACTCGGCGGCCTCGTCGACCAAGACGTCGGGATGGACCTCGCCGGCGTCACGCGCCGCCACCAGGTAGGGCTTCCAGAACTCGGCGAGATCGGGCACCAGCCCGTGCACGCCAGCGCCCGCGCAGGCCGTGAACTCCTCGGGTTCTGAGACCCGCAGCTTCATCAGCAGTGTGCCCGGATCGTCGTAGGCGGTGCGGGCGTGGCTGATTCCCGCCGCGATGCGCTGGTCGAGGCCCTCGATCTGCTCGAGCATCGCATGCGACTCGGACCAGTACGCGTCGTTGAGGCGGACCAGCGCGGCGCCGAGCAGCGTCATCTTGTCCGGGAAGTGGCGGTAGAGCCACCCCCGTGAGACGCCGGCGACCTCGGCGACCTCGGACACCGTCGTCGACCGAATGCCCTTGGCGCGCAGACATGTCTCGGCCGCGTCGATCAATCTCTCGCGGACACTGGTGGCCGAAGACGTCGTGCTGGTCAACTGCGACTCCTGGTCATTTGGCAGCGGGGGATGCTTAACGGATGCATTCTGCCAATGGCCCAGACGGTACCGTGTGAGCACCCGAAGGTGGTAGACACTTTTATGATTCTGTTCACTAGTCGATAGGGGCGCCTGGGGATGACCGACACGTTGCAGCAGTTGCTTCGCACGCGCGCCGACGCAGACACGACGGCAGTCAAGTACGGCGACCGCAGCTGGACGTGGCGCGAACACCTCAGTGCGGCATCTGCGCAGGCGGCAGCATTGATCGACGCTGCCGACCTGACGCGGCCCATGCACGTCGGGGTCCTGATGGGCAACACGCCGGACATGCTCACCGCCCTGGCCGCGGCGGGCCTGGGGGGATACGTGCTCTGTGGCCTCAACACCACCCGCCGCGGTGAAGGCCTGGCCCGCGACATCGCCCGGGTGGGCTGCCAGGTCGTGCTCACCGACGCAGAGCACCGGCATCTCCTCGACGACGTCGAGATGCCCGACGTCACGCTCATCGACGTGTCGACCCCGGCATGGGACGACGCGGTCGCGTCCGCGCCGGCCCTGGTACCGCATCGCGAGGTCACGGCCGACGACACGTTCATGATGATCTTCACCTCGGGCACTAGTGGCGAGCCCAAGGCCGTTCAGGTGGCGCATTCCATCGTGCTGTTCTCCGCCGCCGCGCTGGTGCAGCGTTACGGACTGACTGAGGCTGACACCTGCTACCTGGCCATGCCGCTGTTCCACTCGAACGGGGTGTACGCGGGGTGGGGCGTTGCGCTCAGTTCGGGCGCGGCCATGGCTCCGGCACGGTTCTCCGCATCCGGGTTCCTCCCGGACATCCGCCGCTACGGCGCGACGTACATGAACTACGTCGGCAAGCCGCTGGCCTACGTCCTGGCCACCGCTGAGCAACCCGACGATCATGACAACACCCTGCGGGTGGCGTTCGGCAACGAGGCCGCCGACCGTGACATCGACGAGTTCAGCCGACGGTTCGGCTGCAGCGTGTGGGACGGCTTCGGCTCGACGGAACTGGCGATCATCATCACCCGCTCCGAGGGCACACCGGCCGGCAGTGTCGGCCAGGGCTTCCCGGGAGTGGCGATCTACAACCCGGAGACCGTTGAGGAGTGCCCGGTCGCAGAATTTGATGACACCGGAGCCCTGATCAACGCCGAGGCCGCCACCGGTGAGCTGGTGAACACCAACGGCAGCGGGATGTTCCGCGGCTACCACAACGACCAGGGCGCCACCGATGAACGGCTGCGGCATGGCATGTACTGGTCGGGCGATCTGGCCTACCGCGATGCCGATGGTTGGATCTACCTGGCCGGCCGTACCGCGGACTGGATGCGGGTTGACGGGGAGAACATCACCGCCGCGCCGATTGAACGAATCCTGTTGCGGCAGCCGGTGATCAGCAGGGTGGCGGTCTATCCGGTGCCAGACGAGTTCGTCGGCGACCAGGTGATGGCGGCCATCGTGCTGCGCGACGGCGCTGAGCTGGAGCCGGGGGAGTTCGCCGAGTTCCTCGCTGCCCAGCGCGACCTGTCGCCCAAGTCCTGTCCGCGGTACGTCTGGGTCGCCGACGATCTGCCCAGCACGGCGACCAACAAGATCCTCAAGCGGGAACTGGTCGCGCTCGGTACCGAGCCCGCCGGCCGTGTGCTCTGGATGCGCGACGGCAAGACCTTCCATGCGCTTGGTGAGCCGGCGGTCACTGGAACGGATCGGTGACTTCCCGCAGCGACATCAGCATGTCCCGGAGGTGTCCGTAGGCCTCCGGCCCGACATGGGAACGCCACTCGGCCTCAACCTTTGCGACTTCTGCCGCCGCCGCGGCGCGGAGCCTTTCGCCTCTGGCACTGAGCATGACCAGGCGGGCCCTGGCGTCGGCAGGATCGGGCCTGCGCACCACGTAGCCGCTGCGTTCGAGATCTTGCATCAGGGCGCCAGCGGTCTGCTTGGTCACTCCTGCCTGCTCGGCGAGGTCGGTGATCCTGATTCCGTCCGAACCCACCCGCTGCGCGATGCGACACTGCGCCACCGTCAGGTCGTCGAACCCCGCCTCTTGGAGCGCCTCCATGATCTGGGCCTCGGCGGCGCGATGCGCGATAAACAGCAGCGATGCGGTGCTGGGCGGGTCGGTCACACCGTTGACTTTAGTACGGATCCCTGTCTATATTTCGTCAGGAAACCTTACTAATCGGGGGAGGGCGGTATGGACACCGACGAAGCGTGGCGCCACATCGATCAGCAGCGAGCCGACCTCGCCGACTTCCTCGAGACGCTCAGCGCTGACGAATGGTCGACGCCGTCACTGTGCGCCGGCTGGAGTGTCCGGGACGTCGCCGTGCACGTCACCCACTCCGCGGAGAGTTGGTCGCGGATGGCGTGGCAGGTCGTGCGCTCGGGATTCCGCTTCAACGAGACGGTGGCTCGAGCGGCCCGTGAGGACGCCAGTACGCCGCGGGAGGTCGTCGCGACGCTCCGAGGGATGGTTGGCGGCCGACGACGGCCACCGGGCACCGCCGTCGTCGACCCGCTGATGGATGTCCTGGTGCACGGTCAGGACATCGCCCGCCCGCTCGGGCGCGCCAGGTCCATGCCGACAGATGCCGCTCTGGTCGCCGGCGAGCGGGTGTGGACGATGGGGTTCCCGTTCCACGCGAGGAAGCGCTTTCGCGGGCTGGCGTTCACCGCCGTTGACGCGCCGTTCGCCGTCGGTGTGGGGCAGGCCGTGTCCGGTCCCATAAGCGACATCCTGCTGGTGCTGGCGGGGAGGTCCGCGGGTCTGGCGGGGTTGTCCGGTGACACCGCAGCTGTCGCCCGGGCGCTCGACGGCGGCCGCTGATCGGGCAGGAATAGCCGCCGGTGGGCCAGCGTTTATGACTCTGACGGCTGACCTGGCATAATGGGCCGTCGCCCCTCGGTTCCGGTTCACGTCTGATGACCAACAGGTCAGAACCTCAGGCGACCCGGCGACCAACGATCACAGAGGACCAGAGATGAAATCGGGTATTCACCCCAATTACGTAGAGACCACCGTGGTTTGTGGCTGTGGTAACAGCTTCCAGACCCGTAGCACCAAGGAGAGCGGCCACATCGTGGTCGAGGTCTGCTCCCAGTGCCACCCCTTCTACACCGGCAAGCAGAAGATCCTCGACAGCGGTGGCCGCGTGGCGCGCTTCGAGAAGCGCTACGGCAAGCGCCCCGGGGCGACTGCAGATGCGACCGCCGGCGAGACGGCCGCGTCCGACAACTAGCTGCATCCCCGGCGCCCGATCTGTCGCATTCGCGTCAGCCCGGGCGCCGGTCTGCGTTTCGGGGAAGGAGGCCAATGTGAGCGACCACGCACCAAGGGTCGAGGCACTGCTGGCTGAACACGGCGACCTCGAGCGTCAGTTGTCTGACCCCGGCTTGCACGCCGACGCGGCAGCAGCCAAGCGGGTCGGCCGCCGGTTCGCCCAGATATCGCCGATCGTCTCGACGTACCGCAAGCTCGAGACGGCTAAGGGCGACCTCGAGGCGGCCCGCGAGTTGGCCGCCGACGACGACTCCTTCGCCGCGGAGATCCCCGATCTCGAGGCCAGCGTCGACGCGCTTGGCACCCAGCTCGCGGACCTGTTGGCGCCGCGCGATCCGCACGACGCCGACGACGTCGTCCTTGAACTGAAGTCGGGCGAGGGCGGCGAGGAGTCCGCATTGTTCGCCGCCGACCTCGCGCGCATGTACATCAGGTACGCCGAGCGGCACGGCTGGACCGTGACGGTGCTCGACGAGAACACCTCCGACCTCGGCGGTTACAAGGACGCGACCCTGACCATCGCCAGCAAGGGCGACTCGGCAGACGGTGTGTGGGCGCGCCTGAAGTTCGAGGGCGGCGTGCATCGCGTCCAGCGAGTCCCCGTCACCGAGTCGCAGGGGCGCGTGCACACGTCGGCCGCCGGAGTCCTCGTGTACCCGGAACCGGAGGACGTGGCCGAGGTTCAGATCGACGAGTCCGATCTCCGCATCGACGTCTACCGCTCCTCGGGCAAGGGCGGCCAGGGCGTCAACACCACCGACTCCGCGGTGCGCATCACCCACCTGCCCACCGGCATCGTCGTGACCTGCCAGAACGAGCGCTCGCAGCTGCAGAACAAGGCGCGCGCCATGGTCGTGCTCGCTGCCCGGCTGCAGGCCCTCGCCGAGGAGCAGGCCCAGGCCGACGCCTCGGCCGACCGGGCCAGCCAGATTCGCACGGTCGACCGCAGCGAGCGGATCCGGACCTACAACTACCCCGAGAACCGGATCGCCGACCACCGGATCAACTTCAAGGCGCACAACCTTGACCAGGTCCTCGACGGCGACCTCGACCCGTTGTTCGACGCGCTCGCCGCCGCCGACAAGCAGGCCAGGCTGCAGCAGGCATGATCTGCCGCAGGTCAGCGTGACGGTGGCCCCGCGGCTGCGCCAGATCATCGGCGAGGCCACCGCGACACTCGCCGCCGCGGGTGTCGACAGTGCAGCGGCCGACGCCGAGTACCTCGCCGCGCATGTGGCCGGTGTCGACCGCGGACGGCTGTTCATGCTCGCACCCGACGAGGAATTCCTTGCCCGCTATCGCGACCTCATCGAAGCGAGGGCACGGCGGATACCACTGCAACACCTCACCGGGACCGCGGCCTTCGGTCCGGTCAATCTGTCCGTGGGCCCCGGCGTCTTCATTCCCCGGCCCGAGACCGAGTCGCTGCTCGAATGGGCTCTGGCACAGCCACTTCCGGACCAGCCGGTGATCGTCGATCTCTGCACGGGTTCCGCCGCGCTGGCCGTCGCGCTGGCACGGGCTCGGCCGCGGGCGACCGTCATGGCGGTGGACGACTCGGCCGCGGCTCTGGCCTTCGCGCGACGAAATGTGGCGGGCACGCAGGTCGAGCTGCTCGAGGCTGACGTCACCGCTGACGGGCTGCTTGCCGACCTCGAGGGACGCGTCGATCTGATCGTCGCCAACCCGCCCTACATCCCGCTGGGTGCGGAACTGGAACCTGAAGTCGCTCATCACGATCCGGAGCACGCGCTGTTCGGCGGGCCCGACGGCATGGTCGTCATAGAGCCCCTCGTGGCGCACGCGGTGCGGCTGCTGCGGCGGGGGAGTGGACACATCGGGGTCGAGCACGACGACACCACCGCGCCCGCGACCGTCGCCGTCTTCGACCAGACCGCGGCGTTCGACGACATCACCTCGCGCCGCGACCTGGCGGGCCGACCCCGGTTCGTCACGGCGACCCGCAGAGGGTGAGAAGCTAGAACTTATGTCAGAGACGTTCGACTGCTCGGATGCCGACCAGCGCCCGACCGGCATCTCGTCGGCGGTTAGCGCGCTCAAGGACGGTCGGCTGGTCGTGATGCCGACCGACACCGTCTACGGCATCGGCGCCGACGCATTCAATGGCACCGCGGTGGCGTCGCTGCTCGCGGCGAAGGGGAGGGGCCGGGACATGCCCGTCCCCGTGCTCGTCGGGTCCTGGCACACCATCGACGGACTGGTGTACTCGGTGCCCACCGCGGCCCGTGAACTCATTCGGGCGTTCTGGCCGGGCGCGCTGAGCCTGGTGGTTCGGCAGGCGCCGTCGCTGCAATGGGATCTCGGGGACGCTCACGGCACCGTGATGCTGCGGATGCCGCTGCACCCCGTGGCGATCGAACTGCTCCGCGAGGTGGGCCCGATGGCGGTGTCGAGCGCCAACAAGTCCGGCAACCCCGCCGCGGTCACCGCCGCCGATGCGCGTGAACAACTCGGCGACCTGGTCGGGGTGTACCTCGAGGCCGGACCCTCTGCACAGGGCGCGGCGTCCACCATCGTCGACCTCACCGGTGCCACGCCCCGCGTGCTGCGCGAGGGGCCCGTCACCTCGGCCGCCATCGCCGACGTGCTCGGTGTCGAGGCCGAGACGCTCGCGGTCTGACCGACTCAGTGGTTTCCAGTACGGTTCAGCAGGTGGTGCGCGACCCGGTCCAATTGGCTGACGGACTGCTCGCCCTGTCCGATCGCGGGGCGGGTGTTCCCCTCCGCGAACTCGCCCTCGTCGGGCTGACCGCCGCCATCATCACCTACTTCGCCACGGGGTGGGTCCGTGCGCTCGCCACCCGCTGGGGCGCCGTCGCCTATCCGCGTGAGCGTGACGTTCATGTGGCGCCGACCCCGCGCATGGGCGGATTGGCGATGTACATCGGCGTGGTGGCCGCGGTCCTGCTGGCATCGCAACTGCCCGCGTTGACACGGGGATTCGTGTACTCGTCGGGGATGCCCGCCGTCGTGGTGGCGGGCGGCCTGATCATGGCGATCGGCCTGATCGACGATCGGTGGGGTCTGGATGCGCTGACGAAGTTCGCCGGCCAGATCACCGCGGCCAGCGTGCTGGTCACCATGGGAGTCGCATGGAGCGTGCTGTACATCCCGTTCGGCGGCGTCGGCACCATCGTGCTCGACCAGGTGACCTCGATCCTGCTGACGCTGGCGCTGACGGTGTCGATCGTCAACGCGATGAACTTCGTCGACGGTTTGGACGGTCTGGCGGCCGGACTTGGCCTCATCACCGCCGCCGCGATCTGCATCTTCTCGGTCGGCCTTCTCCGCGACCACGGCGGCGACGTGCTCTTCTACCCGCCTGCCGTCATCTCGGTGGTGCTCGCGGGCGCGTGCCTCGGCTTCCTGCCGCACAACTTCCACCGGGCCCGGATCTTCATGGGCGACTCCGGGTCGATGCTCATCGGTCTGATGCTCGCGGCGGCGTCGACGACCGCAGCAGGTCCGATATCGCAGAACGCCTACGGCGCGCGTGACGTCTTCGCGCTGATGTCACCGTTCCTTCTGGTCATCGCGGTGATGTTCGTGCCCGCGCTCGACATGTTGCTGGCGATCGTGCGCCGGACCAGGGCGGGGCGCAGCCCGTTCAGTCCCGACAAGATGCACCTGCATCACCGGCTGCTGCAGATCGGGCACTCGCACCGGCGGGTGGTCCTGCTGATCTACATGTGGGTGGGCATCGTGGCGCTGGGGGCCGCCAGCACGATCTTCTTCGACCCGCGCTACACCGGCGCCGTCATGCTGGCCGCGATTCTGGTCGCGATCATCATCACTCTGATACCGCTCCTGCGGGGCCGCGAAGACGAGCCAGAGGCCGTGTACGACGAAAAGTAGTAGGCCCCGTTTAGGGCCGCCTACCATGTGTTACCCTTCTGCCAGAACCCGAAAAACCTCGCGGGTTGCCGGCCCGGCCCATCGGTTCGCAAGACCGATCGGCGCCGAAACACGACCGACAAAGGGAGCTACCCCTTGGGTGATTCCACCGCGCCAGCCGCCCTTCGATACAGTCGTCGGGCACGCACCGGAACAATGCTGTTCAAAGCGGACCCCGCAGGGATCCGCAGGAGTGAGGTGAAGCAGTGACGACACCAGCGCAAGATGCGCCGTTGGTGTTCCCGTCGGTGGCCTTCAGGCCGGTCCGACTGCTCATCGTCTGCGCGGCACTCACCGGTCTCGCCGTTCTGGCTGCCGGCTTCATCGGGAACGTCTTCTTCGGTGTGTTCTTCGGCGCGGGGCTCGGCCTCGGTTTGCTCAATGCTCTGATGGTGCGTCGCGCGGTGGAGTCGATCACCGCCGAGGATCACCCTCTCAAGAAGAAGATGGCGCTGAACTCGGCGACCCGTCTGCTTGTCATCACGGCGGTCGCAATGACCGCCGCTTTCGTCTTCAGGGCACACGGCGGTATCGCAGTGCTCTTCGGGCTGGCGATCTTCCAGGCACTGCTGGTGATGAGCACCAGCATCCCGGTGCTCAAGAAGATCCGCAGCGAGGGACTGAACGTGGTCGACACGGAATCGAAGGATTGAGCTGACCTCTATGACTGGGACCATGACGCAGACCGTGCTCGCCGCGGAGGAGGGTGGCGCGGCCATCCACGTCGGGCACCACACGATGGTGTTCCAACTGTTCGGCATGACGTTCAACGGTGACACCATCATGGCCACCGCGATCACCGCGCTGGTCGTCATCGGCCTGGCCTTCTTCCTGAAGTCCAAGGTCACCTCGACCGGTGTGCCCAGCGGTGTCCAGCTCTTCTGGGAGACGCTGACCATCCAGATGCGCCAGCAGATCGAGGGCTCGATCGGCATGAAGGTCGCGCCGTTCGTGCTGCCGCTGGCCGTCACGATCTTCGTGTTCATCCTGGTCTCGAACTGGCTGTCGGTCCTGCCGCTCCAGTACGGCGGCGCCGACGGTGCCGCTGGGGAGCTCTACAAGCCGCCTGCCTCCGATATCAACTTCGTGCTGGCGCTCGCGCTCTTCGTGTTCGTCGCCTACCACGCCGCGGGGATCTGGCGACGGGGCATCATCGGGCACCCGATCAAGGTCATCAAGGGGCACGTCCCGTTCCTCGCACCGATCAACATCGTCGAGGAGATCGCGAAGCCCATCTCGCTCGCACTGCGACTCTTCGGCAATATCTTCGCCGGCGGCATCCTGGTGGCCCTGATCGCGATGTTCCCCTGGTACGTCCAGTGGGCGCCCAACGCTATCTGGAAGACGTTCGACCTCTTCGTCGGTTTGATCCAGGCATTCATCTTCTCGCTGCTGACGATCCTCTACTTCAGCCAGTCCATGGAACTGGATGAGGAGCACCACTAGAAGCTTGCACCACCGAAGGTCAATGAACTCTGGCGGCAATGCCACCAGTTACCAAGGAGGATAAAGGAATGGAAATCGATCCAAACGCGATCATCACGGCCGGCGCTCTGATCGGCGGTGGATTGATCATGGGTGGCGGCGCTATCGGCGCTGGCATCGGTGACGGCATCGCGGGTAACGCGCTGATCTCCGGCATCGCCCGGCAGCCCGAGGCGCAGGGCCGGCTGTTCACGCCGTTCTTCATCACCGTCGGTCTGGTCGAGGCCGCGTACTTCATCAACCTGGCCTTCATGGCGCTGTTCGTCTTCGCCACGCCGGGCCTGCAGTAGTCCGTCGGCATGGGTGAACTGACCGTAGCCATCCTCGCGGCCGAAGAAGGTGGGGGGCAGAGCAACTTCCTGATCCCCAACGGCACCTTCTTCGCCGTGCTGCTCATCTTCATCATCACGCTCGGCGTGATTGCGAAATGGGTTGTGCCACCGGTCAGCAAGGTCCTCGCAGAACGCGAGGCAATGCTGGCCAAGACCGCCGCGGACAACCGCAAGTCGGCTGAACAGGTCGCAGCGGCGCAAGCCGACTTCGACGAGGCGATGTCCGGTGCACGCACCGAGGCGTCGAGCATCCGCGACGAGGCACGCGCTGCGGGCAGGCAAGTCATCGACCAGAAGCGGGCTGCGGCCAGCGGTGAGGTCGCGGACACCGTGCGGCAGGCGGACCAGAAGTTGTCCGAGCAGCGCTCGACGACCGAGTCCGAACTGCAGTCGTCGGTGGATGGGTTGGCGGCCACGTTGGCCAGCCGCATCCTCGGCGTTGACGTGAAATCAGGCGGGAGCCAGTAGATGTCGACATTCATCGGCCAGCTGATCGGGTTCGCGGTCATCGCCTTCATCTTGATGAAGTGGGTTGTGCCGCCCGTGCGGGCCCTGATGCAGAAGCAGCAGGAGGCTGTGCGCGTCGCACTGGCCGAGAGCGCCGAGGCGGAGCGCAAGCTCGCTGACGCGGATGCCATGCACGCCAAGGCTCTTGAGGACGCCAAGGCCCAGTCGGGGAAGGTCACCGACGAGGCCAAGCAGGACTCGGAGCGCATCGCGGCCCAACTGCAGGAGCAGGCGGGCGCCGACGCTGAGCGCATCAAGGCTCAGGGTGTGCAGCAGGTGCAGTTGATGCGCCAGCAGCTCATCCGGCAGTTGCGGGCGGGCCTGGGTGTGGAGTCCGTACAGAAGGCCGACGAACTGGTCCGCGCTCACGTGGCGGACCCGGCTGCTCAGGCGGCCACTGTCGACCGGTTCCTCGACGAGATCGAGCAGATGGCGCCCTCCGCGGTGTCCATCGAGACGGGGGCCTCAG
Source organism: Mycobacterium sp. IDUB_39 (assembly GCF_055419205.1). Taxonomy (NCBI): domain Bacteria; kingdom Bacillati; phylum Actinomycetota; class Actinomycetes; order Mycobacteriales; family Mycobacteriaceae; genus Mycobacterium; species Mycobacterium sp. IDUB_39. The sequence continues at coordinate 1,190,897 of NZ_JBVAXF010000002.1, forward strand.
CTCGGCTGCGCGCCGCCAGCCGCGATGCGATGGTCGCTCTCACCGAGGACTTCGACCGTGTCGCAGGTGGTCTCGACACCGACGGACTCACCAAGCTGGCCGACGAACTCGCGTCCGTCGCCAAGCTGCTCGTCAGCGAGCCCGTGCTCGCCAAGCACCTCGCAGAGCCAACCGAAGATGCCGCCCCCAAGGCGCGCCTCGTCGACTCCCTGCTCTCCGGCAAGATCGGCGACCAGGCACTGAGCATTGTGCGCACTGCTGCAACGCAGCGGTGGTCGGCTGAGTCGGATCTGGTCGACGGTGTCGAGCACACGGCGCGGCTGGCACTGCTGAAGCGTGCCGAGGTCGCAGGCGAGGTGGACGAGGTGGAGGACCAGCTCTTCCGTTTCGGACGCGTGCTGGACGCCGAACCGCGTCTCGTCGCACTGCTGAGCGACTACTCCACACCGGTCGACGGCCGGATTGCTCTGCTCGACAAGGTTGTTGGCGGTGCCGGTGCGAACAGCACCGCGGTGGCACTCCTGGAGCAGACGGTCACGCTGTTGCGCGGTGAGCGCGCCGACGAGGCCGTCATCGACCTCGCCGAACTCGCCGTAGCGCGTCGAGGCGAAGTGGTCGCGCAGGTCAACGCGGCGGCAGAGTTGACGGACGCGCAGCGGACGCGACTGACCGAGGTGCTCTCGCGCATCTACGGCCACCCGGTGTCCATCCAGCTCAACGTCGATCCCGAACTGCTCGGTGGACTCTCGATCGCCGTCGGCGACGAGGTCATCGACGGATCCATCGCCTCGCGGTTGGCGGCTGCTCAGACCAGCCTGCCGGACTGACCCACAAGACTTATCACCCAGCGACAAAAGGTAGGAAGACGAAGAACATGGCAGAGTTGACAATCTCCGCTGCTGACATCGAAGGCGCTGTCGAGGAGTACGTATCCTCGTTTTCCGCCGACACCGAGCGCGAAGAGATCGGCACAGTCATCGACGCCGGTGACGGCATCGCACACGTCGAGGGCCTGCCCTCGGTCATGACCAACGAACTCCTCGAGTTCCCCGGTGGTGTGCTCGGTGTCGCACTGAACCTCGACGAGCACAGCGTCGGTGTCGTGATCCTGGGTGAGTTCGAGAAGATTGCCGAGGGCCAGCAGGTCAAGCGCACCGGGGAGGTGCTCTCCGTACCCGTCGGTGACGCGTTCCTCGGCCGTGTCGTCAACCCGCTCGGTGAACCGATCGACGCCCAGGGTGACATCGAGTCCGACACCCGCCGCGTCCTCGAGCTGCAGGCACCGTCGGTGGTCGAGCGCCAGGGCGTCAGCGAGCCGCTGCAGACCGGCATCAAGGCCATCGACAGCCAGACGCCGATAGGCCGTGGACAGCGCCAGCTGATCATCGGTGACCGCAAGACCGGCAAGACCGCGGTCTGCGTCGACACGATCCTCAACCAGCGTGAGGCGTGGGAGACCGGCGACCCGAACCAGCAGGTGCGCTGTGTGTACGTCGCGATCGGCCAGAAGGGCACCACGATCGCCAGCGTCAAGCGCGCCCTCGAAGAGGGTGGCGCGATGGAGTACACCACCATCGTCGCGGCCCCCGCGTCGGACTCGGCCGGCTTCAAGTGGCTCGCGCCCTACACGGGTTCGGCCATTGGCCAGCAGTGGATGTACGACGGCAAGCACGTGCTGATCGTGTTCGACGACCTCACCAAGCAGGCCGAGGCCTACCGCGCGATCTCGCTGCTGCTGCGCCGCCCGCCGGGTCGTGAGGCCTACCCGGGTGACGTCTTCTACCTGCACTCCCGTCTGCTCGAGCGCTGCGCGAAGCTGTCCGACGCGCTGGGCGGTGGATCGATGACGGGCCTGCCGATCATCGAGACCAAGGCCAACGACATCTCGGCCTACATCCCCACCAACGTCATCTCGATCACCGACGGCCAGTGCTTCCTGGAGTCCGACCTGTTCAACCAGGGCGTGCGCCCCGCCATCAACGTCGGTGTGTCGGTGTCCCGTGTTGGTGGCGCCGCGCAGATCAAGGCGATGAAGGAGGTCGCGGGCTCGCTGCGTCTGGAGCTGTCGCAGTACCGCGAGCTGGAGGCGTTCGCCGCCTTCGCCTCGGACCTCGACGCCGCCTCAAAGGCCCAGCTGGAGCGCGGTGCGCGCCTGGTGGAGCTGCTCAAGCAGGCGCAGTACAGCCCGCTGTCGGTCGAGGATCAGGTCGTCTCGATCTTCCTCGGCACCAAGGGTCACCTCGATTCGGTTCCGGTGGAGGATGTCTCACGCTTCGAGGCCGAGGTGCTGGAGCACGTCAGGGCCTCGCACGAGGGCATTCTCAAGGAGATCCGGGAGACCAAGAAGCTCTCCGAGGAGACCGAGCAGAAGCTCGCCGACGTGATCAACGAGTTCAAGAAGGGCTTCTCTGCCACTGATGGCAGCTCGGTCGTCGTGAACGAGGCGGAGACCGCGGCCATGGACGAGGAAGACGTCGAGAAGGAATCCGTCAAGGTCCGCAAGCCGGCCCCCAAGAAGTAGGACCGGAGAGGTCTGGAGAGCTAGATGGCTGCAACACTGCGCGAACTTCGCGGGCGTATCCGTTCCGCCGGGTCGATCAAGAAGATCACCAAGGCCCAGGAACTGATCGCCACGTCGCGGATCGCCAAGGCGCAGGCCCGAGTCCAGGCGGCTCGGCCCTACTCCACCGAAATCACCAGCATGCTCACCGAGCTTGCGGGTGCCAGTGCACTGGATCACCCGCTGCTCGTGCAGCGGGAGAACCCGAGGCGGGCCGGCGTGCTGGTGGTGTCATCCGACCGCGGCCTGTGCGGCGCGTACAACGCCAACGTGCTTCGGCAGTCCGAGGAACTCTTCGCGTTGCTGCGCGAGGAGGGCAAGGAACCGGTGCTGTACACGGTAGGCCGGAAGGCGTTGGGCTACTACAACTTCCGTCAGCGTGAAGTGACCGAGTCCTGGACCGGCTTCTCGGAGCGTCCTACCTACGATCATGCCCGCGAGATCGCCGACACTCTGGTGAGCGCGTTCATGTCCGGTGCCGATGACGAGGGCGACGACGCGGGTGACGACGGCATCCTCGGAGTCGACGAACTTCACATCGTCTTCACCGAGTTCAAGTCGATGCTGTCGCAGAACTCGGTGGCACGGCGGATCGCACCGATGGTCGTCGAGTACGTCGGGGATGACGAGCCTGAGGAGGGGCCGCAGACGCTCTTCTCCTTCGAGCCGGATCCGGAATCGCTCTTCGACGCTCTGCTGCCGCGCTACGTGGCCACCCGCGTGTACTCGGCGCTGTTGGAGGCCGCGGCATCGGAGTCGGCCTCGCGGCGACGCGCGATGAAGTCGGCGTCCGACAACGCCGACGATCTGATCAAGGCGCTGACACTTGCGGCCAACCGCGAGCGCCAGGCTCAGATCACCCAGGAAATCAGCGAGATCGTCGGCGGCGCCAACGCGCTGGCCGACGCCAAGTAAGCCCGTAGGAAGCGAAGAGGATATGACTGCAACCGCAGAAGACACCAAGAGTCCCGCTAAGAAGGGCTCAGCTGGCCGCGTCGTACGTATCACCGGACCGGTCGTCGACGTCGAGTTCCCGCGGGGCTCCGTGCCGGAGCTGTTCAACGCGCTCCACGCGGAGATCGCCTACGGGGACCTCGCGAAGACCCTGACACTGGAGGTCGCGCAGCACCTCGGCGACAGCCTGGTCCGCTGTGTCTCGATGCAGCCCACCGACGGACTGGTCCGTGGCACAGACGTCTCCGATACCGGCGCATCGATCTCGGTGCCCGTCGGTGACGGCGTCAAGGGACACGTGTTCAACGCGCTGGGCGCCTGCCTGGACGAGCCCGGCTATGGCGAGGACTTCGACCATTGGTCGATCCACCGCAAGCCGCCGCCGTTCGCCGAACTCGAGCCTCGCACCGAGATGCTGGAGACGGGCCTCAAGGTCGTCGACCTGCTGACCCCGTACGTGCGCGGTGGCAAGATCGCCCTGTTCGGTGGCGCCGGCGTGGGTAAGACGGTGCTCATCCAGGAGATGATCAACCGCATCGCCCGTAACTTCGGTGGCACCTCGGTGTTCGCCGGCGTGGGGGAGCGCACCCGTGAGGGCAACGACCTCTGGGTGGAACTCGCGGACGCCAACGTGCTCAAGGACACCGCGTTGGTGTTCGGCCAGATGGACGAGCCGCCGGGCACGCGTATGCGCGTGGCACTGTCGGCGCTGACGATGGCGGAGTACTTCCGCGACGAGCAGCAGCAGGACGTGCTTCTGTTCATCGACAACATCTTCCGCTTCACGCAGGCCGGCTCCGAGGTCTCCACGCTGCTCGGCCGTATGCCGTCCGCGGTGGGCTACCAGCCGACCCTGGCTGACGAGATGGGCGAGCTGCAGGAGCGCATCACCTCGACGCGTGGCCGCTCGATTACGTCGATGCAGGCCGTGTACGTGCCCGCCGACGACTACACCGACCCGGCCCCCGCGACGACGTTCGCGCACTTGGATGCGACCACCGAGCTCTCCCGCGCGGTGTTCTCGAAGGGCATCTTCCCGGCGGTGGATCCGCTGGCGTCGAGTTCGACGATCCTGCATCCCAGCGTCGTCGGCGACGAGCACTACCGCGTCGCGCAGGAAGTCATCCGAATCCTGCAGCGTTACAAGGATCTGCAGGACATCATCGCGATCCTCGGTATCGACGAGCTGTCGGAAGAGGACAAGCAGCTGGTCTACCGGGCACGCCGTATCGAGCGCTTCCTGAGCCAGAACATGATGGCGGCCGAGCAGTTCACCGGTCAGCCGGGTTCGACTGTGCCGCTCAAGGAGACCGTCGAGGCATTCGACAAGCTCGCCAAGGGCGATTTCGACCACGTGCCCGAGCAGGCGTTCTTCCTGATCGGCGGACTCGACGACCTCGCCAAGAAGGCCGAGAGCCTCGGCGCCAAGCTGTGACGGTTGTCGTAACGCGAAAGGTGGTGTGACATGGCTGAACTGCACGTCGAGATCGTCGCCGTGGAGCGTGAGCTGTGGTCAGGTGATGCCACGTTCGTTTTCACCCGCACCACTGCCGGTGAGATCGGCATCCTGCCCCACCACATCCCGCTGGTGGCACAGCTCGTCGAGGACGCGATGGTCCGCGTCGAGCGTGAGGGTGAGGATGATCTTCGGATCGCCATCGACGGTGGATTCCTCTCCGTAACAGAAGAAGCCGTCCGAATCCTGGTCGAGAACGCTGCGTTCGAGTCGGAGATCAACGCCGACGAGGCGAAGCAGGACTCCGAGTCCGACGATGAGCGCACTGCAGCATGGGGCCGGGCGCGTCTACGCGCCGTAGGCCAACTGGACTGATCACCGATGAGCGCGTCCATGATGTTCATGGTCGCGCTCGTCGGCGTGCTCCTACTGGCGGTCGTCGCACTGTGTTACCGGCTGTGGAAGCTGCGGCAAGTCGGCGGTACCGCGGCCATCCTGCGTGATGTGCCCGCTGTCGGCGGCCATGGATGGCGTCACGGCGTGATGCGCTACCGGGGCGGCGAAGCCGGTTTCTACCGTCTGTCGAGTCTGCGATGGTGGCCGGATCGCCGGCTGTCCCGTCGTGGACTTGAGATCGTCGGGCGTCGGACGCCACGTGGCGACGAGTTCGACATCATGACCCATGAGATCGTCGTCCTCGAACTACGCGACACCCACCCAGAACGTCGACGCCGCTACGAGATCGCGCTTGACCGGGGGGCGTTGACGGCGTTCACGTCCTGGTTGGAGTCGCGTCCGTCGCCTCGTGCGCGCAGACGGACGACCTAGCCCTTCTGCTCGTCGCGCCCGCCGCCCGGCTTCCAGAGCACATCGCCGTCCGGATTCGCCACGCGCGACAGGATGAACAGCAGGTCAGACAGCCGGTTGAGGTACTTCGCCGGCAGCACGCTGACCGAATCACCGTGCTCCTCGATCGCACGCCAAGCCGACCGCTCGGCACGTCGCGCAACGGTGCGGGCGACATGCAGCAGGGCTGAGAGTGCCGTTCCGCCGGGCAGGATGAATGAGTTCAACGCGGGGAGCGGTTCGTTGAACTCGTCGCACCACGCCTCGAGACGATCGATGTAGTCCTGGCGAATGCGAAGCGGGGGATACTCGGGGTTCTCGACGACCGGGGTGGACAGGTCCGCACCCGCATCGAAGAGGTCGTTCTGTATCTGTCGCAGCACATTGAGGATCTTGTCTTCGGGGGCACCGAGGGCCACCGCGACTCCGATGGCGGCATTGGCCTCGTCACAATCCGCGTACGCCTCGAGCCGCGGGTCGTTCTTCGAGACCCTGCTGAAATCGCTCAGCCCGGTCGATCCGTCATCGCCGGTACGGGTGTAAATGCGGGTCAGATGTACTGCCATGGTGAAACCGTACCGTCGGTCCCCGGTGGCGCGGACTGACGACGGCTCTCGGAGCCGTCGCACTGCCTTAAACTGAGCCGCGTGAGCGAGCGATTCGTGGTAACCGGTGGGACCCGGTTGTCGGGTGAAGTCGCCGTCGGGGGCGCCAAGAACAGTGTGTTGAAACTGATGGCCGCGGCGTTACTCGCCGAGGGAGTCAGCACCATCACCAACTGCCCGGACATTCTGGACGTGCCGCTGATGGCGGAGGTTCTACGCGGCCTTGGCGCCACGGTGGAGCTGGACGGTTCGACGGTCAGGATCACCTCCCCGGATGAACTGAAGTACGACGCCGACTTCGCAGCGGTACGTCAGTTCCGCGCGTCGGTGTGCGTGCTGGGACCTCTGGTCGGTAGGTGCAAGAAGGCCAAGGTCGCCCTGCCCGGTGGTGATGCCATCGGATCGCGGCCCCTGGACATGCATCAGAACGGCCTGCGCCAACTCGGCGCCACGTGCAACATCGAGCATGGTTGCGTCGTCGCCGAGGCCGATCACCTCCGGGGGGCCGAGATCCAACTCGAGTTCCCCTCGGTCGGTGCGACGGAGAACATCCTCATGGCCGCGGTGCTGGCGGAGGGCGAGACCAAGATCTACAACGCGGCGCGTGAGCCCGATGTGGTCGATCTCTGCGAGATGCTCAACCAGATGGGGGCGCAGATCACCGGCGCCGGCTCGTCGACCATGACGATCATCGGGGTGGACAAGCTCCATCCGACTGAGCACCGGGTGATCGGCGACCGCATCGTCGCGGCCACCTGGGGGATTGCCGCCGCCATGACGCGCGGCGATATCTCGATCACGGGTATCGATCCGCAACATCTCCAGCTGGTGTTGCACAAGCTGCACGATGCGGGAGCCACGGTCACCCAGCACGACAACGGGTTCCGAGTGGTCCAGTACGAGCGTCCCAAAGCGGTGAACGTCGCGACGCTGCCGTTCCCGGGATTCCCGACCGACCTACAGCCCATGGCAATTGGGTTGGCCTGTATCGCAGATGGCACATCGATGATCACGGAGAACGTCTTCGAGGCGCGGTTCCGGTTTGTCGAGGAGATGATCCGGTTGGGTGCCGACGCCAGGACCGACGGGCACCACGCGGTGATTCGCGGAATGCCGCAGCTGTCCAGTGCGCCGGTGTGGGCGTCTGACATTCGGGCCGGAGCGGGTTTGGTGTTGGCCGGTCTGGTCGCCGACGGTGACACAGAGATCCATGACGTGTTTCACATCGACCGCGGATACCCGCTGTTTGTCGAGAACCTGGCGGCCCTAGGCGCCGAGATCGAGCGCATTGTGTAGCGAATCGGCTGTCTAGCAGGCGATTTGGGGCTTTGGCCGTTTGTATGTAAGCTTTGGTTCATACCAAGCGGCCCCGACCGAAAGGCCGGGGCAAGCGGAGCGGCCCAGATCGAAAGATCCGGTGCAAGCGGTTTGACGACAATCTCTCCACGTAGTACAGTGGTGAGGTTGCCCAAAAATCGGGTGTGTTGTTTGAGAACTCAATAGTGTGTTTGGTGGTTTTTGTTTGTTGTTGTTGCACTCTTTTTTCTCGTTTAGGGGTGTGACATTGTTTTTTGCCAGTTTTTACTGGTGTTAGATCAGATTGTTCTGATTCGAATTCACCTGTCTTTGGATGGGTTGTTTTTGTTTGGAGAGTTTGATTCTGGCTCAGGACGAACGCTGGCGGCGTGCTTAACACATGCAAGTCGAACGGAAAGGCCCTTCGGGGTACTCGAGTGGCGAACGGGTGAGTAACACGTGGGTGATCTGCCCTGCACTTCGGGATAAGCCTGGGAAACTGGGTCTAATACCGGATATACCTCATGGACTGCATGGTCTGTGGGGGAAAGCTTTTGCGGTGTGGGATGGGCCCGCGGCCTATCAGCTTGTTGGTG